>NZ_JBHUDJ010000008.1:0-78545 GCF_042678165.1 Halorientalis brevis | reverse complement strand
TTACAACATCACGCAGGCAGTGAAACAGTAAAATCACGCTACGTCTGGCGATTCACCACGGCCGGAAATTGGAAAAAGTGGGGTTAGAACTGATTTATGAATCAGGAGGCATTCATCAAGTCGATTTTTGGAAGGAGTTGGACATTTCCGCACGAAAGGGGTCACGCATTGTTGAATTCCTTGTTGACAGAGGGTATATCGATCGCAGTGAAACCAATCTTGATGGAGACAAAACCTATTATTTGACACCTATCGAAGAGGCGAAGAACCTTCCGAGCATTTTGCGGCGGATTCTTGAGAGTTACCCTGGATCGGAGCAGGACGATCGTGGTCCTGAAAACAGAGGTTATAGGACGAGTGACTTTCCTGACATTCAGGATCTAATCGGTAACCGAACAGAACCTGCTGTGGAGGCTGCCTTGGGTAACCAGAGTGGTAATTACAATATCAACCCAACATTCGGCCAGGGCGCCATCTCTGATATACCCTATATACCGATCGAACGAACCGACGAGACTACGACGACTCAATCTGGCATTTATGTCGTTTATCTGTTCGATCCGGATAAAAAGCGGCTCTACCTCACTCTGAATCAAGGATCCGCCGAGGCAATGAGAACATCGAGTCGAAGTGGAGTCGGCCCGACCGCTGCTACTATTCTCGAACGTCATGCCGAGCGTTACCGCGAGATAATCGACGTTCCCAACGGGTTCACAGCGAAACAGGCTGAACTCTCATCGGAGCTTAACCGATCCGAAGTATACAACAGTGGGACCGTCTTTGTGAAAGAATACAGTCCCGATGATTTGAGTAGTACCGGGGCCGTAGTCGGAGATCTCGTTACAGCTGTTGAGACTTACGACCACTTTCTCGATACACTCTATGCAACACCCGAGTTCGATATCGGTAGCAAAGGAGTGTGGACTATCTCCCCGGAAGGTGGAGAATATTGGCCAACTTGGGTAGAGAACGAATTCGCCTCTATCGGCTGGTCAGTTGATGATATTCCAGAATCCCCCGATAGCCCCACAGGCGATCGAACACAGGATTCTGAACGTCAAATATATAACTTCCAACACGAAATCGAGACAGGAGACATCATTGTCGCCGGATCTCGAGTAAATTCGATCGATGTCCCATATGGCATCGGTCGAGTGACTGCCTCTTTCGACGAGTTCCCGGATGTCAAAGGTGTGGAAACACACGACGACATCGCAGCTAATGTCGATTCCAGAGAGTTCGAGCACTCTCAGTTCATCGGGGTCGACTGGGTAACCGTGGGTACCGTCGATCCGGATGGTGGGGTGTCGGTGAATTGTCTCAAGCCCGATAAGGAACTGTTTCATCAATGGACCGTACACGAGTTCGAACCAAGCCTGGATCATTTCATCGGGGCCCTGAGCCGTCGGATGGAGGTTGCTGATATCGCTTATGATGTTGAAGATACAATAAACGATTTTGTAGAGACGCTCGAAGTCGAACGCGTCGACGATAAATACGGGAATGGAAAAGAGATACCCGAAGAAGACGGGGTCGAAGACGACGGTGTTGATATTTTTGATGAATGGCAGGCTGAACGATCCTCGGTTATCGAAACCAGCGACGATGACATCGAATTACCGGAGCTCGTGTTCACTCAGGATCAAAAGACACGGCTCCTGAATCGGATTCAGTCTGCCCTCGAAAACGGAAAACACGTGATACTTACTGGCCCGCCGGGAACTGGAAAGACCAAATTGGCCAGGGAGGTCGCTCGCCACTACGTCGATGAGAATCACGAAATGGTTACGGCATCTGCCGATTGGTCGACCTTCGATACCATTGGTGGTTATCGACCCGAGACCGATCGAAGTCTCGAATTCCATCCCGGGGTGTTTCTTGATCGTTTCATGACCGATGAAGAGGGAACACCGGCGAATGAGTGGCTGATTATCGACGAACTCAACCGTGCCGATATCGACAAAGCGTTCGGCGCGCTCTTTTCGGCACTTACTGGGGAGACTATCAGGCTTCCCTTCGATGGGAAGAACGAGAGGCCAGTAACGCTCGTCGGTGACCCCACCGACACTGAAGTCTCGTCATTGGACTCTAACCACTACTTCATTCCACCGGATTGGCGACTCCTAGCGACGATGAACACCTATGACAAGACCTCACTGTACCAAATGAGCTATGCGTTCATGCGGCGCTTCGCTTTCATCCCTGTGTCGGTTCCCACTGCGGAAGACATCGAAGAAGACCTTATCCAGGAGTACGCCAAGGCTTGGTTCGGTACGACTGTCCCGGAGGAAACGGCGAATATCACCGCCGAGCTCTGGAGGACCATCAACGAGGTTCGAACCATCGGCCCTGCGATCGTCCGGGATATCCTGGCCGAGGTTCGTGGTGGCGATTCCACGGACTACACAGATGCTCTTATTATGTTCGTCATGCCGCAACTTGAGGGGCTCCCGAAGACGAAACAGCGGGATTTCCCGGAGAAGGTCGGATCGGTGAACGAAGACGACATCGATGTCGTCGATACAGGTCAACTGAAACAGTTCGCTCGAGACTACTTCGAAGTCGAATTCAGCGACGAGAATGGGAGTTGACGCCGCCGAGCCGGGGCAAGACGATCTACGAACCCCGGCCGAGGAACTTGTCAGAGAAATTGCCTCCTCGTTTAGTGTCTACCTCGGACGGGGTATCCAGCTGGACTCCATTCTCGAAAACGTCGATCCCACACTCAATATCGAGAATATAGACGAATTACTGGATATCCACTTCCTCTTATCGGGAGAGAAGTTGTCTCCTCAGGCCGAACAGCGACCACCGCGGTTGGAGGTTGACGTCCCGGTGACCTTGGATTACGGTGTGATGGATTTCATATCGTTACTTCGACGGCGGCTCCGCCGACTTTACACCACTACGAAACGCGAGACGCAGCAGTTCGAGGGTCAACTCCGAGGTCGGATCAATTGGCAGGAAACGATCAAGGCACGCTACCGAGAAGGCAATCCAGACTCGCTCACCTTCGCCTGCGAACTCACGGAAGAAACAGTAACGACGCCCGAGAACCTCGTTCTCTGGGAGTTATTGACGACCATCCACGACGCTCACAGCCGAGCAAGCGACATTGTTGACCAGGACGAAGCCACTTGGTTCGATCTCTGGCTGGACGATTCGATGCTCCAGAACCACCTCGAAGCCGGACTCAGCGACGTCTATCTGAGCTCCCTCAAGGACGCCGACGTGACAGTCAGCGACCGCATGATCAGAGCGGTCAGCGAATCTCGGAGTCCACTGTACCGTGAAGCGGCAGATCTCCTCAACTGGTATCGCAGACTCAAACGCCACGATATCGACGACAGTGAAGCGAAATCGCTGCTGGGACGTCAACTCTTCTATCCCGATCCCAAACGCGAGGACTACGACGAGGTCCCTACCCTCTTCGAACTGTATTGGGTCTTCAGATTGCTGGAGGCGTACGACAACCCCCGACTCCGGCTGATCACCGGGCCGACCGACCTGGTCGCTGCCTGGCGAGAGTCCGAGACACAGTACGAACTCTATCACAACTGGACTGGCGGTAATATGCTCACGTTCAAACCTCCTGTCTTCGACCGTGAGGACCTTGCGGAGTCCAAAGATGAGGACCGTTATCTCCGTCGATTGGATCACCTCCTGAACACGCAAGCGAGGTCCACCGAGGCTGTTTTCGGTCACCAGCGGCCAACCAGCCCGGACGAACGCCGCCCCGATTTCGTGCTATTGAGACGAGACGTCGACACTGACGAGATCGAGCGCATCGCAATTGGCGAGGTTAAGTATACCAGACTGCAGTCGACCGCCGCCGACGGTCTGGAGGAGCTGCTGGAGTACATGATCTACGCCCGGAAAGAGAAGAACGGATCAGAAACCCGGTACTTCACCACCGGCCCGGATCACTTCGCGACGCCGGCCGTGCAAGGATTTCTGTGTATCGATCAGGTTCCCCATTCTGCCGTTGGGGATCCGTCTGTCGATATACTGGAGTTCGGAGACAGAGTTTCACGCCCCTTCTAAAATGGGACTGGCCAGAGGCTGGATAGGTTGAAAATTGTTGAATTTGCAACGGATTTTTGTTATAACTCTCCACCGAAGTTGTACTCCGAGTATTCAAGCAGAATGCGGTAGTCACGGGTTGTTTTCTCCTCAGTATGGCCGTCTGTGATCTTGTATTCCAGCCGGAGCGCGGTTGCCTTCTCGGCGCCATCATCTACGGAAGTAGATACAACCTGATCGACTCGATTGGGTTCTATACCGATTCCCATCGAATAATTTGAACTGGATGATGCCGGTTTCTTTGAGCCTGGTGTTCAACCCGACGGACTTTCTCTCGGTGAATCTTTTTCGTAGTACGAGGGACTGTGCTGAGTTCACGCTCTATAGTCAGCACGCTCGAAATAAGTTACCCATCTCCTGTCATCACAACTCTCGTGTCTTCTCCTACAACTGAGTACTCGTGAATTGGAAGAGCCAAATAGCCAGTTCCGATTCTCAGGACAGTCAAAAGAACCGTCTGGGCTGATCATCGAGTGTCCAAACGATGATCGCACCACGCTGGTGAACCTCGTGTTGGAGATCGGAAAACTGTGCTACCGTGTCGACACTGATTGGGTGGTCCGTCCAGTGAGTGACATCCGCTGCGAACTTCTCCGCAATCTCCGAACTCTGGATTTCAGAACCCGCACCATCGACAGGCCGATAGTACAGCCCAAGATATATCTTACGTGCGCGGATATCTGACTCGGCAAGTTTGCTAACATCGTGAATAAATGAACGAGGGCTGTGGTCCTGAAATGGGTTAAACACCTTGCTGAATCCTCGTGTCGATGGATTCCCGTTTGCTTTCTGGAAGCGGAGCAGTTTGGCCTCACAGTATTCTGTCGTACTCCCCCGTTCGATACGCAAATCAGCTGACTGTCCACCAGGATAGCTCACTGCACCAGAATCAGACTTTGCTGTGGCAACTGTTCCGTCAAAGAGTTCCCGGGCACGGACTGCGTTCACGAGCGCATCGACCTGATCGTCCTCGTCGTGTGGGCCGATACCTTCACCGTAGGTGCGGTTCTCCCCGATTTCCGTATCAACCTCGTGGATGACATCCGTGAACGTCGCCGCGAGCTCTCCGGTGAGACTGCGTGCATCGGTCATTACCGAGTCATGTCAGAGAGGTCTCTTAGTGATGGTGACGGGACGAGATCTCCCACACTGAAATCGGTCAATGGGAGGAACCGCTGTGGAGGTCCCGGCCACACCGATAGACGCTGACTGAAGTACGGCAGTACAGTGATTACGTCAGCACACCAATCACATTATATGCCACTGAGCATCGACGACTTTGAGGCCGGGGATCTCCCGGAGGGGCCAAGCGTCCCAGAGCAGGTCATTACGCACCTGTACACACATCGAGATCAGGCATTCACCCGATCCGAGATTACGAGTGCGATCGGCGAGGATTCGAATACTGTCGGGACAGCGCTATCACGGCTCAAGTCCCGTGACCTGATTCGACACAAGGGGGAGTACTGGGCGATCACCGAAGACCTCGACCGAGTGAGTGCCGCCTACGAGCCCCACCAGACACTCGAACGGCTGGACGAGAAAGATAAGGATATCGACGTCGATGCATGGGAGAAGGCCGCTCCGGATTCTCCGCACCCGAGCGAACGCGACGACGATAGCTGAATATGAACCTCAGCCGATGTTCCCGACTACAACAGAGTAAAATAACCCAAAGGATACAAAGTATGCCGGGTCACTTCAGAAATAGATTGAACCGCTAGCATAGCTGGTGACCCGAGGAGTGCTGGCAATGATCCTTGTTAGCTTTGTATTGTATGTTTCTGATGTCAAATAAAACCACTCTATATCTTTTGTTGAAGTTGTCGATTCTCCTGAGAAGAGGATGTGAGAAACGTCTAAAGGTAAGCCACTCTTATCAAAGGCTATGGTAGATGTGACAATTAATGAGGTGGAGTTGAGTAAGAATCGACGAGATGAATATTCATTATTCATCTCTCACTCTTGGGATTACGAGGATGACTATGAACGGCTAGTTGACCTTCTAGAAGAAAAGAACTACTTTCAATTCCGCAACTATAGCGTGCCTCAGGAAGAGGAGATTGATGCTAGTTCCAACGCCGAGTTACGGCAACACCTGAGAGAAAAACAGATTGGTCCTAGCTCTGTCGTCCTCGTTCTAGCGGGGATGTACTCTGAGCACAGTTACTGGATTAAGAAGGAAATGCAAATCGCAGAAGACTTAGGTAAGTCTATTGTTGGCGTCAAACCCTGGGGTCAGGAAAGAACTCCAGAAGAAGTCAAGGATGCGGCGGATACGATGGTCGGGTGGAACGGCGGTTCGATAGTTGACGCAATCAGAACCAACGCTCCTTAGCGAAATCAGAGATTGATTACTGTATATGGATCCAAATAGAGGACGTGATCCGTGGCGAGATGGGCCATCACCGAACAGAAAAGGAGATCTGAATCTGCGGGAACTTCGCAGCTTAGATCAGAAAGACCTGACGTGGAAGGAGGGCCTTGCGATACTGGCTGCAACCTACGTTGGTGGTAAAGCAATTGGGTCTATCTTCGGCTCTGAAGAGAATGAAAACTCTCCATCAAGACTGGCCCGTGCTGCTCAGAAGCTGGACGATAAGCAGTACAATGTATTCATCTCTCATTCTTGGAGGTATGATGATGACTATCAGGGCATCGTGAATCTGTTAAGCAACATCCCTTCGCTCGACTGGCAAAACCACTCTGTACCAGAGGAGAAAGAGCTGGAAACCGTAACTAATGAAGAACTAGAAAATGGCCTTAGAAATCGGATGAGAAATGCATCTGTGGTCATTACTTCTGCAGGAATGTACGGCTCAGAGGCCTACAGTACGTGGATCCCTAGAGAGCACGAGATTGCAGAGGAACTCGGCAAACCCATAGTAGCTGTAAAGCCAGAGGGTCAAAAAAACATCCCGGGCTATATCGAGGAATCAGCCGACGAGACCGTCGGATGGACCAGAGCTTCGGTAGCTCAAGCACTTGGTGAATATGCCTGAAGAAAGCCCGGAGGATTCCCCAGAGTCAGAACCTGAAAACCCTGAAGCGACGGAGCACGACTTTTTTCATGAAGATCTCGATGATGAGGAGAAGAACCGACTTGTTGATCAGTATATCCACTATTCAGAGGTAGCGATAGAGACGAGTAGTCAGCGGATTCAAACTAATCGTACCTTCGGCATCATCCTCACTACGCTCTTGGCAGGTCTGTTCGGCCTCAGTCAGGCTACTCTTGGAATCAATTTGGCAGCGTCTATTCTGTTCGCATCCGCAATCGGAGCAATCACCTGCCACTACTGGTACGGTAGTATTCAGTCATATAGACGGCTGAACAACGCGAGGTACACGATCCTAAATAAGATCGAGGAAGAACTTCCTGCACCGGTGTTTAGTGATGAGTGGAAATACTTGAAAAAGAAAAAGCCCGACCCAGAAATGATAGATCCGCGAGATTCAGATAGTGAAAACCACCGCTCACACACTATCGTGGAAAGAAGATATATTCGACTGCTTCAAATCGGCTATGTACTTGTGGGAAGTTATGCTCTCGTATTCGTTCTTCTCGAGATGTATCGCGGCGCGTGGAATCCAATTTCTCAGCTAATTACAATTGTTCTTCCTACCGGCTCGTATACTAGTTCTACTGCGGGGAATGTTTCCCTAATTCTATCACCGCTTGCGACAATCGTCATTTGGGAGATTTATCGCTACATGGATAGCGATGAGGGTTGGAGCATTTCGACGAAACTGAAGAACATTCGAAGCTAATTCTAGTTCGATTCAGACTTGGTCAGTGGGTCGGCGGTGGTGCGTGGGAGGTGTTTTCTGTATGTTTTTTGATTATTGGTCCCCTGCCAGTTTTGATGCGCACGTGATTCAAATCCGGGGTTTATGACTCTAACCTATCCAGTAGATTTTGGCGAATCGCAGGACAGCAGGACCCCTGTTCAATAATCGAATGAAATCAAGCACGCGACCGACGGCTCGTTTATAAACGATATACGATAGTCTTGCGAATAGGCACCGCAGGATTTGATCATACATTTGAATGGCTCAAAGTCAGTCGTCTGTATCCCTCTAAACCGCAGTGCAAACTGAAATTATCTAGTGTCCATCATCTAAATGATGAGCCCGTTAAAACACTTCCTAAGCATATTCATTCAGCTGAGAAACCATTGTAGAATTACAGCCAACTGGCCTTTTTAACCGTGGGGACCTACTTCTTCAATCGTCGAACGAGAATATAATAGCTGGACTTTTATCCATAGGATATCATTCTCGTTTGATGGATGTACTTAGAGAAATATCGAACGCGGCGTAACCGCTTTCTCGCGATTAATATTGGTGCGATTCTAGTTGGGGCCGTGGTAATTGGAACTATGTCTGTGTTTTTTCCAAGTCAAAGCACAATTGGGCTAAATATAGGATTACCAATAATTGCTGCTGGCGCAGTCCGAATGTTTGATTATAAGTTATTCAAGTTAGGTGAGCAGAAAGAACTCGTAGATGATCTAGTTCAAGAATGGGGTATCTTGGACATACAGGGGGGCAGGGGAAGAGCTGAGAAGGAACAATACGAAGAGCTCATGCTCAGATGCAATGACAAGTTGCATATCCAGGCGATCTCGTTATCGAGATTTCAGAATGACTTAGGCGATGTACTTGATCGCCTCGGGAACCAAAATGTTGAGATTCGTCTTCTCTTATTAGACCCTGAATCACAAATTTGCGACTGGTATGGTGATGCGGATACAGAAAGGGGAGACCTTGAATCCACTATCAGAGATTCCACTAACCGATTTCTTGAGCGTGAAATCGATTCGCTGGAAGTCCGATATTATGAGGGATTACCAACGAATTATTTTAGGGTCGATTCTGAGGCTTTCGTAGGCCCATATTTCATGAGTGAACCGAGTCGAAAGACTCTGACCTTCTTAGGGAGAACAGATGGAGACTTAGTAAACAGTTACACTAAGAACTTTGACGCACTATGGGAAGATAGTCGAGTACCTGACCCCGCTGAGTGAGCCATGAAAAACAGATTTGACTATCCTGATGATTTAGAGCCTTTCCATGTCGATGATGAGCTACTTGAAAAAATACGGGATAGTGATTCTAAGGTTGACGAAATTGAAGGATACCAGGGTAATCCTATCACTGGTGTTGGTGATGTCTATACACCTGAACCAATAGTTGAATTTATTTTGGATTCTGTTGGATATACCGCCGATAATAAAATAGAACATCAAAAAATTGCTGATCTATCGTGTGGGACTGGTTCCTTTGTTAGGGCTATCACTGAAAGACTTCGTGATCGGATGATTCGGATCGGATATGACCCCGAAACATCAGAAGGTGCCGAACAAATCATCTCCACAGTGAAAAATAACATATATGCATATGACATAAATTCGCTCGCTGTCTGGCGAACCGCTCAGCATATCTTGAGTGTGTTGGATAGTGAGATCGTAGCAGCGGATAAGTCCAATCCGGTTTCATCACTTCCGATATTCCACGCCAATTCATTAAAACGAGACACAGAGATATCATATTCAAAATTTGATGTTATTGTTGGAAACCCACCATATATAAAAAATAGAGATATATCTGACAAAGATGACAAGATATATAGAGAGCAGTACGACTCTGCTACCGGTAAATATGACACATATCTTCTCTTCTTTGAAAGAGGAACTGAACTACTGGATGTTGATGGGAATTTGGGATTCGTCACACCTGATCGATTCCATCACACCGACTACGGCGAAAAACTCAGAGAAATACTTCTCAACAGGACATACCTCAATTCAATAATCAAAATCGAAGACAATCCGTTCCCAGTCGTTAATGCGTACCCATCAATTACTATTTTACGAAGGCAAGACAATTCCTTTCCAAATTATCAAAGAGAGAATGAGTTTTGGTATTGTGAATGCGATACGGCTAGTTTAGGAGAATTATCGGAGACATTGAACTGCGATTCTGGCTCTATGCCAAACCTCTGTACTAAGATTAATCAGAATGCTCTCAGTACTGACGGCTGGTTGTTTACCTCGCCTGAAATCAAGAAACTCCAAACTAAGCTACGAAACAGGAACCCTGTAATAAAAAACACCAATATAAGAATTAAAACTGGAATTGCTACTGGTGCGGATGATATCTACATACTGAGTGAGAATGACGCACAAAGAATGTCTGCTAAGGTTGTTTATCCGCTGATCAAGGGAGAAGATGTTAAGAAGGGGAAAATTAGCGAGGATAGATACATTATAAACCCGTATGATGAAAATGGGGCTCCCATGGATTTGGATAATTATCCAGAGGTCAAGAAATATCTCGAATATCATAGACCTGCTCTCGAAGAAAGATACTGTGTTAGAGAGCAGGGAAAAATATGGTATGAGACGCATGACACTATCCAGACCGATCTGGAGACTTCGAAGAGAATCGTTACACCGGACTTGACTTCTACATCTAGGTTCGCTGTGACAGAACGAAAGATATCGCACAATACTTGTTACTCATTTTTCTCTGAAGAGGAACTCGACGCCTTGGCAGCCGCCCTCAATAGCAGTGTGTTCGAATTTCTTCTAAAATCCTCGTTACCAGAGATGGATTCTGGCTTTTGGCGACAGATGAAAAGGGATCTTGTGGATTTGCCAGTTCCGTTACCATCGCAGCTCGGTCCAAAAATCGAAAATCGACTTGGACAACATTATCGAAAGCACGAGTGGGATGAGATTGATTCTTTGATTTATGATGCGCTAGATTTGAAGAGTGATGAAATAAATCTAATTGAATCGTTCACTCCCACACGGAAATCTGACTAAGTATCTCTTTGTCAACTGATTCATATAGCTCATCAAGAGTGCTTTCATTAATTATTAAACCATCCAATTGGTGGGTAAGAGCTCCCATTATGCCAAAACTATACTCAGTGAAATCCTTTTGCAAGAAATCCCGATAAGTGTATCCAGATTTTGGATTATCTCGTTTCAATTTTCGCTGGTATCTTAAGAGGCTATTGGCATAAATTCCAATCACAGAGATCGAATCGAATTCGCTTCGAATGATTTCTATCTCTTCTTGGGTTCTGAAGCCCGATATAATTGACAAATCGCTGTTTGAGTCCTCTATTTGTTCACATACCTGATAAGCAAACGTCCCCCTTCCTTCTTCACTAAACTCTTTTTTTACAAAATCCATTATTTCACCCTCAGATCCACATTCAGCATACCGACTTCGGACAAAGTCACTTGCTTCTAAATACTTTGCACCAGTTTCTGATTCAATATACTCTGCTGAAGTTGTTTTCCCGGCGCAAGAAGGTCCCACGATACATATAATCATGAAAATCTTGAGTCGCCTATCTGTGACTGCTTGGGATCCTCTGTCTCTGAATCAAACTCCTTGGTATCTTTACGTACAATATCTCTTGTAGCAGATTCCAATGTAGCATTTATTTGTTTTTTTGAAACACCGCTGTTTACGATAGCCGCATATTCTCCCATTCTCTGGCAAACCTGGTCAAATATTGGGCGACGAAAGTCATACTTTAAGAAATCCGTGATTGGCATCTCATTATAGACTTTATTTGCGCCATTTGGCATGAAATATAGATTGAAATCATCTGCGCTCAGCCAAGAGAACCTCTCGTTTTCTTCTCTGATTTGGCCGTCTAGATTTATTTTCCCTTCCTGCTTATTTGTCAATATTAACGGATCATGGCCCGGGATATTTAGCGCTAACCCCGATTCTATCGTCGCTCCTTCGCTCTGAGAAAATTTTAGTTTGAGGTCTTCTTCTGACTTGGTATTCCACCACTTCTTGAAATATTGTCCAGGTCCCTCACCATCCATTGCGTCAAAAAACACTGAAGTCTGTTCTATAAGAAAGAATGTGTCTCTAATATCGTCAAATGCACTTCTTTTCATTGCCTCAGATAGCAGTAATTCCATATCGTCAGACTGGATCTCTTTATATTCCAACGGCACGCGGACCAGTTCAACTCCATGCTCTTCTTCTAAATTATTTAAATATGATAGGTAACGAAGGTGATCAAACTTCCTGCTACTAGACGTTATGAGAGGCAGGGGTATACTGTCTTCAGACATGCTCGTACACTGCTCTGATAAGCGGGTTGGGTATCCGCGTATAAATTGGTTCCCCACCTTTTTGATTATCTCCCCGAAGAAAGTCATATGAGAATAGAAACGGGTAGTCGCCTTCATTTTGGACTTATTGATTTGAGTTCGGAATCGAGTCGTGTGGACGGCGGAATTGGACTTGGAATAAAATATCCCGGTGTTATGCTGGAAGTTGAAGAATCAACCTGTTTAAAAGTCCACGGGCCGATGCGAGAGAGAGCAAAACACGCAGCAGAAGCTGTAATAGACCAATTCAATCTTCAGCCGGTCAAAATCAGAATCAAAGAAACGATTCCCCAACATAGGGGATTAGGTTCTGGTACCCAAACTGATTTAGCTGCTGGTTTTGCGGTTGCGAGAATGAACAACCTGGAGATCTCTACATCCAAAGTAGCTGAGGTTGTAGGACGTGGCGGGACATCCGGAATTGGGACTGCAGTATTTGAGAAGGGAGGGTTTGTATTAGATGGTGGCCATGACCTAAATAAAAAAGGTGGATTTCTTCCATCTTCGGCTTCATCTGTATCGCCTCCACCAGTGATTTCTCGACTGGATTTCCCTGATTGGAATATCAAAATACTAATTCCTGATTCGACTGGCGCCTATGGATCTGATGAGGTATCCGTATTTAATAACGAGTGCCCGATTCCCATCTCCGAAGTACAAGAGCTCTCGCATATTATTTTGATGAAACTCTTACCTAGTGTTTCAGAACCGGATTTTGGCCTATTTAGGGATTCAGTCAAACAGATCCAAGAGATCGGATTCAAAAAGAGAGAACTACAGCGACAACCTGACTCACTTTCCATAGTTGAAGAGCTCCAAAATAGAGGGTACGCGGCCGGAATGTCATCTTTAGGACCCGCTGTATTTGCTATATATCCAGATCCAATATCTGTGCCCTATGACGATATCAAAACGATTGAAACCAGAGCTATGAATCGAGGAGCTAAATTCTCATAGTCTTCTGGGCAATTTTTAGATTTTTTATAAATACTTCCGACGCTGCACCATTTTCTTCCACTCAGTCTGCTTGTCGAGAATTTCGACATATATACATTTGAACGTGCTTCAACAATCGGTTCAGGCACATCGGATGAGAGCCAGTGAGTAACCGCCCCGCGACTGACGGCAATCCTACTTCCTTGTAAAGGTAGAGAGATGGGCTAGACATTTATTTTAGTCTCATTTGAAACATTTTCCGTGAACTGGTATCGGCTTGTACTCGGTCTCTTTCTTCTGTCGTTGGCTGCTAATGCACTCTTCTTCCAGCCAGGTCCACCACCGATGCAAACTTCAACCCCTCCAGAGGATTGTCAGGACTCGCCACTTCCACGTCCTGTTCCGGATGATGGAACCGCCCCAGTCACAGGCGAGGTTGCTCAGGCGGTCGAAAACAACTCCATCGTCGAGATCAACTATACGGTCGTCGAGAACTCTAGTGGGCAGGCCTTTACAGTTACACTGCCATCAGGAGCCAAACTCGTCAACCAGTCGGGTTTCTCACAAGACGGTGATCAGCTAAGAACCATTCCCGACCAAGGTGATCGGCTAACGCTCCGCTACGCGCTTACAAAGATGGGTCATGATGAGGAGGGTCAGTTTCCTAACGCATCGTATACCGCTGGCCCTGAATGGATTATTGCCCCGACACCCGAACATGGTGGTCCGGATGTCACCCTCCAACCAGCAGCGTCGGGCTTCATCGGTTTAGATATTCTCTACCTTGGGGAGTATACGCGTCACTCGACGATGGCCGGGTGCCAGAACATTACAATCATCAAGCCAGAGGCAACGGGATTCGACCCAGAACCAAGACTCAATATGCTCTCAAATGCTGCGGCTTCGCTCTCTGGTGGAACTACCTATTCGACGGTGTATGTCTTCCCCTCACCGAAGCCGATTCCCGCTGCCGACGGCTTCGTGCCAGAATTCCAGAACAATATCATTATCGAGGCCGACGCTTCGATTCATTCAGCTTGGAACGTCTGGATTCACGAGTACATCCATACGCGTCAGGTCGAGTATTCTGGCGAGAATTTCTCTTGGTTTCAGGAGGCGAGTGCAACCTACTATGCTGCCCAACTTACCCTCGAACAAGGGTTGATATCGCCGATTGAATTCGACGCTGCATTGGCACGATATGCACAGCATCAGCCAACAACAAACTTAGCCACGGCAGAGTCCGAAGACATTGCGTACAGATGGGGTGCTGTAGTGCTTGCCCGCCTCGACGCTTCGCTCTGGCAGCGGGGCCATACACTGGCGGAAATGTGGAACGATATCAACCAGTACGATGGTCCCTCGTACAGTAAATTCGAGAGGCAACTTAGCAGCCGTGGCCTTTCTGAGTCGCGCCTGAACGAAACACGGGCAATTGTGGAGCGTAATGCCCAGCCGGATCCGTCGCCAGTATATACAAGCCGAATGTCGTGGCTCCCGGGAGCTTTGCTGGCACACATATCTGCCATCTACCAGTCCTTCGTCGCCATAGTCGGTGGTGCTGGACTAGCAATTGCGGGAAGAGAACTGTGGACCGTCGTTGGAACAAGTGACTAAGCCCTAAGCAGGACGATGAGGGCATTATCTATGCTGAATTACCGACGGACGCACTGATGGCATGCGAACTGAATTGTCTGCTCTTAACTCTGAAATAGTACGCGGCATACCTCTGAATCGGTCAAGTCAGTAATGAGAATGAATTCTCATAATGCGTTTGAGCCAAGATCTCCGATCATCACCACTTGGTTGTAACGCCAGACACCAGAGTCGAACGGGTGCTGTGAGGTCGTGGCTGCCGGCCGCTTGCGGCCGGGAGCGGAGGGTGGGGAGGTGGGCCGCTGGGTGGTGGCGAACACTAGCTTACCGACGAAACTCCCGTCCCCGACGGAATCTGAAACGCGTATGCACGGCAGATTCCGACTCCGCATCGCTACTACATCTCTCACCAGACGGATCACACCCTCCAACACGGCAAAAAATGAAGTCCAGACGGGCCTACACCGGCTCGTCCTCGGGGAAGGCGATGTGACTGTCGCCAGTCAGGGCAACCGAACAGCGGCCCTGATACCAGTTCTTGGCCACGTTCCGCAACAACACCGTGTCACCTTCCTCGACGATCGGCATCCGCGACGCAGCCCAGGACGTCCACTTGATCCGGTCCGTGTCGTCTTCGATCAGCCCGACTTGACGTATCGCTGGATGGGAACTTTCCCAGAGAGTGCTCACGCGACCTTCGATGCTCACCCGCGCCCGATCGACCTCCGACACGGCTCGGATCGGAATGACCGTCCCGGGCTCTTTTTGACACGCCTCGACCACCTTCAGCGCCGCCGACTGGACGTCCGCCCCGTCGACCACCCGTTTCGCCAGCCGCCGACTGATCGCTGCACGGGTCCACCCGTCGAGTTCGTCGTCCAACCGGGCTGCTTTCTGATTCACCGCCGCCAACTGCGTCTGCGACAGTCGCGTTCGGGGATCGTCCGGCCCCTGGGAGGGTGCCACGCTCGCCGCGCGCTCCTGGAACTCCCGCCGTCGCTCGACCCCGCCATCGGCCGCCACGCGTCGCGTCCGGTGCTCTCGATCCGAGTCCAGCCGGCGATCCAGCCGCTGGCGCGTCCGCCTGATCTCCTGTTCGCGCGCCTCGAACCGTTCCTGACCTTCCAGCGTCATGCTCTCCGGCTGGGCCTCGGGATGGTTCGTATCGACCTTGCCTTGCGACTCCAACTCGACCGTTGGCCGCAACTCGGCGTCCTCGTCGACCGCGTACTCGTTGTCCGACCGGTACTTGGGGTGCTGTACGTCGACCGAATCCTTATCAACGATCTCGGTGTTAGAATTCATTGGAACTCACTGGTTCCGAAGGCGCGCACGCGCCGACCCGCGATGCTCCAACATCGCGGTTTTCCGGACACAGACCGACCAGCCACTGCGCTCTCGCTCGCGCCTTCGTGAGCGCCCCCCTGGGGCGCGAGCGAGAGCGCTGTCATGACGGGACCCAACCAGCCACGCGCGCAGACCCGGCCGGCGCGAGCGTCCAGCGGAGTATGCGGTGGCGGGTGAGCACCCACGGCGCGCAACCCCCGGCGCTTACCCGCTGGCGCGAGGGCACATGCATTTCAGCCCGGAACGGCGAGCACGCTCGCCGCATGCCCGGAATGGTCGGTCGCGAGTGACGCGCCGGCCGGCAGCTGCGAGCGGGGCGAGCCAAAAACAGAATGGGTGAGAGAATCGGGTCCAGCCTGCTCACAAACCAACGACGGGCGGGACTGAAAGGGGCCGCGGGGTCCGGGAACCCCGACCCACCAAGCACCGCAACCTGTGAGGAGCGCAGGTGCGGTCGCGGGACCGGATCCCGCGGGGGCTTTCTGGGTCCAACAGTATCCACCCCGACCGAACGACGATCGTTCAGTGGGTGCTTTGATTTCCAGGAGCTGCTAACCCGAGACGCAGAATCACAGCTAACGAACTTTGCTCATACAATTCGAATCTGCAATCAAAGGCGAGCGACCAGTCGCTCCAGACCAAGGATGAGCGGGGCCACGAGCAGCATAGCAGTTGCGAACGTCGTGGCAGAGCCAGCAGCAAGGAGCGTCTCCCTGGCAGTAGTGTCCCAGAGTCGATTCCGACCCAGCAGTGAGAGGAGTGTGAAAAAGACGCCATTGACCAACCCTGCAATGAAAATAGTGACTGCGATAACCGTCGGAAAGAACGCCCCACCGAGCCGATCCTGAGTAAGTGTTTCAGCTGCGGCGGTCTGAAGCTCACCGACGGTCTCACGGAGAGATTTTGGCCGCCCGTCACCGCCCCAGCTGTAGACGAGCTGCTTGTCCTGTTCGATACAGTCCATCTCCTCCTTTAGATCACTCAGATTGTTCTCGACTGTACCCTGGGTCACATCGACATCGATTGCTTGGTGGATCTCCGCCGGTGTGTGCTCGTCCCGTGGCCGGTTATGGAGATAGCGACCGATGGCACGCTTGGTCTCCTGTTGCGGTCCATCGTATTGCTCAAGGTATGACTCGAGGTCGTCGTCCATGTATATTGTCACATACACGGGGGTATGATGAGTGTCACGACCTGAATTCACGGTCGTGATATGGTTCACACCCCAGAATTTGCGAAAACGGTCTCACGGCATTATAACCCCGTAGCTCGTTGATTGAACCGTCCCAACCGGGACGTGATCCGATGCCAGAGATAGGAACGCAGTACACACGGAGTGACAACTCTCCGATGGCGGTTCGATGGCAGCTTAGTAAGACAGCGCACAGTGACCTCAATTCATCAAGCAGGGGTGCACGAAGCGATGGGTAATGTGCTGGTCCTTGGAGGGAGTCTCATCTTGACACTGTTCGTGGGAGCGGCGTTCATGGACGCCGTGTTCGGCCAGCCACGTGGTGCCGGTGGTCAGTTCGCGCCAATGCGAACGACACAGTTGAAGAATCTCATCGCATTTGGGGTCCTAGTAGCTCTGCTGCTGTATCTCGTGACGATTTACTGAGCGAGATTGCAGCAATTTCGGAAGCAGCCGTACTCCAACGGTACGTGGGCAGGACAGTCGGGTTTTGGTCTCTGCGTCGAAACAGGACTCAGTAGCTATCACTGGATAGACCCGATTCATGTAGCTGGATACCGTCCAAACTTGGATCGATTCACATTGTCAACTCTCCAAGTCAGCTGCAACGATCTCCATCGGGACCTCGCGCACCGGATCGTCATCCGGGTCCTCGGGAAGGGTCGTGAACTCGCCGTCCGCTGTCCAGGCGGTGACGGTGAGGCCCATCGCATCTAGCAGGTCGTCTTTATTATTCGCCGAGAAGTGACGGGCGTACGCTGGTTGCTCAGTGATGTGCTCCTCGACGAGTCGCTCGAATTCATCCCCAGGTGAACTCTCGGGGTCGACGTCGTCGAGGGTATCGAGGCGGACTTGCTCCCCGTCGGCACTCAGTTTCGACTCCACCACGGCACCCTCTGCCCGGAGGCTGGCGAACGCGACCTCCGGGTGGGACTCGCGGACCTGGCCCCAAGCATCGGGCACTTCCTTGAAGAACTCGTCCAGTTCCTGAATCCGGGGCATGATCCCCCATGCCTGCGTCGACAGACCGCGGCCGGTCAGCTCGTCCATCCTCGCCTTGGCCTCCTCGTACGTTGGTTCGTCGAACACTGGCCGAGGCGGCGTCATGAACACGCTCCGACCGCGCTGGGACCCGAGTTCCTCTTTCGCGGCCTCGTCACAGCGACGCAGTCCCTCCGGTGCGAGCCCGATCGGGATGTCAACCAGGATCTGGGTCGCATCCGCATACTCGTGCCAGACACTCAGAAACGACGGGTGCTTTGCGGCCGTCCAGTCACCGTCCGCTGACCGACTCGCACAGATCCACCCGTTGCCGCCCCAGTCGACGCCGACGTATCGGGTCATGTTCCCGCTGTGTGTGCCGCTGGGAAAAACACACGCCGTCCATAGCCCTCCCAGAACCAAAGAATATCCGACATTTTAACACCCGATTCTGCGACCACCGAGCAAAGCATGTCCGCCCACGGGAACCGCTACGTCGTCAACGAAACCTATCGCAGTTCCACCGATCCAGAAAAGGACCAGTTCCAGGGATGGCTCAACGCCCCCATCGACACCGGAATCAGAAACAGCGGTGGGATCCGAGCCATCGCAAACCCGGAAACTGGCGACCGGGAGTTCCTGGTCTTCATTACCTCCGATGGGTCGACGAAAAACCCGAACCCGTGGGAGGACGTTATCAACATGCAGGAGGGAACCGCACGGTACTGGGGCGACGCCAAGGCCCGTCACCGACCGGATCCCGACGAGGCCACCGGGAACAACTGGGTCAAGACCGACTACACCGAAACCTATGCACAGGGGAATCGGAAAGACGCACCACCGGTCCTTCTCTTCGAACAGCCAGAGACTGGCCAGGTGACGTTCAGAGGCCTCTGTATACTCACTGGCATGAGTATCGAACGCCACAAGGACGATGACGGGGAGACCGTCGTCAACTATCTGTTCGATCTCGCCATCCTCGATACCGATGCAGTCGAACTGGAGTGGATTCACCGCAAGGCCCGCACAGGCAGAGACATCGGCGGCCCCGACGCCTGGCAGGAGTGGGTTACTGAGGGCCGAATCAGACGGTACTCCGTCTGGAAAGACAACATTCGCTCAACAGCAGCTCAGCAACCAGCAGGCCGATACGGCGATCTCCTCCAGGACATCCGGACACGACTGGATGGACCGAAGAAAGGCGAGAAACTCGAATATCTCATCCAGTATCTGATGGAGGATCTGGAAAACATCAGTGACGTCGAGATGACTGCCGACAGTGGCGACAAAGGGGTCGACTTGACCGGTCGGATCGAACTCCTCTCCGAGACCCAGCTCGGCGGTGTCGATACAGCAATCGACTTCAAAGCCCAGGTCAAGAACACGAGCAGTAGTATCTCGGGGCGACAGCTCAGTCGCCTGGCTTCCCGGATCGACGACGGCGAGATTGGACTGTTTTTCACCACCTCGTACTATACGAAAAGCGCACAGGAGGAGAACCTCTCAACCTATCCAGTGCGGCTGTTTTCCGGGAAGGATCTGGTTGAACTCCTTGTGCAAACGGATCTGGCCGACGACGCGACGCTCAATGATGCAGTGGTAGCCGACATCGAGGACGAGTTCTGAGTCAGCTGTCGGTCCTCTCACTGTCCGGCCTGCAGAATAGTAAGTGAGCCCCCGGCCGGCCTACAAGCGTTTGTCCATCTATAGCCGCTCGGAGTACCACGCGAGCGTCTCCCCGATCGCCAGCCCCTCCGTTGGGATCGAGATCTCGGCAACGGCCGACTCCTCCAACAACGGCAGCAGTTCTCCATAGTACGCCTTCCCGGCGTGGAGCACGAGCGACATCGACTCGTCCAGGAGTCCAACCGCAGCCAGCTCGGAGAAGACATGCTCGGCCCACTCACGCTTCCGTGCGACAGGGGCACCAGTGAGCGTCTCGTCGTAGGGCTCGATCGGCTCGCCGTCCGGATCCAGGAGGCCGTGTTTCGCCGAGAGGATAAACCAGTCGTCGTGTTCGCGCTCCGCATACGCACGCATCTTCTGGAAGTAAGCGGACGTGTAGAGGTCCTTGGGCACGGCCGGCTCGTCGCGCTTCGATTTGACGCAACTCACGAGCCCGACCTCACGCAGTGACGCTGAGTTCATACGCCCAATGTCTCACATCGTGACCGTCAGTGCTTCGGCGAGCCGTCGAGCAGGATCAGAGTCCAGCCCGACCGTCTCGAAATGCGACACCAACGCGGCACGAGCCGCTTCCCGATCGGGTTCGTGGCGGCCGATCACCTGCCCCGCCTGCCAGACGATCGAGTCGATCCGCAGCAGCGACACGTGCTCGTCGAGGCGATCGCTGACGGCCTGCATGAGCTCGGCCCACGCATCGAGCACTTCGTCGGTCTCCGCACTGGTGGTGAGCCCCGACGTTCGAGAGACACGCTCGACCTGCAGATCACAGGGAATCGGAATGTCGTACGGGAATTCGAGATACTCCCCGTGGCGAATCAGATGCGCGATGTCGTAGATCTTCATCGCGAGCACGACCGTCTTCGCCTCCATCCGGGTGTCCAGTGCGTCGGCGAGGCGCTCCCACACCGTGACCGGCTGGACCGCGGTGTGATTCGCGACGAACCACTCGTCGAACTCGTTGTGGAACATGTTGATCAACCGCTCCCGTTTCTGCTGGTTCAGCCGCGCGTTCACGTCCGCCTCCATGAAGTCACCCAGAACGTCTCTGACCGCCTGCGTCGAGTCGAGCGCGTCGAACTCGCTGGCAGTGCGTTCCAGTTCCTGCCAGAATTCCTGGGCATCACCGTTGAGCTGGTAGTCCTGCGTCGCGGCACAGATGCCGAGCAGCTTCACGTGGGCTTCGGACCCGAACTCGTCGTAGAGGTATTCGAGTGTTGCGTACTCTGGCTCCGTCTCGTCGAAGGCGGCGATCCCATCGTGGCCGAGCGCGGCGAACGCGTCGGCGAGGGGATCGATTCGGGTTCGGTTCATTGCGAGATCGTTACCGGACGGAACGGAAAATCATTCTGGAGCGATAGGTATGGACAGTACTGCGTTCCAATCTCGGCAGCGGGAGAGTGCCGCAAGGTCGACCATGCCCGACAATGAACACACCCATCGCTGGCCTGATAACAGAGACCAACCGGGCGAAGGAGGGACACGCCTCCGGCCCCGGGTTCAACAGAGTCGTTTATACGAAGGAATGGCGGCGTTGCAGGGAGGTTCGTCTGCAAACTCAGATGCTCGCCAACAGGAGTTGGAACGCCTTGGGAAAGACGATACTGAGCAGGAGTTGCGACCAGATGGTAAACGTCGCCGGATACTCCCTTGTGGCACTCGCCCGCTCCATCCGCTGCTCTACCTCGTCAACTGCATCCCGATTCTCATCGGAAATGCTGAACGATTTGATGTCCCACGGGTTCTGGATATACTCCTGCCGGAGCCGCTCGAGGCGCCACAGCTCGTCCCGTTTCTCGCGACGCATGAACCGGTAGAGTGTGAACACGGCAAAGGCGACGGGAAGCACCGTTCCCAGCCAGACAAGGAAACGAGAATCCGGTATGGGAGGAAGTGCGCGGTACCAATCTCTTCGGCTAAGACCTGCCTACCTCACCGAAAATCGAACTAGAAACGCTAATTTTCGATGCCGAAGTGCTGATAGATCGCGTTGTAAGGTTTCTCACCGTAGTTCGGGTTTGGATGATGTGAGAAGAAGATACTGCCGTCAGCAAGGATGTCTAGCTCGTTGATTGGGGCAGACGTGATAGTCTCCTCACCGATCGATGATACCATCGATGGGGAGAAGAGTTGGCCCCAGTAAACTTGTTCAAGCTTCCCTTCACGGACACCGTCGGCCGTCGTTCGGGCAATATGATCGTCATTTTGACGAACATGTACTGTCTCCGAATTACTTGCCGCAATGACGTACAGCGGCTGGCTCACCTGCTCACGGAGTATCTGGTACAGCTCTTTGATGAGGGCAACAAGCGAGTCCAGATTCCGGTCGAGTTCCGCCTCCGAATTGGCTGTACGGCTGAAGCTCTGGGCATCCACCGACAGTGTGAGCGCCGGCATCTCAGGAATTCCATCCGGACTGCCTGTCTGTGCTCGAACGAAAAGCGAATCATATTCCATCTGTAGTTCGAGGGCGCCAGATGCGGCCGATCTCTCGATACGGTCGGGTGCGATAAGGCTGAAGTGTTCCGAATCGGTAAGCGCTGAAACCAGCGTTTCCTGTGCATCGGCATCAAACGGCGCAGAAAGAAGATAGTAGATGTCGTTTGTATCTGCCATAGTGTGACAATTCCTCTACGACGGTAAAATCCTGAACTTCTGCCTTGATACCAGCGAGTCTCGTTCCCATCACGATATCAAACGGTGGCGTCAGTATCGAACTAGCAAAGCGATCACGTTCCTCAGTGGGGTAAGTGGGACGTGACTTGTTAATTCCACATCAGAGAAAAACGACCTGCGCCGGCTCACGAGCGGAGTGAGTGGGACTGAAAGAGGCCGCGGGGTCCGGGAGTCCCGTGAACGACCAGACGGGGTGAACGGAATCTCGACCGACGAGCGAGGCGAGTCGGTCGGTGACCCCGACCCGCCAAGCACCGCAACATGTGAGGAGCGCAGGTGCGGTCGCGGGACCGGAGCCCGCGGGGGCTTTCACCGCGTTCTCACGACCGGTCACCGAAACAAGCAAGCAGAGCCAGAGACCAGTCGAGATTCGTTCAATCCGCCCGCGACCAGTCTGCCATCTGCCTAGACACCTTGGCCTTGAGCTTCGTACGAGTGAGCCCACCGTTGTCGGCAAGCCGATGATGGTTGGGACAGAGGACGATCAGGTTCTCGGGCTCGTTTGGCCCACCCTCGGCACGCGGTTCGATGTGATGGACTTCCGGATTGTCCGTGTGCTCCTCGCACCACTCACACTGCTGGCCGGCACGATCGAAGATCAGCTCGTTCTTCAGGGTCTCCGGCGTTGGCGGTGTCCGGTCCGGGTCGTCGGCATCCGTTGCTCCCGACCCATCATCATCGCCAGTCGTCACGAGGTAGTCCAGAGCCGCTCCAAACCCGTCCTGCTGATACTCACGGTATGCCAGCCCGGAAACGACGATACCAACCCCCAGCAGTCCCACGCCAAGGAAGAAGACCGGATTGCTGGTATCGAAGCCGGTCTGTGAGAGGAAAAGACCACCGGCGATCACCCCGACCAGGAGCACGCCGCCTGGTGGCAGATCCTCCCAATCCGCGTCTCCCTCACCCTGTGACAAATCCAGATCGAGGCCACTACTACCGGCCATCGGTTGCGCAGTACCGAGTCCACCACCCGCGGACCGGCCAGCAACCATGTCCTCGAACAGTGCCTCGGCGTCATTGAACGATGACACCTCACGCACTGGAACGGTCATATCGTCCCGGGCATCGCCAACGCCAGTCGGCCGGTAGTCGTCGGTGACGATCTTCAGTTCGATACGGTCCTTGTGCGTCACTTCGTAGACGCCCTCAGCCCGTTTGTGCAACCGCCACTGACCCTCTCGCCGAACGACGCCCATGCCGGATACGTGTCTCTCACATTGATTATTCTTATGTCACAATCGGGCAGTGATACCAATCGAGAACCGACTACTCAATACAGGGGGATCAATTGGGACAGAATGTTTTTTGAAATCCAAGTTAGACGTGGCGTGTGAGCACTCTATACACATTCACTGTCGAACTCTCTGACCCTGGTGCTGCAGAGGATGTTGTATCTTTTGTAGAAGAGTGTGATGAGCTGGTTCGCCCAAAACAGCCAGACGAGTGTCATGTAGTTATTCATTCAGGTGTCCATCCATCTGACAACCGGTCTATTGTTTCTGACTTACTAACCGTCAGTAATGCTGTCTCAAGAGTTGGGTTCATGTCGTCGTGCGATACCACAGATACAGCATCGGGAAGCGTCTACTGGCTAGAAGATGGGGAACTGAAGCGATCTAAAATCCACCATGATTCACCTGAAGATGGGTCCTTAAACGAGCAACATGGTAGTGGTGCGGCCAGGCGTATCAGAAGACATCTTGATTTTGAGATCTACTCATGGTGGGACTATTCGGTTGGTGGTATGGAAAAACGATATCATCGATATCTGGTAGAAGATGTTCATCAAGAAATGGTCGAGAAAGGATTACTCTGCAAAGATGACGAATCAGGTAATGGTCTGTCTTGAAGGAATACTATGTGGAAGATTATTGAGATATGCCATATACGCATACCCAGTGAACACTCACCTTCTGCCAACTAGTCTTCAAACATAATCTCTCCCAACTGATCGCCGAAACCCCTCCGACCAACCACCGTTATTACCAGCCACAGATATATCACCACTAATGGCAGACGGCGCGGGTACCGACGACCCTCACGACGACCAGCCCACGCTCCCACCGGACGTCACCGACGACCTCCCCGACGACGCCGACGTCGTCACGGTTGCCGAACTCAGCAAGCAAGTCGAAACGCTCGTCGACACCAGCGATGGCCTCCACCACGACTACATCCTGGGCGACATCTCCGGGCCCTCCGAGAGCAGCAGCGGCCACCTGTACTTCACACTCGAAGGCGAGAACTGCGAACTCCAGTGTGTCGCCTTCAACTTCCGCCGTTCACAGCTCTTCGATGACCCCGACGACGACATGCGGGCACTCGTCCAGGGCGACCTCCAGTACTACGCTCCCCGAGGACAACTCTCATCGCAGATATTAGATTATTACGCAGTCGGGGAAAGCATCCACGCTCAGGTTTATACGTGATGACGGGCACAATGATGCCCGGGACGGTCTTACGGCACGTCCTCGGTTGAATAAAGAGATCGAATTACCAACAACTTGGCGACGATCGACGAGAAGGTGGCCCGCGTCGAGGAGATCATCGACCAACTGGAAGCCGGGGAGGTCTCGCTGGGCGAGGCCAAGCAACTCCGGGACGAAGGCAAGGAGCTGCTCGCGAGTCTGGAAAGCGACCTCGATATCGGGGATGCCGAGATTCTGGAACAATAGCAACCAATGGCAGGAGAGGTGCTGCCCGCACTGCGATGGGAATCTCGGAAGCCGATCGAGGAAGTACCGCTGTTACCGCAATGCACCGTGAAGGTCGACGACAGCCTGCATCTCTTCGCTGTCCATCTTTGCGCGGTAGTAAGATGCGCCACCCTTATCACCAGTATGCTCGATGAGATTGTGCTCAAGCAGGATATCACGACAGTTCCGAACTGTGTTCGGCGAAACGTCTGCCTGGCGGGCAAGCGCACTGACGGACATGGCCTCATACGCAGGGATCAACACCGAGAGGATTTTCGAGACCGCTGGCCGTGAGAACACGTGGACGAGTGGTTCATCTGCTAAGAGTTCCGTCCGTCGCGCCTCGATTTCGTCCCGGGTTGGATCCGCGCACCGATCAGCATTCGACATACGTGAGACATTGCTCGCACCCCACAAAGGTGTTACTCAGGTGCCACAATTGAGTGGGCAGGCTTTAACAGGGTTTTAGCTCGTCACAGCACCGAGGAAGGCTGTACAACGAAGGAAAGAGTGCATCGAGACGGCTTTGGAGAGTCGTTCCCGGACACACACATCACCTAAAGAGGATATCAGCACTTACTCCTCGTTTGACGACGGCCGTTCGGACAACTGGTCGAAGCGCGACTGTGCGTCTTCTGCCCGCTCAGTCGTCTCCGCCTCGTCGTACGCCACGTCGTCCAGCTCCCCGTCTTCAACAACCACCGTCAGGACTGCATCGACGTGCTGCCCATCGGCGGGCAACGACTCGGTCTCGACCACCAGCTCCCCGACCAACTCCTCCTCACCTTCCACAAGCACCACTGCCAGATCCTCCTCGAAGCGATCCACCACCGCCGTGTACGTGCCATCCGTAATCTCGGTCATGAGTAGCTCTCCTCGATCACCACGTCCCCGTTCGCATCGCGAACGGTCACCGTGTCACCGCCGTTGTTCCAGACCGGCGCGTCCGATCCCCAGTACAGGTCGGTCGCCGAGTCCGTCCCGCTCCCCGTATGGACGGTCACCGTCGCACCCGGCTCCAACACGAACCCATCCGGGAACGTGTAGACGTGATCTGCGTCGTCCGACAGCGTCCACCCGGAGAGATCCACCGACTGCTCACCCGTGTTCTCGAAGACGACGTACTCGTCGTTCAAATTGTCGTACTCGTCACCCGAAGCGTCCGCGTGGATCTCGGCGATCGACAGCGCTCCCGACGGGGCCTCATCGGTCGACGGTGCCAGCTCAGTGGGTGTTGCAGTCCCGTCCGCATCCGGTGTCGCCGTCCCCCCGTCAGTGACGACCTGCTGGCCACCAGCGACGTCGACCACCGTCCGCACCGTGACGTCACCACCCGTCTCCGGTTCGATCGCCGACCCGTCCCGCAGGTCGAGCGGCGCCGTTGGCGCCTGCTGCTGGGTGGCCACCGAAATCGCCGAGCCGTTACTCGTCAGCACGATATCGCCGTGGGTCGCCGTCCAGTAGGTCGTGACCGACCGGGCCGCCAACCGTTGGAGGACTTCCTCGTGGGGATGCCCGTACTGGGAGTCGTACGGACTCGAAATCACCGCGACGCGTGGCGCGACACCGTCCAGGAACTGCTCGCTGGAACTCGACTTGCTCCCGTGGTGGCCAGCCAGCAACACGGACACGTTCAGTGCCGTGCCGTACTCCGACGTGAGATACTCCTCGCCGTCCGTCGCTGCATCCCCGGGCAACAGGAAACTCGACTGGCCAAACCCGAGCCGGAGGACGATGCTGTTCTCGTTGCGGTCCCCGCTCGCGAGAGATGGCTCCGGTGGGGCCAGTACGTCCAGCTCGGTGCCGGCCATGGGGATCGAGTCACCGGCCCGCGTCTCGTACAGCGTCACGTCGTACTGCTCGATCGCGTCGAGATACCGCTCGTACGTCTGCGTACTGGCCGTGATGCCGGGATCGTACACGGCGCCGACGCCCTCCCCTTCGGTCTCGACGTACTCGATGACCGCCGCTTGCCCGCCGATGTGGTCCGCGTCGGCGTGGGTCGACACGAGGTAGTCCAGGCGATCGATGTCGTGGGCCTGGAGATACGCGAGGACGTGCTCCCCGTCGTCCTGCCAGTCGCCAGAGTCGATGAGTAGCGTCTCGTTGGTCGGCCCGACGATGAGCGTGCTCGTCCCGAGGCCGGTGTTGATAAAATGCACGTCCAGTGTGCCGTTCGGCTCGTGTTGTATCAAGGGATTCACCGGCGCCGTCGGTGTCCCATCGCTGGCCGTCTCCGCTGGTGTCGTGGGTGCCGTGCCCGGTGCGGTCGTGGTGGGCGCACCCGGATCACCAGCACAGCCAGCCAGAGCGACCACCGCGACCATCGCAACGACCACGATTGCACGTCTCGACATGCGTGGTAGTTGAGGCCGGCGCGAATAGGTTTGACGGAGGCACCATCCAATACCGCATATGGGATTTTCAACCCCGATAGCCTCAGAGGCAGCACAGTATGTCTGCTTACTGAGTATGTCTATCTACGGGTTCCAAAACTTGGTAGAGATGGGTCGTCTGTCTCAAGAATCAATTCGAGTACAGTGAGGAACACGAGGACTGTTCCAAAACCGAATAGATAGACACCAAAACCAGGTTCCATCCATGAGGCCAGAGGCAGTTTCGTCACTCCATGGATTTTGTCATAGGCCGTCACCGCGACGTAGGAGTTCGCAAGCCCGACGAGACTGAACAGACCAATCAAAAGAGGACGCCATGTCACACGGAGGACTGCAATTCCGGCGACCACCGCCAGGAGTGCCAGCCAGAGGCCATACTGTTCATGAAGGCCAATCACGGTTCTGTGACCGACACCAACGTGATACCGCCAGGGCACTAGGAGACTGATCAAGATCACCAGACATGCGATAATCCCGGATCGCTGGCCAGAATCAAGCGAGTTTGGCAATCTATCATTTAGCAGCATTTTATGGAAAATGAGAGAGGTATCATTTGACTGGCGAGTGTTTTCCTTTACGATTCATGAGTAATGTCGGTACTTATGGTATTGGGTAGCAGTACTAATGTCAGGCCTTCAACTTCAACGATCCGCTGTTGGAGTACTCATTGAAGAACCTATACTGAGCGCGTCAGCAGAGGTGAACCGGCAGTTCTGAGTCAGTCGATGCACTCCACGTGCCGACCAGGAGTGCCGAAGCCGTAACCCGAACGTGCAGAAGACACTTATTGAATAACCAACATTCCCCGATACGCATGTCTCGCACCGCGGCTCCCCTCATCCTCCTTGTCACCTTCGTCTTCCTGCTCGGCGCTGCACCTGCCGTCCTAGCCAGCCCGCAGCCAGACCCGGTGTGTGGCGCATGTGGCTCCTCGTTCGAAGAAATCGCCGACGAAGAGGCGATCCAGCTCAACGTCACCCAGAGCACGGCCACCATCACCGTCCACGAGAACGGCTCGGCCACCTGGGTGGTTCGAAACCGACTGGCCGCCGCCAATGCCACTCGTCTGGCCGACCATCCCGACCGCGTCGAGTCACTTGGCCAGCGGGCAGCGGCCGACGGCTGGGGCCTCCCACACGTGTACGAAGAGGGGACCGTCACGTTCCAAGGCGCCCACCTCGCGAACCGAACCCTTACGATTCGGTTCCGCGATCCCGACGCCGGGACCCGCCACCTCGGCATTCTCGTCGTTGACTACCTCCATAGCGACGGGATCCGTGGTGGCTGGCTCTCGACTGCTGACCGGTTCACTATCGTCGGGCCACCCGGAACAGCCGTCGTCAACAACCCCCAGGCACCGTTCGAAGGAGAGTACAGCGAGCCAGAGAGCAAACCTACGGTTGAGAATCGAACGGTGACCTGGCCTGGCGCCACAGGTGACGACCGGTGGGGCTTTTATGAGGACGTCTACGTCGCGTTCAGTGACCCGTCGACGCACGCCTATCACGCTGACGCAGCGCTGGCGCTTGCGACGGCCCCCATTTGGCTGGATAACGTGATGGCGTTCGTGCTGCCGGCGGCCGCCGTCTACGCCGGATTGCTCGTCGGCGTCTCGGCTCTCACCTGGCGAGTCCGAGCGAGTGCCATCCCGCAAGACGAATTCGCGCTCGGGATCGTCGGGCTCGGTGTGCTCGGGCTGGTTATCGCCGGGTTCGGTGCTCTCGATAACGGGCCGGTCTGGGTGGCCGGCCCGGCACTGATCTACCTCATCACCGGGAGCGTTGCAGCCGTCCGCCCAGCGTGCTTGCGAACGCTTCGTGGCTGTCTGGGTGTCGCGGCTGCCAGCATGGTCGGCGTCATCGGACTCACCGTTGGCTACGGCCTGGGTGATCCGGCGACCGAGAAGGTCATTTTAGGGGCGCTCTACGGGGCCACCTTCCTCCTGCCAGTGGTCATCGCCCCTGCATTCGGCCTGGAGATCGCCCGTGACCGGCAGGTGCACGCCATCCTTGGCGGAACCATCGCCTTTGCACTCGCCGGCATGGTGTTCGTCCCCTACGATTCACGGCCATGGATGCTCGTCCTCATGCTCACGGTGGGAGGGGCCATCGCCGCGGCCGTCCTTTCCCTTCCGCTCGCAGCGCTCACTGCACGGGTGTCGACGGCCACCGAATCGAACCCAGAGAGCACGACCGACGAAGCCACCGCTGATTGAAACGTCACCGGCGGCAGTGACGCCAGTGCGATCCCGTAGTATGTCCCCTGTTCAGTCTAGAAAGAGCCGGTCGTTCGGTCCCTAGATCAGGATTCGACACCCGTCACTCCGAGCCCAACACCTCGGCCTCGAACTCGCTCGCCCGCACCCGCAGCGGGAACCACCCTTCCTCGTCGATCCCGAGCAGCGCCTCGGAGTAGTTGTCATCATCGTTGCCCGCTTTCGCAGTCCGGACCCAGTTGACCTCCCGCTCACTCAAGCCGAACCACTCGGCGACCTTCTCGGCCTCTTCGTTCACGCGATGAAGCAGCGTCATCGAACAGAGGTTCGCGATCGTTCGTGCCTCCGGGGTCAGTGTGAACTCCCCGCCGGTCTGGGTGATGAACTGGATCGACAGGTCGTAGTGGCGACTGTGCCGGACGGCCATCTCCAGGAACTCCAGGGAGGTGGCGTCGTTCATCAGGTAGTGGGCCTCGTCGATGGCGAACAGCACGCGCTTGTCCGTCTGCTTGGCACGCTCGTACACCGCGTTGAACAGCACCGACATCATGAGGCTGGTCTCGGTCCGGCCACGCGCACCCTCCTCCTGGTGGAGATCGAGATAGATCACCGGCGCGTCGAGGTCGAACTCCGTCTCCCGCGCGAGGTTCGCGAGGTCTCCATCCTCACGAAAGGACGGCCGCAGGTCGGTCAGCAACGACTGGGCGTCGCTCCGGACCCGCTCCTGTTCGCCCGGCGTCGGATAGCCGAACGCCGTGGGGTCGTCGAGCATGTCCTCCAGCACGGCGATGACGTCCCGGACGGTGGGTGAGTCACGATCGTGCGTCGACGGATCACGCGTCAACCCGCGGCGCTCGTACGCCTCTTGCACTGCGCGCCGAAGCGTCTGCTTGCGCTCACCCAGCGGGTTGCTCGCGACGTGTGTGAAGAACGTCTCGAAGAAGGTTAGCACCCAGGCGATCTGCTCGGCCCACGGGTCCAGGTCCGGCACGTCCGCCAACACGTCCTGCGGAGTGGCCTGCAGATCCAGTGGGTTGAACCCGCGACGCCCGCCGACGGTGATCCGTTCGCCACCGAGCGCGTCGTTGACGCCGTCAAACCCGCGCATTGGGTCCAGCATGACGAGGATCGTGTCGGGATCGTACATCGCGCGGCGAACGAGCTGGAGTTTCGTCGAGAAGGACTTGCCTGCGCCGAGTTGGCCGATCACCATCGTACAGTAGCCCGTCTCCCGGTTGAATCGATCGAGGATGAGCGGGCTCTCGTTCAGTGCGTACGTTCCGTACTCGATCCCCTGCTCGGCGAACGCCCCGGAGATGAACGGAAACATCGCCCCCACAGCACCGCCGAGCATGGGCGTCGTCGCATCAACCGACTCGTTCAGTTTGTCCACGCCGATCGGGCTCGTCGAAACCAATGCGTCACGCTGTGACCACCGGGGCGTCACCGGCGTCAGGTTCGCCGGAGCGCGCCGGGCGGTCTTCCGGACCGGATCGGCATCCAGATCGTCGCGGTCGTCACTTCTGACGGTGAGGTACATCGAGACGTCGAACGCTCGCATCGACGTGTTCCGCAGCGTGTCGTACAGGTCGCGATAGTCCTCCAGATCACGTTGGATGCCACGGGCACTCGCCCGGTGTTTCTCCTGGAGGTACTCGTACTCGGCCTCCATGTCCTCCAGGCGATTCTCCAGGGAGGCGAGCGTCGCCTGTGTCTCACGCGGGTCGATGTGAATCGAGACGTCCGTCGACCGCGTCTCACCCCTGGCGTACAGTTGTTCGAGGAAGCCATCGGCCGGGGCGTCGGCGAACTCCCCGATCCAGAGCGTTCGCGTCCAGTCCTGGCCGGTCCGCACCACCCCTGGCTGGACGTCCAGCGACGAGGGTGCCACCACCGAAGCGTGCGAGTCCGACACCGACTCCAGCCCCGCCGTGGAGAAGTCGTAGTCGAACGAGATGGACGGCGACTCGTCACTGACGTCCTCGGGAATGGGCGACTGACTGCCCCTCTCCGCGTCGTCCTCCACGGACTCCGCTGGTTGTTCGTCCTCGTCGACGGTTTCACCGTCTTCCCGCGTCAGGCCGTCACTGCTCATTGTCGACCACCGCCGACGATCGGTTGCGAGCGGATCACCTGCTCGGTCGCATCGTACCGGACGTCCTCACCGGCCCAGTAGGAGGCGAGGAGTTCGGTGGCCTCCGATGCAGCGACGCGACTTGACCCACAGCCGTCGATCTCACGCAGCCCTCGCCGCACGCGATCGACCCGCTGGCCGAGCTCCTCGATCATGGCCGCCTGCTGGGTTTCGGCGGCAGGCGCGAGTGCGGCCCGTACGAACAGTCCCACCACCGGCAGCCCCGCGAGGTTCCAGAGGACGCTCGCCCGGTCGAACTGCACCTCGTCGGGCGTCACTGGTACGATGACGTAGTGGTCGCGGATGGTCATCTGCCGGCGTTCCAGATCCGCTCGATACCACTCGACGTAGCGGTCGATCAGCGCTTCCAGCTGTGGGTTCGCCTCGACGTCCGGATCGTCGAGGCGGGCCTCGTAGTGGGCGAGATACTCGTCGACGGGGAACTGCTGTGTCGTCGAGTAGATCTGGATGGGGAACTCCACGACGGTGTTGAGGAACTCCTGGAAGGCGGTCGCCTTCTGGGCCCACTCCTCGTTGGTCGCTAGCGCCATGTTCGGTGGGTCGACGTGGACCAGCGCGACCAGCGCGCCGTCCGTTCGTTCGATGGCGTCGTGGTCGGGATGGATTCGCTCGACCTGCGTGGCAGCCGCCGCCTCGTGGTGCTGCTGGTCCGTGTCCGAGCGAACGTACCCGAGCAGCATCCCCAGCCAGTCGAGACTGTCCGTGTAAGTTGGCGTCGCCGCGACGAGGATTGCCCCACCGGCGATCGCCAGCCCGGCGACCGGGAGCGTGAGTGCCTGCACGGGGTAGCCCGCCACCTGCATGCCAGGCGGCAACACCACCTGCGTACAGAGGACGACTACCACGCCAGGCAGGAGGGCCACCGCCACGTCACCGAGTGAGAAGCGGCCAAATACCCTGGCGTCAGTGTTCAACGAATTCGGTACGCGTTTCGCAGCAGAACGATCCTGTGACATCAGTTGATGTAGCGCGGTCGGTCGTCGTCCGCCCCGTCGCGGCCGCCCGAGCCGCCACGGTCGCGGAGCGTCTCGAAGTTGCTCGTCCGATTGTACCCCTGGCCGTCCCCAGCGTCCGTGCCAGCCGTGCCATCGCCGCCACCGGTCCCACCCGAGCCACCGGAGCCGTCGCCACTGTCGCCATCCTGATCGAATACCGACACCAGCCGCGTCGTCGACTGCGACACTTTCGCCCCAGCCGCATGGGCACGGGAGTCGCCGTGGTCCAGCTTGTACTGGCCGTCGCGATCGACTGCCGGTTTCCCCTGTGCACCGCGGACGAAGTTCCGGCCGCCCTGGACCGTCTCGGCGCCTTTCTCCCGGGCCCGTGCCGTTCGCTGCCGAGCGCGTTCTCTGGAGAAGTGCCTGGACGCCCGGTCGGCGACGAAAAAGACGGCCCCAGCCTGCCAGACCAGGACGATCGGCGAGAGCACTGCAAGGAGTGGGATAACCAGTGCCACCAGCCACTGGCCGACGCCACCCATCGAGAGGTCGGCCCCCAATCCAACCAGTTCGCCCAACCGGAAGAGGACCGCCACCGGCACCGTCATGAACAGGAACGGGACGTAAAATCCCGCGAGCCGGCGGACGAATCGCGAGACGAGCGTGAACGGACCGACCCCTGGAATCCACAGCGCGATCAGGATCGGCATCAGCAGGACGAACAGATAGAGGACGAGTTCGCGAGTGAGATAGATCAGGCCTAACAGCGCGAAGAGGGTGAAATCAGCCATCAGCGCAAAGACCGTCCCGAGGACGCTCATCGACGTGAACGACAGTGTCTCGAACAGCGTGACGTTCGACAACTCCGGAGAGATGAACGTCGCCAGCGCACTCACGAACCGCAGCGAGAGTGCTGCCATCCACCACCAAGCGAGGATACCTAAGAGCCCAGAGAACGCCCGCTTCTTGAGTTTCGTGCGGTGATAGCTGGTGAACAGGTGACTGGTTGACTCGAAAAAGATGACCAGCCCGATCGACATGGCCCAGAGGAACAGAGCCAGCGGGATGATCGAATCCCAGTAGTAGGTGTAAATGCCGGGCCAGGATCCGTTTGACGGCGCAGTGTAGATTGCGTCTGGATAGGGCGTGTCTACGATTAATTCGACTAACTTGCTTACATGCTGTTCAATAACATTCGTGACCGGATTGAACAACTGCGTGAGCAGCTCTTTTATTGCCGCGACAATCACGTCGCCCAGGGCACCAAAGTCAGGCATATCAAGAGTCCCCGGTTGTCGGAAGGAGCGTTACCTCGTTGTCGCTGCAAGTGAACTGCCCTCGAAATCCCGTGGAGATGTCAGAGCCACCAGAAGATACCTGAACCTGTCTCTGAATTGCACCTCCAGACCCAGTCCCGACGTGAATTGTCAATTGATAGGAGCCACTGCCACAGGATGAATGGTCTTTCTCAGAGAACAGGAGTGGCGTCGATGTTCCAATATAGCTCCTGGTCTCCCCAGGTGGAATAATCAGCTCAGTCGGCTCTCTCGTCTCCTCGAACGTGATCAAACCCGGGTTATCAGCCAGGTCATGGTTGGCGCCATAATATGGAGCATTCGAGTATTCAACGTCGTGGACCCACGTCGGTGCACTGCCTCGGTTCGCGACAGTCACGGCGAGGCGTCCAGGATCGCCAGAATACTGCTCTCGCTCCGGCTGTTGGACATCGACGATCTCCAGATCAGGTTGCAACTCGATCTCGATCGACTCGGTCTCGTCACCAGAGACGAGGACCAGCTCGTGGGTCCCGGGCGTGTAGTGCTCCGAGGTTGCCAGGTCAGGAATGACTTCCATCAGCTGGAGGCGAGCGGTCGTCTCCCCAGTTGCCACGAAAGTCTGCGTGTACAGACTCCCATCCGGGCCGATCAGGTTGAGCTTCGACACCGAATGGTCCTCACGAAGCCGGACGACCAGCTGCTGGACGTCGAACTCGATGGCCTCGATCACGTCCGGCCGTGGAGCTGTCGTCGCGGTGGCCGACGAGTCCGGCGAGTCACCAGAACAACCGGCCACCCCGCCAGCCACCGCCGCTGCACCGAGCCGCAACAGTGACCGCCGGGTACTGACGGGCGCACCGTCCAGTCGTCGATTCCCGTCCATCTTCAGACACCCCGCCACGGTGGCCAGATCCGCCACCCGGTGATCCGATCGATGAAATACACTCCCAGCAGGAACATCCCCACCGGAACGAGGAACTGATACAACAGGCGCAGCCAGGCGAGGTCGCCCGTGCCGATAGCGACCACGTCGGAGGCAGCCGTGTAGCCAGGCGTGTTGCGCCACCAGGCACCGGGCTCGTAACGGGCCGACACGGCGTCGGTCGACGCCGGCACCACGACCCGAACGGTACCATCCGCACTGGTGTTGACCCGCTCGCCGGCGATCACCAGATACCCCTCACGACCACGCGTGTCGATCGGCGCACCGGTCGCGGCGTCCACCAGCGTGGCTTCGACCGTCCGTCGCTGCTCCGATCGGTTGACGACTCGCAGTGTGAGGTTCGTCCGGTTGATGGCGAGGTCGTCGAAATCAGCGGGCTGTGCCTGGGCGGTCACCCCGCGCACCAGCCCCGTTGCGACGACGGTCGACAGGTTGTGGTCGGTCGTCTCGGTCCGGCTCGCCAGCCCGTACGTCGCCGCATAGCTCTCGTTCAGGACGTCCAGATTGACGTGTTCGGGGAGCGTCGGCGGGGTCGTGGTGACACCGTAGCTGGCGAGCAGGGTGATCGTGTCGCGCTGGGACGGCGTCGGCCCTGGCTCGAAGGGATAGGCGTGCACCTGGAGGGGCTGCAGTGGCGACGCCCGCTGTGACTGCCCGTTCGCTGTATACCTGCGCAGCGTATCCCAGCGGGCGTCCCGGGCCGCGTAGAACCGCCAGACGCCGCGGACCCAGCCACCGGGAAGGGAGTGCCCCAGCCACGGCTGGTTCTTGTAGACGACCAAGCCGAGATCGCCGTTCGGATAGCGGGCACGGAACCCGGAGACCGCCAGATCGTACGGGACGACCGTGACGGTGTCGTTGACGGTCACCGATTCAGTGACGACCGTCACGTTCCGCTCGATGTCCGTACACGTGTCGTTGTCCCACTCGTCGCAGGTCTCCGCGGTGCGTTCGAGCGTCGCCTCGACGTCTGCGGCGAGCGTGAGTCGGCGTCGATTATCGACGTGGCCCGGGAGATGCGCATACGCCAGCGCCGGCGTCCGCGATCCTTCACCGGACGCGACGACGCTCCCGTTGACGAGCAGCCGTGTGTCGGTGATGCTGTGGTGCAGGAGCTGCCAGCTGACGCGATCACCCGGCTGGCCCGTCGTGGCAGGTACCGAGACGCGGTAGTCGACGGTCCCACGAACCGTGCCGTTCGGGGCGACGTACAGCGGCTGCTCCGCCGCCGACAGCCGCGCCCGTGTCGAGGGCGTCACCGCGAAGATGGTGGCGCCGGCGTCCCGGATGAATCGCCCGTCGGTAAGCGACGCGTGCGGCGGATGCACTGCCGCGGTCCGCCCCGTCGCTGGGAACTCGTCGTGATCGCCCCGATTCCACTGGGCGACGGCCCCCGGTGGCCGGTCCAGAGGGATGTCCGTCCCGTTGGCCAGCGCGGCCAGTGCCGAGCGGTTCGCTGTCAGCATCTCGTCGGACACGTACTCGTCGCGGTCGCCGGCCCAGAGCGTGTGGAACGTCTCGTTCGAGACGCCGTGATCCGTCTCGTTCGGTGGGCCGCTCGCCGCAGCCGGGACCGTCATGGCCCCACCCACTGAGCAGACCACCGTCGTTGTGCAGGCAAGCATGAGCAGTGTTAGAACCCGCAACTCGACCCACCTGCGACGACGTTGTTCAACAGGAACTGCAGGATGACCGTCGCGAGTGGCGCCACGAGCACACCCCAGACCAACCCCTGGTTACGGAGTTCCTTGAACTCCTTTTTCAGGTCCGACCGCCGGACCACCGGGATCGCCACAGTCGCTCCGAGGAAGACCGTTCCCCCGATGAGCGGTCCACCGAACTGAATGACGGTGAAGACGTTGCGGGCGGTCTCGGCCATGTCGGAGGAACAGAACGCCGACCCGGTCGACTGGGCCAGGACAGGGTCGACTGCGAGCACCCCCAGGAGGAGCCAACTCAGGGCAGCGGTCCGCCCTGACCACTGGAGGCGACGGTCAGTTCGGGCTGCGGTCGATACGACAGCAGTTGAGAGGTCACTAAGCGTGCGCATGGATAGACTTGGTCGCTCGCGTCCCCCACCCACCTCGGGGTCCGATGCGAGCGCACTCATTATTGTACGCCCACATATTGGGAAATAAATCTAACTGTGGTGGTTGTATTTGAGGGAGTTTCTGCGTTTCGCCGGAGAGTGGCAGTTGGCGACTGGGGTGTCGGATTCAGTGATGAACGAGAGAATCAGGCTCTCACAGGATGGGGCATGACTCCATAACAGCGTCGTGAATACGGACTTTCTAGTCATGGAGTCGAAAGCAGTGCTCGGTCAGTACTAGACACGGGACGAAACAAAGCAGCATGTCGTAGAAAGCGTCCCGCGAAATCCTTGAGGCGATCAGTACAGACCGTCAACGTATCAGAAAGTACGCCTGGGCACAAATTCACTATTCGTGTGACGATGGATAGATACGAATTGGTCCAAGTCCTTACGCTCTGGTTCGTAGTTATGACCTTTATTGTGACAACCCCCGGAACTGACAATCCGGTATTCAGCGCAATCGAAATCGGCTCAATTTTGCTAATGTATCTCCTTCCGTTGTGGATCATCATCGAACTCATTTCGGACTTCGTTGGGGATCAGTGAATCGGCGGCAGTGGTGTTCAATTCGCAGGCACAGTGAGCAGTTCCAGATCACATCCGGTTCTTGGGCGAGGACGGTCAGTACAGAGGTTCTATGCAGCAGAGTACTTACAGCAGGTCCACGGTTCGATTGGAGAGATTTTCTCAGTGCTACACTGAGCTCATCATGACATCCAAGATCCCGATTGCAAATCCAACTGCTGTTGCCTCAACAGCAAGGGAAGATCCAAGACCGGCAACAGAGACGAGATATAGACCAATCATAGCCACTGAAACAGCGGGTACTAGCGCGCGAACCATCACACGGTGGGTACGATCGTTTTTCGGGTCAGTCTTCCCCCTGGCCAGTATGATCCCTCCGATAAGGGCAATGAGAAGCGATAGACCAGCGAGAAATATACTAGCGAGACCAAGAGGCGGTTGGAGGCCAATAACGGATGGTGGGTATGCGATGACAACTGCAACAATTGCAACCCCAATTACTCGTCGGCCGACGAGACGTAGTTGCTGCTTCGTCTCATCTGCCCCACGTTCGGTCATGTTGGAGAATGAATATTATCCAGCGATAAGCTTTGTGTGATCACTACACAGTCTCTACTGACCGAATCAGACGACCCCGATTCTCCGTATGCGACATGCTGAATACGCACGCATATTGAGCACCGGATCTGCTGCTCGCCTGGTCAATATAGGTAGTTCTCATTACACTTGACGAATCCAGATAGAGGACAAGATACTACATCACTGAAACGACAAAGGTGAGTGAGCTTGTATGAATTGGTACCTCGGCCTGAATCGAGACATCCGCTGGCGGAGGGCGGGGATCCTTGGTTTGTTCAGTGTCTCCTGTCTCTATCTACTGTCTATTCTCCAAGAGCCACTGTCAATTGTTGTGGTAGCTTACACAATCTTTACGCTTGTTCTGTTGAACATCATAGGCGAAGCCACCGGATTCAACGAGTGGTTTCGAGACTTGCCGAATACAACACAGTTCCCGCTCGTCCTGTTATTGATAGTGGTCTTACAGGCGTTGGACTCGATGGCCCCCGATGCTGTATCGTACAGCGTGGCTGTGGGAATTGCTCTGATACTGCTGGCTGGAACTGTCGCGAGAGTAGTTGTGTCAAAACATATGAAGACGGAGACAGCGGATTCGGTCGTGGATTAAGGGCCACTCGGACTGCTCTCACTCTCAGTGGACAATCTACTTTGGTTGCTCAGTACGCAGCTCTATTGAGCAGTTCCAGATCACACCCGGTTCTTGGGCGAGGCCGGTCAGTACAGCTCATGTACCGGTCAGACCTTTGTCTTTAAACTCCAACGAGCAAAATGTCCGGTCATGAACCGGACTGCATTGTACACGATGATCGTTGGATTATCGCTTAGCCTTGCAGTTTCAGGAACCAGTGTCTCTGGGGTTTCTATGTCGACCGCCCTCCAATTTATCGGAGGATTACTTGCTGTCGGCAGTGGCGGAGTTCTCCTGAGAGGGGTATTCGCGCAGTCGACGACTGGCGAGTGAGCATGCGAACTGCGCGGAAGAGTCCGTTTTTCCTTAGCTATTAGTAAGCAAGAGTTGAGAAAATGCCTATGGAACGGTTGTACGTCTACAACAGCGCACTTTCAGTGATCGGACTTTCACTGGGGTTCCCAGCAGTGCGATCGCTCATTGCTGGCGACCATAGTATTCCGGTACTGCTTATGACAATCGGTGGGGGTGGGATGATTGTCAGTGCTGGCTACCAATCACTGCGAACCGATCCTGATGAGTTTGAAATCTCCGCTGCTGCCCTATTTACGTTAGTCGGTGCCGCCTGTCTGACTCTGCTCGGAACTGTTCTCTCTGCGGTGCCTGGCATCTGAACAAAATGTATTGATTGGACAGCAGCCAACCCGGTGCTTAACACGCACGCATAGTGAGCACCGAGGCTACTGTCCGCCCGGGTAGTTCAGTGTGACTACGTGGTGTCGGCGCTCTCCACTGCACGTTCAATTCCGCGGAACAGGCCTGTCACGACGAGATACGACCCAATCGCAAACATCGCGGTAGCCCCCAGTGCGCCACCTGTGCCCGTGTTCCCGAGCCGAGACCATGACGGGAAGTAGGTGACAGCGAGATGTTTCACAGTTGTCAGCGTCACGAACGCGATGAGAAGGAGTCCACAGACAACGCGGACGGCATCTGTATCCACGGGAAGCGGGAACTCATAGGGCATGGAGCGTCTGTTCTCGTCATGTGAAAGTACGTGTTTTGATTGACTCATCCACAAACCAATTGAGCAAGTCCTCCGGCCGTGTTCTGAATCAAGAAATTGTACTCACAGCAACTGAAAGGGACTGGTCGGGGGCCGTCCCCGCGACGAGTGTCTCGGTCGTGGGACGGCCACGCCCTGGGGGCTGCCCGGGCGAGGGGTGCGAGGTGTGACCGGTGCGAGGTGCGAGCACAGCGAGTACCTCGGCATGGCGAGCGGGACAACCGCGAGCCACGGGAGCACCTCGCTGCGAACGGGGAGCGACAGCGATCCGTAGCCGCTCGCGCCATCGGCGCGTCGCTGGACGGGCCCTCTCCGCGCCAGCGAATATCTCGTCCAGCGGCCGCGAGCACCCCGAGGGCGGGCCTCGACTCTGCCCTCCCACACATTTATTTCGTTATTTAATTTCAGGCAATAAATGAGTCCAATCCCTGGCCTTATCTCGTCGGTTATGGACACTCTCGACTGACACGACGCAGCAATGGCTCGCCCGTCATCGAATCCGAACCCCGACGACCTCCCCGTACCGGCCACAGAGGACCGCCCGTACCTGAAGATCCAGCCAACAGCGACACCACTCGACCCACAACAGGTCGCCGCCCAGGCCCGCAATCTCCACGGGCTCGACACCGGGGCCGACGAAGGGGTCCTCTCCCGGCTCCGTGGCTCACCACGACCGACCATCGAGTTCCTTCTGATCACCGACCACACGGCCAGCATCGAGTACTACGTCGGTATCGACCCGCCCGAAGCCCTGGACGCCCTCCGATCGATCCTCCGGCGTGCGTTCCCACCCTCCTACGAGGTGACGCGGACGAACTGGCACCCTGATCACCTGCCGACAGCCGGCGAGCACGTCGCGACCGTCGAGTACCTCGGTGATCCGGACCGCACCAAGGACTGCTACACGCAACTGACGCCGTTCGCGGAGTTCACGACGAGCGAACAGGCGACGGTACCGCTGGCAACCGTTGCCGAGGCGATGGCCGCCAGTGACGTCCCGATGGTGTACCAAGCGCTCATCGAACCACTGGCAGACCAAACCGCCGACGCCCAGCTCCGCGAACGGGAGATCGAAGCCGGGACCGACACACTCGGGGGCCAGCTCGTTGAGGTCGTCTTCGGGCCACCCGACGAGGAGCTGGATTTGACGGCGGCGGAGGAACAACGACTGGAAGAACTCCACGAGAAGGAGCTCCGGCACGCGTTCGCCGTCAACGCGCGTGTCATGGCGTGTGCCGACTCCGAACCGCAGGCCACCCACGCGGTCCGCCCCTGTACGTCCGCGTTCGGTGACGTCAGTCACACCTGTTACACCGTTACTGGCACCCTCGGCACCGACGAGGGGCTCGCCGACAATCCAGTGTATCAGCGCCTGCAGGATCGCCAGCTCGTCGGCGTCAACGAGGACGGCCTCCCCGCCTGGCTCCCCGGGACGACGACCCGCTCGCGTGGCATCCTCGCCGATCCGACGGAGGTGGGCAACTTCTGTTTCCTCGCCGGTGATGCGGTCACCCCGGACGCCAAACGGGCGCTCGGCACCGTTCCCGAGTCCCAGACGAGTGTCCCCAGACCACCGGCGGCACAGCTCGAACCGTTCCAGCAGCCGGGGCAGGCACTCGGCTACCCGCGCACACATGACGGGGCGCTCACCGAGCCGGTCGCCATCCCGCCGGCGCTCCAACCACTCCATTCGATCCTCATTGGCGGCACCGGGTCCGGGAAGACTACGAGCGTGATCAACATGAGCCTCGCCAATTTCCACGCGACGAGCGGCCCGGAGATCATCATCGACCCGAAGGGTGGGTCCATGCCCACCGAGTATCTCCGGAGCTACTACGAACGCTACGGCACCCTGGAGAACGTCCTGTACTTCGACTGCGCCGAGTGGCTGCCCGCCCTCTCCTTTTTCGACATCCACGCCGAACTCGAGGCGGGCGTCCCGAGAGCCGTCGCCGTCGAGGATCGCGTCGGCCACTACCAGGAGGTCCTCGCCCAGCACATCGGGCAGGAACAGTACGAGCGCGCCCTGCGGTCGACTGACATCATCGAGAACGTGCTCCGCGCGCTGTACGACCCGGTCCACGGCAACGACGTCCTCTCCAACCGGGAACTCCACGCGGCGCTCCGGCGACTCCACGATCGGGAGACGCCACCGGCGGTGGGTGACAGCGACCTCGAAGAGCGCCTCGACAGCATGGTGTCGAACGTCAACTCCCGGACGTTCAACGACATCATGCACGGTGCGCTCAACCGCGTGGAGAAACTCAGTACGCCGACCCACCTGAACGAGATCTTCAACCACCGGCCCAGTGGGATTCACGCCGACCAGTCCATGTTCGATTTCGCCGACTGGCTCGACGAGGACGTCGTCATCATCTTCGACACCGGCAGGTTGCGCCCGGGTGTCAAACAGGGGTTGACACTCACGCTGCTCTCGAACCTCTGGACGGCGCTCCGACGACGACGCCGTCGGAATCCCGAGGCGGACCTGCCGCTGGTCAACGTCTATCTGGAGGAGGCTGCCAGCGTCGCCCCCAGCCAGCTCCTCCAGCGCCTGCTCTCCCAGGGGCGCGCGTTCGGGTGTGCCCTGACGCTGGCGATGCAGTTCCCCGGCCAGGTGGCGGAGGCGGATAAAGAGGTGTACAGGGAACTGCTCAACAACGTCGGCACGTACGTCACCAGCTCGGTTGGCGTCGATCACGATCTCGCCCACCGGTTCGCCACGGAAGTCATGGGCAAGGAGACGATGGCCAACCGCCTGCGCGGGCTCTCCCGTGGGGAGTGGCTGGTGAACCTGCCCGGTGAGTTCGGGGGCCGGTCCCCCCAGCCGTTCGTCGTCGAGTCACTGCCACTTCCCGACGGCCATCCCGAGAGTACGGCCCCACGTCCGACCGGCTATGACGACGCCTACGAGGCCATGTGCACGCGGACCCGGACGGACTATGGACTGTCGATCGCTGACGAGCCGGGCACCGAACCCAACCACGCCGAGACGGGACGCGACGCCACGCCCGACGCGACCACAGCCGACGAGTCAGACGGGACGTCCGAGTCCAGCGGCCCACCGACGGTGTTCGACTGGACGACGCGAATGCCCACGCCAGTCACCTACGACGACCAGACGGAGACGCTCCTGTGTCTCACGTGTAACAGCCGCCACGACCCGTCGGTCGCTGGCATGCAGCAGGCGATCGAGTGTTGTCACAGTCTCGACGAGGTCGACCGTGACAACGTGCCGATCTGCGGATGTACGCTCAAGCTCGGGCCAGCCGAAGTCGCCGCCAGCGAATGGAGTCGCCGGCAGCTCTGCTTTCTGCAGGCGGTGTGCAATGCCCATCAACAGCGGTACGACCCGATCGAGTACGACATCGTGCGCGACAGCATGATCCGGCTCAAGGAGTACCTCGACGTCGACGAAACAGCGATCGACGAGCTGCTGGATGCAGACCTACTGCGACACGACGGCGATCACCCCCATCGCCTGTACACCGTGACGGCGGCCGGCCGGGACGTCATCGCGGAACACCAGCGCCAGGGCGTCGAGTACGGCCACGCCAAGGGCGATCTGGGGGAGTCCAGCCAGCACGTGTTCATGGTTGAACTCGTGCGTCGCTGGCTCGTCCAGAAGTACGCAGAGGATTCGGACTCGGACGTCGAGGAAGTCGTTCCCTATTACGAACTCCGGCAGGGCAGTGTCGACACGGCCGCGTTCATGGGGAGTGAGGAGGACGTCGAGGAGGCCACCCAGGACTACGAACACCACCGGCTCGATCTGGTGGGGCTCGACGCCGACGGGGAGATCGTCGTCACGGTCGAAGCCGAACGGATCAACAACGACGTGAACCGAGCCGTCCCGGAGGACTACGACAAGATGGCTGCCTGCGACCCGAACGAGGCGATCTGGGTCGTCATGACGCGTGGGGATGGCCATACGGTGCTGGAAACGCTGAACGATCCCCCTGCGGAGGAGCCGCGCGTCGAGAAGACGTACAGTGAGAACACGCCGCCGCGCCAGTTCAACATCGACGAGCCCGGGTTGACCGCCGTGTACCCCGTCAAGTACATCAGCCAGCAGTTGGACGAAGAGGAGTAGTGCGAGGGGACCGCAGTCGTCTCGGTGAACGGTCCGTGGACTACGCCGCCTCGGAGGAGCGGAGAGAGAGAGACGAAAGTGGCCAGTACAGGCGATCGATTCAGCAGACCGACTGCTGACCGCGCAACAGGGTATCATTGAGACGGTGGTGAGGACGGATCGCCTGCTCAGTAGACGTGCTTATCGACCGGTTTCGGAATTATTGAAAACCAAGTTCGAGAAGAGGTTCCCAACAAACACTCCAACTGATATTACGATAGTGAGTTGGACGTACGTTGCTGTACCAAATACAATCTGTTCAGCCATACCCACCATGAAAGTTCGTTTCAATTATAAGTTCCTCATCAGAGCCCCTCCAGGATAGCTACACGATAAGTTCCTGTACTGAGCGAATCGGGGAGCGAAGCACAGCTATGTGAGCCGTTGTATGACTCCCTCGAGACACCAGAGACGAGGTTCGACCTCGTGCTCGGTGAAAGGGTTCCCAGGCAACTAGCTCACCGACCGAGACGCACCGCGGAACGGACCGGACGACAGCGCAGGCGAAGGTGTTTCCGTTCCATCGTGTTCGATTATCTATGGGTTGTGCACGAAGCATAACTGTCCGTCGCACCCAGCGGGAAGTCCCGGGTATGAAGACAGAGTTACACCGCCTGCCGAGTCACGATCGCTCGGACGCACGTCGGGAACGGTGCCGAGCAAGGACACGTTAGTTCTGTCCATCGCGCACAAGTCCGCGAGAGCGCAGCGCAAGCGCGGGCGGCGTCGCTCGATGGCGCAGTCTCCCTGACGAAAGCCGAGTGTGAACGGCGCCATCCCCGCAACCCCCCTTCGTTTCGTGTCCACACTGCGTTTCAGTACCACGCACACCAGGAGCGGCGCGCTCCCGACCTGTCGAGGGCGCACGGTGAGTTCACACACGGTTCACACGGCCGGAAGAAGACGGTGAACGGTGCGATTCACCCGTGTGTGACCGGCGTGTGTGACCGAACGGCCGACGTCCGGGCGGAGTGCGAAAGTGCCGATAGCAGGCAGTTCAACCCGTCTGTATGGCGAGTCGGCGAACCAGTAGCGGCACCACGACACGTGGGATTTCCACACGCGGTTCGAATCGCCAGACGGCAACCGTGTGTGAAGGTTCGGACGAGGGGACAGTCCCAGGCACCACGCCCAGTGGGTCGTCAGCCACACTCGGATTCCGAGGGTTCAGCCCCGCTATTGCTGTGTGTGTCGGGTGTGCTATTCGGACGGGGAGTTCCCCCTGTCGCGCTCGGGGACTTCACACACGGACTGAAACCAATGACACAGGGTTTCTTCCGGACGAAAACACCGAGTGTGAAGATCCGGTTGGCGTTCGAGACGACACGAACACCGCTCTCACGTCCCCTCAGTCGCTGACCAGTGCTGTTGAATGACGGCCGTCAGGACAGTCCCTGATCTCCTCGTTCGTGGCATCGGTCTTGTATGAACCGAGCAGGAGCGGGCAACCATTCATGGACCACGACGGGACCGCACAGTCCCGTGGCCAACGATCACACTGGCGGCGACGACCCAGGCGTATCGGACGCGGTGACCAGTCAGCCAGGACGCGATCCGGGCAAGCCGGACGGCGGAACCACAGAGCAACTGTCAGAAAGGCTCACAGACACGTCCGGGGCGTCGATGGTGCCTGGCATCCGGTCGTCGACCGCCGGAGTGCTGCCCGCTGGAAACCACCGACATGAGAACGTGTGGGGGATCTGATTTCCGTCGGCAACCGGTCCCGGCACGTGCCAGCAGTACGGCTACACAGCCCAACCACAGACTGTCGAGAGATGGCCATCACACGCGGCAGGGACGAACCGAACACGACGAACGTGGACGCGGCGATCGAAGCGGTGAACGAGCACGCGCGACCGCTGTCCGACGCCCAGTTGGATCAGCTCGTCGAGCGATTCCAGGATCGCCAGGTGATCTGCATCGGCGAAGCTTCCCACGGCACGAGCGAGTTCTATCGCTTCCGGGCGAGTCTCACCGCGAAGCTCCTCCGGGAGTGCGAGCACGCGTTCGTCGCCGTCGAAGGCGACTGGACGGACTGTTACGAGGTGAACCGCTTCGTCAGAGGCCTGTCGGACCACGAGGACGCCCTGGCAGTCCTCTCGGAGTTCGACCGGTGGCCGACCTGGATGTGGGCGAACTGGGAAGTCCAGGCGTTCGTCAGGTGGCTCCGCGCCGAAAACGAGGATCGTGACGGGGACAGTCAGATCGGCTTCTACGGGATGGACGTGTACAGCCTCTTCGAGTCGATGGCGGCGGTCGTCGAGTACCTCGACGCCAACTACCCGGAGGCCGCCGAGCGTGCGCGGGCCGCCTACCACTGTTTCGAGCCCTACGGCGAGGACGCGCGGGCGTACGCCCGCTCGACGCGGCTGGTGCCCGAGAGCTGCGAGGACGAAGTCGTCTCCGTGCTCGCCGACGTCCGCAGGAACCGGCCGACGTACGACGCGGATCACGACGAGGCACACTTCAACGCGGAGCAGAACGCCCTGGTCGCAGCGAACGCCGAGGAGTACTACCGGGCGATGGTCCGGGGAAACGTCTCCTCGTGGAACGTCCGCGACGAACACATGGTCGAGACGCTGGATCGGCTCAGAGACCACCACGACGACGCGACGGCGATCGTCTGGGCGCACAACACCCACGTCGGCGACGCGCGGGCGACAGACATGGCCGCCCGGGGCGAGGTGAGCGTCGGCCAACTCGTCCGCGAGGCGTACGGCCCCGACGACGTGGCCCTGGTCGGCTTCGGCACCCACCGCGGGACCGTCGTCGCCGGCGAGTCCTGGGGCGCTCCGATGCGACGGATGCGCGTCCCGCCGGCGCGCGAGGGGAGTTACGAACACGTCATCCGGCGCGCGGACCAGACAGACTGTCTGCTCGTCAGCGACGACGTCCGCGAGACGGCCCTGGACGACGTTCGCGGCCACCGGGCCATCGGCGTGGTCTACCACCCCGAGCGGGAGTTTGGTAACTACGTCCCGACCGATCTCCCCGAGCGATACGACGCTTTCCTGTTCGTCGACCAGACCGAAGCGCTACATCCCTTCGACGTCGAAGCCGACCAGCGGGAGGTTCCGGAGGCGTATCCCTGGGGTTTCTGACGCGGTGCCGTCCGGCACTCAGGCCTCCAGCCACCAGCCGAGGAGTTTCTCCTGTGCTTCCCGATCGCGGTCGGAGCGGGCGCGCGTCTGGGCGTGTTCCTTGTCGTCGAGGACGGCCCGCTCCAGGTGATCGCGGGCCTCTCGTATCGAGGGGGCGGCGCCGTACGCCTCGCCGGTGCCGGAGAAGCGACCGCGGTCGGTGAACAGCCGGATCGTCGTGCGGATGAGCGGCATGCCGCGGAGCGTCTCTTTGTGCTGGTGGAGGATGACGTACGCCTCGATGACGTCCATGTCCGCGTACTTCTCGTCGACCGCCTCGATCATCTCGGCGACGTCCCGGCGGCTCACGCCAGTGAGCAGGTCGATGCCGAAGATCTGGATGCGAATCGACTCCGTTTCGGTCCAGGTCAGCGAGCGCAACACGTCCGTCAGCGTGACGATGCCCGCGGGTTGGTCGGTCTCGTCGACGACGACCAGCGACGCGTACTGTTTGTCGAGCATCTCGGCGGTCGCGTCCCCGAGCGAGGCGTCGAAGGACACGGTCGCCACGGGGACGTTCATCACGTTGCGGGCCGGCAGGTCAAGCAGTCTCGCCTCGAAGCCGGCGCGCTCGCCGTAGCCACCGTGGGTCCGGAACTTCGGGAACGATCCCTCTCCGCCGTGGAAGTCGAACCCACCGGAGTCCCCGCCTTTCTCCTGTGTGGTCTCCCGGAGGATGAACGCCAGGAGATCGTAGATGCTCACCATGCCGAGCGCCTCGCGGGTGACGCCACCGCCAGTCGACGCCTCGTTGATGACCGGGAGCCGCGAGATGCCGTGTTCTCGAATCCTGTGGAGCACTTCTCCCAGCGTCGTGTCGGGGTTTGCAGTCACCAGGTCCTGGGTGTACACGTCGGCGACCTCGAGCGCGTCCAGGTTCGAGCGGACTGCCTCGGCAATTCCCCGGGCGGTGACGACCCCGTCGAACTGGTCGCCCTCGAACACCGGGAGCAGCTTCAGCTGGCTCTCGACCATGAGCCGGGCAGTCTCGCGCACGTCCTCGGTCCGGCTCACTCTGGGCGGATCGTCGCGCATGACGTTCCGGACGCGCTCGTCCGGCGCGTGCCGGGAAGCGAGCAGCTGGCGGTGCGTGACGACGCCCGAGAAATCGCCGTCCGACGTGACGACGAGGACGCGACGTTCCTGCTCGGCGAACGCGCCGAGCAGTTTCGAGACGCGCTCCGCCTCGTCGATCGTCTCGTACTCGGTCGTGACGATTCCTGTAATGTCCATTGTGAACGTCTGGCAGGCACGGCGTTTCAATTCGCTGCCGTCGCATGCAAACACACCCAGCCATCGCAGGCAACGTGACTAACCTCGACAACTGCGAACGTCCCGCTATGCACTTCGACCAGTTCCTCGGCGCCGTCCAGAACCGCGCGCAACTGGATTCGAGCGGGCCGGCCCTGCGGGCGACGCGGATCACGCTGACGACCCTGAGCGAGCGCATCCAACCCGACGAGGCCGACGACATGGCGGCCCAACTCCCGATGGAGATCGACCGGTTCGTGAGCGAGGTCGACACCGTCGAGTCCTTCAGCTTCGATGAGTTCGTCGACCGCCTGCTCGAGCGCGGCGGGTACGACGACGACGAGCGCGCCGACGCCGTCTTCCACGCACAGGCCGTGATGGCCGTCGTCAGCGAAGCCGTCGACGAGAACGAACTCCAGCAGGTTCGGGACCAACTGGCGGAGAAACAGGGCTGGGACGAACTGTTCGAGGTCGCAGAGCACGAGGAGGGTCTCAGCCCGGGAGAGGGGTGATGAACCGAACCCCTCGACGCCATCGCCGACCACGGCGGCCGTGCGGTGCTCCAGGACGCCCGTGAGCAACTCCCCAACGAGTTCGCCACCATCTTCGAGACTGACGATCGACGAGGGGAGTGAGCACCCGGCTCGACGGCCTGCACGTGCCAGCCAACTCGTTTTGCTGCCACCGCCCCAACGGCGACCATGGCCGAAGACCTGCCGACGCGCGACGAAATCGACCGGGGCATGACCGTCGAAGTCGTCCAGGAGCAGGACAACAACCCGGGCGAACCGCTCATCGGCGACGTGCGCGTGATCTTGACCGACGAGCACAGCCACCCGCAGGGCATCAAGGTCGAACTCGACGACGACGTGACGGGGGGCGTCAAAGAGATTCACCCGGACGAAGACGACCGGGACCTCCCCCAGGGCGGCGGGTAAGAGCGTCACGGAACGGGGTACGCGCGCGCCAGTCCGACTGCCGGCACCAGAAACGCGAGCGTCGCGAGTCCCCAGAGCGGGGCAGTCACCGCAGCCAGCGCTGCCTCCAACACGACGAGTGCGAGCACGCACGACTCGCCTGCAGCCGTGACGATCGCAGGGAACGGTGCGACGTACGCGGTGACGATCGTGCGAGCCGTCCACAGGAAGAACGCCAGCAGAAGCGCGAACGCCGTCGCCGCGCTGAACAGCGATGGCGTGCGCGCGGCGACGTACCAGCCGGTCGCGACGGTCGCCGCGGCCGCCCCCAGCCCAGCGACGACGATCGGACCGCGGTGGCGCCCGTCCGGCTGGCGTCCAGCCATCCCCGTCACCGCGGCGGCGTACCCGCCCGTCACTACCGGCGCGACGACCAGTGGCCAGGGCAGCCCTGCTGTTCCGCCGGCTGTCACTCCCAGCACGACGTTCAGTCCACGTGTCGTCCCCATCCCCAGCGATCCCAGCGGCGTTCGGATCAGGAAGCCGTCGTAGAGGACGACCGTTGCCACGAGGAGGGCGGTCACACCGGCAGCCAGCGGCGAGACTGCTCGCGCGCCCAGGACCGCGGCCGCGAAGAGCACCCCGCCGAGACCGAAGCCGGCCCACCGGGAAAGGTACCCCCGAGGGATGGGCCGTTCGGGGTTCGCGACGGCGTCGCGTGGCGCGTCGACCGCGTCGTTGAGCGTCGCCCCGCCGGCAGAGACGAGCATCGAGACGGCGATAACGCCGACCAGGTGTGTGAACGGCACTGATCGACCGGCAGCGACGACGAGCGCCGCCCCGAGCACCACGTCCGGCGGCGCCGTGAAGAGAGTCTGGAGGCGAACGAGCGAGGCAACGGTGACGACCCGCCGACGCAACCGCTCACCGACTGCCACCCTACTCCCACCCGCGTTCGTCGAGCCAGCCCAGTGCGTCACGAACAGTGAACGCTCCCTGTCGAGCCAGTTCGACGCCGTCCTCGCCCGCCGCCTCGGACTCGTCGACGACGTCATCGCCTCCCCGGCGGCTCAAAATCGTATGCGAGTCGATACTCATCGTGCCTGCCGACCCCACTACACAGGCATCGTGTTTTGTTATGGTGAGCTAGGGAAGCGTTCGCACCAGTAACCACACCTGAAAGCGGTCGGTTCGCAGACACTCCGACGCGTCGCTGTCGCGGTCGGGACCGAAGCCCGAGCGAACGGCAGCGCGGTCGGCCGTCAGTCCCGCTGCGACGAGGATTTCGTCGCCGGAACGATCGGATTCACCCCGGTCGGCCGAGCGTCGCGCGGCGAGACGCGCGGGCGGCGTCCGCACGACCGGACACAGACGGCCGCTGTCCGGCAGTTTCACTTTCACTCCGCATGGCTCGGTTACAAATCCCTCCACCTCCCATACACGTGTAGAGGGCGATCAGCCCTCCTAGTGTCACACGCTCCAATTCCCCTTTTCCCGGCCCGACGTCACCGAGAGCCATCAGTGGCCGGTGCCGTCTCGCAGCGAGATTGAAATGCGAGGCCGACGTAGTGACACATAGTCGTGAGCTCGCCCTCCCATCGGTGCGACGGCTGCGGTGCGACGCTTCAGTCAGTCGACGAACTCGACAGACGATCCGGCACTGCGGGCCGGTCGTGGTCGTGTACCTACTGCGGCACGTCGGTCCCGGCGATCGTCGCAGAGAAACTCAGCCACCACCGCGACGGCTCCGCGACCGACCGCCGGTCCTGAGCGCCACCGCGGCGCTGTCGGACAGGACGCCCCTCGTTCATTCGCACGAAGGAAATAAGTAGGACGCCCGCGAGATGTCATTCGAAATGGCAGAACCAGGTCGCGAGACGGAGTTCACAGAATCGGAAGTGATCGATGTGTTCAAGACGCGCGAGGATTACGCCGAACCGCTCACTGCGACCGAGATCGCGGACCGGCTGGACTGTTCACGGCGGACCGCACTGAACAAGCTCCACGCACTGCAGGAAGACACCGACATCACGAGCAAGAAGGTCGGCGGACGGAGCCGAGTCTGGTGGATTCCAGTGCCCGTCGATCAGTGAATCGATTCGCCCCCAAAACCGCGAGCCGCTCCGTCTAGTACGCCCAGTCCCCGTGTACGTCCCTGGCGTGTTCGAGGAGTTCCTCCGTCGTGTCGAACTCCTTGCCACAGCTACACGTGTGGTATGCCGCCGACGGCTGGCTTGTCGCCATGACCACTACAACGGTTCGGAACCTAATAATTGTTTACGAGGTGCGTGAACGCAACGCACACCTATCGCGGGAGCCGAGCGGCGGGACTGCGGGGAGGAGCGACGCTACTCGCAGACGTCGTCGAGTCCCCACGCTTCCGCACGTTCGCGGGCTTCCTCGCGGGCCTGTTCGCGGATGGCCGCGATCTTCTCTTCGTCGTCGAGGAACGCCTCGACAGCGCTCGTGGACCTGTGTCCGTCGTCGTTGTCCTCGGTCGTCCGGGACCGGTCAGTCGGTGCGAGTTGTCGCGTGCGCTCGGCGAGCGATTGGTCACCCGCCAACCGCTCGGCGGGCATCCCCGGCGGCACCAGGAGGTCCGTCGTCTCGTGGAGGTCTTCGACCGTCGCGACCGGGAGCGAGACGAGTTGCAGCCGGTAGGGACCGGGAACAGCGAGATCGGCCAGGGCTGCCGGACCGCCGCGATCCGTGTCCGTGTGATAGGCCAGGACGGGCACGCCATTCTTCGTAACGGGGTGCGCACCGACTGAGATTTTTATGAGATGACGGGGGAAGGGTGCATCATCATGGGAAAACCACGCATGTCGGCGGATCCACGGGATCGAATGGGCGTATACAAACGAATAGCGCAAGTCCCCGACCGCTATCGGCTTTCGAGTTACGCTGCTGAGTACGAGGGGAGAGAGACCTGGGCCGAATATGTGGACGAGGAGATACCGGACGACCGGCGAGAACGGTTCATGGACGACACTGAACGGGTCGAACGGCGATGGAAATCACATATGGAGAGCCGGGACCGTCACCATGCGCTTGCCACGCCAACGGATGTAGAACAGTGGTGTTCCTGGTTAGTTACTGAATTCAGTATCGGGCATGCCTACCATCCATACTGGTGTCGTGTCGAGGAGTTCTATGACTATCTGTATTGGCACACGGATCATTCCCATGTCTACAATCCGTTCCTTATGGCCGCTGCCGAGTATCCAGCAGCGGGACGGATCTGGGAAGAAAAGACGAGTTCTCTCAAGTGGGTGGCCGAAGATGAGTGGTGAGACTCCTTCTGAAGACGGAGCGCGCGCTCGCCAAGATCTGGCCGACGCAATTGGACGATGTCTCGACCCGCTCGCCGAGTTTGAACAGGAGATCAAAACGACATTCGCGACACGGGAAATCGACCCGCTTGATATTGCGCAGACCAAGGTGGTGGAATCCCGCTGCTTGACAGAGCGTACCCGAAACGAGTACGACCGTGTATTCAGACAGTGGCGCGAACACATGCACCAGCAGGGTCGATACCTAGCCTGCCCGAGCGAAGAGCATGTTCACGCATTCATCGAACGTGAGCGTGAGACGAAGGGAAACGCCGACAAGACGGTTATCTCCAAGTTAGAGCGTCTAAACGTCGCGTACGAATACTGGCAGAATGATCCAGCGTTCCCCCACTCGCAGGAGTACAATCCCTTCCGACTCGCGAAGCAGCAAACCGATTTCTCGGGGGACTCGCCAAAGGAGGTACCTCGAATTCCCATCACGGAGTTGCAAGATATTGTCGGGGCCGTGACCGACATTCGCGATCTGGCGATTCTCACGCTACAGTTGAAATTGGGACTGCGAGCCACAGAATTGTGTAATCTCCGGCTGAGCGACCTCTGCCTCGAACACGATGAGCTTAATCGACATTACGAAAGTCTCGGCGAGTGCGCTGTGCTTGAAAACAGACAGAATGCGGTCTACATTCCACACGACCGTGATGGCAACAAATCCCCGTGTCCCCGGATTCTTCCGCTCGATAATGAAGTCCGTCGAATAGTGAGTCGGTATCTATTGCTCCGGCCGACAAGAGACACGCCCGAGATATTCCTATCGAAAGCCCGACATCTGCCACTGAACAAGCAAGCAGTCAACGACGTGTGGAAAGAAACGTTCCATCCAACATACAGTGAGACCGACGAGTACAGGGCCGTCACCAGTCACTTTGGACGGCACAGATTTACAACGTATTGGCGTGTTGAACAGGGAATGAACCGCGAGCTGATCAAGTATATGCGTGGGGATCGTTTCGGGAGTACCCAGGCTGATGATCGAGCAAGTATCCATGACTATATTCACACCTATTATGAGGATATCGAGCCGATCTATCGGGATCAAATCTTTACTATAACAGAATAAGGAAGGGACTGCGTAACGAGAGGTACTCAGTGCTGTTTTGATGGATTCTACAATATATGTCTGGGTGGGATGTGATGGCTACAGAGGGTGAGTTCAGCACCTCGACTTCATTTCTTTCAGCTCCTGCCCAATGAATCGGTTGCTCAGTGTGCGTGCGGGCTGAGAATCATCCACTGTAGCAATCGGTAGTTTGCTGTATGGGCTTACCCGGTGACGACATCTGCCCGCTATTCCCCTTGAATGATACTCCGTAGTGCCGTCCCAGTCCCGAACCCAAGCAGTCCGACGACTACTGTATTCGGGAGATCGATCCACACTATCTGCCGCAGTATCGTGACCACTCGCCTCAAGAGTGGAGTACTGGTGAGAAACAGGCCATACTCAACTGCTGCTGGGAGAAATACTGAAAATGCGACGACCAGGCTGATGAGAACGCCGCCGCGTCGGTATGCAACAATCCCAGCCGCGACATAGGCAACACTGTTCGCCGCCACGCGGATCTGAAGGTACCCTCTCCTGAGCATTGGACTGGGTGCGACGATGTAATACCCTAGAAATGCGGTGAAGAGTATGGCTGCGCCGATGAGGTGCCTTTGCCGACGCTTCCCGTGATTTCCAATCAGTACTCGCTTCCAAGCGCCACCCATGTCTGGACTCTCATAATGAGCGCTATTCTTTCGTTATCAGCCTATTGTTGTACGTCGGTGAGATATTCCCCCTCTACTGAGCGAAATTGAGTGGGAACTAGCTGGTCGAACTGCCCAGCGCGTCTGCAGATATATTAGATAGATGCTCGATATGCAGTGAACATCCTCCAGAGAAACACGCTGAGGACTGCCAAGAATACTGGACTGCTTAGGTGTAAAAATGCGAGAAATCCAGTGAATTCTGGTTGAATACTTGCTGTCAGGAAGAACCAGAGAAGCCCCCAGAGAAGCGTTGCACCGAGAATCTGCCGTATGGCACTCATTGTTTGCGCGGCTTTATCCGCTGGGGTCAACGAGTCGGTCGCCATAGTGTAGATTCACGATTGTCAACAATAACGCCATCGCCTTCCTCGGTTCGGGACTACTGTTCGTTCTCCCTGTACTGATCGACCGGAAAACATACCATTTAACCGGAATTAAAGCGCTGCCGTGAAGCGTTCTCGCCGTCAGATCCTTGCGCTCTGCATGGGTGGGGCGACAGCCCTCGCTGGCTGCCTCTCATTCGCCAGCGGTCCAGAACAGACTCGACTCCGGTGCTTAGAGGTCAGTAATAATCACGCTGACTCCCACACGCTCCACGTACGCGTCACGTCCGACGGTGAAGTCGTTCACCGCTCCACACATGAGCTCCGGTCGCGGATGGGGCCAAGAATCGCGGTCAATCAAACATGGCCAAACGAGTCCGGCCAGTACTCAGTATCTGCGCGTCTTGACAATCGCTCGGAGTGGGTTCGTACCAATCTCACACAGGACCAAACGGAGGACGGACATCACATTATCGTGGAAATCAACTCCTACGACTCAGAGACTACCAGTGAGCGAGCAACTCCCGAAATAATGCTGTGGGACTCGGAAAATCCCAAAGAGACCTGCGAAGACGAGGTGTAAGCCTCGACAGGCTGGACGCTGCCAACCAGTATTCTTGATGAGTGGTCTGACTGATCACCGGCTATTCATTCTGATCGGCAATCTGGCGTGCTGACTATGCGCCCTGTTTAGCACATCAATTCTTACAGACATAATACAGGTTGCATGACCTGTGCCCTATAGGGAATGTTGACATATCCCGACGGACGAACTCATCACATCGGTCACGGACCAGGATTGGGCTCCTTGGGAATGACGGCACTTCGGAAGCGGTCGGCGACGGCCCCCGCCTCCCCGGCGCGGACGTCGAGCGTCCGGGCAGCGTTCCGATAGGCCTCGGCGGCGGCGGTCGCCGGCGCGTGCGCGAGCAGCGGTTTCCCGGCTCTGCGTGCCGCGCGGACGGCGTCGCTGTCCGGAACGGTCGCCAGCGTCGGGCCGTCGAAGTAGCGCTCGCTCTTCTCGGCGACGCGCGTGACGTCCTCGGAGTCGCTCACCTTGTTGAAGATCGTCCCGGCAGTGTCGGTCCCGTAGGAGTGGGCGTACTCCTGGACCTTCAGCCCGTCCGAGAGCGCCGGAATCGTCGGCTGGAGGACGACCACGACGCGGTCGGCCAGCACGACGGGGAGGACCGCCGACTTCGAGGCGAGCGTCGCGGGCGAGTCCAGCAGGATGACTTCGGTGTCGGCGGCCAGCGTCGCCACCACGTCGCGTAACCGCTCTGGGTCCGCGGCCTCGAACCCCGCCAGACTCGTCCCGCAGGGCACGACGTCCATCCCGAAGCGCTCGTACACGGCCGCCTCCGCGGGCGCGCCGCCCGCGACGAGCACGTCGTGCAGCGTCGTCTCGACCGATTCCAGCCCGGCGTGAAAGAGCAGGTTCGCCATCCCCGTGTCGGCGTCGATGACCGTCACGTCGTGCTCTTCGGCCAGTGCCATCCCGAGCGCGAGCGTGCTCGTCGTCTTGCCAGTTCCCCCTTTCCCACTCGCCACCGCGAACGCCTCGACCATTCACCCAACTGTCTGTGCGATATCAGATTTAAACCTGCGGTTGGCCGTTCAGAATCCGAGCGGGTCGAGATCGACGTTCGCAGCGACGAGAGCGGCGGCGCGGTCGTACGGGTCGTGCGCGTCGCGGTCGCCCTCCGGACGCTCGCGATCGGCAGCCGCGAACACGTTCTCGACGAACGCCTCGCGCACGCACGCGTTCTCGAAGATGCCGTGCAGATACGTTCCTACCACGCGCTCGGTGGCGGCGCCCCCCGGATCGTCGTTACGCGCAGCGGGAAACGGCCGGTCGATCTCGCCGATTGCCGTCGTCCTGCCCATGTGAATCTCGTACCCAGTGACGGGACCGCTCGCCCCCGAGAACGGACCGACGCCCGCGAGGTCTCGCGTGACCGGATCGACCTGTTTGTCGCGTTCGAAGTGGGTCTCGACGGGCAACAGTCCGAACCCGTCGACGGTCGTCTCGTCGCCGGTCCCCTCGACGTCGGCGTTCGTGATGCGTTCGCCAAGCATCTGGTAGCCGCCACAGAGCCCGACGACGATTCCCTCGAAGGTATCGATCGCGGCGTCGAACCCGGCCTCGCGGAGTGCCAGCAGGTCGTCCACGGTGTTTTTCGTGCCGGGGACGACGACGGCGTCGGCAGCGTCCAGGTCGGCGTCCAGCGGCAGGTACGCGACGCGGACCCCGGGAACCCGGGCCAGCGGTTCGAGGTCGGTGAAGTTCGAGACGCAAGGGAGCCGCGGCACGGCGATCGTGACGGTCCGGTCGTCGGGCGCGCCGTCGTCGGTGCCGTGGACCGCGCGCCGTCCCGCGGGCGGGAGCGAGACGCTGTCTTCGGCGGGCAGACCGGGATCGTCGTGGGGAATCACGCCCAGGATCGGCACCCCGGTTCGGTCTTCGACCTCCGCGATAGCGGGGTCGAGCAGCGAGCGGTCGCCCCGGAACTTCGTGATGACCGCGCCCACGAGTCGGTCCTGGAGGTCCTCGGGGAGCAGTTCCACGGTGCCGACGAGCGAGGCGAAGACGCCGCCGCGTTCGATGTCCGCGACGAGCAGCACGTCGGCGTCGGCAAACCGCGCCGTCTCGACGTTCGCGAGGTCGCGCTCTCTGAGGTTCGGCTCCGCGATGGAGCCGGCCCCTTCTGCGACGATCACGTCGTACCGGTCAGCCAGCCTCTCGTGAGACTCCCGGGCCGCTGCCAGCGCCCGCTCCCAGTAGTCCTCGTAGTACTCGCGGGCCTCGTAGTGAGCCACGGCCGTTCCCTGGATCACGAGCTGGGACTCGCCCTCGCCGCGGGGCTTGAGCAAGACGGGATTCATGTCCGTCGTGGGCGAAACGCCCGCCGCCTGGGCCTGGACGTACTGAGAGACGCCGATCTCGCCCGTGTTCCCGTCCGGGTCCGCGACCGCGCGGGCGTTGTTGCTCATGTTCTGTGCCTTGAACGGTGCCACGTCCACGCCGCGGTCGCTGAGCAGCCGGCAGAGGCCAGCGGCGACGGTGCTCTTTCCGACGTGGCTGGCCGTCCCCGCGATCAGGAGCGTCCGACCCATTCGTTCCGTCCGTTCTGACGCGTCGGCGAAGAATCTGCCGTCCCGGCCCCGGCGCGGCCGAGGGTCCGGTATTCATAACAGCGGGCGGCATACTCACCGGTACACCCAGACGGGACGACGATGACCCTCCAGAAAGACTTCGAGACGCACCTGTCAGTCGGCGACGTGACGGTGACCGAACGCGACGTCGAGATGTTACGCGCCATCGACCGCTACGGGTCGATGCACCGCGCCGCCGAGGAACTCGGGCGGTCCTATCCGCACCTGCAGCGGCGTCTCGTCGAGATCGAGGACGCCGCCGGCGAACTCACCGAGCGCTCGCGCGGTGGCGAAGGCGGCGGCGGAACGACGCTCACGCCGGCGGCGCGCGACCTCACTCGCCAGTTCGCGCGCCTGCACGCCGAACTCCACGGCGTCGCGTCCGTGACCGAATCGGTCCTCGCCGGCACCGTGACCGATCGCGACGGGGAGATCGCGACCGTCGCGACCGACGCCGGCCCGGTGGCCGCACTGGTTCCCGACGAGGCGTCCGACGTGGAAGTGTGCATCCGCTCGGACGCCGTCGTCCTCCGTGACCCCGACGGCACGACCGACGCCGCCGACACGAGCCTTCGCAACGATCTCACCGGAACCGTCACCGGCGTCGAAACCGGTGACGCCGTCGCGCAGATCACCGTCGAACTCGACGGGACCGACAGTCCAGAACTCGTCGCACTGGTCACCGAGCGGAGTCGCTCGTCGCTGGCCCTCGAACCGGGTCGCCGCGTCGTCGCGTCGTTCAAGGCGACGGCCGCTCGGGGGATCGACGCGACGGCGTAGCCACTCGAAAGGTATCGACACTGAAAGGGAACTGTGTGTGACTCCTGGGGACCAGGAGCGTGTGACCCATCCTCCATCTGCAGCCGGAGAGGGGATCAGTAATGAGCTTTCTGGTGGCGTTCGCCGCCCGTCGGACGGTCGTCTGCCGGGTTCGCTCAGAACTCGGTCCCCTTCCGCGCCCGCTGGCCGGCGTCGATCGGATGGGCCTCCTTCCTCACGTTCGTCACCAGGTCGGCGTGATCGACGATCGCCTCGGGTCGCTCGTGGCCGCCAGTCAGGACGAGTTCCATGGTCGCCGGTTTGTCCTCGATGAGAGCGATCACGTCGTCGGGGGGGATCAGGCCGCGGTTGGCAGCGTACAGCACCTCGTCCAGAATCAGCATGTGGACGCCGTCCTCGGGGTCGCCGTCGAGCGGCAGTGGCTCGGTGAGGGCCGCCCGGGCCGCTCCATCGATCAGCTCGCGTGCGCGGGCGAGCGCACCCCGGGCGCGGGCCTCGTGTTCGTCGTCGTCGCTCCCGTCGAGGAAGCCGTGCCAGCCGTAGTGGCCGGCGTTCTCGTAGCTCATGCCCGGCATCGCGGCGATCGCGTTGTACTCGCCGCGGACGTCCTCGACTGAGGCGGTCCCGCCCTTCATGAACTGGAGCATGTGGACGCGGTAGCCGTGTCCGGCGGCACGGAACCCCATGCCGAGCGCTGCCGTCGTCTTGCCTTTGCCGTCGCCCCACCAGACCTGCACGAGGCCGAACTCGTCGGGTGCGGCGGCCTCGATCGCCCGCGCTTCGAGCGGCCTCGTCTCGTCCGCGTCGTCGGCGTCAGTCATACCTCGATTTCGGGGCGCCGGCACCTATGTCTCCCGGTGTTCCGTGACCCTCAGACGGTCGCTCGATCTCGAATCGCGTCGAGTTCCGCCCGCGTCACGCGGACCTCACCGAGCCGGTACTTCCCCGAGTCCGGACCGTGGCAGTCCGAGCCCCCGGTCGCGAGCAGATCGTTCGTCTCGGCGAGGTCGGCAGCCGTCTGGACGCCGACCTCGTTCCGTTTGGCAGGGCCGCTGTCCCCGCCGTACGGGTACGCGACCTCGATGGCGTCCAGTCCCGCGTCGGCGAGGGTCGCCACCAGCTCCGGGACGCCGTCCGAGCGGATGCGACCGGGGTGCGCGAGCGACGCCACGCCGCCGGCAGCGTGGATCGCGTCGATGACCGCGGTGTAGTCCTGCCGCTCCATTTCGACGTACGCGGCGCTGTCGGTGCCCAGATACTCCGCGAACGCGGCGTCGATCGAGTCGACCAGCCCGGCGTCGACCAGCGCCTGTGCCACGTGCGGGCGGCCGAGGCTTCCCCGCGCCGCTGCCTGCAGGTCGTCGTAATCGAGCGAGAGCCCGGTCGCCGCGTTCAGGTTCTCGATCAGCGCTTCGTTTCGCTCGTGGCGAAACTCGCGAGCGCGGGCGAGCAGCTCGCGTAACCGTTCGTTCTCCGGCGAGACGTAGTAGCCGAGAATCTCGATTTTCGTTCCCTCGACGTCGGCTCTGGCCTCGACGCCGGTGACGACCTCTAACCCGTCCCGGCGGGTCACCGGCTCGGTGAGCGTCTCGCTGATCGCGTCGTGGTCGGTGATCGCGATCGCTTCCAGGCCGCGGTCGGCCGCCTGGGCGACGCGTTCCGCGACCGAACTCGTCCCGTCGGACGCCGTCGTGTGTACGTGCAGGTCGGCGATCCCCGCGCTCGGCTCCATAGAGCCACTTTCGGACGCTCCGGAAAAACGACATCGGCTCGCCCGTCTACGGCTGGAAGACGTCGGCCGTCCGCTCGGTCCGGACGCCGTACTCGGCGTCGGCCACCGACCCCGGACGCGTGCGGTCGGCGTACCGCGCGTCCAGACTCGCACGAAGCGCCTCGCGGACGCACGCCCGCGTCGCCGCCCCGACGGGGGTCGCGCTCCCCGCGAACGCGGCCCGCTGGCCGGTCGGGTCACAGCCGACGACGACCGCGTCCGAGGTCGTCCCCGTGAAGCCGGTCTCGGCCACCAGCGTCGCGGTCTTCGCCTCGACGGCGGTCGACAGCAGCGTCGCCAGGGCGCCGTCGGACAGCGCACGGGTCGTCCCGACCAGGAGGTTGACCGTCCCCGGCGGGGCGGGGTCCTCGCCGGGGGCGCTCGGCTCACCCGTGGGCGCCATCGGCAACGCCGCGGGATTCGAGACGCCGGCAGTCGCGAGCACCGTGACCGGGCCCGCGCGTGCGCCCCGAGCGTGCGTCAGGTCGACCCCCGTCAGGAGCGTCGGCCCCGCTGTCGTGAACCCGGCGTGCTCGCGGCGCTCGGTGCGGTAGGCGTCGAGGTCGGTCCGGTCGAACCCCTCGGGCACGGAGACGTTGTAGGCGGCGTCGGCGGTCCGGTAGCCGCCGTCGTGCCCGGTCGCGAGCCAGCGCGTGTCCGGTCGGTGGGCCTGCAGAACGCCCGACTCGACGGTCGTCGCGAACATCAGACGCCCAGCGCCGTCAGGAGCCGATCGTTCTCTTCGGGCAGGCGCACCGCGACCCTGAAATGCGAGTCCAGCCCGCGGAACGTCCGGGCGTCGCGGACGGCGATGTCCTGCCGGCGGGCCCGCTCGATAGCCTCGTCCACGGCGTCGCTCGACCCCGCATCGAGGAGGAGGAACGGCGCGTCCGACGGCCGAACGTCGAACCGGTCGGCCAGGCGGTCGGCCATGCGAGCGCGCTCGCTCGCCACCCGTTCGCGCGTCTGTCTGACGAACACGGTCTGGTTCATGCAGTAGGTCCCCACTGCTTCGGCCGGGACCGACAGCGACCAGGTCCGGCGCGCCGCCGCCAGTCGGTCCCGGAGCCGGCCGGTCGCGACGGCGAAGCCGGCGCGCAACCCGGGCAGGCCGAACAGTTTCGTCAGCGAGCGCGCGACGACGACGCCGTCCTCGCCGGCGAGCGACGGCTCGTTCGTGAACCCGAGAAAGGCCTCGTCGGCGAGCACCACCGTCTCCGCGTCGCGACACCGCTCGGCGAACGCGCGAAGCGCCGCCGGGTCGTAGCTGTCTCCGGTCGGATTGTTCGGGTTGCAGAGGATCACCATCGCGTGGTCGGCCGGGTCCACCGAGAACAGGTCGTCGTGAGCGTGGAAGACGGGTTCGGCGCCCTGGAGTCGGACTTCCCGCGCGTACTCGCCGAAACTGGGCGTCGGGACGACCACCGACTCGCCGGATCGAACCGTCGTCTGGATCGCCAGTCGGATGGCGGCCAGTCCGCCCGGCGTCGGGACGACGCGCTGTGGGTCACAGCCGACGTAGTCACCGGCCGTGATGCGGTAGGAGCTGTAATCGTCGGCCGGGTAGCGCCGCGCCGTCGGCAGGACGGTCTGGTACACTCGCGTGGCCCCCTCGGGGACTTTGGGGTTGATATTCGCACTGAAATCCAGTATCTGGGGGTCGTCGGTGCTCCCGTGCGGGACGCGCGCTCCCTCAGCTAACGAGTCGTCACCGGTGTCCGGGCCTCCCTCGGCATCGAGGAGCGAGTCAACCGCGTCGGGGTCCATCGGAGTAGGATACACGAAGACACCAACATAATACTTTAGGGTCGTGACAACGGCCGGACTACTCCAGCAACCGTTCGGCGACCGACGCGTCGGCGGTCCGATTCACGTTGACCGCCAGTCGCGCATCGTACGACAGTCGGACGGCGTCGCCCGCCGATCCGACGACGTTCAGCCCGACGGGCGCGACGGTCCGGCCCTCGTGCGGTTTCGTCGTGTCCGAACTGACGCCCAGACACTCCTTGAGCGCGGCTGGGACCGCGACGGTCAGCGATTCCCCGTCGCGGTCGTGCGCGGCAGCGAGCGTCTCGTCGACGAGGGCGGGCGCGAGCAGCGGCAGGTCCGCGACGCACGTGAGGACGGGTTCGGCGATCCGGTCGTCGTCGAGGACGGTCCCGAGGTCCGCTACGTATCCCTCGCCCGGCGTCTCGATAATCGTACAGTCCGTGCGCTCGCGAACGTGCTCGCGCGTCGCGGGCGCGTGCGGTGAGACTGCAGTGTAGACGGAGTCGGCCCGACTCGCGGCCAGCGCGTCACAGACCCGGTCGACCATCGGCCGGCCTGCGACCTCGAACAGCGGTTTCTCCGCGTCGGCGCCGAGGCGCGTGCCGCGACCGCCACACATCACGACAGCGTCCACGCCATCACCCCCGCGTGGAGCGCGACCAGGCGCGCGAGTTCGTTCGCCGCCCCGAACACGTCGCCGTTGACGCCGCCGAGATTGGCGGCGGCCCAGCGTCTGAGTGCGAGGGCGGTCCCCACGCCGGCGACCAGCGCGACGAACGCGACGGGCGTGGGAACGGTCGCGAGGACGGCCGGAATCGCCACCAGCACCGGCTCCAGCAGGTCGTCCTCGTCGGAGACGCGGGTGAGCTGTGCGCCGAGCCCGTCGAACGGCGCCTCACCCAGACAGGCCAGCGTCGCCATCCCCAGTTTCGCGCTCACCTCGCTGGCGACGACGAGCCCGATCGCCTGGAACGTGGGCATCCCGGCCAGTGCCAGCCCGGCCAGGACGAGACCCGCGACGAGGCCCGCGAGGGCGATCGTCCCGCCGACGCCGACCGCGCTGTCTTTGAGGACGCGGCGGCGCGCGGCGAGGTTCGCGTCGTCGGCCGCCTCGCCCTCCTCGTGGACGACCGCCGCGTCGGCGAGGTCTGCGACGCCGTCGGCGTGATTGATCCCCGTCACGAGGACGAGCGCGATCGGAAAGAGGAGTGCGACCGTCGGCGCGGGCAGCCCGAGCGCGAACGGGACGGCGGCGAGCGCCCCGACGAGATAGCCCACGGGAACGAACGCCGCCGGCCGCCGCCGGAACGCCTCCCAGGACTCCAGCTCAGTTCCGACGGGAAGTCGCGTGAGGAAACCGAGCGCCCCGCGCGAGGCCAGCGCGAACCCTTCGCCGACGCTATCTCCCGAGTCGAGCGTCTCGTCTCCGCGTCGCTCTGCCCGATCGTCCGTTGCTCGGTCGCCGTCGGACGGGGAAGCGCCCGCGTCGTCCGTAGTCGGTCCGTCGGTCACGTCCTCGGGCCGGTCAGTCACGAAAGCATCACCTCGGGGAGGGCAAGGACGGCGGCGGCGACCACGTAGGCGAGCAGGCCGGCGACCGCGACGGTCCGGACGCCGCGGCGCGCCAGCGCGACCGACGGTAGCGCCCCGTCGGGGTTGAGGACGTAGACGCCGGGTTTCTCCAGTCGGACGTCGAGCGCGGCGGCAAGCACGCCCATCGGCCAGCCGGAGTTGGGCGACGGCACCCCTGGCACCCAGCGAGACGCACGCGTCAGCGACGTCGGCGCGAGCGCCGCCGTGGCCAACAGGAGCGCGCTCGCCCGGGCGGGCACCCACATCACGAAGTCGTCCAGCCGCGCCGGCGCCCAGCCGACCGGCTTCGAGCGATAGCCCAGCATCGAGTCCATCGTGTTGACGGCTTTGACCCAGACGGCGAGGGCCGCGCCGGTCGCCAGCGCGAGCGCGGGCGACGTGCCGATCGCCAGCGGAATCGCACCGCCGACCGCGAGAGCACAGAGCGGGGCGACCAGGCCGTCGGCGAGGTTCTCGGCGGCGCTCTCGACGGCCGCGCTCCGAACCTGGCCGGCCGACAGCGAGGACGCGTCCCGCCCAGCGAGCGCGCGGAGGTCCGCTCGCGCCCGGGACAGGTCCGTGTCGGTCGCGGCGCTCACTGTTCCCGCCGTCGTCAGCAAACGCCGGAAGCTCGTCGTGAGAAACAGCGCGGTGCCGGCTCCGGCCGCGCTCGCGAGCAACCCGGAGCGGCTCGCCACCGCGACGACGCCGCCGACAGTCCCAGCCGCACCCAGCGGCAGGACCAGGGCGCCGAGCAGTCCGAGCAGTCGCGGGTGCGCCCAGTCCCGATCGAGGGGCGCGACGAGCCGACCGAACCACGCGACCGGATGGAGCGCCGTGGGCGGCTCGGCGACGACCAGGTCCAGCGCGAGCGCCAGTCCGACGACGCCCGTACTCGCGGCCACCCACTGTCCGGTCACGGCGACGCCCTCCGTTCGAGGGCGGCAGGGATCTCCGACAGCGGGACCTCGGTCAGCAACAGTGCAGTCCCACCGGCGTCGGCCACACCGCCGTCGGTCGGCGGATCGTCGCCGACGTGGACGAGGTCGGCGGGGTCGACGTCCAGCGCGTCGGCGAGCGTCTCGAAGGCCCGCGGGTCGGGTTTCCGCCAGCCACTCCCCACGCTCGTGACGACGGCGTCGAACGCGTCGGCAGGGATCGGCGTGGCCGCGAGCGTCCGTTCGACGAGCCCCGGGACGCTGCAGTTCGAGAGCAGTCCGACGGGACCGTGCTCGCCCGCAGCAGCGACCGCGTCGACGGCCCCCGGACGGACGGACACTGGCCTGTCGAACGCAGCGAGCACGGCCTCGCGGGCGCGCGCCGTGGTGATCGACACGGTCCGGCTGGCGAGCGCTGCTTCGACGTGATCGACGAGAGAAACTTCGCCGCCAGTCGGTGCAGTGACGTGGGACTCACAGTAGGCCTGGCCCCAGTCATCGGGAACGGCGATCCCGCGCGCCGAGAGTTCGGTCGCGACGGCAGCGGCCGGATCCGACGGTCGCTCGGCGGCGACGAGCGTTCCGAAGAGATCGAACGAGACTGCCACGGTGGTTGCATTCGGACAAACACACTTGAACACCGCGATCAGCCGCGTCGCGTGGAGCGCTCGAAAGTGCGTCCGACGATCGTGTCAGACACTGGTACCGCGCAGGTGCGACCCCGTGTCTCGGGAGCCATCACGCGGTTGAACGGTCAGCCCCTTTCACTACCCTGGGACTCGTCTGTCCGAGACATGACTGCAGCCGGGAGCCAGAGGCAACGAGCACGGGTGAGACGGCACGGCGTCGGCTCGGTTCGCGACGGGGGACGGTGAGATGGGGGCGCTCGTCCGGATAAAGCGGCTCCTACGGGGAGCCGACGGGTGCCAGCGCCGCCAGTACGAGTGTCTCACCTGCCACGCCACATTCGAGTACCGACGACAAGCTTGTCCGGAATGCGGCGGCTACGACATCCGTTCGACCGAGTGGCTCGACGACGACGAGCGACGACTGCCAGAAAACCATCGGTGATCGAGCGCGATCGCGCGGAACGATCTAGACTTCTTCTCGGAGTTCGACCTCGCCGTCGCTGTGGATGATGACGAGGAGTCCTTCGTATGCAAACGAGAGCGATCCGTGCGTCCCTGCCTTCGTCGCCGTCGGCCCGAAGATCGAGTTGAGTGCGTCAGGATCGACGTACTCGTCGAGCGGATCGAGATCCGTCGGATCGACGTTCCTGATCGCCGCGACGGCTTCGAGGACGCGGACGCTCAGGCTCTCGGCTTCGATGTCGTAGGTCGTCCGATAGATACCGGTGTCGGCGTCGTATTCGATATCCCCGTTCTCAGCATGTTCAGACATGTCCTCCCTCCAGATTGCTGGCCGCCCTTATCTCACCGCCAACGGACGGAAGCGTCAGTTATCCGTACTAGTGGGTCGCCCTACATAAGAGGTCGCATACTGACCAGCAGTGAAAGGGTCAGACCGACGCCGCTGCGTGAGGTGTGCGCTAGTTTCAGAATCGAAAGTGGTGACGAAACGTGGACGACAACGCCGAGACTCGAACGACGCCATACTCGGAGTGAAACGGAAAATACCGTCGCAGAGAGCGAGACACCAAAATAAACAGCTCACACACGTGTCGAAGGTTCTCTCTACGGCCCGTCAGGAGGCGACTATCAATAGTCGAAGTCGGCGATGACCTTTTGTATGTGTGTTGTTAACGAGGAGGCAGTTGGTCGTGTATGAGTTTGTTTCCCACGGAGCAGTGGCTTGACGAGTACAAAGCGCTGTTGAACGAGAGTAGCGCGCTCGACGACGTCGCCGCTGGCTGGGGCGTCGGCTTCAACGGCGCGATCCTTCTCGCGATTACGGACCTTCCCCTCGACGACACCACGGTCCGGGAGCTCCCGGAGTCAGTGCTCGCCGACGTGCCCGACAGCATCTGCGAGGGGCTGACAGGCCTCACCTACGAGGACGCGCCGGCAGAGATCGACGACTCCGTTCGCGCGGAGCTTCCTCCGGTCGTTCAGGATCTGCTCACACAACTCGAGAAGAACGTCGTCGGCGGTGCCGTCTACGCCTACGTCGAACTGGAGGAGGGGACCTGTAACGAGGCCGAGATCCTCGAAAACCCCAACGAACGCGAGGTCGGCGCGGTCATCCGCGGCCCGTGTTCGACCTGGCAGCAGATCATCGACGGCCGTCCGACGACCTCGGCCGTGCTGAGTGGCGACCTCGAGATCAGCGGCAACGGACTCCTCCGTCCACAGTACACCGCCCTCCTGCAACTCCTCGGCGACGTCGCTGCGGACGTCGAGACGACGCATCTCTTCGAGGAGCCCGGAACGTCGTTCCAGGACTTCGTCCTCGACGAAGCCGTCAGACAACCCATCGCAGTCCAGCGCTTCGCCTACCAACAGGCCGCCTGGGCGACGCGCATGCTCAGTCTCTTCTGATCCGACGAGTAGCGATTCCCGCGAGCCGAATGATTCGCCTGTCGACTTCGAGCCGTCCCTCTTGCTGTGGTAAGCGTATGCTACCTCCAGGGAAAGCAGAACATACGTTCCGATCCGGCGCGCGGCGGGTCACCACGACGAGCAGCCGACGCTCGCGAATCGCACCGGCCGGACGAACTGTCCAGGGAGACTGCCCGACGAACCCGGTCGGTCACGGTCAGACGTCGTCTGACAGCACAGGTCGTCGCGGCTGGACGGGGAACCACTCACAGCGACGGAAGGGAGATCGCTACCCGTTCGACCGTACTTCGACGAAAAACCGAGTCCGCCCTCCCCAATTTGAACACTGTGAGACGTGCTCAGTTCGTTGTGCGCGACTCACAAGCTCAAATCTGCTCGGGTGGGAATCCACACGCGGCGCTCGAAAGTGAGCGCCGCGAAAAGTATCCGCCCTCCCCGATTTGAACGGGGGACTGCGGCGCGATAACAGGGTGGCATCGGGCAATCTGCTCGGCTTCCCCGACCGACGTCGTGGGTTCGCGGAGATGACAACCGATGACCCAAGACCTCGAACCCATCGCACCACAGAAAGCAGTAGACCTCTACCTTGCACAACGGGAAGACGACGCTTCTGAGAGAACCGTACAGGCCCACAAATACCGTCTCAAGCACTTCGTGCGCTGGTGTGGACAGGAAGACCTCACCAACCTCAATAACCTCACTGGTCGTAGACTGTACGAGTATCGGCTCTGGCGGAAGGACGACGGCGACCTCAACCCTGTTTCGCTCCGAACCCAACTCTCGACTCTCCGTGCCTTCGTTCGATTCTGCGCGAGCATCGACGCCATCGAGTCGGGCACGCATGAAGAAGTTCTGCTCCCGACCCTCGATGCCAACGACGACGGGAAGGACGAGATGTTGGATGCAGAGCGAGCGGAGAAGAAGGGGTAACCCAAACCCTGTGGATACTAACCATACCACCACTGTGGTATTCCGCCGGTTCTCCTATGCCAACCCTTTCATATAACCCTATGACAATCGGGAGCGGTCAGCAATTGATGACTGGACTTTGCACGAAATCTGAGATACCATATATTCTTGTTATTGTGACTGCGTTTCTCTCATATGTACGACCTTGGTCAGATGAAAACCGGCCTACTGAACCCAAATGAGGCTATTTGGGAACTACATTCAAAATTGTCAAGATTAATGTTCAACCGAAACGACGAACCGATTCCTGAGCGAGACTGGGATAACCTCCTACTGTTGGATGCCTGCCGATATGATATATTTGAAGATGCCAACACATTATCTGGCAACCTTGAAAAATACTATTCTGTTGCATCTAATACTTCTGAATATGTTGTGAAAACTTTCAGAGGAGAAAAATATCCGGAAATGGTCTGTGTGACTGCAACGCCAAAATATTACAAGCCTAATGTTGAAGATAGTTTTCACGACGTTATCCACGTCTGGAAAGATGATTGGGATGAAGAATATGGGACAGTACTTCCAGAAGTTATGAATGAGCGTGTCCTTGAGGTAACCAAAAAATATCCCAATAAGCGCATTTTAGCCCATTACATTCCTCCACACCAGCCATTTATCGGTGAAACTGGACAGTCGATCCCACACGGAGGGAAATTTTCTGGTGGAGTAAGAGAGTATGATATAGACGACCCAAATATTTGGGATGCTCTTAGGGAGGGGAAATATGATAAAAACAAAGTTTGGAAAGCATATTTGGAAAATCTCAAAATTACTTTACCTGCTATAAACAAAATTTTGGAGAAGTTACAAGGAAAGACTGTCGTAACTTCTGACCACGGTAATGTATTTGGTAATGTGTCTGAATTTAATCTTATTGGCCATCCTTCAAGAAGGCATATTAAACCACTTATCGAAGTCCCGTGGTTAGTTAATCAAAATGGGGACCGGAAAACTATCGAACGTGGCCATATAGGCGATATGTCTGAAGATATGGATGATACTGAGGTTCAAGAGCGTTTGACAGACTTGGGATATTTAGAGTAGTATTAGTATCCTCCAGTGGTGTGTTATTAATTCCTCCAAGAGGTGTGGTGGGTGACCTCCACGGGGATATTCCGAGATAGAACCTATCTCGAAGCCAGCCCCACTCACTCAGAAAAGGCCTACTCCACCAACTCGTCGGCTTCCCAGTTCTCCTCACGTGGAATGTGCTGTATCTCGAATTGCTCGAACTCGTCAGCCAGTTCCTGTACGCGCTTACGCAGTGGGCGGAGTTCTGGCTGGTTCACCCCATACTCACCACGAACCTGTTTCACGATTACCTCGGAGTCACCTCTCGCCTCGACCTCGGTGCATCCCTTCTCGGAGGCGAGTTCTAACCCTTGGATGAGAGCGCGATACTCGGTTCGGTTGTTGGTTGATTCCCCGATGTGTTCGCTCCGCTCCTCGGTCCAGTCGTCGGTCTCGACGATGTATCCGATTGACGAGGGACCGGGATTATCTGGACGAGTCCCCTCCATCGAATTTCACGACAACAGATGTGGTCATCTCGACAACCCACCTGTATTATCTCGTCTGTTGTTCGTTCGATACGTGACTCTCTGCGTTTCTGATTGCACCATCATTTCCTCTCATATAATGGTATGACGATCGGGCGACCTCCACAGGGTTTTTCCCATATAGAGCAACTGGTCGATTCTGGATACTTGAACCACCCTGTTCGCATATGGCTGGACGCATATCTGAGATATTTCCAGAGTCGGGATGGCCTCTTTCTATGGAGCGAGTTCTGCGCGCTCTTAAAAAGAAAACACGCCGTTCAAGTCTTGTACGCACGACTAACAGCAGTATGAGATTTCGGGCCGAAAGGTTCTAATTTCCCCGAGACGTTCGGCTATACGCGAATGCACGACGGCGGAAACCTGAGTCAGGTGACCTGTTCAACCCAAACACGTCGAGATGGAATCGCACGACGGCGTGGCTCCTCTTGGCTATGGTTCGACAGGTAAGAAAATCCGCCCTCCCCGATTTGAACGGGGGACAAGTCGATCTACAGTCGACTGCTCTACCAGTCTGAGCTAAGGGCGGTTGCAACTCAACGTAGGCCCGCTGTCGGACTTAACGGTTATCATTCGGAGCCGGTCAGCGGCGGAGCCGACGGCCGTCAGACAGGCGGGAAGATTCAAATACCTCCGATACCAAACGATATGACAGGTCAAGATGAGCAAAATAACGTTCCGCGCGGACGACGAGCTCATCGAGCAGCTCGAAGCGTTCGACGCATCCAAAAGCGAGGTGATGCGAGAAGCCCTCCGACAGTTCCTCGAAGAGCCGTCGGAGAGCACCACCGCTTCCTCGGCCGTGCCGTCAGACGCCGACGGCAGCCTCGACGAGCTCATCGCGGAACGCGTCGACACTATGATCTCCGAGCGGCTGAACCAGTCGTTTACGCCACACACAGCCCACCAACCGCAGGATATCAACGTCAACATCGCGCTCGACGGTGACGGTGCCACGAGCGAGACCGCAAGCGGGGTCGAACGTAAGACGCGTGTTGACGACGCCGACGACGACGTGTCCGACAGTGCCGACGACGACCGGCGCCCGTGCCAACAGTGCGGGGAAGAACTGTCGTCTTCGCACGTCTACTGCCCGAACTGCGGAGAGAAGGCGTCTCGGCGCGTGTTCTGTGAGTGCGGTGACGAGCTTCGATCGGACTGGGCGTTCTGCCCCGGTTGTGGCCGCCGAACCCCCGCAGCCGACGTCCTAGATCAATCCTAATCCCCCGTAAACGAGCGGTAGAGCCGCGTTTACTTGCGTAAGGCAGTCCTGTCTTACGGTAGGGGAAACTTTTATATTCCAACAACCAGATGTAAACTCTGCGTAAGACGGTGCGTCTTACACACCGGATTCAGGGCCGACACCCCGCCGCCGTGTGGCGGTTTTCGGTGTGTAAACACACGGGGCGCGGTGACACACCCCTTCGCCGTCTTACCCCAAAGGGGAACCAAAATATGGAGCGTGTGACACTACGGATTCCGAAGCAGCAGATCGAAGAGGTCGAACAAATGGTCGAGACGGGCGAATACCCGAACCGCAGCGAGGCGATTCGGTCGGCCGTTCGAGACATGCTCAACGAGCACGACAGCAACGAGGAGCGGTCCTCGGACAAGCGCAAGCGCACGTGGGCGAAGGTGTAGACGATGCAGGACCTCGTCAAGTCGGCGCTTGAGAACGACGAAGAAGAGAAGGCCAAACAGCAGGAGATGGACGACGGCGAAGGGTTCGGTCAGCCCCGCATCGTCATCGTCGGCTGTGGCGGTGCCGGGAACAACACTGTCAACCGGCTGTACAACATCGGTGTGGACGGCGCAGAGACCGTCGCGATCAACACCGACCGCCAGCACCTCGAAATGATCGAAGCCGACACGAAGATCCTCGTCGGGAAGTCCCTGACGAACGGCCTCGGCGCGGGTGGCGACCCCAACATGGGCGAGCGCGCGACCGAGATGGCCCAGGGCACGATCAAGGAAGTCCTCGGTGAAGCGGACCTCGTGTTCGTCACCGCGGGCATGGGTGGCGGCACCGGCACCGGTGCAGCTCCCGTCGTCTCCAAGATCGCCAAAGACCAGGGTGCGATCGTCGTCGGCATGGTCTCGACGCCGTTCAACGTCGAGCGTGCCCGCACCGTGAAAGCGGAAGAAGGGCTCGAACGCCTCCGCAACGAGGCCGACTCGATCATCGTCCTCGACAACAACCGACTGCTGGATTACGTCCCGAACCTGCCCATCGGCAAGGCGTTCTCCGTGATGGACCAGATCATCGCCGAGACCGTCAAGGGCATCTCCGAGACGATCACCCAGCCGTCGCTCATCAACCTGGACTACGCCGACATGTCCGCCATCATGAACCAGGGTGGCGTGGCAGTCATGCTGGTCGGCGAAACTCAGGACAAGAACAAGACCGAAGAGGTCGTCAAGGACGCGATGAACCACCCGCTGCTGGACGTGGACTACCGCGGTGCGTCCGGTGGCCTCGTCCACATTACGGGAGGCCCCGACCTCACACTCAAGGAGGCCGAGGGAATCGCCCAGAACATCACCGACCGACTCGAGGCCAGCGCGAACGTCATCTGGGGCGCGCGCATCCAGGAGAGCTACAAGGGCAAGGTCCGCGTCATGGCGATCATGACCGGCGTGCAGAGCGCCCAGATCCTCGGTCCGACGACCCAGAAGCAGGCCGACAAGTCCAAGCAGGCGATGAACAGTGGTGGCAACGAGGTCGACACCGCGCAGTTCGACGCCAGCCAGAACGTCGGGAACTCCCACGGCGACGGCTGGGCCGACGGCGGTCAGGACGAGACGACCAAATCCGACAGCGGCCTCGACGTCATCCGGACGAACTGACGCAGTACCGACTTTCTTTTTTAGCTACCTCGAACAGCGGTGGCTCGTTCCGTGAAAACGCGCGTTTACGTCGGGCGAGCGTCTGCTTCTCGGCAGACGGTCGTCTGACGATCGTCAGCAGAAAGACAGTTAGTCGGCAGCGTGGACCGCTTCGACGAGCGCGCACTTCCGGCAGTGGTCGCGCGTCGTCGCCGCGCCGCAGCGCTCACACTCGCCGAGGTCGGGGCCGTCGCCGTCGCGGTAGCGGTCCGCGGCCATCCGGGCGAGTTCCTCGTAGCCGGAAATGATCGAGTGGCGCGCGCCCGGATGGCGGTCTTCGAGATCGAACAGGAGTTGCTGAATCTCACCGCGGTACGCCTCGCTCGAATGCGGACACTCCGTGATGTGTGCCGGGAGGTCCCGCAGCTGGGCGTACAGTGCGACTTCCTTCTCGGGGACGTCCCGGAGTGGCTTGGCGCGTGGGACGAACGGGCCGTCCGCACCGCGGACGCGAGCCGGCGTCTCCCCACCCGCCTCGAACGCTCCCAGGCTGGCGTCGAAGTGCTTGGCCATCTGCTCGACGTCGCCCTCGAGGAAGTTCATCATCGCCGTCTGGGCTTCGTCGTCGAGATTGTGGCCGGTCAGCAGTTTGTCGGCGTCGTACTCCTCGGCGTACGTCGAGAGGAGGTCCCGCCGGAACACGCCGCAGTAGGCGCAGGCGGCCATGTTCTCGGGGTCGTCCTCGACGACGTCGTCCATTCGGAGGTCGAACTCCTCCTCGTAGCTGACGACCTCGTGGCGAACGTCCAGCTCGTCGGTGAGTTCGACGCAGGCTTCGAGGGACTCGTCGCGGTAGCCCTCGATGCCCTCGTGGATGGTCAGCGTGACGAGTTCGACCCGCGGGTCCTTGGCGAAGGTGTCGTGAAGGATCTCCGTGAGGACGACGCTATCTTTCCCGCCGGAGAGCCCGATGAGCCAGGTCTCGGGGTCCTCCGGGGTCGCGTCGTCGGGCAACAGATCGTCCTCGCGGACGCGCCGTCGGACGCGCGTCTCGACGGATCGGCAGAAGTGGTCGGCACAGAGGTGCAGCCCGGAGTAGGCGGCGTGCATGACCGCGTCCTCGCCGCACTTGTCACAGTCCATTACCGGAGCGTTGGCAATCCGGGCGGTTGACCGTTTCGAATGTGAACCTATTTCGGGACCGACCGATTCGAACCGGACATGTTTGATAGGTTGCGAACCCGGCTCTGGAAGGTGCTCTTTCGCGTCCACCCGGCCTACCGCGGAACGGGGGGTCGCGTGACGCACATCGCGCCCGACTGGTCGGAAGTCCGCGTCGAAGTGCCGCACAACTGGCGGACGAAAAACTACATGGGCACCATCTTCGGCGGGTCGATGTACGGCGCGGTCGATCCCATCTACGCGATCATGCTCATCAAGCGCCTCGGCGACGACTACGTCGTCTGGGACAAGGCAGCCAGCATCGAGTTCAAAAAGCCCGGCACGGAGACGCTGACCGCGACGTTCGAGTTGTCCGACGACGAGGTCAGTGACGTGAAGGCCGCGCTGGACGGGGAGACCGATTCGATCGATCGGGAGTACACCGTCGACCTGGTCGACGACGCGGGGACGACGCACGCGACCGTCGAGAAGACGATTCACGTCTCGACCGACGCGTCGAAGAAAGCCTGAGCCGAGCGAAAAGCGTTTTCGGCGACCGGCCAGTAGGGACCACCGATGGACGAGTTCGCCAGGACCGAGGCCGTCGACCGCGTCGAGCAACTGGTCGACGCCGTCGCGTCCGATCCGATGCCAGTCCCCGTCCGCGAGGTGTGGGTGTACGGCGACGTCGCGCTCGGGCTCGATCCCGTCGAGCGCCTCGACGTGTACGTCACGAAAGACATGCTCTTCGGTCGCGACGGCGACCGCGAAGCCGAGTTCCGCGACTCCCACGGGATCGAAGGCGTCGGCAAGACCGTCGACGCCGACTGGGCCGACCAGTTCCCCGAACACCTGCGTGCGAACGCCAGCGGCCACGCCGCCCCCGAGAAGTGTCTCGCCGCACACCTCATCGACGACGACGAACCGATTCACCTCGAAGTGTGCAACGCGTCCTTCGAGGACAACGTCACCCAGCGACTGGACGGCGCGATGGCCCGGGAAACCTACGAACAGATCCTCGATCCACGCGGCGTCTGCCTGTGGGCCGAGGGCCAGCGCAGCGACGAGGCGCTCCGGAAGCTCAGGGAAAGCGAGTTCGCCTTCCCGCCGCTGTCCGGTGCGCTGGAGATGCTCGGTCTCGACCCCGACGACGCGCAGACGGCCGCGACGGCAGTCCAGACCTACCGGGAGGAACAGGAGGGCGCGACCGTCCGCGGGGACGTCCTCTGATCAACACGTGAGCTTGCGAGGGACGGCCGAGCACTGATAGGGATAGCCGGTGAACCCAGCCTGTGCCTCGACAGCTCCAGCGACGACGGTTCGCTCAGCTCGGCGCGATCGCACTGCTCGGATTCGCGGGGTGTGGGAGCCCCGGTGAGGAGGAAGGAGAAGATGGTGACGGTGAAAACGGCGGTGGAGACGACGGCGAGGGCGATGGCGGTGGCGAGGAAGAAGACGCACTGGCACCAGATAACCGGTAGTTAGCAGTCAAAATCTGCACTGGACGACACGCACGATCGACGCTCCCCAACTACTGACCGTCGCGTCGACCCTGATTTGACGGGCGGGACGCATCAGTCACGAACTCGTTGTCCTCACGAATCCACGCGACCCACGGTGACGTAGAAGGGGACGACCTCTCGCCGTCGATACCGCTCGTCCTGCATCTGTTCGATGACTTCTCGACCCATCGCTCGCCAGTCAGCCCTGAGTTCGTCGACGTCCTCGGCCGTGGCGTCCCCGGCGAGCATCGTCTCGCGATCCGACGCGAGCCCCTCGCCCGTCGCTTTGCGCCGCGCAGCCTCGACAGCCGACTCGCTGTAGGGCGGATCGGTCCGTCGCTCGTGGTCGTACCGACGAGTCGAGACGTCGCGGAGACCAGCCGCCTCGAACGCGCTCGCTGCATCCGCGCCGAGGGCCGCGTCGGTCTCGCTCCCGGCCAGGTACAGTTCGCGAGCGCGCTTCGCCAGCCGTGCCTCCGGGTCCGCCGTCGACGTGATCGACACGGCCGCGTTGTCCGGTTCGACCGCCGCGACCAGCTCACGCGACACCCGCCGGAACTCGGCGACGGCCGCCGCTGGGTCTGGAAGGTTGACCAATAGCGCCTGGCAGACCACGAGATCGAAGGCGTCGTCCGGAAACGGGAGTTCGAGTGCGTTCCCCTGCACGATCGGCTGGTCCGCATGAGCGAGCAAGCGTCCGTCGGCGTCGAGCCCGATCACCGTCCCGTCCGACTCCTCGCGAAGAACGCTCGTGAGTTCCCCCGTCCCACAGCCGACGTCGAGCACCTTCGACCTGCTCTCGAGTTCCAGCGGTGCCAGCGCTTCCCGGGAATCGTCCCACATCCCCCGTCGCGTCGTCCGGAGGTACTCCGCACTGAATTCGCGCACGAACACTGGTTCGTCTCACGAAATCAAAGCGTTTGGTTCCGTCGAATCGGCTCGTGGCAGATACCTACGTAGGAACGAATTAGTCCCGGAGCTCTCTCACGCGTTCGATGTTCCAGGCGAAGCTCTTCCCGTCCTCGGTCGGCGTCTCCAGCACGAGGGGCACGTCCAGGACGTCGTCGTGGTTGATGAGCGCGCGCATACCGTCTTCGCCGATGAGCCCTTCGCCGATGTGGGCGTGTTCGTCCTTGTTCGTGCCACACTCGTGTTTCGAGTCGTTGAGGTGGATGCAGGCGAGGTCGTCGAGTCCCACCACGTCGTCGAACTCGTCGATAGTCTCCTCGACGCCCGCCGGCGTCGAGAGGTCGTAGCCCGCGGCGAACATGTGCGCCGTGTCGAGGCAGAACTCGACGTCCTGGGCCGAACGGTCACGGACGGCTGCCAGATGTTCGAACTGGCCACCGAGTTTCGTCCCGCTCCCCGCGTCGCTCTCGACGAGCACCGTCACCCCGTCAGGGACGTCGAGTTCGTCCAGGGCACTCGCGGCGTTGTCGAGTCCTTGCTCGACGCCCGCACCAGTGTGGGCACCCAGGTGAACGTTGACGTACTCGATGTCCAGGGTGTCTGCCGCGTCGACTTCCTTTTGCATCGAGTCGATCGACTTCTCGCGGAGGTCGTCTTTCGGCGTACAGAGGTTTACGAGATACGACGAGTGGATGACCCACGGTCCGACATCGTTCTCCGCAGAGACCGACTTGAACTCGTCAGCGTTCTCGGGGTCGAGGTTCGGGTCCTGCCAGACCTGCGGCGAGTGAGAGAAGATCTGCCCGCAGTTACCATTGATCTCGAGCTGTTCGTCGACGGCATTGTGGACGCCGCCGGCGATAGAGGTGTGTGCGCCGACTCTGAGCATACCGGAGGCAGGGAGGGCCACCTCAAAGCCGCTTCGATGCTGACCGTCGCCCAAGACAACCCGGCACCGCCCTCCCCGCGTCGGCAGATCAGACCGGATCGACGCGGTCACGGTTCCAGTCAGTGGACGCGTACTTCGTCTGTGCGCGCTCACGTGCGCGCGCGAGTTCATCTTCCGTCCACTTCCCCGTCGTCGCATCCGCCCAGTCGCCTAGCGTCGCTTCCAGCGTCTCGACCGCGTCGGTCCGTGAACCGCCAGCCTGTTCCCGAATCGAGGTCACCCGCTCACGGAACGATGCAGGAGAGAGGTCTGCAGTAAATACCGAGAGGTGACGGGACGGCCGTGATTCGTAGGTGAGCGATCCGTGCTGGATGACGCTGTCGCGCTGGCGGTACTGCGCGTTCCCGCTTATTTTGCGACCGTCGCCGGCGACCACGTCGTGTGCCGGATTGAGTTCTCGCAAATAACACGCCGGCTGGTAAATCTTCGGCCGCTCCTCGGTCGCGAAGCCGGCGTCGACGCCCATTCCTTCGAAGGCATCGAGGATCGGTTCACAGAGCAGTTCGTACGCGTCCAGCAGTTTTCCCGGCAGTTCCGACGCTGGTGCGATGATAGAGTAGGAGATGTCGCCGCGAGTGTCGTGGTAGATCGCTCCGCCACCGGTCGGGCGGCGCGTGACGGTGATCCCTTCCCGCTCGCAGTACTCCCAGTCGATCGTCGCCGGGTCCTGTCGATACCCCAGCGAGAGCGTGCTCGGCTCCCACTGGTACACCCTGACCGTCCGCGGACCACCATCGGCCGCAGTTTCGGCAGCGATCTCGTCGAGCGCCATGTTCATCGGCCCGTCCCAGGCCTCCTCGCGAATCAACCGCCACTCCCGCGCGGCGAGGTCAGTCATGGACCGGGGTAGACCCTCCGGGAGCAAAGCGATTGTGTCGCTACCTCATCCGAGACTAGCGGTCAGCCCCAGCGACGGTAAGTATGCCATCCAACACCAGACTGGGGCGCAGCATCCACGACAGTTCCGACTGGCATCGTCACCCCGATGATAAAACTGGAGATGTATCTCTCGGAATCGAGGGGTCTGCGACTGTCGGCACTCTGTGCATGGTCTGAAAGCCCAGCGGATGCTGGGCCGTTCGAAATGAACCGACCCACACCCGGCCGCTGCCGGATGAGGGTCGAAGGTATGAATGGAG
>NZ_JBHUDJ010000007.1:0-21624 GCF_042678165.1 Halorientalis brevis | reverse complement strand
CAAGCCCAGCCTCGACTACCTCGACCTCGCCGCCGGCGACGACGTCCGGCTGTACGACCACCCCGAGGGCTTCGAAGTCGTGCCGGCCGAGGACGACCCACGGATCGTTACCGACGGTGGCTGGCTTCGTGGCACCCACCCGCCCCACGAGTGGCATCAACTGAACGGCATCGAGCGCGATCTCTTGTACTCGATCCGCCGACTCCAGGCCCGTGATGGCGCGCTCTCAGGGCAGAATATCGCTCGTGAGTGCGAGACACTGCGAGACAGCCCGCTTAGCAATGGGTCGATCTATCCAGCACTGAGCGGGCTCATCGATCAGGATCTCGTCACCAAACACGAGCGGGAGAACACGACGGCCAACCGGTACGAGCTCACTGATGAAGGCGAACAGCTGCTTGCGATCCACGTCGCGACCTTCGAGGCGCTATTCGAGGACTCGGAGGGTAATAGATGACCGACGAGGACTCCGCTGCCAACGAGCGTCAGCAAGCAGCCGACGACCTCTTCGCTGTCCTCCAGGCCATCGACGCGGTGGACCTGAACGGCCTAGAACCCGACGACATACGCACCCTGCTGGACCTTCGCGAGGGCATCGAGTCGCTCACCCGCACGTACCGCACTGGACAACACGACACCCCACAGGACGGTGGTGCCCAATGAGCAATCCCTACACCGTCCCCACTGGCGAGGGGTATCTCGGCGTCTGGTCAGCCAACGACTACACAGTTACCCTCACCACGGCCACCATCGACGCCGTCGACTGGACGGCTGACGATGCTCTCGTCGCAATCGAGACACCGCGCTCGGATGCCATCGCCGTCGTCACACGCACACACGTCCCCGACCGGAGTGTGATTCTCGCCGACGTGCCCGCCGGCACCCACAACTACGGGATGGATATCCGCCTTGGTCCAGACGCCCTCGGCGCACTCGCTCCCTTCGAGCCAGGCGATGACGTTCGTGGCTACGATCGTGATCCGAGCGGCATCTACGTCGTCCCCGCTGGTGCGGACCCGTTCGTCGAGCACCCACGGCCACACACGACGGAGGGCGAGCGATGAGCGAGTCCTACTACAACGGCTCGCAGCGCTGCGAGGACTGCGGCGAGATCACCGCCGACACTAGCGAGCGCGAAATCGACGGCGACACGCTGACCCTCTGTGGGTCGTGTGCGCTCGATCACTTCGTCAGTGAGCGGTAGCTGACGATGGGTCACAGGTCCGCGGTTCGCGGCCGGCGAGCGTCCGCCGTCGAGCCGTGGCTGTGTGGCCTGTGGCAGTGGTTCGACCAATTGCATCGTACGCCAATCACCACCCGTTCCTGCCGTTTTCTCCACCCATGACAGACACGTCACCACCGACCGACACGAACAGCACACAGATCAACCGCGACGCCATCGCGACGGCACTCGAAGCTGACGGCACTGACGCGATCGCCGGGCTCGTCGACACCCTGTGTGAGCGCATCGAATCGCTCGAAGCTCGCGTCACCGAACTCGAACAGCAATCGGACGACACGGAAGCGTTACGCGAAGAGAACCAGCAACTGCGCGAGCGCGTCGCGGACCTCGAAGCCCGCCTGGACGCACAGGCAACGCTCCACTGGGACAGCGACGACCTCCAAGATGTCACCCTCGAATCGACGAGTGGTGTGGAAGTTCCACTCGGCCGGATTATCAACGCGAAGGTGTCCGAACAGGATCTGGATGAACACCTCACCGACAGCACGCTCACCGACGCCGTCGCCGAGTTGCAGTCACGCGAACTAGAGAAGGACGGCCACCTGCAGTACGACACTGTCACCGAGCACGTCGAGCTCCTAGACGTCGACGGCGACCGTCTCGAACGCTTCGAAGGTGACGACGGTAACACGTGGGTTCGACTGCCCGACGCAGAAGACCCACTCGAACGCTCTGGGACGAGCGCACTCGCGACGGCCGATCTCCTGCCTATCCAGCAACTCGCCCGGATGGACGAAGAAATGCTCGCAAACGCCACGAGTCGCCGTGCAGACTATCTTGCTGCTAAAGCGTGGGCCGAGCGGGGAACGAAGTCAAAATCCTCGCTGTGGTCCAAAGGCTGTCGCTCAGTGAGCGAATACGTGGACGCCTCCGACCTCCGTGTCTGGATCAAGGCCAACCACCAGCGCCCGGACGAAGACATGAGCTACGAGAACGCAAAGAAACTCGCTGGGAAAACGCTAGAGCGGATCAGAGAACTCGCAAAGAGCCGCGTCTACATCGAGAAGCGTGATCGACGCAAGGACGGCCTGAAATACAAAGAGCGGCGGTTAGTCGTGCCGACCGACGCCGAGATACCGGGTAAGCAGTCAACTGCCGATTCGGCTCCGGGGACGACCGAGGTCACCGGATAGGAGCCTCCCCGGGCCACTGCCACCCCCGAGAGGGGACCACAATCTCTCAAAAAACACTCAGATCTCACAGACGCCGCCCAGAGAACAGGCACCTTCGACGCCTGTTCTAGTGTGTTCGTGGTATCGGTAGCTGTTGGTATCGCTGTTGAAGAGCGGTGTCGGCGGTGTAAGCCAGCAACGGACGCTCAGTGATCACCAGTGATACAGAATTTCCCCGGACGATGGTGTCATAGAACAGTTCGCAAGGTGGTTGATTTCAGGACTGGCGAGGCCGGATCGCGTGCTCAGAAGACGTGCGAATACATCGGGTTACGTCGTGGTAGTAGCGTTTCCTGACTGGTTACAGGCCATAGACGTACTTGTCGATAAGCCAGCCGATGACAAAGAGTCCTGAAATCAATCCAGCAACAAAAATCGCACCACTAACTGTGCCTGTCTCTCTCCAGCCGACGACAAGCCCGACACTGACGACGAATCCAGCAACAATGAACCGCCAGTCCATAGATACTGTTCTACGAATTAGATGATAATTCTACACCCTATATTGACTAGGCGAGCAGCAGATCCGGTGCTCGATATGCGTGCTTACTTAGCGAAACTCATTTTTGACAGAGATCCATCTACTATTTTATGCGGAATGTCTTGGTTGGAAAACTACTCGGTTCCAAGACGTGGAACAATAGGTGGTACGTCTATGTAGGGTCTCCAGTTTTTGCGTTCCTCGGTGCCCTTTTTTACTTGCTTTTTGGCGTTCACCTAATTTCAGAACCATTGGCAGAAACCGTATTAATGGTCCTATTTCCAGGGGTGACAGTTATAATTGGCTGCGCGATACTCGCTATAATTGACGAGATGTGATTCAAACGCGAGATATTCTGATGTGTATCTCACCTGTACTGATCAAATCAACAATTCCGTGAAGGCCCTTCTATGAGACGCTCCTTGAAGTCAACGTACTCTGACGGATAGTGGACACAAACGCTCATCGTGGCGGGTTCTATTGGCTATCGCGATCCATGACCGGACTGACCTGTACGGCACGACCTGTTTGTCAGCGTCCTCAGAACGCGTCGCGGTCTGGTGTGCGAACGAGAAACAGCGATTCTCGTGCCCGCCGAGCGTACTGGATGCGCGACCGCAAGGTACACCTCGTCTCGATACCGGCAGAGCGACCTCCCTCCCGCATTTCTGGGCACGGAAAAGACCCCCTAGTAACAAACACGCCACACTCCTATGTTCCAACAGCCCCAACACTAGCCTATGGCGAGCGGGACTATCGATATCGAGGAGTTCGAAAACGCTGACGCCGACGAATTCGAGGAACGGAATGACACCGAGCGGATCGTGGTGTTCCTCGACAAGAATGACGACCGGGCGTGGAAGGCGGCGACGATCGCCGAGCAACTCGGGTTGGACACGGACGCTGTGAGTGCAATCCTCTCACGATTGAAAGAACGCGGTTTCGTGCGGCACAAGCGTCCGTACTGGGCGATCACAGACGACAAAGAACGACTCCAAGCTGCCTACCGGCTCCACCGTCACCACGAGACTGCAGACGAACAGTACGGCGGGGAGCGTCTTGAGGACCTCCAAACCGACGAGATGGAAGAAGTACAGTGACGGCGTTCGAGGAACTGGAACGTGGCGACATCGTGTGGGCGACTGACCTGCTCTCGGAGAAAGGTCGCCCAATGATCGATCAAAACGAGCGGTTTACTTACCCGTCTTCGTCTGACGGTGACGACGTATCGGCGGGCTGAATTCCGAAAAACCGGAAGAACCGCAACGCTGATTTAGACCCCTTCTTGCCGCGTTCCGGTTCGAGATCACGGCCGGTTTTCCTAGATTTCACCATCGTACTCTCTTCTAGGAGAGCCGTCCTAGATAAATCTAGGGCACTGCGCTGGCTCCACACTAGACGTTTCCTTCTTAATCAGGCGATAAGTCAGGTGAAGCGAGACGGAGGAAATCGCTAACGAATACTAGTAAGAAAAGAAGGGCCACAGACGGATGAATCCCGAATCGAGAATTAAAAAGCCGCATTCCAGAAGCAAAGAGCAAAAACGAAATGCCGAAAATCAAGAGGATTTGCACACGGCTCAGAAGATCTCGGTTGTGGTCGTTCTGCTCACTAAGATCACGTGACCACTGATTATATCCCCGTATGAGCTCAATTAACCACTCCTTTTCAGAATACCCGCCTTCAAGGACGTCTTTTCGATAGTTGGTGCCGATCCCGTATGGAATGTTTGTGACAGTATATGTTCCCACACCAATCACAGCCGATGTAGCGAGAATTAGAACACCAAACCCAGCAACGAAGAGCGTCCAAATACTGACTGAGTCAAGGGGATTACCCTGCGTCACGCCAAGCGCTGAGATGACGATCCCTAAAATTAGAACTGCAGTCCGTGTCGTTCGCATTGCTTTGTCGTCAATCTCGTTTGCTAAATTGATCTGATTCTGGAGTGTTTCGCGTGATTCCGTAATTGTCCGCCGATAAGCTGCAGTTTCAGTATGAAATTCCCACGAGGCGTCCTCATTGATTTCAAAGTGGTCCTGATCGGTTGTTTCGGCTGTCGTGGTTCCATCAACGTCTGTTTCCGTCAAACCATTACTATGAAAATATAATATTGACCAGATAATGGCTACAATACCTATATAAACCAACAATGTAAACTCAGGTTTTCGACTCTGGGAGAGCGAGAGTGGATTCAAGCGGTAAAAACTGTAGCTAAGGACTGCTGCAAGGATATGGTTCCAAAAGATCAGCGTTGGAGAGCGGGTCCGAGAATCGTCATTTCCCATCTAATTACCAGAATGGTTCTACGTGGTGATATTTTATACCTGTCGAGATCAATCACTATCTGACAATATCCTACGGTTTTGCGATAGAGTATCCATAGCTACGGTCTTTGGATTATTACCATGCAATTCGCTTTCACCCAAGACTCACTCTTCGTTCTCCCGCGGATCGCTCACAAACTCGTAACATCCAGAACTAAACTTGTTTTCCAAGTGGCCTGCTAGCTCAAGCCGCTGAATTCGATTTTGAATCGTTGCTTGTACAGGATCGCCGATCTCCGCCAACCGACCGCTCTCTTCGAGTCCACGATACACCTCTGTTGGTGTTGCCTTGCCCCATGGGCCGTCCTCAGTCCGCCCCTTGAGTAAATAATCCAGGATAGCAGCGTCGATCTCGTCGATATCGTCTGCGCTCAGAGTCACAGGTTCGAATCGTAACACCATTTTGTAAATAACTAACGGCCATACGTCTGTAATAACAATTGTATTTACAAATCTAAAACTCTGATAATCACCAACACCTTTAATTATTATTCTAGGATATGATAATACATGCAGAACGTCGAACGCCCTGATTCCTACCTGCCATCCTGGCGTGAGCTCAGTGATACCGAGCGCGACGTGTTCGTCGCAGTTCTAGCGCTCCACGCCGACGAGCGCCCTCCGACTGGCAAAGCGGTTAAGAACAAAGTCCAGCAGCGACGGTCCATGACGCAACCGACTGTATATCGTGCTCTTCGAAGCCTGACCGAAGCTGGGTACGTCGAGAAAGACCGAGGTGAGCAGGATGGTCGTATGACGATCTATAGTGTGACCGAACAGTCGATTAGCGAGTTTGTAAGAGTTCGCAGTGAAGAATACGACGTCGTCGAGCAGGTCGTCACCCAGATGTTTCCAACTGCTACTAGTGTGTAGTGACATCCTCCGCGCCGTGAACGGAGAGGGATCGAAGATCCCTCAGGCAGTCGGGCAAAGCCCGACGACGGCGCGGCTTCCCACGCATGGGGAATACCAGCTAAGTGGGGCTATCGCTGGCAGAGGGTTCCGACCCGTGGAAGGCTGAGAGATAGAGACAGGAGACACTGAACAAACCAAGGACCCCCGCCCTCCGCCAGCGGATGTCTCGATTCAGGCCGAGGTACCAATTCATACAAGCTCACTCACCTTTGTCGTTTCAGTGATGTAGTATCTTGTCCTCTATCTGGATTCGTCAAGTGTAATGAGAACTACCTATATTGACCAGACGAGCAGCAGATCCGGTGCTCAATATGCGTGCCCACTTTTTACTCCCTCGGGTGTCCTCGCTTCGCTGCGGGCACCGCTCAGTCGCAAAATCTGGACGAAAACCCCCGGACGACTCACTCACTTCGTTCGCTCGCGTCCGGTGAACCACCTCGCTCGCGGGGCTCGCTCGGTGGATGCTTCCCTGCTCACTGCACAGCCTCTACTGAGCGCTCGGGAGAGCGAAGAACAGCAATGTGAACCGTTGTATGACACCCTCAAGTACTACGCTTGGTAGTCGGGAAAGGTTCTTATGCGGGAACTGCCTCAATCAGAACAGGCCCAACTGGAGGCACCCACGATGACCTTCCAAGAACAACTCCGCTCGATAGAAGAGCGGTACGACGTAAGTGAGAGCGAACATGCCCGGGAGCTTGGCCGCACTGTCGCAGACCTTCAGGACTAACGCAGTTATTCTGCCTCTTCGAGAAACGAGACGAACTCTACTTTTCCGATGCCATCGGTACTGACGAGTTCGTCGTGTCCAGCACGTGTGACGGATTCGGTGAGGAAGTCCGTACAGAGTTCGGTGTGTGCATCCCCATAGTGCGCCAACGCTTCTGAACGAGTGAAATCGAGGTCATACTCTGCAAGACCGATCTCGATACCATTCTTCCGTACAACGGTGTCACACCCCCACTCAGAGAGTAACGAGAACGCCGTCGTATTCCGGCGAACCGTGAGAAGTCGCTTCGAGTCGGAAATGTACTCGTTGACCCACGTCTTCCAGTCGTACGCTTCGGTCGCAAAGTCAGGAAATGAGAACCCGGTTTCGATGCTTTCCAGGTACCACTGAGCCAAACTGATCGAAGTCCGGTGGTTCGCGTTGGGTAGCGCGTGTTTCAGAATCAGCGTGGACATCAGCTGCCCTGCGACATCGACAGCGGTGCCGGTCCAATCGACGCGAGCGATAGCATCAGGGATCCGCTCTAATTCGATCTGCTTGTAGATTTCGAGCTTCTCTTCCTCTTCCAGCTCCGTTTCCTCGACGATCTCCTCAAATATCTGGAGTAACCGTACCGTAATCGTCCGATCTTCCGGTGACATCTCATCGAGCTCGTCCTCGAACTCGTCGTCAAGATCCTCGACCGTACCGCTCGCCCCACAATTCGTATACAGCACAAAGAATTCCTCTTCGAAATCGTAGTGCTCGATAATCGCGTCTTGCCCAGCCGTCGTTATCTCATCCTTGTCTTGCGTGACAAACGTGAGAGAATAGTGAGAATCATCGGGATGATGGTAATAGACACGGGCAGTCATCCCATCAGTGTAGGCAGTAGACCGGATTAAAACACACTACATCCAGAGGTCGACGAGCACGTTTGGACAGTACTACTGATACGCGCATTTCTGTACTAAGCGAATCGGGAAAGCGAAGCACAGCTATGTGAACTGTTGTATGACATTCTCACTGCTACACCAAACGCCTGAGTTCGGTTCTCACCAGATCCCCCGCCACGGCGGCCAAATGTTCGTCCCCAATATTTTATCGAAGAAGTAGAACGGCGAGAAGAACACTAACATAGACCATATCAGCCACATAAGCGGTGCCATTGGCCCGCTAAAGGACGTCGACGGCGACACAACCGTTTCACTCCCCGTGTAGGTGGGAACTCGCTTCCAGAACGGCGTTGGCTCGTATCTGATGTGGACGCGAGACGTCGTTTTTGGGATCGTCACAACAGCGACTCCTGAGGCATTCGTATCGATCGTATAGTTCCCCACATGGATTTTTCCTTCATAGTCAGTGGTCGAAATCGGCGTCCCCTGACTGTCTCGTAATTCGATGCGCAGTGTCATATTCGCTCGTGTCGTTTCCAGAATCGTTGCCGAAAGATTCGATTCGCTGGTCTCCACTTGTTCGAAGAATGTCGTCGAGATATTGGTCCCCGTCCCTCGCACAACGCCGACCATCCGAACAGTCTCTGGGCGGGCATTTGGATGACGGACAGCGAGTTGCCACGACGTGTTGTACGTCCCAGTCACCGGAAACATTGAGACGTTCGCCGGAAGCGACGGTGCCTGCATCTCCTCGCCTTGTGAGTGCAGGAGTGTCGTATTCGGGCTCCGTGAGACACCTTCTGGTGCGCTTGCTGTCGGCCCAAGCGCATCAGGGTACGCGTAGGTCTGCAATGGATTTGCTGGCGATGACACAGTCCCTGTGCCGTCTGCAGTAACGATTGAAAGGCTATCCCACCCTGTCCGTCGGCCACTGTAAAAGCGCCAGACACCGTCGGCGCTATCGCCATTGGGAAACTTGAGGGCGGCCCACGGAAGATTGCGGTGGACAACGAGTCCAAGGTCTCCGTTCGGGTAGCGTGTGTAGAATCCGGACGCTAAGACCTGATACTGCGTCACCTGTCGCGTCTTTCGGACGGTGAGCTGGTCACTGTGTGTCGACGATGACGTTTCCCAGTGACAGGACCCCTCCTCATTGCAGTGTTTCGTCCTGACTGTTTTCGTCGCTGTAAGGCTGATCTCTGCTTCGAGGCCAACTGGATGCTGGCCTGGTGTGAGGCCGCTGTATTCGACGCTGACGGTGTGGTCTGGCGTCGTTGTCCCGATGGTCCGGTAGCCTGAGACTGCTTGGACAGTCGTTATCTGCGCGCTATTGAGCGACCAGCTGACTCTGCGATCACCGCTGGTGTCATCAGCTGGCAGCGAGACGCGGTAGTCGATCGTCCCCAGGATGGTGCCATTGCTCGGGACGTACAACGGCTGCCGATCTGGGTTGATATACATCTGCGTCGACGGCTGAATCGCAAACAGTTCAACGTAGGCGTCTTTGATCCAACCCTTCGAGCTCGAGGACGTCTTGGTGCCACGAGGGATGATTGACGCGCTGGTATTCGTCGACGACACAGGGAACTCTTCGAGATCACGCTGGTTCCACGTCTCGACTGCTGCAGGTGGCCGGTGATATGAGAGATCTGTCCCGTTCGCGAGCGCCGCATACCCCGTCTGATTGGCCGTGATGTTTACGTCATCGTCGTTGGACCAAAGCGGATAGAACGTGCTGTTGTTCAGCCCGTGCTCTGGCTCCTCCGGGGGCGTGGGTTCGCTTGGAACAGCGACAGCAGCCCCAGTGGATAGACAAAGCGCGACCAGTAGGCCCACAACCTGCACACGACGGTCAATCGTCATCAGCCGTATGCATCTCAGCGAACATCGATGCTCTCTCCTCGACGGTATCTGTTTTGCTCACGTCATCAGTGTCGTCTTCGTCGACTTCGTATCCAGCATCAGCAAGCGCCTCTTTGAGCCGCTTGTCCATGTCTGGGCCAGACCGACGGAGTTCGGTATGGTCGACGATGAGTTCTTCTTCCCCGTTGTCGTTCGTCACCCGGATTTCTGGGACCATCTTCTCGGGCCGGACAGAGACCTCCACCTCCTCTCCGTACTTTTCGAGTAGCCGATCGCGGAACTCCTGGATCTGCTCGGGGACACGTTCACTCTCGTCCATGCCGGGAAGTGCCGATCGCACGTCTTCACCGGGCTCTAAGTCCACGACCGCCGCTTCAATATCGCTAGCGCGGACGTGGACCGGATACCACCCTTTGTCTGCGACACCGAAGGCGGCCTCTGAATAGCCGCGTTCTTCGTCGCCAGGTGTGGCGTTCCGCACGAACTTTGCCTCACGTTCGTTCATATCGACTTTCTCCCGAAGGTCGTCGTCTAGCCCTTCGATGTGGAAAAACAGCTTGTGGTCACACTGCTCGGCAATCGCCCGTGCTTCCTCATGTTGGAAGAACTCGCCGACGGTCTGGGTAATGAACTGAATCGAGAGGTCGTAGTGGCGACTATGCCGGACGGCTTGTTCGAGGAACTGCAGGGCAGCTTTGTCCCGCATGATGTACCGAGCTTCGTCGATCGCGAAGATGATCTTCTTGTCAGATTGTTTGGCGCGTTCGTACACCGCCGAGAACAGCAGGTTCATCATCAAGCCGAGGCCGCCCCGAGACTCTTGCTGTTGCAGGTCGAGATACACGACGTCCTCGTCTTCGATGTCGAACTCGGATTTCCGACCTAGGTTCGACAGCGCGCCGCCTTCCAGGAATGGCTCCATCGCGAGCAGCAACTGGGCTGCACGCTCGCGCTCTTCGTCGGTGACTTCCTCGGCCGCATCGAGGATTTCCTGCACTCGCTCGTCGTCGTCGACGATGTCTTTGATGATCGTATGTTCCTCGACGTCGGTGACCATCTCCAATAGGACTGGCACCACATGTTCACGAATCGTCGGGTTCGGGTTCCCGTGCGTGTCGGGGTCGTCCAGAATGATGTTCTGTTCTCGGTAGGCGATTCGAAGGGCACGCTGTAGGGTCGTCCAGCGCTCTCCGAGTTCCTCGCCTCGCATCTCGAAAAATGACTCGAAGAACGCTTTCAGGTCCTTCATCTTCGCCTTTCCAGGGTCAACCTGTGGATCTTCTTTGACGTGTTCGGGTGGTTCTCTGATTTCCAACGGATTGAGTCCGAAATCACCGCCGACCGTCACAGGCTGGCCGCCCAGAGCACTACAGAGGCCAGCGAACCCCTGCAGTGGGTCAAGCATGACGATAATGGTGTCTGGATCGTAGAGATGCCGGCGGAGCAGGTGGAGTTTCGTCGAGAAGGATTTGCCAGCGCCGATGTTCCCGATCGTGAGCATGTTGTACCCACGGTCGTGGGTGAAGCGATCGTAGATGATCGGGCTCGAATTGGCAGCGTGTTCGCCGATCGGGATACCCTCGTCCTGCATGAGCGTGCCACTCGAAAAGGGCATCATCGCGCCGACGGCGCCACCCATCATCGAGTGTTTCTTGCCGACCTCGTCTTTGGCGATCGGCGTGTTCGATCGGAGCGTTCGCTCCTGATCCTTGGTCTTGAGAATCGGCGTCATGCCCGCCTTCTCGAGCATATCCTCCAGATCGTCGCTCGCCCTGTCTAGCAGGTCTTCGGTCGGCGCGGCGACGGTGACGTACATGGAGACGTCGACCAACTCTGCATCCGTGTCACGGATCGTATCTCGCATCTCCCGGTAGTCGTGCAATTTTCGCTCCATGTCGCGGGCCTCGATCGTCTGGCCGTCGTCAAGTAACAACTCGTACTCCGATTCAAGGTCGCGGATCTTATCTTTCAGATCAGCCAGCGCATCGGTCGTATCGAGTGGATCGACATGGATCGAAACGTCGTAGTCCAGTCCCGGTTGGGTGAACACATCCTCGAAAGCGCCGTCCCTGATGTGTTCGGGCCAGCCATCGATGAAGTACGATCGAACGTAGTCATCTTCGATGCGGAGGTGTTCGTAGTGTTCATCGTCCTCGATGATGTGTCGCGGTGCAATCGCGGACAGTTGCCGTTCACTAACGTCGTCGATCACCGTTGGCTCGTCCACATCATCTGTGTCAGATCCGTCGTCGACAACGGCTTCTGGCTCCGTAGTGTCACTGTGAGAGTCCGCGTTCGGTGCAGCCGCGTCTGTATTCCCTCCCGTGTCATCGCTCACATCCCCTGTTGTGTCGTCGACAGTACCGTCGACGTCGTCGGTGGCTGCTTCGTCGACGACAGGCTCGTCGATCGCTTCTGTTTCGACCTCGAACGTGTCGTTTTTCGAGATCAGACCGAGTTGTGCCAGTAGTAACAACAGCAGGCCAATGGCCGCGAAACCACCGACGACTGCGATAGCAATCAGAACTGGACTCGTTGAACCGATACCTGGAAGCTGTAGCACTATCATGACTCTGTCTCCGTCTGTTGGTCGTGACCAGCGCGCATGGTCACGCCGCGTGTCTGCATCTGTTCGCTGAGATCGACCTCTGATTCTTGCCGGTAGGCTCGTTTCAGCACCTCTGTATGCTCGACGGCAGAGACGCGTTCAGCATCGACATCGCCGATCTCTTTGAGCTGATACTTCACCGTCTCAAGCCGATTATAGAGGGTTTCGCGCTGACGACCTCGAAGGACAGGCTCTGGGATTTCCTCGTCATCGTCGTCGTCGACGAAAAACGAGATCACGGGCCACTCGGCAATCTGGTCTTTCACTCCTCTGGTGCGACGGCTTGACGTGACCTCGTCTTCGGCAACCGGCACCACCACGTAGTACTCAATCATCTGCGTACCCCGACTCTGGAGTTCAGCTGGATACCAGGCTAAGAAGTTCTCCAACAGCGTTTCGAGTTCGGGATCACCACGGACGTCATCGTGCGTGCGGCGGGCCTGATACGAACTCAGGAACTGCTCGATGTCGAGTTCGCGTGTCGTCCGATAGATCTGAATCTCGAAATCGAGTGTGTTCACGACCGACGCGAAGTTCTCGACGGCGTTTTGCCACTCGCCGTAGGTGGCGAGCGAGAGGTTCGCGGGATATACACGAACTGCCCCCAAGATCGTCGAATCTGGGCGCTGCAGATAACCAGTGTCGTCGTGCTCGTCACCGCCAGGGTTGATCTGCTCGATATTGAGGACGTCCTGTGTTCGCTCGTTGGTCGCCCATACTGATTTGACGAAATCGTAGTCGGCGTGGTCTTTCTGTTCGCGATGGTCGTGGTCGTAGTGGGTGGTGATGTGGAAGTATTCCGAGGGTTGGGCCAGGTGCCCGAGATGAAGTTGTAACCACTCAGTCGATTTGTAATGCGGGGGCGTGGTCTTGAGCGTGATCGCCGCAACGACGGTGAGAACGGCTCCAATGACAATACCTGGAGCCATAACTACCGCCTGTGGAACCACGATTCCCACCATTTCCAGCACCTGCGGTATCACGACCAGCGAAAACAGCACTGCAATAGCCCCGGGCATGAAGAGCAGCCCGTCGCTGAGCGTGAGCCCACGCCACAGCGTCATCGAATCGTTCATCTGCTGGGGCACACGCTGCTGGGCTTCGTTCATGCGTCTGGGTCAGACTGATTCTGTTCGAGGAGGTGTTCGGGATCGAGTGTCTCAGCCTGCTCGACGGCGTTGATATAGCGGGCTCCAAACTCGAGCATCGTCCGCCACGTGACGCCGTACTCATTCTTGGAGTCTTTAATGTCAGAGAGGCGGTCATCGTCGAAAAACTCGATGTGGACGTACGACGGGTCGTGGTTCTGGTTATTTCCCATAACTGAAAGCTCCTGTAGAAGTTAGCAGGTCGACATCGGGCCGAAGCTAGTAATCAGCGCGACAATCCCCGTCAACATCCCAAGGCCAAAGCCGTACATCAGGGAAGAACGGATGTTCTCCTTGTACTCTTTCTTCTTCCCAGATTTGTTGGTGCCAGCGGCCTTCATCATGTTATACCCCGCATTCGCACTCCCGACCGTTGGGCCAGCCGCTGTCAAGAACACCATCCCATTGTTTACGGTCGTAATAAGCGGGTTGTTGCACGCCTGATCCTGCGTCATATTTTGCGCCAGAACCGGTTCGACGAAGGCCAAGAGGCCGACCATCACAGCGCCGATCCAAAGCAGCGCCCGCTGCATACCTGGTGTAATGATGTGTGACTCAGACTCTGCCGGTTGGACGTCTGGTTCTGAATTTGACTGGTTCTGATCTGTTACTGACATACTTCATATCAGGCATTGAGTGTTAGTCAAATATTGGTTTTGTCGCATTTCAGACCGGCTAGGATCGCATATTATAATACCCTAAATATAGACATGATTAGCTTCACAACTAAGAATAGACAGAATAGAAGAGTGTTTGCGAGCGCTGTCAGTCCGCGACTGGCGGGAGCACAACCTCAAAGATCGTTTCGGAGTCGGCTGTATCGGCCTCGATGGCAGTCAAGAGAGCGTCAAGCTCTTCGAGTGAGACCGTTGCTCCGCTGTCCTGGCAGAACTCCTCGATCTTCGCGTGGTAGGCCCGGATCGCAGCCTCGCGGGCACCTTCCTGACTTTCTATTCCGTGCGTCGACGAAGCAGTGTCAGCTGATTCCATCGTCATTCTGCGCTTTCTTTCTCTTGGAACTGCGTGACCTGTTGCGTGAGTCCTGTCGCGTTCAAATCGGCACTGATGAGCGACCGATCGCCTGTCTTGATCCGGATCTCATGCTCCCCTGCCTCGAACCAATCGACCGGGAGCTCAATCGTGGCGTTCTCGTAGAGCAGTCCGTTCGTGAGGCTGGTCTCCGAGAGTGACTTATTGTAGGTCGCACCAGACGGGGCGATCACCGTGATCTCTGGGTTGGCTGTCCGCAACGGGGTGGCGTCGTAACTGAGGTTTGCCTTGATCGACGGCGAGAGTCCATCAACAGTGGGTGGCTGACTGATAGAAATGTTGTTCGTGCCCGTGTGGAGCGACGAGATCGGGATTGGTTCGACCTGGCTTTCGTTCGTGGGGATGAACTGACTGCCGCTGAAATCGGTGGCCCACGAGTAGTCCTGGCCGTTGATCGTGATGGTTCCTGCAGTTGGCTTTGCGCGCGCCCCGTATGTGAAGGCGTAATCGAGGTTTCCACCCTCTTTCGAGAACGTGAGGTCGTTGCCTCCAAGTTCCAGTACAGATGGTGAGACTTCACACGTGAGATTCGACTTGAGAACACCTGCTTGCTTACACAGTGTCGTGTCACCAAGCGAGGCTGCCGGGGATTTCACACCCCATCGTTCCGTGTAGCGAATCTCATACCCAACTTCGTCACCTCTCGACAGTGTGAGGTTAACGGTGTTGTCTCCCCGTTGCAGGGCGAGTGGGACTGTTTCCGTCTCACCGTTTGAGAGTGAGCTCGTATTGTACGTTTCACCGTTTGCTGTGACCTCAACGGAACCAGTTGGTTCTAACGTGGTGACTTCTCCTCCGACCCAGATCTTTCCGCCTTCGCAGGTATATCCCTCCCCTTCAAATCTAATGTACCCATCACGTTCCACATCAATTGTGTGTGAAGTCGAGTTCCACTGGTGATTGTATGCTTCATCGCTTAGATATTCGCTGATAGTCTTCCCATCATAGTGGATCTCCACAGTCCCTGTTGCCCACGCTCCCCAGCCCTCTAGACTAGAACCCGCATAGACGTCGAAATCGACCTCATATCGCCCAGAGTCGAGATCATAATAGAGAGAGTCCTTTGGATTTTTACACTTTCTGCCAGGGCTCTCAGAGAATACGTTCTTATCGAACATCTCTTCAGCCCTAGAATCTTTCCCAGTGAGCGTGATTTCCGCAGTGGGTTTGATATTGCCACCAACATTGTCTACCTGAATATCACCGTAGTAGTCCCGCCAAGTATCCGACGTGGTGTGCTGTTTCTGTGAGACATCTGCTGAGAGCGTCAGGTTCGCCCAGGCTGGCTTCATATTTCCGTCAATATCAAGCGTTCGGGTGCCAGAGTTCTCGATTGTGCCTGCGATAGTGCGCTTTTCCTGATCCTGGACACCGCTCATCCCAAGAGCCTGGGTTTCGGGGTCGGTGTTGCCACCATTGATCGGGAGCATCTCGAATGGCCCCGTGAAGACCTGATTCGTGAGTGTCCCCGTATAGACCGGACTGAGCGTCACATTTGTCCCGGCGGCATTCTCTGGCTGGGCGAATGAGATATTCGTCGACAGGTAGGTCCCTCGACCGCTCGCGTCGATCCGATAGCTCGACTGGGTCAACAGGGACAGGCGATTCCGAGAGAGCGTATCTCCCTCGTCTTTGACAAAGAGTGCCTGTGTCGGCGAGTTAGAGACAGTGACTGCCCCATCCGACGTGACAGTGAACTCAATAGCGGACGTCGCGACCGTTCCAGTTTTGGCATAGATCCGGTGGGTTCCCGACGGCAGGTCCTCCGAGAACCGATACGTCCCGTTCGCCGCAGTCGTCGTCGAGCGTCCGAGATCCGAGATGATGACGGCCGCATTTCCAACTGGATTGCCCTGGCTATCGAGCACAGTTCCATGCAGCGGTGGGAGACTACTCGATGCCCCCTCTGGACCACTCGTCTCCTGGGGAGGTGACGACGATCCGCCGCCACCGCCACCACCAAATGAGTACTCCGGCGTTGTTGGGGAGGATGAGCTAGTCTCGGTGGAGTCACTTGGGGTCTCGAAATCCTGGTCCGGCGTCCACGAGAACGAGTCAGTTGATGGATCGTCCCCGGCAGATGGCGAGTTAGTCTGGGTGTCGAGATATTCAAGATACGCATCCAGGACACTCAGCGCGATGTCTTTTGATCCGTAATTGTATTGCTCGTCGGAGAGTCCATCCGGAGTGAGGGACTGGTCGCCATTGGTGACATAGAATCCATTTGGTCCCTCGTAGACCGTCCAGTTCCCCTGTTCGGTGATAATTGTCGGCGTAGACGTATTCTGCTCGGTAGCTTCTGAGCCGCCGAAAATCGGGCCAGCCATCAGTGGAATCCAGAGGAACGCGGCGAGGAAGACGACAACTGCAAGCCCGACAGCAATGGTTCGTCGGGAAACCTTCGCCAGTATCGACGGCATCGACAGCGACAGACTCCCAATTGACCACTCTGGATCGGCGAGTTGTTTCTCGACTTCCTCGGGATCGACACGTGTCTCACACTCTGGACATTTTGTACCGTGGATGATCTTCTCACGGGGATCATCCTTTTGACGAGCGAATGCGGGATACCGCTCAAGGCCCTCTGTCCGACAGTTCGGACAGATGAGCTCGTCCCGCGATCGTGCCTCGCGTTCGGACAAGTCCATATAGAATACCATTACCGGCCATCACACAAATATCATATTTTTTAACATACCTGCAAAATTTATATTCAAATCTGAAGCTATCTCGTTCGTCAGCAGTGGGTTTCTGTGTTGGTGATGCTAGCGTGTCATAGAATCAGTCACAGCCAGTGAGTAGAACTTCTCACTGTGTCCGGGGATCAAGCACAGAAAGCGGAACACCATGGGAATTTTATCGACGAGGTTAGAAGAAAGAAGAGTGGCCTCCAATAGATTTACCCCGTCGAATACAGCGATAGGACTTGTGGTCATAGCCCAACTCGGTATGTGTATACTGCTCCTTGGTGGCGTCGTGAACGGGGTTCACGGATCTGATACGCTGATTGGATGGGTGGTCAGGTCGTTGGAATTGCGGTAGCTCTTGGCGCGCTGGCGCTCCTTCTGGTAAGGCGTAGGTTGGGTCTCGACGCGTAACCAAGACAGCTGTCGCTCCTGTACTGAAGGGTTCGATCAGCTACCAGCTGCGAAGACAACCGGGCTGCATACGTGCCCTATGCTAACCGACTCAAGAATTCCGTGAGAAGCTTTCTATGACACGCTCGATGCACTATCCTCCTTGGCGGATCGTCTATTAGATGAGTTACCTATTCGCTAAATCGTCCCCAAATTTTCAACTGCTGTCGGAGCCACTCTGGATCGGTTGTTTCTCCGTTGAGTGGTAAGTCGTCAAGCATCCACTGAAGGATACCGCTCATCGTCCACATGAGCGCACGTGAGTCTTCGTCGATGGTATCGGGATCGCGACTTTCAAAATGCTGGACAAGGACTTCGACTTGTTCGGTCGTCGGGTCATCCGCTTGAGCGATGTATTCGCGTCCCAAATCGATAAATCGGTTCTGTATGTATTCGCTGTCTGCTCTCTCTTTGTCCGTGTCCGCAATGATATCCTCGAGGAGGCGTTCGTTCATGTGAGTCTATGGACAGTGTAGAGACATGAATTCACTGGCGAAGGGTGTCATAGAACGGTCCGTATGTCAGTGATTGGCCGCTTCCAGTGATCAGTACAGATAGTGCACTCAGCAGTCGGCCATCGTTGATTTCACCCAGATCCGGATGAATCAGCCGATCAGTAGAACTGGGTACTGCCCACTCTTAGGAGGCAGTCCGAACGGTGGAACTGCTCACGACCGGCGCGTGAATAACAGGAACCCATGAAGTTGAGACTATTCTGGAACAGAGGAACTGGGTCGTTCCAGCAACTCAAGAAGTCCCCGGGCAACAATCGTGGTCAGGAGACACAAGAGATAACCAGCAAGGATGGGTGTCCGAATTGCAGTGTGGCCAGGCCACAGGCTTCCGGTGAACGCGACGCCACTCCCCACAATGATGCCACTGAGAACACTGTAGTGGATTAAGCGGTCCGAACCAGCACGCAATCCCGCCCCAAGAAGCGAAATCCCACCGAGAACGCCGACTAACCCAGTTATCACTCGTTGACCTCCCATTTCGTGGCCGCCGGCTTGCGAGGTATAGAGTCTGTAATAGTCTCCTTGGTAGTAAACCGTGTACTCCATTGTCGCGTCTGTGAGATATGCGAACTCTTGGGGCTTCTCAGCTTTATCGTACACTGTATACGTCCCGTCGTTATTGGCTGCTCGATATGCATGCAAAAACGCAGATTGTCCCGCTGTCGAAAGTTCCGAGTAGTTGTAGACGTCCTCGCCTTCAGGTGTTACATTGAGGTGCTGGACGTCGTGTTGATACCCGCGATCATTGAAAAACAATGTCACCATCCCACCGACAACGAGCATCGCCCCAACTACCAGAATGAAGAGTGATTTGATGGAGGGCATATGAAAACTAGATACTATTCTGATAAGTATCTTGGCTCTACTGATCGATTCGATTTCCCGTGATTCGAGAAGCGACAAGTGCAAGATACGCACAGTTACTGAGCACCAAGTCTGCTGTCTGCACGGTCATTACAAGTGAGGTACACATCAGAATATCTCGCGTTTGAATCACATCTCGTCAATTACAGCGAGTATCGCGCAGCCAATTATGACTGTCATCCCTGGAAATAGGACCATTAATACGGTTTCTGCCAATGGTTCTGAAATTAGGTGAACGCCAAAAAGCCAGTAAAGAAGGGCACCGAGGAACGCAAAAACTGGAGAACCTACATAGACGTACCACCTATTGTTCCACGTCTTGGAACCGAGTAGTTTTCCAACCAAGACATTCCGCATACAATAGTAGATGGATATCTGTCAAAAATGAGTTTCGCTAAGTAAGCCCAGTTACTGAGCAGTCGATCCATTCTGCTAATTCTGAAATCAACCACCTTGCGAACCGCTCTATGACGCCCTGATCTGGATACCAATCGATCCTGTCCGGGGAAATTCTGTATCACTGGTGGTCGCTTCGCAGGAGTTGCTGGCTAACACCGCCGACACCGCTCTTCAACAGCGATACCAACAGCTACCGAGACCACGAACGAACGAGAACAGGCGTCGAAGGTGCCTGTTCTGTGGGCGGCGTCTGGGTGGGTTGGGTGTCTTCTTAGAGATGTTGGCCCCTTCTCAGGGGTGGCAGTGACCCGGGGAGGCTCCTATCCGGTGACCTCGGTCGTCCCCGGAGCGTCGTCCTGGGTTGCTTTCTCACCCGGGATCTCGGCGTCTGTCGGCACGATGAGGCGGCGTTCTTTGTATTGCAGCCCGTCCTTGCGTCGATCGCGCTTCTCGATGTAGACGCGACTCTTTGCGAGTTCTCTAATCCGTTCGAGCGTTTTCCCGGCGAGTTTCTTCGCGTTCTCGTAGCTCATGTCCTCGTCCGGGCGCTGGTGGTTAGCTTTGATCCAGACACGAAGGTCAGACGCGTCGACGTACTCGCTCACTGAGCGACAGCCAGCCGACCACAGTGAGGATTTTGACTTCGTTCCTCGTTCTGCCCACGCTTTCGCTGCGAGGTAGTCTGCACGGCGACTCGTGGCGTTCGCAAGCATCTCCTCATTCATCCGGGCGAGTTGCTGAATAGGGAGCAAGTCGGCCGTCGCGAGGGCACTCGTCCCGGAGCGTTCGAGTGGGTCTTCTGCGTCGGGCAGTCGAACCCACGTTTCGCCGTCGTCACCCTCGAAGCGTTCGAGGCGGTCGCCGTCGACGTCCAGGAGCTCGACGTGCTCGGTGACAGTGTCGTACTGGAGATGCCCATCCTTCTCTAGTTCGCGCGACTGCAGCTCGGCAACGGCACTGGTGAGCGTGCTGTCGGCAAGGTGTTCGTCAAGATCCTGTTCGGACACTTTGGCGTTGATGATCCGGCCGAATGGGATTTCCACGCCACTGGTGGAGGTGAGCGTGGCATCCTGCAAATCGTCGCTATCCCAGGAGAGTGTGGCCTGCTCGTCCAGACGGGCTTCGAGGTCGGCAATGCGCTCGCGAAGGCGCTGGTTTTCTGCACGGAGGTCGGCGATGGATTCGTCGGTGGCAGTGTCGCTCGGTGGAGTCGGCTGGTCGGCTTCGAGTTCGGTGACGCGGGTTTCGAGCGTCTCGATGCGATCACAGAGGTTCTCGACGAGACTGGCGACTGCGTCGGTCGTGTCGTCGTCGAGTGCCGTTGCGATTGTCTCGCGAGTTGTTGTGGCGCGATCCGTCTCAGTGGTTGGTGACGTGTCTGTCATGGGTTGAAAATTGAAGGGGGTGGTTGGCGGGCGATACAGCGAGTCGAACCAACGACAGCCAGCATGCACGCGTCGCTAGACGGCAGCAGCTACCCGGCCGCTGTGCAAAGCGCGTGCGTGGCATCGTCAGCTACCGCTCACTGACGAAGTGATCGAGCGCACAGGACCCACAGAGCGTGAGGGTTTGCCCGTCGATCTCGCGCTCTTTGGTGTCGGCGGTGAGCTCGCCGCAGTCCTCACAGCGCTGGGAACCGGTGTAGTAGGACTCGCTCATGACTGGCTCCCGTCCGTTCGGTACGTGCGAGTAAGCGACTCGACGCCCTCGCGAAGGTCCAGCAGAGTGCGTATGTCGTCGGGTTCTAGGCCGTTCAGGTCAACCGCGTCGATGGCCTGGAGGACAGCGAAGAGGTCGTCGGCTGCCTGCTGACGCTCGTTGGCAGCGGAGTCCTCGTCGGTCATCTGTTGGCCTCCGTGTCTTCAAATAGCGTCTCGAAGGTCGCGACGTAAATCGCGAGGAGCTGTTCGCCTTCATCGGTGAGTTCATACCGGTTGGCCGTCGTGTTCTCCCGCTCGTGTTTGGTGACGAGATCCTGATCGATGAGCCCGCTCAGTGCTGGATAGATCGACCCATTGCTAAGCGGACTGTCTCGCAGTGTCTCGCACTCGCGGGCGATGTTTTGGCCAGAGAGGGTGTCATTGCTGGCTTCGAGTCGGCGAATCGCGAACAAGAGATCGCGTTCGATCCCATTCAGTTGGTGCCACTCGTGGGGCGGGTGGGTGCCACGAAGCCAGCCACCGTCGGTAACAATACGTGGATCGTCGTCGGCCGGCACGACTTCGAAGCCGTCTGGGTGGTCGTACAGCCGGACGTCGTCGCCGGCGGCGAGGTCGAGGTAGTCGAGGCTGGGCTTG
>NZ_JBHUDJ010000006.1:291670-357446 GCF_042678165.1 Halorientalis brevis | reverse complement strand
AGAGGTACCGCCGAGATCACTCGTAGAAGACGAGGTCGATAGACTCGGGGTGTACGCACCGAGGTGACGAGGTGTTTAGCCCGCGAGCACTAACTGATCGAAGCCACCAATCATACCGCATTGAGACTCGATTCCACACGAGTCCAGGCGCTATCTGGATCGCACGTATTACACAGTCCTCAACCACCGACATTGGCACTGTCGCGGTTCGATTCCGCGAGTCGGCGTTAAGGCGGCCACAGCGGTGGGGTTCCACCCGTACCCATCCCGAACACGGAAGTTAAGCCCACCTGCGTTTCGGGGCCTACTGGAGTGCGCGAGCCTCTGGGAGACCCGATTCGCCGCCTCCACTCATACTCTTTCGACCCTCATCCGGCAGCGGCCGGATGGGGGTCGGTTCATTTCGAACCCCACCAGCGTTCGCTGGGGGAGTTCTCTGTGACGACGACCAGTGCCGTCAGTCGTGAAGGAGATCAGCAGCGACGTGGTGAAGACGACTGTGTTGGTCCTGTCGGAGATGGGCGAGCGTTCACTGGCCACGCCTGTCCGACCAAGACCGCTATGCTTAAACTGGCTCCTCGGTAAGAATAAACCGTGCCAAGGTGGCAGAGTCTGGCCCAACGCATCCGCCTGCAGAGCGGAACCCCCGCCGGTTCAAATCCGGCCCTTGGCTTCTGTGTCGCGAACAATCCGTGAGCGACAAGAACCAGCAACCGATTTGAAGCAGAGAACAGCTTTGCTGTGACCGAGGTTCAAATCCGGCCCTTGGCTTTCTGCGTTCACCCCAGCAGCGAGATCCAAACCACCAACCGCTTTGCAACGAGGGGCGGCGTCGCTGCGACTGTGGTTCAACTTCGCTTCCGGATTTCACCCGCGAGTAATCCGTGAGTCGCGGCTGTCACGTGAGTTCGAAGCACGACGTCACTGCTCGACGCGAGCGGTCATTCACAGGTCACGGATTCAGCCACGTCGATCAAGAGGGGTTTCCGGAGACCGCGACCGGTAACTGAGTACCGCCAGCCATCACACGACCAGGAGACGACCTGTTTCGGGCCGAGATTGCGGAACTCACCTGTCCGGCCGTCGATCGAGACGGAGTCGTTCGTGGTCTCTGGTTCGTACCAGGTCAGATTGCTCTTCGAGATGGCGAGTGATGCGGTCGCGTTGACGTACCGGAGCCCGACGCTCTTGACGCGGCCGGGAATCGTCGTCCTGGAGGTGTAGGCCAACTCGAAGCCCTTCGGAACGTCGGGGACTGGCACCGACGTCGACGCAGCACGCTGGAGGGCCGAAAGCGAGCCGTAGGTCTCCTGATAGTGGCCGCCGGACGCGTCGACTGTCGCGTCGGCGGGTGGGTCGAAGCGGAACGCCTCGTCGTCCAGACCGGGATTGAACGTGACGTTCCGGTACGTCGTGGTGATCTGCGTCCGGTCACCGCCTCGTCGCCACGACGTCTGGCGTTTCAGGGGGTAAAAGTACTCGGCGTCGAGCCAGAGTCGCTGCGTGTAGTTCGTGACCATCGCGGCGTCGCTCGACGAGTTCGACTGCAGCTGGACGAGATACGTGGCGCGCCCGGCGACCGTCTCGTTGCTGACGTACGTCGCGTCCAAGGCGCCACCCCTAGCCACGCTGGCGCCGCTCGTGCCGGCGCTGGGGACGGCAGGCAGTGGCTGGATGCCTGGCGTCGGCGTCGTCGCTGGCGTTGCCGGCGCTCGCGTTCGGTCGAGACGCTCGAGTAGGCGCTGGAGCCGTCGGACGGACGTCCCGTTCGCGTCCGCTCGCGGTGAGAGGTCGATTCGGTCGACTTCGTTCTCGTCGCGGTCGTACAGCCACAGGTGCGACCCGTTCGAGACGCGTCGGTCCCAGCGGTGCTCCGTGCTGGAGACGAGCACAGCACGGAATTCGCCAGTGGCTGGGCGCAACTGGACGCGCTCGACCGACCGACTCGTCCCGTTCTCGCGTTCGATGACGGTGACGACCGTCGCGTCGATGCCGTCGATCGTCGCCACCTGGGTAGCGGCGTGGTCACCGAACCGCGACTGGTTCGGTGCGGTCTCGGCACCCAACGGAACGAACGCGATCGCGGCCCCTGCCAGGACGCCGACGACGACGACGGCTTTGAGGACCGCAGACGGGGAGACGGTGTCCGGGTGCATTCGTCAATTACCAAGTATGGCTCGTGAAATATATCTTGCCAACCTACGTTTTTCCGCTCGGGTGCGCTTCGCACACCACTCGCGCAAAAACGTGGGCGAAAAAGCGGCGACTCGGACCGCTGGTCCTCGCGGCTACGCCGCTCGGCTTTCGAGGTGCATCACGTCGTTCGCACCTCGTGGTCCTCGTCGCCGATGCTTGAACTACGTGTTATTTTGTGCGTCCACGACCGCGACGGCGGCGAGGTTCACGATGTCGTTGACTTCGTCGCCGCGCTGGAGGACGTGGACGGGCTTGTCCATGCCGACCAGCATCGGGCCGATCGCGCCGGCACCGCCCAGCCGCTGGAGGAGTTTGTACGCGATGTTGCCGGCTTCGAGGTTCGGGAACACGAGGACGTTCGCGGGCGCGTCGATCTCGGCGAAGTCGTACTCGCCGGTGAGCATCTCCTCGACGACGGCGGTGTCGGCCTGCATCTCCCCGTCGACCGGGAAGTCCACGTCTGGGTCGGCGCGCAGTTGCTGGGCAGCACGGCGAGGTTTGGCCGTGCCCGGGTTGTCGACGGAGCCGAAATCGGAGTAGGAGAGCAGGGCCGCCCGGGGCTCGACGTTGAACCGGCGGGCCAGGTCGGCCGTGTGGCGGGTGACTTCGGCGAGGACGTCCTCGTCGGGGTCCTGGTTGACGGTGGTGTCGGCGCAGAACACGACGCGGTTCTTGAACGTGAGCATGTACACGCCGGCCGCGTAGTCGGTGTCGCTGGCGGTCCCGACGACCTGGAGCGGTGGCCGGAGCGCGTCGGGATAGTTGTGCATCAGGCCGGTGAGCATCGCGTCGGCGTCGCCCATCTCGACGAGCACGCTCGCGAGGTAGTTCCCGTTCTGGATGAGTTCGGCCGCCTCAGAGCGGGTGATGCCCTTGCGCTTGCGGAGTTCGTACAGGCGGTCGGCGTAGGGGGCGAGGTGGTCGGCTTCGGGATCGACGATCTCCGGGTCGAAGTCGAGCGCGAGCGACTCCAAACTCGCCCAGATGTGCTCGCGGTCGCCCACGAGGACGGGCTCGGCGATGCCTTCCTCGGTGAGCTGGTGGGCCGCCCGGATCATCTTCTCGTCGTCGCCCTCTGCGAGGACGACGCGCTTGGGATCGTTCTGTGCCTGATTGAGGATGACCCGCATCATTTCCCGGGACTTCCCGAGGCGGGCCTCCAGGCGCTCGCGGTACGCCGCGGGTTCGATTTCGAGCCGCGCGGCGCCGCTGTCCATGGCGGCCTGGGCGACGGCCGTCGCGACCTCGAAGAGGACGCGCGAGTCCAGCGGTTTCGGGATGATGTAATCGGGGCCGAACTGCAGCGGCTGGTCGTCGTAGGCCTTCCGCACCACGTCGGGGACGTCCTTGCGTGCGAGTTCCGCGATGGCCTCGGCTGCAGCGACTTTCATCTCCTCGTTGATCTCTTTGGCGCGCACGTCGAGCGCACCCCTGAAGATGAACGGGAAGCCCAGCACGTTGTTGACCTGGTTGGGGTAGTCCGACCGGCCCGTGGCCATGATGACCGTGTCGTCGCGGGCGGCTTTCGCCTCCGGGTACGCGATCTCGGGATCCGGGTTGGCCATCGCGAAGATGATCGGGTCGTCGGCCATCGACGCGACCATCTCCTGGCTGACGATGCCGCCGACCGAGAGGCCGACGAAGGCGTCGGCGCCGTCCATCGCGTCCGCGAGGTCGCCGCCCTCTGCGGGTGGCTTGGCGAACGGCTCGGTGTACTCGCTCAGGTCGTCCCGATCGGTGGTGAGGATACCGTGTTCGTCACACATCGTGATCTGCTCACGAGGGACGCCCAGCGAGACGTAGAACCGGGCTGTGGCGGTCGCGGCTGCCCCGGCGCCGGCGAAGGTGACGTCGAGGTCAGCGAGGTCCTTCCCGCTGATGTGGGTAGCGTTGAGCAGCGCCGCGCCCGTGATGATGGCGGTGCCGTGCTGGTCGTCGTGGAACACGGGAATGTCCATCCGCTCGCGGAGTCGCTCTTCGATCTCGAAACACTCCGGGGCCTTGATGTCCTCCAGATTGATCCCGCCGAAGGTCGGCCCCATCCCGGCGACGGCGTCGACGAACAGTTCCGGGTCGTCGAAGTCGTACTCGACGTCGAACACGTCGATGTCCGCGAAGCGCTTGAAGAGGACGCCCTTGCCCTCCATGACGGGTTTCGAGGCCTGCGCGCCGATGTCGCCGAGACCCAGCACCGCCGACCCGTTCGAGACCACGCCGACGAGGTTCCCTTTGGCCGTGTACGTGTACGCCTCGGTGGGGTCCTCGTGGATCGCCCGGCAGGGCGCTGCGACGCCGGGCGAGTACGCGAGACTCAGGTCTCGCTGTGTGCTGGTGGATTTCGTCGTCGCGATCTCGATCTTCCCTGGTGGGTCTTCCCGGTGATACTCCAGTGCGTCCTCGTCGAGTCCCATACAGGTGCCTGGAGGTGCGGGGTGAAAAATCGAACCTGAAACACGGGGACAGTTCCCACCCGAGAACTGGACGAACGTCAAACGGTGGCGTCGTAACCGGCGTCCTCGACGGCGGCGACGAGGTCGTCCGGATCGGGCGACCTGGCGAACCATTAAGTCGTGGCACGTCGTACCTTGCGTGGAGTTACCACGGGGGCCACCAATGGGACAGCTCAGCTTTGCAGCGAGTGGACTCGTGATGGGTGGGTTGCTCGTCGCGATCGGCGTGACGGCGACGAGGCGTCGCGGGACGGACCGACCGGTGAGAACTGACGGGGGACAGCCAGCGACGGGACGAATGCAGCGAGTCGCCGGTGACCCGCTGGTCTGGTCGCTGGCGTTTCTCCTGCTGGTAGCCGCCGGCGTCGGCGGCACGCTGTTGGTCGTTACCGGAATGGCGCTCCCGATCGTCCCGTCTGGGTTCGGGACGCTGTTGGTCGGACTTCTGGCTGGTGCGGTGCTGGTGTATCTCTGCTGGGGGTTCTACCACGCCGCCCGGTATCGCGGTCTCCACAGGCCGGCCGCCCTGGCGGTCGCTGCCTGGGTTGCCGGACTGCTGTTCGTGCTCGGCATCGTCTTTCGATTGCTGGAGATCGTCTGAGTCCCGGCGAGCCGTGACGCGCCTCCGGACCAGTTCCCCCGTCCGATGACCGACACCGTGCAGGCGACGACGCGCGTGCCCGACGACGAGACGCCCGCAGCCTGCTGTCCGCACTGCGACAGACCGTTTGCGCGCGAGCGACTGCGCGACCTCCACCTCGGCAAAGCACACCCCGGGGAGGTGACAGACCGGGAACGCGAGGCGTACGAACGGGCTGCAGACGAAGAGGGGGACGACCTGTTTCTGTATCACCTGCGGGTGATCGCGGTGCTGGTGGTGCTGTACGCAGCTACGATCATCGTGTACATGGTCGTGCTGTCAGGTGGCGTCTGATGCGGTGTGGCTGTCCGTCGCTGGTACCGCTTCCGTGCAGCGGAGCGCGTATAAGCAGCTTTTAAGCTTACGTTGACATTATCTTCGAGCCGTCATCACTTCGGAGTGCAATGGTTGGACGCCCTCCACAGCACGGCTCCCGCCGACGGTGTTCCGCCGTGAGGTACAGCCAGCTAACGACTCCGCGCCGGGAGGAGAGACGATGAGCAGCGTTCGATTCCTGGTCGCGACTGCGCTCGTCGTCGCGGTCGGTCTCCCCGCACTGGCGGGGACCGCGAGTGCGGCGCCGGCCGCCAACGAGACGGGCGCTGCAGACGGAATCTCTGTTCCCGACGTCGTGAAGACCGAAGCCGGCGAGACGGTCCGCATTCCGATCTCGTTCGGGGAGGCCGACGCGGTCCGCGTCCGCATCGGCGGCCCGGACGTCAATTACCAGATCAACGTGACGGTGCACGACGAGAACGACGACGGTCGAGCGGTCGTCCTGTTCGACACCTACGACGCGATGACGAGCGAGACCACGCTGTTCGTCGAGGACCCCGACGCCGGGAGTAACCTGTCGGAGACCGAGCCGGGCGCCGATCCACCGCTCGACGTCGCCAGCTACCCCGTCGAAGCCGCTCCTGCGGCGAATCCCTCCGCAGCGCCGGTCACGGGGACGCTCAAACTCTTCGACGTGCCCGTGGGTGAGCGGTCCGATCGGACAGCCCCTGGAGGGAGTGTCGAGATCGTTCAGTTCGAGCGGGACCTCGTCTCCGTGGAGCGAAACGAGGTGTCACGTATCCCGATGTCGGTGAGCGAGGGCGGCGCAGCCACGCTCTCAGTCAGCGCGGAGGGGTACGAGAACGTGTCCTATCGGGCGACGGTGACCGTCCGTGACGGGAACGGTGACGGACGCGTCGTAGCCGTTTTCGACCCTGCCGCGGTCGGGATCGACGTCCCGACGTTCGAGAGCGACGCGGCGGCCGATACCGTCCGCGTCGAGGACGAGCGAATGAACGAGACCGTTCGACGTGACGGCCTGCCCTCCGGCGTCTACGAGCTGACGTTGCACCGCGGTGAGGGCGCAACCGACGCGTCCCCCGCCTACGCGTTGCTACAGCTAACTGAGCGCAACGAAACGGCGGCGTCCGGAACTGCCACGCCGAACGGTTCGGACGCGTCGACCGGTGCCTTGGGCTCGGTTCCCGTCCTCGGGATCGGTGCCCTCCTGGCGATCGCGGGCGTCGGCCTGCTGACTGGCCTCTTCCGAATCTGACCGGCGCGCCCCGTCTATTCTCGCCCGACTGTGAGAGCGACGACGGCAGCGATCACGAGACAGATGACGAAAAAGACGAGTCCCGGTTCGAACACCTCGAACACGAGTCGGGTGAGTTCGCTTTCCGACCCGGGGTGGCCCGGCGTCGTCCCCGCCGAGCCGACTGTTCCGGGAGTCGCGCTCTCACGTCGATACAGCCGTTCCGCGGCCCACTGCACGCAGAGACTCGCGATTCCGAGCAGTCCGAGGCCGCTGACCGCCTGCACGAGCGACTGACGGACGTTCGGCAGTCGGTCGTCGTCGCCGACGAACACGAGCGGATCGCTCGTCGGTCCATACACGTGCATCTCGTTGCCTTTCTCCGAGTAGACCGTCTCGATCCGTTCGATCAAGTCGGCGTCTTCCAGCTTCGACAGGTGGTAGTGAACGTTCTGCACGGAGGTGTCGACGCTGGTCGCGACTTCGGAGGGCGTCATCGATTCCTCGAACAGCGCCGTCAGAATCTGCCTGCTCGTCTCCGAGGAGAGCGCGTCGAGTATCTCTGTGGCGTCCTCGTCGGCGAACTCGAGGACGCGAGCGTCCGCGTTCGGCGTCGCGCTTCGTTGCTGGAGTCGATCGATCCCTCCTGACATGTGTGTTCGCTGTGGTTTGCGTGGCGGACTGTGCACAAAGGGCTGTCCATAGCTAAAAGCCGGTTTTTACTCCGTCGCGTTTCGGGCGTTTGCGACGGCGGTGGCGGGTCTGACGTACCCGTGCCCGGATCGCGGATCGGGACCGTCCGGGCTGACGTCGACCGCGGTCCGTTCGAGGAGCCGTTCGACTTCTTCCGGACTGCTGTCCGGGTCGACCTGGCGGAGCAGCGCGGCGACCCCACCGACGTACGGTCCAGCAGCCGACGACCCGAGGAGCCCCTCGGGTTCTCCGGCCGCTTCCAGTTGATCTGGGGCGACCACGTCGATTCCCGGTCTGCCGTCCGTCGTCGGCCCGCGGCCGCTGTATGGCTCTACCGCCGCAGCCTGTCGGTCCCAGGCTCCGACTGCGAGGACGCCTCTGGCGGTCGCCGGTGCGGTGATGCTGCTCCGCGGGCGGCTGAACTGCAGCGAATGTGTCGGAGACGAGATCGACAGCCGCGTCGCCGTCGCGTTCGCGGGTCCCCGGACGGCGACCGAGTACCGCTCGTTGGGCGCGAGCTCGGTCACGATGCGCTCGTTCGGCACGGCGTCTCCCCGGTACGGGCGCGAGGTAGCGACGCGCTCGCGTCCGTCCTCCGTTTCGCGGTAGAGTTCTAGCGTGTACGACTCCTCGCGGTGGGCCCGTTCCCAGGAGAGCCACAGCGTCACCGTTCGGCCGCCGCGGAGGCGGTTGAACGGCCCGCCTTCGAACTGGAGCCGACCGTTCCTGACGTCTCTGTAGGGGCCGTGCCAGTATCCGGTCGCGAGGTTCCCCGCCGAGGCGACGAACACGACGTCGCGTCTCACGGCTCTCGTCGCGGCCAGGGAGACGCGCGTCGATCCGTCGCCGCGCTTCCCGTAGAACGACACCGGCGCGACGATGACGTCGACGTCCTGTGCGAGCAGCCAGTCGATCCCGCGCCGATAGCCGCTGGCGTCGTCAAACGACGCGAGATACAGGTCGGCGTCGGGCGCGACGCGACCGACCAGGGAGGCGACGGCCGTCCCGTGGGCGTCGTCTCTGACGGCATCGATAGCGGTGTTCGGGACGAACGATCGGGCGGCCGCGATTCGTCCGGAGAGCGCCGCGTGATCGGTGTCGAAGCCGCTCGCATCGAGCACGCCGACGCGGACGCCCTCGCCGGTGATCCCGGCGTCGTGGATGGGTCGGAGTCCGTCGACCGGATCGATCGCGGGTCCGCGAGCCCCGTCGGTGCGTGGTGACGGCGACTCGGTGACGACCGCGTACGCGCCGATACCGGCGGCTGCTGTCAGCACCGCAACGACGACGACTGCAAGCTGACGCCGCTTTCTGTGCATCGTTGGAGGATCTGGTGAAACGGGTGTGCTGGCACCGGCCGGTCGTCGGCCGGCGTCACTGTCGCGAACACTGCACAGGCGCGGTGAAAAACATCGCGGTCCGAAAGTTCCGCTCGCCCGTCAGAGGATCGAGTAGGAGGCCGCCATCGTCAGCGCGAGCGCACCACCGAGCGCGAGGAGGTACAGGTAAGTCAGCGACCGGGGTTCCCAGCGGAGGTGCTGATAGTAGCCGGCGACGGCGACGGCCTTGGCCGCCGAGAGGACGACGATGAGCCCGAACGCAAGCCAGTAGGCGCTGTCGAGCAGGTCGGTGTACATCTCGATGCCGGCCTGGACGCTGGCCAGCACGAACAGGACCACGTAGACCGCCGCGTACAGTTTGGTTCGTGCCATGGTTTTAGAGGATGTAGAACAGCGGGAACAGGAACAGCCAGACGATGTCGACGAAGTGCCAGTACAGCCCGAACAGCTCGATGGGTTCGTCGTCGCCCAGATACGCCCCGTTCCAGGCGCGCACGATCATGTAGCCCGCGATGAGCAGCCCGATGGTGACGTGTAAGCCGTGGAGCCCGGTCGTCAGGTAGAACGTCGAGGACGCGACGTTCGTCCCGAGGTCCCAGCCCTGGGGGAACTGCTCGGAGTGGACGTGGAACAGGTGTTGCCACTCCATCGCCTTGTTGATCAGGAAGCCCACGCCGAGCGCGAACGTCGCGACGAGGCTGGCGACGACGCCCTTGTGGCTCCCCTTCTCGGCGAACACCATCGCCAGCACGACGGCGAAACTGCTCGTGAGGAGCAGGTAGGTGTTGACGAGGCCCGGCAGCACCACGTGTTCCTCGGGGATGAGGTGGTGCCAGGTCGTCCAGCCCTCCGCGACCCGCAGGAACACTGACGCGCCGATGAACGCGCCGAACAGCACCACGTCGGACGCCAGGAAGATCCAGACCCCGAGTTTCGTGTTGTCGACGCCGCCGAACGGCCAGGTCTCGCCGAACCCACCCTCGGGCCCGGCGAACCGCTCGCGGGTGAGTCCGAGCAGCGACCCGCCCACGGCGACCAGCCCCAGTCCCGTGAGGCCGAGGTAGAGGGGCTGACCGGTTCTGATACCGGAGGCGCCGAGCAGCAGGACGAACGCCGAGAGGCCGAGCGCGAACGGCCAAACGCTGGCGTGGCTCTCGACGTCGTCTTCGCCGTGGGCGAGGATGTCGGCACTCACGGCTCCCGAACTGCCGCCATCGGCCGTCGCACTCGCGTCGCTCGCACTCGGCTGGCGGAACTCCAGTTCGCCGCTGGCGTAGGTGGGCGTCCCGTCGAAGTTCTCCAGGGGCGGCGGCGAGGAGACCGCCCACTCGGCGGTCCGCGAGTACCGCCAGGGGTTGTCGCCGGCGGGCTCGCCCGCGTGGAGGCTCGTGAACAGGTTGTAGAACATCACCAGGAACGAGAACCCGAGGACGAACGCCCCGACCGTCGCGAGCTGGTGCCACTGGGTGAACGCGGGATCGTACTGGAACACCCGGCGCGGGGTCTGCCAGGCGAGGAACATCGGGAAGTACAGCAGGTTGAACCCGACGAAGTACAGCCCGAAGTGGAGCTTCCCGAGCGTCTCGTCGTACATCTTCCCGGTGATCTTCGGGAACCAGTAGTAGACGCCGCCGAAGAGGGCGGTCGCGCCCCCGACCATCACGTAGTGGAAGTGCGCGACGACCCAGTAGGTGCCGCGGAACTCGTAGTCCAGCACGACCGCGCCGAGGAAGACGCCGGTGATGCCACCGATGATAAAGAGCAAGAGCGCGCCGAACGAGAACAGGAAGGGCGTGGTAAAGCGGATGCGGCCCTTGATGGTGGTGTAGATGAGCGAGAAGACCATCAGGTCGAAGGGCAGCGAGATGCCGATGGTCGTCGCCATGAACAGCGTCTTGATCTCCAGGTTGATCGAGGTGAGGAACATGTGGTGCATCCAGACGACGAAGCTCTGGAGCGCCACGAGCACCATCGCGATGATGAACCACTTTCGGCCGACGAGGCGCTGGCCGGTAAAGGTCTGGAACGTCTCGGCCATTACCCCGAGGGCGGGGAAGAACACGATGTACACCTCGGGGTGGCCGAAGAACCAGAACAGGTGGGTCCACAGCAGCGTGCCGCCGGCCGTCTCCATGGCGAAGTAGGTAGTACCGAGGATGTGGTCGGCCGCGAGGATCATGAACGCGGCCAGCAGCGCCGCGAACGCGAACAACATCATCCACACCGTGAGCAGGATGGTCCAGCTGAAGATGGGCATCCGGCGGAGGGTCAACCCCTCCGCACGCATCCGGTGCATCGTGGTCAGGAAGTTCACCGAGGAGACGGTCACGCTCACGACGAACAGCGCGAGCGCCAGCACGGCGGTCGTCGCGCCGAGTGCGCCATCGGGGATGAACGCCGGGGTGTTCAGCGGCGCGTACATCGTCCACCCGCCCGCGAACGTCTGGCCCTGGAAGAAGGAGACGCCAAAGAGCAGCCCCGAAAACAGGTACAGCCAGTACGACAGCGCGTTCAGGCGGGGAAAGGCGAGGTCGTCGGCTCCGAGCTGCAGGGGCACGAGGTAGTTCGCGAGCCCGAAGGCGAAGGGCGAGATGAAGAAAAACACCATCAACAGGCCGTGGGCGCTGACGGCCTGATTGTAGGCCATGGGACCCAGCAGCCCCTCGCCGGCCGCGCGGGGAACCCAGAGCTGGAGGCGCACGAGCAGCGCGAGGACGCCGCCGAACACCAGGAAAAACAGCGACGTGACGAGGTACAGAACGCCGATGTCTTTGTGGTTCGTCGTGACGAACCACCGTTTCAGCGTCTCCTTCCCCGGGAACTCGTGGCCGTGGTCGGACTCGTGACTGTGGCCGCCCGCAGTGGGCAGCTCGCTGGAAACGACGCCACCATCCGCCTCTTCGGGGCGCCCGGCGTCAGTCTCGGCGCCGTTCTCGTCCGTCGATTCGGGATCGTCTCGTCCGCTGTCGGCTGTGTGGTCGGCCATGTTACGGCGTCACCTCCGGGGAGGCGGTCGTGGTCGCGTTCGCGCTGGTAGTTCCGTTCGCTGCGGGTCCGTCACCTGCAGTCTCGTTCGTCGTACGCTCGGTGTTCGCGGTAGCGGTCTCGCCGTCGTCGGTGCCGGTGTTCGCGTACCAGGTCTCGAACTGGTTCGCCGGGAGGACCCGGACGTCGGAGGTCATGTAGGAGTGGCCCGAGCCACACAGCTCGTAACACTGCGCCTGGAACGTGCCGGTCCGCTCGGCCTGGAACCAGGTGGTCGTGTACGACCCCGGGATGGCGTCGGTTTTGACCCGGAACGCGGGGATACCGAAGTTGTGCATCACGTCGTCGGAGGTCACCCGCAGCGTGACGTTCCTGTCTCTCGGGACCGTCAACGTGCTGTTGGTGTGGCCGTTGGGGTAGGTGTACTGCCAGCTAAAGCGGATACCGGTCACCTCGACGACGAACGGCTCGTCGCCGTGGGCGGCTTCGGCGGCGCTGATGTTCTGGCTCCCGCCGTCCTCGACTGTGGGTGCGCTCGTGCCCTGCTCGACGTACAACAGCATGGCGTAGGTCCAGACGATCAGCGAGACGACGATGATGGCGCTCAGCGAAAACGAGATGAACAACTTCCTCCCTTTCCCGCCGCCCTCCGGGAGCTCGCCGAGCTGTGGTCTGTCGACTGTCGATTCGTCCCGTGGCCCGTCGTCCCGGTACTTCCAGGCGTTGTACAACATGTAGCCGATGACGACGACGCCGACGAGGGTGCCCAGCGCCAGGAACACCCAGTAGATCTGCGTGAACACGTCGACACGTGTCCCCCGTGGCAGTATCTGCTCGAGTTGCAGCGGAACGACAGGGCGTGTGCCTGCCAGGGTCATTGCAGTGTGCTACTTGCTCTCCTACACCATGGACTATATGGGTTGGGGGAACAGAGCAATGCTAGCATGCGTCACTAGTCGTACCCTACCAACACACCAGCTGAGGTAGGGAAATCGTAGATCTGGAAATGGTTTCTTTCACCGGACTCGTTCGGGAATGCTTTTGCTCGTCTGGCCCGTTACTACCTTGCTATGGTAGACAGTGACAAACGGACGGAAGAGTTCGGGAGTCCGGAAGTCCAGGGGGAGGTCGCCCAACCCGACTTCGATCACCTCGCTGGGATCGTGACGGACGGTCTCATCGGTGCCGTCGGTGGATTAGTCGGGACGGCGGCGATGACGATCGGGCTCTTCGTCGCCTCGACGCTCAACGCCTTCGACATGCAATCGTTCGCGATCCTGTCGGAACTGACCGGCCTGGCCGTGATCTTCCCGGGGAACGCCCTCGCCGTGGGCTATCTCATCTTCCTCGCCGGCGGGATGATCACCTGGCCGCTCCTGTTCGCCGCGACCGCCGAGTATCTCCCCGGATCGAAGTTCGCGACCAAGGGCATCCCCTACGGGTTCGTCCTCTGGACCGGATTCGTGCTGGCGTTTGCCGGCGACATCGGGACGAGCACGGGCATCCTGGCGCTGTACGCCGTACTCACGCTGCTGAGTCACTTCGCCTACGGCTTCACGCTCGGCGCCGTCTTCGATTACCTCGCCGATCGGCCGGACACCCTCGTCTGAACGACGGTCTCCGACCCGGCGCAGCCGCTCGCAACTACCGGTTTGACGACGCGAAAGGAGAGGCCCCGACGTCGCTAGTCGCGTTCGACGCGGAAGTAGTCAGTAAAGACGATCACGTCCCCGTCGTCGAGCGGCACAGTCCCCATCGACCCCCCGTTTACGCCTGCGAGAAACGCGGACAGTTCGTCCTCCGAGAGTTCGTCGACGTGCCGGACGGTGTCGTCGCCCCCGACCGAATCGACGCGTCGAACGCTCCATCCTGAATGCTGGACCTCACTGAGTGCCATGTGTGTGATTACCAATGTCATGGATTATAATAAATGTTCTCTCTTTCGTAGTGACACGTCTCGGTAGCCGACAGCACAATCACTAACTCCGTTCCCGTCGAAACACGGGCAGAATGGACAGACGGCGATACCTTCGCCGTGGCATCGGTCTGTCGGCCACACTGGTGGCCGGGTGCAGTCGTCCCGACGGTGGGACGACGAGTTCGACTCCCGCGACGACGACCGCACCGACCGATACCAGCGCTAGCGGCGGGGTGTACGTGCAGACGTTCGTCGAGCGGATGGCGATGGCCGGCCGAACCGAGGCGGGCGAGTACGCCGTGGCCCTCCTGTTTACGATCCCGCATCGGTTCTGGACGGTGACGAACGCCGAGCGCAGCCCCGTCCCGATCGCGGACGACGACTCCGTCCACCTGATGGCCGTCGTCTGGGACCCGGAGACGCGAACGGTGCTCCCGGGGACCGGCCTGTCGGTCGAACTGTCGCGGAACGGCCGGCTGGTCTCCGAGGAGGTCATCTACCCGATGCTCTCCCAGCGGATGGGGTTTCACTACGGCGGGAACTTCTCGCTCCCGGCCGACGGGACCTACGCCGTCGACGTCAGCGTGGGCGCGCTCCCGACGAACGGCGTGCGAACGACCGGTGCCTTCCGGGGGCGGTTCTCCGAGCCGGCCACCGGGATTATCGACCTCGCGTACACGCCCGAGACCAGAGCGAACGTCAGCTCCCGAGACGTCGAACAGGGCGGCGACCCGGGTGCGCTCGCACCGATGGACATGCGCGTGCCCGTCGGTCGCGCCCCCGAGCGTTCGGCACTGCCGGGCGAGGTCGTCGGCACGGTCCAGAGCGGTGACGCACGGTTCGTCGTGACGCTGCTCGATGCGCCGCCAGCGGGCGTCGAGGCGAGCGGCCCGTACCTCGCCGTTTCGCCGCGGACGCCGTACAACCGGCTCGTCGTCCCCGGGATGCGGCTGTCGATCACGCACGCGCGTGGGAATCGAACGCTCACTGCCACGTCGCTCTCGCGGACGCTCGATCCGGAACTGGACTTCCACTACGGGACCACGCTTCCGGCGACCGAGTCGGGTGACACCGTCCGGTTGCAGGTCGAGACGCCGCCGCAGGTCGCCCGTCACGAGGGGTACGAGCGCGCGTTCCTGCAGATGCCGGCCATGGACCTCACGCTATGACGAGACGCCTCCTCGCCGTCGGCTGTCTGCTCGCGCTCGCGGTCGCGACGATGGCGGGCCTGGCCGTCGCACACGGGAATCATGCGACGGCACACCCGCAGGTGTCGGCGAACGGGACCGTCGTCGTCGAGCAGGCCTTTCTCACTGAACGCGGTTACCTCGTCGTCCGCGCCGACGACGACGGGACGCCCGGTCGAGTGCTCGGCGCTCGGCCGCTCGACCGGGGCCTCCATACAGGAACGTCCGTCCAGATCGACGCGTCGTACTGGCGCGCCGTCTCGGGGAACGCGACGGTCTGGACGGTCCTGCACGCCGACGACGGCGACGGCGAGTTCGATCCCGCAGACGACGAACTCCTCCGGTGGTTCGATCGCCCCGCCGGTGAACGAGTGCAGGTCGGGAAGCGAGACGGGGCCGGGTACGTCCTCACGGCCGGCGGTTCGGGGGCCGACGGCGCGCTCCTCGTCGAGCGCGTCGCACTCCCGGCACAGGGGCACCTCGTCGTCCACGAGCGAACCAACGGAACCCTGGGGGCCGCCCACGGGTCGCGCGCACTGCGCGCGGGGACGCACGCGAACGTGTCCATCCCGGTCGATCTCAGCGGGAACCGGTCCACGTGGCCGTCCCTGTCGGTCGCCGTCCACGTCGACGACGGCGACGGAACCTTCGACGCCGACGACCCGGTCGTCCGCGTCGCGGGCGAACCGGTCGCGAGCCCCGTCGGGACGAGCGGAGCCGTCACCACGTCCAGTGTGGCCGTCAACACGCCGGCCGGCGACGGCGGTCGGGACGCTCCGACTCGGACCCAACCTGGCTCGGCCACGCCGACCACGAGTGCCGGGGGCGCTGGCTTCGGCGTCCTGACGGCGGTCGTGGCGGGGGCGCTCGCGCTGATCGTCGGCCGCCGACGATAGAACCGAACGCCCAAGCCGTTCGCGCTCATGTACGAGTCCAATGGCACTGTCCTGGTCGACACTCCACGCGGTGCCGCCCGCGTTTACGGTCGGTCTCTTGCCCGTCGTCCTCGCGCTCGCTGGGCTCGGGTCGAGCGTCCTCATCGGCCTGGCACTGGCCGCGCTCGTCCGGCGCCAGTCGTGGTCGTACCTGTTGGTCACCCTCGCGCTGGCGACGCTGCTCGTCCGCACGGCCGTGGCCGTGCTCACGATGAACGCCGTCATCGCCGACGAGACCCACCATCTGCTCGAACACGGACTCGACGTCGCGATGGCCGCGCTCGTCGTCGCGGCCGTCTACACCGCCCGCACGGCGAGTGCGTCCCCACCGGAGGAATCCTACGAGTGAGGCCTCCCAGGCGTTCCCGAAACGGTCGAACTCGCCTTCGCCGGTGGCCGATTCACCGCTCGAGGACGGACGTAGCGTGTGTTATACGTTTGCACGATCATCTGGGCGGTTCGAGAGTCGTACCAGAACGCGCTTTTTGCTCCACGGTCTAGCCCGGGGTAATGAATCGGCGGAGTCTACTTCGTGCGGGTGCTGGACTGGTTGGAACGGCGGGGCTGGCTGGCTGCGGGCTGCTGGAGACCGAACAGCGGTCCGTGCGGTCGCCACCGCTCGTCGAGAACCGGCCGAGTGCGGTCTACTACCCGACCCACGTCGAGGGGATGGAAATGATCGGCATGGGAACGGCTGGTGACTACAAGGTGGCAGCGATGTACAGCTACCCCCACCGCTTCTGGAACGTCGACGTCACCGAGGCGAACATCACGAAGATTCAGAGCGAGGACATGGTCCACCTGATGGCGACGGTCTGGGACCCCGAGACGGGGATCGTCCTCCCCGAGACCGGGCTCTCGGTCGTTCTCTCCAAGGGCGGCAGTCTGGTCTCCGAAGAGGCGATCTATCCGATGCTCTCCCAGCCGATGGGCTTTCACTACGGGGCGAACTTCGAGGGCGAGGGCGACGGGACGTACGCCGTCGAGGTCGACGTCGGCGCGATCCCGAACAACGGCGTGCGGACGACCGGGAGCTTCCAGGACCGCTTTACCGAACCCTCGAGTGCGACCCTCGAGTTCGAGTACAGCGAGAAAGCGCGCAACGAAATCGCGTACCGGACGCTCGACAACGCCGGTGACGAGGGAGCCGTAGACCCCCACGAGATGAAGATGGTGCCTAACTCCACGGCGCCGACGAAATCCGAACTGCCGGGTGAGGTCCGCGGCACCGCCACCACCGGCGACGCAGAACTCGTGGTGTCCGTCCTGGAGTCGCCGCCGGCGGGCATCGAGCAGTCCGGACAGTACCTCGCCGTCTCGGCCCGCACGCCCTACAACCGGATGATCGTCCCGGCGATGTCTCTCGCCGGGACGCTCTCTCGGGGCAGCACGGAGGTGTTCTCGGACACGCTCACGCGGACGCTCGATCCCAATCTGAACTACCACTACGGGGCCGTCGTCGACTCGGTGGAGTCGGGCGATACGCTCTCGCTGCAGGTGCAGACTCCGCCACAGGTCGCCCGCCACGAGGGCTACGAGACGGCGTTCCTGGAGATGCCCGACGTGGAGGTGACGCTCTGATGGATCTGTCCGACGACCTCCCGCGTCGCGAGTTCATGAAGACCGCCGTCGCCGTCGGGGGTGCGAGCGCCCTGAGCGCCTGTCTCGGGTGGGCGCCCCGTGCGAACGACCCCGTTCCGTCGGGCGTCTCGAAGCGCTCGGCGTTGCCCGACAGTCAGCACACCTGGAACGACCGCGTGCGCCACGACGAGCACGGCAACGTCGAACTCCCGCGTCACCAGACGCTGCTCTACCTGAACGTGAACCGCGACGGGACACCGACGGCGGCCGATCGCGAGACCGTCGAGGACGCCCTGTGGACGCTCGACCGCGCCTACGAGCGCTCGAACGACGGCCTCGTCTACTCGATCGCCTACTCTCCGTCGTACTTCGAGCGGTTCGACGCCGACCTCCCCGAGAGCATCGATCTGCCACAACCCAAGCGACTCTCGCCGTTCGAGGAACCGACGCTCGACACGCAGGACGCCCTGTTGCACCTCGCCAGCGACCGCGCTGACGTGGTGCTCGAAGCCGAAGAAGCCCTCACGGGCGAGCGCTCGAAGGCCAACGGCGTCGCCGTCGAGACGAAACTGACCGACGCGATGACCGTCGACGACCGCCGGACGGGCTTCGTCGGCACCGGGATGCCGGCCGAACGCCAGGACGGCCTGAACGGGGTTCCCGATTCAAACCCGGTTCCCGAGGAGTCGCCGCTGTTCATGGGGTTCAAGGCCGGCTTCGCCGGCAACCAGGCGACCGAGGAGTACGTGACGCTCGATTCCGGTCCGTTCGCGGGCGGTACGACCAAACACGTCGCGAACATCCGCCAGCGCCTCGACGACTGGTACGTCGAACAGGACTTCGAGGAGCGCGTCATGGAGATGTTCAGCCCCGGCCACGCCGAGCAGAACCTCGTCGACGGCGTGGGCGCGAACCTTGGTGCCGACAGCAACGTCGATCAGTTCGTCGACGACGTCCGCGAGCAGGCCAGCGAGTACGGCCGCGTCGGCCACGCCCAGAAGGCGGCCCGCGCCAACCGCGACGCCGAGGGCAACGTCCGCACCCTCCGGCGACACTTCGAGTCGACCGACGACGACGTCGCCAGCCTGCACTTCCCCTCGCTCCAGCGCCGCATCTCGACGTTCGAGGAGGTCCGCCAGGCCATGAACGGCGTCGACCTCACCGACAACCCGGCCATTCGCCAGCGGGTCAACAACGGCATCCTGGAGTACATTTTCACGGAACGTCGGGGGAACTTCCTCGTCCCGCCGGTCCGGCATCGCGCGCTGCCGACGCCCCGGCCCGAGTAACCACTCGCTCGTCGCCGATACACCGGTGGCCGTGCGCTTCGGTACCACTGCTGTCGTGCGGTTTAGGATGTTCGGCCCCTTAGCCTGGCTACCGATGCGGAAAGACGAACTCCTGTACCTCCACCAGTTGCTGACAGCGGTCCGAACCGAATGCGAGGGTCGGGGCGACGTGCCGGCGGACGCGTTCGCGGCGTACGAGGAGCTGGCGGTTTCGCCTGTTGCCGCGTACGAACAGAAGAACGAACACGAACGCGCAGTCGCCGCGCTGGCGTCGACGCTGGCCGAGTCGGCTGCTGGCGACGCCGACACCGCCAATCAGAACACACAGCGCTCACTCACGTCCTGAACGGCCGCTGTGACGGCCTGCGAGCGGCTTTGCGGGCGGTGTCTTTCTGCTCTCGTAAAAAGTAACGGTTAAAGGCCGCGCTGCCATCGCTCCGAGTATGCAACGACGAGCCGCGGCGTTATACTTCGCCCTTTTCCTCGTCATCGGGGCGGGATCGTACGCGTATGTCACTATGGACAGTGGGGCCAATGCCCAGCAACCCACTATAACACTCAACGCACAGGAGTACTCACAGAACGACCCCATCACCGTCGACGGACGGACGTACATCGTCTCGGAGATCAGCGCAGAGAACGCCTCTGATGCCGAGGGGACGCTCACATGGACGAACCAGTCCGCACAGGAGAGCGCGACGCTGGAAAACGGGTCTGAGACGACCTACCAGAACGAGACCTGGCAGGTCCAGATCGCCAACACGTCCGACGTGTCGCAGTTCGCGCTCCAGGAGAACCTGAACGTCAGCGCCATCCTCGCGAGCGACGACCGCGTCGACAACCAGACCGTCACCCGGAACGGACAGGAGCAGGTCGTCTTCACGTCCAACGACACGCTGGTGCCGCTCAACGAGTACCTGCGCGAACCGCAGACGGTGACGTTCTCCGAGGGCCAGACGTACAACTACACGACCGAGGACGGCACCGTCCAGCCGGCGACCATCGACACGGTCACCGGGAACGTCTCGACGCCGTCGGCCACCCTCGTGTGGGAGACCACCCAGGAGAACACCGTCCAACTCGCCGAAGGAGCGAACGTCACGCTCGCGGACGGCCAGACGCGCGTCGTCCACTTCCCGGACGGCGAGACGGTCCAGCTCTCGACGAACTACGGGGCGTACCAGGAACAGGTCGAAAAGCAGGACTACTTCGACGAGCGCAAAAAGGGTCTCTGGGGCGTTAGCGTCATCAGCTTCCTGGCGGCCATCATCCTGCTCGCCACGGCGTACCTCCCTGTCAAGGACTAATCGCGCACCGCTTTTCGCGATCAATCGTCCGCTGCTCGTCGAGTGACAGCCGTCGATCACCCATGGATTCGAGTCCTGCGGCTGTCGAACGTGTCCTCTAATTCACCGCGAGAAAACTACCGTGTCAGTCAGGCTGGGTTGCCGCCACTCCGGGCGATCCACGCCAGGGCGGCGCCGATGCCGATCACGACGATCGCGCCGATCACCTGCGTGACGCCCGCCATCGTACTCGCTGCTGTCTCCCAGGGGAGCCCCGACAGCGTCCCCAGTCCCACCAGCACCAGGAACGCGCCGACGAGGAGCCCCAGCACCTCCAGTTTGTCTGTAAACCCGAGTAGGTCCATGTTCCCCATCTTTGCATTCTGAGTGGTAAATCGTCCGGTTCGAAGCGAGCGCGCTCCTGACGCCCCGTCGACTGTCCGGCGACGACGTGACGAAACAGTTACCTGAACGTGCCGACGAGCGTGTCATACCGCTATCGTGTCAGCGCCCTCCACCGCGGACGCGGAGCGTCGCGGGCTTCCGCCGGGAGTTTCACGCACGACTGACGCGAGTACGAGAGAACTATGCAACAAGATCCAGCAGTCATTGCGAAAGGCGTCGCAGGCGTATTGATCGTCCTCGTCGGCCTCGGGATCGTGGCCGGTGGGTATCACCAGGTCCCCGAAGGTCACGTCGGGGTGTACAAGAACTGGGGCGCGGTCAGCGGTGCGCAGGCCAGCCCAGGCGCTCACCTCATCATGCCGGTCCAGCAGTCGGTCCAGAACGTCGAGGTGCGGCCCCGAACCTACACCATGGTCGACTCGACGGGCGAAGGGAACAAGGCGAACAAACGGGACGCGATCGAGGTCCAGTCGATCAACGGGACGACGTTCCGCGTCGACGTCGCGGTCCAGTACAACATCGAAGCCGAGAACGCCTCCCAGTTCGTCGAGGAGTGGAACAACGTCGAGCAGGTCGAACAGCGATTGATCCGCCAGACCGTCCGGAGTTCGGTTCGAGACGTCGGCGGCTCGATCCAGTCGAGCAACATTTTCACGTCTAGCGGCCGCCAGCAACTCGAACAAGCGGCCACGGAGTCGCTGCGAAAACGAGTCGACGACGAACCGATCGTCCTCCAGGACGTCTTCATCAGGAACGTCGCGATTCCGGACGCCTACCAGGAATCGCTCAACCAGAAAGAAATCGCCAAACAGGAGGTCCAGCGCGAACAACAGCGGGTCCGCCAGCAGGAACTCCAGGCTCAGCGCCAGATCATCCGCGCTCGGGCGAACGCCCGCGAGCGACTCATCAAAGCCAACGCGACCGCGCGGTCGAACTACATCGTCTCCCAGTCGCTCTCCTCGGAGGTCCTCGCGTACCTCTACACCCAGTCGCTCGACAGCTCGAACACGGTCTACATCCCGATGGGCGAGGGCGGCCTCCCGACGTACCTGAACGTGAACGCCAACGCCTCCGACATCGACGAGAGCGACATTCCGAGCGGTATCGGCGGCGGCGACTTCTCGGTCAACACCACGAACGGCTCCGCGGTCAACGCGTCGGCCCCGTAGCATCCACGATGGTCGTGAAACTGACGCTGCTCCTGGTCGCCATCGCCGCCGTCATCGTCGCGGCCTCGTACTTCACGTACCTGTATTTCGAGCGCGAGGCCCAGCGGGAACACGAACGCCGGATGGCCAGAGAACGACGCGACTACGACGCCGTGATGGAGTACGCCACCGAGGACAGCGAGTGCCGTCGGGATCGAGAGGAAGAGACGGAGTAATCAAAATCGCGGGCCGGGAGGGAGTTGAACCCGATTGCGAGACTCGTTTCACTCGTCTCGCGTGGTTCAACTCCTTCCTGTCGGTTCACGAATCGCCTCGCTGTCGCTCGGCGATTAGTTGCACGGGCCGGGAGGGAGTTGAACCCCCGACCGTCTGGTTAAAAGCCAGACGCTCTCCCTAACTGAGCTACCGGCCCTCACCAAATCCTGCGGGAGTGGGAAGGTAAACAGTTACGATTGCTGTCGGCTATCGAGATACCCCGACAGCGCTTCGGCGACCATCTCGCCGGGGTCTTTCCCGTCGAGTGCGGCTTGTCTGCGGAGTTCGCAGTAGACGCGCCGGTCGATCCTGAGCGTGATCTCGCCCAGGGGGATGCCTTCGGCGGCGAGCGCGCGCTCGACGTCGGTGCCGTCGTTGATCGCGCTGGCGACCGATCGGACCTGCCGGACGGTCATGTCGTGGTCGAGGATGGCCCACGCGAGAAGGAGCCTGGCCTCGCCGCTGACGCGAGCGACGTGCTTTGCGGCCGTCGGGGCGATCTCGCCCATGGCGACGTGGCGGCGGATCGACCGCGGGAGGTCGTGAACGCGGGACCACTTCCGGATGAATGCGACGGTGGCGTCACCGCCGGCGCGTTCGGCCGCGGCTTTGTAGGAGCCTTCGCCCCGAACGAGCGCGGCACAGGCGGCGGCACCCCGGAGCATGTAGACGTTGTCGTCGGCGCCGGCGGTGTTCTGCGAGAACTTCGCGACGGTCTGGGCGGCCTGTTCGAGGCTCTCGGGATCGTCGGGGTCGAAGGCGACGGCTCGCTCCGCGTGCTCGCCAGTCAGCGTCGGGTCGCCGCGGATGACCGGTCGGCCCACTGGTGACTCGCGGTCGGTGGGCAGCCCCTCGTCCGGCCGGTCAGTCATTGCTGAGTGCTACGTGGACGGCACCTAAAAGATTCCTGTCGGTGGCGTCCGACTCAGTCGTCGCCACTGGCGTTGCCATCCCGGTTCTCCGACAGGTGTTCCCACACCTCGGCACAGCCACACCCGTCGTCCATGTCGTCGAGGTGGTCCGTCGAAACCTCGGGTTCGTCGGCGGGATGGTCTGTCGTCGCGTCCGTGTCGTCGTGGTCTGATAGTTGCTCACTCATCGATTTCCCAGCTCCGTGTCTGGTTTTGAAAGTGCCGGTGCACCGTCCGCCGTGAACTGCTGGCGGAAACCGTCGGAGGCACCGTCTCTTTCACTCATCACTCCTCTGTATCCACCCCACTATCATAAGGCCGCGTTCGACTACAATCCCTACCCGTACTCCCGTTTACCGGCAACGAGTGCGACCTATCTCTGACGCTGTGGAGCGCTCGGCTGAACGGGTGTCGTGGCCCGTCAGGTCGGTGCGTGCGGGCAACGACAGACGTCCCCGGCGAGTTTTGTCCGGGTCGAATCACTCAGGTGCGCTGGCTCCGTACCAAAAGCGAATGTCCACTGACGTTCACCAACTCGACGACGGTGCCTGGATTAGCGTCAACGACTCCCGGGAGGTCAACGTCAGTGACCTGTGGCTGTTGGCGCGCCACGAGTTCTGTGACTGCGAGTTGGCGGACTTCCTCGCCGAGGGCGTCGTCGAGGTCGGCGTCGACTGGCCGGACGTCGAGGCCAGGTTCGCCGGGCAGTGCATCCAGTGTGGCACCGACGGCGTCACCGACTGGCTGCCCGTCGGCCGCGTCATCGACCCCGAAGACGGCCAGTTCTACGGCGTCGTTCCCGAGAGCGTTCACGTTCCACGGAAACGCACCAGGCTGGCCACGCCCGAATAGCGGCAATGTCGTCCGCTATCCTGCAGAGGTGGGGAGCATTGACGGTGAGCGCGGTGGTATATGTGTGTCCGCCTAGGCAGTGGATATGCCGACCAAGGTCGAGAAGTGGAAATCGGAGGTGTACGGAAACGAGATCCGTGAGCACCTCATGCGGTTCGCGGAGGAGGGCTGGGACTCGATCCCAGAAGACGAGCACGACGCGTGGTTCGAGCGGTTCAAATGGTGGGGCCTGTACCACCAGCGCTCGGGCCAGGAATCGTACTTCATGATGCGCATCGGGACGCCAAACGGGGTCATCGAGCCGGGCCAGCTGGAGGTCATCGGCGAGGTCGCAAAGGAGTACGCGACCGGCCCCGCCGAGAACCCCGAGTTCGGCGACGCCTACTGTGACTGGACGACCCGCCAGTCGATCCAGCTCCACTGGATCAAACTGGAGGACATCCCGGAGATCTTCGAGCGGCTGGAATCTGTCGGTCTCTCTACCCAGCAGGCCTGCGGTGACTCCTGGCGCAACATCGTCGGCTGTCCCGTCGCCGGCAAGGACAAACACGAACACGTCGACGCCTGGCCCGTCGCCCAGGAACTCAACGAGACGTTCAAAGGCAACGACGACTACGCGAACCTCCCCCGGAAGTGGAAGGTCTCGGTCACCGGGTGTGACGAGGGCTGTGGCCAGGGCGACATCAACGACCTGGCCTTCGAGCCCGCCGAGAAGGACGGCGAACTCGGCTTCAACGTCCGCGTCGGCGGCGGCCTCTCCCGCAAGGAGGAACGCTTCGCCCGCGACGTCGACGTCTGGGTGCCCCCGGAGCAGACGACCGACGTCGCCGCCGGCCTGTCCGCCCTGTTCCGCGAGTACGGCGACCGCGAGGACCGCTTTAACGCCCGAATCAAGTTCCTCGTCGACGAGTGGGGGCCCGAGAAGCTGCGCGAGGTCCTCCAGGCGGAGTTCGTCGACTTCGAACTCCCCACTGCGGGCGAGGACATGCGCGACCAGTACACCTACAACACGGGCAAGCAGGTCGGCCACGACGACCACGTCGGCGTCCACGAGCAGGTCGACGGCAACTACTACGTCGGCCTCAACGTCCTCGTCGGGCGGATGGGTGCCGACGACGTGCTGGAACTGGCCGACCTCGCCGACGAGTACGGCTCCGGCGAGGTGCGCCTGACCCAGCGCCAGAACGTCATCGTCACGGACGTCCCCGAGGCGGACCTCGACGCCCTGCTGGACGAACCGCTCCTCGACGAGTACTCTCCGGACCCGAGCCCGTTCAAACGCGGCTCCATCGCCTGCACCGGGACGGAGTTCTGTTCGCTCTCGATCGTCGAGACGAAGAACCGGCAGGTGCGCTACGCCCGCTGGCTCGAAGCGAACGTCGACCTCCCCGAGGACCACGAGGACTTCCACATCCACCTCTCGGGCTGTACCGCCTCCTGTGCCCAGCCCCAGATCGCCGACGTCTCCCTGCGAGGCATGAAGACCCGCAAGGACGGCGAACCGGTCGAGGCGCTCGACATCGGGCTCGGCGGCGGCCTCGGCGAGGACCCGCGCTTTGCCGACTGGGTCGAGATGCGCGTCCCTGCCGACGAGGTGCCCGGCGCCATCAGGAACCTCGTCGAGCAGTTCACGGACAGGAGAGCCGACGACGAGACGTTCCGGCAGTTCGTCGAGGCGCGCGACGAGGAGACGCTGGCCGAACTGGTCGAACCGGAAGAGACCGACTACGAGGACCCGTATATGCACAACACGAAGACGACGTGGTACCCCTACGCTGACGACGACGACATGGGCGCCTCGCCCGCACCGACCGACGGCCAGGGCCAGTCGCTGGCTTCCTCCGACGACTGAGCCGCGGCTCGACCGTAACGGTCCGATCGTCAGTTCCGCGTGCGCGCCAGATAGACGTCGTAGCTCTCGTCCGAGACGACGCCGGGGCCGATGCTCGACACCGGCGACGTGCGCCGGCCCGCGTGCGCACTGCCGAGGAACACGACGGAGGCGTCGTGTGCGATCGCTTTCCGGCGGATGATCTTGGCGATCTTCGCCGACGGCGGCCGTGACTCCGTGCGGACGACCTCGAACGTCGCCTGGGGCGCGATGTCGGCGACCTCCGCTTCGAGTCGGGACTGCACGTCGTCGGCCGCGACCGTCTCGTCGGTCCACCCCTTCATCTCGGCGTAGTGTCGCCCCGACGGAATGACCGTCAGTGCGATGATCTCCTCGTCGCTCGCGAAATCGGTAGCCCGTTCGAGCGCGGCTTTCGACAGTTCCGAGCCGTCGTACGGAACGAGAAATACCATATCCCCGATACGAGCGCCGCAGTATATACGAACCGTCCTTTCGCGGCGGCGTCGCCGTCACAGGCTCGTGATTTATGATCCGGTCGGACCAACCGTCGATATGGCCGATCGCATCCTGCGCGTCACCGCGTACACCACCTTCGACCTGCTCGACGGCCGCGTCGAGGGCCACGACTTCGAGGAGGAGGCACCCGCAGTGCTGAACGTCACCGCGCCGAGGAAGAACCCCGACCACGTGGAACTCCAACTGGAGATGGACAACACGCAACTCTCGGAGCTTCGACCCCACGCCGATCACGTCACGCTGTCGGCAACAGAGGCGCGCGAACTCGCCTCGGAACTGGAGGAGTACGCCCAGCAAGTCGAGGGCGCACAGTCCGAGTGACGAGCCGGGGAAATACCCCTACCAACTATGTGGGTCGGCATCGAACCCCGTGCTATCGATGGAGCCCGCAGGGAATCCGGCGTCACGTGAACTGGGATTTTGTCCCTGCTGTGGCTATCAGACGCTGCCGGAGGATCAACCGGGGTCCTACGAGGTCTGCCCGGTGTGTGACTGGATCGACGACCCGGTCCAGTTCCACAACCTGTCCTACGTCGGCGACACCAACCACGTCTCGCTCAGCGACGCCCGCGCCAACTTCGAAGCGCACGGGGCCTGCACGCCCGACGCCGTCCCGGACACGCGCGAGCCAGCCGACGACGAGGATCGAGACCCCAACTGGCCGTACCCCGAGGAGTGAGGCCGACGGCGTACGCCCGACTTTCGGGCTGTTCATCGCGGCGTATTCGAAACGCTTCCGACGACAGTCTCGCGTGGTGGCAGGAAGGCCACCGTTACGAGTCGGCTGGTCACGGGTAGGATAGTGTGAGCCCGGTAAACGGTTTCCCCGATTTATTCCTGTCTCTGTGGATGTACGGGCTGATGACACGGCACGCACTAACTGCGGTACTGGTCGTCGCGGTCGTCGCCGTCTCGGGTCCGGCGATGGCGGCCAGCGCGACGACTGACGGCACGGAGACGGGGGCAGCCGACGCCGAGACGGTCGTGGTCAGGAACGCGCAGGTACAGACGCTCCAGTTGAACGACTCGACGGTCGAGAACGTGACGATCAGAGTCCTCCGGATCGACCGGATGACGGTCCAGAACCAGACTGACGGCCAACTGAACGAGACGCTCGGCGCTGAGGGCGAGGGGCCGATCGTCCTCCGGAACGTCCACTTCCGGAACCTCTCGCTCGACGATGCGTCGGCGACGGGGATCAGCGCGGCCGGCGACGCCGAAGTCGGCTCGAACGTCGGGAACGTCAGCAGTGCGGTCATCGGAGAGATGACCGTCGACCACCTCGTCGTCCAGCAGTCGAACGTGTCCGACGGCGGCGGCGGGATCATCAGCGGGATCATCGACCGCATCCGCGGACTCTTCGGCGGCGATGAGCAGGCCGGCAACGAAACTGCCGTCCAGCCCGACCTGCGCGTCGGGAGCGTCGACGTGAGCCAGCTCACCGTCGACCAGCTCGACGTCGCGCAGGTCGAGGAGGTCGAACCGGGCGAGATGGCCGGCAACGAGACGGCTGCCAACGAGACGGCCGGTGAGGCAAACGAGACCGGCGGCGGGATGGCACCCGCGGCAGGTGACGCGGCCGCGGCCGACCAGGCCACTATCGGGCAGATCACGGTCGAGAACGCCACGATCGGGACCCTCTCGGCGGACGCGATGGTCTACCAGCGGTCCGAGCAGGCCGCCGGGAACGAAACCGGGGCGCCAGCCGGGAACGAGACGGAGGCACCGGGCTGACAGGAGCCGGTAGTCCGGTTCGCGTCCACTGAGCGGTTCCACAGGGTCGGCACGGTCGGCTGGCGGTGAGCCGCCGGTGGCTTTCTGTGGGGGGACGACGAACACAGGGGCATGAGCGACGCGTGGACGGCAGCGGACCTCCCAGATCTGACCGGGAAGACGGTGATCGTGACCGGCGCGAACAGCGGACTCGGGTTCGAGGCCACCAAACAGTTCGCGGCCAGCGGCGCGACCGTCGTGGTAGCCTGCCGGAGCACCGAGCGCGGCGAGAGCGCCGCCGACGAGATCAGGGGCACGATCCACCGCGCCGAACTCGACGTGCGGGAACTGGACCTGGCGGCCCTCTCGTCGGTCGAATCGTTCGCCGACGACTTCCTCGCCGACTACGACGAGTTGCACGTCCTCTGTAACAACGCCGGGGTGATGGCGATTCCACGCCAGGAGACGGCCGACGGCTTCGAGATGCAGTTCGGCGTCAACCACCTCGGCCACTTCGCGCTGACCGGCCACCTCATCGACGTCCTCATCGAGACGCCGAGCTACTCCCGGGTCGTCACTCAGAGCAGCGGGCTCCACGAGCGCGGCGACGTCGACTTTAGCGACCTGCAGCACGAGGACGAGTACGACAAGTGGGACGCCTACGCCCAGAGCAAGCTGGCGAACCTCCTCTTTGCCTTCGAGCTCGACACGCGACTGACCCACGCCGGCGTCGAGAACGTCATGAGCCTCGGCTGTCACCCCGGCTACGCCGACACGAACCTCCAGCGGCGCGGTCCCGAACAGGCCGGGTCCACGCTTCGGCTCTGGCTGATGAAAGCGGCCAACGCGCTCCTCGCACAGGACGCCGAGCAGGGCGCGCTCCCGATGCTGTACGCCGCGACGGCGTCCGACATCGCCAGCGGCGAGTACGTGGGACCGAGCGGGTTCATGAACATGCGCGGCTCGCCGGCGCCGGACACCGCCAGTCGCGAGGCGCGTGACCGCGACCGCGCTCGCCGCCTCTGGACGCGGTCCGAGGAGTTGACTGGGGTCTCGTTCGGGCTCAAGGAAGCGGCGACGCCGCTGGACTGATACGGACTGCTGTAAGTCATTTCCGTATCGACCGTCCGAAGGCGGGCGGTCGGAGCGGTAAACAGTTACAGCAAACCGTATGAGTGTCGGCGCAGCCGAACGGGGACCTTTCACGCAGGACGTTGTACCCTGCGGGCATGCAGCGCGACCGGACGGACTACCTCGCGGCGGAACTCGAACAGGTTGCGGCTGAACTGCGCGAGGGGGAGGCCAGACTCCACGGCTACCGCATCGACCGCGACCCCGAGGAGCGAGAGCGGGGCGCGATCACGTACACCGGTGGCTGGCTGGAGTTCGAGTTCGAACACCCCGAGGGCTGGTTCGAACCGGAGAGCGCCTAGGGCCAGGACACCAGATCGGTCAGCACCGCGACTGCCACGAGCGCGGCCGTGACGTGCATGATCGCGAGGACCGTGACGCCGAGCGTGGTCGCACCGGGAAGCGTGGGCGCGTAGGTTACGTCCGGGATCAGCGACAGCACGAGGACGACCGCCGCGATGCCGGTGAACAGCCGGTCGGGCTCGGCCCGGAACCGCGCCAGCACGCCGTAAACGACCGTCGCCCCGACGACGCCGAGGGCGGTGAACAGGACGACCGGCCCGGTCGAGAGCGGGTCCAGAGTCGGCGCGACGCCTGCAGCGTCGGCCGCGACCACGATCGCGACGTTGACCAGTACTGCGAGTCCCAGTGCGATTCCGCCGCGGCGCGCGAGGCTCCCGACACCAGCCGTCGAGGAAACGTCACCGGTCTCGGTTTGTGCGTCCATACCATAGTTGGACCAGCGAGCCAGAAATAGTTAGTTGCGCTCGGTCAGCGCCGTTCGGAGTTCGTCGGCGTCGACGCGGTACTTGAATTTCGGTCGGTCGTCGACGAGCACGTACGGGACGCGCTCGCCGTACTCCTCGCGGAGCGCCGGGTCCTCGTCGACGTCCACGACCTCGACGTCGACCGGTGTCGACACGTCCTCGGCCACGGCGCGGATCGTCTCGAGTGCCTCGTCGCAGAGGTGGCAGTTCTCGCGAGAGTAGACTGTGACGGCCGGCATTGGCGGGGACTCGGACCGCCACGAGTATCAATGTCGCGCAGTCGACCGGTCAGCCGTCGAGCGCCGCGTGCAACTCGTCGATCGTCTCGACGGTGAGGTCGGGAGCCGGACCGAATCGCTCCCAGGGGTCGCCTTTCCTGTCGAGCCGGACGCCCTGCATACCGGCGTGCTGTGCGCCCTGGACGTCGAACCAGAGGGCGCTCACGTGGGCGATCTCGTCGACCGGCGTTCCGGTCCGCTCCGCGGCGTGCTCGTACAGTTCGACGCTCGGTTTGAACGTCTGCAGCTCGTCGGCGCTGATGACGCCGGTGAGCAGGTCGTCGATTCCGCAGTGGTCGACCATCGACTCGAGCATCTCGGGGTTCCCGTTCGAGAGCACGTAGCAGTCGTAGCCGGCCTCGGTGAGTCCGTCGATGCCGTCCCGGACGTCCTCGAAGACGTCGAGTTCGTGGTAGGCGGCCAGGATCTCGTCCCGCGTCTCGGGATCGAGGTCGATTCCCTCGACGTCGAGCGCGTGCTGGAGCGCCTTGCGATTGACCTCGTAGAACGGCTCGTACTCGTCGAGGTGGTTCGCCACCATCGTGTATTCGAGCGAGCGGGTCCGCCAGTGAGCGGACACCGGTTCCGGGTCGTCGACGCGGTCGGCGAGCGCGCGTTCGACGGCATCGACGTCGACCAGCGTGCTGTAGGAATCGAACGTGACTGTCGTGACGCGATCGGGGTCGAACGCCATACGGGCCCGCACGGTGGGCAGGCAGTAAACTCCCACCGGTTGGCTCACCCAGCGCCCGCCTCAGTACTCGGGCGGTACGTACAGATTCAGCGTCTCCAAGGGGTCGGTGCCGTCGTTTTCGATCTCGTGTGTTTCGCCGGCTTCGATGCAGAGCAGGTCTCCCCGCTCGAGTGCCACGTCTCGTCCGTCCACGGTGGCGTGACCCGACCCCGAGACGACGAACAGCCACTGATCGCTGTCCCGGTGGGCGTTCGTCGGCCCACCCGTGGACTGGCCGGGCGAGAGCGTCATCGCGGCCGCCTGGGCGGTGTCTGTCTCGGCGAGGACGTCGAACCAGCGGTCGGTCGCCAGTCGCGTTCGCTTCATGGCCGGTCGTTCGGGTTCCCGCTGGATTGCTGTTGCGCCCGCGATCGTTCTTCTTTCTGTCGCTGTGGGGTACAATTAAGCCGGTCGAACCGAATTGTACCGGTACACGATGGTGGGGAACACGTCTGTCCGGGGGAGTGGGAACTGTGACGGCTGCTGACCGATCGTTACCGGTCCGGCTGCTGCTCCGACTCGTCACGGCCGTCGTCGCCGTGGTCGGACTCGAAGTCGTCGGGCTGGGGCTGTACCTGGCTCTCCTCAAGCCGCACGTGCTGGACACGCTCCTCGGTGCTCCGACCGAGTTCGAGATGAAGATGCTCGTCGCGAACAACGGCGACGTCGTGTTGCTCGCGACCCTCCTGGTCGTCATCGGACTCGCCTTCGCGGTCCGCAGTAGCACGCCCGTCGCGTCCACTCCCGATGGGTCTGCCAGCCCGTCCGACCAGTCGGCCGGCGCCAGTGCCGACGAGGACGGGGGCTTCACGTTCGGCGACGGCAACTGATCGGAACCGTTCGCTGCCGCACCTGGCCGTTCTCGTCACCGACTCTTCTCGCTCACCCCCGGCGTCTCACGAGCCCCGGGGTACTGACCCGTCGGCGTCTGACCGCCGCTGACGTGCTCAGCTCGACGCTCCAGTCCATTGTATGATATTGGGAAATCGTGGCAATACTAATGCCCCTCCGCTCCGTAGCATCGGGTATGCGCGCAGTCTTAGCCACCGACTTGTCGGACGCGATCGAGGCGGCGATCACCTCTCAGCCGTGCCTGGAGTGTCTCGGTCGCTACGGGATCGACGAGATCGACCTGATCACCGTCACCAGTCCGAACGTCACCACCGGGATTCCGGGGAACAACCTCGGGAAACAGACGAAACGAGGGATGGAACGACAGAAAGAACACCTGGAGGAGGAGGGGTTCACGGTCGAGACCCACGTGATGCGAGGGACGCCCCACCGTCGGATCAACGGGCTGGCCGACCGGGTCAACGCGGACCTCATCATCGTCGGGTCCCGGGGGAAGAGCCCGCTCAAGCAGCGGTTCATCGGCGGCACCGTGCGGAACGTGGCCCGGACGGCCGTCCGGCCGCTGCTGGTCCAGCGAATCGTCGAAGCCGACGACGAACACGAGGTCGCGAACGAACACCTGTTCAAACGGATCTTGTACGCGACGGACTTTTCCGAGAACGCAGACCACGCGTTCGACCAGTTCCACAACCTCAAGACCGCGACCGAGGAGGCGCTGTTGGTCCACGTGGCGCCGCCGGAGCGCCGGCCGAACGCCGAGGGCGCCGCCGACCCGCAGGAACGGCTCGACGAACTGGCGGCCAAATTGAGCGAGATGGGGATCGACGCGCAGACGAGCGTCCGCGAGGGCGTCGCCGCCGACGAGATCCTGGCGGCAGAGGACGAGTTCGACCCGACGACGATTCTCATGGGTTCGCGCGGACAGAGCCCGATGCGGCGGCTGTTGCTCGGGAGCGTCTCTGAGACGGTGACTGCCCGCGCCGACAGCAACGTCCTGTTGGTGCCGCCGTCGCGAGTGCGCTGACGTCGGTCCCCGGCACCGGGGTCAACACTCGACGTTGGCACCCAGGTCCGGTGCGCGCGCGTCGTACCGGTCGTCTCGGAGTTCGGTGGCGAACCCCTCGCAGTCGTCGCCGTGGTTCACCAGAATTTCTGCGTCCTCGTAACTCGCCAGGAACGCGCGCAGGCCGTCGTGGTCGGCGTGGGCCGAGAAGTCGTAGCGTTCGACCTGGGCGCTGACGGGCATCACGCGGCCGTCGATTTCGGCACTGCCGGTCTCTATGAGTTCTCGTCCGGGCGTCCCCTCGACCTGGTAGCCGGTGAACGCGATCTTGTTGACCGGGAGCGTCCTGATCTCGGGAACGTACGTCATCGCGGGGCCGCCCGAGAGCATCCCCGAGGTCGTGACGATGACCGTGTTGTCGGCCGCGATGCGCCTGCGCTGGCCGTCGCGGCCGGTGACGAAGCGGGCGTTCGATTTCGCCCGCTTGAGCGCGTCGGCGTCCCGGAGAAAGTCCGGATACTGACGAACCAGTCGGGTGACCTCCTTCCCCATCCCGTCGACGTAGCAGTCGACGTCGTGGGCGGCACACACCATGAGCATCTCCTGGGTCCGTCCGATCGCGAACGCGGGGACGACGACGGTGCCGCCCTCCCAGACCGTCGATCGAACGCTCTGGGTGAACCGCTCCTCGACGGCCGCGCGGTCGTCGTGCTCCACGTCGGCGTACGTCGACTCGCAGACGACGACGTCGGCGTCGGGGCGGGCGGTGCTTCCCGCAACCAGTCGCTGATCGTCGGTGTGGAAGTCCGCGGTGTAGAACAGGCGGGTCTCCCCGTCGTCCACGAGCACGTGCGCACTGCCCGGAATGTGGCCCGCGTTGTAGAAGGTGATCTCGTGGCCGGCGGCCGCGAACGTCTCCCGGTAGCCGTGCGTGGTCGAGACCTCCGAGAGTCGCATGAGGTCGTTCTCGGTGAACGGACACTGGGGCGTGCCGCCGTGGAGTTTGAGCGTGTCGCGCGCGAGCACTCGGGTCAGGTCCCGGGTTGGCGGCGTCCAGTGGATCTCGGGGCGGGACTGGCCCGAGACGAGCGTGGGGAGCGCGCCCGCGTGGTCGAGGTGGCCGTGGGAGACGACGACGGCCTCGGGGTCGACGTCGCCGACGGGGTACTGCGGCGGGTTCTCGGGGGCCATCCCGTAATCCAGGAGGAGGGAGTCGTTGACGAGGATGGCACTCCGGCCGACCTCGCGGGCGCCACCGAGGAACTCGACGTCCATTAGCGATCGGTAGCCTCGCTGGCCCTTTCCGTTGCTCGGTTCGACCGACGGGTTGTCACTCGGTCACAAGTTCAAACGAGGGTTGCAGCCTCCCCGGGGATTATGGTGTCGGCCGTCGAACAGCCACGTGACCCGACTGGTCCCCTGTTCAATATATGCCGCTCGCTGATGTCTTCGCGTCCCCTCTCGGGCTCGCAGCGCTGGTGGGTGTGGTGCCACTGCTGCTACTGTACCTCATCCAGCCGGACCCGCGGGAACTGGCGTTGCCGACGGTCCAGTTCCTCCAGTCAGACCCGGACGAGGGCGGCTCGAACCCGGTGTTCGAACGGCTGCGACGGAACCTCCTCCTGTTCCTCCAGCTGCTCGTGATCAGTTTGCTCGCCGTCGCGCTGGCCGCCCCGTACGTGACGGTCACGCAGGCTGCCAGCGCACAGCCGACGGTGCTGGTCGTCGACGCCTCCGCCAGCATGGCGACCGACACCGGCGACGGTACGCGGTTCGCCAAAGCGGTCGCGGCGGCCAAACAGTCGGTCGGCACGCCGACGACCGTCGTCGTCGCCGGGGCGACCACGCGCGTCCCGGCCGAGAGAGTGAGTCCGGGCGACGCGAAAACGTCCCTCGACGACCTCGCCGTCACGGACGCACCGGGCGACCTCCGGGGGGCGATCAGCCGTGCGACGGCGCTCGCGGGGTCGGAGAGTCGCATTGTGGTGTTCAGCGACTTCGCCGGCGACGGCGGGGACTGGCAGGGCGCCGTCCAGACGGCGCGCGCGTCGGGACTGGACGTCTCGCTCCGTCAGTTCGCCGGCGGTGGCGACGAGAACGTCGGGATCGTCGACCGGCAGTTCGGCTCCCAGCGGGTCACCGTCTCGGTCGCCAACACCGGCGAGACTGCGGCCGAGCGCACCCTCTCGCTCGCCGGCCGCTCGCGCTCGCTCTCGCTCGAACCCGGCGACGTCCAGTCTGTGACGTTCCCGCTGCCGACCCAGAGCGCGACGGCGAGGCTCTCGCCGGGCGACTCGTTCCCGACAGACGACGTCGCGCACGTGACCGTCCCGGCGCAACGAACGGTCGACACCCTGCTGATAACCAACGGCGACAACCGCAATCTCCGGACCGCGCTCGACGTGATTCCCACAGTCGACCTCACGGTTCGCCGGCCGCCGGCCTCCGTTGCCGGCAGCTACGACGTGGTGGTGTTCGCGGACGTCGATTCCGACCGCGTGCTCGGCTCGACGAAGGAACTGGCCCGCAAGACGGTCGCCGACGGCGGCGGCCTCGTCGTGCAGGGCCAGGCGGACGTGGGGCGGGTCGGCTACGGGTCGCTGCTGCCGGTGAACCCGCAGTCGGTTCGCAACACGACGGGCGAAACCGCGGCCACCGACCACGAGCTCACGAACGGCTTCGACTTCCCGACGCCCGACGAGCACCTGGGTGCCAGCACCGCCCGGGCGGACGCGCTCGTGACCGTCGGCGACGGGTCGCCGCTGCTCGCGACGGCCCGCCGATCGGGCGGGCGCGTCCTCTACTACGGGTACCTCCCGAACCAGACCGCGTTCCGGTACAGCTACCGCTATCCGGTGTTCTGGAAAGGCGCGATCCACTGGGCCGCCGACCGCCCGTCCGCTGACGAGTTGAACTACCGGACCGGCACGACGCTGCAGTTGCCGAACCGGACGACGGTCGAGACGCCCGGGGGCACCCGGACGGCGGCCGCGGTCCGACTCGACGCCGTCGGCACGTACCGGACGCCCGACCGGCGGGCGAGCGCCAGCCTGCTGTCGGCGAGCGAGTCGAACCTGACTGCGCCCGCGCCCGACGTGGCCGGCGGCAACGTCACTACCAGCGGCGCCGCGTCCGAGCCCGTTCGACAGGACCTGACGCCGCTGGTTTTGCTCGTCGCCGTCCTGCTGGTGCTGGGCGAACTCGGCTTCCTCCGCTATCGAGGTGATCTCTGATGGCCGTCGAGACCACCGTCGCCGGCGTTCGCGCGGGACTCCAGCATCCGCTCGCGCTCGTCGCGCTCCCGGTCGTTGCCCTGCTGGTGGGCTGGCTGTTTCGCCGCCGCGGTGAGGGGACGACGTTCGCGGGGCGCACCCGGCTGCTGGTGTTCGCTTCCCGGGCGCTCGTCGTCGTCCTGCTGGTGGTGGCCGCGGCCGGGCCGTACACGCTTGCGACGGCGTCGGTGTCTGGCGACCCGCAGGTGACGATGCTCGTCGACCGCTCGGCCAGCATGGCGACGACGGACGCCGCTCCCGGGGAACTCGCCGCTGCGATCGAGGACCGCGGCGTCGAGGTCCGCACCCGACGAGTCGGCTCGGAGCGGCGCTCGCCGGTCGGCGACGCGGTCTCGGGGGCGCTCTCGACCAACGGGAGCGTTCTGGTCGTCTCGGACGGCCGCGTCACCGACGGGCGCTCGCTGGAAGCGGCGGCCGGCATCGCCGAGCAGGTCAACGCGTCGATTCACACCGTCAACCTCTCGACGACGACCACCGAGCGAGCCGTCTCCGTCCACGGGCCGGCCAAGACCAGCACGGGCGTCGCGAACACGTTCAGCGCCGTCGTCCGCGGCGTCGAACTGCACGACTCCGTCCAGCTGACGGTCACCGTGGACGGCCAGGAGGTCATCAGCGAGCGGGTCGACGGCGGTGGCGGCGTCGAGTTCAGGCACAACTTCACGTCGACCGGGAGCCATCGCATCACGGCGCGGATCACGGGCGAGGACGTCCACGACCGCAACGACGTGTTCCGGAAGACGGTCCGGGTCGTCGACCCGCCGAAGATCCTCTACGTCGCCCGCGGCGAGTACCCCCTCGGCGGGTTCCTGGAGAACGTCTACGAGGTCGACCGCGCGCGGCAGATCCCGAACGATCTCTCGGGGTACTACGCCGTGGTCGTCCAGGACGTGGCCGCCAGGGACCTCGGGAACGTGAGCGCGCTCCAGCGCGCGGTCATCGACGGGACCGGCCTCGTCACGGTCGGCGGCGAGAACGCCTTCGAGTACGGTAACTACCGCCAGTCGTTGCTGACGGAGATGCTGCCGGTCACCATCGGCGAAGGCGGTCGCACCTCGCGCGTCGTCATCGCCGTCGACATCTCTGGGAGTACGAAGGGGTCGCTGTCCGTCCAGCAGTCGCTGGCGCTGGACGTGCTGGACCAACTGGGCGACCGCAACCAGGTGGGCCTCGTCGCGTTCAATCGGAACGTCTACCGCATCGCCGACCTGTCGGTGCTGGGGAGCTCCCGCGAGTCGCTGTCCCGGCAGGTCCGCCGCCTGCAGAGCAGCGGTGGCACGGACGTCAGCGCCGGGATCGAGGGCGCGACCGAGATGCTCGGCGGTGGCGGCGGGACGGTCATCCTCCTCACCGACGGTCGCGCACAGGTCGGGGACGCCAGGGGTGCCGCCGCGGAGGCCGCCCAGGACGGCGTGCAGGTCATCCCGATCGGCGTCGGGACGAACGTCGCCGACGACCACCTGACGTCGGTCGCCGACGCCGGTGACGGCACGTACCTCCGGGCCGACGAGACCAACCGGCTGCGCATCCTCTTCGGCGGCGAGACCCGGGAGTACCGGGGCGGCGGGCTCACCGTCGTCGACGGCTCCCACTTCATCACGAGCGGCGTCCAGTTCGAGGCGACGCCCGACCGAACCCACGCCGTCGCCGCCGCCGACCGCGCTGACTTCCTCGTCGCCGGTCCGACGGGCAACCCCGTCATCTCGGCCTGGCGGTACGGGCTCGGCCGCACGGTCGCGATCACCGCCTACGACGGCGACGGCACGCTCGGGGGGCTGCTCTCGGCCCCGGACTCCGTCGGCGTGACGAAGTCGGTGAACTGGGCCATCGGCGACCCCGAGCGGCTCGAAACGGGCGTCACCGACGTCACCGACGCTCGCGTCGGCACGCCCGTCACGGTGACCTACGAGGGGGCTACCCGACCGGCGGCCAAGGGCGTCCAGTTCGCCCAGACCGGCGACGGGCAGTACGAGGCGACGTTCGTACCCGGGCAACCGGGGTACGGGTCGATCCTCGGCGCGGAGTACGCCGTGAACTACCCCAGGGAGTACGCTGCCTACGGGCAGTCGGCGTCGCTCCGGGACGCCGTCGGGACGACCGGGGGCCGGGTCTTCGAACCGACCGAGGCGGCCGCCATCGCCGAGCAGGTTCGCCGGGACGCGACCGGGGTTCGGACGGTCACCCGCGAGTGGACGTGGCTCGTCCTCCTGGGCGCGCTCCTCCTGTACCTCCTCGAAGTCAGCGCTCGCAGACTCCACCGCATCAAATCATGACGCTCATCGGAACCAGACTCAACACCGTGCTCGTCGTCCTCGTCGGCCTGTCGGTCGTCGGCACCGCCGGTGCGACCGTCTACTACGAGTCGTCGGTCGAGGACGTCAGCGGGCGAGAACAGACGTTGCGCACGGAGAACGAACGGCTCGAACAGCGACTCGCGACGACTCGCGCGCAACTCAACCGGACGGAGGCGAAACTCCAGCGCATCAACGACAGCCTGACGACCCGACAGACCGACATTCGCAACCTCACGACCCGACTCAACGAGACCGAGACCGAACTGAAACGGACGAAAGACGCCCTCTCACAGGCGCGAACCCGGATTTCGGATCTCCGTACCGAGAGGAACACCCTCTCCGAGCAGGTGTCGTCGTTACGTGACGAGAACCAGGACCTGCAGGACGACGTCGAGCGCCTCGAATCCCGCAACGAGAACCTCGACGAACGGAACGAGGAACTGCTCGACGAGAACTCGGCTCTGGAAACGGCCGTGAACAGGCAGGAGCGGCTGCTCAACGAGAAAAACGAGACGATCTCCGGACTGGAAAACGAGAACGACGACCAGCGGATGGACATCCGGACGCTGTGCAGGAACGAGAACGTGACAGACAGTGACGTCTGCAGGGAGTACGGCTATGACTGACCAGCGTGAGACGATCCAGGAGGCGATCCGGGAGATCCGCCGCGAGGGGTACAAGGCCGCCGGCATGCACGCCGTCGTGGACGCCGTGGCCGTGTTCCTGCTCGTCAACCTCGGCGTGCTCGTTGCCGGCGTTTCCCTGCCGCCGGTCGGTCCCATCGACGGGTCGACGGTGCTGGCCGCCGTCGTGGGCCTCCTCGCGTTCGGCGTCGAGTTCGGGCTTCGCGTCCACTACTACACCGTCGAGCGGTTCGAGGCGACCAATCCCGAGGTCGCCGAGGCGTTGCGGACGGCCCGCGACGCCGCCGAGGCCGCGGACGGCTCGCCGATGGCCGCGCGGCTGTACGACGACGTCATCGCGAAACTCAAGGGGACCAGCGCCGCCGGCTTCGTCGACACCCGCTGGCTCGGGGGGAGCGTCGTCGTGGTCCTGCTGGTCAGCGTCCTCACCATCCAGGCCGCAGTCGCCGGCATCTCCCTCGGACCTGCGGCCGGCCCGCCCGCCAACGAGACGGACGAGCGGACTCCCGGCGGTCCCGTCAGCAGCACGGACAACGGGGACTCCCGGCTCCAGGACGGCGACGACGTCCTCGGGGAGCCCAAGGACGTCGACCGCGGAGACGACGACCTGTCGACCAACATCTCGGCCGGCCGCGGCGGCCAGGAGGGCGACGAGGAACACGCCTACGACGACTCCGGCTTCGTGGCCGACACCGACCCCGTCGCGGCACAACGGGCTGGATACGACGCCGAACAGAACCTCGGCGACGCGGACCTCGTCCGCGAGTACAACCTGCGGCTCAACGCGCGTGATTCAGATGACTGAGAAGATAGATCAGGAGAAGGTCGACCGACTGCAGGACAGACTTCAGAACGCTCGCACCCAGGTGCGTCGGCGCCTCGTCGGCCAGGAGCACGTCCTCGATCAGGTGCTCGCCTGCTTGCTGGCCGACGGGAACGCCCTGCTCGAAAGCACGCCCGGGCTGGGGAAGACGATGCTCGTCCGGACCATCGCGGAAGTCACGGACTGCTCGTTTTCCCGCATCCAGAACACGCCGGACCTGATGCCCTCGGACATCACCGGCACGGAGATCATCCGCGACACGCGCGAGGGACGGGAGTTCACGTTCCAGCCCGGCCCCATCTTCGCGAACGTCGTGCTCGCCGACGAGATCAACCGCGCGACGCCCAAAACCCAGGCCGCACTGCTGGAGGCGATGCAGGAACGCCAGGTCACCGCCGGCGGGGAGACCCGCAAGCTCCCGGACCCCTTCTTCGTGCTGGCGACCCAGAACCCGGTCGAACAGGAGGGCGTCTACCCCCTGCCGGAAGCCCAGAAGGACCGCTTCCTGGCGAAAGTGCTCGTCGACTACCCCGACGCCGAGGCCGAGCGGGAGATCGTCGACCGCTACACCGGCCAGGTCGACGACGACATCCCCGTCGAGCAGGCGCTGTCCACCGAGGATCTGCTCGTGGCCCAGGAACTCGTCAGGCAGATCCCCATCGCCGAGGACCTCCGGGACCGGGTGGTCGATCTGGTGCGGGCGACCCGCGACTCCGATCTGCTCGACTACGGTGCCAGTCCCCGCGCGAGCATGGGCCTGGTCGTGCTGGCGAAGGCCCGCGCGTTCATGATCGGGCGCACGCACGTCGCCAGCGAGGACATCGAGGCGATGGCGAAACCGGTCCTGCGCCACCGCGTCGTCGTGGACTTCCGGGCCGAACGCGACGGCGTGACTCCCGACGACGCCATCGAGCAACTGCTATGATCGAACCGGCCTTCCTGGACGAACTGGCGCGGTACGACGCCTCGCTCCAGCGGCGCGTCGAGACCGTCCAGCAGGGCCACCAGCGCTCGACCGACGTGGGCGAAGGGCTGACGTTCAGCGACCACCGCAACTACGCGCCCGGCGACGACACGCGCCTCATCGACTGGCGCGTCTACGCCCGCACCGAAGAGCTGTACATCAAGCAGTTCGAGGCCGAGCGCAACCTGACCGTCCACGTCCTCGTCGACGCCAGCGCGTCCATGGACTTCGGCGGCGACCGCGCCGAGGTCGGCACGCCCCACAAGTTCGAGTACGCGGCGAAACTCGGCCTGGGCTTCGCTTCGCTGGCCGCCGCCGAGCACAACGACTTCCGGGTGTCGCTCCTCTCGGAGACGTTCGACCGCCTGGACCGAAGCCGCACCTCTCAGGGCGAGGTCCTGCGACTCGTGGACGTGTTCAACGAGACCGAACCCGCGGCGGAGACGTACTTCCAGCGGGCCTGCGAGGACTACGCCGCCACCATCGACTCGAAGTCGCTCGTCCTCGTGGTCAGCGACTTCCTCGAAGACCCCGAGACGGTCGAAGCCGGCCTGAGCGCGCTCCAGCGCAACGATCTCGTTCTGGCCCACGTCATCGCGCCCGACGAGCTGGACCCGCCGGCCCGGGGCGATACGATCTTCCGCGATCCGGAGCGTGACACGAAGCTGCGGACCTACTTCGGCTCGCACGTCGAGCGCACGTATCGCGACCGCTTCCAGGAGCACCGCGACGAGATCGAAGCGATCGCCGATCGGCTGGCCGCTCGCTACGTGGCCGTCGACACCGGCGCGGACTTTTTCGACTCCTTCGGCGAGGTGTGGGTGGAGTGACCTACCTACCGTCCTCGTCGCCGACCTCTCCGTAGGCCTGTGCGTAGCCGCTCGCGTCCTCCTCTGTGCGCTGTTGCTCGCGCTGGCGGAGGCTCTGGCGCGTGAACTGCGGCTTGGCTCTGATCCCCGACTGCTCGCGGAGCGACCAGTAGACGAGACCGAGCGAGAGGGCCGCACCGCCGACGGCGACGCCCGCTTCCGGCCGGTCCCCGCCGAGAAAGAGGACGAGCGCGGCGAGCACTGACCCGACGAACGTGAAGCCGAGGACGACCTGCTTGGCCAACTGGTCGAACACGTCGCTCTCGTCACGGATGGCGGTTTGCACGCGGAGGTCGTCGCGGTCGGCCGACTCGAGGACGCGTTCGAGGGTCGGGCCGGTCGTCACCAGCGCTCGCGTGAGCGCTTCGAGTTCCTCGCGGGCCTGCCCGAACGCCTGTTCGACGCCCTGCTGGGCGTATCCTTCCTCCCGGACGTAGTCGGTGATGAGCGCGATGAGGTCGAACTCGGGATCGAGCGTCCGGCAGACGCCCTCTAGCACCGTGGTCACGCGGACGATGAGCGCCAGTTCCTGGGGCAGGCGCAGGGGGAACTCGTACAGCTCTTTCTGGAAGTCGGCGACGAGTTGCTGGACGCGGTACTGGTCGACGTCCCGGCCGCGGAAACTCTCGAGGACGAGCTCGAACATCTCGCGCATGAGCCGTCGGTCGGCCGTCGGGTCGAGCGCGCCCATGCCGACGAACGCGTCGATGAGGCCGTCGATGTCGTTGCGAGCGATGGCGACGTAGAACTCGAAGATCTCCTCTTGCAGGCCCGGACTGATCTGGCCGGTGATGCCGAAGTCGTAGAAGACGATGGTGCCGTCGTCCTGGACGGCGAGATTGCCGGGGTGTGGATCGGCGTGGAACAGGCCGTGTTCGAGCACCATCTCGATGTAGGCTTCTTCCAGGCGAACGACCAGTTGCTCGCGGTCGATGCCTTTCGCGTCCAGCGTCTCGGTGTCGGTGATCTTCGTGCCGTCGACGTACTCCATCGTGATGACGCGGTCGCTCGAGTGCGAGTCGATCGCTCGGGGCACCCTGATCTTCGGCTCGTCCGCGAAGTTCTCGCGAACGGTCTGTAACATCCGGGCCTCGTGGCGGTAGTCCATCTCCTCGCGGATGGTCGCGGCGAACTCGTCGGCCAGGTTCTCCAGGGTAAAGGCCTGGCCGGGTTCGGCACCGCGGACGAGGAGTGGCGTCAGCGCGTCGATCACCCGGAGGTCCGCCTCGACGCGCCGACGGATGTTCGGCCGCAGCACCTTCACGGCCACGCGCTCGCCCTCGACGCGCGCGGTGTACACCTGGCCGAGACTCGCGCCGCTGATCGGCTCCGTGTCGAACTCGTCGAACGCCTCGTCGACGGGGCCGAGTTCCGCCTCGAGGATCGGCTGCACCGCCGCCCAGTCGGCCGGCGGGACGCGGTCCTGGAGCCGAGTGAGCACCGCGATGTACGGGCCGGGGAGCACGTCGGGACGCGTCGAGAGGATCTGGCCGACTTTGATGAACGTCGGTCCCAGCGCGACGAGGGTGTCGAGCAACCGCTGGGCACGGGCGACCTGCTGGTCGGGGGTGACCGATCGGCCGCTGCCGAACAGGAGGAAGCGGCGTTTGTCGCGCGCGTACGTGAGAACGAGCGGGAGGAACCGCCAGGTGACGACGAGCAGTCGCCATGCCACGCGCAGTCGGAGCCAGCGCACGTCGGTGTGAGCGCTGGGGTCGGACCGCGCGTCGGCCGCGTCGCTGTCGGTGGTTTCGTCACCCCCTGGCGTGGCCGCTGACGGCTCCGACATCGTCGTTTGGCGGTCTACGACGGGCTGACGGAAGGCCGTGGTGGTTCCGCCGTCATACGGACTGTTGCAAGTCATGTCCGCATCGACCGCCCGATACCGGTCGGTCGTCGCGGGAAACAGTTACGACAATCCGTCTCCGTCCTGGATCGCGTCGGGGCGGACCCGGAACCGGTTGTAGCCGCCGTGAGAGAGTTCTAGGGAGCCGAGCCACCAGTTCCAGCGCTCGACGAGGTCGTGGTCGTCCGGGGCGTCCTGGAGGTTCGAGACGACGTCCTCGGGCGTCAACTCGAACCCGAGTTCGTCCGCGATCTTCCCGGAGTCGGCCAGGTCACGGGCCTGCCTCCCGACGACGCGCCGGGCCTCCTCGCTCCCCTCGAACGCGTCGGCCAGTGCGCGATCTAGCTCTTTACTGTCCACGTACTAACTGGAGGGCCGAACGTACTTTACCCTCTCGAAGGCGGTCGATCGTCCACGGCAGCCCTGTGGGGCGACTGGCACGTCGATGACTGGTCGCGCCGGGCAACTGCAGTTCGACAGGGTTTTTATTCGGGACGGACTGTTTTCGGCCACCAATGGCAGATTTCACCGTCGTCGTCGCGGACCCGGAGAACGGCGACAGTCACCAGCTGGACGCAGAGGGACAGGACGCGAACCGATTCATCGGCCGCTCGCTCGGCGAGGAGGTCGAGGGTAGCGCCGTCGGTCTCGACGGCTACACGCTGGAACTGACCGGTGGCTCCGACACCGCGGGCCGACCGATGCGAAGCGACGTGCGCGGCGCCGGCACGAAGGCAGTGCTGCTGGACGGCGGCACCGGCTACGAGCCGAGCCGTGACGGCGAGCGCAAGCGCGTGACCGTCCGCGGCGGCGAGATCAGCGAAGAGACTCGCCAGATCAACGCCAAGATCGTCGACCGCGGCTCCCAGTCCGTCGAAGAGCTGCTCGGCGGCGACGAAGAGTAGTGCCAGAGCGCGTTCCCAGCGACCACGACGCCGTCGATACCCACCGGGCGACCGTCGAGCGCGTGGGGCGGACCGACCGCCACAAGGTCGTCGTCCCCGACGCTGCGGCCGACGCCGTGCCGTCCGACGAGGTCGTCCAGGTCGTGTTCGACGAACAGACGTATCACGCTCGCGTCGAGCAGGACCTCGACGGCGTGCCCGTGTTCAAAGGCGCATACGACACGCCGACGCTGGCACGCTCGCCGGGCGACGGAGAGAACAGACTCGCTGAGTGGGTTGCGGGAACCAGCGTGGCCGTCGGCGATTCGGTGCTGCTGGACGTCGTCACGGACGGATTCAAGTTCGGACTGCGCGCACCCGGCGAGCGGGCGGTCTACGAGGCGACGGAACCACCGAACGACAGCCTCGCTTCCATCGCGCGCGACCTCGACGGGTGACTGCTCCCGACTCGATATTCGGCGAACGCTTTTAGGTGTCGAAGTGCTGTCACCAACTACGGCTGTGAGCACGTAACGCTCAATACTCGTCCGTCCAAACAGCGAGTATCAGACAGCATCGTACACATGTCGGAATCAGTGATTGCGGATTTCGTCGGTAAATTCAACACGAGCGCCGCTGCCGGTGGGGCCGAACCCATCAGGGGGCGCATCCTTCTCAGCAAGAAGCGACTGGTGTTGGCGACTGATTCGGACAAACTGACGATTCCGCTCTCGAGGATCTTCGACGTAGCCGTCGGGAAAGTGCCGCCGGATTTCGGTGCCTTCTTCGACTCGACGGTGACTATCGCGTTCAACACGAACAGCCAGCGTCACATCGCGGCCGTCGAAGCCAGCGACGAGAAAATCGAGAAGTTCTCGACGGTGCTGTTCAAGGTCCTGTTGAACGGGACGACCATGATGGTCAAACACCCCGCCCAGATCGGTGGCCGGGTCACCGGCGAGGAGTTCTACACCGCGAAGCTGCTGCTCAAACGGCGGAAAGTCGTGTTCAAGGGTTCCGACACGTCGTTCACCGTCGACCTCTCGACGGTGACGAACTTCGACCAGAAGAAACGCGAAATCGCCGGCGCGTCGCGGGAAGTGCTGTCCGTCCGGCACATGCAGAACGGCCAGGCGGTCACCTCGCTTGCGGCGATCGACTCCGCGCGCAAGATGAGCCTCCTCGGGCGGTATCTCCGCCTGGAGTACAGCGAGATCACGGAGGAACTGGAGGACGTCGAGCTGTCCGAGGAGGAAACCGAACTCCTCGTCGCGGTTTACTCTGCCGACCCCGGCGTCTCCCTGGCTGGCATCCTCGACAAGGAGCCCAGCCAGGTGACGATGATGCTCAACGACCTCACGGAGCAGGATCTGATCCGGGACGGCACCGACAGTACGCAACTCACGGCGAAGGGTCGGATCATCGTCAGCAACAAGCTCGAAGACGTCAACGTTTGAGGCGCACCGACGCCACGTCCGCTACCGCTCGTTGATCGCGTCGCTCGCGATGTTCCGGCCACGCGCTTTGAGCGTGACTTCCTTGCGGGTGCGGACTTCCTCCAGAATGTCGAGTTCGATGAGGCGGTCGTACACTTCCTCGACGCGGTCGACGTCCATGTCGACGAAGTTCGGAATCTCGAACGGCGACACGCCGGAATACAGCGCCATCAGCACCTCGTGTTCGCGTTCGCTGAGGTCGGCGTTCACCTCCGCGCGCTGTTCGCCCTCGCGGAGGAGACTGTGGAGAAAGGACATGTCGCGGCGTTTGCCCGACAGATGCGTCTGGACGCTCGTGCTCGCGCCTTCGGTGTGTTCGACTTCGAGGACGAGCCGCTCCTGGTCCATCACCGTCCGTTCGCCTTGCTCGACGCCGCCGATGTCGTCGAGATCGATCTCGATGAACTTCCCGTTCGACAGCGCGAGGTCGACCTCGCCCTCGTCGACCTTGAGTCGGCCTTTCTGCCACTCGGAGTCCTGGATCACGCCGCCCTTGACGGCGGGGTGTTTCGCCAGGATAATGCTCTGGTCGAGCAGGGCCTTGAACAGCTTCGTCTTGAACTCCTCGGTGTTGTCCGGGGCGACGAGCATGACGTCCTTGCCCATCTGGAGCGAGAGGTAGCCGGACACCTGGGCGATGGTCTGGTTGACGTCGACGCGGCCTTTCAGGCCGTCGAGTTCCGAGAGCGCGATCGTCCGCTTGCCCTCGTTGCTCACGAGCACGATCCGCTTGTTCGTGAGGATAATCCGGCCGTTTTGCCAATCGATGTCGTTGAGTCGTCGCCCGTTCTTGACTACCTGGGCGAATTTTCCCTGCGAATCATCGAGCTTGTGCTCACCCTCGCTCATGCGTCGTAGCCGATATTATCGGATCGTTTGTTCCCGGATGGTATTAACTTTCGTCTCACTCGCCCGTTCGAAACACGGGGTCGCTGACACATTACTGCACTCCTCGGCCACCGAGCTTCGAGATGGCCGCGAACGCCTTCTTGCGCATCTGCTCGTTGTCGGTCTTGTCGATGAGGTCGTCCAGTCGTTTGCGACTGCGCTCGCCGCCGACTTTCCCCAGGGTGAACACCGCCTGGGCCCGGACGTCGTCGTCGTAGCTCTTGTCGTCGACGACGTCGAGCAGTCGCGTTTCGACCTGGGTACCGCCGATCTCCGCGAGGCTCGTCGCCGCGAACTGAGCCGTCATCTGGTCGTCGTCGTCGAGCGTGTCGACGAGCGCTTCGACGACGCGGCTGTACCCCTCGCTGTCCGTGCCGGTGACCCGCCCGAGCAACCAGGCCGTGTTTCGCCGCTGGCGGTTCTGGGTGCTCTCCTCTAGGATGTCCACCAGCGGGACGATGACGCTCTTGTCGTCGGTTTCGTTCAACTTCTCGACGACGGTCTCCCGGATCTGGTGGCTCTGCTGGGTCGGCACGTTCGAGAGCAACTCGATGATCGAGTAGACGGCCGTCCGGCGCACCGAGGGGTTGTCGTCGGAGAGCGCCTCGATCAGGCCGTCGACCGGTTTGGCGTTGCCGAAGTTCCCCATCGCCCCGACGGCGATTCGCCGGATCACTGCCCGCTCGTCGTCGAACATGTTGAGCAGGGCGTTCAGCGCCTGGCGGTTGCTGATGGTCCCCAGCGCCTCGGCGGCCTCCTGACGGACCTGGGCTTTCGGGTCTTTCAGCCGCTCGATGAGCGCGTCGCAGGCCCTGGCGTCTTCGATCCGGCCGGCGGCGCGGGCGGCGCGTGCTCGCACCCGCGGGTCGGGGTCGTCGAGCGTCTCCAGCAACTGCGGGAGCACGTCGGCCTTCCCGAGTTCGCCGATCGCGTTCGCGGCGGCCATCCGCAACTCGGGGATGTCGGCGTTCAGGGCTTTCGCGAACGCCTTCGCCTTCGCCCAGTCGGCCTGCTGGTCGTCGCCGAGCTCGATGCCCGCGAGATCGGAGATCAGTTCCTCGATCGCGGGCTGGCCGATCTCGTTGAGGGCGTCGATCGAGGCCGACGTGACCTTCCGGCTGTCGCTTTCCTCGACCATCTTGACTAGTCGCCCGGTCACGTCGTGGCCCTCCCGTGTCTCCTCGTCGAACTCGCCAAGGATCTTCGCGGCCCGTGCCTTCACCTCCGGGTTGTCACTGGTTCGCGTGACGCTCAACAGCTTCTCGACGTTGCCCTCTCGCTCGAACTGGAACAGTGACATTATGCTTTCCGGTAGATCCGATGTCGTTTGTCCTCCGCCTCGAACGTGTCGCGACACTCGTGGGGGAGCGTCTCGGTCATGCCGATGACCAGGTACCCGCTGTCACGGAGCGACCCCTCGATCGTCTCGAAGATCGGCACCTTGTACTCCGTGTCGATGTAGATCAGCAGGTTGCGACACAACACGAGATCGAAGTTCCGTTTCGGGTCACCGCGGATGAGGTCGTGTTTCTCGAAGGTGATGAGGTCTTTGACCTGCTCGCGCATCTCGAAGCGGTTGCCGTCCTGGTCGACGTACGGCTCGTAGTCGTCCAGCGGCGCGAGCTCCTCGGCGATGTCTGTCGTCTGGGACGTCTCGTAGACGCCCGCGCGTCCGATCTCCAGGGAGTCCTCGCTGATGTCCGTTCCCAGGATCGAGACGCGCCGATCCTGAATGTCGGGGTCGTCGAGCGCCAGCATGGCGAGCGAGTACGGCTCTCGGCCGTCGGCACAGGGCGCGCTCCAGATGCGCACCTTGCGACGCTCGTCGGTCAGGGTCTGCAACACCGACCGGATCCCCTCCCACGCCTCGGGGTTCCGGAAAAAGCCCGTCACGTTGATCGACAGCGAGTCGAGCAGCGAGTCGGCTTCCTCGTCGTTGCCCTGCAACTGCGAGAGGTACTCCTCGTAGGTGTCGGCTCCCGTGCGGCGCATCCGTGCGGTGATCCGCCGGTCGAGATAGGCGTCGTTGTAGAACCCGGTCTCGAACCCGACGTCCGCCTCGATGTAGTCGAGCAATCGGTCGAACGCTTCTGGCGACTCCTGCCTACTGTCTGTCATTTGTGTGGAGTGTCAGGGTGTTGGGTGTGGGTGACGGCCGGGAGCGACCGGTCGCGTGCTCGCTTCACAGCGTCACCACGTCGAGGATGTGGACGATGTTCCCGTCGCCGAGCACGGCGGTCCCCGAGAGGCCCGGCGTGCCACTGAGGATCCCTTCGAGGGGCTTGACGACGACTTCCTCCTGCTGGGTGACGGCGTCACACTGGAGTGCGACCTGTCGCTCGGACTCGCGGATGCGGACGAGCATCCCGTCGCCGTTGGTCTTGGCGTTCGGGACGTCGAACGCGTCGGCGAGTTTCACGATCGGATAGATCTCGTCGTTGTGTTCGATGACTTCCTCGCCGTTGACGATCTTGACGTCGTTTTTCTGGCTGATCTCGTCGATGTTCTTGATCGGGACGCCGTACTGCTCGTCGCCGACCTGGACAAAGAGGACCTTGACGATGGCCATCGTCACCGGCAACCGCAGCGAGACGGTCGTCCCCTCGCCGGGTTCGCTGTCGACGCTGACCGACCCGTCGAGCTGCGTGACGGTGTCGTGGACGACATCCATCCCGACGCCGCGCCCGCTCGTGTCGGTCACTTCCTCTTTCGTCGAGAGCCCCGGATGGAACGCGAGGTCGTAGATGTCCGACTCGTCCATCTTGTCGAGCTCCTCTTCGGTTTTGAAGTCGTGCTCGATCGCCTGCTCGCGAATGTCCTCGACCGCGAGGCCGGCCCCGTCGTCTTCGACTTCGATGATGACGTGGTCGCGTTCCCGGGTCGCGCGCAGTTCGACGTTCCCTTCGCGGGGTTTGCCGAGTTCTTCGCGCTCTGCGGGCGGCTCGATGCCGTGGTCGACTGCGTTTCGCAGGATGTGCATCAGGGGGTCGGAGATTTCCGTCAGGATGGTGCGGTCGAGTTCGATGTCCTCGCCCTCGATCTCGAAGTTGACCTCCTTGTCGAGTTCCCGGGCGAGGTCCCGCACGAGTCGCGGGAACTTCCCGACGACCTTCTTCAGCGGGATGAGCCGCATGTCCATCACCGTGTTCTGGAGGTTCGCCGAGATCTTGTCCAGCTCGTTCAAGTTCTCGCTGGCGCTGTCCATGTCCCGCTCGTCGACTGCTCGGCGGAGCTTGATTCGGCTCGTGACCAGCTGTTCGACCTGGCCGTGGAGTTCGTCGAGCTGGTCGACGTCGACCCGGACGGACTTGATCTCGTCGACGGAGGAGTCGGCCGACGAGGCCGACCGACTGCTCCCGCCGCTACTGTCGCTGTCGTCGCTCTCCTCGCTCTCGCCGATGTCGTCGATCTCGGCAACGCCGTACTCGTCGAGTTTGCTCGTGGTGTCGAGTTCGGACTCGATCGCGTCGGCGTCGTCCGCGTCGACGAGCAGGTCGAACCCGTCGTCGTACTCGCCGTTCTCGATGTCCGCGCGGTCGGGCGACGCCGCGAGCAGCTCGAAGGCGCCGGCGACGGACTCGACGACCAGCATGCCGTCGACGCCCTTCATGTCGCTGTCGCCCATCTCGATGCGGACCTGATAGGCCGAGTCGGCGTCGACGCCCGCGTCAGCGAACGTCGATTCGTCGACGGAGACATCGTCGTCGCCACTCGTTGCCGCCGTCTCGACGTCGTCGCTCGTGTCGTCACTCGTGTCGTCTGTGGTGGCGTCGCCCGCCGGCGGCCCGTCTTCGAGCACGCCGCGAATCTCGTCGACCATCTCGCTGGTATCGGTCGAGGACTCGCCGTTCTGTTCGATCTCGCCGACGATGACTTCGATCTGGTCGACGCCGTCGAAGATCATGTCCATGATCTCCGGGGTGACCTCCATGTTCCCCTCGCGCATCTCGTCTAAGAGGTCCTCGACGGCGTGGGCGAGGTCGCTGGCGTCGTCGAACCCCATCGCGCCGAAGTTCCCTTTCAGCGTGTGGGCCGTCCGGAAGATCGAGTCCATCGCCTCCTGGTTGTCGGGGTCCGACTCCAGGTCGAGTAGCGAGTTGTTCAGTTCCGTGATCGCTTCCTCGCTTTCGCGGATGAATGCGTCGAGATATTGTTCGTCAACCATGATTAGTTCTCCTTGGTAATCGTGTCGACAATGCCGTCGGCGATCTCGTCTAAGGGGAGCACCGTATCGACCATCCCCGTCTCGACCGCGCGCTTGGGCATCCCGTAGACGGCCGACGTCGCTTCGTCCTGTGCGAGCGTCTTCGCACCGGCCTGCTTGAGCGCCCGGATGCCGTCGGCCCCGTCGTTGCCCATCCCGGTGAGGATGACCGCCGTCATGGGGCCGTCGATCGTCTCGGCGGCCGACTCCATCGTCACGTCGACGGCCGGCCGAACGCTGTTGACCGGCTCGGTCTCGGTGAGCTTCACGCGGAGCCGCCCGCTCGCGTAGTTGGACACCACCATGTGTTTCCCGCCGCAGGCGACGAGCGCTTCGCCGCCACCGATCCGGTCGCCGTCAGCGGCCTCCGTGACGTCGTAGGCACTCCGGTTGTCAAGTCGCTGTGCGAACCGACCCGTGAACCCGTCGGGCATGTGCTGGACGATGAGGATCCGGAGGTTCGCCGCCGCCGGCAGCTCCGAGAGGATCTGCTCGACGACGGTCGGACCGCCGGTCGACGACCCGATGAGCAACGTCGCGTTCTCGACGTACGTCGCGTCGGTCGGGTCGGCCGTCGTTCCTGCCGAGGCGTCGGCGGTTGCACTGCTCCTTTGGCTCTGCGCGGTGCTTTCCTTCTCGACGGTTTCGACGGCCTGGGCGTAGGCTTCGTCCGGCGTCGTCGTGCTGGATTTCGTCCCGACGGAGACGTCGACGCTGGCGACCGAGGTCACCATGTCGACGAGCTGGTCTTCGAGTCGGGACATCTCCATCGACACCTCGCCGCCGGGTTTGGTGAAGAAGTCGACTGCACCCTTCTCCAGCGCCTGGAAGGTCACGTCGGCGTTCTCGTCGGTGTGGGCCGACAGCATGAGCACTGGCGTCGGGTGCGCCGACATGATCTGCTCGACGGCTTCGATGCCGTTCATCTCGGGCATCTCGACGTCCATCGTCACGACGTCGGGGTCGTGTTCGTCGACGGCCTCGACGGCTTCCAGTCCGTTTTTCGCCTGCGCAACGACTTCGACGCCACCCGTCTCCAGGATGTCCGAGATGACGCTCCGCATGAAGTGCGAATCGTCTGTGACGACGGCTCGCGTCGTCCCGGCCGTCGCTCCTACCATACTACCACCGCGTTCTCGCGGGCGCGACGTGGCGAACGACCCTCACGTCGCGACTCAGAAGCCGGCTGGACGACCGACTGGCGCTCGAAGCGGCGACTACAACTCTCACGTACCCGGGCTGTCGCCATCCTTATGTTCTGTTGTCAGCGTACCCGTGAGCTACCAATAAAGACACCGCCTCCGTAATCAAATGTGATAGCCCAGGAGTCACGCTTAAGTCCGGTTCGTGGCATCAATCTGGTACCAAGCGTGGCTGCGCGCGGGCGCGGTCGAGGTGAACGGACATGTCACAGGCTACACCCACGAACGACGCCGACGCGACAGGGCAGGTACTCGAGTTCAAACTGGGCTCGGAGACGTACTGTGTCGACATCGACTACGTCACCGAAATCGTCGACGTCGGTGACCTGACGGATCTCCCGAACGCGCCGGCGTACGTCAACGGCGTGATGGACCTTCGCGGTCGCACGACGGCGATCGTCGACCCGAAGACCATCTTCGACATCGACGAGGCGGACGCCGACAGCAAACGGATCATCGTCTTCGATCCCGACATCATCGCCAACCGGAAGGCCGCCGGCTGGCTCGTCGACGAAGTGTACCAGGTGGTGAAACTCGACGAGGAGACCGTCGAAGACGCTCCGGAAAGCGGCCAGGAAGCGGTCCGAGGCGTCATCAAACACGACGACGACGAGGCCGACGACAGTTTCGTCATCTGGGTCGATCCGCAAGCGGTCCACCGCTGAGGTCGCACCCCGGCCGCGCGGGACGGAGAATTTTTTCACACCGATGACGGATGCTTTTTTAATTCGCGACCCATAGAACCTTCCAACCAACCAATGGTAGAGCTAACCAAGACGGGTATCGACGGACTGGACTCGATACTCAACGGCGGCATCGTGCGGAACTCGACGACGCTCGTCAGCGGCAACCCCGGGGCTGGCAAGAGTATCCTGGGACTGCAGTACATCTACAACGGCGTCAAGATGTTCGACGAGAAGGGTATCTATCTCTCCTTCGAGGAAAACGCGGAGGACATCCGCGAGGCCGCCGAATCCATCGGGTTCGAGGACTGGGCCGACTACGTCGAGCGCGGTGACATCAAAGTCTACGACAAGCAGGTCCTGCTGCGCGAGAACGACTTCTCCTCCTCGCTGGACATCCTGCTGGACGACATCCAGGACGAAGACTACCAGCGGCTCGTCCTCGACTCGCTGACGATGTTCCAGCTGTTCTTCGAGAACGAACAGGAGAAGCGAACGTACCTGCTGAAGTTCACCGACATCCTCCGGAAGAACGAACTGACGACGCTGATGACAAACGAACAGGGCTCGATGTCCCCCGACACCGACGTCGGCCTGGAGAACTACCTCACCGACGGGAACATCTACCTCATTCAGGCACCGACCGAGTCCGGCGTCAACCGTTACGTCTGGGTCGCGAAGATGCGCAAACAGGACATCGAGACCGACATCTTCCCGATGGAACTCGAACACGGTGGGATCACGGTCCACGAGAACGCCAGCGCGTTCTCGATGATGAGCGAAGAGGAATCGCCGATTTAAGAGCTTTCTACGTCCGTTATTGCCTTCGATAACGGGCGTAACGGGCCCATATGCTGACGTCGTCGTCTGAGAATTCGGTCGGCAGTTCGTTGTTATGGAGTTGTTATTCTGCTTCTCTGACCCGTCAATTTTATACTTTAGAAAATTCATTATCTGATAATAGATGCCACCAGCAGAGATACTCAGGACGCTCGGGAACAAGTACAGCGCGGAGATACTGGAGGCGACGGACGAACCCCAATCGGCGCAGGGGCTGAGTGAAGAACTCGATATTCCGATCGCCACCTGTTATCGGCGCATCGACGAACTCACCGAGCACGATCTCCTCGAACTCCACGACAACATTCTCTCTGACGACCGCCGCCGGATCAAGGTGTACCGGCGGAACGTCGAGGAGATCACCGTCGACTTCGCGAACGACCTCTCGGTGTCGGTCGAAGAGCGTTCTGAAGTGACCAACAAACTCGACGAAGCCTGGCGAACCCTCTCGGAAAGCTAACTTCTCTGGTGCACGCGCGATTCAAGCGGACCCGACCGTCCTGATGCGGTTTTCGCCCTCTCTGTAACCTCGTATTATCACCAGAGATATTTTCAAGCATGGATTTAAGATGGCCCCGTCTGTATAATGGCGTATTGAACGATGGTTGAGATTGTCGAACTCCTCTACGCCGTCTCCACCCTGGTCTTCGTCGTCGCTGGGCTGACCATGGTCGGGATGGCTATTCGCGCGTACGTACAAACATCTAGAGATGCGATGCTTCACCTGTCGATCGGGTTCTCGCTCGCAGTTGCTGGTGCAGCGGCGACGATGATCAGTGCATTTCTGACGAACTTCGACGGGGCCAAATCCCTCCTGCTCGTGAACAGCGGCCTGACGACGTTCGGTTATCTGTTCGTGATGTACAGTCTCGTCACCTACGAGTAGGCCGAGCGAGCTGGGTTTCTGCTGTTTACATCCCTGATACCCGCTCTTTTTCTGTGAGAATCGGTTCTCATCTGTGGCCGTCCCAGGAAATTGCCCCGGAATTAGCCTGCGAGCGTCTCGAGAAAATCGATCGAGCAGGACTGCATCGGCGATTATCGACATCTGTCCCGATTTTCAACATCTGTTTTTCACCTTTGATAATTGGCAGGTCAAATTTATCACCCAAGTCCCAGATATATCGCCTATAGTCCGGGCCGGTAGCGGAACCATCGCTCGGGCACAGGTGATACCCATGTTCGACATGAACGAAGAACAAAAAGACGAACTGAAAGAACGGCTTCGCGCACAGGTCGGGATCGGTACACTGATCGTGTTCATCGCGATGGTGCTGGTCGCGGCGATCGCGGCTGGTGTGCTGATCAACACTGCAGGCTTCCTGCAGAGCAAGTCCGAGCAGACTGGACAACAGGCCGGTGAGCAAGTCACCAACCGACTGCAGGTCCTGCAGGTCAGTGGGGAGAAGACAAGCACTTCAATCACACCCCCTGACGAGCCTGAAAGGATCGGTTCCGTCACGATGGTCGTGACGAAGGCCCCTGGTGCGGAAGACATCGCGATGCGCGGCATCACGATGCAGTGGGTCGACAACGACGGCACCTACGACATCGTCCACGAGGAAGAGTACAACGACCAGGACGGGAAGTTCGCACAGGAGGCCATTAAGGACGAGGACAACTCGGTTCGGAACTCCGATTCGCCGGTGATCAACAGTCCGGACGACCGCATCAACCTCGTCATCGACATCGGGGAATCTGACGACCTCGGTGCGTACAATGACGACCCGGATAGCGAGGACCTGATTCGGGACAGCGGTCTCGAGGAGGGCGAAACGGCATCGATTCGGATCACGACCGCATCCGGGACTGCCTCGACGGTCCAGCTGGTTGTGCCCGAGTCGCTGAGCGGCAAGACGGCTGTCCGACTCTAAACCTGTACTCTTCTCTGATTTTCTTGGTCGTGCTACCGCTAGGTACATTGATTATGGATTAGCTTTTGCCTAGCAAACTACCTGTTCTTTGAATGTGGCGGTGCCGGTGTAAAATCCATAATCATAAATGAAACTCTCTGCCATTTTCACATGTGATATTTTTCGAGGTGGGCTTATATACGATTCATGATTAGACAGTGACACGGCCCGAGTGAACGGTGGTTCATCACTTGGGTTTGTGATACCCATGTTCGATATGAACGAGGACGAACGAGAGGAACTGAAAGAGCGGCTCCGTGCACAGGTTGGGATCGGTACACTGATCGTGTTCATCGCGATGGTGCTGGTTGCGGCAATCGCGGCCGGTGTCCTGATCAACACGGCGGGCTTCTTACAGAGCAAGTCCGAACAGACTGGACAGCAGGCTGGCGAGCAGGTGACCAACCGGCTGCAGGTCCTGCAGGTCAGTGGTGAAAAAACTGAGAGCTCTGCTGACGATGAGATCGGTGCGGTGACGATGGTCGTGACGAAAGCGCCCGGGGCAGAGGACATCGCAATGCGCGGGATCACAATGCAATGGGTCGACAATGAGGGTACTTACGATCTCGTGCATGAGGAGGAATACACTGACCAAGACGGTCAGTTCGCACAGCAGGCGATCAAAGACGAGGACAACTCGGTTCGGGATTCAGATTCCCCTGTTATCAACAGTCCTGATGACCGAATCAATCTCGTTATCGATATCGGCGACACTGATGACCTCGATGGTTACTCATCGCCCTATCCTGACCAAGAAGATATAATTAGGGATGGGCATACTGGTCTCGAAGAAGGTGAAACAGCCTCGATTCGGATCACGACCGCGTCTGGGACTGCATCGACGGTCCAGCTGGTCGTGCCCGAATCGCTGAGCGGCAAGACGGCAGTCCGCCTCTAAACCCGAACCCTTCTTTCCGTATTTTTCACCTGCTGAGCTACAGCTCTTTCTACGTCGAATAGAGGGCGCTTACTCCGCTTACAGTAACGCGGTGATTCCCCGTGAAGCTCTTATGGAGTGAACGCGAACAAAACCTATCAATTTGGTTAAAAATCCCACTTTCGATCTCGTGATTATTACCATACGATAGTCTTCTGATCACCGGTTACGGCTATTTTTTTTCGTGATATTTTGCGAGGTGGGTTTATATAGTGCCCCTGTTTTGACACTGGTACGGCCCGAGTGAGTGTCGATTCGTCGCTTGGGCATGTGATACCCATGTTCGATATCAACGAAGACGAAAAAGAAGAACTCAAAGAGCGGCTTCGCGCACAGGTCGGGATCGGGACACTGATCGTGTTCATCGCGATGGTGCTGGTCGCGGCGATCGCGGCTGGTGTGCTGATCAACACGGCAGGCTTCCTGCAGAGCAAGTCCGAATCGACTGGACAGCAGGCCGGTGAGCAAGTCACTAACCGCCTGCAGATCCTCCAAACTAGTGGACAGAAAACAGGGACCTCTGGTGACAATGCGATCGGTGCGGTCACGATGGTCGTGACGAAGGCTCCGGGTGCAGAAGACATCGCGATGCGCGGCATCACGATGCAGTGGGTCGACGACGAGGGCACCTACGACATCGTTCACGAGAATGAATACAACGACCAAGATGGTACGTTCGCACAGGACGCCGTCAAGGACGAGGACGACTCGGTTCGGGACTCCGACTCGCCGGTGATCAACAGTCCGGACGACCGTATCAACCTCGTCATCGACATAGGTACAGATGACAACTTGGACGCATACGAAGGTGATGACGCACCTGCTACTGTTCGTGACAGCGGTCTCGACGAGGGCGACACCGCGTCGATCCGAATCACGACTGCCTCCGGAACCGCGTCGACCGTCCAGCTGGTCGTGCCCGAATCGCTGAGCGGCAAGACGGCAGTTCGCCTGTAAGCTCGCAGCAACGTTTTCTTTTTTAGCAGCAACCTGTACGGTACTGAGTAACAACCAACGGAATTATATTCATTCGTCACGGAGTACCATACTATGCCCTCGGGCCTGGACGAGGACGCAGACGTCGAAGAGGGGCCTGTCCTATCTCCGGAGGAACTCGACATCTCGAACGACGAGCGCGTCAAGGAGATCGACGACGGGCGCTACGTCGTCTCGTCGGGTGGTCCCGTCTCGAATCAACAGTCCGAACCAGCCGGTGAGTTAGAGTCGGGTCCGTCCGACTCGCCGGCGCGAGACGAGTACAAGACCGGACCGAATCCAGCGATCGAACAGAACGACGATCCGACGCCGCTGGAAGCCCCACCAAACGACGAACCCGAGCCGCCGGCACCGTCAGATTCTCTCGACGCCCGATCGGTCCACAACTGGCTGTCGGACGATCTCCAGGCCGCGAACTCGGAGTACGCGTTCGACATCACGGCGAACTTCGGCGGTGACGTCTCCCAGCAACGGATGGTCTCGAACGACGTCGTCACCACCTTCGAGACGCTCGTGATGTGGTACGCCCAGCAAGTCGATCGCAACACGCCCGTTGAACAGGTGCTCGGTATCCTGCTTATGGAAGCGAACGTGCCCGTTCGCTATCCACCGAAAGCAATCCGGCGCGCGCTCAAGTCGACGAGCCTCTCGGCCGACGACACGATCGCCGATCTGATGCGGGAAGTCAAGGAGAATCAGGGCCTGCAGCTGTGACGGGCAGTGTGGTCGTCCGAGCGTTTTAGGTAGCTCCCCTGTCAACATCGAACGAGATGGACTTCGTGTGGCGCGTCCGCGCTCTGACGATCGGCGTGATACTGTTCGTGCTGCTGATCTCTGGCCCGGCAGTCGGAGTCGTCGATCTGACGCCCGAACAGTCGAGTCCGGACAGCCTCGGCGACGGAACGGCCGACGTGACCATGGCGTCGGACCCGGCGAAGGACCTCCGAATCGACGAGGGTCGGTTCGGAACCGGCGTGTACTACCTCCGAATGCCGCCGGCAGTCGTCGACGTGTCGTCGATCGAGGGCCGACCGCAACTCACGTACAAGGTGTCGGTCCCGGGGCTGGATTACACGGACTCGACGTCCGAAATGGTCGATTCGACCGGCCGAACCACAGTTCACCTCGATGATCGGGCCTTCGCCCCGAAATCGATCAAAAACGACTCCTATCGGGCCGAGGTGGTCGTGCGCGTCCAGAGTTTCGAGATGGATACGGTCGTCTATCACCGGAACGTCACGGTGACGGTCGACGACTGACGGATTGGGGACGCTCTCGATTTTACCGGACGAAACTCTCGACGTGCAACCGTGCTGAGATACGTCAGACGTGACGCTTGCCGGCGGAATCTCGGGGATATCTCTATCAATCTCGATAATCTGTGGGAAGCGTTTATTGGGATATTCGGAAAAGAGAGTGACGAGCGAATATGCCAGAGGTACTGATTGCGGACGATTCGGAGTTCATGCGGAACCTCCTGCGAGAGATCCTGGAGGAGGACCACCAGATCGTCGGCGAGGTCGAGAACGGAGTCGAGGCAGTGGAAGTGTACAAAGAGGAGTCGCCGGACCTGGTGATGATGGACATCGTGATGCCCATCCGGGACGGCATCGAAGCGACGGACGAGATCAAAAGCTCCGACCCGGACGCGACGGTCATCATGTGTACCAGCGTCGGACAGGAAGAGAAGATGAAAGAGGCCGTCAAGGCCGGCGCGGACGGGTACATCACGAAACCGTTCCAGAAACCGAGTGTTATCGAGGCTATCGAGGACGCAGTCGGAGCGTAAGGGAGCCGATGAGAGTCGACATCCAGTCGCTGGAGACGTTCAACCAACTGGCCTACGAGGGTGCCGAGCAAGCCACGGCGATGATGGCCCAGATGACGGGCATCGAGGCCGTCGTCGACGTGACCAAGATCACGCTGATGGACCGGGCCGACATCGGTGAGGAACTCGCCGGCCGGGCGTTCGTCGGGATCCAGTTCGCCATGGAGGGCGCGCTGACCGGTGACACGACGCTCGTGTTCGAAGAACAGTGTCGGGACCCGATCGTCGACGCCCTGCCCGGCGGGTCGGGGGACGAGTCGATGGCCGAAAGCAGCGTCAAAGAGATCGGCAACATCATGATGAGCGGCTTCATCGACGGCTGGGCCGACTACCTCGGCACGACGATCGAACACTCGCCGCCCGAGTACCTCGAAGCGACGGGTGCCGACGTGTTGCCCGCGACTGACAGCGACGACTCCGAACAGGTGTTCGTGTTCAAGAGCCAGATCGACTGGCCGGGCGAGGACTTGAACTTCTACATCTACATGCTGCCCGAGTACACGGAGATGACCGACGTCATGGCTGCCAGCACGGAGACGGGCGCGAACGCGATCCCCGTCGACAAGCTCTCCGTGTTCAACCAGATGACCAAGGAGGGCACCCAGAAGGCGGCCGAGAACGTCACTGCGATGACCGGCATCGAGACGGACGCGGAAGTCACCCAGATCAGTTTCGCGCCCATCGAGGACGTGCCGAAGCAGGTCGACAGCAGCGCCTACGTCGGCACCGTCGTGGAGTTCGACGGGATGCCCTCGGGGTATCTGATGATCCTGTTCGACGAAGAGTCGGCGATGAACGTCGCCGAGGCGCTGATGCCGATGGAGCCCGACGGCGACGGGTTCACGTCGATGCACGAGAGCGCCATCGAGGAGATGGGGAACATCATGACCAGCGGGTTCGTCGACGGCTGGGCGAACGTGCTCCAGACGTCCGTCGAACACACGCCACCGAAAGTCGTCCACGACATGGGACAGGCGATCATGGACCCCCTGGCAGCGCAGGTCGGCCAACACCAGAGTCACGCGTTCATCATCGAGTCGCGAATGCAGACGGACGATCTCGATTTCAGCTGTGAGATCCACGCGCTGCCGAACGACGAGGAACTGCGCGCGGCGCTGGAGAACCTGGACGTCGACCGCAAGGACGAGACCGAGGCGGACGTCGAGCGCATCTTCTGACACGAGGGAACAATGAAGGTCTACGATGGCTCAACCGAGACGGGCTCCGAACCGAAACAGGAGCGTCTCAAGGTCGGGATCGCCGAGTACGAAGTGACGACGTCCGGCGCCGACCTGACGACCAGCGGACTCGGATCGTGTCTCGGCGTCGCGATGTACGACGACGTCGCCGGCGTCGCCGGTCTCGTCCACGTCATGCTCCCCTCGGCAGCCGAAGTCGACGACGCCAACAAAGCGAAATTCGCAGACACCGGCATCGAGCTGTTGGTCGAAGAGATGGAGCGCGAAGGGGCAGCCAAACGCCGGATCGAGGCGAAGATCGCCGGCGGGAGCGACATGCTCGACTTCTCGGAGAACGGCTCCGGCATCGGCGTCCGCAACACCGAGCAGGTCGAAGCGACGCTGGCCGAACTCGGAATCCCGATCGTCAGTCGAGACGTCGGTGGGGATCACGGCCGGTCGCTCAGGCTCGACGGGAACTCGGGGGACCTGACCGTCAAGAGCGCGAACAAAGGAAGCCAGGTCATCTGACGCCTGACGAACGCCCGACAGCCGCCCGTCTGACGGTGACAATAGACGCCTACGATCTCAGTAACCAAGTGATACACTCAATAGGATTACACCTGCAGATAGTATTTCTAATCCTGATAATTGCTGGGCCGTCTATGGCCAATTCTGGCGAAAATCTCCACATGAAACGCTAAGCCAGTATCATTTGTGATGATATCGGCGTTAAGTTGAAGTTAATGAGGTCTGTATACCGACAGTGATGAGCAGTCTCGCCGCGAGCCACGTCGTCGTGCTCGTCCTAGAAATCGTAACCGCAACGAGCTCCCCGGTGCCGGACAGTCTGGTACCAGTCCTGGTGACGTTCGCCAGTGGCGCAGTGGGAATGAGTATCAAGAACGTCTTCGATTCGATCATGTCCGACGAGGACGGCGACGGAGGCGACGATCTTGGTGGAGACGACCTCGGCGGTGGCGGCGGCGACGGAGGTGGCCTCATGTCTGAGGAAGGAGACGACGACCTGGACGACCTCGGCGGGCTCGGTGGCGACGACTTCGGTGGGTTCGATGACGACGGTGACGACATGTTCGACGAGGGTGGCGGAGGCGGCGGCGCAGCCACCGACGAACTCGAAAACCGTCTTGACGAACTCGAAAACGAGGTCGGTAGCCTCCAATCGACCGTCAACACCGTCCGAAACGAAAACGAACAGATCGGCGAGCAGGTGACCGACATCGAGGAGAATATTCGGAAGCTGCTCGACATCTATGAGATGGTCACTCGCGGCGTCAACCCGTTCGCCGACGACATCCAGCCGGGCGCGGCCGGCGGTGGCGCTGGCGGCGGCATGGACGCGGGCGGGTTCGGCCTCTTCGACGACGACGAAGAGGGCGAAGAGGAAGAACAGATCGACGACGACATCGCCAACGCGGACGCCGAAGGGTTCTTCGACGACGACCTGACGGAAGACGACGGCGACGACGACGTCGACGATCTGGACGCTGGATTCGACGACGCAATAGACGACGACGGTGGCCTCGAGGACGACGGCGGTGCGTTCGACGAGGACTTCGACGACGCGGGCGACGACATGCTCGACGACGGCGACGGCAGTGACGGCGAGGGCGCAAAGTCGTTCCAGGACCTCAAAGAAGAGTACGAAGAGGGCGACGCCGACTGGGCGGAAGACGGTGAAGCCGAGGATCTCGATGCCGACGGCATGGAGATGGACGACGACTTCGACGACCTGGACGACGAGGGCGACGAGATGTTCGAATCCGGCGACGCCGACGACGTGCTCCCCTCGGCTGACGAAGACGACGAGGACGACGTCGTCACCGGTGACGTCGACGACGTGCTCCCCGGCGACGACGAGGCGGACACGGACGACGTCGTGCCCGCGGACGCTGCCGCGGACGCAGACGACGACTTCGAGGCCGCCGAGGAACTCGACGAGTCGGCCACCACCTCGGAGACGACCGACGATTCCCCGGGCAAGCCGTACCTCAAAACGCTCCCGAGCGGCTACTCGACCGACCTGACCGTCGTCGAGTGGCTCGACTTCCTCATCCAGGAGTCGAACGTCCACGAGGCGTCGCAGGCGATCAACTACTACGAGCGCATCGACTGGATCGACGAGGACGTTGCCGAGGACCTGCGGTCGTTCCTGGTCGCGTTCGAGGACTCTGCCGGCAACACCGACGCTACCCTAACCATCGATCACCACACCAAGAGTCTCCGCTACATCAGCCAGCTCAGCGGCGACGCCGCAGGCACGACGGCGATGCAACTCCTGCAACGTGGTGGTGGTGATGGGCTTCAGCGTTAGCGGATCGGCAGCAATCGTCTTCGCCGGGATGTTCATCGCGTTTAGCATCTTTTACGGAGCAGCCTCGAACAGCTTCGAGCGCGTCGCCGAGGCGCAACACGACAACTCTGATCGAGTCGTCGATCAGCGCAACGTCGACATCGAGATCGTCTACTACGAGCGGAGCGATACGACGCCGAATCGGCTCACGATTCTCGTCAACAACACGGGCTCGAAGGTGGTGAACGTCGAGGAAACCGACCTTATCGTCGACAACGAGTATCTCGTCCCTGATGATACAACAGTTATCCAAACTGATGGATCGCAACCGGACACGAACCTGTGGGCACCGGGCGAGCAGCTCAATATCACGGTTCGAGGCGACAGCCTGTACGAGAGTGACCGCGTCAAGATCGTCACAGAACACGGGATCGCTGACACAGTGATCGTGAGCGGAGAGACCCAGGTGGTGCTGTAGCTGTGGCAGCCGCTGTTTCGCATCGTGTCCACGATAGCGTCGCTGCGGACCGTGACGCCTGTCCGTCACCGGACGGGCGCTCCCGGCGTGGATCCGCGACGCCGAACAGCCGTGAACGTTCACAGCCCGTCTGCCATCCGTCTGACAAAAAGCTGGGATTATTAGTAGATACAGCTAACAACGTTACACCTACAGAACGACTCAGATCAGATGATTTCGGGTCCATTATCACTGTCGCCACAGATAGCGTAACGAAACCGCCGGTTTCCGAAACGGAAGCCGGGTTCAGCAGTTGCTCTCGGCCCGACGGGCCGACTGCTGACCCGCTCGTTACTATATACGATACTGGCGGCGATACTGATATTTGGCCCGCGTGTAAATCCGCGTTCGTAGAACTGCGGAACGGTTCCAAGGCTGGACCACCACGCGTCGCGGTCGTGGCTGGTTCGGGTGTCGCGGCGTTTGCGTTTCCAAACGGTGATGACTCGTGTTAGGCGATTCGCTCACTGACCGACCCCGTTCGCCCCACCGCCAGGCGGTGATGCTGTAATGGCGAGTGTGTCTGTTTCACACATGATCCTGTTCATCGCCTCGATCCTGGTGGCGGCGAGCGTCGTCGGCGTGTTCACCGACAGCATCTCGCAGGTGAGCGAAGCGATCGACCAGCGCGGGGTGTCAGTGAGCGAGGACATACGGACCGACATCGAGATCATCAGCGACAGCGGCTCTGCGGCCGTCTATGAGGACGACACGATCACGATTCACGTCAAGAACACCGGTTCGGAGACGTTGACCGCCAGGCCTGACCAGATAGACGTATTTGTCAATGGAAGGTACAAATCGGCAGACGCCATGTCCGTGAGTCTGGAAGGTGATGCGTCGACCTGGCGGTCTGGCGAAGTTGCAAAACTGGAGATTGAAGAGTCCGGTCTCAGTGGCGATACTCGTGTGAAGGTTATAATCAATCAAGACGAAGAAATGTTTAGGTTCAATACATGAGCGTCGGGACAAAAGACCTGTATTCGCTGGGCATGGAGGATCACGACCGCCTCAACAAGGAACTCGGTGGCGGTATTCCACCGGGGAGTATCGTCCTCATCGAGGGCGACTACGGGGCCGGCAAGAGCGCGATCAGCCAACGGTTCACCTACGGCTTCTGCGAGGAAGGCCACACCGTCACGATGCTGTCGACGGAGCTGACGATCGGCAGCTTCCTCGATCAGATGAACTCGCTGTCGTACGACATGGTCGACCACATCCTGCAGGAACGCTGTCTGTTCCTCCACGCCGACATCGGTGACACGAACACGCTCACCGGTGGCGACGACGAGAGCGAACGGAAGGACCTGCTCAAGCGGCTGATGGAGGCCGAAGTGATGTGGTCGACGGACGTCATCATCGTCGACACGTTCGATTCGATCCTGCGCAACGATCCGAAGTTCGAGGCGCTGGTTCGCCAGAACGAGGAGCGCCAAGCCGCCCTGGAGATCATCGGGTTCTTCCGTGACCTGATCTCCCAGGGGAAAGTCATCGTCCTCACCGTCGACCCCTCGACGCTGGACGAGTCGGCGATCGGTCCGTTCCGCTCGATCGCGGACGTGTTCCTCGAACTCGAGATGGTCGAGGTCGGGAACGACGTTCGCCGTCAGATCTCCGTCAAACGATTCGCGGGGATGGGCGAACAGGTCGGTGACACGATCGGGTACTCCGTCCGCTCTGATACGGGCATCGTCATCGAGAGCCGTAGCGTCGCATAACAGGAGAGCCATGACCGAACAAGGAACCGCCAAACCGTCGGACGAACTCAGGCAGTACGCAGCGAGGCGTCCGCACCTGCAGGAGCACCTGCGGAAGATCAAACAGATCACTGGCGAGTTCCCGATGTTCATCGAAGAGGCCGACGACGAGTACGAAACCGATCGGCCGAACGTCCTGTATCCGGTCGGTGGCCCGATCTTCTGTCACATCTACGGCGACGTCGGGCAGGCGACGAAGTACTACACCGTCGAACCGGAACTCGACGAGACCGAACAGGTCGTCTACGAGAAAGTCCGGGACCGACTCCTCCAGAAGTCCGTCACGAAACCGGCGCCACAGAACGAAGCCGAATACGACGACCGGATCGAAGAACTCCTCCAGGAGACGACCCGGATCAAAGACAGCGAGAACGACAGTTTCTTCGACCGTATTCCGTCCGTGTTCGACATGGGGCAGGTCGAGGTCTCACAGGAGACCTACGAGAACATCCGGTACGTCCTCAACCGAGACATCGTCGGACTCGGCCCGCTCGAACCGATCATGCGCGACCCGGCGAACGAGGACATTCACGTCATCGGGCCTCACGAGACGTACGTCGACCACGGGGTCTACGGCATGATCGGCACCACCGTCGACTTCGGGACGCCCGAAGAGTTCGACCAGTGGTTGCGAAACATGGGCGAACGCATCGGCGACCCCGTGTCAGACTCCGACCCCATCGTGGACTCCACGCTGCCGGACGGGTCGCGTCTCAACCTGATTTATTCGGACGACGTCTCGCTGAAGGGGCCGAGCCTCACCATCCGGCAGGGCGACGAGGTGCCCCTGTCGATCTTCCAGATTACCAAGTGGGGGACGCTGTCCCCGCGCCTGTCGGCGTACCTCTGGCTCTGCCTGGAGAACGAGCAGACGGTGTTCGTGGTCGGGGAGACGGCGTCGGGGAAGACGACGACGCTGAACTCCATCATGGCGTTCATCC
>NZ_JBHUDJ010000006.1:138815-291611 GCF_042678165.1 Halorientalis brevis | reverse complement strand
CCTGGCAGCAACTCCTCACGCGTGAGGGTGAAGACGAAGGGACCAGCGTCGACATGTTCGACCTGGTCGCGGCCGCACTGCGTTCCCGCCCGGACTACATCATCGTGGGTGAGGTTCGTGGTGAAGAGGGTCGGATGGCGTTCCAGGCCGCACAGACCGGTCACCCCGTGATGCTGACGTTCCACGCGTCCGACATCGTGTCCATGATCCAGCGGTTCACCGGGGAGCCGATCAACGTCCCGGAGACGTTCATGGACAACGCCGACGTGGCGCTGTTCCAGAACCGTGTCAAGCAGGGCGACCAGGTCCTGCGTCGCGTCACGTCCGTTCAGGAGATCGAGGGGTACTCCAAGGAGATGGACGGCGTCGTCACTCGCCAGGCGTTCTACTGGGACCCTGTCGAGGACGAGATCGTCTTCCAGGGGATGAACAACTCCTACGTCTTAGAAGAGCAGATCGCGACGCTGCTCGGGTACGAGGACACCCGGGACATCTACGACGACCTCGATTTCCGTGCCAAAATCATCGAACGAGCCATTCAGGAGGACATACTCGGCTATCACGAAGTCGACGACATGATCGACAGTTTCCAGCGTGACGGTATCGAAGGACTCCCGTTCGACATCCATCGCGAGATTTGAATGGCATCCCAGGAATCCGACGCAACGGCCGGCCAGATGCGGGACGCAGTTGGGGATTTTTTCAGCGATCTCTTCGAGTCCTACCATCGGATGCACATGCCGATCCGGCGGTACGTGTTTCTCATCCTCCTGCCGTCCATCGGCTTTCTGGTGTTCACAATCGTCGGCTTTCTCCTCCTGGGCTTCCTCCCGCTCATGGTGCGTGTGCCGATCCCGCTGCTGGGCGTTCTGGGATTCGCCACCGCCGTCTTCTACCCGAAGGTGATGCTCTCCCAGGAGCGCAAAGCCCTGAACAACCGGCTCCACCTTCTCGTCACCCACATGACCGTGCTGGCGACCACGCGGATCGACCGCATGGAAGTGTTCCGGGCGCTCGCAGAGGAAGAGGAGTACGGCGCGCTCACCACCGAGATGCGCCGGATCGTCCAGCTGGTCGACGCCTGGAATCAGAGCCTCGACGACGCGCTGCGGCGGCGAGCGAAACAGGTCCCCAGTGACGCGCTGTCGGACGTCTTCGATCGCCTTGCGTACACGCTCGGTGCCGGGCAGTCCCTCGAGGACTTCCTCGTCTCCGAGCAGGAACAGGTGATGCAGAACTACGAGACCGTCTACAGCGGCTCGCTGGACAACCTGGACGTGATGAAGGACCTGTACCTGTCGATGATTCTCTCGATGACGTTCGCGCTGGTGTTCGCGGTCGTGCTGCCCGTCCTCACGGGGACCGACCCGACGATGACAGTGGGGGCCGTCATTGCGATGTTCATCTTCGTCCAGACCGGCTTCTACATCGCCATTCGTGCGATGGCACCGTTCGATCCTCTGTGGTACCACCCGGAGGGCATCACGACGGACCTCGACAAGTGGATGATCGCCACCTTCGCGACTGGCGTCTCGTTGACGATCTTCCTCGCGGTCATCTCCATCGGCGGCTTCTTCGGCGTGAGCCCCCTCTCGCTGGAGATGCTCCTCCCGATGTCGCCGGTCCCACTCCCGTTGTACATCGCCGTTCCGGTCACGCCCCTCCTCATTCCCGGGCTGTACATGCGCCGCGCCGAGGACAAAATCAAGGCCAAAGACGAGGAGTTCCCCAGCTTCATCCGCGCACTCGGTTCCGCAGAAGGCGCAAAGCAGGCGACTTCCTCGATGGTGCTCCAGAGCCTCCGGAAGAAGGACTTCGGGAAACTGACCGAAGACATCGACAACCTGTACAAGCGACTGAACATGCGGATCGAGCCGACGGCGGCCTGGCGGTACTTCACCGCCGACTGTCGCTCCTACCTCATCCAGAAGTTCTCCGAGATGTATCTCATCGGCCGCGAGATGGGTGGCAGCCCCAAACAACTCGGTGAGATCATCTCCACGAACATGAACGTCGTCCTCCAGCTTCGTCAGCAGCGAAACCAGGCGACTACCACGCTCATCGGCCTCCTGTACGGTATCTCGGCCGCGTCGACGTTCGCGTTCTTCATCGGACTCCAGGTCGTGAACATCCTGGCCAACATGACCCTCAACCTCAGCACCGGGGGTCAGTTCGACGTCGGGTCGATCATCAACACCAGCGTCTACAACATCCCGCTCATCGAGTTCCTGCTCATCGTCGTCATCGTGTTCAACGCGTTCCTCTCGTCGCTGATGATCCGGGAGACCGACGGCGGCCACAAGCTGAACGCCTACATGCACTTCGTGATCATCACGTGGCTCGGCTCGCTCATCTCCATCTTCACGAAGAACATGGTCGACTCGTTCCTGGCTATCTAACCACTCTTTTTACGTCGGGGGTATCCTCGGCCGTCTTCGGCGGCCTTGCGGGTACCCCCATCGCAAAAACCTGTTCCCGCGAGCTTGCGAGCGGGAGTCCACAGAAATCGGAGATTTCTGGTATGCCACGAGAGCTTCGCTCTCGTGAGCACTTGTCAGAGCTTGCTCTGACGGTGGACTAAAAACTGCTCGGCGCTCGGCCGCTGATCTCGCGCCGAGTGACCCGCGCTCACTCCCGCTCGCGCGGATGCCTCACGCCGCTTTTGTCCTTATCGAAGGATTTTCACCCGGCCGGTCTCACTCACAGCCATGCCAGAAGCCATTCTGACGAAACAGGAGGTCGAGCCCGGGAAAGTCGACCGTCTCCGGGAGTGGATGGCGGAACTCCGCGACCGCGAGGACGAGGTGATGGAGACGTTCACGGACGAGGGGATCAACGCCGAGACGGTGTTTCTCGAACACACCGACGACGGCACGTATCTCGTCACGTACCTCGACGCTGACGACGTCGTCAGCGCGTTCGAAGCGTTCGAGGACTCACTCCACGACATCGATCACGAACACCAGTCGGTGATGGACGAGGTGCTGGTCGACGGGACCGACGTTGGCAAGTACGAACCGCTGTCTCATCTGGTGAACCCGGAGCGATCGAACGACGGGGCGTGACCGCGAGGGGCGCGCTCGTTGGCGCCTCGTTCGCCTCGTGTCGCGTTCCTTTTGTGCGCGCATCGGCGAGAGAAGGTATGAACGAGAAACGCGAGCAGTTCCTCGCCGGGGACCGCCCGGACGACGTGCTGCTCTATTTTAACGAGGCAGCCGTCGACGGTCTAGATCGCCTCGCCAAGGCCGGTGAAGTAGTCGAGAACGGCGTCGTCCTCGTCCTCCCCGGTGAGGAGGGACGAACCGCGTTCCAGCGAGCCACTGGCGTCGATCCGATGCAACTCGCCGGCTCCGCGATGGACACCGAGTCACGGATCACCCTGGACGATATCGAAAGCGAGTGTCCGGAGAGCGCGGAACGGAGTTCCGCGGAACAGTCGAGCGAACCGCGAGACCGCGACGAGGAGGGCGAGCACTGGCCACGCTTCATCTTCGGGTTCGCTCAGGAACAGAACGAGGAGGTCGACGACATCTACGCCGAGGGCGACGTGGTTCACGCCTACGCGCTCTGTGAGTGCGGCACTGCCTATTCCGACAAGTGGCTCGTCAGCGACCGCGCCTGAGTCGTCACTCCTCTGCTTCTGGCGGTTCGTGTGTCGAGCCGACGTAGACAGCGGCGACCAGTGCCATCGCGACGAACACGCCGGCCTGGAGCGACCCGCTGTCTGGGACGAGCTCGGCGACGGCTTGCATCGTTACGGCTCCGACGCCGACGACAGCGACGAGCGCGAGAAACAGACGTGGATTATTCGCTACGGTCCGAGTAAATGATGGGCCACTCATCTGCCTTCGATGTCGAGCGGGTGGTAAAAACGGTTTCGACACCAAAACCGCACGACTGCAGTCGGATCGACGTGGTATCTTACCGAAACCGAAGTCGCAAGTGTCTCGTTACTGTTCGGTCTCTTCTTCCGTGTCCGGTGCTTTCTCTTCGTCGGCTTCAGCGCGTGCCTCCCGCTTGACGTCGTGGAACGCCTCGATGATGACCTGCTTGGCGACGGCACCGCGGGTCGTCCAGTGGTGCGCGTAGTCGAGCATGTCGTCGTAGATGTCGGGCTTACAGCCGGCGGCTTTCGGGTGACCGCCGCCGTTGACTTTCGCGGCGACCTCGTGGGCGCGCTGGAACTCCTCGGTGCCGCGGATGGAGGCGCTTCCGGCGGGCTTGACGATCACGGCCGCGTCGGTGCCGTCCTGGCGGAGGGCTTCGGCGACCTCGTTCTGCGAACACCGGCCGTAGGTGACGCCGACGGTCCAGTCGCCGATCTCGTGGATCTCCGCCCGGTCGATGGCCTTCTCGATGAGCGCCTCCTTCTCGACGCGCATCTCCGCGAGGAACTCCTCGATCTCCGGGGGCAGGTCCGGGCCGTGTTCGGCGACGACCTCGATGTACTCCTCGGGTTCGGCCCAGTAGGAGAAGTCGGCCAGGTCGTCGCTCCGTGGGTCTTCGCGGAGCCAGAGGTCGTGGTCCCGCGTGACGACCGCCAGCTCTTCGAGGTAGGCTGGGACCTCGGCGTCGAGCGAGCGGGCGACGACGTCGGCGGTGCACTCCTCCTCGGAGTCACCGACGACGCGGTCGGTGACGTGCTCGTCGACGAGCGTCCCTAACTCTTCGTTCCACTGGTGGTGGTCGTACCAGAACACGTCGCTGGCGCGCTCGGCGAGCACCTCGAGGAACGCGACGTCTTCCTCGGAGTCGGGACAGAGGTCACAGATGTAGACGGGCACGTCGGGGTCGACGTACTCGGAGACGCGCTCGATGGCGTCGCCCATGTCGTGGGGGCCGGCCGGGACCAGCGCCGCGTCGGCCACGACGGCTCGGAGCAGGGCGACGCAGGCCAGGCCGTCGGCGTCGGGGTCGGCGATGACGACGGCGGGCGTGTCCGTGACTGCTTCTTTGGTTTCGCGCTCTTCCTGTACTTCCTCGATCGAGTCCGGGTGGAAAAAGCCCTCCCCGGGGAGGACCGACTTCCGGGCGATCGAGAGCCGGTCGTCGTCGATGAGCCAGTCGTCCATACGGCTTCCAGCGTGCCGGGCTCAATGAAGGACTCGGTTGGGTTTCACCGGGCTTCCGGTGCCGGTTCCTCGCTGGCGTCGAGCTGCCGGACGGTCAGCACCGGCACCGGACAGCGACGGACGACGGCCTCCGCGACGCTGCCGAGCAGGAACGAGTGCTCTCCGTGGCGACCACGAGTGCCGGTGGCGAGGACGTCCGCGTCCACTTCGCCGACGTACTTGCAGATTTCGGCCGTGGGCTGGCCCTCGCGGACGGCCGTGGTGACCTCGCGGTCGCTCTGTTCTTCGATCGCGGCCAGGGCCTCTTCGCCCGCTTCGGTCAGCGCGGTCTCCATCTCATCGCGGACGGACTCGGGAGAGCCGTCGATGTCGCCGGTGTCGACCACGTACAGCGCGTGGACCGACGCGTCGAACTGGGTGGCGAGATCGAGCGCGACGGTGATAGATCGTTCGGCGCTCTCGGAGCCGTCCGTCGCGATGACCACCGTGTCAAACATAGAGGCGCCTACTGGCGGCGCGCGTATAAATGTGCGTTGTCGGCGAGACCCGCTCGGTGGCTTTTTCTCCCTGCCGTGGCGAAGAGCCAGTATGACTGCTGTGGAGATCGACCGCGTTCTCGTCCCCCTCGACGGGAGCGAGGAGTCGCTCACTGCCGCCGAGTACGCCGTTGCTATCGCCGAGCGGTACGAGGCCAGCGTGCACGCACTGTACGTTCTCGAAGAGGCCGTCGCCCGAAGCATCCACGCCGGCGAGGTCGAGAAAGACACCATCGCCGCCGAAACCATCGAGTTCATGGACGCCGTCACGGAGCTGGCGGCCGACAGCGACGTCGCGCTGACTCACTCGGAAGCGCTCGGCTTCAGCCCGTCACAGCTCACTCACCACCCGGGCAGCGTCGTCCTCGACACCGCAGAAGAGGTCGATGCGGACTTCCTGGTCGTTCCGCGCGAGCCCGTCTCGGGCGACCCCGACGAGGTCCTCGGCAAAGCCGCCGAGTACGTTCTCATGTACGCCAGCCAGCCCGTGCTCTCCGTCTAGAGTCTGATTCCCATCTCTAACTCGAAACTCTCGGTGCTGCTCATCTCGAAGCCGACGTTCTTGTACAGCGCGATGGCGGGATCGTTCCAGCGCTCGACGGACAGCCAGACGCGCTCGACGTCCTGTTCCTGGGCGTAGCCGAGCAGGCGCTCGATGAGGAGCGTCCCGATGCCGGCGCCCTGGTAGGTGTGGAGGACGAAGATCGCCAACTCGTAGGTGTCCTCGACGTCGGGGACGAGCGTCGCGTGGCCGACCGGTTCGTCGTCGTGGAGCGCCACGAGGTTCAGACAGCCGGCTCCGAACAGGTTGTCGAGCCAGGTGCGAATGGGCTCCTCGCGGACGGGCGGGATTCCCTGGGCGCGGTCCTCGGGGTCGAACTCGAGGTACATCTCGACCAGCGCGTCGACGTCGTCCCCGTCGGCGATCCGAATCCGTATCTCGCGGTCGTTCCTGTCGGTGACCGTCGCTGGGGGACGGGGGAACGATTCGGCGGTCTCGTCCGGGAATCGGTCTGTCATCTGATGAGAGTCACCGTGGTTTCGGCGTTGAGCAGGACGAACTCGATCATCTCGTCGAGGCGGATCTTCCCGAGGGCGCTTCGCTTTCCGCCGGGGATGACCAGCCGGTCGAACCCGTCGCCGTCGGCGAGCTCGACCAGTTCGCTCCCCGGGTGTCCGGACAGCCGCTCGATCGGTGCATCGAGGTCGGCGTCAGCCAACTCATCGCGGACGCGCGTTTCGATCTCGTCGGGGTCCAGCTCGACCTCGTCCCGGTCGACGATGGCGACGGTGAGGTCGTCACCAGTCTCGTTCGTCCGGGCGATCGTGTCGTCGAGTGCATCGAACGACACATCGCTGCCGTCGATACCCAGCAAGACGTTCATATACGCTCCCTTGCACCCGCGAACCAAAAACCCACTACCCATCGACCGTCCGCCGTGCGTCAGACGCCGCCGATACGCTTTTTCACCCGCAGTACAGATGGCCTGTATGCCCGATACCCCGGTGCCGGAGACGAACGATGCCGCGGACGCGCCGGACGACGTCGAGGACGATTCTGTCGCGACCGACGTTCCCCCTGCCGACGAGGCAGTGGATTCGGACGTTCCGGAAGAGGTGCGAAAGTACGACCGCTTCAAGAAAATCGAGGGCGGAACGTACGACCGCGCCAACGAGTTCCTCCGCGAGCGCACCTACATCACCGCTCGTGAGTGGGCCATCGCCCGCCTCTGTGCGGACTTTCGCACCGAGACCGGCGTCGAGATGACCAAGATCGGCGAGAACCTCCCCGAACTCGTACCGTTCATGACGGACACGTACACGCCCCAGGCGGTCAACCAGGCCCGCGCCTCCTTCGAGGAGAAGGTCCGCCAGGCCGGTGCGACCTTCCTCTACGGAGCAATGTGTGACTTCTTCACCGCCGAGGAACTCGACGACGTGATGTACGAGGCCACCGAGGTCGCGAAGTTCCTGCTCGAAGTCGAAGGTGTCGAACTCTCCGTCGAGGAGGAACTCGAAGCCGAGGATCGCATCTCCGACGTCATGCGCCAGGTCCGGGAACACAGCGCCGCCCTCCGTCACGACGAGTGCCCTCACTGCGGCGGGGAACTCGAAGGCGACGAGGACCACAGTAGCGGGACGACGGCCGAGGCCGACGACTAGCCACTTTCATTTCACGACGTAGTACGGATCGTCCTCGATCCGCGGTTCGAGCGCGGTTCGGAGGTCTCTGGCGGAGACGGAGATGACTTTCAGCCCGTTGAGATCGTAGTGGTCGAGGACGCCGTCGGTCATCAGATCGCGCATGAGTTTCAGCCGGTCCCAGTAGTAGAGGTACTTGTTCTTGTCGTAGGTCGTCTGTGCGACCTGTTCGTGGTCGCCACCGCCGTGGTAGACCGTCCCCTCGACGTCGACGGTCTCGACGTAGGGGACGTCCATGACGCGCTCGACGTAGTGGATCTGGGTGCTGATGAGCCAGCGAGTCCCGACGTTTACGATGCGCACGTCGTCGTCGTCGAGTTTCGCGTAACAGCCGTCGGGGCCGAAGGTGTCCCGGTGGTTGCAGTTCTCGAAGCGGTAATCGCCGCGCACCTGGATCGAGTGGAGGGGATCGGCCGTCCGGTAGTCGGCGTCGTCGAAGAAGAGACTGGCGAACGCGCCGAGTTCGGGCTCCGACTCTTTCCGGTGGAAGTACCCCGAATCGCGGAACGACTGGGTGAACGCTGGCGTGAGGATCGCGTCGAACCGTTCGTCGAGGTGGTCGACGACGAACTCGTAGGGGTTCCCCTCGAAGGCGGAACTCACGTCGCTCAGGCCGACGTGGACGAACACCTCGTCTTCGTCGTAGGCGTCGAGAATCTCCGCGAACGCGTCCTCGTCGACCGGCCCCGTCGGTCGGTCCCGCTGGAGCATGGCGTAGTGCTTGGCGCTACACCAGAGCGTTTCCGGCAAGTGACGCACCATCACCTACACTCCCCCGCGCTGGTCGGTTAGTTATGGTCCGAAGAGTGGGGTGTATCGACGGTAAGCGGCGGCTACTGCGAGCCGCTGCGTGCCCGCGCGTCGCTCACTCGTCCTGTGACGGTTCGGCGTCCGCGTCGCTGGTCTCTGCGTCGCCGGACTCCTCGGCCGTGCGGTCGAGGGTCCGGACGTTGGTGCCGACCGGGCCGCCGAAGGATTCGGACTCCGTCTCTCCGGTTTCGCTTTTGAGGACCAGCGTCTCCGGACCGTGGCGCTCGTAGACGACCTGTCCGCGAACGAGCGTCAGCTCCGGGAACACGCCCCGTTTCCCCTCGAACGGCGTCCACCCGCATTTGGAGTGGAGGTCGTCGCCGTGGATCTCCTGACTGTCATCGGGGTCGAACAGCACGAGGTCGGCGTCCATCCCCTCCTTGACGAGCCCCTTCGTCGGGAGGTCGAAGATGTGGGCCGGGTTCGAGGCGGTCAGATCCCTGATCCGCTCGTAGGTGATGTTGCCCTGGCGGGCCTCTTCGAGCAGGAGCGGGAGGGCGGTCTCGACGCCGGGCACGCCCGACGGCGCGTCCCAGATGCTCGCGTCTTTCTCCGTTTTCGTGTGGGGTGCGTGGTCGGTCGCGACGATGTCGACCGTCCCGTCGACGACGCGGTCCCACACCTTCCTGCGGAGGCGCTCGCGGCGCAGCGGCGGGTTCATCCGCCCGTACGTGTCCAGCTCGCGGAGGTCCTTCCGCGAGAGGAACATGTGATGGGGCGTCACCTCGCAGGTGAGGCCGTGTTCGGCCGCGGTGTCGATGCCCTCCGGCGTGGAGGTGTGGGCGATGTGGACCTGTGCGTCGAGTCGGTCAGCGACCTCGGCGGCCGCTTCGACGGCGGCCGGCTCCGCGCGGGCGGTGCGGAACGCGCTCCAGGCGTCCGCGTCGTCGCGCTCTTTCGAGCCCGGCTCGAACTCGCTGGCGTCCTCGGCGTGGACGGTGACCACTGTGTCCTGTCGGTTGGCGGTTTTGACCGCGCTGGCGAACAGCTCCACGCTGATGCCCATGTCGCCGGTCGAGTCGGCGAGGAAGACTTCCCCGAGCGCGAACATCGGCCGCTGGAAGAGGGCGCTGGGCACCCACTCCTCGGTGACGCCGCCGTTGATGCCGTAGTCGACGAGGGATTTCTCGGCCAGTTCTTCCTTCTGGTCGAACGACGCCCCGTCGATCGTCGGCGGGTCCGTGTTGGGCTGGTCGACGACGGTCGTCACGCCGCCCGCGGCCGCGGACTTGCTGCCGGTCTCCCAGGTCTCCTTGTGGGAGTAGCCCGGCTCGCGGAAGTGGACGTGGGTGTCGATCATCCCGGGCATGATGCGTTTGTCGCTGGCGTCGACGAACCGCTCGTCGGCCGCGTCGGGCATCTCTAAGTCCTCGCCGATCTCCGTGATGGTCTCCCCCTCGATGAGTACGTCGCGCTCCCGTCCGTCGGGGAGCGTCGCGTTCCGAATGAGCATACCCACTCTCGGGGTGGGTGGGTGGTAAATCTCGCGGACGGTGCACTACGTTTGTCGCAGGGCCAACGCTGATAGCGCTCCCGCGTCAGCGGCAGAACGTACTTCTCGTTCGGGACCGCTCACTCACCGGTCCACTCCACAGTCGCAAGATCGTCGACCCACTCCACGGTACCGAGGTGGTCGCCGACCAGCGCGTCCTCGACGCGCATGATGATGGCGACGGGATCGACTTTCCCGCCGCCGCGCTCGATGCTCCCGACCGTGTCCGGGTCGAACGATATCGAGAGCGCGTCGTACACTGGATCGAGCACGTCGGCGATCTCGTCGTGACCGTCGACGACGATCAGGCCGGCCACCAGCACCGCGTCGCCGGTGACGCGCTGGGCGATGCCGACGAGTTTGCCGCCCGGTGCCTGCAGCGAGTAGCTCCCCGGGCAGAACGTCTCGTCGGGTTCGCCGCGGTCGGCATCCACACCGAGTTCCCGGAGGGCGTCCCTGATGTCCACGCGCACGGCGGCGTAGCGTTCCTCGATGCCCTGGCGGCCGTCGTCGGTGGGTTCGATGCGGGCGAAGGCGATGGTGTCGCCGGTGTAAGCGACGGCGCGGCCGCCGACCTGGCGCTCGGAGACGGCGTACCCCTGGTCCGCTGCGGCTTGTCGGGCCTGCTCGTAGCCGTCGCTGTTGGCGTCTCGCGGCCCGAACGCGACCTGTCGGTGGGGGCGCCAGACGCGGACCGCCGGCTCACCGGCGGTGCCGGCCCACGCGAGCAGTCGCTGGGTGACCGACCTGTCGGCCTCGATGTCGTCACCGCGACCCCGAACCACGCGCATGGCTTCCTCTCGGGTCCCGGATAATATGGGTCTGACGCCTCGGGACCCGCGTTCGCTGCCGTCCTCGCGGGCCGGTCGAGAGGTTCAAGCGGCCGCCCCGCCAACGCCGGGTCGATGGCAGTCACGCTCGACGGGGACGTCGTCGGTCGCTACCCGCGCGTTTCGCTGTACAACTCCCCCTACACGGCCCACGACCGCGGCTGTGCGATCGACCTCTACCCCGACGGCGACGGGACGGCTCCCTCACCGGTCGCCGGCGAGGTGCTCGACACCCGGACCGTCGACGCCCCGCCGAAACCCTACGCCGGCCCCCACGACCACCTCGTCCTGATCGAGACCGACGAGTACGTCGCTCGCGTCCTCCACGTCGAGCCGACCGTCGAACCCGGCGATCACGTCGCCGTCGGTGACTCCCTGGGGCGGCTCGTCCGCTCTGGCTTTTTCGCCCCCTGGGTCGACAACCACGTCCACCTGGGATTCCGCGACCCCGACGCCAACCCGTACCGTGCGTCTGGTTCGCTCCCCGTCGCGGTCGACGTGGACGTTCGCCCCTGCCAGTGGGACGGCCACGGGACGGTCGTCGAGACCGCCGAGACGTACGCCGTCCTCGACGCGCCGGCACACCCTGCACCGGGCGACTACTTCGTTGGCGTCGACGGCGGGGACTGCGTCCTCGACGGCGGCCTGCCCCACTACGACGGCGGGGGTGCCCTCGGCGGGGCGGACGGGCCGGTGACGCTCGCCGGCCAGCGCGTCGGGACCGCGGAGGGCCGGACGGTCGCCTGGGACGACGTGACCGTTCGCGCCAACGGCCGGCCGATCACCGGGCTCTCGCTGTTTCTCGCGCGGGAGGCGTTCGGCGTGAAACTGGTCTGTCCGGAGCAGTCCTTCGCCGTCGGCGAGGACGTGACGGTGTCGATAGACAGTGCGTGAGCGGTGGGGCGTTACCCTTCGTCTGGAGCGTCGGTGTCGTTGGTTTCGGCGTCCAGCTCGGCCAGCCACGCGTCGACGTGATCCAGATACGCCTCGGCCAGGTCGGTCACCGAGAGTCCGCCCTCGTCGCGTCCGCTCCCGTACTCCATCGCGAGCGTGTCCGGCACCCCGTCGTCGCCGAGACAGTACTGTCCGACAGTCGATTCGACGGTGAGCCCGGTCGTCCCTCTGGGGCCGCTGTCGGGTTCCTGCCGGTCGGCCGGCCGGACGTCGATCACGTCGTTCGCTCGCTGGGCGAAGAACTGGTGGAGGTCGCGGAGCGGCCGGTCTGCGGCCCACTCCTCGAACGCCGGGTGATCTTCGTCGACTCGCTCGACGTGGGTGTGGATCTCGTCGACTGCGCTGGCGAAGGCACTGCAGTAGTACCGGAACTCGTCTTTGTCGGTCTGGCTCCGGACGTTGCGAACGTGGCCGTCGTCGGCCCGCTCTAGTCGCTGGAGGAAGAACTGCGCCTCCCGATACTTGTCGCGGGTCGGCCGCCGTCTCTCGGTGGGCATCGTGACGAGAGCTAACGGCCGCGAGACCCCTCCGTATTTCTGCAGCACGCAGCCGATTACTCGCGTCAACGTGCCGTCTCCCCCTGGTTGGAGGCTGGATTGCTGCGTGGCTCACTGAGTCGGACACGTCGGCGTTCGACCGCCGTCTCCGAGAATATCTCAGTCCGTATATGATTACCAGTGAGTAAAAGTCAGATGACATCGTAGCGGTAACACAACACATGGCCAACGATCTTCCCGAGGGCGCGCCGGTGATGTTACGCATGTCCGTCGAGCGCGAGAACGGCTATCTCTCGTGGCTCGGGGTGCAGATGCAGAACATCCAGTACGGCAAATCGAAGCTGACCATCCCGTTCGACGAGAAGTTCACCGACGAGGAGGAGACCCCGCCGACGGTGCACAACGGGATCGTCACGACGCTGATGGAGCAGACGGGGGAACTCGCGATCCGGACGACGCTCGACGATCCAGTCAACGACCTCGTGGAACCGCTGAACATCAACGTCAACTTTCTCCACGACGCGGTCCACGACCTCACCGGCTACGCGGAAGTCGTCGAGATGCGGGAGACGTCTGCGATCGCCACCATCACCGTCGAGAGCCGGACGGCCACGGGGAACATGGAATCGATCGCCACCGGCCAGGGCGTATTCCGCGTCGAGAACTGACGGGTCCGTTCAGACGAACGCGAGATCTTCGCGCCGCGCGACCTCGCCGAACAGCCAGTCGGCGTGTTCTATGGCGTACTCCTTGTGGTCGTCTTCGATCGCTCCGATCGCGTCTTCGACGAGCACCGGCCGGTAGTCGCGGAGGCCGGCGCTCCCGGCCGTGTGCAGCACGCAGACGTTCGCCAGCGTTCCGCAGAAGAGCAGGTTCCTGATCCCGCGTGCGGACAGCCAGCCGTCGAGTTCCGTCTCGTGGAAGGCGTCGTACGTGTGTTTCTCGACGACGAGGTCCTCGTCGCGGACGTCGAGTTCGTCGACGAGTTCGGCCTCCCACGACCCCTCGACGACGTGTTCGCCCCAGCGGTCGAACTCGTCGTAGTAGTGCGCGTCCTCGAACTGTTCCGGCGGATGGACGTCGCGCGTGAAGACGATCTGCACGCCCGCATCCCGTGCCTGCTCGACCAGTTCGCTGACGGGCTCGATGGCGCCCTCGCTCTTGGGCGCGTAGAGGCTCCCCTCGGGGTGGCAGAAGCCGTTCTGCATGTCCACTACCACCAGCGCCGTGGTCTCGGTGTCGAACTCCATGTGCGAGGGTACGGACCCGCCCGGAAAAACCGTTTCCCGACTCGTGGTCGACGGGCCGTCTCCGCCGGAGTGCGGTCAATTTTTGCCGCCGGGCCTCCTGGCTGGCGTATGCGCAAGGCCCCCTGGCTGGTGCTCGTCGTCCTGGTCGTCCTTTCTGGCTGCAATCTCCTCGGCGGGTCGCAGGCGCCCCCGGACCCGACCGCGGACGTCGTCGGCTGGGAGAACGGTCACTGGCACAACGGGACTCTCGACGTGACCAACGAGGACGGACTGAACGCGAGCGAGCGCGAGGCGGTCGTCGCGCGGTCGATGGCCCGAATCGAATACATCCGCGACGCGGAGTTCAACCAGTCGGTCCCCGTCGAGATCATCTCGCGCGAGGAGTACCGGGCCGCTCAGGCGGGCAACTACACCCGGACGTTCCGGACCTTCGACAACGCGAAGTTCGAGGCCATGTTCTTCGTCGGCGAACGCCGGGACGCCCTGGCCGTCCAGCGCCAGAACATGGGGGCGAGCGTGCTGGGCTACTACGACCCCCAGAACGGGACCATCAAGCTCGTCGCCGACGGCGGACAGCCCACCCTCGACGGCGAGGGCACGCTGGCCCACGAACTCGTCCACGCACTGCAGGACCAGCGCCACAACCTCTCGACGATGCGGGCGAGCACCCGGGACGGATACAACGCCCAGAACGGCGTCGTCGAGGGCGAAGCCAACTACGTTCAACAGCGCTACGAGGATCGCTGCGGTGGGGAATGGGAGTGCGTCGACGGTTCGTCGGGTAGCCAGGAGTCGTCGGACCTTCACTTCGGTATCTACTTCCTGGAGTTTTTCCCGTACAGCGACGGTCCGGGATTCGTCTCACACCTGTACGAGCAGGGCGGGTGGAGCGCCGTCGACGACGCGTTCGCGAGTCCGCCGACCAGCGCCGAGCAGGTCATCTACCCCGACCGCTACACGGACCCGGCTGACGACCCCGTCGCGGTCGAACTGCGGGATTCGGCGACGAACGGCTGGGAGCGCGTCCGGCCCGACCCGCAGACTCCCAACGGCCAACGCCCCGATTACGCGACGCTGGGGCAGTCGGCGCTGAGCGCGATGTTCGCGTACACGGCCTACGCCGACCGCGGCCAGCCGGTGATCGAGCCCAGACAGTTCCTCAACGTCGAGGGCGGCGAGATCGACCGCTCTGACCCGTACGACTACGGGCTCTCGGTGACGAGCGGCTGGGAGGGCGACCGCATGCACGTGTATCGCAACCCCGACACCGACGCCAACGAGACGGCGTACGTCTGGCGCATCGAGTGGGAGTCAGCCGGTGACGCCCGCGAGTTCGCGAGCGGCTACCGACAACTGCTCCGGTACTGGGGCGGCGAGCGGACCGACCGGGCGAACACCTGGACCGTTCCCGACGGGAACCGCTTCGCGGACGCGTTCCGCGTCACGAGAGACGGCGCGACGGTCACCGTCGTGAACGCACCGACGGTCGACGACCTCGGCGACGTCAGGGACGGTTCCTGAGCCGTGATCGGGCGCCGCCTCCTGCTGGTCGGACTCGCTGGCCTGCTCGTCCTGGCGGGGTGTAACGCGCCGACGACCGCCGACGTTCGCCCAGACCCCGCGGCCGACCAGCGGGGCTGGGAGAACGGCTACTGGTACGACGACGAACTCTCGGTCGACGCCTCTGACGGCCTCACCGAGCGGGAACGCGAGGCGGTCGTCGCGCGAACGATGGCGCGCGTCGAGCGGATTCGCGGCCTGGAGTTCGAGCGCTCGGTCGGCGTCGAGGTGATCTCCCGCGCCGAGTACCGCGAACAGTACGGCGGCCAGAACGAGACGGGCACCGACCACTGGCGGGAACAGGTCTGGGAAGCGCTGTTGCTCGTCGGCGAGGACACCACCGTCAGCAGCGCGTTCGGGGCGACCTTCGACGCCAGCGTCCGTGGGTTCTACGACCCCGGCGAGGAGGCGATCGTGCTCGTCAGCGACGCCGAGACGCCGACCGTCGACCGGTGGACGCTGGCCCACGAACTCGTCCACGCGCTCCAGGACCAGCAGTTCGGTCTCGACGAGTACCCGCGGACCCAGGACCGACGCCGCGGCCGCAACGGCGTCGTCGAGGGCGACGCCAACTACGTCGCCGCCCAGTACGAGCAGCGCTGTGAGCGGTCCTGGGACTGTCTTCCCCGCCCGAACCGGACCGAGGACGATCTGGCCGGGTTCGACAGAGGCGTGTTCCTGACCATGTACGCGCCGTACGCTGCCGGCGAGTCGTTCGTCGCGAGCGTCCACGACCGAGAAGGGTGGGCCGGCGTCGACGCCCTCTACGACCGGTATCCCACGAGCAGCGAGCAGGTGATCCACCCCGACGCGTACCCGGACGAGCGGCCGCGGACCGTCACGGTTCCCGACCGGTCGAACGGGGAGTGGGAGCGGTTCGACCGCGAGCCTGTCGGCGAGACGGTGGGTGAAGCGGCCATCTACGCCACGTTCTGGGCCAACGGGCAGGTGAACCGCACGACACACGACACGTACGACTACGACCACCCGCTGTCGGCGGGGTGGGCCGGTGACACGGTGGTGCCCTACCGGAACGGCGACCGCTACGGCTACGTCTGGCAGACGGCCTGGGACACCCGTGCTGACGCCCGAGAGTTCGCCGGGGCCTACCGGGCGATCCTCGCCGACCGCTCGGTGACCCAGCCGACAAACGCCACGTACGTCCTGCCCGAATCGGATCCGTTCGGCGACGCCTTCCGCGTGACTCGCGAGGGGACCCGCGTCCGGGTCGTCAACGCGCCGACCGTCGGGGACCTGGACGCCGTTCACGCGCCGGACTGACGCCCAAGCGGTACACCGGGCATCTTTTTCGCTGCCGGCTGAAATCGTGTAGTATGACCGACTTCGACATCGTCCCGCCGGCCGCGATCCGGGAGGGACGCGCCACTGACGCGTACTTCGACCGGACCGTCGCGGCACTCGACCACGAGGGCGTGAACCCGCGGGTCGTCGCGGAAGTCACCGCCGACCAGTTCCCGACCGGCGAGTTCGAGGTGTTCGCCGGCGTCAAAGACGCCGCACACCTGCTGGAAGGCCACGACGTCGACGTGGACGCCCTCCGGGAAGGCCAGCTGTTCGACGGGGGGCCGGTGCTCCGCATCGAGGGGAGCTACCGCGAGTTCTGCGTCTTCGAGACCGCACTCCTCGGATTCCTCTCCCACGCGTCCGGCATCGCGACCAACGCCCTGCGCGCGCGCCGGGCGGCTCCCGAATCGCTCGTACTGAGTTTCGGCGCGCGCCACGTCCACCCCTCGATCGCGGCGGTCGTCGAGCGGGGCGCGCTCGTCGCCGGGCTCGACGGCATCTCACACGTCGCTGCCGGGGACGTACTGGGTCGAGAGGCCAGCGGCACGATGCCCCACGCGCTCGTGATCTGTTTCGGCAGGGGTAACCAGGAGGCCGCCTGGCAGGCGTTCGACGAGGCCGCCGGCCCCGACGTGCCGCGGGTCGCCCTCTGTGACACCTACTCCGACGAGAAAGACGAGTCCATTCGCGCGGCCGAAGCCGTCGACGCGCTGGACAGCGTCCGCCTGGACACGACCGGGTCGCGCCGGGGCGACTTCCGCCACATCATCAAGGAGGTGCGCTGGGAACTCGACGCCCGCGGCTTCGAGGACGTGGGCATCTTCGCCAGCGGCGGTCTCGGCCCCGCGGAACTGCGCCACCTCTCGGACGTGGTCGAGGGGTTCGGCGTCGGCGGCTACGTCAGCAACGCCGAGCCCATCGACTTCGCGCTGGACATCGTCGAGGTCGACGGCGAACCCGCGGCCAAGCGAGGCAAACTCTCGGGCGCGAAGCAGGTCTACCGGACGCTCGACGGCGGCCACCACGTCGGGCTCGCCGACCGCGACGGCCCGGTCGACGGCGAGGAACTCCTCGAACCCCTCGTCCGCGACGGGGAGATCGTCCGCGAGTTCGACATCGACGACGCGAGCGAGCGCGCGCTGACCGACGCCGACCGCGTCGACTTCGCCGCGCCCGAGTGACGCACCCGCGCTCTCCCGCCTGTTCTGTCTCCCGGGCCGTTTCACCCGGATTAAGTCGGTTTAATCGACGTTAAAATCGGTTAACTGGCGCTCAAACTGCCGAAAGTCGGCTTTGCGGTTTACCCCCTTCAAGATGGCGTCGCCACTGTGACTCGGGTGGAGGCAACGATGAAATCGACCACACTACTCGCGGTCGCACTGGCCGCACTGCTGGTCTTTGCAGGAACAGCCGCCGCGCTCCCGGGGAACGCTCCCGTGGACGCGGGCGCGAACGACGCCGCCGACGATGCGGCGAATCGCGAGACGAACCACGAGAATCAGTCGAGCGACGAGCGAGCTGACGCCGCGGCGAACCCGTCTGCCCGCGGTCACGGCGCCGCAGCCGCTGACAAGCGTGGACCGCCCACGGATCTACCGAGTCAGGTGCCCGACCACGTCGCGGAGATTCACGACCTGATCCGGCAGTTCGTCGGTGGCGACCTCGACGGGTCGCTCGGTGACGCCGTCAGCGACGTGACGCCGAGCGACGACAGCGAGGAAACCGCTGGCAACGAGACCGCGTCGCCGGACGACGGCCAGGCACCGGAGAACACGACGGAGGGTGAGACCACGAACGTCACGGCGGCCTAACTGACGCACCCGCTCCACGGGGGTGAAGTGGCGATGGACGACCCGCTGACGCTTCGGGCGAGTCACACGCCCTTCGCGTACCTGCTTTTCGCTGCCCTGACGACGCCAACCGGCCGTGCTGTCAGCTCTGACGACAGTCCTGTAGTTCGCGAGTGTCGTGTTCGTCCGCGAAAAACTGCGTTCGAGTGTCGCGCTCGGCCGCTGATCTAAACGCGGAGTTCTTGCACGGCGCCGTTGGGGTCGCGCTCGCGGAAGACGCGGCCCTCGAACAGCGTGACCATCGTGTCGTCGTCCTCCCAGGCGGTCGGCGGGAGACCGGCTTTCCGGCTGGCGCGGTCGAGGTACTCGGCTTCGCTCCAGTCGTTCTCGACTGGGACCGTCGGGTAGAGCCAGCCGCGATTGCTCCCGTTCTCGACGGCGACGCCGTGGCGGCCGAGTTCGAGGTCGGCGAGCGGATCGTCGGTCAGCACGACGTTGCCCACGATACAGACCGAGACCCGCAGCGTGTCGAGTTCGGCGGCGTCGACGGCCGACCCGCAGGAGTCACCGCTGGCGGCGCCGATGGCGGCGTCGACGAGCGCTTCGCCCAGGTGGTCGCTCCAGTCGTAGCTCCCTGCACAGCCCCGGAGCTGCCCGCGTCCGCGGGTCTTCTCCAGACGGACGAACGCCCCGGTCCGCGTGTAGAAGGCGTCCCGCATGCTGCCCAGTTGCTCTCGTGCACCGTTTTCGACGAACGTTTCGACGGCGTTGCGAGCCAGTTCCACGGCTCGGGTTCCATCCGTCGGCGTCAGTTCAGCGGCTGCCCCTGGCATTGTCACTTCTATGACGACCAGCCGTTTCAACGTGTCCCTTCAGATTCCATGTGCTGTGGTATCGCTACCCATCGTTTTTGCTCGCCTGACCGAACGGCTTAATCCCGGTCGGTGACTAGCTGTCGCTGGCAGAGGGAGCCTGGCTCCCGTGCCTGGCCCGCTCGGATCGGCGGTCGACGCCGCACTACGGTCCGTTCGGACCGGGCATGAGGAAAGTCCCCCCACCATTCGGGCAGGTGACCGGGTGCAAACCCGGAGCGGGAGACCGCTGGCTCTGGAACAGAAACGAGACCACTCCGCGTGAGCGATGAGGTGCGCGAACCCGGATCGAGCCACTCGGCGAAGAGACGGGGAGTTAACCCACCGAGCGCGCGTGGCGGTTTCACCGCCACGCCGTACCGTGCCCTTTGGGCACGCGGACCGCGGAGAACGGATGGAACGGCGAAACCTCACTGGTGCAAGTCCGCGCCGTAGGTAGCCCGGACACCGCCGTCGAGCCTCGCTCGGCGAACCCCGGCTTCCGGGGATGGCGTGGATGCTCAGCCGAATGCCGGGACGAACAGAAGGGGGCTTACTCCCCTCAGCCACACTTTACGCTCGCGAGCGACGGCACCTGCGCGTGGGTTCTGGCGTGTGCTCCCCGGCACTTTCGACCACGACTGTCACTTGACCGGTTCTCGGGCTCGCTCGCGCTGCTCACCCTCGCTACTCACGGCTCGCTTCGCTCGCCGTTCGTTGTTTCGAGGTCTCTCGCTGCTCGACTGCGCTACCCTCCGAACCCCTCCTCCCACCGGAACGACCCGTCCCGCTGGACGACTTCGCCGTCGACTTCCATCCGGGACCCCTCGCCCATGTCGGTGATGAGGTCGGCGTGGACGGCCGACTCGTTCTGCTCGTCCTCGTGGCCCTCGGGGAAGTTCGCGCCGTAGGCGCGGCCGAGCGCCATGTGGACGGTGCCGCCCATCTTCTCGTCGAAGAGGATCGTGTCCGTGGGACGGTCGATACCGCGGTTCATTCCGATGCCGAGTTCGCCGAGTCGCTTGGCACCGGCGTCCGTGTCGAGCAGTTCTGTGATGACGTCCTCGCCCTGCTGGGCGTCGTAGTCGACGACTTCGCCGTCCTCGAAGACGAGGTGGACGTCTCGGACGCGCCGGTCGTTGATCGTCATCGGCACGTCGAAGGTGACCTCGCCTTCGGTGTCGGCGGGCGCGGTGAACACCTCGCCGCTGGGAAGGTTGTGCGAATCGTACGCCACTGAGGCGGCGCTGTTGACTGCGATCCGGTCGGCGATCGACATCGTGACGTCCGTTCCCTCGCCGACGATCCGTACCTCTTCCCCGTCGTCTAGGATGTCCTTGAGTCGGCCCATCTCCTCGGCGAGCGACTCCCAGTCCCGGAGGACGGCGTCGTAGACGAAGTCCCGGTACTCCTCGTAGGCCATGCCGGCCTGCTGGGCGAGCGAACGGGTGGGGTGGACCGTCGAGACCCAGTCGGTCGCCAGTCGCGCCTCGCGAATCCCCTCGTGGGCTTTCCCGGCCGCCTGCCGTCGCTCTCCCGGGACGTCGGCCAGGGCGGTCGTGTTCCGGCCACCGCCCAGCGAGAGGACGCTGTCCGCCTGTTCATAGAGGGAGCGCTCGTACTCGGGATCGGCCTCGAACTCCCCGTCGTGGGCCGTGAGATACGCGCGGCTGACCTCCGCGGAGTCGTAGACCGTCACGAGGTTCGCGCCGCGCTCACCCAGTTGCTCGGCGACGGCGACTGCCAGGTCGTGGGCACCCTCAGAAACGCGGAGCACGACGTCGTCGCCCGATTCGATGCGGGCGCTCCAGTCCACCAGCGTCTCGGCGTGTGCGTGTACGCGTTCGTCCATACCCGTGGATGCGGTCGGCGTGACAAAAACGACGAGGGTCACTCGATCCGTGTGGTGTTCGCTCGAGAGAAGACGACGGCCTGGGTACAAGGGCGGCGGCTTACTGGCCGTGGTGCGGGTCCCGGCGGCGCGTCCCGTGCCCCTGGCGGCTTCCGAATCGGTGTTGCTGCGTGCTCATCCCCTCGCCGGCGTACCGGTCCTCGGCGTGGAAGCCGGCCTGCTGGGTCTGGGTCCGGTGGTGGCCGTGCAGGTCGCCGTACTGGCCGCCGGCCCGTCCCGAGACGCCCTGCACGCTGTCTTCGCCGCGCTGGCTCCCCTCTCGGGGATTGCTCGTCGACTTCGTCGAGCGGATCTCGGTTTGCCGTCGTTCACCGGGGCCGCGCTGGGGGATCGACCGTCGCTGGTCGTTGCCCTGGGGCTCGCTTCCGAATCCCTCGGCGTGACCGGTCTGCTGGCCCTGCTGCTGGTGTTGCTGGGAGTGGCCACGCGGTTGCCGCTGTTGGCGTTGCTGCCAGTGTTGCTGTCCCGAGGCCTGCTGCTGGCGGCTGTCGTGCTGCTGGTTCTCCCGGGTGTGTTGCTGGACGTGTCGCTGGCCGCTGTGGCCGCGGTGGGTTCCGCGTCCGGTGTGAGCGTTCGCCTGCTGGCGCTGTGACTGCTGGTTCCCGTGGTGTGGGTGTGGCGTTCCGTGCTGATGGGGCATGCGCTCCTGGGAACAAACCGACGAACGTGGAAAAACGCGGGGCCTGCAACTGCCGGGCTCTGCCTACTCGTCGTAGACCAGGATCGTCGCCTGGTCGCTCTCGATGACTTCGACTTCCTCGCCGGATTCGGCGCGGTGTTCCTCGCGGACGTCGACGGCGTCACCCGGAACCACGGCCACTTCGTCGCCGAGGTCGAGTTCGATTTCGCCGTCGAGCTGTTGCTGCTGTTTGATTTCGCCGGGATCGGCTCCTTCGAGCGCGCCGACGACCTGACCGGCCTTGTCGCGGAACTCCGGGCCGATGACGCTGTGGTCGGGGTCGACTTCGACGGGAACGAGTTCCACGGCCGGCTCGCCCTTCAGCACGTGGACCGGCGCGTTGACGGCCTCCGAGAGGTCGTACGTGTCGACGGCCCGCTCGGGCGTCTCGTCGGGGAACACCTCGACCTTGTCGAGTTCGGCGTTCAGCGCCATGCCCTCGTCGGACTTCCAGCCCCGGATCGTCGAGGCCACGTCGGCGATGAGTTCGCCAGCGAGTTCGGCGTCCTCGTCGTGCATGTCGATCTCGGGCCAGTCGGCGGCGTGGACGCTCCCCTCCGTCGAGGGGATCGCGTCGTACGCTTCCTCCGTGAGGAACGGTGAAAAGGGCGAGAGCATCCGCAGCGCGGACGTGAGCGCAGTCTCCAGTGCCTTCCGAGCGGCGTTGCGCTCGCCGGGACGCCCCTCGTACAGGCGGCCCTTGATGAGTTCGAGGTAGTCGTCGGCGAGGTCGTGCCAGATGAACTCGCGAAGCTCGCGCATCGCGGCGTCGAAGCGGTACTCGTCCATGTGCTCGGCGACGGTGTCGGCGACCTGTGAGGTCCGCGAGAGGATCCACTTGTCGGCGTCGCGGTACGCCGGGTCCTCCGCGGTCGGGCCCTCCTCGTCTAAGTGGCCCGTGGCGAAGCGGGTGATGTTCCAGATCTTCGTGCCGAACTTCGAGGCGGACTTGACCTCCTTCCACTGGAACTGGATGTCGGAACCGGGCTGGCCACCCAGCGCCATCGCCTGGCGGAACGCGTCGGCGGAGTACTCCTCGACGGCCTCTTCGGGCTGGACGAAGTTACCACGGGACTTGGACATCTTGTTGCCGTCCTCGCCGAACACCATCCCGTTGATGAGCGCTTCCTCCCACGGGATCTCGTCCTCGATGGCCGAGACGCGCAGGATGGTGTAGAACGCCCACGTGCGGATGATGTCGTGACCCTGTTCCCGAAGGGTGGTCGGCTCGAAGTCGGCCTCGGGCCAGCCGCGGACGTACAGCGGCGTGATCGAGGAGTCCATCCACGTGTCCATCACGTCGGTCTCGCCGGTCCACTCGTCGCCGCCACACTCGGGACACTCCTCGACTGCCGGGTCCTCGTCGGTGGGGTCGACTGGGAGTTCGTCGGGGCCGGCGACGTGGATGTGGTCGCAGTCTTCGTTCGTGCAGAACCACGCGGGGATGGGCGTGGCGAACACGCGCTGGCGGGAGATGACCCAGTCCCAGTCCATGCCCTCGGTCCAGTCCTCGAGCCGGTCGTACATGTGCTCGGGAATCCAGTCGACCTGGTCGGCCTTGCTCAGGATGTCGTCCTGGTCGACCTCGACGAACCACTGCTCTTTCGAGAGGATCTCGATGGGCGTGTCACATCGCCAGCACTGCCCGACGGCCTGTTCGGTCGGCTCGGTGTCGTTGAGGTACCCCTCCTCGTCGAGCTCGTCGACGATCGCTTCTTTGGCTTCCTCGATCGTGAGGCCGGCGTACTCGCCGGCGTCCTCGTTGAGGTGGCCGTCCTCGGTGAACACCATCCGGAGGTCCAGGTCGTGTTCGGCCCACCAGGTCACGTCCTGTTTGTCCCCGAAGGTACAGATCATCACTGCGCCGGTCCCGAAGTCGGGGTCGGACTCCTCGTCGGCGATGAGTTCGACTTCCTGGCCGAACAGCGGGACTTCGAAGGTGTCGCCGATGCGGTCCTCGAAGCGCTCGTCGTCCGGGTGGACGGCCATCGAGACACACGCCGCCAGCAGTTCCGGGCGAGTGGTCGCGATCTCGATGTCCTCGGTGTCTTCGTCCGCGCCCGCGAAAGTGATGTAGTAGAGCGTGCCGTCGATGCCCTCTTCGGTCTCGACTTCGGCGTCGGCGATGGCGGTCTCACAGCGGGGACACCAGTTGACGGGGTGCTCGTCGCGGTAGACCATGTCGTCGTCGGCCATCTCGACGAACGAGCGCTGGGTGGTGCCCCAGTACTCGGGATCCATGGTCTTGAACTCGTGATTCCAGTCCTGGGAGAACCCGAGCGTGTGCATCGTCTCTTTCATCGCGTCGATCTGGTCCTCGGTGTGCTCGATGCACATCTCGCGGAACTCGTCGCGCGGGACGTCCGTCCGGTGAATGTCGTTGTTCTCCTCGACTTTCACCTCGGTCGGCAGCCCGTGGCAGTCCCACCCCTGTGGGAAGAGCACGTCGTCGCCCTGGAGGCGGTGATAGCGGGCGGCGAAGTCCATGTAACACCAGCCCAGGGCGTTGCCGATGTGGAGGTTGCCGGTCGGGTACGGCGGCGGCGTGTCCACCACGTAGTCGGTGTCCCCGTTCCCCTCGTATTCGTAGACGTCCATCTCCTGCCACTGGTCGCGCCACTTCGGCTCGACGCTGTCCGGGTCGTAGCTGTCGGGTAACTCACTCATAGTTGCGAATGCGCTGGTCGTCGGTGGGTCCAAAAGACGAGCGACTGGTCCCCTGCTACCGTACTCCCGACGACATCAGGCCCATATCCGTGGCTTTGCCCGGTCGAGTGTATAACTTTTCGCTTCCACGGCACGCACGGGCACACTGATTTGGCTCGCCGTGGAACTACTATGTGGTATGGCGTCGAATATCACGGTGCGGACGGCGAAACCGGAAGACGTCGGGGCGATCCAGGCGGTGGCGCGCCGGTCGTGGGACGCGGCCTACGAGGGTGTTCTCGGGGACGAGGTAGTGAACGCGATGCTGGAGGGCGGCTACGCCGAGGAGTCGCTGCAGTCAGTCATCGATTCGTCGGTGGCGGAACTGTTCGTGGCGACCGACGACGACGAGGTGGTCGGCTACGCCAACGGCGAACCGGGCGAGGAGGGAGACGCCGACGCCGAAGTGAGCGTGTACGTCGACCCCGAGTACTGGGGCGAAGGGATCGGCAGCCGCCTGCTGGCGGAGGCGACTGACTTCCTCGCCGAGCAGGGGATCGAACGGGTGCGAGACTCGGTGCTCGCCGAAAACGAGGTCGGGAACGCGTTCTACGAACGGCACTTCGAGCAGGTCGACCAGCACGAGGTCGACATCCTCGGGGACACGTTCACGGCGAACGTGTACGCCGGCGACATCGCGTAAGCCAGCGGCAGTGATCGCCCGGGGCGGCCGGGTGAAACCACAACTCTGACTTCCGTGCTCTCGGATTGACGGGTATGCACCTCGGTGTTATCGGTCTCGGGCGGATGGGCCGCATCGTCGTCGACCGCGTCATGGACGCTGGTCACGACGTGACGGCCTTCGACGTGGACGAACAGGCCGTCGCGGACGCGGCGGACGCGGGCGCGAACCCCGCCGACTCCCTCACGGACCTCGCCGACCAGCTCGGCGACGACAAGCGCATCTGGCTGATGGTTCCCGCGGGCGATCCCGTCGACGCCGCGCTGGACGAGCTCGCGCCCCACGTGGACGATTCGGACGTGATCGTCGACGGCGGCAACTCGAACTTTCAGGACTCGCTCCGACGCGCCGAGCAGACGGACGCCGCCTTCCTCGACTGCGGAACCTCCGGCGGTCCCGCGGGCGCGGAACTCGGCTTCTCGCTCATGATTGGCGGCCCCGAGTGGGCCTACGAGGAACTGACGCCCGTCTTCGACGCCGTCGCCACCGGCCCGGAAGGTCACGACCGGATGGGGCCGGCGGGGTCGGGCCACTACGTCAAGATGGTCCACAACGGCGTGGAGTACGCGCTGATGCAGGCCTACGGCGAGGGCTTCGAGCTGCTCGCGAACGGCCGGTTCGACCTGGATCTGGAAGCCGTCGCGCGCACGTGGAACAACGGTGCCGTCATCCGCTCGTGGCTGCTGGAACTCTGCGAGGAAGCGTTCCGCGAGGAAGGCTCGGATCTGGGCGACGTGGCCGACCACGTCGCTGGGGGCTCGACTGGCACCTGGACCGTCCAGGAGGCGCTCGAACAGGAAGTGCCGGTACCGCTGATCTACCAGGCGCTCACCGAGCGGTTCAACTCGCGGGCGACCGGCGACGGGGAGGGACGCTTCTCTCGGCGGCTGGCCAACCGGCTGCGGTACGGCTTCGGTCGCCACGAAGTCAAGCGCCGGGAGGAGTAGGCGGTCGAACGACCGGTCCTGGGTCGGTGAGTCGGGTTACCGGTGGAAACTCGTCGGTAGGGCAGTTCTCCTGCGTAGAATCGCCGTTATCGGCGCTCGCGGCGGCGGTGAGGGGTCGCTCGGAGATAACGTCAGTTAGTTAAACCAGTATTGCGTAGCGCCGGACATGGCTGAGCAAATCGTGGGTATCGCGCTCGGGGCCGCGCTGACGTTCATCGCGGTCGCCATGCACTACTCGAAGGGCACTGGCTGGGAGCCCAACGACGACATCTCCCAGAAGGTTCTGGAAAAGCGTGCGGCGAGCGTTCCCGAGACGAGCTTCCCCGAGCCGATGAACCGGTCCATCGGTGGCGGTGGCGTCCCGGCGGGCGCCGTCGCAGCCGGAACCGAGGGTGAACTCGAAGAGGGCGAGGAAGAAGAGGACGCGGGCTTCGACCCCGACGCGATTCCGGACGACGAGGTCGAGGTCTACGAGATCGAGTTCGCGAAAGAGGGCGAGACGATCGAGATCGCGAACAACGAGAACATCCTCGACATGGGCGAAGAGCAGGGCTGGGACATGCCGTACGCCTGCCGCGAAGGCTCCTGTCTCTCCTGTGCCGGCCACGTCGAGGATGGCTCGGCTCAGGACTACGTCCGCCACAGCAACAACGATACGCTCAACGAAGACGAGATGGACCAGGGGTACTGTCTGACCTGTACCGCGTACCCGACCGACTCGTTCACGCTCGAAACGGGCGAACAGCCCTAACCCACCTTTTTTCACGGGGTCCTCGAGCGGCGAAGCCGCTCTCAAACCCGTCTGCTCACGGGCGCTTCGCGCCCGTTCGCACGGCCCGAGGGACCTCTGGTCCCTCGCAGGCCAAAAAATCTGGACCAAAAAAGGCGGGCGCTCACTCCGTTCGCGCCCGTGAATCCCCTCGCTTCGCTCGGCGGATACTGGTGATACCGCAACCGTATCTGTTCCGCGCGGTTCACAATCGTTATACCGGCCCCTCCGTTAGAATCATTCGAGGGCGGCTAGTTCAGCGGACAGAACGCCTGGTTCCGGACCAGATGGTCGGGGGTTCAAATCCCTCGCCGCCCGTTTTCCGGCGAACAATGTGAGCCGTGAAAACGGCACGTGGGATTTGAACGACGGAACGAGCGACCTTCGGGAGCGAAGTTCAGGTGGTTCAAATCCCTCGCCGCCCGCTTTCTGCGAGGAACGGACGTGACGAGTGAAAGCGTCACGTGGGATTTGAAGTAGACCACGAGGGAGCGAAGCGACCGACGTGGGCGTGGTTCAAATCCCTCGCCGCCCGCTGCTTGTCGCGACTAATTCGTGAGCGACAGCGACGGTTCGAAGATTTGACCGACGTGGGCGTCGTTCGGGTCCCTCGCTGTCGGGCTACGGGTCGAGTTACTACCTGTGCGTGGTCACTGCCTCGTCGAGTGCGGACGGATCGTGCGCTCGGAGGCGTTCTTTCGCGTCGCTCGCGCGGTCGTCGGGTGCGTCGACGGCCACGCGCGGGCCGGTCGGGTCGGGGATGTCCTGGTAGGTTCCCCAGACGCCGCCGACGAAGCCGCCGGCGGCGGCGCCGAGGCCGAAGCCGAATACGAGCAACGTCAGGCGGCTGGCAGTCATGATCGGACTCAGGCGGGGAAGCCACAGGAAGTCGAGGGCCATCGCTCCCAGGAGTACCGTGCCGAGGACTCCGCCGACGAGGCCGCCCCAGACGAGCCCACGTGCCTCCGGTGGGCGGGCCGCCGGGTCGAAAAACCGGTTGTCGACGTCGGGCCGCACGGGTTCGAGGTCGGCGTCCCGGAGGTCGGCCTCGGCTGCGCTCGCGTCGTCCGCGTCCTCGTACTCGGCGACGACGCGCTTCACGTTCCCTCACCCGATTCCTGCAGGAGCGTGTGGACGCGCGCCTGCACGCCGCGGCTGACCTGATCGGGTGGGCCGACGATCCAGCCGTGGTTGTACTTGCTGTCGTACGGTGCACCTTCGTCGGGGCGGATGAACTTCTGCATGTAATTTTCGGTGGGTGTCGGGAGGGTGTCCTGTCTGACCGCGAGCATCGGGCCGTGCTTGCCGCGGTGGCTCTCGACGCTGGCGGGGAGGGCGGTCTGCCAGTGCTCGGGGTTCGCGAAGATGAAGTTGTGGCCGGCTTCGGCGATGCCCCACCCGATCGATCGGGACCACTCGCCGAACCACCAGCCCTGGTTCCGACCGATGTCCTTGTAGCCAGCCCACGCGGCGCTGAGGGCGTAGGGGTCCGTCGCACCGGGGACGCGCTGGACGTGGCCGAACTGCGCGAGGTCGCTTGCAACCTCGGGGCTGATTGCGTCCTCGTCGCCGAGGAGGTACATGTAGGCGTAGTCGTACCGTGCGTCGAGCTGTCGGGCCGTCTCCTCGGGGATCGAGTCCGAGCGCACGTAGAGGAACCCGTCGCCACCGTGGGCGTTCCAGGACTGGACCGGGACGGCGCGCCGGGCGGCGTCGACGCTGGCGACGAGGACCTCGTCCTCGTGGTTGCCGTGCATCGAGCTCACGTACTGGTCGACGTTCGCCGCGACGCGCACGGGGGTTGTCCCCGGGATGCGGCGCACCTCCATCCCCATGGACTCGACCTCGCGGCGGACGCCGTCGCTGATGTAGCGCTCGCCCCCGACGAGATACACCTGGACGTTGCTGTCCATGCCGACGCCTTCCGGATGGGCGCGCTCGATCTCGGTGCGAGTCGCCTCCGGGAGCGAGTCCTGCCGGGTGAGCAGGACGGCGCCGTCGATGGGGTGGTGGATGAGACCGACGCCGGGGAGCGAGGCTTCGAGGACGCTGTCGTTGACGAGGATGATCGCCCCGGGTCTGGTGTGCTCGTTGATGGCGGTGTAGACGTTCTGGCTGAACGCGGCCGCGGTCTCGTAGTCGTTCGCCCCGGCGAGCCTGGTCGTCATCGTGGTGGCGGTCCAGTCGGTGAACTTCGCGGTTTCGGGGCCGGTCTGCTGGTCGTCCTGTGACTGGGCCAGCGCGACGCCGCCGAGGGTCGCGGCCGCCGGGAGCGCGGCCAGATCGCGGAGGAATTTCCTGCGGCTGCCGTCGCTCATAGCGCACCACCCGGTTTGACGTTCCGGCGGACGAGCAGGCCGTTCACGGGCCAGGCGATCAGGAAGCCGATCAGCGTCGAGAACACCATCACGCCGTACCAGAGGATGTTGTCGTCGCCGGGCATCATCGGCAGGTTGAGCATCATCAACAGCCACATCGACCCCATCATTCCGACGGAGACGCTGGTCATGCTCACCGCGACGGCAAGCAGGCCCCGCCGGACGGCAGACTCCTGGTCAAGACCGAGCGCGTCCTCGAACATGGGGACGTGGAAGACGACCCAGGAGACGAGAAAGGCGACGACGTAGACGATGGCCATCAGCAGGACCATCGAACTCCCCAGCGCGAACAGCGGTCCCTCGAACACCACGAGCGGCATCCCGAAGAACGTGAGGAGGAACGCCGTCGCGATCATCGTGCTCGCGGCGAACCCGACGCCCATCGCCGTCGCCGTCGCCGCCCGCAACCAGTACGGGCGGACGACGCGATGTTTCCCGTCGCGCTCGACGACCTCTCTGCCTCGGTAGGCGAACCAGTAGAACGCCAACCCGAACGGACCGAGCACGAGCGTGAACAGCGGCCAGACCAGCCGCGTCCACGTCCCCATCTCCGGGATGCGGCGACGAGAGTGGGCGAACACGAACGTCGCGCCGAGGATGCCGAACGCCGCCCAGATCGAAGAGAGGGCGTCGAGCGGGCTCATGCCGGCTCCCTGGAGTCGGTACGGGGTGATCTCGACGGCGTAGTCGCTCCGTGCCTGGGACACCCAGGAGACCTGGTCGAGCGTCCCCATGAAGAAGAGGTGGTTGTACGGCCCTTCGGCGGGGGTCGAGAACCACGACGGCTGGGAGCGCCAGAGGTAGTTCTCGGTGATCGCCGGCAGCGTCCCATCTTCGTGGGCGAGCAACAGCGGCCCCGCCTTCCCCCACTGGAGGTTGCTGGCGGCCGCGGCGTGGCCCGGCCGGTCCGGGTTCACGACCACGAAGTTGTAGTAGCCGACCTTGTCACGCTGGTCGATGCCCCAGCCGAAGTCACGCGACTCGTCGCGGAACTTCGCGACCTCGACGGCGTGGTCCTGCGGCGTCGACCCGGCGACGCGCGTCCACTCGACGTCGAGTTCGGACAGCGCGTCCCGGCTGACCTGCCCCGGCGGCGCGAGGACGTACGCGTGCGAGGCATTGGTCTGCTCGATGGCCCGCTGGGTCGCTGCCGGAACCCCGTCCTCGCTGGCGTAGAGGATCGGATCGCCGCTGTAGGCGCTCCAGGCCGCGGCGGGCATCGCCCACTGCGGGTCGTCGCTCCCGACGATGACCACGTTGGTCGGACCGTTCTCGTCGTCGGTCCCGCGCGTCGCGATGGCAGCGGCCGACTCAGCGGGGGTCCCACCTGACAGTCGGACGGTCGAGACGTTCCCCGCGGCTCCCTGGCTCCCGCCCGGGCGACTCGCGTTCCCGGCGAGGATGATTGCGTCCGACGAAGCCCGGAGTCGCGACGCCGCGAGCGCCGTCCGCCAGTCGTTCTCGGGGACGCGGACCACGGTCTCGTACGAGAGGTTCGAGCCCGACGGCCTGGCCGCTTGTGCAGTGTACGCACTCAACTGACCCGGGTCGCTCGCGGGGAACCGGCTCGCGTCTTTCGTCTGCATCGTGACGTACGGTTCCTCGGGCGTCTGGCCGTAGTCGAAGAGCGTGAGCGCGACGACGTAGAGCGGCTGGATTGCGACGAGGATCGCCACGAGCGCCGCGACGCCCACGGCGAGCACTCTCCACGTGTTCATGTGCAGTCCTGCAAGCGTTACACTGAACCGCGAAAGTGGGTGTTGCCTGCGCGTGCAGGCCCTTCGACGCTGTTCTGGCTCCTCGGATTTCCGGTGTGGGTGGTCGCCCGGCTGTGCGCTCTGGTTACGTCAGTTCCTCGACGGCTGTCGTCTCCATCTGTCCGTCCCGCTCCTCGCGGGTCACTCGCAGGCGAATCCCGCGCTCGGTGTCCGTCGCCTCCACGGTGGTCACGACCTGCGGCGTGGCGTCCGGATCGAGGACCGTTACCCGGTCGTCTTCGGTGACGATTCCGTAGCCGCTCTCGACGCAGTGGCCCATGAGCGCACAGTCGCGGGTGTGGTCACGCGCCCTCGCCACCAGCTCGTCCCGCGGGTTCTTCCGGATACAGCCCACGTCCATGAGGTACCCTTCGACGGTGAGTTCGGTGTCGGCCATCGTCTCTGTCGTTCGCGCTCGCGTCGGTTGGTTCTTCGCTCGCGCTTCCCTGACACGTCGGGTATCGTCACGACCGTCGCTCGCAGCCTCGTCCCCTGCGTTACGGCCGGTACTCCGTCGTCGAGGTGAAGGGCACGATCGTCGCCGTCTGCTGGGCGACCCACGCGAGTCGGAGGACGAACGCGACGAGGAGCGCCAGCGGTGTCACGCCGAGGGCGAACGCTCCCGCGACGGCTGGAGCCAGTACCGAACTCGGGACGTTCGCGGTCGTCGCGGCGTTGTAGAGCAACAGGACGAAGCCGCTGCCGACGATGGCGGGCACGCCGACGTACAGCAGGATGCGTGAGAGATAGGCGAGTTCCTTCTGGACGTAGACGGTCTTGAAGTACTTTCGACCCACGTCGATCTGGAGGAGCGTTCGCTCGATCCGCTCCAGTTGGGTTCGCGTGGTCTCGGACAAGGCGTCCGCGTGCGTCCGCTGGATCTCGGTGATGTCGTGTATCTGGTCGGCGTGATTCGTCGTCAGCGTCGCGGCGACCACTGCGAAGATTCGACCCTGCTGGTCGTCGAGCGTTCGGTTGACCCGTCGGGCGTCTCGGACGAGCGACCGCGACAGCGACTCCAGCCGGTCCTGCAGGTCGCTGTCGGTCGCTGCCGTCGCTCGCTCGTCGAGTTTCTCCCCCTGCTCTGCGATCGTCTCGTGGAGAAATCGCAGGAACTTCCCGGGCGACGACGGACTCACCGGCGTTCCCGCCACCGACTCCACGGTGCTCCGATAGTCCAGCGTCTCCTCGATGCGAGTTCGGAGCTCACCCGGCTCGCCGAGCTCCCGTGAGAGCACGAGCTGGTTGATCGAGACCACGACCGTCAGGACAGTGAGATTGCCGGTGAGCAGCGAACTGAACAGGAAGTACACGGGGCTGTGCGCGCGGAAGACGGCGGTCCCGAACGTGACGCCGACGCCGACGAGACAGAGAAACACGAGGAGAACGAGCCCGCCCGCGATGACGAGTCTGTTCCCAGCCAGAAGGAGCCAGTTCGTGACGCCGCTCGATTCGCTGGGGCCGTCGCGAGCGTCAGCCTGGTGGGGACACATCGACGGCCCACGTACGCCGTGGGCGCGGAAAACCACTGGGTCGCGCCAGCAGCGAGACGTCGGTCTCCGACTCCCGACGGGTGTCCCCGCTTGCTGGAAGTCGACTGTTCCTGCAGTCCTCCGGGAGACGACGGCTCTCTCAGGCCGCGGCGTCGTACCCGGCGTCCTCGACGGCCGCCAGCAGCGTTTCGACGTCGGCGTCTCCCTCGACTGTCGCCGAGTCCGTTTCGTGATCGACGGTGACCGCCGCGACGCCGTCGACGGCTTCGAGCGCCTCTGTGACGGTTTGTTCGCAGTGTTCGCAACTCATGCCTTCGACAGTAAGTGTGGTGGTCATCCACTTCGATCCTATCGGTGCCAGAATTTTGCACGTTTCGCCTTCGAACCGAAAACGTGGGACACAGCGACTGCTCGCGCGCTGAACGCCGGACGGTGTACCTGACTGGCGCCCTGCTCGATCGACGGTTTCGAATCCAAAGTAAGCGCGGCGTTGCACACCGGTCTGTGAGGGGGAACTGCATTGAAGTACGAACGCGTATCTCTCAGTACCGTTTCAGACACTCGGTGTGAGTATCATGGCTACTGAGACAACTGACGGGCGACTCGTTACGATCGTGCTCGTCGTCCTCGGTGCCCTCATCGCCCTCCCGCTGCTCTTCATGGGGTTCGGGATGATGGGCGGCGGCCCGATGATGGGTGGCTGGGGCCACGGCATGTGGGGTGACGGCGGCGCAGTTCCCGGCTGGCTGGTGCTCGCCTGGCTCGGGATGCGGCTGGCGTTCCTCGCCGCGCTGATTGGCGGTGCGTACCTGCTCTATCGAACGCTCAGCGGGAACAGCGAGTCCACCGACCGCGCCATGGAGGAACTGCGCGTCGCGTACGCCCGTGGCGACCTGAGCGACGAGGAATACGAGCAACGACGCGAGGCACTGGAACGCGACTCCTGAGGCGTGCTCGTCGGCCCGTCTCTGGCACGGTGACAGCACGCCACGTGGGTGTCGGCTTTCGCTGGACGGTCGAATCAGCGGTCACACGCGGCAGAGAATTGTTACTATTAGAATATGTGTTATATTCCAACAGTCATAAATACGATACACGTTCACATTGTATCAAGGATGGGGGTATCATCCATGGAGAGAGTAGTAACACGATCGCAGCCGAGTGGGGTCGGAGTTCGCACGCAACAGCACGCAGGAACGGGGGGGAGCATCCATGGTTAAGAGCTTCGTGGTCCGGGTGATCATGGATCTCTCGATCCTGCTGCTCATCGTCGCGTCGATCGTCGAGGTGTACGCCGACGTGCGCGGTTCGGGCATGCCGGAGTTTCTCCCCGCGCCGCTGGCTGGACTGCCCTCGTGTCACCCGGCGACGGCACTGGCAGTCGCCGGCGTGGCCGGACTCGCCGTCGGCGTCCTGATGGCGCTCGACCAGCTCCCGGGTGGCCGCATGTTCGTGGGCGTGATCGCGGCCATCGCGTTCCTGTTCTCCGGCGGTTTCATCGTCGGCGACAGCGAGGAGCCCGACGGGAGTGGATACCATGGTTAAAGTCCTGATGACTGCCGGCATCGTCCTGTTGATCGCCGCTTCGCTGGTGGAGGTCGCTGCGGACGTGCGCGGTTCGGGCATGCCGGAGTTCCTGCCCGCGCCGCTCTCGGGGCTGCCGTCGAGTCATCCGGCGACCGCCCTCGGCGTCGCCGGGTTCGGCGCGCTGGTGATCGGGTTCCTCCTGCAGATCATCAGTAATCCGCTCCCTGGTGGCCGCGTCATCGTCGGCAGCATCGCCGTCCTCGCGTTCCTGCTGTCCGGCGGCTACGTCGCCGAGGAGAGCTAACCCGGACGAACCCGCCTTCTGGTTTTCACGGTCTGTCGATCTCTTCGAGCGCACCGGCGTCACAGTACGGACAGGTCGGGTCGGAGAGATCGGCCCTGTACGCGAACTGCCGCCGGCAGTGCTGGCACCGATAGCGGGCCGCCTGCTCGTGTTCTGGCGTGACTGCCTCCCTGAGGGACTCGAACAAGCCCATCGAATGTCACCCCTCGAACTTCGTACTACGTGCATATAAGCCTGCGCAGCGGTAGCACGCACCGCCCGCACAGGAGTACGGTTTTCCGCCCGTTGCCTGTAGTGACCCGTCGATGACTGAGATCGAAGACGTCGACGACTTCCGAGCGGCCTTCGTGGAACTGCTAACGGACGCCGAGCGCGCTGACGTGTCGCTCGATGCGATGACCGGCCTGCTGACGGCACATCTGGCAGCGATGCGAGGGAACGTCCGGCTCCCGCTCTCGATGCCGCCCGAGCGCGCACGCGAGTTCACGAACCGTGCTCGCGAGCACCGCGGCGAGACGATGGAGGTCGAACTCCGCATCTCCGAAGCCGTGCTCGACGATCTGGAACTCCAGCTACAGGCGTTCGCGGGCGCCGACGAGACGTCGGTGTCCGACGACACACCAGACGTCTGAGGACCGTACTCACGACTGCTCGTCAGTGATCGACGCCGGAACGAGAACGCCGTCTCCGCGTTCGACGCGGACCAGCAGGTCACCGGTCTGGAAGTCCGAGAGCGTCGGCGCACACCCCGTCGCACCCACGTCGGCCCAGCCACAGGTGTCACACACTGCCGTCTCCGCCGTGACTTGATAGGTCTCGCCGGCGCGCGTCGCGGTAACGTATCCGCGCTCGATCGGTTCGTCACAGCGCGTACACGTGAGGGCTGGCACCGTCTCGGGGAGGTCGTCGAGCGAACTCATACCGTGGCCTACGCGCGCGTCGTACAAACTCCGTCGGGTGGCCTCACTCCGTTTCGAGGTCGCCGTCCCATCCTTCGTACCCGTCCGTCAGGTTGGCGACCAGGGTGTCCTCGTCGATGCCCTCGTACGACTCGAGGATGCGAGCGGCCTGCAGCGAGCTTTCGCCGCGTTCGCAGACGAAGACGATCTCCTCGCCCCAGTCGACGTCCGCGATTCGGGCCGCGAGCTCCGGATACGGGACGTTCTCCGCACCGGGGACGTGTCCCTTGGCGAAGGCGGCCGGCACTCTCGTATCGACGACCTGTACGTCCTCGTCACGGCTGAGCTTCTCCTGTAACTGCGAAGCCGACAGCGATTCGACCATCGGTCTCCCGTTGGCACTCGCCGGCTGTAAATCCATCACCGCCGCTCGGACGACTGGTGAGTGCCTGACGGTCCGGGGTTGCCGGCAGGTGTGTGTCGTACCAACAAAGCTATAAGGTGGTGTGCTATACCATAGCATGTATGGCGTCAGCACCGAGCAACGACGAACTTTTCGACGAGTTCCTGTCCGACCGCGGGCACGAAACTGAGGTTGTCGGTTGGGACGAAAGCTATAACAAAAAGCAGTGTCCGGAGTGCGGCGGTCTTCACGACAACGGGGCGACAGAGTGCTCGGTGTGCGGGTGGGCACCAGAAGCGTAGCTACGGCCGTCAGTCGCGCATTTTTTCGGAGTCGTCGCTCGCTGTTGAGATACTTCTCAGGGAGGGTATTGCAGTCGCTCGCTGGCTAGCTGAGAACCGGCGCGTGAGAAATCAGTGGGGGTGGAAAATGACAGGGAAACACTCTGGGGGAGAGAAGGGGAGATACCAGTCGCGAGAGAGCTTCGGTAGGGTTCTGTGGGGTTACAACTCGTCGAGTGAGTCGTGGAGGAACAGGCCGAGCGCGAGGTGGTGGTACATGGCGCGCTCGATCTGTTCTCTGGCAGCGTCGTCGTCGTCCACGGAGTACTCTTTGGTCCGCACCAGTTCGTGCATCGAGAGGACGTCGTCGTTCTCGATGTCGTGGAGGCGCGGGTAGACGGTGCCTGGACTCAGCTGTGCGTCGAACAGCCGCGACAGGTCGTCGATGAGTGCTTTTCCGTGGGTCCCGTCTCGCAGCGCGATCAGCGCGATGAGGATCTCGTCGAGGTTCTGCTTGACGATCTCGTCGTCGAACGTGAACGACTCCTCGACTGCAAGCGTCTCCATGACCGAAGACAACACCTGCTCGGGATTGCTCTCGCTACCGGCCTTCGGAGCATCCGGTGAGGGTGCGTCGATTCCAGCGTCTTCGCCGGCCGATAGCTCTTCTATCAGCGTGTTCACCAGCGGACTCGTGCTCACATTATCTCCGGACATGGTACATCACTTGGACTCGATCCACACTCACTCTTCTCTGGTACCCATACATAATGCCTCCCCCGCGATTTCCGCGAATGAAAATGGGTATATAAAGGTATTTTCACGAGCTGAAAGAACCCCCAGTCGACGCCGGTCCACTCACCGGATTGCGATCAATTTCTCAGGAGTGATACCGTGCGCAATATCTTTTTACGGTGGTGCGCTGACGTGTTAGTAGTGTCCGAGGAACGCAGTATCGAGCAGGTCCTCGATACGATCGGGGACGAACACGCTCGCGAGATTCTCGCGGCTATCAGCATCGAGCCGCGCTCGGCCAAAGAACTGGCCGAGGAGTGCGATCTCTCGCTTCCGACCGTCTACCGCCGGATCGAGATCCTCGAAGAACACGAGCTCGTGAAAGACCGGACTCTGGTCGCCGACGACGGCAACCACTACAAGATCTACGAGTCGAACTTCGACAGCACCGTCATCTCCCTGGAGGAAGAAGGCGAGTACAAGGTGCGCATCTACCGCGAGGAGAACCTTCCGGACCGGTTCAGTCAGCTCTGGGACGAACTCAACCCGGAATAAACGTCCGACGTAGCTTTATATTGGACGAGTGATCAATAGCGTCCATGGTCGACATGGTGGCGCTTGCGCGGGGGCTGCTCATTCTCCTTCGTCTCGTTACGTTCGGGTTGACGCTCGGCATCACGCTGATCAGTTTCCAGGCGTACCGAAAGAAACAGTCCGACAAGCTACAGACGGCGTTCATCGGCTTCGCGTTCATCAGTATGGGCGTGGCGGTCAGCAACGTCATCACCCAGCTCGGGGCCGGTGCGGCGGACTCGTCGTTGACGACGATCTTCCTCCAGATGACCGAAACGATCCCGTTTATCGTCGGGTTCGCCATGTTGTATCTCTCGCTGTACAGGTGAGTGGACGCGCCGGCCCGCGGAAGTTGCCGTGAGCGTGGCAGAAACCCCGCGTCGGGTTGCGCCTCGAAGCCACGTTGCTTATGGGTGAGCAGGACTATTAGTGGTCCAATGACCGACACGACGCCTGAAGTGGTTCGCCTATTCGGTGGTCCGGGCAGCGGGAAGACGACGGCGCTGCTCGACCGGGTGGAAGGATTACAGGACGAGGGAGCCGACGTCAGAGACATTCTGGTCGTTTCGTACACGCGTGCAGCGGCCGCCGAGATCCGCGAACGCCTCGCCGAACGGCTCGATACGACGCCGCGAGCCCTTCGGGGGAACGTCTGTACGATGCACGCGAAAGCGTACGAGCTGCTGAACCTCTCGCGTGGCGACGTGGTCAGCGAGTCGGACAAGGAGGAGTTCTGTGACGAGTACGGCGTCGAGTACGAGGACGAGAACAAGGGGGCGCGCCGCCGAAGCGCCCGCTCGACGACCATCGGGAACAAAGTCATCGCGACCAGCCAGTGGCTCCAGCGCACCCGCCGGGACGTCGCCGACTGGTACGACGTTCCCTTCCAGTGGAACGAGGAGAAGGTGCGCCTGCCGCCCGAGATCGACGAGAACGCCCAGACCGGGAACAAGTACACCCCGACCTGGCCCTCCGACGACGACCGGATCGACGTGCCCGAGGCGATCCGGGCCTGGCGCAGCTACAAGGGGGAGAACGGCCTCGTCGGGTTCGCGGACATGCTCGAACGCGTCAAGCAGCGCTCGCTGCTCCCGAACGTCGAGTACCTGGTGATCGACGAGTTCCAGGACATCACGACCCTGCAGTACGACGTCTACGAGGAGTGGAAACCCCACATGAAGAAGATCCTCATCGCGGGCGACGACGACCAGGTCGTCTACGCCTGGCAGGGCGCCGATCCGGACCTCCTGCTGGACGAGGACGTCAGCGACGACAACATCCTGCCCAACTCCTACCGTCTCCCGTCGCGCATTCTCAACGTCGTCAACAAGGAGATCAGCCACATCGACAAGCGCCAGGAGAAAGACCTCGAACCCCGCAAGGAGGGCGGCCGGGTCAACGCCGTCCGCGGCCCGTCGATGCTCGATCTGGTGCGCAACGTCCGCGCCACCATCGAAGAGGACCCCGAGGGAACGGTCATGCTGCTGTTCCGCGCTCGCTACCAGATGTTCCAGTTCATGGACGAGTTCATCGGCGAGGGCATCCCGTTCCAGTGTCTGACCGACCAGCGGATGTGGACCGATCGGCTCACCCAGTACGTGCGCGCGGTCGAGGCGCTGGACGAGGACGAACAGGTCACCGCGCTGCAGGCTCGGCGCCTGGCCGACATGCTCGCGGACTCGGCCTTCGGGACCGGCGAACGCGACGACTTCTTCGACGCCATCGACGAGGTCAAAGAGGAGTCGGAGCTCGACGACCTCGCCGAGATCATGGTCGAACCGGAGTTCGTCCGCGAGTACGCCCCCTTCGTGCCGGACCCGCGCTCGGCCGCCGACATGCTCCGGAAAGTGACGAACTTCCAGGAGCGCACCGTCGGCGCGTACTTCCAGGGTGAGTACGAGGGGATGGACAGTTCGCGCGTTCGCCTCGGCACGATCCACTCCGCGAAGGGTCGCGAGGCCGACCACGTGTTCGTCGCCACCGACCTCACGGAGAAGGTCGTCGAGCAGATGGCCGCGACCGTCGAACAGCAGGGCCGCGACGTGCCCGGCGTCGAGGAGTTCACCAAACACACCGACCCCGTCCCGACGCTGACGGACAACGAACGCCGCGTCTTCTACGTCGGGATGAGCCGTGCCCGCGAACGGCTCGTCCTGCTCGAAGGGCTGGTCGACGGCGCGCCGACGCTTCCCGTGGACGTCCTCCTGGAAAACGAACCCAGCGAGAAGTCGATCGACCAACTCCTCGCGGAAGCCAAAGAGCCGCTAGCCGCCCAGTAAGTTACTGTTCGTCGTCGTCCGGTTCTTTCGCGACTTTCCCGACGACCGTCGCTGCAACGTCGCCAGCGACGTCCCCCGGCGTCGTGACGTACTCCTCGACGAGTACCATCAGGACGGCGAAGGCGACGAAGCCGCCGCCGACGAGGTGCTTGCCCTGCAGAAAGAAGTCGACGCCCATCATGCCGATCATCGCGGCGACCGCGACGGTCCCGAACATCGTGATCGTGCCGATGATACCCTTCCCCATCTCGTTCCGGCTTTCACAGCCGATGGCAAAAAACGATGCGACCCCACGTGACTCTGCACTGTCTTTTTCTCCGGGGACTGCGTCGAAGACGTATGGTCTCCCGCGAAACCCGCGTGTATCTCACCGGCCTCGCCCTCTCGGTACTCCTCCTCCTCGTCGCCGGGCTCGTGCTCGACGTCGGCCTCCGGACGCCCCTGGGGGTGCTCGTCAGCGTCCTGTTCTTCCCGATCATCCCGTTCCTCCTGCCCCAGCTGTATCTGGCAGCGACTGGTGACGAGACCGACAACGTCTCGCCGCGGACGCGCGTTCGCGTCAGTCTGTTCGTCTCCGGGCTGGTGGCATTCGGGCTGTCTGCGTCGATGGCGCCAGCCCAGCCCGGTCGGTGGCTCGCTGGCGGCGTCACCGCCATCCTCCTCGGCAGTCTGTTCGTCCACGAGATGGTCGTCGGCTACCGGTCCTCGTCGCTGTTCGAGAACGCCAACGGTGAATGAACAACGCCTTTCGCCCCCCACGTCCTAGCGGCGTCCATGTTTACCGGAATCGTCGAGCAGACGGGCGAGGTGCTGAGCACGGCCGACGACGAGGGCGGCCGCCGCGTGCGGGTCGAAGCCGACCTGGACGACCTCCATCACGGGCAGTCCATCGCGATCAACGGCGTCTGCCTGACCGTCGAGGAGTTCGGCTCGGACTGGTTCGACCTCTTTCTCTCCCAGGAGACCATCGAGCGGACGTACCTCGGCGACGTGACCGAGGGCGACCTGGTGAACGTCGAGCGGGCGCTGCCGGCCGACGGTCGCTTCGACGGTCACTTCGTCCAGGGCCACGTCGACGGGACCGCCGAGGTGACCGGGATCGAAGAACTCGGAGATGACTGGGAGTTCCGGTTCTCGGTGCCGGAGGACCTCGAACGCTACCTCGTCGAGAAGGGGTCGGTGACGGTGGACGGGATCAGTCTCACTATCGCGGACCTTGCCAGCGAGGCGCGAAGCGCCTCGGACAGCGCGAGCGGGCAACGCCCGCGAGCGGCGGAGGATTTCGGCGTCGCCATCATCCCCGCGACCTACGAACTGACGACGCTCTCGCAGAAGGACGTCGGCGATCCGGTCCACCTCGAGGTGGACGTCGTCGCCAAGTACGTCGAGTCGATGCTCGGGAGCGAGGCGGGCGAAGCCCAGACGCCGTACGCCGAGCGCTTCGAGGAGTAGCTACTCGAACTCGGTCTGCTCGGAGGAGATGGTGTTCCCTTTCTCGGCGCTGCTTTGCACCGAGCGGTAGGCGCTGTTGTACTTCGAGAGCTTCCGGATGAGCAGGTAGCCAAAGAGGCCGTCGTAGACGATGACGAACCCGAGGAAGACGGCGAACTCCGAGACGCCGGTGAGGATCTGCGTCAGGGCCGGCACGAGAATCGTCGCAGACGTGTTGTAGACGGCGTGGATGAGCGCGGCGATGGTGATCCCCTTGACGACGAGCGGGCCGGCGTACTTCTGGTTGAACTTCGCGAGTCCGAGGTAGTACCCCGCGAACCCGGAGTAGATCACGTGGCCCGGGCCGGCCAGCGCGCGGACCGTCGTGATGCCCGCGCCGGCGTTGATGAGGTTCATCGACTGCGACAGCGACTCGACGGACTGGGTGATGTAGAGGGCGTTCTCGATGGTGGCGAAGCCGAGGCCGGCGACGGCGCCGTACACCGCGCCGTCGATGACCGCGTCGAACGAGTCCGACCGGTAGGCGTGCAACCGGACAGCCAGCAGCTTCACGGTCTCTTCGACCGGTCCGACGACCAGGAAAAACAGGGCGATGACGCCCAGCACGGGGACGGCCCCGAAGCCGGACCCCAGGCCGGCGGCGAGCCCGCCGAGCTGGGAGTTCAACACGCCGGCAAAACCCGCAAACAGGATGCCCAACAGGAAGGTCGCGACCAGTTCCTCCAGGGGTTCGGCGGCCGTCACGTCCGCGTACCAGAGGAACGCCGCCAGGATGAACGCCGGCACGACCGACAACACGACGAAGGCGCCGACGCGCGGGTCGGTCAGCAGGCCGAGCCCACCGAGCGCGAACTGGCCGACGAGGATGAGCACCGCCAGGGAGATGACCGCCCATCTGACCGCGGACACCACCATTCCGTAGAACCAGACGGCAAACCGATCGAACGACGACCTGACCTCCCAGCCCGAAATCTCGTAGAGGTCCATCGACCCGTCGTCTCTCGCCTCGACCGGGTCGCGTCTCTCTGCCATGTCCCCCAGGTAGCCCGGCGCACACCTAACGCTTTGGCTCCTCGCCGTCAGTATGCACTCTGGTAATCGGCCGATGCCGAATAATCATTATACTCTATAAATCCGACTTAGGGGCATCCTTTTGTGTGTGAGTCGGACACAGTGGGATAATGACACGCTACAGCGCCAGTCGCGGCATCATGTACAGTGCGCCGCCGACAAAGGACGACGACGCCGACGTCGAGGCGGCGACTGACGCCGAGTCGGGCGAGCCGACGCCCGCGGACGACTGAGGGGAGTTTCTGGTCTCGCGTGCTCCGGCTGTTCGGGAGCCGTCGGCAAACGGTGGAGTTTTTCCGCTCCCGTCCGTACAGCGGCTGATGACTGTCACGGCAGGCGTCGTCGCCGTTCAGGGCGACGTCAGCGAACACGCCGACGCGATCCGGGCGGCCGCCCGCGCCCACGACGAGGAGGCCGACGTCCGCGAGATCCGCCACGCCGGTATCGTCCCCGAGTGCGATCTGCTCCTGGTGCCGGGCGGCGAGTCGACGACGATCTCCCGCTTTCTCCATCGCGAGGAAATCGCCCCCGAGATCGCGGCCCACGTCGACGCCGGGAAACCGGTGCTGGCGACCTGCGCCGGACTGATCGTTCTCTCGTCGGACGCCAACGACGACCGGGTCGAGACGCTGGACCTGCTGGACGTCTCCGTCGAGCGCAACGCTTTCGGCCGGCAGAAAGACAGCTTCGAGGCTCCGCTAGACGTGACGGGGCTCGACGACCCGTTCCACGCGGTGTTCATCCGCGCGCCGCTCATCGACGACGTGGGCGAGGCCGAGGTCCTCGCCGAGTGGGACGGCCGTCCCGTCGCCGTCCAGCAGGGGCCGGTCGTCGGGACCTCTTTCCACCCGGAACTGACGACCGACCACCGACTGCACGGACTGGCCTTCTTCGAGCACGTCACTGCGTAGCCGTCCCTGCGCGCTGACAGGTGAGCGCACAGGTGTGGGTTTTTCACGCCGCATCTCCTGCACCGGATATGGACGCGTCTATCGAGGGCGTCCGGGTCGCGGGGACGCCAACTGGCCCCGTCCCGGTCGTCCTGCTGACGACGGCTGCCGAGTCCGAGTTCCTCCCTATCTTCATCGGCTTCGACGAGGCCGCGAGCATCGCTCGCGGACTGGACGCGGAGGACGTCGACCGCCCCCTGACCCACGACCTCACGCTCGACATCGTGGAGGAACTCGGCGGCCGCGTCGAACGCGTCGTCGTCAGTGACGTCGACGACGGGACGTACCTCGCGGATCTGCACCTGGCCACGCCCCGCGAGGGGGTCGTCGTCGACGCCCGCCCGAGCGATTCCCTGGCGCTCGCGGCGCGAACGAACGCCCCCATCGAGATCGCCGAGCACGTCTTCGAGGCGGGTGGCCGCGACCCCGACGAGTTCGACGACCTGGACGACATTCGCGAAGTGATGGAAGTCTGACCACCCACCGTTTTCTCGTCGAGTTCGCGCCTGCGGCCCGAACCACTCACACCAGAAATCTCCGTTTTCTGGTTTGCTCACGAGAGCTGTGCTCTCGTGACCCTCGAAAAAATCTGTTCCCGCGAGCTTGCGAGCGGGAGCTCGGAAGAGCTTGCTCTTCCGGTGGACCAAACAGGCGGGACCTCCCTTCGTCGCCGGACTGCGTCCGGCTGCCAGAGGGACCTCCGGTCCCTCGCTGTTCGGTCCCGTGAACCGCGGCGCCGGGGGCGCCGCGGATGCTGGAGCGACCGCCCTGTGACCGCCGGTTCGCGACGCTCCTGCGAAGAAGTCATGGCCCAGTAGTGTGCAGGGGCGGGTATGGACGACACCGACGCCATCCTCGAAGAACTGTTCGCCGTCATCGAGGACCGCAAAGAGACGCTGCCCGACGACTCCTACACCGCCTCGCTGTTCACCCACGAGAAAGGCGAGAACGCCGTGCTGGAGAAACTCGGCGAGGAAGCGACGGAACTCCTCCTCGCTGCCAAGGACGACGACCGCGAGGAGATCGCCCACGAGGCCGCCGACATCGTCTATCACATGCTCGTCTTGCTCTCGATGAAGGACATGGATCTGGAAGAGCTGCGAGCGGAACTGCGCGATCGACGATAGGGGTCGCTCTGCGGACGATCAACTCCGTGATACTGCGTTTCATCTACCTGCCCGTCCGACGTCCCCGTGTCTGATTGACAACAACCCCATCTCCGAGCAACGCGTCCGACCAATACCGTTCCGCTGGCGGATACTATCCGCGAGAAGTAGTAACGAAAATAAGACCATTCCGCTGACACCGCATAATTATATTATATAATGTCTCAAAGGGACTTACATACGTCCAAAATCATGATGTATTCGCGAGTGAATATGACATATGATTCGTCTAATTTTTAACCCGGGTGTTCAAATTGCCAGGTAGTAACATGGCAGACGAGGTCGACCCATTCGAATCACTTCAGGAACAGATCGACGACGCGGCACAGTACGTCGACATCGAGGACGGCATGCTCCAGCGCCTCAAGAACCCAGAGCGCGTGCTGGAGACGAACCTGACCGTGGAGATGGACGACGGCTCGACGGAGATTTTCCGTGCCTACCGGTCGCAGTTCAACGGTGACCGCGGGCCGTACAAAGGCGGCATCCGGTACCACCCGGACGTCAACCGCCAGGAAGTGAAGGCGCTGTCCGGCTGGATGGCGTACAAGACGGCCGTCGTCGGTATCCCGCTCGGCGGCGGGAAAGGCGGCATCGTCATCGACCCGAGCGAGTACTCCGAGACCGAACTCGAACGCGTCACGCGGTCGTTCGCGACCGAGCTCCGCCCGTTCATCGGTGAGGACAAGGACATCCCCGCGCCGGACGTCAACACTGGCCAGCGGGAGATGAACTGGATCAAGGACACCTACGAGACGCTGGAGAACACGACCGAGCCCGGCGTCATCACGGGCAAGGCGATCGAGGACGGCGGCAGCGAGGGTCGCGTCGAGGCGACGGGCCGCTCGACCGTGCTCGCCGCCCGCGAGGCCTTCGAGTACCGCGACGAGGACATCGCGGACGCGACCGTCGCGATCCAGGGCTACGGGAACGCCGGGTGGATCACGGCGAAGCTCGTCGACGAGATGGGCGCAACCGTCGTCGCCGTCTCCGACTCCAGCGGCGGCATCTACAGCGAGGACGGCTTCGATCCGGTCGCCGTCAAGGACTTCAAGCGCGAGACCGGGAGCGTCGTCGACTACCACGGCGCCGACGAGGCGATCACAAACGACGAACTCCTCACGATGGACGTCGATCTGCTCGTGCCCGCCGCGCTGGGCAACGCCATCGACGCCGACCTGGCCGAGGACGTCCAGGCCGACGTGATCTCGGAGGCCGCGAACGGCCCGATCACGCCCGACGCCGACGAAGTGCTCGCCGAGAAAGACGTCATCGTGATCCCCGACATCCTCGCCAACGCGGGCGGTGTCACCGTCTCCTACTTCGAGTGGGTGCAGAACCGCCAGCGCTTCCACTGGACGGAACAGCGCGTCAACGAGGAACTCGAAGACGTCATCGTCGAGCAGTTCTGGAACCTCGTCGACGCCTACGAGGAACACGACCTCTCGACGCTCCGCGTCGCCGCCTACGTCGTCGCGCTCGGCCGCGTCGACGCCGCCGCCGAAGAGTTCGGCCCGTGGCCGTGACGCTGCGATAATTCCGCTTTCCGCTTTTTTCTACCGCGCGAGCAACGCCCCGACGGCACCGCCGATCGCGCTGTCCAGCGCGAGGACGACGGCGATGACGACGCCGACGACGAACACGCCCGCGCCGACGAAGCCGCCGACGGGGCCGGCACCGATCGTCCCGATGAAGCCGGCGCCCAGGCCGAACAGCAGCGCGAGGACGATGCCGCCGATGGCGCCCGCGAGCAGGCCGTGCCAGAGGCCGTTCCCGATGCCGCCGCCGGCGACGTAGCCCGCCGCGAACCCGCCGATGAGGCCCGCGCCGATGTGGCCAACGACGGGCAGCGTGAACGCGACGACTCCGGCGACGATGCTGACGAGAAAGCCGATGCCGACGGCGCGCCAGTTTGTCATACCCGTCCGTAGGGCGTCTGGGGAGAAAAACTGCGCTGTCACCCTCGTTGCCGCCCGGTTGCGGGTCGTGGGCCGACCACGCACGGTGGCCCCTCTCAGGGCGAGTCCAAACGGACGCCCTTTTATGGCCGTCCCTGTTACGAGGACCAAATGATTCTCGAGGACCTTCCGACGACGCCGACGTCGGAGGAGCTGATCGACAAGGCCTTCTCCCGGGCGGCCCGCGCGGGGCGAGCGAAATCCGGGTACGAGGCACAGCAGTCGATGCTCCAGACGGCGTCGAACATCATCTCTGACAACCTCGAGAACGTCGTCACGACCTGGCCCGACATCGACACGCTCGATCCGTTCTACTACGAACTCGTCGACGCCATCGTGGGCGTCGACGACCTGCGCCAGCACCTCTCGGAACTCACCTGGGCCTCCCGGAAGGCCGACGAGATCCGCGACGAGTACCAGACCCGCTTCCGGAACGTCGACGCCGAGGGCGCCAAGAAGCTCCGCAAACAGGCGTTCGCTCGTCTCGCCGACATCGTCGAGGAAGTCGAGGGCGACCTCACGGCCGTGAGCGAGGCCCGCGACGACCTGCGCGACGTCCCGGACATCCGTCCGGACGAGCCGACCATCGTCGTCGCCGGCTACCCGAACGTCGGGAAGTCCTCGTTCGTCAACGACGTCACGAACGCGCGCAACGAGACGGCATCCTACCCGTTCACGACCACGGAGATCCGGGTGGGCCACATCGAGCGCGACCACATCCGCTACCAGCTCGTGGACACGCCCGGACTGCTCGACCGGCCGCCGGAGGATCGCAACGAGATCGAGTCCCAGGCGGTCAGCGCAGTCGAACACCTCGCCGACTCGGTGCTCGTCTTCATCGACGCCAGCGCCGAGTGTGGCTTCCCGCTCGACGCCCAGCTGGAGCTCCGCGACGCCATCGCCGAGCAGTTCGACGACGTGCCCGTGCTGACGATCTGTAACAAGAGCGACCGCTCACGCGACGTCGACGCCGACCACTACATGAGCGTCACCGAGGGCGAGAACGTCCAGGGCGTCCTCGACGCGGCCGTCGAGGCCGTCGGCTACGAGCCGGAACTCCCCTTCGACGAGAACTAGTTTTCAGTTACCCTGCTCGGTCGTCACGTACCGGACCTGCGTCTCGATGTTTCGGCCAACGGTGCGGTCGATGCGGGCGTCGATCCTGGTCGCCAGTCCGCTGACTCGCTCGCCGTTCTCCGGGGGGACGCCGACGGTGACGACGACCCGGTCGGGCTGTCGCAACAGCACCTGATCTGAGAACTGGACCTCCGTCGATAGGAGCGTCGCGGACTCGGTGCCGGCGAGGACCGTCTCCACGTCGTCGCGGATCTCGTTTTCGGTCACGGCGTTCTGGTACGAGTTGTATGTGACGCCGCCGAGGAACAGCGAGAGGACGGCGATGGCGGTCACGAGGACGGCGACGCGCTTGAGCATCGTACTGCGCGTCTCGTCGAACCGGAACCACCGCTCCGGGCGGTAGCCGTTGTACCAGAGCACGCCGATCGCGGCGAGGTTGATCGAGAGCCCGTTGACCAGTGCGAGGACGCCAGAGCCGACGCTGACCATGGGGAGTCCCCAGGCGATGCCGATGCCGACGGTCGCGGCCGGCGGGATGAGCGCGACGGCGATCATCACGCCGACGATCGCAGAGGAGATCCCCGTCGCGAGACTTACCGCCCCCGCGATCCCGGCCCCGAACGCGATGGCCAGCGAGAGGAAGTCCGGTGCCAGGCGCTCCTGGATCTCCGGGACTGACGTGATCTCGATGCCCGGTGGAACGAGGTGGGCGTATCTGACGAACGCAGCGAACGCGGCGGCACTGACGACGGCGAGGCCCATGCCGAGCACCTGGAGTTTGACTCCCCTGACGAACAGCTCCTGATCGTCGATCACGGTTCCGACGCTGGCGGCCATCGCCGGGCCGATGAGCGGGGCGATGACCATCGAGCCCACGACGACGGCGGGCGAGTCGAGCAACAGTCCCCCCGTCGCGATGACGGCGCTGATGACCGTCATCGCGACGTAGGTGCGCAGCGTCGGCGCGAGTTCGCTGGCTCGCGTCTCCAGTTCCTCGCGGGCGATGCGGTCTTCGTCTTCCTCTTCGGCGTAGTGGCTCTCCAGCTCCTCGAATCGACGAGAGATGACCGTGCTGGCCTCCATGACGACGGTGTACGCCTGCTCGTCGATGCCGGCCTCCCGAAGCCGTTCGAGGATCGGCTCGACTGCTGGGGTCGGCACCGGTGCGTAGACGATGGCGGTGTACTCCCGGCCGCTGGTCTCGTCAGTGACGACGTAGTCGACGCCCTCGTCGTCGAGCGCGGTGAGCACTGCGTCGCGCTTCCCCGTCGGAATGGTGACCTGGAGGAGCCGCACACTCGCCTCTCGCACGGCGGCGGCAAATACGTGGGGGACTACGCCGCGATCGCTCCGCGCCGCCGCTCGGGATCACTCGACCGATTCGAAGCGGATCGGCAACTGCTCGACGCCGTGGAGGAAGGAACTCGACACCGGGGGCCTCTCCTCGGCGACGCACTGGATCCCCTCGGCGCGGTCGAGCAGCCGCCCCAGACTGATGCGAGCTTCGAGCCGAGCTAGCGGGGCCCCCAGACAGAAGTGGACGCCGTGGCCGAAGGCGATGTGCTGGTTCGGGCGCCGCTCCGGCTGGAACTCGTCGGGGTCGTCGAACTGGGACTCGTCGCGGTTGGCCGACCCGAGCCAGGTGACGACCAGGTCCCCACTTTCGATCGTCTCGCCGCGGAGTTCCACGTCGGTCGTCGCCACGCGCGAGAGCGCCTGAACCGGCGACCGGTAGCGCAACACCTCCTCGATCGCTGCCGCGAGCACGTCCCGGTCGGCCGCGAGTTCGTCGTACAGCTCCGGCCGCTCGTCAAAACAGCGAATGGCGTTCCCGATGAGGTTTGTGGTCGTGACGTTGCCGGCGACGAGCAGCAGGATGCAGTACCCCAGGACGTCTTCGTCGGTCAGGCGGTGGCCGTCGGGGTCGGTCGTCGCGATGTGAGTGATCAGATCGTCCTCGGGGATCGCGCGGCGCTGTTTGATGAGGTCCTCGAAGTACGCCCGGAGCTCGCGGATCGTCTCCTCCTGGCGTTCGATGATCGTCTGTGGGTCGGCGGCGGCGCTGACGTCGGCGACCAGCACGTCAGACCACTGCTTGAACCGGTCGCGGTCGTCGGCCGGGACTCCGAGCAACTCCGCGATGACGATGACCGGAAGCGGATACGCCAGGTCCTCGACGACGTCCATCTCGCCGTCGGCCAGCCGCTCGTCGAGTAACTCGTCGGCGATCTCTCTGACGTGGGGTGCGAGCGCGCCGATCGCGCCGGGCTGGAACTGATCGTCGACGACGTCCCGCAACCAGGTGTGACGGGGCGGGTCGCTCCGGAGGATGCTTCGCTGGAGCGGCCTGAACAGGTCCTCGTCGGGGAACTCGAACACGTCCGCTCTGGCGACGTCCGAGGAGAACGACTCGGTGTCGGCGAGTACCCGCTTCGTGTCGTCGTATCTGAAGACGTCCCAGACTTGACGGTCGTCGTCGTACCGGACCGGTGCCTCGGTTCGCATCTCCCGGTACCAGTCGAACGGCTCAAGTCGCGCCGCGCGCGACGAGAGCGCAGCCGGCATCGGGAGGAACTGTCGCTGAGTCGCTGCGGCCATCCCCGGACTGGAGGCCTGCCAGCCGTGTAACTATAGAGTGGTTACTCCCCGGTGGCCTCCAGTAAGCCCGGAGTGGCGTCGGTAAGGCCGGCTTAGTTCGGCCGATCGGGGCCCGACGGCCGCCGCTCGCCACGCTTATCAGCGGCTGTCGCCTAGCCGCGCCCATGTTCGAGTCGCGGCCGGATCGGAGTGCCGAAGTCGTCCTCGTCGGACGGTCCAACGTCGGGAAGTCGACGTTGATGCGCGAACTGACCGGCCACACGTTCGATACCGGCCAGCGCCCCGGCGTGACCCGCCAACCGAACCACTACGACTGGACCAGCGAGGATTTCGTCATCACGGACCTCCCGGGTTTCGGTTTCATGTCGGGCGTCCCCGACGACGTTCGCGAAGAGATCAAGACGGACATCGTCCGCTACCTGGAGGAACACGCCGAGAAGATCCTCGCTGCCGTCCTCGTCGTCGACGGGAAGTCGGTCATCGACATCATCGACCGTCACTCCGGTCCCGACGAGATCCCGCACGACGTGGAGATGTTCCACTTCCTGCGGGAACTGGAGATCCCCGTCGTCGTCGCGGTCAACAAGATGGACAAGGTCGACGACCGCGACGAGCGACTGAACGAGCTCTGTGACCGTCTCGGACTCTACCCGCCCTGGAAGCAGTGGCAGGACACGATCGCTCCCATCACGGCCAAACGCGGCAGTATCGAGCCGCTCACCGACGCCGTCCGGGACCACCTCCACGAGCAGCAACGCGACGACCTGCTGCAGTTCTTCTGAGAGTCCCGCGCCTGTCGCCCGCCCTTTGATTATCAACAACGAAAACAGAACCGTTCGGACGATCTCTCGCTGTCCGTGCTGGTGGCTGGAATAGTTACAGCTAGCGCTCGTAGCGTGGAAAACGGGGGTAGAGGGGTGTTGGGGGTGGCACCCGAAACGAGGGTGCACGCGGATATTCATACTTGATAATATTCAACGTTTCGGCTAGTTCACACCCCGGATGGGGGTGGAACGGCCGATGGGGCTTAGTGGGTGGGTGTCGTAGCCCCGCGTGTGACGACGCCCGCATCCGAGTCGGACCCCGCTTCGCCGACGGTCCGGACGGCGGTAACGGCTGACCTGCTGGCGATCTTCCGGATCGAGAAGGCTTCGTTCCCGCAACCGTGGCCGTTCGCTGCGTTCGAGCGTTACGTCGACGAACCGGGTTTTCTCGTCGCGGAACTCGGCCCCGGAATCGCGGGCTACGTGGTCGCCGACGCGGTCCCGAACCACGGGCGGCCGCTGGGCCACATCAAAGACATCGCCGTCCATCCCGACCACCGCGGTGAGGGGATCGGCTCGTTGCTGCTGGAGCGGGCGATCGGCGTGCTGGCAGCCCAGGGAATCGATTCGGTGAAACTCGAAGTGCGGGAGTCCAACGACACGGCACGCTCGCTGTACGAGACGTTCGGCTTCGAGCACGCCCGGACGATTCCCCGGTACTACGACAACGGCGAGGATGCCCTCGTGATGCTCGCGGACCTCACCGTTGACAACTGATTTCTGTTTTCGCACCCTTCCCGCGAGTATGGGATACGCCTGTCCGGTGTGTGACGACCCCCAGGCCGACGCCGAACACCTCGCGAACCACCTCGCGTTCACAGCGATGCTGGGCGACGCCGACCACGAGGCGTGGCTCGACGAGCACGCCCCAGACTGGAGCGAGCGCGACGCCGACGCGCTCTCGGCGATCGTCACCGAACACGCCGAGGAGAAAGAGTACCCTCAGGTGTTCGAGGACACCGTCGACCGACGGTCGACGAGCAGCCGGACGCAGTCCGGCGACGCGACGGACCACGATCACGAGCACGGCCGGGACCCCGCCCACGAACGCTCGGGTGCGCTGTTCGACGACGAACCGCAGTTCGCCGCCGACGCCAGAGAACGCGCCCAGGGGGGCCGGGAACTCGACGCCGACGCCGAACGCATCCTCGAAGACGCCCGCGAAATGACGGAGCGGATGCTCGAGGATGCGGACGAAGCCGAAAACGAGTAACGGCAGCGACGCCCACTTCCAGCCATGCACACCGAGGGACTGCTCGCACCGGCGACCGCCGACGCGGCGCGCGACCGGTACGAGGCAGTGGGACCGACCGCCCAGACCACCGTCAGTGAGGTGGCCAAGGCGATGGACTTCGACAAGGACGAGTACGACGACCGCGTCACCGGTGCCGTCGTCGAGACCGCACGGGAGGCCATCTTCGCCTCGCTGCTCGAAGTTCGGGTGGGTTCCCGCGAGGAGTTCGACGACTGGTGCGATGACCACCCCGACTTCGAAGTCGAGACGATCGGCAGCGAGAACGTCGACAACGTCGTCTGGCACGCCGTCCCGTTCGCCGAGACCGTCGTCGCCGCCACCTTCCAGGACCGCGAGGCGGCCGCCGTCGGCACGCTCCGCCGCCAGGCGTTCGGCAGCGTCTACCGCGAGATCGTGACCGAGACGGCCTGAGGCGACGGTGGATTTCGGCACGATTTTCCGCTCGCTACACCTACCGCGAGTATGCGCCGCGTCACGCGGAACTTCGTTCTCGGCATCCTGCTCGTCGTCGCGCTCCTGCTCGCGCTCGGTGCCCTCCCGAGCTATCTCAAGAGCGGCGATCCCTACTATCTCACCGCCACGCCCGTCGCGGAGAACCGGACCGCCATCGACAGTGCCGACCTGGCGCCGGACCGGTACCCCTACACCACGGGTGCGCTGGCCAACGCCTCCGCCAACGAGACCGGCCAGTCGGACCCCTACTGGAAGGGGCCGATCGGCATCAAGGGCGCGTTCACCCACTCGCCGTTCGACGAACGCGACGCACTCACGCAGCGGAACACCAGCGCAGTCGACGGTGACACCGTCTACGTCCGACAGAACAATACGGTTTACCGCCTGGACATTACACAACAACCGTGACTGACGACGATACCGACCGCGTCCCCGGACAGTTCGATCCCGACCGCGAGCCCGCTCGCGCGCCCCCGGACCACGACTGGCCGGTCACCGAATCCGAGGCCGAGTACGACACCGGGTGGTACACCGGCGGCTACGACCGCGTCGAACAGCCCGACGGCTCCGAGAAGTCCTATTACTGGGCCGATCTCCCGCCAGCGGTCGTCGTCGTCGCGACCGTCGAAGGCCCCGGCGTACACGGCGGCGAGGGCATCGACCACCTCGTGATGGTCGACCAGTTCCGGCCGACCATCCGCGAGCAGTGTCTCGAACTCCCCGCCGGCATCGTCGAGGACGGCGAGTCCTACACGACCGCCGGCGCGCGCGAACTCCGCGAGGAGACCGGCTTCGACGCGGCCGGCGTCTCCCTGCTCGAAGAGTTCTGGTGTTCGACCGGCGTCCTCCGGCACCGCCGCGGCATCGTCTTCGCCGAGGGGCTGGAACCGGTCGAGACCGACCTGGACGACAACGAGTTCCTCGACGTGACGACCGTCCCCGTCGAGGACGCCCTCGACGTCGCCCGCCGCGACCCCGCCAACGACGCCACCATCGAGGGAATCCTGCTGGCGAAAGCGGAGGGACTGCTCTGATGGTCGACGAGATCACCGGCGAGGAACTCCAGGATCGCCTCGACGAGGACGGCCTCCGCATCGTCGACATCCGCTCGCCCCACGGGTTCCGCCACGGCCACATCCCCGACAGCGAGAACCTCCCGCTACAGCAACTGGCGACGCAGGTCGACCGGCTCGCGGACGCCGACCGCATCGTCACGGTGTGCCCCCACGGCAAATCGAGCATTCAGGCCGCTCGGCTCATCAATTCCTACGAAGGTATCGACGACGGGACGGCCGTCAGCCTCGCGGGCGGACTCGAAGCGTGGGACGGCCCCGTGGCAACCGCTGACGGCGGTTCGGACTCGGAACCCGACGAGGGGCCGTCGGCTCCGTTCTGAGTTTAGATGGTGATACCCGGACCGGCGAGTCGGCCGGGAGACAGAGAGATCAGGCGACGTTGAATCCCTTCTCGCGGAGGAAATCCTCGACGCGCCCGGTGTGATTGCCCTGGAGCTCGATTTGGTCGTCTTCGACCGTTCCCCCGCAGGCGAACTTCGATTTCAAGTCCGAGGACAGGCTGTCCATGTCCACGTCCTTGGGGTCGAACCCTTCGATGACCGTTACCTCTTTCCCGTATCGGCGCTCGTCGATGCGGATGCTGATCTCCTGGGACTCTTTCGCGACGTCCTCGCAGACGCAGAGCTCCTCGGGCAGCCCGCACGTCGAGCAGACTTCCGACATTACAGGCCGACCCTACGAAATCTACCTATTAAATACTGTCGGGTGACCGGACGCCACAGCGGGTTTCGTCGCCGAGACGACCGGATTTCGTGTTCAGTTCCCGAAGGGTCCGACCCGGTCGCTGACTACTTCGTTCACCAGCTCGACCGCCCGGTCGGCGACCTGCTCGGTCGTCTCGCCGGCGTAGCGTGCGCGCTCGTAGCAGTCGTACACTTGCTCGACGCGCGGGTCGGCACCGATCGCCGCGAGGTACTGTCGCGGCGTTTCGCCGGGCCGCCGCGGCCGATGCTCCCGTGCCAGGACGTACTCGAGGCGCGCGAACGCGCGCTCGACGTCACTCGCCGGGTCGGAACGGGGCTGCCAGCGAAGCCACACCGCGCGATACGCCCGTTCGGCCGCGCCCGTGCGGCGGACCCCCGCTGCGAGCCCGGCCACGACGACGAGCGCGAGCGCCAACTGCTCGCGTGACGGCGGCTCCGGGAGCGAGAGCCCGCCGTCCTCCCGGTCCGGCGCCGTCGTCTCGGGCTCGGTGGTCCGATCGTCGCCCGACTGGGTGGTCGACTGCCACCCAGGGGGACTGGTGGGCGTGATCGGCCCCGCCGGCGTGGGCGTGTCCGCGGTCCGTCGATCCGGGGTGTCGGTCGGCGTGTCGGTGTCGTCGTCCTCGTCGTCGATGTCGATGTCGGCGTCGTTGGAGACGCCCGCCTCCTCGAGGCGCTGTTGCTCGGCGTCGCTTCGCGGGCCGGCCGGCGTCGGGTCGAACTTCACCCAGCCGATCTCGGGGAAGTAGACCTCGACCCAGGCGTGTGAGTCCAGGCCGCGCACCACGTACTCGTCTTCGGCGGTCTTCTCCCCGGGCGTGTAGCCGGTGACGAACCGCGCCGGAATGTCCTGAGTGCGCAGCATCGTCGCCATCGTCGTCGCGTAGTAGGTGCAGTACCCCTCGTTCATCTCGAAGAGGAACGAATCGGCGATGTTGCCGTCCGGCCGCTCGACGTCCAGGGAGTACGCCTTGTTGTCTTCGAGGTGCTGTTCGATCCGCGTGGCCGCCTCGTAGGGAGTGTCGGCGTCCGCCGTGATGCGGTCGGCGCGCTCGTCAACCCGGTCGGGGATGGTGGCTGGCAGTTGCGTGTAGCGGTCTTCGAGCCCCTCCGGGTAGTCGTCGCCGGCCGCTTCGAGTTCGGCCGTGGTCGGGGCCGGTCGTCGGCTCGTCACGCGGTAGCTGTCGCCGGCGGTGAACGGCGTCGCCGGCCTGAGTCCGGCCAGCGCCGAGACGCGCGCGTTGTCCGTCTCCGAGACCCGCACCGGCCGCCACGCTGCCGGCATCGCGTTGAGCCGGGACTCGACGACGTACCGCTGTTCGATCGTCTCGTACCGTCCCGGTGGGTTCGGCAACTGCCCCGGGTACTTCTGTGACGACCCGCTCCTGACCCAGCCGTCGCCCGTGTAGCGATTGTAGGCGGCGACGCGCCAGTATGCGCGCTCGTCGCTCTCGACGGTGAACCGGGCCTTCGGCGAGAGTTCGATGCTCCCCTGAATGGTGAGGCGCTGATCCGAGTTCATCAGGCTCGCTTCGATCGTGCGATCGCCGCCCTTCCCGAACAGCTGAAACGGCTGCCCCGATCCGCCCGGAACGACGCTGACGGTCACGGTCAGGACGACCATCGCGGCGAGGACGACGGCCAGCACGTCCGTCGTGGAGTGGTCGCCCCCGAACCGTTCGAGCCGGCCGAAGCCGATCGTTCCCGCCGCACCGAGGACGCCGAACAGGGCGATGGTCGTCCCGACGTCACCGGTGAGGACGAAAAACGTCAGCGTCGCGCCGCCGGCGACGACGGCCGCCACGTAGCGCCGTCGCATCGCCAGGTACCACGTCAGGAACACGGGCGCCGGCGTCACGCCCAGCACCCACAACTCGATTTTCTCCAGTCGGAGCACCGACAGCCCGGTCAACAGCGACATGACGTCGCTGATGATGGGGTCCTGCATCGCGAACACGTCCACGCCCAGCGCGGACGCGTACGACCAGATGCCCCCGACGAGCAACACCGCCCCGATGACGAACGCGATCTCCTCTCGGAGGACCCGCGAGAGCAACGTTGCAAAGACCAGCGACCCGCCGACGACCAGCAGGAACGCGTCCGGCTCGCCGACGACCTCGATGATCTCGTACAGCGCGACGACGAACGAGAACACGAGCGTCCCCGCCGACGCCAGCGCCAATCGACGCGGCGAGAGCCAGCTCGCGGTCGCGCTCTCGTCGTCGGCTGTCTGACTCACGCTCTCCGGCCCCGTCTCGGTACTCATCGGCGGTCACCCCCATCGGCGACCGCGGTCCGACGGCGCTCCGGTTCGACGTCGAGCGCGTGCTCCTGGTCGCCGACCGTCACGATCACGCCGTCGCCGTCGGCGGTCACCGCCGCGTCCGCGCGTTCGCGAGCCTGTTTGCGCACGTCGCCGGCCTCGGTCCGAGCGAGCAGTTCGAGAACGTGGCGGCGATGCGCGTCGCCGCGTCCGGGCTGGACCTCGCCGGCGGGACAGGTGACTGCGACCGAGAGCCCGGCCTGCAGCCCGAGGAGCGCGACGCTCGCGGCGCCCGACGCCATCGCGTCGGCGTGGCCCGGGGCGGCGCTGGCGACGACGTGGAACTCCTCGGTCGTCTCCTCGGCGACGAACTGCTTGACGACCAGTTCGTCGGCTTCGCGCTTGGCGCTCGACTTCCAGTGGACGTCGCGCAACGGGTCGCCCGGCGCGTACTCGCGGATGCTGTCGAACGCCTGCCGGTCGTTCGACGTTCCGTGCGTGAACAGCCCCGCAAACGCGTCGTCGCCCCGCAGGTCGTACACGTCTGGATACACGAGAGCGGTCGTCGTCGCTTCGGGGGTCGCCGTCCGGACGAACAGCCCCAGTACGTCGGTCATGACGATTTCGGGCGGCCCGAGCGTCCACTCCCCGCGTGACCGGAGTTCGACCTCGTAGCTGACGGTCGCCGGCAACGTCGCTTTCACTGCGGGACTGACGGCTGCGACGCCGCCGGGAAGTCGGTCGGTGAGCCGCGCGACGCCGCTGCCCGCGACGTCGAGCGTGACTGTTCGTCGCTCCCCGGCGAAGCCGGCAGCTGGTGCGGACCGGTCGACGTCGGGGACGTCGGCCAGGATGATCTGGACGGCGCCCGCGAGCAGTGCGACGAGCGCGGGCGCTGCGATGGCGTTCAGCGCTCGCGGCCCGGCGGCCGACGCCATTCCGATGGCGCCGCCGGCGACCACGGCGACCCCGACGCCGCGGACTGTCGGACGCAGCGTCATTCGACGGCGACGGTGTCCAGTGCGGCCGAGACGACGTCCTGGCCGGTGGTTTCGGCGGTCGTCGTCTGGACCCGGTGGGGCATGACGACCCGCGCTTCCGCCTGGACGTCGTCGGGGACGACGTAGGCGCGACCGGCCAGCGCTGCGCGGGCCTGTGCGGCCCGCAGCAGGGCGATCGACCCGCGGGGACTCACGCCGAGTTGAGCGTGCTCGCGCGTGTAGCCCGACAGCCGGGTGACGTACTCGCGGACGGCTTTCTCGACGGTGACGTTCGAGACCGCATCGCGCGCGTCTCGGAGGTCGTCGAGCGTCGCGACCGACGAGAGTTCCTCGATGGGATGGTCGCCGACGACGCGGTCGAGCATCGCCGCCTCCTCGTCCTGGCCCGGATACCCGAGATGGAGTTTCTTCATGAACCGGTCGAGCTCCGCCATCGGCAACTCGTAGGTCCGGTCGCGTTCGACGGTGTTCTGGGTCGCGATCACCGTGAACGGCGAGGGCATCTCGTGGGTGTCCCCGTCGACGGTGACCTGCTCCTCCTCCATGGCTTCCAGCAGGGCGCTCTGGGTCTTCGGGGGCGCCCGGTTGATCTCGTCGCCCAGCACGACGTTGGCGAACACGGGGCCGGGGCGGAAGTCGAACTCCTGTGTCTTCTGGTTGAAGACGTTGACGCCGGTGATGTCGGTGGGAAGCAGGTCCGGCGTGAACTGGACGCGTTTGAACGACCCGTCGAAGGAGGCGGCGATGGACTTCGCGAGCATCGTCTTGCCCACGCCGGGTACGTCCTCGAGGAGGACGTGGCCGCGACCGAGGAGGGCGGTCAGGATGTGTTCGATCTCGTCGCGGTGGCCGACGATCACCTGTTCGACGTTCGCTGCGACGCGGCGGGCCAGTGCACCGGCTTCCTCGACGGATTCGTCGGCTCGGGCTCCGGCGCTCGATGTGTCTGCATCAGTCATGGCTAACTCGCGGGGTTGGCTCCTGGAGGGCGGTCGCTCGGACGTGTCGGCGCGAGGAACAAGTGTTTTCCCCTCACCAGTGACCGAGACGCGATACCGGCGGTTCCACCGGTCCCACCACACCTGGTAGCTGCACTCACGGGTAGTCAATGGGGTTGCACTACCTAATGCTCCCGGTCACTGCACCCCTCGACCCAGTCCTCACCAGTCCTTACAGTCAGCACAGACCAGCTGGTCCCCGTCACGCCAGCGCCGCTCGACCGGCTCCCCGCACGCGCCACACGTCGCGGCGTCGTCGCTCCACGCGTAGGTCGAGACCGCCGGGTCGACGTCGGCCGCGCCGACTGCCGGGACGTCCCCACTGTCGTCCTCGGTGTCCGACGTCGTGTCGGGACCCGGGTCGGCAGCCGCCGGGTCGTCGCCGGCGTCGGACTCGTCGCCGTCTGACATGAAATCGTCCAGCGATGCGTCGTCCATGCGCCGTTCTCGAACGGCCGCGACCTTAGGGGTAGCGGGACAGCCCGCAACCACGAGAACCAAGTACCAGCGCTCGCAACCGCCGAGTATGGTCGACCTCATCGGCAACGTTACGACGATGATCACCGAGTTCACGAACATCGCGCTGTCGGACCCCCTGAGCGCCATCCTCATCCTGTTCGGGTCGCTGTTCGTCGGCGGCTCCGTGCTGGCGTTCACGTACCTCACGCTCGGGGCAGTCGTCGACCTCGTGACGCCCGAGGTCAGCGAAGGGCCTGCCCGGCAAGCCTGATCGCGTCCGCCAGGTCCGGTCCGAGCGGCGACCCGACGACGAAGCTGTCGACGTACTCCCGGACGGCAGCCATCTGTTCTTCGACCTGCGTTTGCGTCCCAGCGATGCAGAACGCGTCGATCATCTCCTCGGTCACCAGTCCGAACGCCTCGCTGAACTCGCCGGCTTCGATGGCCTGGCCGACCTCGGTCGCTCGCTCGCTGTCCAGATCGTGTCGATCTAACACTGGTGGCGCGGCACCGCCGGCGATGAACGCGACCGGCGGTCTGGCAGCCTCTCGGGCCGCTTCCTCGTCCTCGGCGACGCTGACGCTGGCGTAGGCCGCGAAGTCGAACTCGCCGCGCTCGTCTGGCCGTTCCTCCAGGCCTTTCTCGACCTGCTCGGCCGCCCACGCGAAGTCTCGCGGGTGCGACCCGTTGTAGAGGACGCCGTCGGCGTGTTTGGCTGCCATCCGTATCATGTGCGGTCCCTGGGCACCGACGTACACCGGAATCGTGCCGGGCACCTCGTACTCCAGGGCCGCGTCGTTGGCGGTGAAGGTGCCGTCGAGGTCGACGGACTCGCCGGCCCAGAGGTCCTGGGCGGTCTTGAACGTCTCCAGTACTCTGCGGAGCGGCTTCTCGCGCTCGACGCCGAGCGAGGAGAGCGTCGACCGGTCGCCCGGGCCGACGCCCATGACCGCGCGGCCGTCGCTGACTTCCTGGAGGGTCGCGACCCGCGAGGCAAGCGTCAGCGGATGGCTGTCGTAGGGGTTGGCCGCCGCCGGGCCGAGCGCGACCTCGTCGGTCGCGTCGGCGATCCGCGACAGCGTCACGAACGGGTCGCGGTTGAAGTAGTGGCAGGCCGCGAAGACGGCGTCGAAATCCGCCTCCTCTGCCGTGACTGCGAGTTCGGTGAGCTCTTCGACTGGATGTTCCGGGGTGAGTTCGATCGCTTTCATGAGTCTTGGTACTGCCACTCGCGGAGTGCCTGCTGCACGAAGTCGCCGTCCAGGTCGCGGTACAGTTCGTCGCTGCCCGCGTGGTCGCCGAACGCCCAGTCGCGAACGACGGTCACGGGCGTTCCGCCCGCACCCTCGCCGGCGACGAGGTTGCTCGCGGCGGCCAGTTCGTCGACCACTGACTGGACGGTCACGTCGAGTTCGCGACCGTCGCGGTCGCGTTCGCCCCGCCAGTCGCGGCTCGCGGGCATGCCCGCCCAACCGAGCGCGACCCCGCGCTGGCCGTGTCGGAACGGGCGGCCCGACGTGTCCGTCACGACGACCGGGACGCCGAGATCGCGATGGAGCGCTTCGGCGCTCGCGCTCGGGTCCTCGGGGAGCAAGAGCAGGTCCGCGTCAGGCACGTTCGAGCGGTCGATGCCCGCGTTGACGGTCGTGTGGCCGAACCGCGTCCGCGTCAACAGGAACGGAGCCTCCATCAGCAGGTCCGCGCTCTCCTCGATCACGGCCTGGGCGAACCGCGGGTCCTTCGACTCGCCGGTCACGCGCTCCAGCCGGGCGGCGATGGCCTCGGCCCGGTCGCCCGCGGCGAAGTCGTCGAGCGACGCTCGTCGTCCCTCGGCCTTCGAGACGACCGTACTCGCCACGACGACGACGTCGTCAGACCGGAGGCGGACGCGCTCGTCGACGAGACTGGCCAGGTCGTCGCCCGCCTCGACCTCCGGGAGCCCCGGAACCGCGAACACTTCCATACCCTCACTGCGGAGTGGCCACCAAAAAGGACCGCGTTAGGAGCAATGTCGGCCAAAATAGGCAACAATTTCCGGATCTGTGCGCGCGGTGGGTTCGACGGACCGGTCTGGCGCCGGCACCGAGGTGCCGACGGCATAAACACCCGGACATCTGTGGCCGTAACTCTCAGGTATCTTAAATCCGAATATGGGTGGGTCTTTTTATATTCTGTATAAAAATGACCGGCTATTGTCGCGGGGGGATATATCAGGTGTGGACAATAGATTGAAGTGGCGGAACTGGCGAACTATCGAGTGCACGGTGACTCCGATGGCAACCGCAACTCGATCCCGACTCGCCGTTCCCGAGGTCGATCTGAAGCTCCTGGTAGCGACGTGTGCGTTGATCGCGGCCGAGGGCTGGTTCCTGACGACGCAGACGCAGTCGGTCGTGTTGCCGCTGATCTGGATGGCGCCGATGGATCTGTTCCTGCTGGTCGCCGCCGTCGACGAGACGGTGGCGCTCGGTGAGGTGGCGATGATCCTGTTTTTCGGCCGGTTCATCCTGCTCCCGTTCATGTTCCTGGCCCCGATGAACAGCTTCCTGCTGTTTTACGGGCTGTTCATGGCGCCGGTCGACGTCGTCATCGTCGGTTACGTGCTGCGGTCTGCCGGAAACACGGCGCTCGGTCGCGCTGCGGGCTGATCGGGTCACCGCTCACTCTCGTTCCCCCACACTGCGGCTCCGGTCACCACTCCCCTCCGGATCCGTTCCCCTCGCGGCGGGGCGCTCCCCTACCCGCCGCGACGTCCCCCACGGCGGGGTTCCCCCTTTCCCCGCCACGCTCCACTCTCTCCCGTTCACTCAGCCGGCGGCACTGCCGACGCGTCACCGCTCGTGAACCGTGACGGACAGCTCCCCGTTCTCGACGTGGGCCGTCAGCATCGACGTGCTCGTCGCCGGCGCCGCGCCGGTCGCGCTCCCCGGATTGAGCAGTCGCACGCCGCCGACGGTCGCGTCCAGCAGTTCGTGGGTGTGACCCGAGACGCCGACCGTCGGTCCGTCGCCCGCGTGCTCGCGGACGGTGGTCGCGACGCGCTCCTCGTACCCGGTTTTGCTTCCGGTGCCGTGCGTGACGACGAACTCCACGCCGCCGAGGTCGACGGTCTCGACCGTCGGCAGACCCAGCCCCCGGTCCATGTTCCCCGAGACGGCCGTCAACGAGGTGGCGAGGTCCTCGATCGTCGCCAGGACGTCCATCCCGTCGAAGTCCCCGGCGTGGATGACGTGGTCGGCGCCCCGGACCCGCTCGCGAACCCAGGTCGGAAGGCGGTTCGCGCGCGACGGAACGTGGGTGTCGCTGATGATCGCGACGTTCATGGCCGGTGGTTTCGCTGCCACCTACAAAAGTCGTCCCTGCTGGCGCTCTCGGGACGGGACTTTTGGTCGCACCGGCCGCAGGCTTCGCCATGGAGGAAACCCACGTCGTCACCTGCTTCCTGCGCAATCGCGGGCGCGTCCTGTTGTTCCGTCGGAGCGGAGAGGTCGGCTCCTACACGGGCCAGTGGGGCGCCGTGGCGGGCCACGCTGCCGAACCCGGTTCGGACGAGCCCGACCCTGACTGGGCCGCCCGCCAGGAGATCGACGAAGAGGCCGACCTCGCCGACGCCGTCACGCTCGTGCGCCGCGGCGACCCCTTCACCGTCGAGGACGCCGACCTGGGGACACGCTGGGTCGTCCATCCGTACCTGTTCGATTGCGCGACGCGCGACGTGACGCCGAACGAGGAGACGACCGAGTACGAGTGGGTCCCGCCGACCGAGATGCTGCGCCGCGAGACCGTCCCCGACCTCTGGACCTCTTACGATCGGGTCCGGCCGTCAGTCGAGACGGTGGCCGACGACCGCGAGCACGGCGCGGCCTACATCTCGGTCCGGGCGCTGGAGGTCCTCCGGGACGCGGCTGCGCTGGCCGCCGACCGCGACGCGGGCGACTGGGACTCGCTCGCGTCGCTCGCCGGGGAACTGCTTGCCGCTCGCCCGACGATGACGGTCGTCGCCAATCGCGTCAACAGGGTGATGGCTGCCGCCGTCGCGGACCGCACGGCTCGTGCCGTCGAGGACGCCGCTCACGAGGCGATCGACGCCGCGCTGGAGGCTGACGATGCGGCGGCCGAGGCCGCCGGGGAGACACTCGCGGGGCAGCGGATCGCGACGCTCTCGCGGTCGGGGACCGTTTCGACTGCGCTCGCTCGCGCCGACCCCGAGGCGGTGCTGGTCGCGGAGTCCCGGCCGGGTCGCGAGGGCGTCGGCGTCGCCGAAGCGCTCGCTGCCGACGGCGCGGACGTGACGCTCGTTTCGGACGCCGGGCTGGCGTGGGAACTCGCCAACGGCGAGTACGACGCTGTGCTCGTGGGGGCCGACACCGTCCTCCCGGACGGGCGCGTCGTCAACAAGGTCGGAACGCGCGCTGCTGCCCTCGCGGGCGCCCACGAGGACGTCCCGATCTACGCGGTCGCGGCCAGCGACAAGATCAGTCCGGACTCGGCAGTCGACGTCGAGACCGCCGACCCCACCGACGTGTACGACGGGGACGCCGACCTCGACGTGTCGGTCCCGCTGTTCGACGTGACGCCACCGGACCTGCTGGCCGGCGTCGTCACCGAGGACGGCCTGCTCGACGGCGATGCGGTCCGGGCCGTCGCCGACGAACACAGCGCCAGGGCGGCGTGGCAGGACTGACCCCGGGATTCAGGACTCGTCCAGCACGACCGGAATCCCGGCCTGGGCCACGTCGGCGGCGAAGGCCCGGGAATCGGCCGCCAGGGTCGAAAACGTGTTGTAGTGGACGGGCAGGACGAGTTCGGGCTCCATCACGGCCGCGAGCGCGGCGGCCTCGTGGCGGTTCATCGTAAAGCGCTGGCCGATCGGCGGACAGAACAGCGAGACGTCGACCTGTTTGTGTCCCGGCAGCACGTCCGTGTCGCCCGTCCAGAGCACTCTCGTTCCCTCGACGTCGACGAGGAAGCCGCAGCCGAACCCCCGCGGATGGTACGGCGTCCCGTCGGGGCGCGTGTGCGGGCCGCCGGGTTCGTTGTACGCCGGGATCGTCCACAATGGCACGCCGTCGACGGTGCGGCTCTCTTTCATACCCACTTCGACCACGTCGTACGGGAGATCGACGACCGGCGGGAGGTCGCGGTCGACGTCGCGACCGCTGATGCCCTCGAAGGCAACGATGGTGGCGTCGTCGCTGGCGACCCGCTCGATGCCCTCCGGGTCGTAGTGGTGGACGTGCGTCACGCAGATCACGTCGCCGTCCTCCGGGCGATAGTCGCGGCTCGGTGGGTGACCGACGCCGTCCTCGTCGGGTTCCCACTCGCCGGTGAGGACGCCGTAGCGGCCGGGGTCCATGTAGACGACGGTGTCATCGCCGGCGACCCGGAGGGTGGCGTAGCCCAGCCACTCGGCGGTGAGCCCGTCGTGTCGGACTGTCATTTTCCGGAGGTATGTCCCGCAGGACAATGAAGGCGGCTGCTTGCCGACGGCCCGACCGCGGGCGGCGAGATGTATGGGCTTTTCGCCGCGTGTCCCATACAGTCGGCTGGTGGCAGTGACGAACAGCTACCTCCTCTGAGACCCAGTTTCTATTAGTAGATCGGTGGCTTGGTGGACTCCCCAGCAGTGCCAGGTCTCAGTGACCGTGCTGTACTCAGGACGTGTCTCGGTCGTCGGACGGTCACTCTGGTCGATAGGGGTTGGTTGCGGTGTTGAGACGGTAGACGTCCTCGACGGCATCGAAGTCGTCGTCGAACGCGTAGAGATATCCGAGCCCGTCTGCCTGCATATACGCGACAATCGCGGCATCGACGAACGAGAACTGCTCGTACTGCCGGAAGAGCGCTTTCGCCGTGGCGAACGCGTCCGCAGTCAGGGAGTCGATGTGAAAGCGCCTGTTCTCTTCGACTCGGTCGAGGAAATCGACACCGGCGTCGTGACCAGCGTGCGTCGTCAAGCCATTCAGCGTCTCCGCGAGCACGTAATCGAGGACCACTGCTTCCGGTAGGTCCGCCGAGTCGATCCCTGTGAGGATGGGAAGGGCGTCGTCGTGTGCCTCGTCCCGACGGTACACCGATGCGAAAAGAACCGACGTATCGACGAGTGCGCGCGGCATTTAGTTGGCGTCGACGCCCCACGCGTCGTGTTCGGCCGTGACCTTCGTCTCCCGATCGCCTTCGTAACCGTCGAAGTCGCTGAACGTCCCGCTGCGCTGTTGGACGACCTGAACGCGAAGCGTGCCGTCGTCCTCGACGTGCCAGCGGAGTGTGTCACCGTCGTCGATATCTAACTCGTTACGGATGCGGGCGGGAATGTTCGCCTGGTTCCCCGAGACCTTGCTCTCTGAGTCGACGCCCTCACTGCTCATAGACGAAACAAGGAGAGCATCCTTGAAAAATGTAGTGTGCGGTCACACTACCAGTGGCCCGCCACTGAGCGTTTCCTCTGTAGTCAGCGCGGTCTTTCTGTCACGATACCCGGGTTTGCGGTCTGAGACCGGTTCTGGAACGGATTGCTTTTCAGCCACGGACTGGGACCTCCGGCTGGTGGCCGTGACGAACAGTTACTCCCTTTGAGCCCCAGTTTCTATCAATAGATTGTTGGTCTTATCGAATTCTCCAACAGTTACAGGTTCCAGTGGTCGTACTGCATACAAGGCGTATATCGGCCACATCCGGGATTCCGGGAGACCGGTTAATCATCATCGGCAGTGTATGCACCGCCGCGACGTTTGATTCGTGCGACGACGAGACGCTGGTCGCCCCGTTTGAACGTTACTGAGAGACGAAACTCACCGATTCGTATCTTCTTATATGGGCTGTTCTGGAGCGGTTCACCGTAGTCGGGCGGATCACGCCACGGCGAGTCGACAACCTCATCGAGTTTGTCGAGGATCTGATCCTGTTCAGCAGGATCGAGTGAACCGATATCGTCCTGTGCTGTCGAGGAGAGTTCCCACACCCATCCGTCGTCACTCATCGTTCGTGCCGAACTGCTCGCGTGCCTCGGCAGCACTCATCGTCTCCCCCTCGCGGACCTCTTCCTCGGCTTTGAGCAGTGCGATGAGTTCGTCGCGGTCGAACGTCGGAAATTCGATCGCGTCCCGGAGCGTATAGCGAATGAACTCACTTCGGCTGTTGAAGCCACGGCCCTGCCACGTGTCGTCGATGTCGTCGAGGAACGACTCGGTGGCCTTGAAGTTCACCGTGACGATTTCGTCTCCGTCGTCACCGCCTGTAGTTGCTTCAGACATATAGAAGTAATACGTTAGTCTTACGCATAGTCGTTTCGTCCGATAGCAGGCATACCTCTGTCCGAAGTGTTTCTACCGACTACGCGTTCTGTAGTCAGCACGCTCTTTTTATCACGGTACGCTGATTTGTGCGGTCTGGGGCGGTGCCGGAACGGATTGCTTTTCAGCCACGGTCTGCAACCTGCGACTGGTGGCAGTGACGAAATGTTACCCCCGCTGAGAGCCAGGTTCTATTAATAGATTGGCTGTCTCGACGGTTTCCCCAACAGTGACAGGTTTCTGTGGAGGTGTTGTATACTCGACATGTATCGGTTGCTGACCAATGTCAACAGAAGTATGAATAGATTCCGAACGGGGCTGCCCGGGCAAACAATTAACCGATGTCAACGCCAACGTCAACGTAACGATGGCAACAGCCGACGAGCAGATTCGAGTCAGCGACCGGGTGAAGCGTATCCTCGATCGACGCCGGCACGAGGGTGAGTCGTACAACGATGTCCTCGAGCGTGTTCTCGAAGAGGAAGAAGGCGGGGACTTCTATGACGGGTTCGGCCGGTGGTCAGACGAGAAGGCCGAGCGGGTTCGCGAACAGCGCGAGCAGGCCAAAGAGAAGCGGAAAGCGCGGATGCGGCGACTGGGCGGTGACGAGGGCGAGGACCCGGACGCATGAAGGTTCTCGACGCGAGTTTTCTCATCGACTACCTCAACGGCGTCGTGGCGACCAAGGAGTTCTACGAGGACGAAGGTGGGGACTCCGAGCGGTGGGTGATTCCGGTCCCGGCGTACGCCGAGGTGTTGGTCGGGGAAGGGAACTTCCCGGGTGGCGATGTGGAGGATGCCCGTGCTGACCTCGCGTGGGGCGAGAAACACGCTGTCGACGAACACACGGCTGTCCTCGCAGGTGAGATTGCAAACGAGGTCGGGCCCGAGGGTCCGTTCCTCGGCGGTCTCGACGCGCTTATCGCCGCCGTCGGGCGTGAGCTAGATGCGCCGGTGGTTTCGGCAGATGGAGATCTCACGCACGAAGAGACCAAGAAAGTCGTTGATGTGGAAGAATACTGAGATTGCTCCGACTGGGTAGCAGATAGACGTGACCGACGAACCTTCGTGAAGTCCGGTTTCGGTGTGACCACACGCGGTTGCAGGTAGAGGGTAGAACGGATTGCTTTTGGGCCACGGACTGCAACTTGCGACTGGTGGCAGTGACGAACAGTTACCCCCTCTGAGAGCCAGGTTCTATTAATAGATCCGTCGGAAGCAACAGTCAGTTTCCGAAATCAGTACTTGGATACGTCTACCGACGATAGCCGAGAGTGATGGCCGAGGGATCAGACTCGTTCAACTACCTCGCTACAGACGACATCCTCGCGATCCACGAGCTGATCGTCGAGTCGAACGAGGATACTGAGGCTGGCGTCGCCTCGACCGGCGACATCGAATACGCCGTCGAGCACATCCGTGAGGGTCACTTTGGCCACGTCCCCGAGTCGTTCCACGAGAAAGCGTTCCAGCTACTCCGTCTCATCGACGTCAACCATCCGTTCGTCGACGGGAACAAACGAACGGCACTCATGTCGGTCCGTGTCTTCTGCGCGTTGAACGGACTGGAGTTCGCGTACGACCGTCAGATCAAGGAGATTCTGAAAACGTTGGCTACGGACGAAACGAACGTCGAGAAAGAAGTCGTTCTTTCGTATCTCCGCGAACACACTGAGCCACTCGAACCGGAATACAAAGCGACAATCGAGTTGTGGTTAGCACAAATTATGGACGCTGAACGAATCCCGGATGATATCGAGCCCGACCCGTCCGAGAGCCAGAACCGCGGTGAACCCAACGATTATGACTCAGACTCGCGTAGTAACAACTAGATATGGCTGCTGAGAGCGACGGACCCAGTCTGCCGGACGATCTGTCACCCGAGGAGGCCAGGCGATACCTGATTCGGTTCCTCGGAAGACAGGATCTCGACGAGCACGAAGAGATTTACGAAGAACTCGCGTACGAGTGACGGTCCGTCCGATTCGATAGACGAGTTTTTCCGACACGGCACTCTATCTCTCGCTGGTGGCCGTGACGAACAGTTACCCCCTCTGAGCCCCTTGTGACGAGGAATTCACCCGAGCCACCACTCTCAACGTGGCGTACCATCACTCCTGATACAAACACGACGCCTGCCCAGCGACAGCGTCAGTCGACTCTGTTCTGTCACTGGTCGTGATATTATTATGCATATTAGGTCATCATCACTCTAACCTGCCGTCTGGCGATTTGGGGGTATATAAACGGGCATCTCTTTATACGGATGGGCCGAATTTTCAGGTACGGTCGAACGGCCCCGTCTGGGGCCAGGTGTGGTAACCCGACCGGAGGTGTGACCCAGATGGCACTCAAACTCAAATCTACGAAGACGGTGACTGGCGGACTAACGGCGGACTACGATGCGGTGCCGAGCCACGTGGCGACCTGCCCCGAGTGTGAGAGCAGCGTCCTCGACGGGCAGGGAGTGCTCGGGTGTGTGGACTGCGGCTGGAACGGCTTCGTCGCCTAATCCGGCTGTTCTTTCGTTATACCGGCCACGGACATTTTTCTGCTACCGATCGACGAGTGGTAACACCGTGGCGTCGGCTGGTGAGATACTACCCGGCCCGTAGTCCGAGCCGGTGTTGGAGTGGACCGCCAGGTCCTGTCGAAACGACTCGCCTGCGAACTGCGCTGCTGGCCAAGCTGCGGCTACGCGGCGAGCGAGTCGAAAAAACGTGAGAGTTACGGAGCGATCTAGTCGTCGGCGGGCGCGGCGCCGCTGCCTTCGGTCTGCTTTTTGGTGTGGGGGAGCTTCCCGCCGTCGGCGAGGATCTCGCGTTCGCGCTCGGAGGCGTCGAGCGTGGCGGTGAGTTCCCAGTCGTCGTTGACGCGGACGGTGAACTCCTCCTGCCCCGAGCGAACGGCCTCGGCGACGTCGTCGACGATCTCGATGTCGTCGCCCTGGTCGATCTGCTCGTAGTCGTCGGCGTCGATCGAGAGCGGGATGATGCCGAAGTTGAACAGGTTCGCCTTGTGGATGCGGGCGAAGCTCTGTGCGAGGACGCCCTCGATACCGAGGTACATCGGGCACAGTGCGGCGTGCTCACGCGAGGAGCCCTGGCCGTAGTTCTCGCCGGCGACGAGGAAGCCGCCGTCGGCGTCGAGCGCGCGGTCGGCGAAGGTGTCGTCGACGCGCGAGAGGGTGAACTCGGAGAGCTTCGGGATGTTCGACCGGTACATCAGGATGTCCTGGGTCGCAGGGATGATGTGGTCGGTCGTGATGTTGTCGTCCATCTTCAGGAGCGCTTCCCCTTCGATGTCGGCGTCGAGTTCGTCCTTCAGCGGGACGTCGCCGATGTTCGGGCCCTTGACGAGGTCGTCGTCGACGGCCTCCTCGGGCTCGATGATGTCCGTCTTGGAGCCGTCGAACTTGTCGGGCAGCTCCAGACCGGGTGCCTCCATGTCGCCGAGTTCGTCCGCGAGGTCACGCGGGTCGACGATCTCGCCTTTGATGGCTGCCGCGGTGGCAACCTCGGGCGAACAGAGGTAGACGTTGTCGTCTTCGATCCCGGAGCGACCCTCGAAGTTGCGGTTGAAGGTACGCAGCGAGACCGAATCGGAGGCGGGCACGTGGCCGATGCCGATACAGGCACCGCACGTCGCCTCGGAGAAGTTCACACCGGCGGCCATCATCTCGGCGCTCCAGCCCTGGCGGGCGAGGATCTCGGAGGCCTGCTTGGAGCCGGGTGCGACGATCATCTCGGTCTTCATGTCGACTTCGCGGCCTTCCAGCATCTTCGCTGCCGGGAGGATGTCCGCGTAGCCGCCGTTCGTACAGGAGCCGACGATGACCTGCTCGACGTCCTGCCCCTCGACTTCGCGGACGGGCACGACGTTGTCGGGCATCGAGGGCTCGGCGATGAGCGGCTCGAGCTCGGAGAGGTCGATGGTGATCTGGTCGTCGTACTCGGCGTCCTCGTCGGGGCCGATCTCGACGTACTCGTCCTCACGGCCGACGCGCTCGAGGAAGTCTCTGGTCTTCTCGTCGGTCGGGAAGACCGAGGAGGTAGCACCGAGCTCGGTGCCCATGTTGGTGATGGTCGTCCGCTCGGGCACGGTGAGCGTCTCGACGCCCGGCCCGGTGTACTCGAAGATCTTGCCGACGCCACCTTTCACGGAGAGGCGGCGCAGCATCTCGAGGATGACGTCCTTGGCGGTCGCCCACTCGGGGAGTTCGCCTTCGAGACGCACGTTGACGACTTCGGGCATCTCGATGTAGTAGGCACCGCCACCCATGGCGACGGCGACGTCCAGGCCACCGGAGCCGATGGCGAGCTGCCCCATCCCGCCGGGGGTCGGCGTGTGGGAGTCCGAGCCCAGCAGCGTCTTGCCGGGGGCCGCGAAGTTCTCCTTGTGGACGTTGTGGCAGATACCGTTGCCGGGGCGCGAGAAGTACGCACCGAACGTGCCTGCCGCAGAGCGCAGGAAGCGGTGGTCGTCCGTGTTCTTGAAGTCGAACTGGTAGGTCTGGTGGTCACAGTACTGTGCGGCGAGTTCGGTCTGGACTTCGTCCAGGCCGAGCGCCTCGAACTGCAGCCATACGAGCGTGCCAGTCGTGTCCTGTGTCAGGACCTGGTCGATCTCGATGCCGATCTCCTCACCGGTTTCGAGTTCGCCTTCGACGAGATGATCGTCGAGAATCTTCTCAGTAAGCGTCTGTCCCATAACGTCTGACGGTGACGGGTCCGTGCCCATAAATCATGCGAGTTAATTCAATTAGTGTATTCCACTGTATCCCACAGTACTAGTATCCCTTTGACCTGTTTTCGGTCCTTCACGGACAGCTTTTTGACGCGGTAGATACTAGATAAACAGTTAGTGGTGACTGGATGCGTCGTCGCGCCTGCGAGGCGCCGCGGACCGGCAGTGTTTTACTCACGCTCGCCACCTCACCAGGCATGTTCAGAAGCGGGGCCTTTCTGGCCGAGCAACTCGGCGACCTCCGGGACGAACAGGTACAGCCCAACGGTGTCGACCTCACGCTGGGTGCCGTCTTCGAGCAGACGAGTCCTGGCCGCATCGAACGCGACGGGAAGACCATCGGCGACCGCCGCGAACTCACCCCTGCGGAGACCGACGACGGAGAACTCTACCGACTGCAGCCGGGCGGGTACGTCGTCAGGTACGCCGAGCGCATCGCCATCCCGGAAGAACACGTCGGTTTCCTCTACCCCCGCTCGTCGCTGTTACGTAACTCCTGCATGCTCGATACGGCCGTCTGGGACGCTGGCTACGAGGGTCGCGGCGAGGGGCTGCTTGAAGTCCACCACGAGATCGAACTCGAACCCGGTGCTCGCATCGCGCAGTTGGTGCTGGCCGGTGCCGATCACGAGGGGACCTACGACGGGTCGTACCAGGGCGAACATCTGTAACTCTGCGCGACTTCCGCTTCGAAACTGAAGCACTATTTATATGTAGACCTGTCCAACCTCCTCCAATGAGCGACGCGGCGGGTGACCCGGTGGATCGTGAACCAGTCGCGGTGACTGGTGAGCGCCAGATCCGCGTCCTTCACGTCGACGACGAGTCCACCCTGGTCGAAACGTCGGCAGTCTGGTTAGAGAAGGTCGGCGACCGGCTCTCGGTCGTGACCGAAACCAGTGCGCAGGACGCGCTCGACCGACTGGCCGAGGACGACGTCGATTGCATCGTCAGTGACTACGACATGCCGCGGATGAACGGCCTGGAGTTCCTCGAAGCCGTTCGCGAGACCCACCCGGACCTCCCCTTCATTCTCTTTACCGGGAAAGGCAGCGAAGAGATCGCCAGCGAAGCGATCTCGGCGGGCGTCACCGACTACCTCCAGAAGGAGGTCGGCACCGATCAGTACACCCTATTGGCCAACCGAATCGAGCGGGCCGTCGGCGAACAGCGAACCGTCGACGCGCTCGAAGAGAGCGAGCGGGTGCTCTCGACGCTGATGAGCAACCTGCCGGGGATCGTCTACCGGGCTCGGAACGAACGGCACTGGCCGATGTCGTTCGTCAGCGACGGGTCGATCGACGTCACTGGGTACGAGCCCGACCAGTTGACGAGCGGCGACGTCTCCTACGGCGAGGACGTCGTTCATCCCGAGGACCAGGAGGCCGTCTGGGAGGCGGTCCAGGCTGCGGTCGACGACGGCGTGCCGTACAAACTGGAATACCGCGTCGAGACGAAACAGGGGGAGACCCGCTGGGTCTGGGAGCAGGGCCGCGCCGTCGAGACGACCGCGGACGGGACTGCCGTTCTGGAGGGCGTCATCACGGACATCACCGAACAGAAGGAACGCGAGGGCCAACTCCGGCAGACGAAACAGCGCTACCGTCGCGTCGTCGAGCAGAACCTCTTTGCGATCTACATCATCCAGGACGGCGTCATCCAGTACGTCAATCCCAAGGCGGCCAGCGTCTTCGGCTACACGCCCGAGGAGATGACTGACGGCATGACTGCCTTCGACATCGTCGCCGAGGAGGACCACGACCTGTTACGGGAGAACATCGACCGCCGCGAGCAGGGTGACGTCGGAGAGTTGCAGTACGAACTGACCGGCGTCCGGAAGGACGGGACGGAGTTCGTCTTCGAGGTTCACAGCGGCATCATCGAGTACGAAGGCGAGCCCGCACTGCTCGGTGCCCTGATCGACGTCACCGACCGCAAGGAACGAGAGCGCGAACTCGAACAGTACGAGACAATGGTCGAGACGGTCGGCGACGGCGTCTACGTCCTCGACAACGACTTCCGCTTCGTGACCGTCAACGAGGCGATGACGGACCTGTCCGGGTACGGTCGCGAGCAACTCGTGGGTTCGTCGGCCAGCCTCATCCTCGACGAGGCGGACACCGAAAACGCCCTCGCTGCGCGCGACGAACTCCGCGACGCCGATCAGGAGGTGGGCACGCTCGCCCTCGACGTCCAGACCGCCGATGGCGAGTCGATCCCGTGTGAGGTCCGGTTTCGCCTCCTCGCGGACGACGACGGGGCGTACCAGGGGACGGCCGGCGTGATCCGCGACCTCACCAGACAGAGCGCGTCGGAACCGGATCTGGCCGACCAGCACTAATCGAGCGACCGGTTCGCCAGCGTGGACGCTCGCGACGTGTGGGATTCTGAGAAGATGGTTGCGAGAGAGACGCTCGTACCGTCCGTCCGGCGTGCGGTAGCAGGAGCCGTGTGGTGGTCTGGGTCGTGTGGTGGCGCCGTGACGGTGGCGTTGCGTCGGTGCGGTCGCCGACTCGGTGCGTGTGGAGCGGAGCCTTGGGTACGCAGCGCCCGAGCAGGCGGGTACCGCACGACTAGTTATCGGGAGGAACAGTATATGCTATATGCCTATCTCGTTAGGTAGCTGGCCAGCGGGAGTCACTCGGGATCGAACAACTCCGTGAAGACCTTCCGCTCGGCCGCGCGGAGGTGCTGGTGGAAGGTCGGGCGCGAGATGTCCATCGACTCGGCGAGTTCGTCGCCGGAGACGGGGCGGGGCCACTCGAAGAAGCCGCTGAGGACCGCAGACTGGAGCGCGGTCTGCTGGCGGTCGGTCAACCGGTCTTCGAGCGCCGCCCGGAACTCCTGGCGGGTCTCGACCGGGCGATCGTGTTCGTGGTAGCCGACGAGGTCCGTTCCGTCGTACCGGTCGGCGACGAACTCGAAGAACTCGCGGGCGCTGGCCTTCGCCGGCAGTTCGACCGTCACACGCGCCTGCCCCGCTTCGCTCGTCAACGCCTGCATCACTGCCCCGCGGTCGGCCAGCAGTTCGACGAACGCGTCGGTGACGATGAACTCGAACAACTGCTCGTCCTCGTCGGCGAGACAGGCGGCGCTCTCGACGCCCGCCTCTTCGGCGGCGGCCAGCACTGCCTCGGCGTCGGCTCCCGACGCTTCGGCGAACAGCCGCAGGGCGCCGTCCGGTTTGTAGACCGAGCCCGCGTAGGTCAGGTGGCAGTTCGCGGCGGCGGCGACCCGGTTGAACAGCAGGTCGTCGTCGCCGACGGTGAACTGCAGTTCGACGACCTGGTCGGTCCCGAGGATGCGCCCGGTCTCGATGGCGTTGTAGGCGTTCGCGATGGCGCGGCCCAGCGTCGAGAGCACGGCCTGCTCGTGTGCGTCGAACGCGTCGGGATCGGTCGTGTAGACCGTCATGACGCCGTACTCGGTGTCCTTGTAGGTCAGCGGCACGGCGATCGCTGCCCGGAGGCCGTGTTCCGAGTCGGCCGCGAACTCGCCGGTCTCGGCACCGGCGGTGAACTCCTGGTGTCGCGTCCGTCCCTCGCGGAGCGCCTGGACGCTCGGCCCCGGTTCGTCGGCGTCGAGCGGGAGCGACAGGTCGGCCACGTCGAGGTCGGTCTCGCCGGCCCACGCGGTCGGTTCGAGCGACCCGCCGCTGACGCCGACGTCGCCGATCCACGCGAGGTCGTAGCCGTCGACCGCCGCGAGCTGGTCGCACACCCGCTCGTTGATCTCCGTGTGGGTCGCGGACTCGACGAGCACCTCGATGACGTCGCGGATGAGGCCGTTGATCCGGGCGAGCAACTGTCTGAGCTCGTGTTCGCGCCGGCGGCGTTCGAGTTCGAAGCTGACCCACTGGGTGAGTAGTTCGACGAACTGGCGCTCGCTCTCGGTGGACGGCTCCGTTCGCGCCTCGCGTGCGGCGAAACAGAGGGTCCCGTACAGCTCGCCGTCGACGGTCACCGTCCCGCCGAGATAGCAGCCCAGTCCGTACTTCTCGTAGGCGGGATCGTCCTCCCACCCTTCCTCGGTGGCGTCGGTGACCGCCAACGGCCCGTGCGCGTCGATGGTCTTCCGACAGTACGTCTTCGACAGCGGCTGGTCGGTTCGCTCGGCGAACTGCTCGTCGTTGCCGTCGTCGACGACGATCCGGAAGCCGGCCTGCTCGGGGTTCACTTTCGGGTCGATGACGGCGAGAAACCCTGATTCGAGGCCGACCCGCTCGCGGCCGATGTCGAGGACGTGCTGGACCTTCTCCTCGAAGGTCAGGTCCGTCCGCGAGGAGACCGCGGTGAGCTCTCTGAGCGCGAGTTCGCTGTCTCGGAGCTGCCGTTCCAGTTCCTTCCGCTCGGAGATGTCTCGGGTGATGCCGACGGCCGCCCCGTCGCTGCCGTTCCGGTCGATCCGACTGAGGCGGGTTTCGGCCGTGATCGACTCCTCGGCGGTCGGCAGGTCCATCTCCACTTCGATCTGTTCGCTCTCGCTGTCGCCCGACAGTACCGCGTCGCGGCGCTGCTGGTAGTGCGTGAGCGTCCCCTCGTCGATGATCCCGGCCTCGGCGTAACTCTCCGCCGACGCGTCGACCAACTCGGTCGCTGGCCGGTCGAGCACCTCGCTCGTCCGCTCGTCGACGAACAGCCGATCGCCGTCCTCGTCCAACACGAACGCGCCCTCCCGCATCGTCTCGACGATCGTCTCGTAGGTGTCGAGGGCCGACCGTCGACCCACGTCGTCGAGCGCCCGCTCGACCCTCCGTTGAAGGAGGCGCTTCCACTCTCCCTCGTACTCGACGACTTCCCGCGCGCCGGCGTCGAGGAGATCGGTGGCGCTCTCCTCGCTGTCCGGGTCGCGCAGGACGACCACGGGGACGCTGTCGTGGTCGGCCGACTCGAACACCGGCAGCACGTCCGGTCCGTCGGCCGCGTGGCGGGTGACGAGACACGCGGGGCTGTCGTCACCGGTGACCTCCCTGGGAATCCCGTCGGCCTGGACCGTCTCGACCGTCGTCTCGTCGAGCGACTCCAGCGCGGTCACTATCGACTCCCTGCACTCGCTGTCCGGGTCCACCACGAGAACCCGTCGGCTCCGTCCCATACGTCAGCTACCGGCGAGACGAACCCACCGGGAATAAAGCTCGCGGCGAGGTTTCAGATTCTGATTTTCACCGGCGGCGGAAGGGATACGGTGTCACGGCCACATCTGGTGTACCATGACGCGCGTCGCGCTCATCGCCCACGACGAACGGAAACCCGACATCATCGATATGGCCCAGGCGTACGAGGAGACCCTCGCCGATTACGACCTCCTGGGCACGGGGACGACCGGTCAGCGGATCACTGAAGAGACCGACCTGACCGTCGAGCGGAAGGCCTCCGGCCCGCTCGGTGGCGACGTGCAGATCGCCAGCGAGGTCGCCGACGACGCCGTCGACGGCATCGTCTTCCTCCGCGACCCGCTGACCGCACAGCCCCACGAACCGGACATCTCCGCGCTCCTGCGCGTCTGTGACGTCCACGACGTCCCACTGGCCACCACGGAGACCGGCGCCCGCTACCTGCTCGACGGCCTCGACGCGGAGTAGGGGCCACGCCTGGCCGTCAGCGGCCTCGCCCAACAGTTACGTCCGATCGTCCCCTAACGCACGTCATGGCACACCAAACAGGGGAGTCGGGTCACGACGTCGGTGAACCCAGCCAGCAGTGGCGCGAGTACCGGGGTGCGCCGACGGGGACCGACATCGAGTGTCGGGGCTGGCGGCAGGAAGCGGCCCTCCGGCTGCTGAACAACAACCTCGACCCCGAGGTCGCCGAGAACCCCGAAGAGCTGGTGGTGTACGGCGGGACCGGACGGGCCGCTCGCTCCTGGGACGCCTACGACGCCATCCTCGCCGAACTCCGCGACCTCGGCGACGCCGAGACGCTGCTGGTCCAGTCCGGCAAACCCGTCGGGCGCTTCGAGACCCACGAGCGCGCGCCCCGCGTCCTCGTCGCCAACTCGAACCTCGTCGGGAAGTGGGACGACTGGGACCACTTCCACGAGCTCGAAGCGAGGGGCCTCATCATGTACGGCCAGATGACCGCCGGCTCGTGGGCGTACATCGGTACTCAGGGCATCATTCAGGGGACGTTCGAGACGCTGGCGGAACTCGCTCGTCAGGAGTTCGAGGAAAATTCCCTCGAAGGGAGGGTCGTGGCGACGGGCGGCCTCGGCGGGATGGGGGGTGCCCAACCCCTCGCCGTCACGATGAACCACGGCGTCTGCATCGCTGCGGAGGTCGACGAAGACCGCATCGACCGCCGCATCGAGACCGGCTATCTGATGGACAAAACGAGCGACCTGGAGGTCGCTCTTCAGCAGGCTGCCGAGTACGCCGACCGGGGCGAACCGTACAGCGTCGGCGTCCACATGAACGCCGCGGACATGCTGGCGGAACTCGTCGACCGCAACGAGATCCCCGACGTCGTCACCGACCAGACGAGCGCCCACGACGAGTTAGAGGGGTACTACCCGTCGGGCTACACCGTCGCGGCGGCGGACGCCCGCCGCGAAGCAGACCCCGAGACGTACGTCGCGGAATCGCTGGACACGATGGAACGCCACGTCCAGGCCATCCTCGACCTTCAGGAACGGGGCGCGGTGGCGTTCGAGTACGGCAACAACATCCGCGGCCAGGTCCGGGAACACCGCGGGATGGAGACCGCGTTCGACTTCCCCGGGTTCGTCCCCGCGTACGTCCGGCCGCTGTTCTGCCGGGGGAAAGGACCGTTCCGCTGGGTAGCGCTCTCGGGCGACCCCGACGACATCCGCCGGACCGACGAGGCCGTCACGGAACTGTTCCCCGAGAAGGACGCCCTCCACCGCTGGATCGACCTCGCACAGGAGCAGGTCGAGTTCCAGGGGCTGCCGTCGCGGGTCTGCTGGCTCGGCTATCGAGCAGCCGACGACCCGGACGGTCTCACCGAACGCGCTCGCTTCGCCCTGCGCATCAACGACCTCGTCGCGGACGGGGAGATCGCGGCACCGATCGTCGTCACCCGCGACCACCTCGACGCGGGGAGCGTGGCCTCCCCCAACCGCGAGACGGAAGCGATGAAAGACGGTTCGGACGCCATCGCCGACTGGCCCATCCTGAACGCGCTGTTGAACTGCGCGGCCGGCGCGGACGTCGTCAGCGTCCACGACGGTGGCGGCGTCGGCATCGGAAACGCGCTGCACACGAACAACCACGTCGTCCTCGACGGGTCGGACCTGGCCGCCGAGAAAGCGCGCCGGGTGTTCACGACCGATCCCGGGATGGGCGTCGTCCGGCACGCCGACGCCGGCTACGAGACCGCACTCGACGAAGCCGAGGCGTCGGGCGTTCCGATTCCGATGCGGGAGCGCGAGCGATGAGCGGGGAGGACCACCCGTTCACGCAACCGCCGGAGTGGGACGGGCCGTCGACCGATCCCAACGACGAGCAGTTCGGCGACGTGGTCTTCCCGGCGACGCTGACGACGGCCAGCGAGGAGACGGCGGTGCTGGTCGGCGAACCGTACGACGGCGCGGTGATCGGACGGCCGGGCGCCAGCGAGGGGCCGTCGGCGCTCCGCCGGGAACTGGCGGCGATGAAGACCCACCACTTCGACGCTGGCCCCGTCAGTTCGGTGGGCGACCTCGGTAACGTCGCGGCCATCGCCGGCGAGTGGACGACCATGCGCTCCAGCGAGGTCCAGGAGACGGTTCGAGACGTGGCCGCGCGCGTCTACGACCGGGGCGCGCTGCCGGTGTTCCTGGGCGGCGACAACTCGCTGACCTACGCCAACGTCGCGCCGCTCCTCGACCGCGGGTCGGTCGGCGTCGTGAGTTTCGACGCCCACCTGGACTGCCGCGAAGTGCGCGGCGAACCGACCAGCGGCACCCCCTACAGACAGCTCCACGAGGCCGGTCTCGACGCCTTCGCCGTCGCCGGCGCGCGTCACTTCGAGACGAGCACGACCTACGCCGAGTACGTCACGAGTCGCGGTGGCACCATCGTCACCGCCGACGAAGTGGGACTGGACACCGTGATGGCGGCCGACCGCTTGCGCGAGGCCATGGCCGACGTCGACGCGATCTACCTGAGCCTCGACGTGGACGTACTCGACGCGGCGGCCGCCCCGGGCGTGAGCGCCCCGACGCCGGGTGGGCTCACCACACGGGAACTGTACCGCCTCCTGCGGCTGCTGGCGACCGACGACCGGGTGGCCGGGTTCGAGGTGGTCGAGTGTGCACCCCCGCTCGACGAGGGCGACCGCACTGCTCGGGCGGGTGCACGTGCAATTGGTCACTTCCTGTCTGCCCTCACTGCCCGTGACGACTGGGAGGCCGGGGATGACTGACCTGACCGCCGTCGTCCACGACGCGGGCGAGGTGGTGACTGCCTCCGGACCGACCGACCCAGACATTCACGAGGACGCAGCCGTCGCCGTCGTCGACGGTCGCGTTGCAGCCGTCGGTCCCACGGACGCGGTGACCCGCGAGTATCCGCCGGCGAACGCGGCGACGGCCATCGACGCCGACGGCCGCGCTGTCGTCCCCGGCTTCGTCGATTCGCACACGCACGCGCTCTTCGCCGGCGACCGCGCCGACGAGTTCGCCGCGAAACTCCGGGGGAAGACCTACCAGGAAATCCTCGCCGAGGGCGGGGGCATCCTCCGAACGGTCCGCGCCGTCAGAGACGCCAGCGACGAGACGCTACTCGACAACCTGCTCGGGGAACTCGACGTCATGCTGGCCCACGGGACGACGACCGTCGAGGTGAAATCCGGGTACGGGCTGGATCGCGAGACGGAACTGCGAATGCTGGACGTGATCGCACGCGCTGACGACGCGCACCTGGTCGACGTGGTCCCGACGTTCATGGGCGCTCACGCCGTCCCAGACGGTCGCGACGTGGACGACTACGTCACTGCGGTCGTCGAGGAGCAACTCCCGGCGGTCGCCGACCAGGGGATCGCCGAGTTCTGCGACGTGTTCTGCGAGGAAGACGTGTTCACCGTCGAGCAGTCTCGACGCGTCCTCGAAGCCGGTCGCGACCACGGGCTGACGCCGAAGGTCCACGCCGAGGAGTTCACGCGACTCGGCGGTGCGCAACTCGCAGCGGACCTCGGGGCTGCCAGCGCCGACCACCTGCTGCACGCGACCGACGCGGACGCCGCTGCGCTGGCCGACGCGGCCGTGACGCCCGTCCTCCTTCCCGGGACCGCGTTCTCGCTGGGCGCCGACTACGCCGACCCCGACGTGTTCGCCGACGCCGGTGCACCGCCCGCGATCGCGACCGACTGCAATCCGAACTGCTACTCACAGAGCATGGGCTTTGCCGTGGCGCTGGGCTGTTCCGGCATGGGAATGGCTCCGGCCGAGGCGATGCTCGCGGCGACGCGCCGGGGCGCAGCGGCGCTGAATCGCGACGACGGGACGGGCACCCTCACCGAGGGCGCTCCCGCCGACCTGCTCGTGCTCGACGCTCCCTCGCACGTCCACGTCCCGTACAACGTCGGCGTGAACGTCGTCGACGCGGTCCTCAAACGGGGGTCCCTCGTCCACCGGGAGGGAGCGGCGTGAGCGACGCCGCGGCTGACGACCGACTGCCCGACGAGGTGACCGTCGACGGCGAAACGCTCGGGATCGCGGACGTGGTTGCAGTCGCTCGGGAGGACGCGCCGGTCTCGATCGACGACGACGCACGCGAGGCCGTCCGGACCTCCCGCGAGCGCGTCGAATCGCTGCTCGACACCGACGAGGCGGTGTACGGCGTCAACACCGGCTTCGGCGACCTGGTGACCGAGCGCATCTCCCGGGACGACCTGGACGACCTCCAGGTGAACCTCGTCCGCAGCCACGCCGCCGGCGTCGGGCGCGAACTGACCCGCGAGGAGGTCCGTGCGATGATGGTCGCGCGCTGCAACACGCTCGTCAAAGGCTACTCGGGCGTCCGCGAGGTCGTCGTCGACCACCTCACGACGTTGCTGAACGAGGGCGTCCATCCGGTGGTGCCCTCCCGTGGGAGTCTGGGGGCCAGCGGCGACCTCGCCCCGCTTGCCCACATGGCACTCGTCTTGATCGGCGAGGGCGAAGCGGACGTGCCCGATGGCGAGGGATCCGAGCGAGTGCCAGGCGACGAGGCCCTCGACGCTGCCGGGCTCGACCCGATCGAACTCGCCCCGAAGGAGGGCCTGGCGCTCATCAACGGCACCCAGCTCACCTGCGGCGTCGGTGCCCTGGTCGTTCACGACGCCGCGCGGGCCGTCCGGATGGCCGATCTGGCCGGCGCGCTCACCACGGAGGTCACGATGGGGTCGACGGCGTCCTCGGACGCGGCGATTTCTGCGGTTCGACCGCACGACGGGCAGGCTGCGAGCGCCCGCAACGTCAAACGCGTGACCGCCGACTCCGACGTCGTCGAGTCCCACCGCAACTGCGACCGCGTCCAGGACGCCTACTCCATCCGGTGTCTCCCGCAGGTCCACGGCGCGGTCCGGGACGCCGTCGCCCACTGCCGCGAGGCCGTCGCGACCGAACTCAACAGCGCGACGGACAACCCGCTGATCTACCCGCGCGACCAGGTCAACGACTACGCCACCGGTACCGACGAAGTCGCCGTGCTCTCCGGCGGCAACTTCCACGGCGCGCCGCTGGCTCACCGGCTCGACTACCTCACCGGGGCAGTTGCCGACCTCGCGGCCATCTGTGAGCGCCGAGTCGATCGGATGCTCAATCCCCACGTCCAGGAGGACTACCTCCCGCCGTTTCTCGCGGCCGACAGCGGCGTGCGCTCGGGCTACATGCTCGCCCAGTACGCCGCTGCCGCGCTGGTCGACGAAGCCCGGACCCGCGGCCGTCCGTCCGTGGACAACGTCCCCGTCAGCGGCAACCAGGAGGACCACGTCAGCATGAGCGCCCAGTCGCTGTTCGAGGCGGAGACGGCCGTCGAGAACGCGCTGACCGTCGTCGCCATCGAACTGCTCTGTGCCAGCGAGGCCGCCGAGTACGTCGACGACGATCTCGCTCACGGCGTCGGGACCGGCGCGGCCTACGAGGCAGTCCGCGAGGTCGTCGACCCGCTCACCGACGACCGGCCGCCGAGTCCGGACGTCGATCGGGTGGCTGCACTGGTCGCCAGCGGACTGCTCGAAGCCCGCGTCACCGCTGCGCTGGAGCACACGCTGGAGTGAACAGTGCGTTGACCTGTCTGAATATCGTTCTTACCCCAGCACTCATATGTTCGCTTACGGAACCACTGGTAGATGCAGCGCGCTCGGACACTGGTGGTGGCGGTCCTGTTTGCTGGACTCGCCCTCGCTGTGGGCAGCGGGGTCGCGGCAGGGGCACCGACGACGGCTGGGGGAACCGACGCGACAGCGGCCGACGAGGGGGCAAACCTGACGGTGTTCGTCGCACCCGGGAGCCATCTCGACGCGATGCAGGACGCAGACACCGTCGCCGAGTACGGGAACGTGACGATCACGGCCCGCTCGCACGTGACGTTGTCCGATACGCTCGTCCTGCAGGTGAGCGCCCCCGGACTGGACGACGCAGTGCGGTCCCAGCCCGGCAACGAGACGACGACCAAGTTCTTCTCCCTCCTGGACGGCGAGCGAGCGTCGCTGACGGGCACCGAGGCGTTCACGCCGTCGGACACGACGCCGAAGGTGTTCTCGCTGACCGATCCCGAGAGCACTGCCGTCACTCACGTCGACGGCAGCACCTACCAACTGGTGGTCAACCTCTCGGCGGTCGACACCGTCCTCGACAAGAACCGGAACGGCCGCCCCGACGACGGCGCGACTCGCCCGATCGACTCCGGTGACGTGTACCAGGTCCGGTTCGCCCTCGACGAGTACGCGACCAACGCCAGCATCCTGGTGTTCCCGGTCGCCGTCGACTTCGAGGCCGGCGAGAGCGGCAACAGCCCGGTCCTGTTCCCGATGCCCGACCAGCAGGTGCGTGCACACACGACGCTCGCACCCGGGACGGAACTGCGAATCGAACTCACCGGCACGGGCGCGGAGCCGTTCCAGCGAACGAAGACCGTCCGCGTGACCGGTCGCGACCAACCCGCGTTCACCGCCACCTACGATCTGGTCGACGCCCCCGACGGCATCCCCCTCCTGTTCGTCGTCAAGAACGGCGACCAGAACGTCGGAAAAGCCGAGGGACGCATTCCCAATCTCACCGCGTCACTCTCCGTCCCGGATCGGATCGACACGAAAGACCGCATCCGCCTCCAGCGCGCCAACTTCTCGCATGACGGCTTCCTGATCGTTCGCGCCGGCGGTCCCGACGGCCCGATCGTCGGCAACCGATTCCTCGAGGCCGGGGCCTACGACGGACTGACCGTCCAGTTCAGCCAACCGGTCAAGGCGGACGCGCTCCACGTGAGTGCCTACGTCGACGTCGACACCGACCGCATTTTCGACCGGAGCGGCCCCGACCGGCCCTACCGGACGGGCAGTACGCTCGTCTCCGCGACCGTGGACGTGAGCGGTACGTCCGGAACGCCGGCGGTGACGACCCGTCCACCGGCAACGACCACACGGGCGCCAACCACATCGACGACCGCGTCCGGCGGATCGGAGCGGTCGGCCACTGCGTCCGAGTTCCCCGGTCCGACGGACGGCCGGCCTAGCGCCACCGGGACCACGACTGGCTTCACTCCCTACACCATCACGGCCGCGAACGGCCCCGGGTTCAGCGCCGGCGTCACCCTCGCGGCGATGCTGGTTCTATTCGCTCTGCTCGCACGGCGACGCTAGGCTCACTCGGCGGCTTTCCCGGCGAACTTCTGGCGCACCTTCTCGACTTTGGGCTGGACGTTGACCGCACAGTAGGGCTTGTTGGGGTGTTTCTCGAAGTAGTCCTGATGGTACTCCGCTGCCTCCCAGAACGTCTCCAGCGGCTCGACTTCCGTCACGATCGGGTCGTCGTACGCCCCGGAACGGTCGAGTTCGTCGACGAACTGCTCGACGGTCTCGCGCTGGGCCTCGTCGTGATAGTACACCGCAGAGCGGTACTGGCTTCCCACGTCCGGTCCCTCTCGATCCTTCGTCGTCGGGGTGTGGACGCTGAAAAACACCTCCAGCAGGTCCGCGTATTCGAGTCGGTCCGGGTCGTAGGTCACCTGGACGGCCTCTGCGTGCCCGGTCTCGCCGCGACAGACCGCCTCGTAACTGGGGTCCTCGACGTGGCCGCCGGTGTATCCCGACACCGCGGCGACGACGCCGTCGAGTTCCTTCATCGCTGCTTCGATACACCAGAAACAGCCGCCGGCGATCGTCGCCTGCTCGTAGCGGTCTTCGCTCATGGAACCGAGTAGGGCGCGGACGGCGTTAAGTTCCCCGCTGAACCCACCTCGTCGCGCCCGGCCCGGTCAGGGGACGTGTGGCTGCTGCCGACTCAGACACGTCTGTCCAGCGGACGTCTGTGCCGTGGGTTCTCACCCGTTGACGTCGTTCTCCGGGCAGTGCAGGCGGAACCAGCAGATCTTCCCGTTCTTCTTGCCGTCCGTGGTGGCCGAAATCGTAGCACAGTACTGCCCGTCTTCTTTTTCGGCGGTGACTGGCTCCTGTTCCTCGCAGTCCTTGAAGCAGCCACACGACTTGCAGTCGTGGTGCTTGTGGTGTTTCTTCTTCCCGTCGCAGTCGTTGTGACGCTTCTTTTTCTCGTGGTGTTTCCCGTCGCCGCAGCTGTTCCACTCGTCGTGGCCGTCTTTGTCGTCGTGGTGTTTTTTCTTCTTGTCGTGGTGTTTTCCGTCGCCGCAGCCGTCGTGATGTTTCCCGCCGTCGCAGCCGTCGTGATGTTTCTTCGTCCGCGTCGCGTAGCTGACCGCGAACGGGAAGGGACCACAGATGGTCACTTCCTTCCGGCCTCCGTCGATCGAGAACACGTCGGGGTCGACCTCCTCACCGATGTCGTCGTAGGTGTCGGGCCACCACGTCCCGTACTTGTACTTGAACGCGATGTTGAGGTCTGGCGGACACTTCGCACACGGCGCGTCTTCCGCAGCGACAAAACCCTCGAACAGCGTCTGCCCGTCGTACTGCACTTCGAGGAACTCCGGATCGAGATACCCTGGGAGCGTGACCTCTGCTACGCCGTTGGCGTCCACCTCCGGCGTGTACGGTTTTTGGGAGTCGTCGCTGAAGGTAACGGTCACGTCCAACGGTTCGCCTTCTTGGATGTTCGCGGTCTGAATCGTGATCGATGCACACCTGACTGTGACACCGGTGACTGCCGGGGCATCCCCACACGGTGCGTCAGATGCTGTCACTCCCTCGTCGAACAGGATCAGACCATTTTGATCCGTTATTGTAACATGTATTGGATCGCGGTTACCTGGTAGATTTACGGTTGCCTGTCCATTTTCCAAGGTCGGGGTGAAGTCTTCGGGCGGATCATCCGACGGCTGATCCGAGAACTTTACCGCTACGTTCAGTGTCGTAACGTCCTCTATGTTCGAGGTGGTGAAAGTAATCTTATCACAGGTAACCTTCACGTCGTCGACTGTCGGCGGGTTCTGACCCCCACACGTGTAGAACGTCGCGTTGCTGATGTCCTGCAACTTCGGCGGTTGCCCGTTGTCTTGTTCGAGTTGCCACGTGACATCCCCCGTTGGATTCTCTGGGACTTCGCCCAGGAAACAGTTCTGCCCCGCTTTGAACGTGACGTGCTCGGCGTTCTCTGGAATCTCATCTGAATCGATGGTATAAGACGTGCCGGAAAGGCCGCTAACCAACTTGACGGCGATGGGATTGTCACACGGTACGCAGTTGATACACTGACCCGCCTGTCCTCCAGGTGGACGCACGGGGGGCAACGAGGCGGCTTCGCAGAACGGTGCCGGAAGCGTACTTTCTTGTGCGACCGAACTCGCGGAGAGCCCGCTCAAGCCGGCGATCGCCGCGCCACTTACAGTGAGGCCCTTCAGGACGTTCCGTCGATCGAGGCTGCTGTCGGTGCCGTTCGTTTCATCTGGCATGCGAACACCAATAGTCGACTTTCGATTTGTTATGGGGTCACTGCAGCTGCTCCTCAGTGACCATCACGTTGCAAACGTCATCTTTGGCACGTCCCGGCAGCGCTCCGACCCTGGTGTGTAACAAATCGCTCGTTTTGTCGGGTTAAACGCCTTCTATACTCCCATCTCGATGGGTCTCTCTGGGTTCTGTTCCTCAGCAGGAGGGCCCTGGCGGATTTTGAACCTCGGTCGCAGCAAGCTGCTCCCTGCTTCAAATCCTTGTGCAGCATCTCACACGCGCCGCAATGCGGCGCGGTTCTATGGGCCCTGGCGGATTTGAACCACCGACCGCCCGGTGTCCCACAACTCTGACCGAGGTCAGCAGTTGATATGAGCCGGGTGCTCTAACCAGACTAAGCTAAGGGCCCGTGCATGCCGTGGTTCTGCATCACTCGTCTTTAGCCTATCGGGATGCACGAGCGGAGATCACGGCAACGTCGCTCGTGGGAACTGAGATCAGAGAAGCGCCACCGCCAGGGTTCGAACCTGGGACAACCACGTTAACAGCGTGGTGCTCTACCAACTGAGCTACGGCGGCCCGTTTGTCTGCACTACTGGGTAGCCGGAGTTATTTGAAAGGGCTTTCGTTTTCGACCTGCATCGACACGCTTTCACGCGGTCACCGGAAACGAGCGGGTATGACTGACGAGTTCGCAGCCGTCGTCGACAGCGTGCGTGAGCGCGTTACGCCCGACGACGACGAACGAGACCGCCTCCGTGCGGCGACCGAACGCCTCACCGAGCGCACGGAAGCGGCTGTCGCCGAGTTGCCGGTCGACGCCGACGTGCTGCTCGTCGGCAGCACGGCCCGCGGGACGTGGCTGGCCGGCGACCGGGACGTGGACCTGTTCGTCCGCTTTCCCGACGACCTCGACCGCGAGCGCTTAGAGGAGTACGGTCTCCGGATCGGTCGCGAGGTCCTCCCGGACGGGCACGAGGAGTACGCCGAACATCCGTACACGGTCGGCGAGTTCGAGGGGTTCACCGTGGATCTGGTGCCGTGTTACGACGTCGAGGACGCGACGGCCATCCAGTCGGCCGTCGACCGCACGCCCTTCCACACCGAGTATCTGGAGGCGCGGCTAGACGACGAGATCGCCGGCGACGTCCGCGTCTGCAAGGCGTTCCTGAAGGGAATCGGCGTCTATGGGAGCAACCTCAAGACCCGCGGCTTCTCGGGGTATCTCACGGAGCTGCTCGTTCTCGAACACGGCGGCTTTCGCGAGTTCCTCGACGCCGCCGCCGACTGGCATCCACCGGTCGAACTCGATCCCGAAGCCCACGGCGCGGAATCCTTTGACGACGCGCTGGTCGTCATCGATCCGACCGATCCCACTCGGAACGTCGCCGCCGCGCTCTCGGCGACGAACGTCGCGCGCCTGCAACACTACGCGCGAGACTTTCTCGCCGCCCCTCGCGAGGACCGCTTCGACCCCGACGAGCCCGAGCCGCTGTCGCCCGACGCAGTCCGCGGGTACGTCGAGGACAGGGGCACGACGCCGGTCGCACTCAGGTTCGAGGCACCCGACATCGTCGCGGATCAGCTCTGGCCCCAACTTCGCAAATCTCTCGACGGGGTGACGAGCGAACTCGACCGCCGTGGCTTCGACGTGTTCCGCGCCGAGGCTTTTGCCGACGTCGACGACGGCGACGAAGCGGTGCTGCTCGTCGAACTCGCCGTCCCGGAGCGGCCACGGATCGAGCGCCACGACGGTCCGCCGATCCACGTCCGCGACCACGCGACGGGCTTCTACGAGAAGTACGAGGCGACGGACGCGTACGGGCCGTTCGTCGAGGACGGTCGCTACGTGGTCGAACGCGAACGCGAGTTCGCGACCGCCGTCGAGTTCCTTCGGAGCGAAGCGCTGTTCGACGTCGGCCTGGGCGCACACGTCGCGACGGAACTCGAAGACGACTACGAGGTGCTGGTCGGTGGGGAGATCACTGCACTCTGTCCCGCGTTCGGGCGGGACCTGGCGCGTTACTTCTCGCCGAAGCCCTGATCGCGCACGTCGTCGAGGACGGCGATGGCTCGGTCTTTCGGCTCGTCGTCCGGTTCCATCGGCTCACGGCCGTCGAACACTTCGTGGACCATGCTGACGCTTTCGGCCAGGGTGTCCAGTCCGTAACCGCCTTCCAGTACGAATCCCAGCCCGGCGCCGATCTCGTCGCTGATGTCGCGGAAGCGGTCCGTCATCGCGCCGTACCCCTCGGTCGAGACGCTCATTCGCGAGATCGGGTCGTGCCGGTGTGCGTCGAACCCCGCGCTCACGAGCACGAGGTCGGGATCGAACGCCCGGAGTTCGGGTGCGATGAGTTCGTCGATCGCCGTCAGGTACTCGGCGTCGCCGCTCCCGGCCGGCAACGGCAGGTTCATCGTTCGTCCCTCGCCTTCGTCCTCGCCGGTTTCGTCGACTTTCCCGGTGCCGGGGTAGAGCCCTTGTTCGTGGATCGACGTGTAGAACACGTCGTCGTCGTCGTAGAAGATGTCCTGGATGCCGTTGCCGTGGTGGACGTCCCAGTCGAAGATCGCGACTCGCGCTGCCGCCCCCTGATCGATGGCGTGGCGCGCGGCCACGGCGGCGTTGTTGATGAAACAGAAGCCCATCGCGTCGTCTGCGACGGCGTGATGGCCCGGGGGGCGTCCGATCGCGAACGGCGTCTGGCGGCCGTCGTCACCTGCGAGCGCGCGCTCGCCCGCCCAGATCGCCTGGCCGGCGGCCGCGAGGGCGGCGTCCCAGGTGGCCTCGACGGCGACGGTGTCTGCGTCCCAGTTCCCGCCGCCGTCGGCACAGAACGCCTTGATGTCCTCGACGTAGTCGTCGGTGTGGACCGCATCGACGGCAGCTTTCGACGCGGGGTCGGCCGCGACGTACTCGACGCCGTGTTTCTTCGCCAGGGACTGCCGGATCGCGCGGAGCCTGTCCGGACTCTCCGGGTGGCGATAGCCCGTCGTGTGTTCGAGACAGTCCTCGTGATAGCCGAATTTCATTCAAAGTACTGGGCGAGTTCGAAGTACGCCTCGATGTCTTCGGCCTTGATCGTTCGACGACCGGCGTGGTGGGCCAGCGTCGCTGCGGCCGCGGCGACGTCGTCCGCGTACGCTTCGAGAATCTCTGCCAGGGCGATGCGCGCGTCCATCGACACCCGATAGCTGTCGTCGATGTCGAGGCGGGCGATGCGGTCGACGGGCGCGATGGGAAGCTCGAGCGTGCTCTTGTCTGGCACGGACGCGACGCCGAAGTCGTCGGCCATCAACGTCTTCCGTCCCTCCGCCGTCGCCTCCTCGGCGGCATCGATGGCGAGACTCGCACCTCGCGATTGAATCCGACGGGCGAGTTCCTCGGACGCCTCTGCACTCACCCGAAGGGACCCTGCGTTCCGTCGAATGACCGTGTCGACCGGGGCGAACGGCAGCTCGACGCTCATACGCCATACCGGGGCGGTCGCGCTCTTAAGACTTTCCGTGAGGCCGTTGGCGCCCGCTGAGTCCCTAGAACACGTCCTCGGCATCCAGGCGACCCTCGTCGACCCGTCCGCGTGCTGTGACTTCTTGCCCCAACTGGAGCGTCGCGTCCGTCTCGACGCTCATCGTTTCCTCTCCGTTGTCCAATACGACCGGCTCGCCCGTCTGGACGACCGTCCCGGTGAACTCGACGACCTCCGCGCTCTCGGCGTCGTCCTGTGTGGTCGTCGCCGCTGTCGCCGCACCGCCGCCAGCACCGTCGCCGTCGGCGAACGCATCCAGCCCCGTGTCGGCGCCACTGTCCGCCGACGCGCCGTCGCCGCTCTCGGCCGTCGAGCCCCCTGCCGTGGCGTCTGACGCGCCGTCTTCCAGGACGACGACGGTCGAGCGCCAGCCGGCGGACGCCTCGAGTTCGTCCTGCCAGCCGTCCTGAATCTCGACGTCCGCCAGGAACACCTCGTCGCCCGGCTGGATGTCCTTGTCCGCCTTGTCTCCCCACAGTGCCACGCGGATGTCGCCGGTTTCGTCCTGGACGCGGACGTTCCGAACCTGACCTTCGGAGCCGTCGTCGCGGTCGAACGTCCGCTTCGGGTCCGCAGATCGGATCACGCCGCCGACGTCGACGGTCTGGCCGATCTCGACCGCGTCGATCGGTGCGGTTTCCGGCGTGAACTCGACGGTGTCGTCGACTTCCTCGACGGCACCGCGGTCGCCGACGTGGAGTTCGAGGTCGCCCTCGCGGTCGCGAACGTAGCCGTCGACGACCTCGACGGCCACGCCCGGATCGAGTTCCTCGGCCCTGTCCGCGCGCTCGTCCCAGAGCGTCACCCGAACCCGGCCCGATTCGTCCCCGATGGCCAGGTTCGCGACCTTCCCCTCGGAGCCGTCGTCGCGGTCGAAGGTCCTGACGCCCTCCGTATCGAGGACGAGCCCGCGGACGTTGACGTCGGACTGCCCAAGCGTCAGCGCCTCGATCGCCGTCGTGCCGCCCGGCTGGACGTCGACCTCCTCGTCGTCGTCGGGTTCGGCCTTGTCGACGCTCACTTCCAGCCCGTTGTAGCCGTCTTTCGGTCGGCCCGCGATGCGGAGCACCTGACCGACGTCGAGTTCGCCCTCGTCGATGCTCACTGCCTGTTCGTCCCAAAAGGAGAGCGTCACCGAGCCGGTCTCGTCGGCGACCTCGACGTTGATGACGCGACCGTCTTCGTCCTCGCCGTCCCGCTCGAACGTCCGGAGGTCGCCGACGCTCATCACCTTCGCGATGAACTTCACTTCGTCCATGCCCGGTTCGATGTCCGCGATGGCGTTGACCTCGCCCTCGGAGAGTTCGTGCGCGAGGAGCATCGCCGCCGTCTCCTCGTCGGCGAGACCACCCATCTGCTCGACCTTCTGCTCGACGGCCTCACGGAACTCCTCGAGAGAAACGTCGTCGGCCTCGACGTCCGCGTAGATATCCTCTATCGCACCCATCTGTCTGTGCAAGTGGAAGGTTGGGCTCCGCTTAAGCGTTGTCGTCGCTCCTCCGGGCCGCTGCCGTCTGTCGATTCCGTGTTCTCTCTCCTGCCAGGCATACCCGTAGCTGCTGCGTTCTCCGATTTAAACATGCGGCCGGTCGCGATCCCGGACGAGGCGCGCGCTGTCGCGGCGTCCATGCCGCGATGGAGTTGCGAGAGGCCTTCGCGAATCCTGCGAGCGAAGGCTCAACTGACGAGCGTAGTGAGTCAGGCGGTTGGGGAGGAGCGTGAACTGCTGTTGCTGACTGGCTGTTCGTGTCGGTGGAACAGCCGAGAACGATGTGAGCGACAGTAGCGTCGCTCGGCGGATTGCGTCGGCAGAAACGTCCTGACGGAGTCCTACGCGAGCAGGGAGGGACCTTTGGTCCCTCTGGCAGCCGGCGCTACGCGCCGGCGACGAAGCGAGCGTAGGGCAAGTCAGGACGTGAATAGGGCGAGACCTCTGGTCTCGCTTACAATCGGGCGACTCACAGAGTCGCCCGATGATGACTGAGCGAATGCTGAGCGAAGCGAAGCATTCCGAAGGAATGAACGTCCTGACGGAGATTTGAACTCACTCACTTCGCTGCGCTCGTTCGCTGCTCAAATCTCCGTGAGTCGCATAACCGAGAACGAAGTGAGCGACATGGAAGTCGCTCACAGGTTAGTTCTCGGAAAGTGTAGCGTCCTGACGGAGATTTGAACTCCGGTCCCTGGCTCCGCAAGCCAAGAGGATAGTCCACTACCCTATCAGGACTCATTCATCCATTTCGGGGTGGTAGATAAAGGGGTTACGATTCGCCGGCCACATTCGCTTGCCTGCACTTACTCACGTTCACTGGCAAGCTTTTGGTTAATTTCTTGTCTGAATCAGCAATATTATACTGCCCGGTGACGGATGAGTGGTATGGCTGAGCCGGTCGCAAGTCGAGAAACAAACTCCCTCTCTGAGCGGTTGCGCGGGGCGGCGAACATCCTCGTCATGGAACCGTCGTTCGGGACCTCCACCAGTGGAGTCTGTCTGGATCTCCTGGCCGGTGAGGACCCTCCCAGTGCGACTGTGTTGGGCATCTCCTATCGCCAGTCGCCGGCCGAATGGATCGACGACTGGCAGGCCCACGTTGGCACTGCCCCTGCACACGGAATGGTAATCAGCGTCGGCGACCGAGCCGACCCCCGGTTCTCGTCGGATGGCAGCCCCGACGCCGGGGACCGCTGGTCCGTCTCGGTGATCGAGAACGCGTCCGATCTCACCGGCCTGGGGATCGAACTCAGCGAGTTCCTGGAGTACGCCTACGAGGCCGACGCCGTCGACCGGCCGCGACTCTGTTTCGACTCGCTGACTGCGCTCCTCCAGTACGCGGACCTCAAACGCGCCTTCCGGTTCCTCCACGTCGTCACCGGCCGCGTCAAGTCCGCGCACGGCGTCGGGCACTATCACCTCGATCCCGACGCCCACGACGAGCAGACGCTCGCGACGATCAAGGGGCTGTTCGACGCCGTCGTCGAAGTCGACGAGACTGGCGAGTGGTCCGTCAAGACGCGCTGACCACCTGCGCTCGCGGGTCGCCGCTGTGTCAAACGAGCGTTTGTGTCTTCCCAAAGTCCTTTTTCACGTCTACCAACACGTCGAGTATGCGCCGACGCAGTTTCCTGACGGGAACCGCCTCCACGACTGCCCTGCTCGCGCTCGCCGGCTGTACGCAGTCCGGTGACCGCAGCACCGACGACGACACGAATGACTCGGACGACCCCGGCAGCCAGCCGACCGACCCCTCGACCGACACCACCGAAACTGACGACACGACCACGACGGACTCCGGTGACCACCCGACGACCACCGTCGAGGACGGCCTCGTGAATCAGTCGTTCACAGTCACCGACACCGGGTCCGGCACCGAGCGACACGACGCGACGGTCGACTTCGATGCCGACAAAACCGAGGTCGTCGTGACGGGGACGATCCCCGGTGCAGACGGATGCACGACGGCCGAACTGGGCGAGGTGACCTACGACGAACAGGCCGACCACCTGTCGGTCACGGTCCAGACGATCGACGTACCCACTAGCGACGCCTGTACCCAGGCGATCGTCGAAATCGATTACGAAGCACGGTTTACCTTCGCGGAGTCGCTGCCGAGCCAGGTGTCGGTCACGCACGACGGGTCTGACGGCCGCCGTGACGTTGCCAGTGCTGCTCACGGGGGCGCCAGCGTAGGTGACCCGTCGTCTCAATAGCGCTCAATACCGCTCGCAGGTGCCAAGTGCCGAACGTAGCCGAAAATATAAAAATTACGATATTTTTATTTGCTGGTAAGAATCAGTACCGTGTAATGCTCTACCGGAGTGCGCCGGGGCCGGCAGTGGCGCGGCTTCGTCGCCCGCAGACGGCGACGCCGACCAGTTTTGCGGTGTTCGCGGATGCACACGTGACGCCGTGGGGAACGGGGACGTGGAAGGTACTTCACCGGACAGAACAGCGGCTTCGGACGGCAATCACCGAGGCCAATCGCCTCGACGTCGACGCGGTGGTGTTCGCCGGCGACCTGACCAAGGACGGCGCTCCACGCGAGTTCACTCGCGTCGACGCGTTACTGAAGGAACTCGACGCACCGCACGTCGCGGTGCCGGGCAACCACGACGTTCCAAAGGCGTTCGACAGTCACCAGACGCCGCCCGTGGAGACGTTCGCGGAGACGTACGCGACCGGTCGACTGCCGTTCGTCAAGCACGTCGGCGGCGTCGATATCGTCGGAATCGACACGGCGACGACCTCGGACGACCGTCTGACCGACGATCACGCGGGCCACGTTTCGACGGCCCAGTTGGACTGGCTGGAATCCATCCTGCCAGGGCTCGCGAATCCGGTCGTCGTCTGTCACCACAACCTGACACACCCCGACCAACACACCGGTGAGTTCGCCAACGCCGACTTCTACCAGATGGGGAACGCGAGCGAACTGGCGACGGTGTTGTCCGACGGGGGCGTCGAACTCGTGATCTCCGGGCACATCCACTGGCCGGCAACCACAACCGTGGCTGGCGTCCGGGAGGTCATCGCGCCGGCGATCTGTTCGCTCCCGCCGTCGTTCCTCCACGTCGAGATGGATTCGCGGGGGACGACGATCGACGTCGTGCCGCTGGTCGACCGTGCGGGGTTCGAGGAGGCGTACGCACACGCGAACGAGGGGCGGGAACACGGGCAGGCCGTCGCGGACTGCCTCGATCGCGGCCTCCTCTCCGAGCTCCCCTTCGTGGACGAGCGGCCGGGACCCGCGACAGCGTCCGGCGGCGACATGGCACCGTCGGGGCAGTGAGATGGCCCAGCAGATTCCACCGACGGCGTCGCTCGACGCAGCCCGAACGCAGTTGCGGCTCGTCCGTCGCGAACTCGTGGACGAACGGGCCGCGTTCGACCAGTTCTGCAAGCGCGCCGAACGGCTCTCCGTCGACGGCGCACACGCGACCGTTGCGCCCGACCCGACCTGTGCGGCGAGCGTGCGCCCCGACGACGACGGACTGGCGGCGGTCCGGCGTGCGTACGAAACCACGGTCATGGCCGTCCCGCACTACCGCGACGCGTACGACGACCCGTACACGACTCACCTCGCCGCGGAATTGGGGAGCCAACTCGCCCGGACGGTCCGCCGGGCGACGATGCTGACCCCGGAGCTGCGGGCGCGCATCGTCGATGCCGCGAGTACCGCCCACGAGCGACGCGTCGACCGAATCAGGACCATCGACGCCGAACTGGCGACGCTCGACCGGACCGAACAGCTCGCGCTCGATCTGCTCGATGCGGTGGCGGCGACGGCCACAGCGACAGCGCACGAGCGGAGCAGGGTGACCCACATCGAACGACGCTGTCGTGATCGAATGGCAGCTCGCGAGTCAATCCTCGACCACGAGTCGACGGGGATCGTGGCTGACCTGTACGAAGACGAACCCGGCGTCGATCCGGTGCTCACGACGCTCGAAACGGTGCTGGCGCGCGTGGCCGAGTGGACGACGAAACGCGACGAACCCGCCGATTAGAGCCGGCTGCCGACGTCGCCGAGACAGCCGACGTCGGGCTGGAAGTACTCGCAGTGGTCGTCTATCTGGTCGGTCACGTCGACGTCGGTGAAGTTGTCCGGCGGCGTCCCGTCGGCGCCTTCCTCGCCGAGCGCTTCGTCACCGAACTCGCCGACGCTGTAGACGTATTCGAGAATGCCGTCGTTGGCGCTGTGATAGTTGTACACGTCGTCGGCGCCGTCGGCGACGGCGTCGTACCAGTCGCCGGTTTCCCCCGCGCCCTCGGTGACCGACCCGGCGTCGACAGCAGCCCCGAGCAAGGAGAGCGACGTCACGCGCGCGTCGTCCCGTTGGAGCTCGTCGAGGCACGCCAGTGATGCGCGCCCGCCGAGCGAGTGGCAGATGACGTGGACGTCCGTCGCCGGATGCTGGGACTGGTAGGTCGTGAGCCAGTCGGCGAAGGTTCGGCCGTCCGCTTCGGCGTCGTCCTTGGCCGCCCACCACCACGGGTCGTTTCCGTCGTACTCGAAGCCGGCGACTGCGCCGGTGTACTCCGCATCGCGGAGCGCCTGCTTCGCGAGATACGACTGCCCCGTCGCGTCACCGCCGAGGCGTTCGAACCAACCGTGGACGAAGATCGTCAGTTCGTCGGGGGCCGCTGGGAAGTCCCCGCTGGTACTCCCGTGTTCGATCATCGGAAAGTCGTCCGGCGCATCGGTGCCAGCCAGGGAGAGACAACTCTTCGCTTCGGTACCGCCGACGACCGCTGCCACGCCCGTCAGCGCTGCTGCCCCGATCGCAGCCCGTCGCAGTACGTCCCGACGGCTCACTGTCGAGTCCTCGTTTTCCCCACCCGAGTCTTCCTGACTGTCCGTCACGTTTGCTACTCGGACCGGCTCCCAGATATCTATTTTCACACGTGTCGACGGGTCCTCCCTGCGATCTACCGGGTGCCGAACAGGACGTGCGCACTCGGCTCTAACGGGGAAGTCCCAATCCATTTCTCGGCGGCGCTCCTGGTTGCCCGTATGGAGCCGAACCTCCGGGCGGGACTGGCGATCTACAACGCCGGCGACTTTCACGCCGCACACGACGCCTGGGAGGAGTACTGGCTCGGTCTGGAACGGGACACCGACGACGAGCAGTTCCTGCACGGGCTCATCCAGTTCACCGCCGCCGTCCACCACGCCAGCGAGCGCAACTGGGCGGGCGCGACCGGCCTGGCCGACAGCGCCGCGGCGTACCTCGTCGACCTCGGCGAGCAGTACCGCGGCGTGGACCTCACAGCCGTCCGATCGTTCCTGGGGGCGCTCGGGGACGACCCCGAGGTGATCGAGCGGGGAGGGCCGCCCGCACTCACCCACGACGGCGCGGTCGTGGAACTCGCGGAGCTGTCGTTCGAGGCGGCCGCCGTCGCTGCCGAGGTGTACGCCGAGGACCGACACTACGACGAGTCGGTCGTCGAACAGGCGATTCGCTACGCCGAAACCGACGTCGACGCGGGCCAGGAGACGAGCGAGTTCGTCACCTTCGTGCTGGACTTCGCGCGCGATGCGGCCCATCGCGGTATCGTCTACCAGCGGCTGGCGGAACACGTTCAGCGGCGCGAGCAGCGAGAAGCGGACGTCGACGGGCTGTTCGAGTAACCGGGACGGAGAAATCAGTTCGCGTCGACGCGCTCGTCGCCGTCCCACTCGGCGGAGTTGTCCATGGGCTCGTAGCCCAGCACGTCCTTGGCCCGTTCAAGCGAGTAGTACTTACGCTCGTTGTCGGAGATCCCGTAGACGATCTCGAAGTCGTAGTCGGCTTCGAGCGTGCACTCGTGGAGGTGGGCGCAGTCGCGGTAGGAGAGCCACATCGCCTGGCCGCGCTCGTAGTCGATCGGGGGATGGCCTTCCGTGAGGTTGCCGATGCGGACGTTACAGACTTTGATGCCGTGTTCGTCGTGATAGTAGCGGCCGAGGACCTCGCCGGTGGCCTTCGAGACGCCGTAGAGGTTGCCAGGCCGGGGGAGTTCCGTTCCGTCCAGGCGGAACTCGTCGTTGGGGCGGTACATCTCGGGCGTGCGCTCGTCGGTCTCGTAGGCGCCGACGGCGTGGTTCGAGGAGGCGTACACGAACCGTTCGACGTCGTGTTCGACGGCCGCCTCGTACATCTTCTGGGTGCCGTCGATGTTGTTCGAGAGCACGCTCTTCCACGGTGCGGAGGGGCGCGGGTCGCCGGCGAGGTGGATGATGGCACTGACGCCGTCGACGGCCGCCTGGACCGTCTCGTCGTCAGTGACGTCGCCGACGAGGTACTCGTGGTCGGGCTCGTCCGCCGGTGGGCTGTGGAACATGAGCCGCCAGTCGTACTCGTCGCCGATGCCTCCGAGGATCGCCTCGCCGACGTTACCGCCCGCACCCGTGAGCAAAACCGGGTCGTCCATTCAGGTAACTCTGAACCGCGGCGTCAGTAAGTAAGATACGGTTCGCGGTCTGCAAATCCGTTGTCAGTTACTGCACCGGCCGGGCGAACGCCAGCGTCCCGCTGATGTTGTCGATGTAGACCTGGAGTTCGTCGCCCTCGCTGGTGCCGGGGACGAAGATGCGGTACTTGCCTTTCTCGGCGACGCCGTCGCCTTTCCGGCCCATGCCCGTGATCTTGACCTGGTACGTCTCGCCCTCTTCGAGCGTGGTCGTCGTCGAGGAGGACTTGCTACTGCTCCCGGCCCGCTTCTCGACGGGTCGGAACGCACCACAGGCCTCACAGCGCAGCATCTGCGTGCGGTCCTCGGTGGTGAGTTTCGTGTCCGGCAGGCCACACTCCGAACAGATGACGTACTCTTCGGCGTAGCGGTCGAGCGCCGCCTCGAAGTCGGCCTCGTCGAACGAGCCGTTGTATCGCGACCGGTCGCCGTCGAACTGGCCGTTGGTCCCGAACTCCCGCTGGACGAACCGGTGGACGTGCTCGGCGTCGCGCGAGAGCGTGTCCGCGATCTCTTTGAGGTTCGTCAGGCGTGTGAACGCACCGTCTTCCTGGACTTCCGGGTCGGGGATCTGGAGCCGCTGTTGGCTGGCCGTGCGCTCGGGGAGTTCCTCGTAGGCACGGTCGAGCTGCGCTTCGTAGTCCATACCTTCTCGAGTCGGTCACTCCGTATAGGAGTTCCGTGTCTGACCGTTCCACGGCAAACCGTGCCGGGTGTTGGTCGAACGGAAGCGACTTTCTGAAGCGCCCACGTCCCTCCGTCATGGATCCGACAGACCCCCAGACCGCCTGTTTCGAGGCGGGCATCAAGTTCGGCTCGCTGTACCACCAGTTCGCGGGCACGCCGGTCAGCCCCGACAGCGCCGACTCACTCGCGCGCGCCATGGAGGAGTCCATCGAGAATCAACCGTTCTGCGAATCCGTGACCGTCGAGGTCCTGACCGACGAACTCGCGGCCGCGATCGACGACGGCGCGGCCGAGTACACGGAACTCACAGGTCGCTTCCTCGACGTCGAGATGCTGATCGACTACGAAGGCGTCGAGGTCCTGGCGCGCATGGAGATGGAGGACGGCTACCCGCTGATGGCCGTCGCCGACGTGCAGTCCTGAGCGGCCAGGGTTTCCGAGTCAGAAGCTGTCACTGGGTGTATTTACGTATCGCATGTGAACTGTCTGGCATGTCTCTCTACGCCGTGGAGAACGTCGGTGACGCCATCGAGGCGACGAAGTCGTTCCTTCTCCCGTTCGATCGGTCGCGCTGGCTCCGCCTGGCCCTCATCGTCCTGTTCGTCGGTGGCGGTCTCGGACTGCAATCCCCCGCGAACTTCGGCACGTCCTCTTCGGACTTCGCGGACACCGAAGCCGGCCCCAGCGACGAGGGATTCGAACCGACCGAGGTGCCCTCTGACCTGCCCGATCCGATCCCGACCGACGACGTCTGGCTACTGATCGGCGTCGTGATCGGCGTCGTGATCCTGCTCGGCCTCGTCCTCGGGTTCATCGGGTCCGTGATGGAGTTCGTCTTCGTCGAATCGCTCAGCCGTGACGCGGTGCAGATCAGGCGCTACTTCGGCCGCCACTGGCGGGCCGGACTCAGGTTGTTCGGCTTCCGCCTCGGCGTCTCCCTGCTCGGCTTCGCGGCCGTCGGCCTCGTCGGTGCGGCCATCGCCGTCGTCTTTTTCGGCGGGGTTCCGACCGATCCGATCCCGGCACAGATTCTCGGTGCGATCCTCGTCCTCGTCCCCGTCATGATCGTCGTCTTCACGCTCGTCGCCCTCGTCAACGGGTTCACCACCGCGTTCGTCGTCCCCGTCATGCTGGCCGAAGACCGCACCGTCCTGGGCGGCTGGCGTCGGTTCTGGCCGACCCTCCGCGGCCAGCTGAAACAGTTCGGCGTCTACGTCGTCGTGGCGTTCGTCCTGACCATCGCCATCAGCCTCATCGCCGCAACTGCGATGGGTATCGGTGCTGTCTCCCTGTTGATTCCGTTCGCTCTCGTCGGCGGGATCGCCTTCGTCGCCGGCGGTGCCCACCTCTCGCTGGCGGTCGGTGCCGTCCTCGTCGTGCTCGCGCTGCTGTACGTCGCGCTCCTCGTTGCGCTCCTGGCGCTCGTGCAGGTCCCGCTGCAGACGTTCCTGCGGCTCTACACCCTCTTGATCCTCGGCGACACAAACGAAGAGTTCGACGTGATCGCCGACCTCAGGGCCGACGTCCGCCAGTGAGTGCCGACAGACGCCAGCGATCCCGCTGTTTATCGAGGGGGTACTGAACCGACCCCGTCGACTGCTGGCGGTTATACTTTCACTTTCGGGCGGGTATTTATACCCTCAGCCGTTGAAGCGTCAGTCATGGGTCAGACGACTCTGGACGACGACGAACTGTTCGACGAGGCGGCCTCGGAGATGCGCGACGACGTCGAGGATTCGCTGACGAAAGCCCGCGAGGCACTACCCGAGTCGGACACCATCTGGAACGCCGACGCCGACAACACGCTCGGCGTGCTCAACGGCCTGCGCTCGGCGCTCGACACCGACGATGCGGCGGCCCACCTCACCGACGCCAAGAAGTGGTACACGATGGGGAAACGTGCCGACGCGTTCGAGGACCCCGACGACCTCGAGGAACAGATCGCGACCCTCGACGCCGTCTTCGAGGACATCGAGGACGCCCACGAGCAGGTCAGCGATCTCGCGAGCACCGTCCCCGAACTCCGCGGCGCACTCGACGACGCTCACGAAGCGGCCGAGACCGACGAGAGCGACGCCGACGATGCAGACGCCGAAGCCGACGCGGACGCCGAAGAGGCGGAAGCCGCGGACTAGCCGCGCCGGGTCTCGAACCGCAGCCAGCTTCGTCGCGGAGAGCCCCTGCCCAGACGCCCTCGTCGCTGTCGTCACTCCAGCGAGGACGACCGGCCGTCCCCTGCCGCTCTCGCTTTCTCTCGCCCACGGTAGTACAGGTAGAAGACGACGAGCAGCGTCACTGGAAAGAAGACGATCGCCAGCACTGCCAGCGGTGGGAACAGGAGAAAGAGCGCGAACGTCTCCCAGCTAACGATCGTGTCGCGTCCCATACGCAGTAGCGTCGGCTGTCGTGAAAGTCACTTGTGGTTCGGTTGATCGACATCTCTGTCGGCGACGCGTGCCAGGAGATCTGCCAGCGCGTCGACCGCCGCGTCGAACAGCTGCTCGCCCAGTTCCTCACTCGCCTCGCCCGGATCGCCGACGGCGCCGTTCTCGCTGAACTCGGCGGAGTCGTAGGTTAGGTTGACGCCGCTCTGCCAGTCGCCCCAGCCGTCGGCGGCGCCGTCGCCCGCCTCGTCGAGGCGGTCTTCGTGGACGAGGTCGGGATGGAGATGCTGGAGGACGCTCGTCTCGACGGGACCGCCGTGGCCCATGGACACGTCTTCTGGATCGACCGCGTCGAACCAGGTGAACGGGACGGCGTAGGCGTCAGTGTGGCGCGTCACGTCGCCACAGAGCTCCCGGAGCGCCGCGACGTTGCCGCCGTGGCCGTTGACCACGACGACGCGCGTCCACCCGTGACTGGCGAGCGACTCGACGGTCTCCCGGACGTACGCGCGGAAGGTGTCCTCGCTGACCCACAGCGTCCCGGTGAACTGGCGGTGTTCTTCGGCGACCCCGACAGGAATCGGCGGCGCGACGACGACCGGTTGGTCGGCCGCGGTTTCGTGTGCGTCGGCCCCCGCGTCGGCGATGGCCTCGGCTGTCAGGTAGTCGGTTCCCAGGGGCGCGTGTGGGCCGTGCTGTTCGGTGCTGCCGACGGGGAGGACGGCGAGGTCAGCGTCCGCGTCGTCGATGTCGGTCCAGGTGGCGTCCGCGAGGTGCATACTCGCGTGTCAGGCGCCACCGGCAAAAACCGTCGGCGGTTTTCGGTCGCTGGGGAAGTATGGCTTTCGTTCCTGCGGGATGGGAATCGACTGCTGCCGTTTTATGGTCGTCTCTCGTATCGCTAACTAGGCGTCACGCCGCGTGACGTGAGCGAGGTGAACACACGATGTCGTACTCAGAACCCGACGACGGTGGTCGCACGCGAGACGAGCAGCTGGCCGAGGAGGCAGCGGTAGCCGAGGAGGCTCGCCTCGAAAGTATCCTCGTTCCCCACGCGGACGGGCCGGACGAGTTGACGCTGTATCCGGCCGGCGTCACCGACGCGACGATCATGACGCGCTGGATGACCGCCCAGGAGGGCGCGTACGTCTCGCTCGAAGACTGGCGCTGATCTCAGTCGTCGTCCGCGTCCGTCTGGGCGCGCCGCTGCGTGGCGCGCTCGATGAACTCCTGGGGCAACTCGTCGATCTCGCCGGCCTGGACGGCCCAGAGGTTGGCGTAGAGCCCGTCTTCTGCGAGCAGGTCCTCGTGGGTACCGCGCTCGACGATCCGACCGTCGTCGAGCACGACGATCTGGTCGGCGTCTTTGACCGTCGAGAGCCGATGCGCGATGGCGAACGTCGTGCGGTCCTCGCTGAGTCGGTCGAGCGAGCGCTGGATGAGCATCTCCGTCTCCGTGTCCACGTCGCTGGTCGCCTCGTCGAGGACGAGGATCTCGGGGTCTTTGAGGATCGCGCGGGCGATGGCGATGCGCTGGCGCTGCCCGCCCGAGAGCTTGACGCCACGCTCGCCGACTTCGGTGTCGTAGCCGTCCGGGAGGTTCGTGATGAACTCGTCGGCCTCGGCCAGTTTGGCGGCCTCGACGATCTCCTCGCGAGTCGCGTCGAACGTCCCGTACGCGATGTTCTCGGCGACGCTCCCGTAGAACAGGAACGTCTCCTGGCTGACGTAGCCGACGGCCTGGCGGAGGCTCTGGATGGTCACGTCCCGGAGGTCCTGGCCGTCGACGCGAATCTCCCCGTCGTCCACGTCGTACATCCGGAGCAGTAGTTTCAGGACCGTGGACTTCCCGGCGCCCGTCGGACCGACGAGCGCGAACGTCTCGCCGCCGTCCACGGTGAATGACACGTCGTCGAGGATGGGCTCGTCGTCGTAGCTGAAGGAGACGTGCTCGTACGCGACGTCTCCGCCGTCCAGGGAGAGCGGCTCGGCGTCGGGGTTCTCGGCGATCCGCGCGGGCGTGTCCATGAGGCCGAAGATGCGCTCGGCCGACGCGCGGGCGCGCTGGTACATGTTGATGATCTGCCCGAACTGTGCCATCGGCCAGATGAATCGCTGTGTCAGGAGGATGAACGTGACGAACTCGCCGGTGTACAGCGGCTCGGTGAACAGCCAGGGGGCGGCCCCGGTCTGCTCGAAGACGAGCACCCAGTAGCCGCCGATGGCGAAGGTGAGGACGAAGCCGACGCCAGCGATGACGCGCAGGCCGGGGAAGAACTTGATGCGCGTCCCGATAGCGTCCCAGTTGGCGTCGAAGTAGTCCCGCGAGGCGTCGGCGACGCGGTCGGACTCGTAGCCCTCGGTGTTGGCGCTCTTGATGACCTGAATCCCGCCGAGGTTGTTCTCCAGCCGGGAGTTGACTTTGCCGACGGAGGCCCGGACGTCGGCGTACTTGGGCTGGATCGTGCGGATGAATTTCAGGGTGAAGAAGGCGATCAGCGGCACCGGGACGAGCGCGACGACGGCGAGCTGCCAGTTGATCCAGACGAGGATGCCGGCGATGCCGAGTACCATGATCGACAGCCGGAACATGGAGTTCATCCCGTCGTTGAGGAAGTTCTCCAGCCGGTTGACGTCGTTCGAGAGGATCGACATCATCTCGCCGGTCTGCTTGTCGGCGAAGAAATCCATGTTTAGCCGCTGCATCTTGTCGTAGGTGTCAGTCCGGATGGCGTGCTGGATGTGCTGGGCGAACCCGTTCCAGCCCCAGTTGCGTAGCCAGTGGAACGCAGCGCCGCCGAAAAACGCCGCCGCGATGAGACCGACGGTGAGGACGAGCTGGCCGGTCTGCGTCGTCGGGAGCAGCCCGTCGGGGACCAGCGGGAGGCCGAACGCTTTGTCGTTGCGCAGGATGGCGTCGACGGCGAGGCCGAGCAACACCGGCGGTAACAGATCGAGCATCCGGGCGACGACGCTGCCGAACACGCCGACCGCGAACGCGCGATCGTTCTCCCGACCGTACTCGGTGAACAGCCGCCGCATCGGATTGTCCGCCCGCTCGCGTGCCTCCTCGAACGGGTCGTCCTCCTCAGCCGCGTGGATGTCCATCGTTCTCAACAGGTGGTCGATCCGCAAAAGGGCGTCGCATCCGGGTGTTTCCCGGGGTTAGTCGACGGCGTCGGGGATGACGACGGTGTCTCCTTCCTCGATGCACGTCCGATTCGTGTAGCCGCGCTCGACCTCGAGGACGTATTTCCCGGTCCCCGGGTACCGGGTGAGGTCCCGGTTGGCGGTGTTCGGCTCCGTCTCGGCGTGATGGATGCGGGTGATCGTCCCGTTCGCGTCGATGAAGACGATGTCGAGCGGGAAGGACATGTTCCGCATCACGTAGGCGTGGCGCTCCTCGCGCTCGTGGACGAACAGCATCCCTTCGTCTTCGCCGAGCGAGGCGGTTTCGCTGAGGCCGACGTATCGCTTCCGGTCGGTGTCGGCGATGCGAACGTCGACGGTCGAGCGATTCGTGCCGTCCTGGTCCTGGAGGGTGACGGTGGTGGTCTCGTAGTCGCTCTCGTCGAGCGGCGGTGCGAGGACGCCGGTCTGGACGACGACGGCGGCGACGATGATCGCAAAGACGCCCGCCGTCGCCGAGGCGGCCACCTTCGAGGGCATGGCAGTGTGGTCTACTGGGAGCCGGGTAAGCGTATCGACCGAGAGAGAAAGTGTTATTCTTCGGCGTGGGTATTGTCCGGTGTAGGGTTCGTGGTCTAGTTGGTTATGACGCGGCCTTTACAAGGCCGAGGTCGGTGGTTCGAATCCGCCCGAACCCACTATTCCTGTCGCGAGCAACCCGCGAGCGACGGAATCGTACGTGAGGGCGATTCGCGGCCCAGCGGACGAGCGAAGCGACGTCCGCGTGGTTCGAATCCGCCCGAACCCACTGCGGTTCTCGCGGCGCTCACCTCCGAGCGCCGCGTGTACAAAACGTTCGGCGGATTCGAATTCTGGCAGTCGCGCGCAACGTTAGTGAGCACGTCTGCATCTAGTTCGAATCCGTCCGAACCCTTCGCATCGAATCGCTGTCTCTGGATTCGGGTCCTGACAACCAGTATCGTTTTGTTCCCAACACATAAATCAGATGTCAATGGGTTCCGATTCGGTCGTCGAACTCTTTCGTCTCATGGACAATCGAGCCGCTCTTTTGCAGTTGATCGCCGACGGCACGCTCGACAAGGAGGCGGTCGCCGCGCAGGTCGACGTCTCGCGGCCGACGCTGGACCGCGCGTATCGGGAACTCCAGGAGGCGGGAATCCTGACCTCGACGGCGGATGGGTACTCTCTCACGAACTTCGGACAGTTGTTCTGTCAGAACTTCCGCCACACGACGGACGGTCTCGGAACAATGGCCGAGTTTCGGGAGGTGCTGTCGCGACTGCCTGCAGACGCCAGCATCGACACTCGGGTGCTCGACGGTGCGTCGCTCTCCCGGGCCGATGGCGGCGACGTGACGACAGCAGTCAGTGAGGCTGCTGGGCCGCTCCGTGACGCGACCGAGCTCACAGCGTACGTTCCGCCGACGAACGCGACTGTCCTCGACGCCGTCGGTGCGGCCCCCGGCGCGGAGATTTACGAGGCGTCGACCACAGCGCCCTACGAGGTCTTGGTGGCTGACCAGACCGTCGTGATCGTGGTTCCAGCGGCGCCGGACGAGAGTGCAGCCGTCCTCAGCAACGATACCCCTGCTGCCGGTCGGTGGGCGAGCGAGTTCTTCGACCGACTCGTCGATGCCGAACAGACGCGGGACGTGTGACGCGCCGTCGGGGTGAGCAATCAGTTCGTGATTGGCGTTCGCGATTTAATCCTTTGGTAGTGCCGCGAATACAGCCGGGTATGCCTCGCCAACTCTCTCACAACCGCCCCGACCGCGAGGGACTCCCGGTCGAGTCCCTGCTGGACGCACTCAAAAACGACCAGCGGCGAGCGGTCCTGCGGTTGCTCACTGCCAGTGACGGTGCTATGGGGGTCCAGAAACTGGCAGACGAACTGGCGATCGGAACGGCGTTGCCGATTCACGATTCGGACAGAATCGCGGCCGAACTCCATCACAACCACCTTCCGCGACTCGACAGCCTCGGTATCATCACGTACGACCCGGCTGCCAACGTCGCCGAGTCGCTCGACACGATCGAGGAACTCACGCCGTTCCTCGAATTCCTCGCAGTCAAGCGCGACGAGTGACCACGCCGGTCACGACGTGAGGCATCTCGACGCTCGGTCAGGAGTTCCCTGTCTCCGATCGGTCCCGCTGACGCGCTCTCCGCACATGCAGTCACGCTCTGGCTGCGAGTTCCCGAGCGAGTGTGAGGCTGGTGGCGACGTGCTCGCTGGCCTCCGGGTTGTCGATGTCGCCAGTGCTCTCCAGCAACTGCACGACGGTCGCCGCACGGTCGATCGCTACCGCCGGGGTCACGTCACTGGTGGCGATATCGGCCGCTACCGCTTGCGCTTCCCCGAGCCATCGATTCGCAACGGGATCGAGCGGTAACTGTTCGGTCGCCGCGAGGTGCCGGTAGAGTGCCGCTGTCAGTTCGGGGACGTCCATTCGGGATGGGTTGGTCGAGGTTGGACCTCCGCCGTCGCCGTCCATAGACGGGTTTCGGCGGCGATGACTGTAGGCCCTCCGTTCGGTCCCAGGCAGTTGGTGTGGCCCTGGTTTGGCTGGGATCGCTCCTGACGAGACTTTCGAAATCCTTTTTTCTACCACCCGCATCGTTCGAGATACGCCTGACGGCGTGCCGCCTTAGCTCAGACTGGGAGAGCACTCGACTGAAGATCGGGCTGTCCCCGGTTCAAATCCGGGAGGCGGCATTTCTGTCGCGAACAATTCCGTGAGCGACAGAAATGCGACCCGAGCGGATTTCTGAACCCTATCAGTCGCGCGCAGCGGAGCGAGCACGTCTGATTTCGGTTCAAATCCGGGAGGCGGCATCCCTTTCGGCGACGCAACAACGCCGAGCGGGGCGTGTCCCGTGAACGTGAGTCGATTTCTGCAACCCCAGCGCCGACAGGGGTGAATCGTCCTGTGTACGGACAGGAGCGTGCCTGACACCAATTTGTATAGATTTATTTACCATTTGTCCCTCACTGGTGGGTATGGCTGATGACCGATCACTGGTGACGCGCCGTCGCTATCTGACCGGGGCTGTCGTTTCACTCGGTGGATTGACTGGCTGTCTGGGATTTCTCGACGACGCAAGTGAGTCAGAGACGCCGGGCAACTCCGAAACGCCGGACGAGGGCGGCGGGCAGTCCGGATACAGCGGTCCACTGCAGGTGAACGGGATTGAACGCCTGGACGGCGAGGGGCAGATGGTCAAAGTCGCTGTGACTGTCGAAAACACCGGTGATGCGGCACGGCTGGCCACGCTCGTCCTGGAACTGTCTCACACGGAGGCACAGGGGTCGATCGATCGGAAACGACCCGTGCTCCTTGCGTCCGGCCTCGAACGGGAAGTCGTCCTCGCGTTCCAGCCGCGGTTCGTCGGGGAGGATGGCTTCGATCGACCGGAGGAAGGCGAGTTCCGCTTCGACGCGACCTTCGAGAACGACGAGGTGTACGCGGACTATCCGGGACTCGTGACGCCGTCGAGTCGATCAGCCGTCGCCGGCGGAGACGCGTGGCCTGCTGTCGCGTACGACCCTGGCGCGAGCGCGGCTACCCCGGGGACGGAGGCACCTCGCTCCCGCCCGACGTCGGCGTGGTCCGTTTCGGCAGTCGAGTACGCCTACGACGTGTCGGGCCCGGTCGTCGCAAACGAAACGGTGTACGCCGGTCGAAACGTCCGGGCGCTGTCCGTCGAAGACGGCACCGAGCAGTGGGTCCACGAGGGGGCCGCCCGAACCAGCACGCTCGCAGTCGGGGACGGCGTCGTCGCGTTCGGCACTCCGGAAGACGTCCGCGCCGTCGAGGCCGGCAGTGGCGACGTTCGCTGGACAGTCTCGTCCGACGGCGAGATCTGGGACGGCGGCACGACCATCGTCGACGGGCGGGTGTACACGTCGAACGGTCGGCTCCACGCGATCGACGTGGCCTCGGGTGAGGTCACCTGGACGGCAGACGCCGCTGGAAGGTTGGCGGGTCCGCCACCGGTTGCAGATGGCGTCGTCCTGGCGGGCGGCGACCCGCTCCGTGCCATCGACGTCGCGGATGGCTCCGTCCGATGGACGGCTGCCAGCAGCGAACCGATCGCTGCTGCGACCATCGCCTACGACACTGTCTTTGCGCTCACTCCCTCGAAGTTGCTTGCGCTCGATCTGAGCGAGGGTCGCATACGCTGGTTCGCACCTGGCCCGTTCCAGGAAGAACGCATCGCAGTCGGGAACGGTTCGGTGTACGCACAGCGTGCGAACGACTATCGGATGGTCGGCCTCGACGCCGCGAACGGCAACGTCGAGTGGGCGTCTCAGGCGACCGACGGTGTGCTGGGGCCGCCGTCGGCATCGGACGGGGTGCTCGTCGTCACGAGCGAGCAGGGTACTCTGTACGGGTTCGACACCGAGACGGGCGAGAAACTGTGGGCCAAGCGCGTCCCATCGAGCGTCCCAGGCTCACTTGCGGTTGCGGACGGCGTGACCTACTTCAACGAGCCGAGTGGGCCGTTGCGCGCGTTGCGAGCAGCGGAGTGACCTGCGCTCCTCGACGGGCAGCTACGAACTTCGGAACACCGGGACGATCCCGGAATGTGTCGCCCGATAACGAGGTCAAACGTTATTATATGTCGCTTTGATGGAGGGTGTACATGAAGGCAGGAGTGCTTGGCGTCGTCGACGGCTCGTTCAAGGCGGTCGATTCCGTCTCGGAGACGGTCACTGAGGACGACCACGAACTCGAGCGCTGTCTGGTGATCGACCGCGTGTTCTCACTTCCGTCGGGGGGCATGGCGTTCGCCGGTCGCGCCGCCGTCGAGGAACTCGCAGCCCGGACGGAGACGTCGATCGAGGACGGCGAGATTCACGTCACTGAGGCGGCAGGGCCCGTCACGCGGTACACGGAGTTCGTGGGGGTGCCCGGCGAGTTCGTGGCCGTCGACAGCGGGAGCGGGACGTTCGCGTTCGATCTCATCGGAGCCGAGACGAACACGACCATCGAACGCGCGACGCTCGATCTCGACGCGTTCTTCGCCGAACAGGAGGCTGCGACGCCCTGGAAAGCCGGCTTCAACGGGACCGGCGACGACGCCGTGAACGGTATCTTCCACGGCGAGGATCTGCGCCGGACTCACGACCTCCGGGAAACCCTCGAAGACTCGACGCTCAACCAGCTCGGGTTGTCCTACGCCTACGACGACAGCGACGTGAAGATGACGGCCGCCCGGAGCGGGTACGTAGAGGTGTATCGGCCGTCCGAATTCGACTCTGGGCAGTACCTGGAGTTCCTCGCGGACGAGATCGTGCCGCACGTCGACTGATGCGACACTCTGGGGCTGTTTTCGGTACTGTCGGAACGTCCGTGGCGGACCTGTGGTCAGTTCGACCGACAGCGTTGGCACGCTCGCAGCTATCGGCCGACGAGGCTCGCGTCAGCGCGTCACTGACGGTGTGTGCTGCTGGTTCGCTCTGGGCGTCGTTCCCGCGGCCCGCCATGTGCGTGGTACGCTGTCTGGTTTCCCGACGCTTGGTGTTGCCTCTGTGCCATCCGAACGACCACGTCGCCGTCCGTCGGTTCTCTGTGTCGTGCTCGCGTGCTAGACCTCTCTGCTTTTCGACATCGTCGACGGAACTGTCCGTGACGCGACGGCGATGGAACTGAGAAACGGATGGCGGCGGCCACTCGCTGCGGGCTCGACGTCCGATCGTGTCTTCTCTGTAATCTGTCTATTTTCGTATGGCTGTATCCGCGGCTCTGACCGAGTCGGCTCTGGAATTTCGGCCGGGTCGTGGTATCTCTTGTCGCGGAAGTGTTAATACCCTCCCTCCGTTCTCTTTAGAAGCAATGGCAAACGGTACGGTTGATTTCTTCAACGACACAGGCGGTTACGGTTTCATTGACACAGAGGATGCGGACGAGGACGTTTTCTTCCACATGGAAGACGTTGGCGGCCCGGACCTTGAGGAAGGACAGGAGATCGAATTCGACATCGAGCAGGCCGACAAGGGTCCGCGCGCGACCAACGTGGAGCGCCTCTAACGATGGCGAAAGGCAAAGTCGATTTCTTCAACGACACCGGCGGCTACGGTTTCATCGAGACTGACGACGCGGACGAGGACGTGTTCTTCCACATGGAAGACGTCGGCGGTCCGGACCTCGAAGAAGGCCAGGAGATCGAATTCGACATCGAGCAGGCCGACAAGGGTCCGCGAGCGACCAACGTGGAGCGTCTCTAACGATGGCGGAAGGCAAAGTCGATTTCTTCAACGACACCGGCGGCTACGGCTTTATCGAGACTGACGACGCGGACGAAGACGTGTTCTTCCACATGGAAGACGTCGGCGGCCCGGACCTCGAAGAAGGCCAGGAGATCGAATTCGACATCGAACAAGCAGACAAGGGTCCGCGGGCGACCAACGTCACCCGACTGTAAGCGTTTCAGACCTGCACTGCGATTTTCATTTCTTTCACACCGGTGAGCGACTGCGCTGGTCGGTCACGTCGGTTCGAGCGGCTGTTCGGCGCGGTAGACGATCTGCATCGGCAGCCCGGTGGCGTCGGTCGGCGGGTCCGCTGGGAGCGACCGCAGCGAGCCCGGTCCGGGGCGCGCGGTGTACCCGAGCGCGACGGCGTCCAGCACGTCGTGGACGGCGACGTCGTGTCCGGCCGTCGCCTCAGCGCACTCCTGGACGACCGGCGGGGCGTCACGCGTGAACGTCACCAGCGCGCGCATCCGCTCGGCGTACCCGCCGGCGGTCCGTTTTTCCCGTTCGAGCGTCGTCCCCGCGAAGGCGCGATAGCAGACCTCCGGATGCGCCTCGGCAAACACCGGGCGTGCTTCGGTCACTTCCTGGAGCAACTCGTCGACCGCGACGATGCCGTCGCTGACGGCGAAGGCCGATTTCGAGAGCCGGCGGTCGGCTTTCCGCTGGTTCACGCGGTCCGCGGCCGGGTAGCGGCGCTTTCGAGCGGCCTCCCGCACGGGCGGATCGGTCACTGCCGTCGCCCGCGGACCCAGCACTGCGCGGGCTGGCTCCTCACAGGGACGGGGCGTCTCTCCGCTGTCGACGAGTCCGATGGGGACGTCCACGAGGATCCGCTCGACGACCTCCTCGTAACGCGCCCAGATCTCGCCGACCTCGGCGAAGACGTCGGCGTGGGCGAACCCGCTGGCGTCGAAGGCGGCCGCCAGCCAGCCGTCGTCGGTGTACGCGACGCCCAGGAACAGCGCGTCGTCGGTCATCACCGAACAGAGCAACCGGACACGCAAAAAGGGCGGGGCGATCCCGGCCGACGCCGCAGGCTCGGGGCGAACCGACAGAACCGAGAGGCTCGACGCTGCTGAGCAGACACATGGACCGAATCGATTTCGACGACGCCGAGGCGTACGAACCGGACGCTGGCTGGCGACGCGTCGCGCTCGCCGGGGACGACGACGTGAGTCTGGAGTGGTTCGAGAAACCGCCGGGCCACTCCTCGCCGATGCACGACCACGAGAACGGCCAGGTGTGTCTCGTCCTCGCCGGCGAACTCACCATCTACACGGAAGACGAGGAAGCGACCCTCGGCCAGTACGACTCGGTCTGGCTCGACCCCTGGGAGTCACACCGCGTCGAAAACACCGGTGACGCGACGGCAGTCGGTCTGGACGTGTTCGCTCCCGGCCGCTCGTTCGATTTCTGGACCGATCGCGAGACGGACGACTGACCTACTTCGTCAGCTTTTCCAGCGGCACCAGCCGGTGTTCGAGCAGCGGCTTCGTGTATCCTGCCGACTCCTCGGTCATCCCGCTGGTGTACACCTTCACCTTCTGCTGGAGGACGTGTGGCTTCCCCTGCTTGTTCTTGATAATGTCGATAGATTGCCACGCCTCGTCTTCCATATAGTCGGTGGTATCACACGTCCGCTGTTATCTGTTTCGGCCCGCGCTGGCGCATACCTGTTCGTTCTGTGTCACTCGCTCAGTCGCTGCACTTCCTCGTCGCTGAGCGAGATCGCCGTGGCGGCGACGTTCTCTTCGAGGTGGTCGAGGCTGGACGTGCCGGGAATCGGGAGCGTCACCGGTGAGTGCTGGAGGTGCCAGGCGAGGGCGACCTGCATCCGGGTCGCGTCGTGCTCGTCGGCGATCTCGTCGAGCACAGCCGCCTTTTCGCCGAGGTCGCCGGCACCCAGCGGGAACCAGGGGATGAAGCCGATGTCGTACTCCTCGCAGGCCTGCAGCACGTTGGCGTCGTCCCGGTTGCCGGGGTTGTACTGGTTCTGGACGGTCGCGATCTCGACCTGGTCGCGGGCCGTCTCCAGTTGATCGACGGTCACGTTGCTGAGGCCGACGTGGTCGACCAGTCCCTCGTCTTTGAGTTCGGCGAACGCCTCGACGGAGTCCTCGAAGGGCGTGTCCGGGTCCGGACGGTGGAACTGGTAGAGGTCGATGGTGTCGACGCCGAGCCGATCCCGACTCGCGAGCACCTGGTTGCGGATGTAGTCGGGATCGCCGTGGGGGAGCCAGTCGCCGTCCGTGTTCCGCAAGAGACCGGCCTTCGTCGCGACGACGGCGTCTCCGGTGACGCCGGCTTCCCGGACGAGTCGCTCGCTCACGCCGGGGCCGTAGGAATCTGCCGTGTCGATGAAGTCCACGCCGAGATCGACCGCCCGCTGGAGCACCTCTCGGGCAGCGGCCTCGTCGTCCGGCGGGCCGATGACCTCTGGACCGCACAGCCGCATGGCACCGAAGCCGAGTCGATGGACTGTCAACTCCCCGCCGATGTCGAACGTGTCGCTCTCGTTCGTGACTGCCATATCACCTCTGTGAGCGCGAGTCGGTTATGTGTTGGCCGGCGTGCCACTGTCGGACTCGGCGTCCGACCGCAGAACGAAGTCGAACGTCGCTTCGGCTGGCCCTGAGGGGCTGGTTTCCCCCTGATACGTGTTGTCGAACACGAGGACGTAGTTACCGTCGGAGAACCCTCTCGTGAGATCGATCGACGTGACGCTCTCGATCGCCGCCGCCGCGGGAACCACGTTCGGCTCGCGTCTGTACTCGTTGTACTGGACGCCGGTCATGACGTAGAGATCGATAGGCGCACCCTTCGTGACCTGTCCGGTGACGTCCAGTTCCGTGTTCTCGATGACCTGGAAGCCGAGGCGCGTGTATTCGCCCGGTTCGAGCCGCACGCGGGCGCTCGTGCCGGTTTCATTGGCCTCCAGCCCCGCTGGGGTTCCGACGTCCGAGATCACGTCGTTCGGTGGGACGCTCTCGAATCGCTGAAGCGGCGTTGGCGTCTCGGTCCGCGGTGGCGTCTCGTCGGCGGCGGACGGCTCGTCGTTCTCGGTCGGTGACCCGGACTGACCGCGATCGAGACACCCAGCTATGGCACTGACCGCGACCGTCGTGAGCAGCGCTCGCCGTCGCATGACGCGACAGTTTCACGCTCTCTCACAAGTAGTTGTACTTTCAACAGTTCTCCCTCACTCGTCGCCGACGTACACCGTCTTGAGCCGCCCGCCACAGGTTGGGCAACACAGCGTCTGCCACTTCGTCGGATCCAGGTCACCCATCGTCTTGCTCCGGGTCGCGTCCGCGGGATCGACGGTCGCCCCGCAGTGCTCACAGGTGAGCGACTCGCCGTCGGTGATACTGGTCATGGATCTCTCTACGCGTGGATCGCATAAAAATCGCCGTCGGGGTGCCGCTCGGTCGCTATCTCACGGCGGTTGCGTCGTCGAACTCGCGTGCTAGCCGTTTCCGGTCCCCGTCAGGACGAACTCGAAATCGGCCACGGCCTCTCCGGACGGTTCCGTCTGTCCGAGGGGCGTGTTGTCGAACACGAGGAAGTAATTCCCCGAGGAGAACCGATTCGTGACGTCGATCGACGTGACGCCTTCGGCTGCCGTCTCCGATGGAACCAGGTTCGGCTTGCGCTTGAAATCGTTGAACTGGCTGGCGGTCATGACGTACATGTCGATCGGCGCGTTCTTGGTGACCTGCCCGGTGACGACCATCTTGGATCGCTCACCGAGTTCGAAGCCGAGGTTCGTGTACTGCCCTTTCCCGAGGGTGACGCGGGCGCTCGTCCCGGTATCGCCTTTCCCCAACCCGGACGGCGTCCCCACGTTCGAGAAGGCATCGCCCGGTTTCTTCGACTCGAAGGTACTGTTCCCACCCAGTGCATTGCAACCTGTCAGTGTCCCCGCCCCCATAACAGCGAGGAAGGTGCGTCGCCGCATATATACAACCCACATTCATCGGTAGTAAAAGACTTTCCGGCTGTGGAGTACTAGCATTTCACTAACACTTATTCCAACTCTCCCCCTCGCAGTCTGGTGGTTATCTGCCGAGGGGATTTTATTACGTAATATAATACGCGGATTTATACATAATCCTAATACTGACTTATAAAATAACTATAGTTTAAGATGAAAGATGATTACGTTTATGCTGGGTGAACGACCGTGATAGAATACGGCGAACGAGTGCAGGGGGAGGGGTTTTCGCCTGCCTGTCGCCGTCTCGAACCATGACACGACGGTACACTGACGCGGAGAACACCGGTGCGCCGGTCGTCCCGATGGTGACGGGACGAAACACTGCGAACGCCGGCCGGGAGGACCACGACGAGCAGGTCCTCAGCCATCGCACGCCGCGCGTCTAGTTCCGACGCCTGTTCTCCGTGACGTCTGTAACCGAGTGGTCGGTAGCCCATCGCTTCCGGGGTGGTCCACCCTGGCGTATTTGGTGCTGGCCGTGGAGTTCCCAGTGACATGCCTGACCGGCAGTCCGCGTCAGCACTCGCGACGCGATTCGAGGCTCTCGTCGCGGCCGCCGATGGGAACGCCCGTCCGGACTGGCTGGCACAGGCAACGACGGATTCTGACGTCCGGGCCCGCCTGGCCGACGTAGCGGCCGTCCTCGAAGGCGACGACGAGCCGGCCGCGACTGCCTACCAGACCCGACTCTCAGCGGAGGAACGAGCGGCTGGCGGCCACTTCACGACCGATCCAGCGCTCGCGACGGCGCTCAGCCGGTGGGCCATCCAGCCACGGGCCGACGACGCGTGCCCTCGCGTGCTCGATCCGGCGACGGGCAGTGGCGTGTTCACGCTGGTCGCACACGACAGACTGGCCGCGATCGCACCCGATCGGCCCCCCGCCGACCGCCTCGAACAGGTCGTCGGGATCGACGCCGACCCCATCCCGCTGGCGGTGACTGCGCACCGATTGCTCGCTGCCGCCGACGCCGAGACGGCGTCCCTCGAACTGTACGAGGCGAACTTCTTCGACGTTGCGCCCGGTCCCGCCCGCTCGTGCACCGCCACGGCAGCCGAGGTGAGCGCTGGCCAGTTCGACGCCGTCGTCGGGAACCCGCCGTACGTCCGGCAGGAACACACCGACATCGACCGAGCGCGGGAGCATCTCGGCGCCTTCGGACCGGCCGGCCGGACGCCGTATCGCGACGGCGACCGCGCGCTGAGCCGACGGAGCGACGCCTACGTCTACTTCGTCACGCACGCCACGCGGTTCCTCCGCGACGGCGGCCGGCTCGGCGTCGTGCTCCCCGCGAAGTGGCTGACGACCAGATACGGCGAATCCTTCCAGCGGTTCCTCTTCGACCACTACCGCGTCGTCGCCGTCGTCGGGTTCGGCGCTCGCGCGTTCGACGACGCGTTGATCGATACCGTCCTCCTCATGGCCGAGCGCTGCGACAGCAGGGCGGCACGTCGGGCGACGCCCGTTCGGTTCTGTCGGCTCGACGAGCAGGTCTCCGTCGCGACGCTTCTCTCGACGATCGAGGCGGCCGGATCGCTCGCTGCTGACTCGTCGATGGCCGTCCGCCACGGGGACGGCATCCGGACGGTTACCGTCCACCAGCGCGCGCTCGCCGACGCGGACGCGTCGAAACACATGCCCTACCTCGACGCGCCGGCGCCGTTCATCCGGTTGCTCGCCGACGACGCGCTCACGCCGCTGGGCGCGTTCACGACGGTCCACCGCGGCGTCATGACGGGCGCGAACGACTTCTTTTTCCTCGGCGCGGACGGTCGCGCTGCCGACGTCGCCGACCGGTTCCGAACGCCCGCGATCAAGAGCATTCGCGACGTCGACGAGCGGGTCGTCGGTGTCGGCGACACCGACCGGTCCCTCCTCGACGTCCACGACTACGTGACGACCGTCCGGGCCGAGCACGGGCGCGACGACCTCGAAGCCGCGGTGCTTGACGCCCTCGCCCGTGACGGCTACGACGCGCTGCGCGACTACGTCGAGTGGGGAGAGCGACAGGGGTTCCACGAGCGCAGTTCGTGTGCGTCGCGGTCGGTGTGGTTCGACCTCGGAGACCTCACCGCTCCGGCGGTGTTCGTCCCGAAGTTCTTCGACGAGCGCGTGCTGGTCGTCGCCAATCCCGACGGGCTCTTGGCGAGCAACGCCGTGGACTGCCTGTGGGTCGACGACGCCGTGGACGCACGGACGCTCCTCGGCGTCCTCAACACCACGCTCACCAAGGGGCTGCTGGAGTGTTGGGGGCGGTCCGAGGGCGGTGGCGCACTGCAGGTGATGACTTACGAACTGGAGACGCTCCGCGTGCCCGATCCTCGGTCGTTCTCGCCGGCGACCAGCGAGGCCATCGCTGCGGCGACCGACGCGCTGCTGGCCGGCGATCGGGACGCCGCCCGCCGGCTGGACCGCCTGGTCCTCGACGCGATCGACGTGGGCCTCTCGGTCGCCCGATGTCGCGAACTCAGAGAAGAGATGGTGCGTAGACGGGTGCGAACCGGAGAACAGGCCGTCCCGCCGCTGGTCGAGGAGTGACTACGCCAGCGGGAGCAGGTCCTCGGGTGGGCCGCCCGGGAGTTCGTCGCGGTCGTGGTCGGCCGCGAAGTCCAGGTCTGGTCCCGCCGCGATGATGCCCGAGGGCGTCACGTCGGGATGGGTCGTGTAGTAGTGTTCCTTGATGTGGTCCATATCGACGGTGTCGCTGACTCCCGGCGTCTGGTAGAGGTCCCGGAGATACGGCCAGAGGTTGTCGTACTGTTGGATCTGCTTTTTGTTGCACATGAAGTGGGTGTGGTACACCTGATCGAAGCGAACGAGCGTCGTGAACAGGCAGACGTCCGCTTCCGTCAGGCGGTCGCCCGCGAGGTAGCGCTGCTCGGCCAGCACCGAGTCCCAGTGGGCGAGCGCGTCGAACAGCTCCGTGACCGCGCTGTCGTAGGCGTCCTGACTCTGTGCGAACCCGGCTCGGTAGACGCCGTTGTTGATCGGCTCGTAGATCTCGTCGATGATGCGGTCGACCTCGTCCCGATAGCCCTCGGGATACAGGTCCACGTCGCGGCTCGCGACGCCGTCGGACACGTCCGACGAGCCGCCGCTCGCGCCGCTCGCGGCGACGCCGTCCATCTCGGTGTCGAGCATCCGGATGATCTCCGCGGACTCGTTGTTGACGATGGTGTCCCGTTTTTTGTCCCAGAGGACGGGGACGGTCACGCGGCAGGTGGCGTCGGGGTCGGCCGCGGTGTAGGCCTCCCGGAGGTAGTCGTAGCCGTTGACGGTGTCGGGCGTGCACCCGTCCTTCTCGGGCGTGAACTGCCAGCCGTCCTCGTCGCGATACGGGTCGACGACGTCGACGGTGATCGCGTCTTCCAATCCTTTCAGCGCCCGGACCAGTAGCGTTCGGTGCGCCCACGGGCACGCGTAGGAGACGTACAGGTGATACCGTCCCGCCTCCGCGGGGAACTCGGCGTCGGGGGCGTCTTTGATGCGCTCGTGGAAGGTCGTCTCCTGGCGCTCGAACTCGCCGTTCTCGTTGGTCGTTTCGTACTCGCCGGTCCGCCACTCGCCGTCTACGAGCTGGTTCATGCTGGCACCGAATATGGCCGCCAGCTGTAAAAACAGGCCAGTGACACCGGCGTAACCGCCTGCTGTCTTGCGATTCGAGCTGGATGTCTCCGGTGGTCGCCACGGGGTGAGCAGCGGCCGTCCGGACTGTGAACCGATCACGCGCCAGCGAGAACTGTAGTTCGACGGCTTTATTTACGCGCTCAGCCACGGATTTGCCAAGAGTATCTATGTCCGACAAGCCCGCCTCGATGTACCGGGAAATCAGCAAGCCGCCGTACACGCGCCGCGAGTACATCACCGGCATCCCGGGTTCGAAGATCGCACAGCACCAGATGGGGAACAAGGAAGCAGATCCTGAGGATTACCCCGTCCAGATCAGCCTCATCGTCGAGGAGGAAGTGCAGCTCCGCCACGGCTCGATGGAGGCCTCCCGCCTGTCCGCCAACCGTCACCTCATCAAAGAGCTCGGTGAGGGCAACTACAAGATGGTCCTGCGGAAGTTCCCCCACCACGTCATCCGGGAGAACAAGCAGGCGACCGGTGCGGGTGCGGACCGTGTGTCCGACGGGATGCGCCAGGCGTTCGGGAAGATCGTCGGCACCGCCGCCCGCATCCAGTCCGGCGAGCGCCTCTTCACCGCGTACTGTGAGGTCGACCAGGCCGACGCCGTCAAGGACGCCTTCCGCCGCGCCTACAACAAGATCTCGCCGCCGTGCCGCATCAAGGTCGAGCGCGGCGAGGAACTGCTGATCGCGTAGGCCTAAGCCCTCGCGGACCCTGGCGGGTCCGCTCGCCCTTAGTATTCCAACCAGGCACCACATTGCGCGCAGGCCAGCGATGCTGGCCACGCGCTTGAGTCTGCACCGCAGCGCTCGCCATGGAGGCGAGCGCGACGGTGCATTCGATGTGGCTTGCTGTTTTCCTTCCCTTCCCCGAGTCGCGCAGGTCGCCCAGTTGTGCGACCATGCGCTCTTGGCCAGGCCGCACTCTTAGCTCAGTATCCGCTTGTCGATGTAGCTGCCAGCCATGACGGCGAGGACGCAGAACCCCGCAATGTAGCCGGCAGAGAGTGGTAGCAGCACTGCGTAACAGCCGAATCCATTACAGGGCACTCCGAGTAAAGAGAGGGTCAAGTTGCTGAGCCAGAAGAACGGTCCGAAAATCGACGTGGGGGATGAATAGAAAAATAGCACCGCCAACAGTCCAATAACCGCCGTGAGGATGCTAGCGATGACGAGTGGATTGTCCAACCTGTACTTCGGCCCCATTATCGAGAAGTACGTCTAATGTTCTGACAACACAGTAAATGCTTTGAGGGGTTCGGCGGATTTTTGATCATACGCGCTAAGGCTCAGCCATGCTTCGGCTGGCGGTCGCGACCGACGCCGAGACCTACGAGCGCATGCAGGCCCCGCTCGCCGACCGGGGAATCCGCGTCGAGTACGTCCGGACCAACGAGCGAACGATCCCGCTCGGCGACCCCGGCGAGGAGTGGGCCGGCTTCGACGTGGGATTCGTCTACCCCTCGCGGATCATGGAGGGCGCCGTCGCCGACGCGCTGCTCGACGTGCCGTGGGTCAACGACCGCGAGGCGATCCTTACGTCGCGAAACAAAGCCGGCGTCATCGCCGAACTCGGCCAGGCCGGGATTCCGGTTCCCGAGACCGTCGTCGTCTCGAATCCCGTCGAACAGGCCGACCTCGTGGCTGCGTTCGAGCGGTTCGACCCGCCGGTCGTGGTCAAGCCCAACTCCGCGACGCGCGGCGTCGGCGTCGCGAAGGCCACCGACCTCGATTCCTTCCTGGGTATTATCGATTATCTCGATCTCGTCCACGACTATCGCGCCACGGGCGACCGCTCGTTTCTCGTCCAGGAGTTCCTCCCGGACGCGCAGGACTACCGCGTGATGGTCGTCGACGGCGAGTACGTCGGTGCCGTCGAGCGTCGATTGCCGCCGGACGCATTCGACGCTGGCCAGTGGAAACACAACGTCCACCGCGGTGCCGAGGCGACCGGCGTGGACCTTCCCCAGGAGCTTCGAGTCCTGGCCGAGCGGACCGCAGAGACGCTCGACGTTCCGTGGCTGGGCGTGGACCTGCTCGTGACCGACGACGGAGCGGTGGTCAACGAGACGAACGCCCGGCCGACCATCGACAGCGAGACGAAGTACGAAGACGGATTTTGGGACGACGTGGCGGGGTTGATTCGGAGGACGGCCGAATAGTCGACATGGGCTATTCCCTGACGGCCAGCCACAGGAAAATCAGCGCGAACAGGGCCATGAGGCTGCTCGCCCAGAGGGCGACGGCCGTCGGGAGGTCGGCGACGAAAAACTGGCCGACGGCGACGCCGAGAAAGAGCAGGGCGAACGTGACGAGCGTCGCCTGCACGGTGCGGTTCGCGTCCCGTCGCTCGTCGGCGTCGTCTGGCGGCTCGATCGGTGCCGCGATGCCTGCCGACACGTGCTGTCTGAGCTGTTGTTCGACTGCCGTCGGGAGGACGACCAGCCGCGGCACGGTCCAGTGGCTGGCCTCGCGCGCGTAGGAAAACCACGTGACCGTGACCCGGCCGACGGACACTCGCCGGACGCCGGTGAGTGCGTCGAGTGACGCGCTCCGACCGTCGACCGTGAGCGTCCGCGTCTCCGGGTCGAACCGGCCGTTCGTGGCGAGGAAGCCGGCGAGCGGTACCAGTCCGAACGTGACGCCGACGACCAGCAGGACGGCAACGAGCGGGGAGAGTAGGGTGGTTCCGACGAGGCCGGCGGCACCCCCGACGGCCAGCCCAAGCAGCTTTCGTGGAGAGTGCCACACCGGGAGGAACTGCGAGCGGTCGGGTCGCTGTGTCGCGTCGGCGAGCATCGGCAACAGGTACAGCACCGAGAACGGACCACCGACGAGCGCGAGCACGAGCGGCACGAAATTCCTCTCCAGGGCCTCCGCCCCGACCCAGGCGATCATCCCCATACTGGCGAGCAGAACGAGTCCGCCGAGGACTGCAACCGCTCCGTCCTGGCAGACTCTGAGGAGCAGCGACCGTTCACGGGTGATCGCCCAGTCGATGGCGTCCGGCACAGTGACCCCTACGTGCCCAGCCACATAATCGTCAGCGGTCCAACTGAACGTCGGCCGGCTCGAACGGAGTAAAACGGCGTCAGACGCCGGTCACACGCCCGTTCGACACGACACCAACATATATTAGCCGCCACGTCAAAATCCCGAAAGATATGCCCCCGTCACTGCGGGACGACCTGAGTCTCCCGTTCCTGGTGCTCGGGTCTGCCCTCGCTGGTGTGCTCGCGGTCGGGTATCTCCAGTACCCGGAGATGTTTAGTATCGACAGCGAACTGGCGCTCGCCTACGGCGGGTTACTGATCGCTTTCTCGCTGGCGTACAGCTACCGGCCTCTCAGGGAATCGCGATACGGTGCGCTGGTGAGTGCACTGTTCCTGATGCTGTTCGCACGGCTCCTCTACGTCCAGGGGATTCGCGGCCCGCTCATGCCCTTCGGGCTGTTCAGCGTCGCACTCGCGGCGTTTTGCTACGAGTTGTACAAACTGGGCAGCGAACGCATCCGGCGCGGCCAGGCGTCGCGGTGACCGCGCCCGACGAACCGGAGAACGCGATCGCCCGGCCCTCGTCGGTCGATCCTTCCTCCGGGCTGGTTCGACGAGTACTGGAGCCCCTGTTCTCCCGTTCCCACGTCGGAATAAATCACTCGGCTGCGCTCGAATCCGGAGTTTCGAGACGGATGGCGTATCGGTAGCTACTCGCGAGGAAAGGAAAACAGCCGATTAGAGATCGATGTCGGCCGAGTCGTCGGCGCGGTCGAAGGTGACCTCGAGGACGCCGTTGTTGTAGGTGGCTGCCGCGGAGTGTTCGTCGACGCGGGTTGGCAGGCGGACGCGCTCCTCGTAGTCGCGGCGGTCGCTGGCTGCCGACACGGTGAGGACCTTCCCGTCGCATTTCAGGTCGATCGCGTCCTTCTCGACGCCGGGCAGGTCCGCGACGATACGCACCTCCCCGTCTTCCTCGTACACATCGAGGTGGAGGTCCGAGCCGAAGCCAGTTGCCCCGCCGCGGTCGATGTGGACGTCGTCGCCCATCATCTCGTTCATCACCCGCTCTATCTCCCGGAGGATGTCGTCGATGGGGTCGTGGTCGTCGCGGTCGTCCTTCATACTCGTCGGTAAGGTTTGTAGTCCGGAAAAGCCTTCTGGCACTGTCAACACTCGAATCGAGCCGCGGCGTCGAACGGGTGGTTCCTACGAAGGAACCGCTCTGTCCCGGCTGCTCAGAGGTCGAAGCCGACGCCGAGCGCCTCGTCGGTGGTCTCCATGCTCTCCTTGCGGTCGGCCGACTCGGTGACGGCGCGGATGGCGTCGACGTTCTCGGGGATGACGTCGGACTCCTGGTGGATCGCCTGGAACAGGTAGAGTTCGTCGTCCTCGACCGTGAGGGACTCGCCCCAGATGGCGTTCTCCCAGACGTCGCCGCGCGGGCGGCCCGAGTCCAGCGCGAACTCTTTGAGTTTGCCGGAGCCGTCGATGGCCAGCCGCTCGGGGATGACGAACAGGCGCGACTCCTTCTTTAAGAGTTCGCGGACCTCCTCGGTGTCGGCGCCGTAGGTGAGTTCGACGTTGATGCTGTGGGTGTGGGTCAGCGTCGCCGGCACCTTCATCCCGAGCGTGTCGATGTCCAGATCGGGGAAGATGGTGTTGACGTCGGGGCCGTGGTGGGACGGGACCGTGATCGGGTCCGGCAGCGTGTCGTTGATGGGGCCACGGCCGGACTGGGCGGGGTCGCCGCCACGGCGGACGAGGGTCGCGCGGACCTTCTCGACGCCGTATTCGTCTTCGAGCGGGGCGATCAGTCGCGAGAGACCGGTCGTGTTACAGGAGACGACGCGGACGTGGTCGGCGTCGGCGGCCTCCTCGTAATTCGAGCGCGCGTTGAAGCTCACGTCGACGAGGTCGGCGTCCTCGCCGCCCTGGTAGAGCGCGGGCGTGTCGTACTCCTCGTACATCGACTTGTTCTGCGCGCCGATGCCCGACGGCGTGGTGTCGACGACCACGTCGCTCGCCTCGACGAGTTCCTCGACCTCGCCGGCCAGGTCGATGCCGGCTTCGTCGAACAGTTCGATCCGCTCCTCGACGGCGGCGTACAGGGGGAAGTCCTTCTTGACCGCCTGCTCGGCCTCGAAGTTCGGGCTCGTCTTGGCGACGCCGACGACTTCCATGTCGGGCTGTGCCCGGACGGCGTCCGCCACCCGCTTCCCGATGGTACCGTAGCCGTTGATTCCGACTTGTATCATACCCGGAAATCCCATAGCATCCCGGTTAATCGTTTCGAGGTTCGTCGGCGACGCGCGGCCGGCGCCGGCGTTCGGACCGGCGTTGCGACTGTCCCTGTGAAGTGATCCGTTCTGCAAGCGACGCGTGTCTGCAGGGTCGGCAAAACAGCGGTCGGTGTCGGGAGAACCGTGTTCGCGCGGCGTCGTCCCCGTTACTCCAGTTCGACCGTCGGTGGTTCGCCGTTCCAGCCGAACGAGAACACGACGAACAGCAGGGCCGCGAGGCCGACGATCATCAGTCCGTTCTTCAGCAGGCGCGGAATCGTTCGGAGGTCCATGTCGGAACTGGCAGGGACGGTGGTAAGTACTTTCATGTTCCGGCATGGTACCCGGGTCGCAGTGATCGGTTCTGGCAGCGACGACCGGCTGCAACCTTCGCCGAAAAATTAAGTACTGGTGGCAAGTTTGGTGTGTTACATGTACCCAACCTTGCGTGAGACTCTCGAACTCACTGCAGAGCGGTATCCCGACCGTGACGCCATCATCTACCCGCGGCGCGATCAGCGGTTCACCTTCGCCGAGTTCGACGAGCGGGCGAACGAACTGGCGAACGCGCTGGCAGAGATGGGCGTCACGAAGGGCGACCGCGTCTCGACGATGCTCTACAACGGGTCGGAGATACTCCTCACCGTCTTCGCCTGCGCGAAACTCGGGGCCGTGTTCAATCCGCTGAACTACCGGCTTCCGGCCGGCGAAGTCGAGTACATCCTGAACGACGCCGACTCGCGCGTCGTCGTCTACGAGGCGGACACCCGCGAAGCCGTCCACGGCGCGCGCGACGCCCTCGACACCGTCGAAGACTACGTCTACATCGACGAGGACACGCCCGCGTTCGCCCACGATTTCTACCCGTTGCTGGACGACGCCTCGGGGGACCGGCCGGACACGGTCGTCGAGGAGGACGACGTGTACGCGTTCATTTACACCTCGGGGACGACGGGGCGGCCGAAAGGCGTCGTCCACGAGCACCGCGACATGGTCGAACACAACCTCATCGTGGCCGCCGAGGGCGGTATCGGGAAGACCGACGTCGGGCTGTCGGCGCTCCCGCTGTACCACTGCGCCGAACTGCACGCCGCCCTGTTCCCGCGCATCCAGGTCGGTGCGACAAGCGTCATCCACCACGACTTCGACGCCGTCGCGGTACTGCAGGACATCGAGCGGTACGACGTGTCGGTGATGTTCGCCGCGCCGACGGCCTGGAACGGGATGGCCCACACGGCAGAACAGGTCGACGCCGACGTCTCCTCGCTCGAACTCGGGATGTACGGCGCGTCGCCGATGCCCGAGGACGTGCTGGACGCCTGCATGGACGCGTTCTGCGACGACTACCTCCAGGCCTACGGGATGACCGAGATCGGCCCTTGCGGCACGTTCCAGCACCCCGACGAGCAGATTCCCAAACAGGGATCGGCCGGCGTCCCGGCACTCAACCACGACCTGCGCATCGTCGAGCCCGACGCCGACCCCCGCGCGGAGGTCGACCAGGGCGAGATCGGCGAGATCCTCTTTTCGGGGCCGTGTACGATGCGCGAGTACTGGAACCGGCCGGACGCCACCAAGTCGTCGCTCCGGACGGCCGACGGGAAAGAGTGGTACTACACCGGCGACCTGGGCTATCTGGACGAGGACGGGTTCCTCTACGTCGTCGACCGGAAAGACGACATGATCATCTCCGGCGGCGAGAACATCTACCCGACCGAGGTCGAAGACGCACTCTTTTCCCATCCCGACGTGATCGAGGCGGCCGTCGTCGGCGAACCCCACGAGGAGTGGGGCGAGGTCGTCGCCGCCTACGTCGTCGGGGCGACCGACGCCGAGACGCTGGACGAATACGTCCGCGAGAGCGACGCCCTCGCCGACTTCAAGCGACCCCGCGAGTACAACTTCGTCGAGGAACTGCCCAAGAATCCCAGCGGGAAGGTCCAGAAGTTCAAACTCCGCGAGGAGCGGTAGGACAACACCTATTCCATTCCCGGACACAGCTCCGGGTATGCCACCCAAGCGTCTCAGAGCGCCCGCCGAGACGGCCGTCCGGAAGTGCATGCGCCTCCAGTCGACCGAGTCCTGCTTGATCGTCACCGATCACAAGCGTCAGCAGATCGGCGAGTCCCTCTACGAGGTCGCCAACGAACGCACCGACGACGCCTCGATCGTCCGGTACCCGCCAGGGAACCAGCACGGTGAGGAACCACCGGCCGCCGTGTCGGCTGCCATGCGCAACGCCGACGTCGTGCTCGCCCCGACGACGAAGAGTCTGAGCCACACCCGCGCCCGCTCGGACGCCAACGAGGCCGGCGCTCGCGTCGCCACCCTCCCCGGCATCACCGAGGAGGTGTTCGTCACCGGGCTGGACGCGAACTACTCCGAGATCAAGCAACGCTGCAAAGAGATCTACCAGCAGGTCTCGGGCGCCGGGAACGTCCGCGTCCAGACCGATCTCGGGACGGACATCGTCTTCCGCCCCGGCGACCGCGAGTGGAAGCAGGACACCGGCATCGTCCACGAGGCCGGCGAGATGTCGAACCTCCCCGCCGGCGAGGTGTTCCTCAGTCCGGAGACCGCAAACGGCACCTTCGTCGTCGACGGGACGATGATGCCCCACGGCCTGCTCGAAGAAGAGCAGACTCTCGAATTCGAGGTCGACGACGGCTACGTGACCGAGGTCTCCGACGCCGCCGTTCGCGAGGAACTCGAGGCTGCCGCCGACGAGGTCGGCCAGGACGCCTACAATCTCGCCGAACTCGGCATCGGAACGAACGTCGGCGTCACCGAACTGATCGGCTCGGTCCTGCTCGACGAGAAGGCCGCCGGTACCGTGCACATCGCGATCGGCGACGACCACGCCATCGGCGGTGACACCGAGGCGCCCATCCACCTCGACGGCGTCATCCGCGATCCGACGGTGTCGGTCGACGGCGAGCGAATCGAACTGCCGTCCGGCGTGTAACCTCCAGACCGAACTCGCATGTGTCCCCGTGTCGGGGCTCCCAGGCGGTCAGCGTGTTTTTACGTCTGTACCGAATAGACGCCTCCATGAGCCAATCCGGGTCCGATTCGGAGCTACCCGACCGCGTCGCCATTCCCTGTCCGTCCTGCTCGCCCGAGCTGGAGACGGTCCACGAGGTGCTGTCGACCGGCGGCGGGCGAGTGACGCTTCGCTGTACCGAGTGCGAACACGTCCACAAGGAGCAACTGCCCGAGGACGACACCGTCGAACGGAAAGTCGTCGTCTCCCAGGAGGGCGAGTCGTTCACGACGACCGTCGACGTGCCCGAAGACGAGGACCTCGCCGTCGGCGAGGAGTTCGTCGCCGAGACTGACGTGGCGATCATGACCGTCCGCATTACCAGCCTGGAACTGGACGACGACAGCCGCGTCGAGTCTGCCCAGGCAGCCGACGTCGACACCATCTGGACCCGCGAGGTCGAGAACGTCAGCGTCAACGTCACGCAACATCCCAGGGACGGCCGCCGCGAGGACACCGAGAGTTACACCCTGCAGGTCCCCGGCGACTACGAGTTCACCATCGGCGAGACCGACGACTTCGGCGACGTGGAGTTCACCATCGAGGGCGCACACGTCCGCGACGACGCCGAGGGGTACGAATTCGACAAGCTCGACTACGACGGCGACACCATCGTCGCCAAGGACGTCAAGCGGCTGTACGTCCGCGACGAGACCTCGACCGCCTGGTCGGCCTGGTGAGCATGGACTGGGCGGCCGAGCGAGACGCCCTCGTCGAGCACCTCCGCGACCGGGATTCTAGCCTCGACGAGGCCACGCTCGCCGCCATCCGAGCCGTCCCGCGCCACGAGTTCGTCCCCGAGGGGAATCGGAGTGGGGCATACCAGGATACACCGCTCCCGATCGGCGAGGGCCAGACCATCAGCGCGCCGCACATGGTCGCGATCATGACCGACCTGCTGGACCTCCAGCAGGGGGATACCGTTCTCGAAATCGGCACTGGCTGTGGCTATCACGCCGCGGTCACGGCCGAACTCGTCGGCGCGGAGAACGTCTACAGCGTCGAGTACCGCGAATCGCTGGCCGAGGCCGCGCGTCGCCGCCTCGACCGCCTCGGCTACGGCGACGTCTCGATCAGAGCGGGCGACGGGGCGGCTGGCTGGCCAGAACACGCCCCCTACGACCGGGCGTATCTCACCTGCGCCGCATCTGAGCTTCCCGCGGACGTCGTCGAACAGGTTCGTCCCGGCGGCCTCGTGCTCGCGCCAGTGGGGGCACACCGACAAACGCTCGTCCTCGCTCGGCGGCGGGCCGACGGCTCGCTCGCCCGCGAGGAGCACGGCGGCGTTCGGTTCGTTCGGATGCAGTGAGAGTCGGACGGGAGTTTCACACCGGGCAGTTCGAGATACAGCCGTGCATCCTGGGTTCCTGTCCGGAGCGTACTCGACTGGTACAGCCCCTGTCCGACCCGGCGAAACCGAGCGACGCCGACATGTTCGGGCGGCAAGAGGCGCGTGATTCAATAGCGTCCACACTAACCTCCGGACATGGAACCAGCGGTACTGCGCGACGATATGGTCGACAGCCTCGAACACGAGAGCAAAGGCTGCGTCCACAGCGACGCGATCAGCGTCGCCATGCGGGCAGTGCCGCGCCACGAGTTCGTCGAGGACGACCGCGCGGCCTACGCCGACCGTCCGCTGGAGCGGTTCGGGACGCGCGTGCTCTCCCCCAGTACCGCCGCGCGACTGCTCGAAGCCCTCGCCCCCAGTGAGGGCGACAACGTCCTCGTGGTCGGTGCGGGCGTCGGCTACACGGCCGCGGTCGTCGCCGAAATCGTCGGCGATCGGAACGTCCAGGCCATCGACATAACGCGCCGGCTCGTCTACGAGGCCCGCGAGAACCTCGCGAACGCGGGCTACGAGGGCGTGCTCGTCGACTGCCGGGACGGCATCGACGGCCTCCCCGAGTACGCGCCCTACGACTGTATCCTGCTGGAAGCGGCCGCGATCGAGCCGCCGCGCGCGCTGGTCGACCAGCTCGCCGACGACGGCCGACTGATCATGCCCCTCGGTGCGCACGAACAGTCGCTCGTCGTCGTCGAGGACGGCGACGTGGCCGAACGGCTCGGCGGCGTCGCCTTCCAGCCGATGCTCGTGGAGGGCGAGCAGGCCGACACCGTCGAACGCAATCGGACGCGCCGCGAGGACCGCGAGCACGCGCGCAGAGACGCCGAGCGGCGCCGCGGCTGGCAGCAAGACTGGATTGACTGGGACGAACAGGTGTAGTCACTTCGCGACCACTAGCACCTTCGTGTTCGCCCGCTTGTCCGTGTACTGCCCGCTCGCTGGGGGTTTGATGTCTAACTGTACTGTCCCTTTTTCCTGATTCGGCCCGAGACTCGCGTTCAACGTGAGGGTGCCGCGGCCGTTCGGGCCGGTCGTCGCCGTCCGTATCCCGCGCAGGTTCGCCGTCCCGCCCGTGGCGACGACCGTCGCGTTCGTGACCGGTTCGCCGTCCGCGTCGACGACCCTGACGGTCACCGACTGCTCGCCAGTTCCCATGACCTCCGGCTCGGGCTGTGCGTCGAGTTCCGACACGCCCAGGGTACTGAGCCCCGAGATGGTGTTCATCATCACGCTGAGGCTCGCGACCCCGACGACGAGGGCGATGACGAGCCGAATCGGCAGTCCCTCGATGGCCCGTTCGTCACTGCTGAATCGCTCGAACATGGACCCGCCTGGGTCCGTCCCCGTTGATAAACTCTGGCCGCAGGGCCGCGTCTTTCGAAAGGGTCGTAGTGGTGTTCACTCATGGTTGCTGATAGATGGGTACTGACAGGTCCGAGGAGACGGCTGCGGGGCCGATGCACGCGCTCGAACGCGTCGAACCCTTCCTGTTGATCGCCGTCGGGGGGTTCGTGGGCGCTGCGCTCCGCCACGCCGTCGCGGTCGCGCTCCCGGCCGGGACGCTGCCGTGGGGCACGCTCGCGGCGAACGTCCTCGGGAGTTTCGCGCTGGGCGTCCTCCTGTACGAAGCACACCTGGCAGGCGTCCTGAGTGCAGAGACGCGGCTCGTCATCGGGACCGGGTTCCTCTCGTCGTTCACTACGTACAGCACCTTCGCGGTCGAAACGGCAGGGCTCGCCCCGGAGCTGGCCGTCGCGAACGTGGTGGTGAACTACGTCTTCGGCTTCACGGCGATCCTCGGCGGGCGCTGGGTCGCCCGGGTGATCGCCTGATGGTCAGTCCCACGCTCCTGGTGGGTGCTGGGGGCGTCCTCGGTGCGCTCTCGCGACACCTGCTCGGCGAGCGCATCGACGCCCGGACGCGGGACACGCTGGCGGTCAACGTCGTGGGGAGTTTCCTCCTCGGAGCGCTGGTGACTGCACCGATCGGCGACTCGGCGCTTCTCGTGTTCGGAACTGGGTTCTGTGGCGCCTTCACCACGTTCTCGACGTTCGCGTTCGAGACGGTGCGCCTGGCCGAGACCGGCGAGCCACGTCGGGCGGCGATCAACGCGGCGGTCAACCTGGTCGGTGCGCTCGGCGCCGTTGGCCTCGGGTGGCTCGTCGTGGACGGACTCGCGTGAATCGGGGCAAACTATACCTGTCAGCGAACCTCTCTGTTCGGCATGCGACTCGCAAGCTTCGCGGTCGAGACGGCCGTCGGACCGATGCGTCGGGTGGGGATCGACCACGACGGGACGCTGCTGGACGTGACGGCGGGCTACGCTCACGTCCTCGACCAGCGCGGCGAACCCACACCGGTCGAGGTGGCCGAGACCGTCGCCCCTGCCGACATGCTGTCGTTCCTCCAGCGGGGCGACCGAGCGCTTGACGCGGCCCGGGACGTCGTCGAGACCGTGCCCGACGCGGACGCTTCTACCGGTCCCGGGGGTGCGCGGTTGCGCTACGATCCCGCCGAGGTCGACCTGCTGAGTCCGCTCCCCAGGCCCAACTCCCTGCGGGACTACATGGCCTTCGAGGAGCACGTCCGCAACAGCATGGGTGAGGTCCCCGATATCTGGTACGAGATCCCTGTCTGCTACAAGGGCAACGCCGACGCCGTCGTCGGCCCCGGGGACGACGTGTCCTGGCCGTCCTACAGCGACCAGCTCGACGTCGAACTCGAAATCGGCGCGGTCGTCGGCACGCGAGGCACCGACGTCGACGCCGACGAGGCCGAGGCGTACATCGCCGGTTTCACGCTGTTCAACGACTTCACCGCGCGCGACGAGCAACTCCAGGAGATGCAGGGCAAACTCGGCCCGGCGCGGGGGAAGGACTTCGCCAACGCGCTCGGCCCGCACCTCGTGACGCCCGACGAACTGGACCTGCCGAACGCCGCGTTCACTATCGAGGTCGAGAGCGAGGATGGCGAGATCGACACGTGGTCCGAGGGGACCGTCGGCGAGATGGGGCACTCCTGGGGCGAGATCATCGAACACACCTCGGCGGAGGAGACGCTGCACCCCGGCGACGTGCTGGGGAGCGGCACCGTCGGGACGGGCTGTGGGCTGGAACTCGGGCGGTTTCTGGAGCCCGGCGACACCGTCTCGCTCTCCGTCGAGGGGCTGGGCACGCTGACGAACACGGTCGTCACACGGTAACGACTGGCAAGAAGCTGGGGTTCAAATCCGTCCCGTCCGAAGGGCCGCCATGAACCCGGAGGACCTGCGTGCGGACGTTCCTGCAATCGAGGAGACCGCGTACCTCAACACCGGCGCGAGCGGACCGAGCCCGCGCCACGTCGTCGAGGCCGCGACCGACGTGCTCGAACGCCACGAGTACGAGAGCCACGTCACCGGCAGCCCCTACGACTTCTTCTACGGCGAACTCGCCGAGGTTCGCGAGCGCGTGGCCGCGTTCGTCGGTGCCGACCCGAGCGAGATCGCCCTGACGCACAGTACGGGTGACGGCATCTCCCGGCTGGCCGCCGCCATCGACTGGGAACCGGGCGATACGATCGTCTACTCCGACCTCGAACATCCCGCTGGCGTCCTGCCCTGGGAGCGGGCCGCCGACGTGTTCGACCTGAACGTTCGGGTCCTCGAAACCCGCGAGGGACGCGTGGACCTGGACGCCGTCAAGGAAGTCGTCGCGGACGCGCGCGTGCTCTGTCTGAGTTCGCTCTCCTGGAACTACGGGACGCGGATTCCGATCGGTGACGTGGTCGAGATCGCCCACGACGCGGACACGCGCGTCGTCGTCGACGCCGTCCAGTCGCCGGGGCAACACCCCATCGACGTCCACGAGTGGGGCGCCGACGCCGTTGCCGCGGCGGGCCACAAGTGGCTCCTCGGTCTCTGGGGCGGCGGTTTCCTCTCGGTGTCGTCGGACTTCGCGGCCGAACTCGAACCCCGCCGTATCAGTTATCGCGGTGTGACCGACCCCAACGCGGATACGTACGAGCGCTACTCGGACGCCCGGCAACTCGAGATCGGCACGACCTCGCTGGCGCCCCACGCAGCGCTCGCGACCGCGATGGACACGTTCGAAGCCATCGGTCTCGATACGGTCCAGTCACACGTCGAACGATTGACCGACCGGCTCAAGGCGGGCCTCGGCGACCGCCTGCTGTCGCCCCGCGAGTACGAGTCCGGCCTCGTCACGTTCGCGGCCGACGATCCCGATTCCCTCGTCGAACGGCTCGGAGCGGAGGGAATCGTCATCCGATCGCTCCCCGAGCCCGCTGCCGTTCGCGCGTCGGTTCACGTGTTCAACACCGCCGACGACATCGACCGGCTCCTCGCAACGCTCTGAGGGCGCACCGGAGGGTTTCTTCCCGCGATAATCGAACGTGATAATATCCGCGCAACGTTTAAACCAATCCTACCGCAGTTTTAGGTACAGATTACGGGAGCCGCGGGCTCCCGGTAGGGGTCATCTACAATGTCGTCCGATGCGGGGCAGCCGTCACGTGACCGGACCGTGGTTGCCCTCCTGACTGTCGTGGGGTTCGTCCTCGTCGCCGCGGTGTTGCCCGTCGTCGGGAGCGACGCACCGGGCCGGTCGCTGATTCCACAGTCCGCGACCGGCGACGACGCCGGCGGTGCGGGCAGTGCCGTGCAGCGAGCTCTCGGGGGGGAGAGTGCCGGCTCTAGCTCTCCGTCGGGGGGATCGGCCGACTCACAATCCCTGGTCGACGGACTGCTCAGCAACCTCTCGGCGGGCAGTCCCGGCCAGGTAGTGGCTGGCGATCGCGAGCGGACCAGCAGCCAGGGGCAGGGCGGGTCCAGCGGGTTCGGTGCGCTCAATCCCGGCTCGCAGACCGGCGTCGGGTCGACGCAGAACCTGCTGAGCGACAGTCTCCGCAATCAGTCCGCGACGCCGCACCTTCTCGTCCGGAGTTCCGAACCGGGGTACTGGCGGACCGGCGCGTTCACGACCTACACAGGGAGTGGCTGGACGACGCGCGGTGAGCCGGCCCCTGCCGAGTGGCCGCGCCGTCCGTCGACTAAGCCGGCCGATCGGCGGACCGTCACCCAGGAGTATCGCCTGCTCGAACCCGCGACCGCGCTGCCGGGCGTCTACGAGCCCACCGACGTCGAGAGCGGGTTCGCCGACGAACTGCGAGTGACTGACCAGGGGACCATCAGGGCCGCTTCGGCGATGCCGGCGAACACGACGTACACCGTCGTCAGCCAGGCCCCGCCGCGGACCCCGGAGCGTCTCAGACAGGCCGGGACGGACTACCCGAGGTCGATCGAAACGACCTATACGCAACTCCCTGCGGGCACGCCAGACCGGGTTGCGAGGCGGACCAGCCGGATCGTGCGGGACGCGGAGACGCCCTACGCGAAAGCCGTCGCCATCGAGTCCTGGCTGGAGGCGAACAAGCGCTACTCGCTGAACGCAAGTCACGACGGCGGCGACGTGGCCGACCAGTTCGTCTTCGAGATGGACAGCGGGTACTGCGAGTACTTCGCCTCCTCGATGGCCGTGATGCTCCGGTCTCAGGACGTTCCCGCCCGCTACGTGGTGGGCTACTCGACGGGCCAGCCCCAGGGGAACGGAACGTACCTCGTGCGCGCGATGAACGCCCACGCCTGGGTCGAGGTGTACTTCCCCGACACCGGCTGGGTTCGGTTCGACCCCACGCCGGGCCGGAGCCGCCTGCAGAGCGAGTTCCGGGCCTACCAGCGTGCCGCCGAGACCGGGAACGCCGACGCGGCGGCGCGACGCTTCCTCGACCAGGCCGCCGAGGGGTCGTCCGGCGACGGGGCGAGCGGCTCCCCCGACGAGTCGGCTGGTGGCCAGACCGGCGAAGACAGCGAGACTGCCGGCGACCAGCCGCGGACCAGCGACGACGGGTCCGGTGGGACGAACGCGACCGAGGCGACCGACGCGTACAATCACTCCGAGGAGGGGAGCCCCGGCGAATCGTTCGACCCTTCGCCGGGTCCGAGCTACAGTATCGCTCTCCAGAACGACCCGGTTCCCGGCCAGCGGGTGACCGTTCTCGTCGAGCGTGACGGCGACCCTGCCGCCGGCGTCACGGTGCGGTTCAACGGCGAGCGGATCGGCCGGACGAACGAGTCCGGGATGGTTCGCGGCGAAGTTCCGTTCGCCGGTCGCCTGACCATCGACGTCAGCGACAACGAGAGCCGGGCGGCGGGGACTGGGTCCCTTCTCGCTCCCGGTGGTGCGACGGTTCCGGGGTCGTTTGCGTCCACCGACGGACGAGGTATCGGGACCGCCGTACAGCAACGGAACGGAACGAACGTCACTCGCTCGTTCGACGTGCCGACCGACGTAGCGATCGCGGTCGACGGCCCGGTCGATCCGGGCGAAACTGTCTCCGTGAAAGCGACGATCGACGACCGCCCGATCGCCGACGCGAGAGTCTCGCTCGACGGCTCGCGGGTGGGAACGACGGACGAGCGGGGAACGCTCGCCGTGTCGCTGCCCGGGCGGGAGCGAACGACAGTCGAAGTCAGTCGCGGCGAGGCGTACGGCAACCGAACGCTCCGCCTGGCGAACGTCTCGGTGGCTACCTCGGGATTCGCACTCCCCGGCCTCTCGATCACTGTGTCGGTTACCGACGGGGAGACGCCGGTCGAGGGCGCCACTGTCGCCGTCGGCGGGCGGACCGCGACGACTGGACCGGACGGAACGGCGAGCGTGTCCCTGCCGCTGGCGACGGGCGCCACCGTCCACGTCGAGACGGCGGACGGAATCACCGAGCACCAGCCGGTGACGTATCGGTTCGTGACCGCCGGCGTCGCACTGGTGCTGGCGCTCGGTCTCGGTGCAGTGCTGGTCGTCCTCCGTCGACGCGCCAGTGCTGCCGGCCGCTCCGTCCGCGAGCACCTGCTCGCGACGCTCCGCTGGCTCTCGGGCGCGTTCGTCGCCGCGCTCGTCGGTCTGGCGATCCAGGTCGAACGCCTCCGTTCCCGGCTTCCGGTGATCGCCGAGCGAGTCGCCCGCACGCTTCGGACCGCCTGGCGGACGGTCGTGGCTGCCCTCAGCGCACGCCGGCTCGACTTCGGCGCGCTGCCTGGACCGCGCGCGATGCTCGCGTGGCTACTCGCAGCCCTTCGCGGGGTGGCGACCAGTGCCGAGTCGTCCGTGTCGGCCGCACTCAGTACCGACGCCGGGTCCGACGAGACCACCGCGGCTGTCGACGAGGTGGAGCCGTCCGGCCTCGATCCGGGGGAACGCGTCCGTCGCGCCTGGCGCGAGTTCCGCGCGCGACTCCCGGTCGCTGACTACCGCACGAAGACGCCTGGCGAACTCGCAGCGATCGGGATCGAGGAAGGCTTCCCGAGCGGCGCGGTCGGCACGCTCCGGGACGCCATTCGGGCGATCGAGTACGGCCGACGCGACCCCGACAGCTACCTCGACGACGTCGCGGCCGCCGAACGCGAACTCGGCGACGCCCGCGTAACCGACACTGGAGAATCCGACGCGAGGGACGCGGACGCCGCTCGCTCTGGGGCGCCCCCTGCGACCGACGGGGGTGAGAACGAATGAGTGGACGCACGCGACTGGTCGCAGTTACGGCGGGCGTCCTGCTGGCGGTGGCCTCGCTCGTCGTGCTGGCACCGGGGCTGTTGCCGGTCTCGCGGCCACACCTCGTCTCGCTGATGGACGACGTGGCGAACACAGTGGGTATCGCCGGGCTGGCGCTCGTCGCGGGTGCAATCGCCGTCGTTCAGGGTCTGTGGTCCTCGAAGACGCCGTCTGCACCGCCGGCGATGCCGGTCGATTCCACCGACGATGGGGAGCCAGCCGGACTCGTCCCCGGCGCGGAGTTCGACGAGCACCTCGCCGCTGCCGGGCGGATCGGCGGCCGGACGACCGAGGAAGAGGCGGTCGTCCGGGAAGACCTGCGCCGACTCGCGACCGACGTCTACAAGCAGGTCCACCGCTGCGACTGGGAGACGGCCGCCCGCGCCATCGAAGAAGGCCGCTGGACCGACGACCCCAGCGCGGCGGCGTTCGTCGGCGGCCCGGACGCTCCCGACGTCCCGCTGCGTCTCTGGTTCCGCGACGTGATCAGCGAGGACGGCGCGTTCTATCGCCAGGTGACTCGGACGATCCGCGCGCTCTACGCCCTCCGCACCGAGGCGTCCGCGGACGTGTCGGTGACCGGCCGCGACGGCGACCTGTTCGGTGGCGACGCCACCTCCGGCGAATCCGAGGGGAGCGGGTCCGAGACGACCGAGGTGACCGAACGATGATGCCCGTCGCTCGCTGGCACGGCGCGCTCGTCGCTGCGCTGTTTTCGAGTGCCGTCGGACTGTACGTCGGGAACCACACCGTCCTGCTGATCGGGACGATCCCGCTCGCCTACGTCGTTTACGGCTCCGTCACCGGACTCGGTCCGCCGTCGCTCGAAATCGAGCGTGCGCTCGGCGACGACCACGTGAACCCCGGCGAACCGGTGACGGTGACGGTGACCGTCCGGAACGACGGCGACCGGCCGATCCCGGACCTGCGCCTCGTCGACACCGTTCCCGAAGACGTCGCGGTCGTCGACGGCGCTCCCGCGGCCGGTGTCGCGCTGCGACCCGACGAGACCGCGACCGTCGAGTACGACGTGCTGCCCCCGCGTGGGACACACGAGTTCGGGAGCGTGGCCGTCCGGGGTCGGAGCCTCGCCGGGACTCTCGTCGGGACGGCGATGCTCGAACCGTCGGGGACGACGACGGTCACTTGCGACACGCTCCTGGACGAGTTCCCGCTCCTGGACCAGACGATGCCGTTCCCGGGTCAGCATCCGACTGACGCGGGCGGTGAGGGCATCGAGTTCCACTCCGTCCGGGAGTACCGGCGGGGCGACCCGCTCTCGCACGTCGACTGGCGACGACTCGCCCGCACCGGCGAGCTGGCGACGGTCACCTACCGCGAGGAGCGGGCGGCGGCGGTCGTCTTCGTCATCGACGCTCGCTCCGAGGTGACGTTCTCCCTCCCACAGGGCGGGCCGTCGACGACGGACTACGCCGTGTACGCTGCCGCCCAGGGCTTTCTCACGCTGACCGACGAGGGTCACCAGGCCGGCGTCACGACGCTCTCGCCGGCCGCGGAGCGCACCTGGGTCCCGCCCGGGCGCGGTGCGAACACCGAAGCCGCTGCCACCGACCTGTTCGACAGCCTGCAGGACGGCGCGGACAGTCGCGGCTCGTCCGCGGGTGCGGACGGCCCGGATAGCGCCGTCGCAGCCGATGGCGGCGACGATGACGCCCACGAGACGGCCGGCGGGACGGACCTCGGTCTCGACCTGGTCCAGCGGCTCCCGTCCCACGCGCAGGTCGTCCTGTGCACGCCGCTGGCCGACGACGCCCCGACCGCCGTCGTGGAGACGCTGCTGGCGAACCACCACGACGTCACCGTGTTGAGTCCGAACGTCACGGGCTCGGTGACGGGCACAGCCCCGACGCCGGGCCAGGCCGTAACGGACCTCAGACGCCGGACGCGGCTGACCGACCTCCAGCGACTCGGCGTCCCGGCCGTCGACTGGCAGCCGGACACGCCCCTCCAGGTCGCGCTGGCCGGAGTCATCGACGCGCGCAACGGCGGGTGGCAGCGATGACGGACGACGGAGCCGGGGAACGGCTCGAACCCGACGGCGGCGAGACGGCGGACGCCGACGGAGCAACGGACCGACGGGCGACGACTCTGTCGGGTCTCGCCGCCGAGCAGCGCGTCTCTCGCCGCGTCGCGGTGACGCTCTCAAAGGTGCAGCTGACGGCTGCCGTCAGTAGCCTGATGGCGGTACTGGCGGCACTGGTGATCGGGAGCCGACTCCTGGGGCTCGCGCTCACCGCGCTGGCGCTCGCGTCCGGGGGGCTGCTGGCGCTCGGTCTCTACGCACTCAACAGTGATCGACTGTGGCTGCTGCTGGCGTCGGGCGTGATCTTGACGCCGGCGTCGGTGCTGCTGGCGGCGGCGCTCGGGGTCAGCGTCTCCTTTGCACTCCGGACGGGCACGCCGGTCGGCCATCTGGTCGAAGTGACGGTTCTCCTGCTCGTGTTCGGGGGCTTCGCCGCGGTGCTGACGGCCGTTCCGCTCAGCGAGGGCGCCGTCCTGGCCGGGTCGTTCGTGCGATACATCGGGATGCTCGTCCCGCTGACCGTCGCCCAGTTCGCGGTGGTCGCCGTCGTCACCTGGGAGTCGACGATCGGTTTTCTCGCGCGCCTCGTCGTCGACAGCCCCGAACCGCTGCTGGCCGTCGGCCGGACGCTCCTGGCTCCCGAGGGCGGCTTCGCGCTGCTGACTCTGTTGGTGTATCCGCTCGCCGTCCTCTTCCTGTTCCGGCTGGTCGTCCGCACCGTCCCGCTCCAGACCCTGTTCCCGCCCCGGCAGCGCCCGACGGTCATCGCTCGTATCGACGACGCGAGTAGCGCGCTCGGCCGCGTGGTGTCCGTCGCCGCCCTCGCGGCGGTCGGCATCTTCGTGAGTGCCGCCCTCGTCGGAGCCACGTCGCCTGCCGCCGTTGCACGGTTGCTCGACCCGCCGTTCGCCGGTGTCGCCCGCTGGTTGCTGTCCAGCGTCGAACTCCGCGTGCTCTTCGTGCTCGTCATGGGTGCCATGGCCGCCATCCTCGTCGGCGAACGACTCCGCCGACTGGTGCGCCGCCGCTCCGAGGCCGACCTGCTGCGGCCGGCGCTGCCCGCCGTGGGCGCCGTCTCGGTCGCACTGCTCACGGTCGCCGTGCTCTCGCTGGTGACCACGCCCGAGCGACTGCTCGCGGCCGTGCCGGCGAGCGTGCGGCCGGCCGCTGGCTCGCTGTTCGCAGGCGGGCTCCTCCCGGCCGTGCTGCTCGTCGCCTTCGGCTCTCTCATCGTCGTCGGCGCCCTCTTCATCGCGCTGACGCTCCTCGCCGGGTCGCCGATCCTCCCGGAGCGAGCGCTCGGGCCGGCCCTCGCCAGCACGTCGGTGTTCGGACTCGCCCTCGTCCTGGTCCTGTTCGGTGGCTCGCCGGCGCTCGCTTTCATCACCGCGGCGCTCGCGCTCGTCGTCTGGGACGCGGGGGAGTTCGCCGTCGGGGTGCGCGAGGAACTCCCGCTCGACGCGCCGACCACCCGCGGCGAGGTCGTTCACGTCGGGGCATCGCTCGCTGTCGGCCTGCTCGCCGTCGGCGGCGCGTTCGTCCTCGAAGTGCTGATCGCCGGGCGGGTCGTCGTCCCCGCCGTCACCGAGACGGCGCTGGCCGCCGGTGCGCTGACGCTCGCGTTCGGCACGGTCGTCTTCCTGGCGTCTGTCCTGCGAGAATAGCGCTCAGTCGTCGTCGACCGAGGGGGCCGGCACGCGGTCGAGCACGTCGCCGAGGACGGAGCGCTTCGACACCGATCGCACGCTCGATTCCGCCGTGAGGACGAGTCGGTGGCTGAACACCGCGGGGGCGATCCCTTTGACGTCGTCGGGAACGACGTAGTCCCGCCCTTCGATGAGAGCGTACGCGCGGGCCGCCTCGAACAGTCGCTGGATGCCGCGCGGCGAGACGCCGACTCGAACCCGTTTGTCTTCTCGCGTCGCCCGGCCCAGGTCGACGACGTACTCGCGGACCTTCGGCTCGACCGTCACGGTCTCTGGAATCTCCTGGAGCGCCGTCACTCGCTGGTGGTCGAGCACTGAACTGACGCTCGGGGCCTGGGCCGTCCGGTCGGCGCGCCGGTCGAGCAGGTCGAGTTCCCCGTCGCGGTCGGGGTAGCCCATGCTGCTCTTGATCATGAACCGGTCGAGTTGGGCTTCCGGCAGCGAGAACGTCCCCTCCTGTTCGACGGGGTTCTGCGTGGCCAGCACGAAGAACGGCTCCGGAAGCGAATGGGTCTCGCCGTCGACGGTCACCTGTCCTTCTTCCATCGCTTCCAGCAGGGCCGCTTGCGTCTTCGGTGGGGCGCGATTGATTTCGTCGGCCAGCACGACGTTGGCGAAGATCGGCCCTTCAGAGAACTCGAACGTACCGTCGCGCTCGTCGTAAACGTTCGTCCCGATCACGTCGGCCGGCAAGAGGTCGGGCGTGAACTGTACCCGTGAGAACTCCAGTCCCAGGGCTGTCGCGATGCTCCGTGCCGTGAGCGTCTTCCCGACGCCGGGGACGTCCTCCAGGAGGACGTGGCCACGCGCTACCATCCCCGTCAAGACCTGCCTGAGAAATCGCCTGTCGGTGATGACTGCAGACTGCACCTCGTCCAGTACTGCCGTACACTCCGCTGTGGCGTCGGTGACGGCCATTGTCCCACGTGCGCACTCGCAGCAACATAAGTGCCTGGCTCGTCTCGGTCGCGTGACACCCCGTGACCGACTACCGGTGCGATTACACCGACGGCGCGTCCGCGTCGCGGAGCCGTTCGAGTCGCCCGATCAATTCGGTGAGTCCGTCGTTGACGTGTGCGATCCGGTCGTCGATGTCGTCGGCCGGAATCGCACCGTTGGGCGTCGGCTCGACGAACTCGTCGTTCTCGAGCATCCGCAGCGAGTACCGTACCTTGTGTTCCGGGAGCCCCGTCCGGTCGGCGAGTTTCACGATCCCGATCGGTCCGTCAGCGATTACTTCGCGAAGGATACGCAGATCGCGTTCCTCTTTCTCGACTTGGTTTTGAAGCCTCTCGACCATGCTGTTCGTTCTGCCACCACTTTCCACCCGCGGCATAAAACTCTTGCAACTCTCTCACCGGAGACGAGACCGTGCGGTGTCAGGTCAGTCGTCGACCGGTGTTCGTCGGAGTTCGTCGATCTGGTCGCGCAGGGTGCTCAGCTCCATCTCCAACTCCTCTCGGCGGTCGATGAGCGAACTCAGCTCCTCGGTGTTGACCGCCTGGTCCTCCTCGAGCGCCACTTCCAGTGCGTCCGTCGTCGACTGGACCAGAAAGTGAGCGACCTGGAGCACCTCCTCCGGCGACTCCCGGCTCTCGGCTAACGCCATCTCGCCCGAGAGCGGCGTGTACTCGATCAGCGGGACCTCCTCTTCGTCCCGGTACGTCGTCGAGGCGCTCATGCTCGTGACCGGGTTCTTCCTGTCCTGGGTCTGTTCCGTCCGGACGATGCTGAACTCGTCGGCGAGCGTCCCGTACGTCTCCTCCAGGTCCCGAAGGATTTCGCCCGTCTCGGCGTCCATCTGCGCTTCGACGTCCGCGAAGAACTGCGCGGTGCCGCCCAGACTCAGCGCGACGGTGAAGAAGGCTCCCTGGGAGTGTTCTGCGAAATCACGCAGCCGGTCGCGCACCTCGTCGTGTCGCCCCTCGGCCGCGAGTTTCTGTAACTCGTCCAGAAACGCTCGCGTCCCCGCTTCCTGTTCGAGGAAATCCTCAACCAGCGCCTTGGGCATCTCCCGCGGCGCTTCATCTCGGCTGCTCATACCCTCCGTTTCTCACCCCGGCACTATACGCTTTGGTCTGATCTATCACTCGATAGAGGGGTCTACCGACGTTCGAGACGCGGAACAGCTAAACTGACCGCGAGTCCGTCTGGACGGTGACGTCCTGAAAGGGGTTGGTTCCCCTCGCGTTCCGCTCACGGTGTTAGCCGTCTTCAGTGGCCCCGTCGCCTTCTTCAGCGTCGTCCGGTTCCGGCGTTTCGACAGGCTCAGGCGTCTCGACGGGTGCCGGTGTTTCGACCGGCTCCTGGGGTGAGGCCGTTCCCGGCGAGGGCGTTTCGACTGGGTCACCAGGTGAGATCGGTGATGCCGGCGTGCTCGGCGAGATCGGTGATGCCGGCGTGCTCGGCGAGATCGGTGACCCGGGCGAGACCGGAGTGACGGGTGACCCCGGGGTGACCGGCGACCCCGGGGAAATCGGCGACTCCGGGGAACTGGGTGAAGCTGGTGACCCTGGCGTCACTGGCGAGCTCGGTGACACTGGGGTGATCGGCGATCCTGGCGTGGCTGGTGATTCGGGCGACGTTGGCGACTCGGGTGTGGTCGGTGATTTGGGCGACGTTGGCGACTCGGGTGTGGTCGGTGATTCGGGCGACGTTGGCGACTCGGGTGTGGTCGGTGATTCGGGCGACGTTGGTGACTCCGGCGTGGTCGGCGTTGTCGGCGTGAGTGGCTGTTCGTCGCTCGGTGGCAACGTGACGTCGATTCGGACGTCTCCGGAGAACTCCGCGTCGACGTTCGAGATCGCGGCTGCGGCAGTCCGCTGGGCGGCCCAGTCACGCTCTCCGGCCCGTTCAGCGGCCGACGCCGCCGAGTTGACGACGGCGACCTGGAGCTGTTGGATGGAGACGGTCTGGACGTTGAGTTGGACCGCGGCACCTGCGGCACCGGTCGCAGCGGCCTGGACCTGTTCGACGGTTGCGACCTGGGACTGCGAGAGTGCCCCAGCGGCACTCGAACCCGTGATCGTCTGGAGCTGTCTGACGCTCACGTCCTGTCGCTGGGTGACGCTGCCGGCCCCGAAAGCCGCTCCTCGGGCGGCTGCCTGCACCTGCCGCACGTTCACAATCTGGTCCTGGGCTGCCCGCGTTACGGCCCCTTCACACGAACCCCGTGCGATCGCCTGAATCTGTTTAACGTTGGTCGTCTGGGTCTGCTCTAAGGCTCCTCTCGTCCCGCCTGCGACGCCGGCCTGGATCTGTTTGACCGACGCTCGCTGCGTCTGGGCGAGGCCTCCTTTCGCTCCGCCCCGCACTGCGGCCTGGATCTGCTTGACGTCGGTCGTCTGCCGCTGGGTCAGTGCCCCGAAACACGCGGCCCTGGCGGCGGCCTGGATCTGCGTGACGGTCGCTCGCTGCCGCTGCGTGAGCGACCCTGTGACCCCCGCCTTGGTGGCCATCTGAATCTGTTCGACCGACGCTCGCTGGTTCTGCCTCGTGGCAGCGACCGCTCCCGAACTCGCACCTGCGGTGGCGGCCTGTAACTGCCTGACGTTGGCGTCTTGTGTTTGCGTAAGCCCGCCGTTAGCGGCCCCGCGAGCGGCGGCTTGGACCTGCTCGACCGACGCTCGCTGGGACTGGGTTACGGCACCGCTGATCGATCCGCTGGCGATCGCCTGGATCTGTTTGACCGACGCTCGCTGCGTCTGGGTGAGGATTCCGACTGTCGCACCTGCAACGGCGGCCTGAAGCTGCTTGGTCGTGACCTGCTGTCGTTGGCTGACTGCAGCCTCCGCTCCCTGTCGGATGGCTGCGACCTGCCGCTGCGTCACAGTCGCTCCCTGCTGTTGTGCTAGCCGGACGCCTTTCTGGATGCCCGCTTCGATGGCGTCTTGCTGGTTCGCTGCGTTCTCGCGTGCCAGAATCGGCCCGGCGTACCCGACAGTCGCGACGACGACGAGGACTCCCATCGCGAGTGCGGCGAGTTGCCGAACGGCTCGTGGTCGCGTCATCGGCGCGTCCTCCGCTGTAACGGCTCCCGACACTGCTGACTATTCCTGCGTGATGTGCTCATACTATCCACCTCGTGCGCCGGACAGTCCCGCTCGGCGCGACCGGGAGTATTCCGAGCAGTTACCTAAAGTGGCCCAATCGTTCACACCTGTCTGCCGACGTTCCTGTCCCCGCTCAGAGAATCCTTCCGACCGCGACTCGGCAGTTCACTGCGGATTACCTCCCTGACTGTGGACGTGTCCCCTGGCCGCTTTCTCGATGGACGCGGCGACACACCGCCATAGCGAACGAATAGCAGAGATGCGCTTGGAGTGACGGATCTGAACCGATGCAGAGACGAGCCGTCTCACTTCGCTCGACGGCTGTGACTCCTTGTGTTCAAATCCCTCTCAGTCGCACACAGAATCTACGAACGCGACGCGATGAAACGCGTCGCTGGGGTGAGTAAAATTCAGAGAAGCGCCCGGAGCGGGATTTGAACCAGACTCCAGACGTGCTCGCTTCGCTGCGCGCGACTGGCAGGGTTCAAATCCCACTGGCTATTTCCCGAACTCGGGGCTCGCGACACAGACAAGCTGGTCGCTCACGAACTGAGTTCGGAAAAAGGACGCCCGGAGCGGGATTTGAACCCGTGCGGAGACGGTCCGTCTCGCTTCGTTCGACGGCTGCGACTCCTTGTGTTCAAATCCCTTTCAGTCGTACACACATTCTACGAACGCGACGCGATGAAACGCGTCGCTGGGTGAGTAAAATTCAGAGAAGCGCCCGGAGCGGGATTTGAACCCGCGTCACGACCGTGACAGGGTCGTATGATGGGCCACTACACCATCCGGGCGAACACATCAGCTTCTTCCTGAAGTCCGCGGAAGAAGGACGCCCGGAGCGGGATTTGAACCCGCGTCACGACCGTGACAGGGTCGTATGATGGGCCACTACACCATCCGGGCGAACGCATTTCCTCCTTTCCGGGTGGGAGTATTAAGACTTTCCAAACGAACCTGCGTCGTCATGCGTTCCCACGACTCCACCGCCGATCGACTCTCGGTTCTCACGCCGCTCAGTATCGTACGACGGTCGCTCCTGTCCGTACTCTCGCACAGGAGTTACTCATGGTAACCCAAACTCCTATGTGCTCAGTTCCCGTCTGTTGGGATAGGTTCGCTCGTCGCTCCCTCCCACGGTCGGCCCTGGGCGGGTCGGATAGCGCCGCTCGACGTGTTTTGACAAGCCTTAAATGGGCTCCGGCGCAAGGACGCTGTAGTATCTCGTGACAGCAACCTTCTCCAGCCAGTCCAGCCACAACCCATGGTAGATGTAAGCGAACACGAACTCGTACCCGAGCATAGCGTGCTCGACGAGGACGTCCTTGAGGAGGTCCTCGAAGAGTACAACATCGATCGAACAGACCTGCCGAAAATCAAACGCGCGGACCCGGCGCTCCCCGATGATGCCGAGGTGGGCGACGTCATCGAGATCACCCGGGACTCCCGCACGACCGATCAGGCGACCGTATATCGCCTCGTGGTGGAATAATGAATACGCAAGACCGACGCGAGATTTCGCGTGAGTACTTTTCGAGAGAACGGCTCGCAGAACACCATTTCCGGTCGTTCAACTCCTTCCTCGACCGGGGAATGCAGCGGGTGGTCGACGAAAAAGAGACCATCGAAACCGACATCGGCGACAAGGAGGGCGAAGAGCCCGTCTACGTCGAACTCGGTGACGTTCGCGTCGTCACCCCGCGCGTGCGGGAGGCGGACGGCTCCGAAGAACTCCTCTACCCCCAGGAAGCCCGGCTGCGGAACATCACCTACGCCGCGCCCGTCTTCATGGAGATGGCCATCATCAAGGGTGGCAACGAGGAAGAAGAACACGTCGTAGACCAGACCGAGACGAAGATCGGTCGCATGCCGATCATGGTCGGTTCCCGGAAGTGCAACATCTCCGGGTTCTCCAATGCGGAACTCATCGACATCGGCGAAGACCCCGCCGACCCCGGCGGTTACTTCATCGTCAACGGGTCCGAGCGGGTGCTGATGACCTCCGAAGACCTCGCACCGAACAAGATCCTCGCCGAGTACGACACGAAGTACGGCGACGAGATCCAGGTCGCCAAAACCTTCAGCCAGCGACGGGGCTATCGCGCGCTCGTACTGTGTGAGCGCAACCGCGAGGGCCTGCTCGAAGTGTCGTTCCCCTCCGTCTCGGGCTCGATCAACTTCGTCACGCTCGTGCGCGCGCTCGGACTCGAATCCGACGAGGAGATCGTCCACCGCGTGAGCGACGACCCCGAGATCGTGAAGTTCATGCTCGAGAACCTGGAGGCCGCCGACGTCCAGACGACCAACGAGGCGATCGAGACCCTCGGGAAGCGCGTCGCCTCCGGCCAGGGCAAGAACTACCAGCTCAAGCGCGCCAACTACGTCATCGACCGGTACCTCCTGCCCCACCTCCACGAGGACGGGGTCGAGGAGGAAGAAGTGCGCATCAACAAGGCGTACTACCTCTGCCGGATGGCCGAAGCCTGCTTCGAGCTCGCGCTCGGCCGGCGCGAATCCGACGACAAGGACCACTACGCCAACAAGCGCCTGAAGGTCTCGGGCGACCTGATGAAGGACCTGTTCCGGACGGCGCTGAACAAGCTGGCACGCGACGTGAAGTACCAGCTCGAGCGCGCGAACATGCGCAACCGGCAGCTCTCCGTGTCGACGGTCGTTCGGTCGGACGTCCTGACCGAGCGGCTCGAACACCCGATCGCGACGGGGAACTGGGTCGGGGGCCGCTCCGGCGTGAGCCAGCTCGTGGACCGCACCGACTACATGGGTGTGCTGTCCCACCTGCGTCGCCTTCGCTCGCCGCTTTCCCGCAGCCAGCCCCACTTCGAGGCGCGTGACCTGCACGCGACCCAGTGGGGTCGCATCTGTCCCTCCGAGACCCCGGAGGGCCCGAACTGTGGGCTGGTGAAGAACTTCGCACAGGCGATGGAGCTGTCACAGGACATCGAAGACCAGCAGCACCTCAAACAGGAACTCGCGTCGATGGGTGTCGAGGGGATCCCCGGCATCGAGTCCATCGAGCAGCCAGCGGACGACTAAAGATATGAGTCAAGGACGAGAAGCGAAAGTATACGTCAACGGTAGTCTGGTCGGGACACATCCCGACCCGCACAAGCTCGCAGATGACATTCGACAGGCGCGCCGACGCGGCGACGTCAGCGAGATGGTCAACGTCTCGGTCAAGGACCGCACGGACGAGGTCATCGTCAACGCCGACGCCGGCCGCGCGCGCCGCCCGCTCCTCATCGTCGAGGACGGCGAGCCGCTCGTCTCCGACGAGGAGGTCGCGGCGCTGAAAGCCGGCGAACTCGGCTTCGACGACCTCGTCGAGCGCGGTTACGTCGAATTCATCGACGCCGAAGAGGAAGAGGACATCCTGGTCGCCGTCGAGGAGGACGACCTCACCACGGACCACACCCACCTCGAAGTCGACCCGCAGCTCATCTTCGGGATCGGTGCCGGGATGATTCCCTACCCCGAACACAACGCCTCGCCGCGTATTACGATGGGATCGGGGATGATCAAGCAGTCGCTGGGCCTGCCGAGCGCGAACTACCGCATTCGGCCGGACACCCGCCAGCACCTCCTGCACTACCCGCAGCTCTCGCTGGTCAAGACCCAGACGACCGAACAGATCGGCTACGACGACCGCCCGGCGGCACAGAACTTCGTCGTCGCGGTCATGAGCTACGAAGGGTTCAACATCGAGGACGCGCTCGTGCTCAACGGCGGCTCGGTCGACCGCGCGCTCGCGCGTTCGCACTTCTTCCGGACCTACGAGGGCGAGGAACGCCGCTATCCCGGCGGCCAGGAAGACCGCTTCGAGATCCCGGACGACGACGTCCGCGGGGCTCGCGGCGAGGAAGCCTACACCCACCTCGACGAGGACGGCCTCGTCAACCCCGAGACGCAGGTCGGCGAGAACGACGTGCTCCTCGGGAAGACCAGTCCACCGAGGTTCCTCGAAGAACCGGACGACATGGGCGGTCTCTCGCCCCAGAAGCGGCGTGAGACCTCGGTGACGATGCGCTCCGGCGAGTCCGGGGTCGTCGACACCGTCACGCTCATGGAGGGCGAGGACGGCTCGAAGCTCTCGAAGGTCTCTGTTCGTGACGAGCGAATCCCCGAACTCGGGGACAAGTTCGCGTCGCGACACGGTCAGAAGGGCGTCGTGGGCCACATCGCACCCCAGGAAGACATGCCCTTCACCGAACAGGGCGTCGTCCCGGACCTGATCGTCAACCCGCACGCGCTGCCGTCGCGGATGACGGTCGGCCACGTCCTGGAGATGCTCGGCGGCAAGGTCGGGTCCCTCGAGGGTCGCCGCGTCGACGGGACCGCCTTCACCGGCGAGGACGAGGACGAGCTTCGCGGTGGGCTCCAGGAGAAGGGCTTCAAGTCCAGCGGAAAGGAGGTCATGTACTCGGGCGTCACCGGCGAGAAGATCGACGCGGAGATCTTCGTCGGGACGATTTTCTACCAGAAGCTCTACCACATGGTCTCGAACAAGCTGCACGCCCGCTCGCGCGGGCCGGTGCAGGTGCTCACCCGCCAGCCCACCGAGGGTCGCGCACGCGAAGGTGGGCTGCGTATCGGGGAGATGGAACGCGACGTGTTCATCGGACACGGTGCGGCCATGACGCTCAAGGAACGGCTCTTAGACGAGTCCGACCGCGAGTGGATCTACATCTGTGCGAACTGTGGCATGGCGGCCGTCGAGAACGTCGACCAGCGTCGGGTGTACTGCCCGAACTGCGACGAGGAGACGGACATCCACGAGATCGAGATGTCGTACGCATTCAAGCTCCTGCTCGACGAGATGAAGGCGCTCGGCATTGCGCCGCGCATCGAACTGGAGGACGCAGTATAAATGAGTCAACACGCACCCAAAGAGATCGGTCAGCTCAGTTTCGGGCTGATGGACCCCGAGGAGTATCGGGACATGAGCGCCACCAAGGTCATCACGGCCGACACCTACGACGACGACGGGTTCCCCATCGACATGGGACTGATGGACCCGCGCCTCGGCGTCATCGACCCCGGGCTGGAGTGCAAGACCTGCGGGAAACACTCCGGGTCGTGTAACGGCCACTTCGGCCACATCGAACTCGCCGCGCCCGTCATCCACGTCGGCTTCGCGAAACTCATCCGCCGACTGCTGCGCGGGACCTGCCGCGAGTGCTCGCGGCTCTGTCTCAACGACGAGGAACGCGAGGAGTTCGTCAGTCGCCTGCGTCGCGCCCGCGAACTGCAGGACGACCTGAACGACGTGACCAAGGCCGCCATCCGGCAGGCCCGCAAGAAGGACCACTGTCCGTTCTGCGGCGCCCAGCAGTACGACATCAACCACGAGAAGCCGACCACGTACTACGAGGTCCAGCAGGTGCTCTCCTCGGAGTACCCGGACCGCATCGCGAAGGCGATGGAGCCGGACCCCGACGACGAGGACGACCGCGGCGTCTCCCCGGTCGAACTCGCCGACGAGACCGGCATCGACCAGGGCCGCGTCCAGGACATCCTTTCGGGCGAGTTCCGCCCGCGCGAGGAAGACCGCAAGGCCATCGAGCGCGCGCTCGACGTCGATCTCACGGAAGAGGACATGAACAAGCTGATGCCCAGCGACATCCGGGACTGGTTCGAGGACATCCCGGACGAGGACATCCAGGTGCTGGGCATCGAGCCCGACCGCTCCCGACCCGAGTGGATGATCCTGACCGTGCTGCCGGTCCCGCCGGTCACGGCTCGCCCGTCCATCACGCTGGACAACGGCCAGCGTTCCGAGGACGACCTCACGCACAAGCTGGTGGACATCATCCGCATCAACCAGCGGTTCATGGAGAACCGCGAGGCGGGTGCTCCGCAGCTGATCATCGAGGACCTCTGGGAACTGCTCCAGTACCACGTCACGACGTTCATGGACAACGAGATCTCGGGAACGCCGCCGGCCCGCCACCGCTCGGGTCGTCCGCTGAAGACGCTCTCCCAGCGTCTCAAGGGGAAGGAAGGGCGTTTCCGTGGCTCGCTGTCCGGGAAACGCGTCAACTTCTCGGCGCGTACCGTGATTTCGCCGGACCCGACGCTCTCGCTGAACGAGGTCGGCGTGCCGGACCGGGTCGCGACGGAGATGACCCAGACGATGAACGTCAACGAGCGCAACTTAGAGGAGGCACGACGCTACGTCTCCAACGGACCGGAGGCCCATCCGGGCGCGAACTACGTCCAGCGGCCCGACGGACGTCGCCTGAAGGTCACCGAGAAGAACTGCGAGGAACTGGCCGAGAAGGTCGAACCCGGCTGGGAAGTGTCCCGCCACCTCATCGACGGGGACATCGTGATCTTCAACCGGCAGCCCTCGCTGCACCGGATGTCTATCATGGCCCACGAGGTCGTCGTGATGCCGTACAAGACGTTCCGGCTGAACACCGTCGTCTGCCCGCCGTACAACGCAGACTTCGACGGGGACGAGATGAACATGCACGCGCTGCAGAACGAGGAGGCCCGTGCCGAGGCCCGCGTCCTGATGCGCGTCCAGGAACAGATCCTCTCCCCGCGCTTCGGTGAGAACATCATCGGGGCCATCCAGGACCATATCAGCGGGACCTATCTCCTCACGAACCAGAACCCGCACTTCAACGAGACGCAGGCGCTGGACCTGCTCCGTGCGACGCGGATCGACGAACTGCCCGAACCCGACGGCGAGGAAGACGGCGTGCCGTACTGGACCGGGCGGTCGCTGTTCTCGGAACTGCTGCCCGACGACCTGAACGTCGAGTTCACGTCCTCGGCGGGCGACACCGTCGTCATCGAGGACGGCCAGATGACGCAGGGCACCATCGACGAGGACGCGGTCGGTGCGTTCGGCGGCGAGATCGTCGACACCATCGCCAAGGTGTACTCGAAGACGCGTGCCCGCATCTTCATCAACGAGGTCGCGTCCCTGGCGATGCGTTCGATCATGCACTTCGGGTTCTCGATCGGGATCGACGACGAGTCGATCTCCCGGGAAGCAGAAGAGCAGATCGACGAAGCCATCGAGAACGCCTACGAGCGCGTCCAGGAACTCATCCAGACCTACGACCGGGGCGAACTCGAATCGCTCCCGGGCCGAACCGTCGACGAGACCCTGGAGATGAAGATCATGCAGACGCTCGGGAAGGCGCGTGACTCCGCCGGTGACATCGCCGAGGAGCACTTCGACGACGACAACCCGGCGGTCGTGATGGCCGAGTCCGGGGCTCGTGGGTCGATGCTCAACCTGACCCAGATGGCCGGCTGTGTCGGTCAGCAGGCAGTCCGCGGTGAGCGGATCAACCGCGGCTACGAGGACCGCACCCTGTCTCACTACAAGCCAGACGACCTGTCCGCGGAGGCACACGGCTTCGTCGAGCACTCCTACCGCGGCGGGCTGAACCCGCGGGAGTTCTTCTTCCACGCGATGGGTGGTCGCGAGGGCCTGGTGGACACGGCAGTCCGTACCTCCAAGTCCGGCTACCTGCAGCGCCGACTCATCAACGCCCTCTCGGAACTCGAAACGCAGTACGACGGGACGGTGCGCGACACCAGCGACACCATCGTCCAGTTCGAGTTCGGCGAAGACGGCACCAGTCCGGTGAAGGTCTCCTCCGGCGAGGAGAACGACATCGACGTCGAACAGATCGCGGACCGCGTCATGGACGCGGAGTTCGCGGACGAGACCGAGAAACAGCAGTTCCTCGGCGAGGAGGCCGCGCCGACGAACCTCTCCGAACACGCCGACGACTGGTGGATGGCCCAGAGTGACGACTAAACAATGACAGAGTACGACGTATCCGCAGACATCGAGGCCGTCGTCGAGGACACCAACCTCCCGCGACGGCTGAAAGACGAGGTGTACAGCACCATCGAACAGCGCGACGGCGTCAGCGTCGAACAGGCCGACGACATCGCCAAAGCAGTCGAGACCCGCTATCTCGACACGCGCGTCGACCCGCTCGACCCCGTGGGCACCGTCAGTGCCCAGTCCATCGGGGAACCGGGGACGCAGATGACGATGAACACGTTCCACTACGCGGGCGTCGCGGAGATCGACGTCACCCAGGGTCTGCCCCGGCTCATCGAGCTGGTGGACGCCCGGAAGACGCCGGACACGCCGATGATGACGGTCCACCTCGAGGACGAGTTCGCCGAGAACCGCGAGCGCGCCCACGAAGTCGTCTGGAAAATCGAGGCGACGCGCATCCTCGCGCTCGGTGACATCTCGACGGACGTCGCCGACATGCTCGTTCGCGTGAACCTCAACCCGGACACACTCCAGGAACGCTGGCCGACCGTCGACCGCCTCTCGGACATCGTCGCCGAGATCTCCGAGACCATCGAGTCCAAACTCGGCGTCGAGGTCGTCCAGCTCGACGAGACTGTCATCGAGTTCGGCCCGGACCAGCCGAGTTACCGCGAACTCCTCCAGCTCGTCGAGGACCTGCGCGAAATCGTCTTCAAAGGGATCGAGGAGATCGATCGCGTCGTCATCCGCCGCGAGGAGACCGACCAGGCACCGGACGGCGAGTTCGTCCTCTACACCGAAGGGTCCGAACTGGGCGACGTCCTCGGGATCGAGGGCGTCGACGCCAGCCGTTCGACCTGTAACAACATCCACGAGATCTACCGGAACCTCGGCGTCGAGGCGGCCCGCGAGTCGATCATCGAGGAGACGATGAACACGCTCGAAGAGCAGGGACTCGACGACGTGAACATCCGTCACCTGATGCTGGTCTCGGACATCATGACAAATCGTGGGACAATCGAGTCCATCGGTCGCCACGGCATCTCCGGGAACAAGGAGTCCGTGCTGGCCCGGGCAGCGTTCGAGGTGACGGTCAACCACCTGCTCGACGCCGCCATCCACGGCGAAGTCGACGACCTCAACGGCGTCACGGAGAACGTCATCGTCGGCAAGCCCATCAAGCTCGGTACCGGCGACGTGAACCTCCGGATGGGTTCCTCGCCTGCCCGCGGCGACGGTGAAGGGGCCGACTAAGCGCCGATGACTGTCACCCTCTCGGACCGCGAGCGCCGGTACATCGCCCTCTTCGAGGACGAGGTCGGCGTGACGATTCGCGACTGCGTGGTCGACGAGGATCACGACCGGATCATCTTCGTCGTGAAGGCCGGCGACATGGGTGATGCCATCGGGCCGGGGGGACGCAACGTCGAGCGGATCGAAGACAAACTGGATCGTCCGGTCGAACTCATCGAAGACGCCGACGCGGCCGCGGACTTCGTCGCGAACGCGCTCGCGCCGGCCGCCGTGTACAACGTCACGATCAGCGAGAACGAAGACACCGTCGCCTACGCAGAGGTCGACCACGACGACACCGGCGTCGCCATCGGCAAGGGCGGGCGCAACATCGAAGCCGCCCGGCTGATGGCCGAACGCCACTTCGACGTGGACGACATTCAGCTAACCTGAGCGTACCTTTTTCCGCTCGGGTGTCCTCGCGGGTCTTCGACCCGCTGCGGGCACCGCTCGCGCAAAAAATCCACGCTAAAAAAGCGGAACTCGCGCAGAGCGCGAGTTCCGTGAACCGCTCGCTTCGCTCGCAGATGCTTGTCTTGGGGGCTCCCCCGTGGTCACTCGTGCTCACTGGATAACCGGCAAAGTTCGGTCGCTGACCTGGTGGTATCGCAGTAATCGTCCGGAAAAATCATCCGAGGGGATGAATCCCGGAATGACCCTCAAGCCATCTGTAAGTGGCCACTCCACAGTCAAAAGATTTGTTGAAACCTCGAATCTGAAACAGTTCCAACGGATTGGACTGGACATAAGCATCCGCGCGCCAGTGGCGCGCGGTTCACTGCCGGTGAGGCGGGCGAGGCGCGAGCGCAGCGAGCGTCTCGGAGCGAACGGGCGAAGCCCGTGAGCAGCGACGAACCGGCAGCCTTTTTTGGTCCAGATTTTTGACGGGGGTTGAGCGCTCGCCACAGGCGAGCGCGATTCTCCCGTTAAAAAAGGTGGCTCCGAAAGACTGTGCTTAAGTAGCTCCGTTGGATATTCGACGGTACTATGGCGAACGGCAAATACGCCGCGCGGAAGCTCAAGAAGGACCGGCAGCAGCACCGCTGGTCCGACTCGAAGTACGCGCGCCGAGAGCGGGGACTTCGCGAGAAGTCCGACCCCCTCGAGGGTGCACCTCAGGGTCGCGGTATCGTGCTCGAAAAGACAGCTGTCGAAGCGAAGCAGCCGAACTCCGCAGTTCGGAAATGCGTCCGCGTCCAGCTCATCAAGAACGGGAAGCAGGTGACTGCGTTCTGTCCTGGTGACGGCGCGAT
>NZ_JBHUDJ010000006.1:121556-138778 GCF_042678165.1 Halorientalis brevis | reverse complement strand
TATCGGTGGGGCGAAGGGTCGTGCGATGGGTGACCTCTCGGGCGTGAACTACAAGGTCGAGAAGGTCAACGGCGTCTCGCTGATCGAACTCGTTCGCGGGAACGCGGAGAAACCGGTGCGCTAACAATGTCGAGCGACGCACCCGAGCCGGACGCACCTGCCGGCACCGACGACGACAGCGCAGTCGCACAGCTGTTCGAGGAGTGGGACATCACCGAGATCGAGTACAACGACCCGAGTACCGAACGGTACATCACGGTCACGCCCATCGCCCACACGATGGGTCGCCACGCCTCGAAGCAGTTCAAGAAAAGCGAGATCTCCATCGTCGAGCGGCTGATCAACCGCCTGATGCAGACCGAGGAGAACACCGGAAAGAAACAGCAGGCCACGCGCATCGTCCGCGAGGCGTTCGACCTCATCCACAACCGGACCGAGGAGAACCCGGTCCAGATCCTCGTGCGCGCAGTCGAGAACAGCGCACCGCGTGAGGAGACGGTTCGCCTGAAATACGGTGGTATCTCCGTCCCGAAGGCCGTCGACGTCGCCCCGCAGCGACGGGTCGACCAGGCCCTGAAGTTCCTCGCCGAGGGTGTGCACAAGGATTCGTTCAAAACGCCGACCTCCGCCGAGGAGGCGCTGGCAGACCAGCTCATCGGCGCGGCGAACAACGACGTCCAGACCTACGCAGTCAATCAGAAAGAAGAGAACGAGCGCGTCGCGGCTGCCGCACGCTAACCGGTCGCCACCTTTCTGCAGTCTCGTTTCGATCACTGCCACCGCCGAGTGACGTCGCCAGGCGTCCGTGTCGGCTGCCGTCTCGTGGTTTCGGATAGTTGCGAGATGGCGTTTTTACCTTACCACGTCGTACTGTAATAAATGCCCGTCCATATCCGGGAAAACAATCAGGGTAGACAGAGTGTTTGCATACGATGTCGTGGTGACGACAGACGATATGAGGGGAAACCTCCCGCTGTGGTTCGACCACAGCCACGCTGGGTGGGGCCTCGTGGGGAGAGGCTACCGCCAGCGTGCGTCCCGTGGTGTTGGGGGTCGGCACTCGCACGCGTGCCGACTGTTTCGGGGGGCAAACTGTGACGATTCGTTGTGCACCACGCGTGCAGATACGCAGTAACCTACGAGAGTGAGAGAACACATGTACGATAAATCCATCCTCGCCAAGAGTACTGGCGCATCGCTGGGGGTTGTCGCCGTCGTCGGGATGCTCTTCCTGAGCACCGGTACGGCGTTCGCAGCACCCATTTCAGGTATCGGCGGTTTCGTGATCGAAGCAGACACGATCACGGGCGACGACTTCATCCTGTACCCCGGAGCGGGTGACGCGGAGAACACCTCCCAGTACCCGCAGGGTATCGTCGAACTGAACGCTGTCACGATTGACAACCTGAAGCTCATCAAGCGCTTCAACCTCAATCAGTACAACGTCGCGGACGCCAACGCGCGGCTCGTCATTACCGCCGGTGGCGGATCCTCGAACGTGACGTCCGGACAGCTCCTCCTCAAGACGCCCGAACTGTCGGCTGACAAGGCCCAGTTCAGCGGCCTCGAGATCGACGAGGAGAACGCGAACGACTCCCAGGCGGGTCTTCACAACGTCCTGACGCTGCGCGCGCCGGCAAACGCGACTGAAGCCTCGGTCACGCGCCAGGTCAACCTGACTGGCGGTTCCAACCCTGCTCTGCTGCTCGAGGGCGCGCAGATCCGCGCGACCTACCTCGCGACCAACACGATCACGCTGCCCGACCTCGGACTCGAGGTGCAGCTCGACACCAACAACAACGGCAACTACACCGATCCGCAGGACTACACGTAACGTCGCCGTCAACTAACTGACCGCGAATTTTTTTAGTACAACAGAACCATACAGAAACACACGATACCAAATACCATGTCCGTAAAATCAGCACTGTGGCACGCGCTTCCGACACCGATCCAGCGACGACTCGATGACCGCCTCGCCAAGTTCAACGACTGGAAAGAGCCGCGCCCCTTCTGGGGAGGGGTGTTGCTCATGCTCGCGGGTTTGATCATCGGTTGGGTACCGATTCAGTTCGCGACTGAACTCGCAGTCATCGGCGGTGCGTTCACCGTCATCGGCCTCGTATTCGCCGTGATGGTGTTCCTGACCGGTGCGTTCGTCCTCGCCCGGCCGGGGATGTCGACCATCTTCGGCGTCCTCGGGATCGCGCTGTCGATCCTGTCGCTCGTGGGCGCACTCGGTGGGCTGTTCGTTGGGATGCTCATCGGGATCGCGGGCGGGAACCTCTGTATCGCCTGGCAGAACCCCAATCCCGAGGCGACGACGACCACCAGTAGTAGCACTCCGAGTGCGAACGAAGACGTGCAGTTCAGCTGGCAGGGCGACCAGTAGGCCGACCCGACGACGACCGGGCCGAACGGCAGTGGGCTGTTCACGTCCGCGACTGTCGCCGCCACGTGCTGATTTTCGGCGACACTCGGCATCCCGATCACCGACAGTGGCGGTTCTTGTTCCGTCGGGGTCGGACTGTGCCGTCGATTTCAGCCAGCGTTCACACGGCCGGCATCGCACCCGTTCCTGACTTCTCTTGCCTGTCGGTTCGGTGTCGTGCCAACAGGCGCAGATGACGGTTTTCTGGTGCACGACGACTGAACGACGCGATGTGGCGCCGGCATATATAAAATCCCTCGTATAAGGTGCTTAAGACTAAGGGGCGTTAGGATTGTTACAACGAACTACCGCAGCTAACCCGTCGATCGGGCAGTGGGGAAGTGCCCGTAGCGGGGTGTGTTCAGGTACTACCTATGTACAATCGCAAACGAGTTGCCCGGGGGGCAGGTACGGCTATCGCGGTTTGGGCGCTCCTCGGTGTGTTTATCATGTCGACTGGGGTCGCGTACGCATTACCACTCGCTGGCGTCGGCGGGTTCACGATCACAGCGGATTCCGTGTCGGCGGACAACCTGGTCCTGTATCCCAACGTCGGTGATACCAGTGAGCGGGAGGCGTTCCCGCAGACGATCGCGGAACTCCAGGGAACGACGCTGAAAGATCTGACGGCGTCGAAAACGATCGATCTGGACTCGACGCCGGCTTTGACCGGGAAGTTCCGAGTCAGTTTGGTCACGGAGGGGCGGAGCGAAGGGGGCGCTGTCTTGTTGAAATCGACCGCATTGCAGTCGAGCAGTGCCCAGTTCAACGATTTTGCGATCAAAGAGATGGAGTCGTCGGACACGTTCGGCCAGTTCGGAATCGAATCGAAGGGTCCGATCACGCTGAACGGGTCTGGTCAGTATCCCGTTCGTATCCGCGCTCACTACCTGGCGATCAACACTATCTCGACGCCGAACCTCAGGCTCTCGGTCTGTTACGACCCTGACGACGACGACGCCTACGAGTGGGGTTCGTGTGACGGATCACTGCCGGACTGGGGGACCAACCCCGCCATGGGCGGCAACGAAGCGCCGAATCCCGTCGCGATTGCGGACCCGAACCCGGTGGACACCAACCAGACGGTCACCTTCGACGCGTCGTCGTCGTTCGATCCCGACGGGTCGGTCACGTCCCACCAGTGGGAGTTCTCGGACGGCTCGACTGCGACGGGCACGACCGCGACGCGGACCTACAGCGCCACTGGCACCTACGAGGTGACGCTGACGGTGACCGACGAGGAAGGGAAGTCGGCGACGGACACGCTCACCGTCGGCGTCGGGACCAAGGCGCCGGAAGCGCGGATCTCGACGGAGAAGACGACGGCGATCACCGGCGAGACGATCCGATTCGACGGTTCCAACTCGTCGGACCCGGACGGCTCGATCGCCTCTTACGCGTGGGACTTCGGCGACGGCACGACTGCGATCGGCGTCTCTCGGACTCACTCGTACAGTTCCACGGGGACGTACACGGTGCGCCTGAACGTGACCGACAACTGGGGGCTCCTGAGCACGGACACGGTCGACGTCTCGATCGTGCCGAACGAACCGCCGACAGCGAGTGCGTCCGCGGACGACACGGCACCGAACCCCGGTGAGTCGATCACCTTCGATGCGTCCGACTCGACGGATTCGACCGGCCGAATCGTCTCCTACGAGTGGGACTTCGGCGACGGCACGACCGCGACCGGTGCGACGCCGACGCACTCGTACAGTTCCGGCGGCACCTATCAGGCCACGGTGACGGTGACCGACGTGAAGGGTGCGACTGACACGGACACCGTGACGATCGACGTCAACGACGCACCGACTGCGAGTGCGGCCGTCGAGCCGACTTCCGGAACCGAAGAGACGACGTTCACGTTCAACGCGTCGGCGTCGTCCGATCCCGACGGCTCGATCACCTCCTACGCGTGGGACTTCGGTGACGACTCGACCGGCAGCGGTGAAATCACCACGTACGGCGGATACAACGTCGTCGACATCGATCCGGACAAGAAAGAAACGTTCACCGCGACGCTGACGGTGACTGACGACGACGGCGTGACTGCGACGGACACCGTCCAGGTCGAGGTCGCGAACTGTTACTTCGACACGTTCTGTTGACCGTCCCCGCGTCGCTTTTTCGACTGTCGAACGACAGCGATGATCACCAGATGCCGGTGACTGACAGCTGACTGCGCCGGGGATACCTGCCGTCGCGAACTCCCGTTTCGGGACTACAGGGACTGTCTGTCGACGATCGACTTCCTCCCGGCCGCCGCCCGTGGTGAGTACTCTGCTTCCTCGGCTTTCTACAGCGCGGCTCGCCTTGTACCGGCTGGCTATTGACGGCGGTGCCGCCACTGATTCCCCATCGATACGCCCCCGGTCATTAACGTCCTCGTTTGCACGGGCATATTGATATAGTGGGCCGTCAATGGCCGGGGGTATTTTAACATGGATATGTCTGGTGTTGTCTTTCAGTAACCGGTACGCGGGCGTGGGTGGTCCGCACAGGGGAGTGGGAAATTATGTACAACAGGACACGAATTGCGAGGGGAGCAGGGTCTACAATTGCAGTCTGGGCGCTCGTGGGGTGGATAGTGCTCTCGACTGGCGTGGCTTACGCGCTCCCGCTGGCTGGCATCGGTGGGTTCACCATCACGGCAGAGCAGGTCACGGCGGATAACCTGCTCCTGTATCCCGGCAATGGTGACACCAGCGAACTGGACTCCTATCCTCAGACGATCACGGAGCTCCAGGAAACCACACTCGAGGATCTGACGCTCACGAAGACGATCGATCTCGGCTCGACACCGGGATTATCCGGGAAGATGCAGATAAGCTTCGTCTCGACGGGGAACACGTCGGGATCGTCCGTCGTCCTGAAATCGAGTGTGCTTCGCTCCGAAGAGGCGACGTTCAACGACTTCTCGATAAAGGAAATGGAGTCTCCGGACGCGTTCGGCCAGTTCGAGATCGCGTCCAACGGTTCGGTCACACTCGAGGGGGTCGGGAGCCAGCCGGTCCAGATTCGGGCGCACTACCTGGCGACGAACTCCATCTCGGTCCCCGGGAGTAAACTCGTGGCGTGCTACGATCCGGACAGCGACGGCGACTTCGAGTACGGGTCGTGCGCGACCACGCAGCCGGACTGGGGAATGGACGAGGACATCGGTGGGAATCAAGCGCCGACGCCGGCCCCGGAGGCGTCCCCGAACCCGATCGTGGTCAACGAAACCGTCACCTTCGATGCGTCAGCGTCCTACGACGCCGATGGCTCGATCAGTTCCTACGAGTGGACGTTCGACGACGGGACGACCTCGACGAACGTGACCACGTCGCAGACGTACAGTACGCCCGCGAACTACACGGTGGACCTGACGGTGACCGACGACGACGGCGCGACCGCGACGGAAACCGTCACCGTGACCGTCGAGAGCAAGGACCCCGAAGCCAGACCGACGGCGAACCGGACGTCGGCGCTCGTCGGCGACGCGATCGCGTTCGACGGGACCAACTCCTCGGACCCGGACGGCTCGATCGTCTCCTACGAGTGGAACTTCAGCGACGGGGGGAAGAACCTGACCGGTCCGACGGTCACGCACTCGTTCGATGCCGCCGGTACCTACGAGGTGAACCTGACGGTGACTGACGACGACAACATCACGGACCGGGAGGAAGTCTTCATCACCGTCGACGAGAACACGGCGCCGACGGCGAACGCGACCGCGAACCGGACGTCGGTGATCGCCGGTGACGCCATCGCGTTCGACGGAACGAACTCGTCGGACTCGGACGGGTCGATCAGTTCCTATGAGTGGGCGTTCGGAGACAATTCGACGGCGACCGGGCCGAACGTCACGCACGCGTACAGTTCGTCGGGCAACTACACGGCGACGCTGACGGTGACCGACGACAAAGGAGCGACAGCGACGGATACAGTCGAGATCACGGTTGGGGCGAACTCGTCACCGACTGCGAGCGCCACCGCGAACCGGACGTCGGTGGACACTGGCGATACCATTTCCTTCGACGGAAGCGGCTCGTCGGACTCGGACGGGTCGATCAGTTCCTATGAGTGGGCGTTCGGAGACAACTCGACGGCAACCGGAGCGAACGTCACACACGCGTACAGTTCGTCGGGCAACTACACGGCGACGCTGACGGTGACCGACGACAAAGGGGCGACGGACTCCGATACGGTGGAGATCACCGTCGGCGCGAACTCGGCACCGACCGCGAGCGCAACTGCGAACCAGACGACGGTGACGACGAGCGATACGATCTCGTTCGACGGCACGGGGTCGTCGGACTCGGACGGGTCGATCAGCACCTACGAGTGGGACTTCGGCGACAACACCACGACGACGGGGGCGACGCCAACCTACTCGTACGACGCCACGGGCAACTACACGGCGACGCTGACGGTGACCGACGACGACGGGGCGACCGCGACGGACACGCTCGGTATCACCGTCGAGTCGAACGCGGCCCCGACGGCGAACGCGACCGCGAACCAGACGACGGCGACGGTCAACGAGACCATCGCCTTCGACGGCACGGGGTCGTCGGACTCGGACGGGTCGATCAGCACGTACGAGTGGGACTTCGGTGACGGGACGACGACGACCGGCGCGACGCCCACCCACGCGTACAGTTCGACGGGCAACTACACGGTGGCGCTGACGGTGACCGACGACGACGGCGCGACGGCGACTGCCACCATCGAGATCAGTATTACCTGACGACAGGTTCGCCGCAAATTTTACGCTCGATTGGTCTGCCGAAAGACAAAAGCAGATTGAGATGCGACTAACGCTGGAATGGGACCGTTGTCTGGGGGACGTTCGGCGCTCGGTGACTGGGTGAGCGATCCGCGGGGGGAGTTCCACCGATGGCGACAGCCACGACCGCTGCTCGGGAGTTCAGTGTTGGCTCTCGGCGGCCTGATGATCGGGTACGTCCCGGTGCAGTTCACGTCCGAACTGATGTTCATCGGCGGGGCGTTCACGATCATCGGCATGATGTTCGCCGTGTTGGTCGTGTTCTGTGGCATCGCGTCGCTCGTGCGACCGGAACTGTCGTCGATCTTCGGCGTCCTCGGCATCGCGCTCTCGACGCTGTCCCTGTTCGGTGCACTCGGTGGCCTGTTCGTCGGCATGATCGTCGGGACGATTGGTGGAATCCTCTGTTACGCCTGGGAACCGCCGGCGGAGTGCGGGTACGACGAGACGACACTGGCCGAAGCATCCGAGTTCATCTGGCAGGAAACGGGCGGTTTCATCTGGCAGGGGTCCTCGGGATTCATCTGGCAAACAGACGGCGCGAACGGCACGGACTCGAAGTCGGGCGACGGCGACGCCGACTCGGTGAGCGACTCGGACGCCGACCTCGAACTCGACGACCGGTACAAACTGTGAGTCCGCTCGTCACAACCGTTATTTATCAGTCAACAAGATGTGATACGTCGACATGACCGACGGTTCTCGCCGCGTGCAAGCGGTTCGGCGCTGGTGGCAGGGGTTCGGTCGGTGGCGACGCCGTCGTCCCTTCTGGGGCGGAACCCTGCTCGTCCTCTCGGCGCTCGTGACGGGCTATTTTCCGGCGGCTTACGACCAGTTCTTCCTCTTCCCGACCGGTCGGTTCTCGACGACTGCGGTCCTGTTCGCAGTCCTTCTCCTGCTCTGTGGCGTGACGGTGCTTACGTTCCCGTCGGTCTCCGGTCTGTTCGGGTTTCTCGGAATGCTGATTTCGACGCTGGCGTTGCTCGGTGCGCTCGGCGGGTTCCTCGCGGGCACGGTTCTCGGTGGGGTCGGGAGCGTGCTCAGTTTCGCGTGGAAACCGCCCGACGAATCACGACGGTTCAGTTGGGAGGACGAGGAGTCGGAGTAACACCGGTCGCGTTCAGTCTGCGGCCTGGCCGGAGTCGATCGCGTACTCGCGGGTGACGTCCACGAGCGTTTTGCGGTACTCACTCTCGCCGGGGTCGCGCGCGAGCGTGCGGAAATGACGTTTGAACGTCTCGAACCGGATGCTCGGCGCGTCCTGTGCGGCCGCGTGCGCCAGGTCGTACAGCCGGTGGTCGCGGCCGACGAGGTCGTGGCGCTCGACGAGCGCCAGGGCGAAGGCAGCGTTGACCGCGGTGATCTCGGGGTCAGACGCGGGCGTTCGCCGCGTCCAGGTGGCGGGATCGACGGGCCGGTCTGCCAGCGCGATCGCCAGTCCCGACTCGAGAAAGGCGACGAGCTTGTCTGCGGGCGCGACCGAGAGCGTGATGTCGTCGGCGTAGATGTCCTTCATGTGGTTGGCGATCTGATAGCAGTGAGTGAGCTTCCGGCGCTCGACGCTCCGCCCGGAGAGTGCGAGGTAGAGGACTTCCTCGGTTGACTGGGTGTGCGATGGGTGGCCCTGCTCGTTGCGGTGCATGTGGGCGTACTCGTGGAGGGCGAGTTCGCGAGCCATCGCGCTCGTGGCGGCCTGTCGCGAGATGTTGAGGATGTGGTGGTCGTCGTCGTGGCTGGTCCAGGTTCGTTCGTCCGGGTCCTCGCGGACGTGGACCTCGACGGGCCGGTCGAGGTCGTATTCGGTCTGGAACAGGTCACGCGCACTGAGAAATGGCTCCGTGGGACCGACTGTCTGCACGCGTACGTCCATGTCTACCGATAACAGGGACCCAAGCAAAATTACTCTGACGCACCACCTTTTTCTTCGTCGGGTTCGAGTCGCGGCTTCGCCGCGCTCGAACCTCTCCTCGAAAAACGTGGGCGAAAAAAGGCTGAATCTGGGCCTCCGGCCTCGATTCAGTGAACCGCGCTCGCTTCGCTCGCGCGGATGCTGGTGTAGCAGTACAGACAACGGCTCTCTCATCTCGAACAAGGACTCATCGAGTAGCCATCAAAAACTGCACGCTGACTACAGAGGTTGTAGTCAGCACAGAAATCCCCTGTTGAATCAAGCACTCAATGTCCGTGCAAAGGTAACTACTCGATTGTTAAGTCGCCACTTCCACCGCCCTCCTCACCGTCGTTCTCGTCCCATTCGAGTTCGAACTCGACACTTCGTTCAGTCATGTTGCCAGCCGGGCCTTCGCGTTCGGCTTTGACCTCGAAGGTCGGTCGTGCTGGGGGGTCCAGTGTGACAGATTCGGAGCCTGCTTTCAGGGTGATAGCGGTTCCGCTGTCGAGATTGTCCGCGACGTTCCGGAGGTACGATGCAATCTCTTCTCGACTCTGGTCGCTCTCTGATTTGAACAGTACTTCTTCAGGCATACAGAATCGATACGATACCCGCACGGGTAATTCATTCCCTGTACTGACTAACCCGATTGCACTACATCTGAGCGATTCGATCTGCGAGATACGCGCCCTCTATTCAGCACGCCACTCTGAAAATCACTTGGTACTAACAGAAAGTATGTGTTCAGCACTCAATACCGGCGAGACGCAAATCACAAGCATCCGCCGACCGGGGCGAGACCTTCGGTCTCGCTGGCAGCCGGCCGTAGGCCGGCGACGAAGGGAGGCGGTTCACTGGAAGACACCCTGTGTCTTCCACGCCTTCGTTCGTGCGGCGCACTCACGCAGACACCGCTGGAGCGGGGCTTTGCCCCGCGAAGGCGGCTTTTTTAGCGCAGATTTTTTGCGCCGCGAGGGACCGAAGGTCCCTCGGGCCGTACGAACGGGCACTACGTGCCCGTGAGTGGAGAGTGGTTCGCGGAGCGCACCCGAGCGGAAAAAAGGTGCAAGCCAAACCACTTCACTTTTGACCCTCCTTCCGATAAGAGGGAGTATAATGGGCCGACGTAAGAAGATTGTACAGGAGTGTGAGCGGCTGATGGACGAACCGGAGAACATCCGGAACATCGCCATCGCCGCCCACGTCGACCACGGGAAAACGACGCTGACGGACAACCTGCTCGCAGGGGCGGGGATGATCTCCGACGAGACTGCCGGTGAGCAGCTCGCGATGGACACCGAAGAGGACGAGCAGGAACGTGGGATCACCATCGACGCGGCGAACGTGTCGATGACCCACGAGTACGAGGACACGAACCACCTCATCAACCTGATCGACACGCCTGGCCACGTCGACTTCGGGGGCGACGTGACGCGTGCGATGCGCGCCGTCGACGGTGCGCTCGTGGTCGTCGACGCCGTCGAGGGCGCGATGCCGCAGACGGAGACCGTGCTGCGCCAGGCACTCCGCGAGGGTGTCAAGCCGGCACTGTTCATCAACAAAGTGGACCGCCTCATCTCGGAGCTCCAGGAAGGGCCCCAGGAGATGCAGGAGCGTCTGACCGCGGTCATCCGCGACGTCAACGACCTGATCCGGGGCATGACCGAGGAGATGGACGACATCGACGACTGGACCGTCTCCGTCGAAGACGGCACCGTCGGCTTCGGGTCCGCCCTGTACAAGTGGGGTGTCTCCATGCCGTCGATGCAGCGCACCGGGATGGACTTCGGCGACATCATCGACCTCGAACAGGCCGACAAGCGCCAGGAACTCCACAACCGGACGCCCCTGGCCGACGTCGTGCTGGACATGGTCTGTGAGCACTTCCCGAACCCCATCGACGCGCAGCCGATGCGTATTCCGCGCGTCTGGCGTGGTGACGACGAGTCCGAACTCGCAGAGCAGATGCGCCTCGTCGACGAGGACGGCGACGTCGTCCTGATGGTCACCGACATCGGCGTCGACCCCCACGCCGGCGAGATCGCCGCCGGTCGTGTCTTCTCCGGGACCCTGGAGAAAGGACAGGAGCTCTACGTCTCCGGGACCGCGGGCAAGAACCGCATCCAGAGCGTCGGGATCTACATGGGTGGCGAGCGCGAGGAAGTCGACCGCGTTCCCGCCGGGAACATCGCCGCCGTCACCGGTCTCAAGGACGCCATCGCAGGCTCCACCGTCTCCAGCACGGAGATGACGCCGTTCGAGTCCATCGAACACATCTCCGAGCCGGTCATCACGAAATCCGTCGAGGCACAGCGCATGGACGACCTGCCCAAGCTCATCGAGACGCTCCAGCAGGTCTCCAAAGAGGACCCGACGATCCAGATCGAGATCAACGAGGACACCGGCGAGCACCTGATCTCCGGCCAGGGTGAGCTCCACCTCGAAGTCATCACCCAGCGTATCGAGCGCAACCAGGGCATCCCGGTCAACACCGGTGAGCCGATCGTCGTCTTCCGCGAGGCGCCCCAGCAGCAGTCCCGCGAAGTCGAGGGCATCTCGCCGAACCGCCACAACCGGTTCTACATCTCCATCGAGCCGCTCGACCAGGAAGTCATCGAGACCATCAAGATGGGCGACGCGTCCATGGACATGCCGGAACTCGAACGCCGTGAAGCCCTGATGGAGGCTGGCCTCGACAAGGACACCGCCCAGGAAGTCGAGACCATGCACGGCACCAACATCCTCATCGACGACACGAAGGGGATCCAGCACCTCAACGAGACGATGGAACTCGTCGTCGAAGGCCTCGAAGAGGCCCTGGACGACGGCCCGCTCGCCGCAGAGCCCGTCGAAGGCGCACTCATCCGCCTGCACGACGCTCGCCTCCACGAGGACGCTATCCACCGCGGTCCGGCACAGGTCATCCCCGCAGTCCGGGAGGCCGTCCACAACGCGCTCGTCGACGCGAAGATCAAGCTCCTGGAGCCGATCCAGGAAGTCCGCATCGACGTGCCCAACGACCACATGGGCGCTGCCTCCGGCGAGATCCAGGGTCGCCGTGGCCGCGTCGACGACATGTACCAGGAAGGAGACCTCATGGTCGTCGAGGGCGTCGCACCTGTCGACGAGATGATCGGGTTCTCCTCCGACATCCGCTCCGCGACCGAGGGCCGTGCCTCCTGGAACACCGAGAACGCAGGCTTCCAGGTCATGGCTGACAACCTCCAGCCCGAGACCATCACGGAGATTCGCGAGCGCAAGGGCATGAAGACGGAACTGCCCGAAGCGATCGACTACTTCTAGACCACCCACCTTTTTTGCGTCGGGTTCGCCGAAGGCGAACCGCTCCTTGAAAAACGTGGGCGAAAAACTGCTGCTCGCTCGCTTTGCTCGCGAGCAGTTGCTATCCGAGTGCCTACCGCCCAGCACCGCTTCCGATTTCTCCCGCTACCAGCCACATAATTTTCATTGGGATGCCAACCGTTCTTGTTCCCATGTCCAAGATCAACGAAGACGATGTCGAGTGGAAAGCGTACGACAAAGGGGAGAACGCCTTCCGCCGGAAGGAACTCGCGGCCGCAACCGACGCCGACCAGTTGGGCTGTAGCCTCTACGAACTCGAACCCGGCAAGCGGTCGTGGCCGTATCACTACCACACCGCCAACGAGGAAGCACTGTACGTACTGGCCGGCTCAGGGATGCTTCGGCTCGACGGTGAGGAACGCTCGCTAACGGCCGGCGATTACGTCGCGTTCCCGGCCGACGAGTCCGGCGCGCATCAGGTCGTCAACGACGGCGACGAGACCCTTCGATACCTCGCGATGTCGACCATGGACGAGCCGGACGTGACGATCTACCCCGAGATGGAGAAGTTCGGCGTCTACGTCGGTTCGCCACCTGGGGGCCGCGACGAGCGGTCGTTCGAGGGGTACTTCCCGACGGACGCGGACGTCGACTACTGGGACGACGAGTAGTCGGGGGCTTTACCCACGACAGACCCGTAGCCTGGGTATGTCGTTCCTCTCGCAGCTTCTGGACGTGATTATCGGGGGGCTCATCGCGGGCCTTTCCACGTTCGTGATCGGGTTCGTCGTCGCGGACCAACAGCTCGCGGTGACCGTGAGCGTCATTCTCGCCAGCATGTACTACTTCTCGCGGAACCCCTGGGGCACCAACAGGGAGCAGGCAGCGGCGATCAACGACCAGATCGACGCGCTGTACGAGCGGATTCTGCCGTAGGCTCGGCGTGTCGAGTCACGTCGTTTCGATTGAGGGTGGCACGCGGCGCGGGCGGGTTGGTTGAGAGTGCCACACGGTGTTGCGACCGCGCCCCGCGAAACCTAACGAAGTAAAAAGTTATACCGGGCGGTGCGTGAGATGCAGGCATGACCGAAGACCGGGCCGTCTGTGGTGGGTTCCCCACTGCGTGGCGCCCCTCGTCAGCCCGTCGTGCTGACGGCGACCGACCGGAGGTGGCCTGTCATGAGTGACGGACACGGTGACGAGGTCCACGCCTACACGATTCGGCTGGAACTTGTCGACGAACCGGGCGAACTGTTGCGAGCGCTCCACCCGATCGCTGACAACGGAGGCAATCTCCTCTCGATCTTCCACGAGCGGGGCAACCTGACACCGCGCGGGCACATCCCCGTCGAAGTCGACCTGGAGGCGACGCCCGAACGCTTCGACACCATCGTCGAGGCGCTCCGGGACAACGGCGTCAACGTCATCCAGGCCGGCGCGGAGCGCTACAGCGAGGAAGTGACGCTGCTGCTCGTCGGCGACCTCGTCCAGACCGACCTCTCGGACACCCTCTCCCAGATTCAGGAGGGAACCGACGCCTCGGTGACCGACGTGTCGCTATCTGCGCCCGAAGGAACCGAGAACGGGGCGAGCGCCCGCCTCCGCCTGGCGATCCAGAGCGGGGCGGCCGAACCCGCGCTCGCGTCCGTCCGCGAGGTCGCGACCGAGAAAGACCTTCACGTCATCGAACCGCTCACGGTGGGTGGTGACGCATGAAGGTCGCCGTTCTCGGTGCCGGCGACGTGGGTCGATCAGTCGCGGAACTCGCTGGCGAGTACGGACACACCGTCACCGCGCTCGCCGATTCGTCGACCGCCGTCGCCGATCCGGACGGGATCGACGTGGCGGCCGCCCTCGACCGCAAACGCGACGAGGGGCAGGTCGGGCCCGCGTCGCCCGACGCCGCGCTCGATGGCGAGTACGACGTGCTGGTCGAGGCGACGCCGACGACGCTGGACGACGCCCAGCCCGGCTTCGACCACGTCCGCACGGCGCTCGAACGGGACCGCCACGCCGTCCTGGCGAACAAGGGGCCAGTCGCCGAACGGTACGACGAGGTTCGGGAACTGGAAGTCGCGAGCGAGGGCAGCGTCCGGTTCGAGGCGACCGTCGCGGGCGCGATCCCCGTTCTCTCGACGGTCGAGGACTACGGGCCGGGCCACATCTCCGCGGCGCGCGGCATCATGAACGGGACGGCTAACTTCATCCTCACGCGGATGGCGGCCGAGGGACTCGGCTACGAACACGTCCTCGCCGAGGCTCAGGACATGGGCGTCGCGGAGGCGGACCCGACGTTCGACGTCGAGGGGATCGACGCGGCACTGAAGTGCGTCATCCTCGCGAACGTCCTCGCGCAGGGTGAGCGTACGTACCGGCTCGACGACGCCGAAGTCGAGGGAATCACCGAGGTCTCGGGCAGCGCGCTCGAACTCGCACACGAAGACGGCCGGACGGTGCGACTCATCGGCGAGATCACGGGTGATACCGTTCGGGTCGGTCCCCGACTCGTCCCCGAGCAGAGTGACCTGGCGGTCAGCGGGACGACGAACATCGTGCAGTTAGAGACCGACAACGCCGGTCGACTGAACCTGAGCGGCCGAGGCGCTGGCGGCCCCGAAACGGCGACGGCCGTCCTCTCGGACGTCGGCCGACTGCCAGAACTGTAGCTCTCCCCTTCTCTGGGCAGTACGTGACCGTTGCGTTCAAGCCCGGGCGTGCCCTGTTCTCTCTGGGGTCGTGTGACAGTCTGTCAAAACGCAAGACGGCGGGGCGGAGACGAACGCTCCCTATCGAAATCGTTTTAACAGCCTCAACCAAAAGACTCCGATATAGCGCCTCTGCGCGTGAGATAAACCAATGAGCGACAAACCGCACCAGAACCTGGCCGTCATTGGCCACGTCGACCACGGAAAGAGTACAATGGTCGGGCGACTCCTCTACGAGACGGGGAGCGTACCCGAGCACGTTATCGAACAGCACAAAGAAGAAGCAGAAGAGAAGGGCAAAGGTGGCTTCGAGTTCGCCTACGTCATGGACAACCTCGCCGAGGAGCGAGAGCGTGGTGTCACCATCGACATCGCCCACCAGGAGTTCGACACCGACGAGTACTACTTCACCATCGTCGACTGTCCTGGCCACCGCGACTTCGTCAAGAACATGATCACTGGCGCGAGCCAGGCAGACAACGCTGTGCTCGTCTGTGCCGCGGACGACGGTGTCCAGCCGCAGACCCGAGAGCACGTCTTCCTCTCGAAGACGCTCGGTATCGACGAGCTCATCGTCGCCGTCAACAAGATGGACCTCGTCGACTACAGCGAGTCGGACTACAACCAGGTAGTCGAGGAAGTCAAGACGCTGCTCAAGCAGGTTGCCTTCGACTCGGACAACGCGAAGTTCATCCCGACCTCCGCGTTCGAGGGTGACAACGTCTCCGAGGCCTCGGACAACACGTCCTGGTACGACGGCCCGACGCTGCTCGAAGCGCTCAACGAGCTGCCGGAGCCCCAGCCGCCGACGGACGCGCCGCTGCGCCTGCCGATTCAGGACGTCTACACCATCTCCGGTATCGGGACCGTCCCGGTCGGACGTGTCGAGACGGGGACCCTGAACACGGGCGACAACGTCTCGTTCCAGCCGTCCGACGTGGGTGGCGAAGTCAAGACGATCGAGATGCACCACGAAGAGGTCCCGAAGGCTGGTCCCGGTGACAACGTCGGGTTCAACGTTCGCGGCATCGGCAAGGACGACATCCGCCGCGGTGACGTCTGTGGTCCGGCCGACGACCCGCCGAGCGTCGCCGAGACGTTCCAGGCACAGATCGTCGTCATGCAGCACCCGTCCGTGATCACGGCGGGCTACACCCCGGTCTTCCACGCTCACACGGCACAGGTCGCCTGTACCGTCGAGTCCATCGACAAGAAGATCGACCCGTCCACCGGCGAGACCGCCGAGGAGAACCCGGACTTCATCCAGTCCGGTGACGCTGCGGTCGTCACGGTTCGTCCGCAGAAACCACTCAGCATCGAGCCGTCCTCGGAGATCGAGGAACTCGGTTCCTTCGCGATCCGCGACATGGGTCAGACCGTCGCGGCCGGTAAGGTCCTAGACGTCGAGGAGCCTAACTAACGCATGCAGCAGGCTCGCGTCAGGCTCGCAGGCACGAGTCCCGAGGACCTGGACGACATCTGCGACGACGTCCGTGAGATCGCAGACAAGACGGGCGTCAAGCTGAGCGGCCCGGTGCCGCTCCCGACGAAGACGCTCGAAGTTCCCTCGCGGAAGTCCCCCGACGGTGAGGGGACCGCCACGTGGGAACACTGGGAGATGCGCGTTCACAAGCGGCTGATCGACATCGACGCCGACGAACGGGCGCTGCGCCAGCTGATGCGCATCCAGGTGCCCAACGACGTCTCCATCGAGATCGTCCTCGAGGACTGAGCAGACCTTCGGTCTGCGAGGGTCGAAAGACGCCGCCGGCGTCTTTCGGAACTGAGCGAACGACGGTGTTCGCGACGAACGAACGACTCCCCGTCGTTCGATATCGTCGTCTCACGCGCGGGGTTTTCACGCGCGCGCTTTCGAGGACTAAACGGAAGGTATAACGGCGTCGGTCCAATACTAAGCCGTGCGGGCTCGTAGATCAGCGGTAGATCGCTTCCTTCGCAAGGAAGAGGCCCGGGGTTCAAATCCCCGCGAGTCCACTCCACTTTTTTGCTTCGTCGGGTTCGCTCCGCGAACCACTCCTCGCAAAAACCTGGACTAAAAACAGCCGAGTGCTCGCTTCGCTCGCACTCGGTGAACCGCCTCGCTCCGCTCGGCGGATGCTA
>NZ_JBHUDJ010000006.1:76563-121473 GCF_042678165.1 Halorientalis brevis | reverse complement strand
GCAAAACGGCAGGCCGCTTCGTTCCCTGCGAGTTCATTGCACCGTTACCTTCTCGTGGAAGATGGGTTCGATCAGTTGCCGGTACCCGATCGACGACGAGCAGGCACTGTCACGGTGCGTGCGGTTGCGTCGCGTTCGTCGTGTTCCCTCCCTGGATTCTCACCGTCGTTCAGGTGGATTCTGTCCGCGTACTCGTTACTCGGCTGGGCCGGGTTCTCACCGGGTGGGAATCCGCTGGCTGCTGAAGTACTCCCGTGCGTTATCGTCAGGTACGATGATAGCGATGCTGCTCGCGTTGGCCCAGTTCGTATCGCCCGCTCGGATGCTCCGAGCGGCACGACCACTGGCGACTGGTGGTGCCACGGAGTCGGCGGCGACGCTGGCGCTGGTCAGCGTCCTCGGGTTCGCTGCAGTACTCGTTGCTACGGGGGTATTGCTGTTCTATCTGCTGCGCTATCGGAATCACGTGCTGGCCGAGCCGTACCGCGAGCGCTGGCGGTATCTCGCGGTCGGGATCGGTGCTGCCAGCGTGTACGCGGTCGCGGGACTCGTCGAACTGCTCGCCACGAGCGAGGGTCTCGTCGCCGGCGCGCGGACGTTTCGCCTGGGTGCCACGCTGTTTTTCTTCCTGTTCGGGGCCGTCGGCGTCCGGGCCATGTACCGGACTGCGACCGGCAACGACGGCGTGCTGGCGTCACGGGACCTGCCGACCTGGGTCCTGCCGGCCGTGCTCGGCACGTTCGTCTTCACGTGGTGGGCCGCGTATCTACTCGGCCCGCCGCTGGCAGTCGCGCTCGTCGAGACCGTCGGATTGGCGATCGCTGTCGTGTACACGCTCGTGTGTGCGATCGCGACCGTTCGCGAACAGGAGGGCACCAGCATCGCAGCCGTCACCAGACAGTTCACGCCGGCGCTCGTCGCGTTCGCGGCGGTCGTCGTCGCCGAACAGAGCCTCTATTACGGACTGGGCGACGCCGTGGTCGCGACCAGTTTCGTCCTGGTTGGCCGGGTCCTCGCGGCCGCGTTCCTCTTTGCGACCGCGGTCGCGATCCGTCAGCAGGGTGGCGAGATGAGCCGCCTGTACGATCCCACGACCTGGCGCGGCCACGAGGACGCCCAGTTCGACAGCGCGACGGACTGATCGTCACGACGCCCTCGCTCTTTATCTCTGCTGACATCGGGATTATTTTGACTGGCCGACGATTGTGATGCTATGCTCTCAGACTTCGGTCAGTGGTTCCGGGGCGGGAGAGAGACAGCGGGGTCAGGGGATGTGGGGAGCGACCGGGACAGCGACGACCTGCCCGTACCGCCCTATCCTCCGAACCTCGGACCGCCGCAGTTGCACTTCGTCCGTCAGATGTACGACCCGTTCGGGTTCATCGAGCGGTCGTTCGAGACGCAGGACGTCGTCCGGGTTCGCATCCCCAGTCAAGGGGACGTGTACGGACTCGGTCATCCCGACTACCTAAAGCGCGCGTTGCTGACCGACCGCGAGCGGTTTCGCAAGAGCGAGGACTTCCGCATCGCCTTCGGTGAGGGGTTGCTGACCGTCGAGGGAGACGAGTGGCAAAAACAGCGGGACGTGCTCCAGCCGCTGTTCTCGCGGGAGAGCGTGACGGGGTACGCAGACGGGATGGTAGAGCAGATTCGCCGTCGAACCCGTCGGTGGGCCGACGGGGAGCGGCTCGCACTCCAGCAGGAGTGCAGAGACATGGCCCTGGACGTGCTGTTCGCGACGGTGCTCGGCCGCGAACTCGAACTCGACGGGGACGAGCGGCTCCGGGAGGCGGCCGAAGCGCTGAACGAGTGGTTTCGGCCCACCTCGTACGTGCTTCCCCAGTGGCTGCCGACGCCGGCGCGTCGACGGTTCAAACGGGGAAAACGGACGCTCCGGGCCGAAGCCGACCGGTTGCTCGACGCCGCGGCTGGGAATGGCTCGACGGAGCCGGCGGCGGCGACGGATCTCCTCTCCCTGCTCGTCGGACTGCGGGAGGCAGGGGCGACCGACAGCGGGATGCTGTCGGACGAGCGGCTCCGCGATCAGCTGGTGACTCTCATCTTCGCTGGACACGACACCTCGGCGACGACGTTGACGTTCGCGTTCTGGGCGCTGGCGACGAACCCGACGGTCCGCGAACGGTTTCACGCGGAGGTGGACGCCCTCGACGGGCCACCGACGATCGCTGACGTCGACGACCTCGAGGTCACGGAGCGGATCGTCACAGAGACGTTGCGGCTGTTTCCGCCCGTCTACATGCTGCCGCGGGAAACGGACGCCGACGTCGTCGTCGACGGCTACCGGATTCCAGAGGACTCGGTCGTCACCCTCCCGATTCGCGTCGTCCAGCGAGACGAGCGCTTCTTCGAGGAGCCCGATACGTTCCGGCCCTCGCGGTGGGCTGGCGACCTCCGGACCGACCTGCACGATTTCGCGTACGCGCCGTTCGGCGGCGGCCCGCGCATCTGTATCGGTCGCCAGTTCGCGCTGCTGGAGGCGCAGCTCGTCCTCGCGACGATCGGTCGTGAGTACGAACTGTATTGGCTCGGTGACGACGACGGAGAGCCGCCGGTGTCGCCGCAGATAACGACTCGGATGCCGGAGGGCCGGGAGTTCCTCGTCACCGAGCGGTGACTTACTGGGGCTCGAAGCGGTGACAGACGATCTCGGACTCGTCGTCCCACTCGAAATTGTCGTGGGCGTGTTCGAGGATCTCTTTGTAATGGGCGAGGTCTCTGGCTCCCTCTGCACGAGCGTCGGCGTCGGTCATGTCGCCGAGCGTGCGATCGGTTACCTCGACGATCTCGAACGTCGTCTCGCCGACGGTAAACGTATCGCCAACGTCGGCGTACTGCTGTCCGCGATGAATCTGCGTCACGTCGCCGGCGACTGCCTGTTCGCGCATGCGCTCGCTCGGAAGCAGCGTGTCGGGGTCGATCTCTCCCATACCCGGTATTCGGGCCACGCGCGCAAAAACAATTGGCCGCCGTCCCACAGGTAGTCGGTGACTAATAGACAGTGTGGAAAGAGAGAGGTGGTGTGGTAACCGGCTCGAGTGAAGAGCCAGATGGCGTCACGAGACGTCGATGTGGGGGGTGGGGGAAATGTGGGGTGGTTCCGTTGCCGTCCCGTGACAGTAGGACGTACCTACCCAGGGTACAAAGCCCTCACGACTTGCCACTCGTGTGTGGGTGGTTATCACCGATCCGGACAATACTGCTCTCCCGTCAGAAGTCGGCCTGCGAGAGCCAGTCGATGCCGGCGAGGACGAACCACGCCATCCAGACGACGAAGACGACGAGCCACGCGCCGTACTGTGCGACCGGGTGGGGTACCAGGAGGTAGACGACGGCCAACAGTCCGGACACGACCCCGAGCGCACTGAGGTTCCGTCGGTTGACCGCGAGGACGGGACTCATCATCTCGCGTGTACGCGCGCGTCCCACAAAAGGAATCGTGCGGGTGCTCAGTCGACCAGGCCGTACCCGCGTCGGAACAGTGCGATGTCGACGAGGATCACCGCCAGCGTCAGTCCGGTGAGGACGACGAGCGACAGGCCGGGCTTAACGTCCGAGTACCCGAGGAAGCCGTAGCGGACGCCGTTGACCATGTACACCATCGGATTGAGGAGCGAGAGCGTCTGATAGAGCGGCGGCAGGATGTCGAGCGAGTAGAACACGCCGCCGAAGAACGTCAACGGGCGGACGATGAACTGGTTCATCACGGTCAGGTAGTCGAAATCCCGCGCCCAGAGGCCGCCGATGACGCCGAAGCCCGCGAACAGCAGACTGATGACGAGCATGAACGCGACGAGATACAGCGGCTGGGCGACGCTCACTGAGGTAAAGCCCAGGCCGACCAGGCCGATGATGATCCCGACCAGCACGCCCCGGAGCGCCGACGAGAAGATGTAGGCGAGCACCATCGACGTGTACGGGAGCGGTGAGGTCAGCACCTCGTGGATGTACTCGTTCCAGCGGCCGTGGAAGATCGAGAACGAAGCGTTCTCGAAGGCGTTCGAGATCGCGCCGAGCACGATCAGGCCGGGCAGGATGAACACGATGTAGGAGAACCCGGCGATCTGGTCGATGCGACCGCCGAGAATGACGCCGAACACCGAGAAGTAGAGGACGTTCGTGATGGCCGGCGGCAGGAAGGTGTTGCGCGGCCGACGGACGAACCGCAGGACTTCCCGTCGGAACAGCGTCCGGAACCCGGTCGGGAACAGGCGATCGAGGACGCTCGACTCCGCGTCGCCGTGCGCGTCGGTCGGACGCTCGCCGTTACCAGCGAGCGCGTCGGTGGAATCTCGACTCACGCTTCGATGGCACTCTCCGTGCGGGTCAGATCGACGAACACCTCTTCGAGGGAGGCACGTTTGATGTCCAGGTCGCTCACTTCGTACCCCTGTGACTCCAGTTCGCGCAGCACGTCCGGGACGATGGCCGTTCCGCGTGCAGCGGTCACGACGAGCCGGTCGTCAGTCAGCGTGACGTCGCGGACGTCGGGAAGGCCGAGCGAGGGCGCAGTCGACGGTGGCGACCGGAAACCGATCGTGAGCTTATCGGTCCCGCGATTCATCAGCTCGTCGGGACTGGCGACCTCGACTTTCCGGCCCTGATCCATGATGGCGACGCGATCGCAGAGCCGCTCTGCCTCTTCGATGTAGTGGGTGGTGAGCAAGATCGTGGTACCGTCGTCGTTCAGATCCGTAATGAGGTCCCAGAGGTCGCGTCGAAGTTCGACGTCGACGCCGGCCGTCGGCTCGTCCAGGATGAGCAGATCCGGGTCCGAGACGAGTGCGCGGGCGAGCATGAACCGGCGTTTCATCCCGCCGGAGAGCCAGTCGAATCGGGTGTCTCGCTTGTCGTAGATGCCCACGGTTCGGAGCGCTTCTTCGGCCCGGCGGCTGGCCTCCGCCCGGGAAATCCCGTGGTAGCCCGCTTTGTGTTCGAGGACTTCCTTGATCGGGAAGAACCGGTCCACGTTGAACTCCTGGGGGGCGAGTCCGATGGCGTCCCGCGCCTGTTGGTACTCGCGTTCGACGTCGTGGCCGAATACGCTCACGTCGCCGTCCGTGCTGTGGACCAGGCCGACGAGGATGTTGATGAACGTGGTCTTTCCGGCACCGTTCGGTCCAAGCAGGCCGAAGAACTCGCCGGATTCGACGGCGAGATCGAGCCCGTCGAGGGCCCGCACGTCGCCGTAATCCTTCTCGAGATCTCGGGCCCGAATTGCCTGCGGCATGTCCGGAACCTGTGGTCGCGAGCGGTTAAGCAGTACGAACTCCCTTCCGTCTTTGGGGGTTGTTTTCTGCCGTACGGTACAGTTAATTCGTAAACTTCCCGCATTCGAATTTTCCTTCCTGGTCGGAACATTGATGTAACTTGGTATCCATGTCGGGGCCAAGAGACCGAACGCGAGTTGGCTCCGATCGGTCCGTGGACGAAGTGACCGCGACCGAGCTAACTACCGGGGGGACGGCACCACATCGTCGTAGCGCGCAGTGTGCAAAGCGGTAGCCGGGTATCTCGCAGTGGATCGGTCGCTGTGCTCGGCGTTGGTGCTGCTGACTGGTCGGTGGTCGGGGACTCGCGGCAGGTCTGTGAGGACTGACGCATGTACGACACCAAACGATTAGCCAGCGGCGTTGGCGTGTTGCTCTCGTTGTGGGCGCTCGTCGGACTGCTGGTGATGAGTTCCGGGGTGGGGTTAGCTGTCTCGGCACCACTGTCCCCGTCGGGGGGGTTCGTCGTGGAGGCGAACTATCTGGGTGCGGAGCAATCGATCTCGACGGCGTCGAAAACGAGAACGACCGGCGTTCCCGCTGCGAAGTTCCGGATTACGAAGAGCTACGCGGAGTATCTGACGCTGAAGAAGACGCTCGACGTGAGCGACGTGCCCGGTCTCAACGGGACGATGCGGCTGTTGATCCAGAGTGACACGGCGACGCTGCAGGGCGTGACGTTCAGGACGAACGATTTGACGGCCAGCACCGCACGCTGGCGCGGGTTCGTCCTCGACGAGCGCTACAACGAGTCGCGGTTCGAGCAGTTCTACTCGTACGCGGGGCCGAACCCGGAAGACGCGCCGAACACGGACGACCCGATGGAAGTCGGCGGGAGCACGCCGGGCGCCGTCAAAAAGAGTGAGAAGCCCGGATTCCAGCTGTACAACGCACGAATCGAGATGTCGAGTCTGACTGCCGATCAGGTCCAGCTGTCGAACCTCGACCTGCGGGTGCAGTGGGACGTCAACAGCGACGGGGATTACGAGTATGGCACGTAACACGGACACCGACCGAGGCGCGCAGGACCACGAGACGAACGCTGACGACTCGCCGGCAGACGCTCCCACCGGATCGGGATTGGGTGCGTGGGCGAGCGGTCGGCCGTCTGCGGGTGCGCTCCTCCTTGCACTCGGGAGCCTGGTGCTCACCTGGCAGGCGACTGCGCTGCTGGGCGGTGCCTCGCTGTCACGCGTGACGCCGGCTGGCATCGCGGGCGTGGCGGCGCCGTTGATCGCGTTCGTCGCCGCCCTCGTCGTCGTCGCCCGCCCTGCTCACTCGGCTGTCGCGGGCGCGATCGGTGGCGGCGTCGCGCTGGCGGACGTCGTCGGGATGCTGTACGCCCCGACCCCGATCGAGCATCCGAAGGTGGTGTTCTCCGCACTGCTCGTCGCGGGCGTCGGCGCGGTCCTCTGTGTGGGGTGGCGGGCGAGCGGACCGGCCGTTCGCTTCGGCCGGTTCGACTCCGTCCTCGGCCACGGGCGGTCCCTGCTCGTCGTCGGCATGGTCGCGCTCCTGATCCTCAACGGTGCGCCCGCCGTGACTGCACAGGAGCGGGTCCCCCAGCAGCAGGGCGAACTCGGTGGACTCGTCCTCGACCAGGGAACGCTCGACGCGGGCTTTTACAGCTATCAGGCGAACTGCCCGCAGCCCGAAGACCCGCTGATCACGATGCCGATCGACTTCGATTTCACCGAGCCGTGTCTCGACGCAAACGTCGATTCGAGTGAGCGGGCGGCAGGCTCGTTCGACCGCGTCGCGCGCCAGCAACTGGACAGCGCGAAGGGCCGGAAGGTCATCATCAACGACTTCCTCATCTTCAAGAACTTCTACAACCGGGACAAGAACACGTTCGAACACGTCGAACTCTCGGCGACGCAGGCGATCGCCGACACGGAGGACGGCGAGGACCCTCGGGCGGTGTCGGTGTACATCTCGGAGTACCGCGCCGAGAACAACGAGGCGCGGCTGAACCTCGTGGACATCCCGCTGATCGAGGACCCCGGGATCAAGGTCGACAACGTCGACTACTGGACCTGTACGCCTCAAAACGAGTCCGGGCAGGGGACGATCAACGACATCCGATTCAAAGTGGACTCGAACCCGACGCTCACCGACGGCAAGGACGCGACCCTGCTTGGCCACCAGCTCGGGAGTACGAAGACGACGCTGACTAACTTCAAGCTAAAAGTCAGGCCGGGCAAGCGTGATCGCCCGGTGGCGGACGCACACCCCACGGAACCGCCGTCGAACTGCCTGAACGGAACCATGACGGACTGACTATGATCGTGTCACTCTCCTCAACGCAGAGCGGCGATGGGGCCGTGAGCGAGACCGAGGCGTCGATGACCGGCGACGAGACCATTACGTTCGGCGAGTGGCGAGCGACCCGCCCCTTCTGGGGGGCACTGGCCCTCATCGCCGGCGGTCTCGTCATCGCCTGGCCGTCGCTGCAGTTTCTCCTGCAGACGAGCATGCTCCAGAGCCAGTCGGTCGTCAGTCTGGGTGTGGTCGTCGGCGCGCTGCTCGTCTTCCTCGGCGTCGGCGTGCTTACGCGCCCCGAGTACTCGACGGCGATCGGACTCGCCGGGCTCGTCCTGGCGACGATCTCGTTCCCCGTCGCGTTCGGTGGGCTCCTCGTCGGCATGGTCGTCGCGAGCGTCGGGAGTATCCTCTGTTTCGCCTGGACGCCGGCCGACGAAAACGTACCGGTAGCCGAGTGACCCCCCCAGAAAAGTGGCTTCGCGCGATCTAACGGGCCTCGGAGCGCCGCGTTACCGCCCGAGCTTCTCGCGGCTGACCTTGACGCCGCGAGGGGTGATGATGATCTGGTCTTCGTCCTTCTGGACGATGTCGCCGCCGACGCCGCGAGCGACCTGCTGCAGTTCGTCCGTGATCTGATCCATCGTCCGGTCCTGGGTCGTGTGCCGCGTGATGTCGGCGATCACGATGTCACCGGCGTAGACGGTGTCTTTGATGTCGATGACGTCCTGCTTCTCGCTGATGCGAGCGATGTGGACCTGCGTTTCTGCTTCCGGTTCCGGTGCGTTGACCCCATCGAGTTCAACGTAGTCGTCCGTTCGCCGTGACGCCCCGGCGTCCCCGATGAGTTTGTTCATGAAGCCCATACACCGCAAACTCTCCGGGAAAAGTATAGGTTTTTCGTCAGACATATATAAATAATATGAGACTAGGTCGGGCGCGCTTCGGGACGGTGGTTCCTGCGGCGACCGCTGGCCGACCGGGGAGTAGCCGGTCAGGCTTGGCAGTAGGAGATCGCTTCGCGGACGGCGGGTTTGCGGCCGATGAACGTGAGGTGGTCGCCGCGTTCGATCGTCTCGTCGGCGTGTGGGATGCGGTTGTCGTCCTCGCGACTGATGAGTGCGATGTAACAGTCGTCGGGCAGCTCGTCGGCGAGTTCCGAGACGGTCGTGCCCGCAGTGGCGGCGGCGGTCACCTCGACCTCCTGGACGTCGCCGGTGCGGTCCAGTTCGGTCATCCAGCGGGCGATCGCCGGCCGCTCGATCACGTTGTCCATCGACCAGGCGACGGACATTCCCGTCGAGATCGGTTCGATGTCGAGGTCCTCGAAGGCGTCGACGTTGGCGGGTTCGTTCACGCGGGCGACGACCGTTCCGACGTCGAACGTGTTCCTGGCGAGTTGCCCGACCAGCAGGTTCACGTCGTCCGAGCGGGTCGCGCTGGCCACGACTTTGGCGTTCTCGGCGCCCGCCGCTCGCAGTGTCTCGCGCTTGGTGCCGTCGCCCTGCCGGGCGGTGAACCCGTCCGTGCGCAGTTGGTCGACCTTGGATTCGTTTTTCTCGATGATGACGACGTCTTCCCCGCGGTCTTCCAGTCGCTCTGCGAGTGCTTTGCCCACGCGACCGCCGCCGACGATCAGGACGCGCATCGGAATCACGTTCAGTGTCTGTGCGATGTGTCGTGCCAGGCCCCCTTGAAACACGACGGTCGCGAGAATGACGAGGAACACCGTGCCGACGAGCGTCGTCGCCGCGCTGGGGTTCTGGGACTGGAGTTCGAGCGCGAACAGCGTGGCGACGCTAGCCGGAATGATTCCCCGCGGCCCGATGGCGCTGACGAACAGCCGCTCTCGAACCGTCAGTCGGTCGCCGACGGTACAGAGCATGACCAGGACGGGTCGGAGGATGACCGCCACGCCGACGACGACGAGCAGCCCGCCGATGCCCAGCGCCCGGAGGTCGGACAGCGACAACAGGGACGCGAGGACGATGAACACGAAGGCGAGCACGAGCAGCGTCACGTCGCCTTTGAACTGCTCGATGTCCTCGCGGTAGGGAATTTCGACGTTTCCGAGGACGAACCCGCTGGCCGCGACGGCGGCGATACCTGCTTCGGTGACGAACGTCTCGGCGACGCTGTATGCCGCAAGTGCCGCGATGAGGACGATGAGCCGGGCGTTCCGCGGTGCGTTCTCAACGGACAGGTCGACGTGTCGAAGGAGGAACCAGACGATGGCCGCGACGGCGACGCCGACGGCGATGCCGATTCCGAGCCGTCGGAGGAACTCGACGACGACGGTTTCGAGCCCGTTGTCCTGCAGAACGACGAATTCGAACATCACGATGGCGAGGATGGCTGCGGTGACGTCGTTGACGACGCCTTCGGTCTCCAGCGTGGAGGCGACCCGCTCGCGGACGGGGACGACGTTCACGATCGGCGTGATCACGGTCGGGCCGGTCGCCACCAGCAGGGAGCCGACGAGGAAGGCCAGATCCCAGCCGGTCTCCAGGGCGTAGCGGACGACGACGGCCGTCCCGACGAACGTGCCCACGGCACCGACGGTGACGAGCCGGATCGTCTCTCTGGGCGCTTCCTGGAGCCGTTCGAGGTGGAGGTGGAAGGCGCCCTCGAAGACGATAATGGCGACGCTGAGGCCGACGATGGCCTGCAGCGTCTGAGCGCCACCGAACTCCGCTGGGGTGATGTAGCCCAGTCCCTCCGGCCCGACGATCACGCCAGCAAGGATCAGAAAGAGGACGCTCGGGACTCTGAGCCTGTCGGCGATGACCTGGGAAGCGACTCCCAGACCCATGATCGTGACGACCAGCGTGATGAGTTGCGTTGCACCTGCCACAGTTCGTCTCCGAATCGTCTGCCGCTTCGTGGTTTGCGAGCGCTACGCCGTCCGTCACTGTGTCGCGACCGAAACCGACTCTCAGACCGAGAATTCGAACAGCTCGTCGCCGACGTGGTGGATGGAGTCGACGACTTTGCCCTCGTCGCCGACCATGTCGTCACCGCTCGTTCGGGCGCGACCGATAGCCAGAATCTTGCCGTGGGTCTCCTCGGCGATGACGACCAGGTCACCCTCAGCGATGTCGTCGGTGGCTTCGGTGATCCCGGGCCGCATCACGTCCGCGCCGTCGCTGACGAACGAGATCGCGCCGGCGTCGACGGTGACGATGCTGCGCTCGGGGTCGTACTCGTTTGCGCCCTGGACCGTCAGGAACGGCTCATCATCTATGTACACCACTGCCGGCTCGCCGTCGACGAGCACGATGTCGAACGCCGTCCCCTCCAGTTCGACCTTCTCGTAGGTGTCGGCGTCGAGATCGACGCCCAACTGCTCTCCGAGGGCCGTCTCCAGGTCGGAGACGGCGTCCGCGCGAAGATGGTGTCGAGACTTGACCTGCATACCCGACCGTGTGCCCGCTCACCGCATAAATCGACCGCTCCGCGCTTCCATCCACCTCCAATTATCACATATGATACTGTGCGCCGAAGTATTTTGTCAATCCATCTCACACGTTCGGCTAGATGGCGCCCTCGTCGTCACAGCCGGTCGAGCGGTGGGCCGCGTTGCCGACTGCTGGCCAGACTGGTCGGCAGGGCGCCGACACAGAGGTGAGCCAGCTATGAGTGTTGTCGACAGGTCCGAACAGGAAGCCGACGTTCCGTTCGACCAGTTACCCGCGTTCGAGTTGGAGTGCATGTACGACGATTGGGACGACCCGTCGGAGGTCACCATCTTCTCGACGGACGAAGTAGACAGCCTGTATACTGCCTGGCTCACTGCCGACCGCGACCACGCCGTGGCGCTGTCGGACGTGCGGTGATTTTCGCCCCATACAGTTCCAGTGCCGGCTCGAAAAGTGCTAAGTAGGACCCAGTCGAACCGGTTGGTATGTGGGGTTCCCGGCGAACCCGGGACGGTTCGCAGGTCACCTGTATCGCCTGCGGGAGGTCGGTCGCCCGGAGTAACGCCCGTGAGTACGACAAACACGGCGACCGATGGGACCGCGAGAACAAGGAGTTCGAGCACCTCTGTAAGCGCTGCCATCGTGACCTCTGTCACCAGCCGCGCAGGGGCCTGGAATCGCTGCTCGTCGAGAGCGCGGCCGGCGAGTGTGACCAGGACGCGTTCCTCGCCCGGTATCACGAACTGATCGAACGGGAGCGCGACTCCCCACCGGAGTCCTGATCGGCAGTTCGCTGCGGTCAGTTCGTTCGACAAACCTAATTGTGGCCTAGTCGTACCGACCGTCATGAGCGACCAGGCCGAGGCCGGGACCGCGGAGGGGCAAGGCCCCGTCGAGATCGACGCGGAGATGGCCCGCCACCTCGCCAACAAGCGCGAGGAACTGTTCGAGAAGTTAGATATTCGCGACGAGTTCCCGCAGGCAGTGCTGGACGAAGCGAAAGAACGCACCGAGGACGTCCAGCAGGAGATCGAGGACGAAATCGACGACCGGGAGGACCTCCGGGACATGACCGCCTGGACGACCGACCCCGTCGACGCCCAGGACTTCGACGACGCGATCTCGATCGACGTTCGCGACGACGAGATCGTCCTCTGGGTCCACATCGCCGACGTCACCCACTACGTCCACCCCGACAGCGAGATGTGGACCGAAGCCCTCGAACGCGCCAACACGGTGTATCTCCCGGGCTACACCATCCACATGCTGCCGCCGATCCTCGCCGAGACCGTCTGTTCGCTGGTCCCTCACGAGGATCGCCTCGCCCACACCGTCGAGATGCACCTCGACCCGGAGACGCTCTCCTACGAGACCATCGACATCTACAAGTCCGTCATCCGGAGCGACGCGCGACTGACGTACTCCCAGGCCGAGACGCTGCTCGACGATCCGGACAGCGCCGACGACCTGCTGGAGGACGCCGACGTGGACCTCGCGACGAAGTGCGAGCAGGTGTGGGAACTCGCCGACCGACTCCACGAACAGCGCAAGGAGGACGGCTCGCTCGTCCTGAACCCCGCACGGGACCGCGCGCATACCATCATCGAGGAGTGCATGCTCAAGGCCAACAAGGCCGTCACGCACGAGCTCCAGTGGTCGCGCGGGCTCGAGGCGATGTACCGCGTCCACCCACAGCCGACGCCCGACCAGTGGAACGAGGCACTCCGAGAGATCCAGGACCTGGACGGCGTCTCCGTCTCGGCCAGCCACGACGACCCGCGGATCGCCGTCAACGAGACCCTGGAGGACGCGCCGGACCGACAGCTCCACCAGATCCAGCGCGCCGTGATGAAGGTGATGCCCCGGGCGAAGTACATGTCCGACCCCTTCGGCGGCCACCACGCACTGAACTTCGAGATCTACGGCCACTTCACCAGCCCCATCCGCCGGCTGTCGGACCTGGTCAACCACTGGATCGTCTACACCAACGACGTCCCGGTGGAACTCGCGGACCTCTGTGACCACGCCTCGGACAAACAGAAGGACGCCGAACAGTGCGAACGCGAATACCGAACGTTCCTCAACGAAGTCGGCCTTGACCCGTCCGCGGTGAACAACCGCGGCATTAAGATCGTCGACGACGAGGAGTGAACCCGGCCGTCCGCCGTCTAGTCTGACCGACGATCGAACCACTGTCTGTCGTTTTGCGACTTCCTGTCTCCTCTCCACTCCGAAGACGGACGAGTAGGATCTCAAATTAATTCCGAACTTTTCCAAGTAGAATTCTCGCGCACCGAAAGTTAGTTACTGCTGCATTTATGTTAATTATACAGCCATGGGGGCTGGGAGCATGGACACAGCGACGATTGCAGAGTACTACACCGAGAGCCACATCGACTATCAACTCATCTGGCAACTGCCCGTCAGTCACGGGCTCCACGCCGGCTACCACGATGAGGAGTACTCGACACACGGGGCGGCCGTCGAGAACATGAACCGCGTGCTCGCGGACAAGGTAGACGTCGGTCCCGACGATCGCGTCCTGGACTGTGGCTGCGGCGTCGGTGGGAGTTCCGTCTGGCTCGGCGACCACCGCGGTGCGACCGTCGAAGGGATCGACCTCGTGCCGATGCAGCTCCGAAAAGCTCGGGACCTCGCCAGCAAGCGCGGCGTCGACGACCGCGTCTCGTTCTCACGGCAGGACTTCACGAACACCGCGTACCCCGACGACTCCTTCGACGTGATCTGGGGGATCGAGGCCATCTGCCACGCCGAGGACAAGGCGGACTTCATCGCGGAGGCCGCGCGGCTGCTCGACGACGGTGGCCGGCTCGTTCTCTCCGACGGGTTCCGGGCAGTCGACCAGATGACGCCCCACGAGCGCGAGTCGATGGACAAGTGGCTCGACGGGTGGGCCGTCCCGAACCTCGCCGGTGCCGATACGTTCCGGGAAGAACTCGACGAACGCGGCTTCGACGACATCCGGTTCGAGGACGCCACCGAGAACGTCATGCCCTCCTCGAAGCGACTCTACTGGGTCAGCCGACTCGCCGCACCGATCGAGAAGGTCATGCTGAAGACGGGCCTGCGCACCGAGACCCAGGCGCAAAACCGCGTCGCCGCTCGCTACCAGCACGAAACCTTAGACGACGGCCTCTGGACCTACGGCATCTTCGCGGCCGAACGGTAGCTCCTGCACTCGCCGCGAGCCACCTGACGACGCGTCGCTTCTCAGCGGTTCGATACTACCAGAAAGCATATGCAAATGGCGTGTGAGCCGGATACTGTGCTGACGTCGTGGTGACGCACGACTGCCAGTGTTCGCCCCCGGCAGGGCGAATCCAAACCAAACCATCCATCCGATCTCGTCTCTGTCAGTAACGACGCGGGAACACGGGACCGACTCGGCGACCGGATACTTCTGACCGCCTCCGGGCGAGGCGTATGTTAACCTATGACAGCCAGGTATAAATGAGTGACGCGTAGCTATCCGTTAGCTGAGGGGTTGAAAACGCGGTGGAGATACGACGTCAGACGTTGTCGGGCTTGTCGGCGTCGTCTTCGACGGCGCGTTTCATCGAGTCGCGCCGGCTTTTCGCGTCACGTCCGGTACATTCGAGGAGGAAGTCGTTTTTCGCGTCGACGGCGTCGGCGGCGGCCTCGGCCTCGCCCGCGGCGATGACTTCTTCGGCCGGTCGCTCCTCGAAGTCGACGCCGAGTTTGTCTTTCTTGCCGCTGTATTCGACAGTGCCCGCCGTGATCCGCTCGAACACGGGATTGTCCGGGTCTTCGACGACGTACAGATCACTGCCCTTGTACTCCTCGGTGCCGCTCACCGGGCCGAAGGTCTCCTCGATCTTCGCTTTCATGTCTGGTACGCGCTCTTCTAGATGTTCGCCCCGACGCATCTTGTACTCCCGCATGAACGGACGTATACACAGGAGCCGTTTTACTCTTTTCGCGTCTGATCTTCCGCGCGGTGTTCGAGCGACCCACGGTGACAGTCCGGACAGAAGTCGCCCGCACGGAGCGACGACTCCTCGACGGAGGTCCTGAAGCCACATTCGGGACACTCGAACTCGCCTTCGGGAACGGTGATGGCTGCGCTCCCCGCCGGTTCGACGTCGGCCCCGTCGATCTGTTTCGTGAGGTTCTCCGTCGGTTCCCACTCGCTTTTGGCGGGCTCGTCCTCTTCGGGCCACTCGACTTCCGGGGCGGTCTTCGTCGCTTCGTCGTGACCGAACTCGTCGGGCCACTCCTCGGTGGTCGTCGTCTCCTCCTCGTTCTGTTCAGCCGTCGATTCGGACTCGGCGTCCGCTTCGACGCCGTGATCCGGCTCGTCGTCGGGCCATTCGCCGGGTTCCCGGTCCGGCTCGTCGTCGTCGTCATCGCCGAGGATGACCGCGTCGTCGTCAGCCGCAGTCACCGACTGGTCCGGTTCGTCCTCGCCCGTCGTGGCCGGGTCGGGCTGGTGGTCCGGTTCCTGTTCGGCGTCGCTGTCGTCGCTGGCGGGCGCCTCGTCCTCGTCTTCGGCCTCGCCGATGAGTTCGGCGTCGTCCTCGGCCGCGTCGATGTCCGGCGTCGGGGTCACTCCGGACGGGGACGAACCCGTCTCGGGTTCCTCGGCGTCGTCGTCGGTCGCGTCCTCGATCTCCTCGGCGTCGTCGGCCGCCGCGTCCTCCGCGGCCTCCAGCGACGTGACTTCCTTGTTCTCCGAGACGACGCGCTGTTTGCCACAGCGATCACAGGTTTCGACCTCCTTGATCGTGATCAGGACTTCGCTACCCTGTTCCTCTCGCTCCTCTTCGACTTTCGAACCGCTGAAATCGTGCCCGAGTAGCGAACACTTGATACCCATTGACACGATATTGCCGCCGTGCGGTAAATAAGCGTACTGCTTATCGACCTGACATCTGCCAGATGTGATGAGTCATTATTTCGAAAATAGCTGGCACGCAGTTTAGCTGCGTCCGGATGTGACCGTGTTCCGTGCGGCGGAGGAGACCGCGCACGCTGCGACTGGGTACAGGCCGTCACGGTGGGGCCGAGGGACAACTGTAAGACCCACCCGGCCGAACGGGGGAGTATGAGGGCAAAGCGGGAGTACCGCAACCGCAGCGACACGCAGGTCGCGGTGCTGGACGCTCTCGCCGACCGACGGGACGAGGGCATGACCGTTTTCGAGCTACGTTCCCGTGTGGACGCAGACATCGACGAACTGGAAACCGCGCTCGCGGACCTGAAAGCCGACGGACTCATCGAAGCGACCGACGAGGACGACCGCACAGTGATCGTCCCCGAGGACCACGCCATCGGGCAGTACGACCCCGAGGAAGACCAGTCCCTGCTGGACCAGATTCGCGCGTGGCTCGGCCGCTAACGGACCGTCCCGAACCGGTGCTTTAACGCCGTCGACGGTCCTTTTCTCGGTGATGACTGTCCTCCAGGACGTCCACGAGGATCACGGAGCGACGTTCACGGAACGTGGCGGTCGCCGCGTCGTCGACACCTACGGTCGTCCGGAGCGAACCCACCGCGCCGTCCGCAAGGTCGTCGGCGTCTGTGAGTTCGGTTACGGCGTCCTCGTCGTCGACGGCGACGACCGCCGCGAGTTCGTCGACAACGCCGTCTCCAACCGCGTCCCCGCGACCGACGGCCAGGGCTGTTACGCACTCTTGCTCGACCCACAGGGCGCGATCACGACCGAAATGTACGTCTACAACGCCGGCGAGCGCCTCCTCGTCTTCGTGCCCCCGTCACGGACCGACGCCGTCGCCGAGGACTGGGAGAGCAAGACGTTCATCCAGGACGTGTCGATCCGCGACGCCACTGACGACTTCGCCGTCTTCGGCGTCCACGGCCCCAAGGCGACCGAGAAGATCGCCAGCGTCCTCAACAAGGCCGCCTCGCCCGACGAACACCTTTCGTTCGTCCGCGGGTCCATGGTCGACGCCGGCGTCACCGTCGTTCGCGGCGACGGCCTCGCCGGCGAGGAGGGCTACGAGGTGATCTGTGCCGCCGACGCTGCCGAAGACGTGTTCGATACGCTCGTCAACCGCGGGATGAACGCCGCTCCCTTCGGCTACCGAACCTGGGACACGCTGACCCTGGAGGCCGGGACGCCACTGTTCGAGACGGAACTGGAGGGCCGCATTCCCAACGTCGCCGGCGTCCGCAACGCCCTGGACTTCGAGAAGGGCTGTTACGTCGGCCAGGAAGTCGTCTCCCGCGTCGAGAACCGCGGCCGACCCAGCCAGCGACTCGTCGGGCTCACCGTCGAGGCGGTCCCCGACGCCGGCGCAGCCGTCTTCGCCGGTGACAGCGCCGTCGGCGAAGTGACGCGCGCCGTCGACAGCCCTGACCGCGAGGAGCCGATCGCGCTCGCGTTCGTCGACTTCGAGACCGACGCCGAGGACCTGACCGTCCGCGTCGCGGGCGAGGACGTGGCCGCGTCCGTCGTCGACCTCCCGTTCGTCGACGGGTCGGACGCCTCTGCGCGACTGCCGACGTATCCGGCTGCCGAGTGAGCGGTTCCGGGTCGACCACGGTTACAAAAAGGCTATAATTACCGTTCGGCGAGTTTCGCTCATGTGTGTCACTCCCCTCGACTCCGAAGACGCGGTCGAACGCTTTCGGTCGGTCGTCGAGGTCGCTGGCGTGCCGATCTACACGCTCGATAGCAACGGTCGGTTCACGTACGTGAACGCCGCGCTGTCGTCGGCAGCCGGCTACGACCGGGCGTCGCTCGTGGGGGAACACGTCTCAGTTCTGCTCCGTGATCGAGACGTCGAGCGCTGCCGCTCGGCGATTCGTCAACTCCTCGAAACGGGGAGGCGGACCTGCGAGATGACCGTCGCGGCCCGGGACGCGTCCGGCCAGCACCTGACTGCCGACCTCTCGATCTCCCTGCTCCCGCTCGACAACGGCTTCCAGGGAACCGTCGGCGTCGTCCAGAACCTCTCGTCCGACGGCGACGAGGACTGACGACGGGAGCCAGGGCTGGACCGCGGTACTCGTCAGTCTCTCGTTGTCGCCCGCTCGCCGGCGTCGACCCAGCGCGATTGCACTGCCTCCAGCGCGGAGAAGCCGCCGAAGGACGCGAGCACCATACCGGCGAACTGCGTCGTCGCGATCATGGGTGCGTCCACGTCGTACTGGAGCGGCGCGAGGATGAGCCAGACGCCGAAGACAGTCGCCATCACCGCCGCTGCGAAGTGCGGTCGGCCGCTTCGCCAGACCGCGTAGACGTTGTATCCTGCGAAGATGCCGCCGACGAGTCCCGACAGCGAGATCCCGCCGCGCGGCCCGGGCGGGACGTTCAGGGCGAAGGGAGCGATGATCGCCAGCGGGCAGGCCAGCAGTGCGAGGACGGCCGCAGCCAGTGTGAATCTTGAAGCGCGCATGTCTCGTCACACGGCCGGGAGCGCCTTCAGGCTCAGTCTCAGGTGCGCGACAGCAGCGCTTTCAACTGTTCCGTCGAGAACATCGTGCTCGGTCGGTCCATGTGGACGCCGATCTCACCAGAGAACGCTCGCATGCCGACTTCCTGAACCGGTCCCGGCATCGAGTAGCCGGCCCTGACGAGGTGGCCCAGGCGAATCTCCGAGCGCAGGTCGTCGCGCCAGGCCCGCTCGTAGTCCCCGAGCGACCCCGGATCTGTCGGATCGATCTCCCGTGCAGCGTGGTCGGCGGCCGTCATCCCGTAGAGGATGCCGCCCCCGGTGAACGGCTTGGTCTGGGCGGCGGCGTCCCCGATCAGGAACCCCCGCCGCCCCGTCACGCGCTTCGGTGGGCCGATTGGAATCAGTCCCGAACAGCGACGGGTCGTCTCGGCGCCGTACGCGTCGGTAAAGGCCTCGAACTCGGCGCGCACGTCGTCGCCGGGCGGCGTCGCCAGGCCGTACTCCACGCCGGCGTCCCCGCGCGGGATGCGCCAGGCGAAGAACGTCGGGACTGTCAGGTGGACGTCCACGAAATCGTCGTGGTCGGGCTCCTCGGTGAATCCGAGGACGCCGTGGAGCAACTCACCCGGCTCCGGGAGGCCGAGTTCGGTCCGGACGCGTGACCGTGGCCCGTCACAGCCCACGACCATGCGCGCCTGATACGTATCAGTCCCGTCCGGTCCGCGGGCCGTCACCTCCACGTGGTCGCGCCGCTCGCGCACCGACAGGACCGTGTGTCGCTCTCTGAGGTCCGCACCGGCGTCACGGGCCGCGTCCGCGAGTGTTTTGTCCAGGCCGACGCGGTCGATCACGTTCGAGATCACCTCGTCCTTGTAGAAGGGATGCGCGTCGCTCTCGGGGCCACCGCGGTGGAACCGTGCGCCGGACACCTCGTTCTGGAGGAGTTCCTCACGCGCCCCCGGCGGGGTGTACTCCCAGACGTCCGTGCTGACGTGGCCCGAACAGGCCAGCGGCTTCCCCACCTCTCCCTGCTCGAAGACGAGGACGTCGTGCCCACACTCGGTGGCCCGGCGGGCGAACCGCGAACCCGCCGGCCCGGCACCCACCACGACGAAGTCGTACATGTCACTGGAGTCCGTCTCGTGCGACAAATACTTTCGTTGTTCCCTGCCCTGCGCCCCTTCGCCAGCGAAAGTTCACGTATGTGGACGGGACCAGCCCGCGACGTGACCTGACTCCTGCCGGCGGACGGGTCGCGGTCGTGGGACACACCGTCCGTCGGAGCCGCCGTGTCCCCTGTTCGCTATGCGACGACCGCCAGTCCGCGGCACGTCTGTGACTCGAACCGCTCCGGCCACGGGACGTCGAGAGCGTCCCACGACGAGCCGGCGTCGGCAGAGCGGAACAGGCCGTGGTTGTTCGCCGCGTAGACGACGCCTGCTTCCCCCGTCGTCGCGAGCACCGCGCGGAGGACTCCCTCACCGGTCGGCAAGACGTCGCTGTCGACGCGCTGCCACGCCGCGTCGCGCCCGTCGCGCCGGTAGACGTACGACTGGGCCGCGCCGGGAAAGTGGGCCGTCCGTGCGCCGCGTGCGGCGGACACGACGAGTCGGTCCGGATCTCCCGGGTCTGCGACGACGCTCCAGCAGTATCGATGGTCCAGCCCGTCCTGTGGATGCGACCACGTGTCGCCGCCGTCTCTGGAGACCGCGAACCCGTCGCCCGCGGCCGTGTAGACGAGGCCTTCGCGATCCGGGTGCGTCGCCATCGAGTGATTGTCCCTGCGCGCTCCGTCGGGGTGGTCCCGCCAGGTTTCGCCGCCGTCGTCCGTCCGGATCAGTGCGCCCGCTTCGATCCCGACGTAGAGGTGTTCGGGGTCGCGTGGATCGACCTCCAGCCAGCGGACGTGGTGGGTGGACGGCCGCGGCGGAAACGACCACCCGGCTGCCGACGGCAGGTCGGTCACCCCCGGTCGTCGGCGCCAGGTTTCCCCGCCGTCCGTCGACCGGTAGACGGCGCTGGGTTCCGTTCCGGCCCACACCACGTCCGGGTCAGCGGGACTGGCTGCCAGTGACATCACTGTCGACGACTCGATGGTGTCTGCTCCGACTCGCTCGAAAGTGTCGCCGCGATCAGTGCTCCGGTAGAGTCCGTCGTCGAAGGTGCCGACGAGCACGCGGTCGGGTCGTGCGGCCGTCGCGAGTACGCACTTGAGGTCGTGGGTTCGCAGCCGCTCGGTGACGCGGACGTCCCCCGCTTCTTCGGTCGCCACGAGCAGGGAGTCCGCCATTGCGGCGTAGATGCGAGTCATGCGAACGAATTGCACTCCTAGACGGATAGCCGTCTCGGCGCCTGGGTTCCTCGACTGCTTGGATCAGTACGTGGCTGTCAGTCAGCACCCGGTGGCTCCCGATCCTGGAAATGTCCGATGATCCCGCTCGGAACGGCGACGCCCAGCGCCAGCGCGGCCCAGCGGAGCGGGCCCGTGTAGCCGAACTGGCCCATGAGCAGGAAGAGGCCGACGCCGCTGGTGAGGCCCAGCAGCATAATGACGCCGGCCCGTCGATCAGCGTCCATACCTCTCAGTGGACGTTCTCCCTCCTGAGCGTTTCGACGAATCCTGACCATCAGTGGGCAGACGGCAACCCGCCGGCAAGAGGCGATATACCTCCGAGCGCCCACCCTAGTAGGCATGGAGACCGTCACTACCCGACTGCGGGAAGGGGAGGTGGCGCTGCTGGATCGATTGGTCGAGATTCGCGGTGGCAGTCGGAACGACGTCGTTCGAGACGCGATCCGCACCTGCGTTCGCGACGAACTGATCGAGATTGCGCTGGAACGCTACAGAAACGGAGAGGTCGGCATGCGAGGAGCGGCCGAACTCGCAGGCCTCACCATCGGTGAGATGATGGCGGCAGCCAACGACCGGGACACCCTCTCGAACGACGACGCGACGGACATCGAACGGGACGTCAAGGTGCTCCGATGAATCGGACCGACCGAACGCTCCTGATCGACGCTGACGTGTTCATCACCTTCGCCGAGATCGGTGCGACGGACCTTCTGCGGACGATGGCGGGCGTGCTGTGGATGCCAGTGCCGGTCGACCAGGAGATCGTCGGCCGACCGGCTGCGACAGTGCTTGAGAGAGCCGTCGACGCTGGTTGGTTACAGATCGCAGCCCCACCGCCCGACCAGTACGTCCAGTACGCGGCGATGCATCTCGGCCGCGACGTCGATCGGGTTACCTACAACGGAGACATCCTGCTGCTTGCCCACGCGCTCGCCGCTCCCGACGCCGTCGTCATTACTGACGACAATCCGCTACGGAAGTGCTGTCGGACCCTCTCGATTCCCGTGGCCGGGTCACTCGCGGTCCTGATCCGAGCCGCGGAACGCGGCGACGCTGACCCCGCGAGGGCCACGGCGCTCCTGCTCTCCATTGACGAGGTCGGCCCGCGCCTCAGCGCGTCGGCCCTCCGAACCGCGGAACAACTGATCGCCGAGACGACGGAAACAGCTCCGTCAGACGAGGCCGTCACCGACGACAGCGTCTAACAGCAAAAATTCGCGTCGTGGTCAGTCGTCGCCCGCGCCGGTGGCTTCCGTCTCCGTTTCGGCGTCGGTCACCGCGGCGGCGTGTTCCCGGTCGGCGCGCGGTCCCTCCAGATCGACGGCCGGAAGCAGGTCACGGAGGTAGCGACCGGTGTAGGAGTCCTCTGAGCGGGCGACGGCCTCGGGCGTCCCCGTCGCGACGACCTCGCCGCCGTTCTCGCCGCCTTCGGGGCCGAGGTCGACGATGTGGTCGGCGTTTTTCACGAGATCGAGTTCGTGCTCGATGACGACGACGGTGTTGCCGTTGTCGGTCAACCGGTGGAGCACGTCGATGAGCTTGCGCTCGTCTTCGGGGTGCAGCCCGGTGGTCGGCTCGTCCAGCAGGTACAGGGTCTCGCCGGCGTCTTTCTTTCCGAGTTCCTCGGCGAGCTTGACCCGCTGGGCCTCCCCGCCCGAAAGCGTCGTCGAGGGCTGGCCCAGTCGCATGTAGCCCAGGCCGACGTCTTTCAGGAGCTTGAGCCGGCGGCGGATCTGGCTGTGGCTCTCGAAGAACTCGTAGGCCTCCGCGACGCTCATGTCGAGGACGTCCGCGATGGTCTTGCCCTTGAACGTCACGTCCAGCGTCTCGTCGTTGTAGCGCGCGCCGTCACACTCCTCACAGGGCACCTGCACGTCAGAGAGGAAGTTCATCTCGATCGTCACCGTGCCCTGGCCGCCACAGCCCTCACAGCGGCCGCCCTTGACGTTGAACGAGAAGCGACCCTTCTCGTAGCCGCGCTGTTTCGCGAGACTGGTCTCGGCGAACAGCTCGCGGATGTGGTCGAACACGTCCGTGTAGGTCGCGGGGTTCGAGCGCGGGGTGCGCCCGATGGGCGACTGGTCGATCAGGCGCACGGTCTCGATCTCGTCGAGGCCCTCGATGTCGTCGTGCTCGCCGGGATCGACGGAGGTGTTGTCGTTCATCCGGCGAGCGAGTCCCTTGTAGAGGATGTCGTGCATCAGGGTGGACTTCCCGGAGCCCGAGACGCCCGTGATGGCGGTGAACGAACCCAGCGGGAGGTCCACGTCCAGATCGTCGAGGTTGTGCTGGCGGGCGCCCGCGATGGTGATGTGGCCGTCGGGGTCGCGCCGTTCCTCGGGGACGGGGATGGTCCGCTCGCCCGCGAGGTACTCGCCGGTGGTGCTCTCTTCGCAGTCGACGACCTCGTCGAAGTCGCCGTTGACGACGACCTCGCCGCCGCGCTTGCCGGGGCCGGGGCCCATGTCGATGATGTTGTCGGCGCGGCGCATCGTCTCCGTGTCGTGTTCGACGACCAGCAGCGTGTTCCCGATGTCGCGGAGTTCCTCCAAGGTGTTCAGCAGCCGGTCGTTGTCCCGCTGGTGGAGGCCGATGGAGGGTTCGTCGAGCACGTACAGCACGCCGACGAGCCCGGAGCCGATCTGCGTGGCCAGGCGGATGCGCTGGCTCTCCCCACCGGAGAGCGTCGACGCCTCACGGTCCAGGGTCAGGTACTCGAGGCCGACCTCGCACATGAAGCCCAGGCGGGCGCGGATCTCTTTTAAGATCTCCTCGGCGATCTTCGTGTCGCGCTCGTCGAGGTGTTCCTCCATGCCCTCGAAGTGCTCCAGGGCGTCGCCGATGGACATTCGGTTGACCTCCGTGATGTCGGTGTCCTCGACCAGAACGGCGCGGGACTCGGCCTTGAGCCGCGTTCCCTCACACTCGGGACAGGTGGTGACGGCCATGTACTCCTCGATGTGGTCGCGCGCCCGGTCGCTGTCGGTTTCGACGTACCGGCGTTCGAGGTTGTTGATGACGCCCTCGAAGCGCTCGGTCTTCTCGCGGGTGCCGTTCTTGGTCGTCCACTCGAAGTGGACCACGCCGTCGGTGCCGTAGAGGAACTGCCGCTGGACGTCCTCGTCCAGGTCCTCGAACGGCGTGTCGAGGCTGACGCCGAAGTGCTCGGCGACGTTGTCGAGCTGGCGCGAGTAGTACGTCCGGTTGTAGCTCCAGGGCTCGAAGACGTGCTTGAGCGGCTTCGACGGGTCCTGGATCACGAGGTCCTCGCTGACCTCCTTCGTGGAGCCGATGCCCTCACACTCCGGACACGCGCCGTGGGGGGAGTTGAAGGAGAAACTGCGCGTCTCGATCTCCGAGATGTCGATGTTACAGTGAGTGCAGGCCAGGTCCTCGGAGAACTCGACGACGAGCCGATCGTCGTCGGTTGCGTTCTCGGCCGCTTCGTCGTCGGCGAGATCGCCGGTCGCGCGGGCCGTCGCGCCCCCCAGTTCCACGTCTGCCGGTGGGTTCGGGAGGATGACCTTCAGAACCCCCTCGCCTTTCTCAAGGGCGGTCTCGACGGAGTCGGTGATGCGCGAGCGAGCGTCCGGGCTGACCTTCACGCGGTCGACGACCACGTCGACGGTGTGGTCGTAGTTCTCGTCTAAGTCGGGGCGGTCCATGGTGAGGTCGTAGCTCTCGCCGTCGACCTCGACGCGGCTGTACCCCTCGCTGACCAGCTCGTCGAACAGGTCCTCGAACGCGCCCTTCTGATCGCGGACGACCGGGGCAGCCAGCTTGGCTTTCGTGCCTTCCGGGAGTTCGAGCACCCGCCGGACCATGTGCTGGGCGCTCTGCTCGCCGACTTCGCGGCCACACTCGGGACAGTGCGGAGTGCCGACCCGTGCGTAGAGGAGTCGCAGGTAGTCGTGGAGCTCCGTCACCGTCCCGACGGTCGAACGGGGGTTGTTCGCGGCGTTCTTCTGGTCGATGCTGATCGCGGGCGAGAGCCCCTCGACGTTCTCGACCTGTGGTTTGTCCATCTGGCCGAGGAAGTTCCGGGCGTATGCCGACAGCGACTCGATGTAGCGCCGCTGGCCCTCGGCGTAGATCGTCTCGAACGCGAGCGAGGACTTCCCCGACCCCGACAGTCCCGTCACGACGGTCAACTCCTCGCGCGGGATTGTCACGTCGACGTCCTTGAGGTTGTGTTCCTCAGCCCCGCGGACCTCGATGTTCTCTCTGGTCATCTATGCGCTGTCACGGGCGCACCCAGTGAAACCCTGTCGGTTCCCCTCGTCGACGCGGTCGTACTCGTGGGTTGCCCGCCACCCCGGCCGACCACCACCTACGCCCAGCGATCCGACCGTGAACGGTGCGTGTTCGGCCATCGTTCACGCCCACTGGCAGTTTTCACGTGTGATAACCAGGACTGCAACGAGAGTGGCGCTACCGTTTGATATCATCGGTGAAAATGGGTTCTCACCGCGGTAAATGGCCAGAATCAGGAATTGAATGACACGAACGGTAGTGCCTCTTTATTGTGCGTGCGGGGAATATCACAGATGATGCCTGGAACAGTGTATGCAGTTGCCGGCAGCAAGGGTGGTGTCGGCAAAACGACGACGGCAGCGAATCTGGCGGCCACGTTGCGGGCGACCGGCCGGGCGGTCGTGCTCGTGGACACGGACCTCGCCATGTCTAACCTGAAAGAGGTGATCGGGCTGACCCACGAGCTGACGATTCACGACGTCCTGGGCGGCCAGTGTTCGCTTGACGAGGCTATCATCGAGGAGTCCGAAGACGTCCTGGACACGCCGGGTCGACTCGACGTCTTACCAGGCGCGACTGAACTCGACGCCTTCGCGACCGCTGATCCGGAAGCGCTCACCGGCGTCGTGGAGGACCTCGCCAACCAGTACGACACTGTCGTCCTCGACACGTCAAGTGGTATCACTCGTGAAACAGCGGTCCCCATCGCGGTGGCCGACGAAACCCTCGTGATGACGACGCCGACGAAGGCAGCCGTCCTCGACGCGGAGAAAACCGTCGAGTTCGTCGATACCGTCGGCGGCACCGTCGGCGGTCTCATCATCTCTCGACACGCCCCTGGTCTCTCTGACGAGGAAATTCTCGACATCGTCGGGGTCGACCATCTCGCGACCATCCCCGATCTCGACACTCCCGGCGTCGACCCGCTTCGGCCCTACCGGACGCTCGTCGTCCGCCTGCTCATCGGTCGCGACGTCGCGACCGACCCCGCGGCCGTCCTCGACATCGGCGAGGGCGAGACGCCGCGGATCACCAGCACGCTCGAACCAGTCCCCGAAGACGCTGCCAGCGACTCGCCTGGGGACGCGCCGACCGTCGACGACATTCACGCGGACTCGCCGGCCGACGACGTGGAGACATCGGCCGACGCCGCGTCGGCAGCCGACGACGACGAGTCGATCCCGGTCGAAAACGAGCAGCAGAAAGACGGGACGCTCAACCGATTCGTCAACGCGATCAGCGGCCACGGCAGCTAATCCCGACGATTCGTCCGCTCTGAGCTGCTGTCGCTTCTTTCTCTTCACCCCTCGTTCGTGACGATGGCCTGCGTCGGCAGGCTGGCGACGGTCCCGACCACGAGCGGATACAGCGTTCCGTAGAGCAGCGTCTGAACGCGGTTCGGGTGGAACGCGATCGCAATGGAGGTCCCGTTTGCCGGGTTCGTCTGCTGGGTCTGCACGAAGAGGAACGTCCCGACGAGCGCGAGCAGGAGGTACCCGATGGTCATCGACAGTCCGGTCATGACCGCAAGTGCGACGCTCCGCTCGTCCGGGTCGTGCCAGTACGTGAAGGCGACGGTGACCCCCAGGATCGCGAGGATCGGGACGGCGTAGTACAGGCCGGCGTCCGTCGCGTTCGCGAGCAGCGAGAACGGCGTTCGCGCGATCGACTGCCCGGACGGGAGTGGCTCCGCTGCTTCGGGAATGAGCGTTATCGTGTGTGCGTTGTAGAGAATAAAGCCCAGCTGCATCGCCTTCTCCGACGCGGCACCGGGAAGCTCCTTGATGACCCCGGCGAGATAATACGCGCCCAGGAGTAGATATCCGAGCACGAACGCTCCGCTCCCCGCTACGAGGCCACCGGCCCACGGGAACGTGAGTACGCGCTCGATGAGGAACTCGACAACTGACTCGGCGATACCTCCGTCACTGTCGTCCGGGTTCGTTGCTGCCACACCGGAGGGCCGACCCGATATAAAAAAAGCGTTCCGGAGCTTGTAAGGGATTTGTCAAACCGTTTCGGGGAGCCACCCGCCGGAAACCTCCACGTTCGCACCGCTGACGTAGTCGCTATCAGGAGCAGCAAAAAAGAGTACGGGCTGTATCACGTCCTCGAAACTCGCCGGGCGCCCGCGCGGGAGCTCGTCGGGGAACTCGTCGGAGTTCTCGACCACGTACGGCGAGACGGCGTTGACCGTGATGCCCTCTGACTGGGTGTCGGCCGCGAGCATCCGCGTGAACATTACTACGCCCGTCTTGGCGACGAAGTACGGGAAGTTCTTCGGGCTGACGAGCGCTCGCTCCGCGCTCGCATAGCCGACGTTGACGATCCGGCCGGCCCCCTGGGCGCGCATCCCCGGGAGCGCACGCTTCGAGCAGAGGTACGTGCCGTTCAGATTCGTTTCCAGTACCGTATTCCACGTCTCGAAATCCATGTCCTCCCAGTGCTCGGGCGCGAACGCACCGACGTTGTTGACGAGAACGTCCACGGTTCCCAACTCCGCCTCGACGGTCTCGAACAGCGCGTCCACGTCGTCGGGGTCCGTGACGTCGGCCTGTGCGGTCGTCACGTCGACGCCGCTCTCTCGGGCGCGCCCGGCCACTTCGGCGGCTTCGTCGTCGCTCGTCCGGTAGTGGACGGCCACGTCTGCGCCACAGGCAGCGAGTGCGAGGAGCAATTCGCGGCCGACGCCTTTCGCGCTGCCAGTCACGAGTGCCGTCTGTCCGGAGAGGTCGGGTGCGAGCATACCTCTCCTTGGGTCCCATCTCTTTTCATCGTCGGGATTTTTCGCCCCGCTCTGTCGCTAGTCACACGGACGCTCGCTGCCCAGTATCGGTGCTGTGTTGCGCACGTCAGCATCCGCCGAGCGAGCAACGCGAGCGAGGCGGTTCACTGCTGGCGAGGTCAGCGAGGGACCGAAGGTCCCTCTGGTAGCCGGTGCTACGCGCCGACGACGAAGACCGAGCCAGCAGCCATTTTTAGCGTAGATTTTTGCGAGGAGTAGTGGGCGAGCGGAGCGAGCGCATCCCCACGAGGAAATCGGTACGTCAGTCGCTCTCGCCGTCCATCTCGGGACCGGGGACTGCCGTCGCCGGTTCCGGGCCGAGTTCCGGTTGGGCCGAGTGCTGGCCGGCGCCCAGGTCGTGGGGCGTGTAGCGGTCCCAGAGGACGAGCACCGCGGGGAGGACGAAAATCGACGTGAGGAACGCGTAGACGATGCTCATCGCCGTCAGGATGCCGAACTGGCCGATGGCGGGGAACAGCGCGAGCGCGAGCACGCCGATGCCGAACACGGTGGTGAACATGCTGCTCATCAGCGCGCCCCCGGTGCCGCGCACCGTGCGGTCGAGTGCGGGCATGAGCGGCCGTTCCTGGCGCTCGTCGGCGAAGCGGTGGACGACGTGGACGGAGTAGTCGATCCCCAGGCCGATGGTGATCGCCAGCATCGTCGCCGTGAGCGCGTTGAACGGGATCTCGAGGAAACGCATCGTCCCGGCCAGCAGCGCCACCGTCACCACGATTGGGATGGTGTTCGCGATGCCGAGCGACGCCTCGCCTTCCAGTACCCAGTAGACCAGCACCAGGAACAGCGTCGCACCCAGGAGTGCAACGGCGAGGCTCTGGATCGCGGACTCGAAGATGACGTCCGAGACGGCCTGGAACACGACGATCTGTCCGGTCGCGATCGCTGTGTCGCGGTAGCGGTCAGCCAGCTCCCGGGAGTCCGCCGTGATCTCGCCCTGGCTGGCCTCGGCCTCGACGGTGTAGACGACGCGGGCGCTCCGGCGGTCTTCGGTCATGTACCGCAGCGCCTGGTCGCGCGCCGGGGAGGATAGCAGGGCGTCGTAGACCTGTTCCAGGTTGTCGTCGGGCACCCCGTCGTCGTCGCGGTCGTTGCGCGCGACGAGTGCGGCGAACTCCTCGTCCCGCTCGGCGTGGGACTGAATGACGGTGACGATGCTCGTGCTGTCGGCGCGTCGGTCGTCGGTGACGATGCTGTCTGGCGGGTTCTCGCCGGCCTTGTGGATGTCCTCGAGCGCCGTGTCCCTCGTCATCGCTCCCTGGACGTAGACCGTCGCCGAGTCGCTCTGCGTCGAGGCGAACTTGTCTTCGAGGAAGTTCGTCTGCTCGGTGACCGTGTAGTCGTGGGGACGGAACGGCTCGGGGAGCTGCATGACCCAGTCGGGGTTGTCCTCCGGCGGCAGGAAGTCCTCCTGGGTGAACGAGGTGGAGACGCCCGTCGCGTAGTACCCGGCCGCTCCGCTCGTGACGAGCATGAGCAGGAGGAAGATCGCCGGCGCGCGGTCGGCGATGACGACGCCGCCCCGGAGCACGCGACTGAACGCCGATCCTTCCGATCCCAGCGGCGTCGTGCTCATCTGCGGGATCGGATAGCGCTCGCGTATCTTGTCGACGTACACCTTCGCCGCCGGGAGGAACACGCCGAAGATGAGGAACGTGAAGACGATCCCGACCGATGCGACGACGCCGAAGTCCTGAATCGGCGGGAGCGAACTCGTGAGGTTGGCCGCGAAGCCGATCACGGTCGTCCCGGTGACGATGAAGAAGGCGACGATCAACTGGTCGGTCGTGATGCGCATCGAGGTCTCGACGTCCTTCCCCTGGACCTGCTCTTCGCGGTAGCGGTTGACCGCGTGGATCCCGAAGTCGATCCCGACCGCCAGCAACAGCGGCGGGACGGTGATGAGCATCTGACTGAACGGGATTCCCGCGAGGCCCATGTACCCGAACGTCCAGACGATCGCCATCGCCAGCGAGACGACTCCCAACAGCAGGTCGATCAGATCGCGGTAGGCGATGACGAGGAAGAACGTGATGAAGATGACCGCCGCGGGAACGACGATCAGCAGCGAGTCGGTGATGACGTTGGAGAACTCGTTCGCGATGATCCCCGAGCCGAACACGTCGATGCTGTCGCCGCTGTCGGCCGATTCGACGATGAACTGGCTCTGCTCCTGGAGCGGCGTCAGGGGGCTTGACCCACCCTGGCCCGAACTCTGGGAGATGCCGGCCGGCACGTCGTGTTCGACGAGGCCGATCGTCGCCGACGCCGACGCCGAGCGGCGGTTGAAGTCGGTGCTGACGAGCGTCGTGAACCGGGGGTTCTGTTCGGCCGCCCGCGCGACGGCAGCCTCGACCTGTGACGGCGTGGCCTGTTCGACGGCGTCGACCCGCTCGGCGGGGGTGCTGGCCTTCGGGTCTAGCTGCTGGGCGACGAGGCCCGCAGCGCTCGACGTCGAGGAGACGCGGAGCCCCTGCTGGTCTTCGAGTTGTTCCTGGGTCCGGAGCATCCGGAGCAAGGCGGGCTTCGAGAGGACGTTCTGACTCGACTGGATGAGCTGTGTGTTCCCGGTGTCGGTCGCGAACGGGTCCTCGAAGTCCTCGTTGACTGCAGTGTAGGCTTTCTCTGCGGGCAATCCGGTGGTGAACTGGGACGTTCCGGCCGAGGTGCCGACGCTGCCCAGCCCCGTCCCGAACACGACTGTCAGGACGAGAAAGGCCAGGATGATTCGGCCCGGCCGCTCGACGATGGTCTCGTCGACGCGGTCGATGATGCGCTGGTAGTCCATGTATGAAACGAATCTCCGCGGGTTACCGGAACCGGAAGTAGCCGCCGATGCCGACGACCGCCGCGACGCCGATCCCGACGATCACGAGCGGGAAGCCGCCGCTTCCGCCGCCCTGTTTCTCGGTGACAGTCACCGGCTCCCGGTACGTGTCCGAGACGAACGTGTCGCCGTCTTCGTCGTCGTACTGGAAGTCCATCGAGACCGGGTAGTCCTTCGCGATCGCGCCGCTGGCGGAGACGGTGAACGAGATCGTCGTCGAGTTCCCGGGTTGCAACTCGTCGATGTACGCCTCGGAGTCACCGGCCGAGATCGGGTCGTCGGCGAACAACTTCGCCGAGATGTCCGTCATCGTCTCGCTCGCGGTGTTGGTCACGACGACCTCGAGGTTCGCGGTCTGGCCGTTCGAGAGGCTCCCCTTCTTGACGTCGACGTCGAAGGTGTCGGTTTTCTCGCCGACCTTCTGGCGCGTCGTCAGGGAGTCGCTCTTTCTGATCTCGTCATCGCTATCACGGTACTCCGCGACGAAGGAGAACTGTCGCGGGCCGGATTCGGCCCCGTCGCTGATCTCGACCGCGAAGTCGAAGTTCGCGGACTCGCCGGGTTCGAGATTGCCGACTGAGTACTCTCGTTCGGTCGGATTGACGTTCTCGTTTTCCGTCGTAAGTCGCATGACGACGTCGCGAGCGACGGTTTCCCCGTCGTTCGTAACTGTTCCCCGTAACGTCCGCTCTTCCCCCACCTGGAGGTCGCTCGAGACGTTGCTGAGGGAGAACTCCATCTCCGGCAGCGGGGTCACGCCCAGTTTGAGCGGGTCGGACTGATAGTTCACTCCGTCGGTGTCCTCGAATTCAGTGGTTGCCGTGAAGGCGTAACTCTGTTCTTTGGCGTCTTCAGAGGCTCTGACCTGATACGAGACGGTCTTTTGCTCGCCGGGCCGCCAGGTGCCTTTGTATCGCGTTGCCGAACTCGCTCCGTTCCCGAAGGTAAGGTCACCGTTGGGCGATTGCATCGCGACCGTGGTGTCGCTGGCCGCCTCGGTGCCGACGTTCTCCATCGTCATGTCCACGGTCCCCGACGATCCGACCCGGACGTTGGTCTCAGTGTCGACGATCTCGAAGCGTGCTCTGTCCTCGATCTCGACTTCCACGTCGAAGTGTCGCTTCGTCGTTTTCTCGTTTACTCCGCCCTCGAGTTCCCCGACCGTCATGGCGTGTTTGTACTCGACGACGACTTCCATCTCGTAGGTCCCCGGCTCGGCGTCCTCTGCGACTGTCACCCCGAAATCGAACGGTGCCGACGTTCCCTTGGCTATCTGGGCCTTCGTCTGTGCGTTGTCTCGGACTTTGATCGGTGCCCCATTGGATTTCAGTTCCACTTCCACACCCCGTGCAGTCGTCACTTCGTTGTTCAGACTGGGATTCCTGGTCGAACTCACCTGGAGCTGTCCTTGATTTGTCAGTTTGACCGTCAGGTCCGTACTCTCGTCTGGCGTTAATTTTTCGTTCGGAACTGAGACTTTGAACTCTGGACTCCCGTTGACCGACGCTACTACCGACGTCGGCACGAGCAACGATACGACTACCAGTGCGACCGCGATCTGTGAACCCCTCATGATTTTGATTGAACGTTCATTCAGCTACTTGCTCTGATTGAACGTTCATTCAATACAAAAAACTTTCCACTTAGGTACAGGACGTCCGGTGATGCGAAAGGTTATTTGTGGGTGATTGAATATTCAGTCAACAATGGCCCCGCCGATGGAGCTGTTCGACGACGAGCCGACGAGTACTCGCGAGGCCATCATGCAGGCGACGTACGCGGCGCTCGCGAAACACGGCTACGCGGACCTGACGATCCAGCGCATCAGCGACGAGTTCAACAAGAGCAAGTCGCTCCTCTATCACCACTACGACAGCAAGGACGCGCTGCTCGTCGATTTCCTCGGGTTCATGCTCGAACAGATGGAGGCCGACGTTCCCATCCAGGAGTCGGGGAACGCCTACGATCAGCTCATGTCCGCGTTCCGTCACGCGTTCGGCGAACTGTTCGAGGAACCCGATTTCCTGCGCGCGGTGCTGGAACTGCGCGCCCAGGCGGCGACCGACGAAACGTACCGGCGCCAGTTCACGGCCAACGAGGAGTTCATCCAGTCGAAACTGGCCGAGATCGTCAGGAACGGCATCGACGAGGGAACGTTCCGTGACGTCGATCCCGACCGAACCGCCGAGATGCTGCTGACGGTGATCGACGGGGCGATCCTCCGGCAGGCGACGATCGACGACGTGGACGTCGACGTCGTCCGCCAGGAGCTAGACGCCTACGTCCGAAGTCGGCTGGTCACTGACGACGTCGAGATCGACGCCTGATCAGTCCCGCCTGGCCCGCTCTCGCCACTCCCACTTCTGGGTCCGCTCTGCGACGTGACGCTGGCCGTCCGCGACGGCCTCGCGCGTTTCCGTCTCGAACGTCCGGATGTCTGCGAGAATGTCCTCCTGGAAACACTCCAGCACGTCGTAGGACCAGCGGTCCTCGTCGATGACGCCCCGGGGGAGGTACTGGTCCCGGAGCGCGTTCGCCAGCTCCTCGTACCCACACTCCCGGAGCATCGTCTCTGCATCGGCCAGGTGGTCCATCGCGTGCCCCGTGTTGTGGTGGAACTCGATCAGGTGTCCGTGTGCCCGCTGTAACCACTCGAGTCCCAGTTCGACCTGGTGGAGGGCCTCGCGTTCCTGTTCAGTCAGGGCCGCGGCCGCGTCCGTCTGCTCGTCTTCGTCCATGTCTCCGTCTAGCACACTGGCGGGTTTGTACCTGACGCGGCACGGCGTGGCCGACCACAATCCATAGGTGCGCCACGACCGACTACGCTGTATGCGCCGCCGCCAGTTCGTATCTGCGTCCGTCGGCGTCTCGCTCGGCTCCGGCGTCGCGATCGGAGCGCCCTCCACTCGCTCTCGACCGACGGCTGACGCGTTCGCCCCGCTCGGTACCGTCGCGGTCGACGGCATCAAAGAGGCAGTCGTCGGTCCCGACGGGACGACCGTCTACGCGGCTGCGACGGACGGCTTCGCCACGATCGACGTCGCCGACCCGGCGAACCCGACCGTCCTCGCCGACCGACGGAACCTCCTCGCCGATCGCGCGTCCGGTCCACTGTCCCAGATCTACGACGCCAAGGTCGACGGCGACCGACTCGTCGTCGTCGGTCCGGCGAACCCGAAACAGAACGCCCTCAACGCCGCGATCTTCTACGACGTGTCCGATCCTGCCGACCCGCAGCGACTCGGCGTCCACGAGACCAGCTATCCGATTCACAATTGCTATTTCGCGGACGGCGTCGCCTACCTTTCGGCCAACCGCTACCAGCGCAACGGTCTCACGCTCGTCGAAGTCGGCGACGAGCCGACGCAGGTCGGGTCCTGGTCGCTCTTCGACCGGTCGAAGCGGTGGGGCGACGTCTGGCCCGGCCTGTGGCCGGTCCACGACGTCTACGTGCAGGACGACAGAGCGTATCTCGCACACTGGGACGCCGGTACCTGGATCGTCGACGTCTCGGACCCGCGCTCTCCCTCGCTGCTCTCCCAGGTCCGCGGTCGGTCGGCCGACGCCCTGGCGTCGCTGGGGCAGGCCCAGAGCGGCCTCGAAGCCCTCCAGCCGCCGGGCAACGACCACTACGTGGCCGTCGACGAGGACGCGTCCGTGCTCGGTATCGGCATCGAATCCTGGGACGCAGAACAGGGCGACGGCCGCGGCGGCCCGGGCGGGGTCGAACTCTGGGACGTCTCGGACCCGACGGCGCCCAGTCGGCTCTCGACCATCGCGCCGCCCCCGTCGTCGGACCCCCGATACAGCGGCGAGTGGACCACCTCACACAACTTCCAGTTCGCCGGCGACCACCTCTACACGTCCTGGTACCAGGGCGGGATCAAGGTGTTCGACGTGAGCGACCCCGCGAGTCCCACCGAGGTCGCCGCGTGGCGCGACTCGGAGGCGGCGAGTTTCTGGAACGCGCAGGTCGCTACCGAGGCCATCGTCGCACCCAGCGGGATCGATCGCCGACAGGACGTCACCATCACGGATCGCCTCTACACCTTCCCGATCCCCGACGCGGCCGCAGCGTCTCTCCGGGGCAACGAGACGGCCACAGAAACAGGGACGGGGACAGGAGCAGGATCGACGACCGACGCCAGCGGTCCCGGGTTCGACGTCACCGCGGCACTCGCCGGGCTCGGGATCGAGGCCTGGCGGCGTCGCCGCTAGAGGGCGTTCTCGACGGCTGCGGCGACGCCGCGTGCTTTCTCGGCCAGGTCCGCGGCGACGTGTCCGGCGTCGACGGCCGCGTCGAGTTCGTCGTCGTCCACGCGCTCGACCGTGCCGTCGCCGTGTTTGACCACGTCGACGTGGAGGTCGACGTAGCGGACGGTCGAGGGGAACACTTCGACGGGCGTACAGACGTTGACGTACGTTCCCTTCCGCTCGTTGTCGGCGTCGCGGTACACCGTCGCGTACCACCAGCGCCCCTCCTTGAACTTCGTCACCGCGACGTCGCCGGCTTCGATGTCCACGCCGAGCGCGTCGAGGGTGCCGCCGGGCGTGAGTTCCCGACGCAACGTGAGCGTTCCCGCGGGATCGAACTCGGCCACGTCGCCCCGGCCGAGGCTGATGTACCTCCCGTCGGGTTTGCCGTGGCCGATCTCGACGCTGTCGTCGGCGCGCGGGCCGAACTGTCGGGTCACCACGTCGAACGGGAAGTTCGACTCCCCGTCCCCGTCGACGTCGCCACAGATCGCCTCCGCGAAGTCGACGGCCGCGCTGGCGCTGTCGTCGCCGGCCTTGATGCGGTGGTGGCCGGGCATGGTCGGGACGCTCGCGGCTCGCTCCTCGTCGAGCGCGAAGCGCGCGTCGCGGCCGAACCAGCACCACAGCGTCGCCGCGCCGTCCCAGAGACAGGCCGGGGCCTCGTCGTCGGGATCGGGCGCCTCCGCGAGCGCGTCGTCGATGCGCTCGGCCCTCGCGTTCGTCGCTGCCAGCGCGTCGTCGAGCGCACTGAACTCCGCGTCGTCGGCCAGTCGCCCCCAGCGGACGGCCCAGCCGTCCAGCGGGTCGCTGCCGATGAGATCGACGATGTCTGCGGGGCCAGTCCCGGTTCGCTGCCGCCCGCCCCGGACCAGGCCGGCCAGCGTTCCGGGGAGTTTGACGTCCGCGTCCAGCAGCGGCCGGTCCGATCCCCACGGGGCGGCGGGCTCGCGAACCTGCACGCGGACGCGGTCTCCCTCGGTCACGTGGTCCGGTGAATTGTTGAACGGGAGGAACCCCTCGCCGTTGCTGGCGGCGACCGACGCCGCCCCAGTCTGCGGGGTCGGCCCGACGCCGTCGCCGAGGTCGACGACGGCACCGCTGCCCAGCGTTTCCCGGACCACGCCGTTGAACACCGCGTCGCGCGGGAGCGGGTCCGTCCAGACGAACGTGTCCAGGCCTACGTCCGCGAGGAGCGCCCCGACGCTGCCGACCGCGTCCCCGTCGCCGGTGACGCCGACGCCCTGGCGGTCGTCAGTGGTCTCGACGGCCGCGTCCGCCGGCACGAGTTCGAACTCGCTTTCGAACCGGTCGTCGATCGCCGGCGAGGGCTGGACCACCGAGAGGTCGGCGTGATCGGCGAGCAGGCCGGTCAGTGCGGTGCTGTAGATGCCGCGGACGCGGACGTTCATAGCGCGTCGGGGTCGGTGGTGAACTTCACGCGGTCGTGGACCGTCGGTCCGAGCGTCAGCTCCACGGTGTCGTCGGTGAGGACGCGGCCGTCCTCGACGTAGACGCCCCAGCCGTCGAACTTGAGGTACCCGCGGAGGTCGGCGCCGTGGGTGTAGAGGTCGACGTACTCGACGGTGTGCTCGACGACGTCGCTGCTGCTGTGGGCCATGTCCATGTCGGAGTGAACGGCGTCGAGATCGTCGAAGAACGCTTCGAGTTCCGCGGCCGTTTCTTGCGTGGCGTCGACGACAGACGCCGAGGCAGCCTCGATCTCGTCGGTGTCGAGGCCGGCCTCGCGGAGCGCCTGTTGTGTCCGCTGGTCGAAATGCATACGCGCGGCTACGAAACGAACGCTTGAAAACGTCGCGAAAACGGGCTGCCTACATTATCAGGTTCAGGATCTGAACGCCGATCCCGAACAGACCACCGAACGCCACGACCGTTCGTGGGTCGATCCGAATCGCGTTCCGATCCTCGGCGTCGAAGTATCGGACGAGCCCGGCACTCGACATCAGGCCGCCACCGTCTTGACTACTCATACTGATCCATCGCCGTCCCCGGTGCCTAAGCTTTTCGCCTTGCGCGCTCGAGAATCCCGACGATATCTCCACAGTGGAAACCCTTATCGGGACCGCTGGACAACGTTCCGCGTAGGCCAATGACAGTCACGCTCAAGGATTTCTACGCGGACTGGTGCGGTCCCTGTAAGACGCAGGACCCCATCCTCGATGAACTGGAAGACGAGTGGGAGTCGGTCGAGTTCGAGAAAGTCAACGTCGACGAGGAACAGGACGTGGCCAACGAGTACCAGGTACGTTCCCTGCCGACGCTCATCGTCGAGAACGACGACGGCATCGTCGATCGCTTCGTCGGCGTCACGCAGGCCGACGACCTCGAAGCAGCGCTCGAAAAAGCCAGCGCCTGACCGGGCGTCCGTTTTCCGGCGTTCGCCACCGCCTGAGCGACTGGACTCGACGGCGGCCGGGCGGCTACTAGACGGGTGAAAAACGAGACGGGACGGTTACAGCACGAGCTGCGCGCAGGACCCACAGAGGTTCTCTTCTTTGACGTCGACTTCGCGCACGGTCGGCGAGAAGTTCATCACACAGCGCTTGTTGTCGCAGTGCTCCAGGCCGAGGGTGTGACCGATCTCGTGGACGACTTCCTTCCGGACGCGATCCGAGAAGATGTCGCCGGCCGACCGGTTTGAGAACCCGCCGTCGGAGGACGTCTGTAAGCGATACGTGGAGATGACGCTCCCGTTCCCGTCGAGATACGCCAGCCCGAATACGTAGTTGCGCCGGCGGTAGAACAGGTCCTTCGGCGTAATCGCGATGTTCTTCTCCCCCGAGCCGGTGCGGCTCGCGAGTTCGATGAACTCCTCGGCACGGAACTGGTCGCGATTAGCATCGTAGGACCCGTCGGGGACGGGCTGGGCGTCGTGGACCGTCACGTCACAGTCGTAGACAGTCCGCAGCCCGGCGGAGGCTTCCCGTTTGACCATTGCGGGGACGTCTCCGACCGGCACGATGTCGACGTGCATGCCAACGCCTATGGTGGGACCACCCATAAACATCCCGCCGTGTCCGCTTCTCGTAACGACGCACTCGTCGCTCGACTGGCTCCCTTCGACGCCCTCGTCGAAATCGGCGTCGGCAACCGGCCCGACGTCGCCGCCGCGCTCGCCGACCGCGGCTGCTCGGTCGTCGCCACTGACGTCTACGATCAGTCCGTCCCGGACGGCGTCCGGTTCGTCCGCGACGACGTCACCGAGCCGGCGGCCGACGTGTACGCCGACGCCGACGCCATCTACGCGCGCAATCTCCCGCCGGAACTCCACCGCCCGACGCTCGAACTCGCCCGTGAGCACGGCGCTGCCTTCCTCTTTACCACGCTCGGTGGCGAGCAACCGCTGGTCCCCGTCCGCCGGGAGACGCTCCCGGTCGGGACGCTGTTCGTGGCCGACGACACCGGTCCCGAGTGACGCCATCGGCGCTCGACAGACCAGAAGCGGTTTTCAACCCCCAGTTCCTTTGCCCGTCCATGCAGGCAGATGCGGTCGTGCTCGACATCGACGGGGTGCTCGTCGACGTCGCCGACTCGTACCGCCGGGCCATCGTCGAATCGATCGAGCAGGTCTACAGTGACACCATCAGCCGGGCCGACATCCAGCAGTTCAAGGACGCCGGCGGGTTCAACAACGACTGGGAACTGACGTACGCGGCGGCGCTGTTCGTGCTCGCCCGTCAGTACGGGTTCGACCGCGACGTCGAGGGCTTTACCGACATGATCGCCGCGACCGGCGGCGGACTCTCGGCCGCCGAGACGGTCGTCGTCGACGCCGTCGGACCGGCCGAGCGCGAGCGGATCTACGACGCCTGGGACACCGAGCGACTCCGGGACGTCTTCCAGCAACTGTACCTCGGTAGCGACCTGTACCGCGACCTCGAAGGCGGCGACCCGGACCTCGACGCGTCGGGGTTCATCAACGACGAACCGGTGCTGATCGACCCCGAGACCGTGAACCGGCTCACTGACGCGTTCGCGGTCGGCGTCCTCACGGGTCGCCCCGCTGCCGAAGCCGACATCGCGCTCGACCGGGTCGGCCTGGACGTCCCCGACGACCACCGGTTCACCATGGACGACTGGGAAGAGGGCAAACCCCATCCACGCGCGCTGACGACGCTGGCCGACCGACTGGACGCCGAGACGGTGACGTTCACCGGCGACACGCTCGACGACGTCCGGACGGCAGTCAACGCGGCGGACGCCGACCCCGACCGGTCGTACCACGGCATCGGCGTGCTGACGGGCGGACTCACCGGCGAATCGGGACGCGAGAAGTACGAGCGCGCGGGCGCCTCGCTGGTGCTCGATTCGGTCAACGATCTGCCCAGCGTGCTCGACTCCTCTTGAGACGGCCGGTGAACCACCGAAACTGACAGGTTCCTCGCGTCGCCTATGGCTCGTATGAACCGCGAGCCGGTGGTCGTCAACCCCGCAGTGCTGGCGTGGGCGCTCGGCTTCGGGGTCTTTCTCGCGTTCGCCGGGGCGGCCGCCGTCGCGCCGCCGAACCCTCGCACCCAACTGGCCGTCGCGGCACCCCTCTTGCTGATCGTCGTGCCGGTGGTGTATCTGGTCCTCGACGCCGACGACGTGGCGAACCACGAGGAGCGCTCGTGGGTTCCCCTCCCGTATCTCGTCATCGTCACGCTGACGAGCGTCCTCGCCGCGGCGCTCGTTCCCGTTCCGACGGCGGGCGTCACTGCGATCACGGCGCGTGGACTGGTGTTCCTGGTGCCGTTCGGGCTGGTGTCGTGGCTGGCTATTCGCATCGGCTCGACCGGTGACTACGCGACGGCGATCACGAAGTGAAGACCGGCAACGTCGGCCGCTCGCACAACGCTTAACGTGCAGACGCCGAACTGTAGGATATGCGAATCGCACTCCTGGGCGGGACTGGCGACATCGGCGAAGGACTGGCGCTCCGGTGGGCCTACGACACCGACCACGACGTCATCGTCGGGTCGCGCGAGGCCGACCGCGCCGCGGCCAAGGCCGACGAGTACGAAACCGAACTCGACAGCCGCGGCGTCGACGTCGACATCGCCGGCCTGGCAAACGACGAGGCCGCGGCCAGAGCCGACGTGGTCGTCCTCGCCGTCCCCGCGTACCACCTCGCAGACACCATCGAGGCCGTCGCCGACGAGGTCGACGAGAACACGATCTTCGTCAGCCCCGCCGTGGGGATGAAACGCGACGAAGACGGCTTCCATTACAACCGGCCCGGCGCCGGCAGCGTCACGGAACTCGCCGCGGGGGCCGCGCCCGACGACGTGCCGGTGGTCGGTGCCTTCCACAACCTCCCGGCCGCGCGTCTGGCGAATCTCGACGCCGACCTGGGCATCGACACGGTCGTCGTCGGCGACGACGAGGACGCGGTCGATTTCGTCAGCGAACTCGCCGGTGACATCGAGGGACTGCGCCCCGTCGACGGCGGCCCGCTCGCCAACGCCGCCGAGATCGAGGCCATCACGCCGCTGCTCATCAACGTCGCCAAGTACAACGACGGGATGCACGACCTGGGCGTCGAGTTCCGCTGACTGGTCGCCGCCGCCGGGTCTCCCCGCTTTGACCGCTGTGGTCGCGCCAGCGTCGCTCGCTTCGTGCGACCTCGACTCGCAGTCTGCAGGTATCAGCCGTGATTTTCGGACGCCTGGAATCGCTCGCTGGTCCGAGACGAACTCCCAGTGATCGGACGGAGACCCGGTATCGAGTCCCTGTCACGTGTCGTTCGAAGGGATATTCTTACATGGAACCACGCGAGTAGTGTGTTACACATGGTCAAGTCGACAGTTCGATTCTCCGAGACGGTAATGGACCGGGTCGAAGAGATGGTCTCGGAGGAGTCGTTTTCCAGCAAGTCGGAGTTCCAGCGCTTCGCCGTCGAACTCGTGCTCTCGGAGGTCGCCGATTACGAACCGGAGATGCTCGATTTCGACGAACTCCGCGAGCAGGTGCTGCCGAGCACGACGCTCATCAGCGAAGCCGAAGGGACCACCGAGGCGGACGATCAGTTCTACCAGACGGCCGCTCGGGTCCGTCAGTTCGCCATTCGGGGCGAACTCGACACCGCCGAGGAGTACATCGACACGAACTATCCGTCGACTGACCCGCGCTGTATGCTGCTGGACGAACTCCTCGATCCGTATCGGGACGACGAATCCGACGACGAATAACGAGGCACGATCTGATCGACTTGACCACCGTTCAGAACTCGACCGTTACCGGCTGGATGTTCCGCCGATCGAGATAGCGTTCGAGGTGCCGGACGCGCTCGCCGACCTCGCCCGGTTTGTGTGCGTCAGTCCCGACAGTAACCGGGACCTCGTACTCCGCGAGCACGTCGAGAAACTCGGGACTGGGATGGAACTCGCCGTACTCGCCGAGCGCACGGCCGGCGTTCAACTCGGGGATCGTCCGCGAGTCGGTGAACGCTTCGGCGACCCGGCGGTACTGGCTCTCGGTGGCGTATCCTCGCAGGGCCGGATTGCGCTCGATCAGGTCGATGTGGGCCGCGATGTCGAACAGTTCGGACTCGACGAGGGCGACGAGCTGATCGAAATACTGCTCGACCAGCGCCTCGCAGTCGGCGTCGCTTTGCCGTTCGAAGTACCGCTCGACGTGGACGTTGACGCCTTCGAGGTGGTGCACGCTGCCGATGGCGTACTGGAACCCAGCTCGGTCGAGGAACGACCGGATCTGGCCCTCCTCCGCTGGGTGATAATCCATCTCTACCCCGTCGTAGATGGCGATGTCCGTCTCCTCGCGGAGCCGTTCGATGGCCTCTCGTCGCCGCTCGTAGGTCTGATCGAGATTGAACCCCAGCAGGTGTTTCTGTTCCTGGATCTCCTCGCGATCTGAGACGCTGCAGTGATCCGCGATGCCGACCCCGTCGAGGTCTGCTTCGGCGGCTGCTCGGACCATCTGGAACAGAAAGCGGCCGTCGGAGTACGTCGAATGGACGTGGTAATCCCGGTCCATCTCGTGGGGGCAGTGTTCGCCCGCGGACCGGATAACTGGTTGTTGCGTTTCAGACGTCGATGTGTCACGGGCGCTGGCCGCGTTCGGGCGAGTCGCTCAGGACCCGGGACCAGCACGTATATCAGGTCAGTGGCACGAACGGTTCCATATGAACTCCCTCGAACTCTGGATTCGGCTGGGTGCGGGGCTGCTGTTGATCCTGGCCAACGGCTTTTTCGTCGCCATCGAGTTCGCGCTGACGCGCGTTCGCCAGTACCCGAAAGCCGAGTTCGACGAGCCGGGACTGCGCCGCGCCTGGCAGATGACCCAGGACCTCGAAATCTATCTGACGAGCTGTCAGGTGGGGATCACCGCCTCCTCGATCGCGGTGGGGATCGTCGCCGAACCGGCGCTGGCGGCGCTGTTCGAGCCGGTCTTCCGCGACACGACGCTCGCGTCCGTGGGGGCCGGCGGGCTCATCGCCTTCCTCATCATCAACCTCCTCCACCTGACCCACGGCGAGCAGACGCCGACGTACCTCGGCGTCGAGCGGACGAAGTTCGTCGCCCGCTACGGCGCGACGCCGCTGTACTGGTTCGCGTGGCTCGTCTCGCCGGCCATCAAGATCGGCGACGGCGTCGCCAAGTGGACGCTCAAGCTGTTCGGCGTCGAGATGACCGGCGCGTGGCTCGAAACCGAGACGGACGTGATCGAAACCCGCGCTGATCTGCGCAAGCGCCTGGATTACCTCCTCGAACAGGGAGAACTTCCCGAGGAACGCCGCGAGGAGATCCGCAACGCCTTCCGCATCGGCGAGGAACCGATCAGCGCCGTCATGACCGATGCCGAGAACGTGGTCTTCCTCTCGACCGACGCGTCCGTCGACGAGAACCTCGACCGTATCGGATCGAGTCCGCACACCCGGTTCCCGCTCGTCAGTGAGGACGTGGAGGACTTCCGGGGCATCGTGTACGCTCCGAAGGTGATCGACGCGATCGATCGGCTCCGGGCCGGCGACACGACGTTCGAGGAGATCGCGGCACCGCCGATGACTATGGCCGCGGACACGACTATCAGCGACGCCATCGACCAGTTCCAGGCCGAGCGGCAGGAACTCGCGCTCGTCTTCGCGGACGGCGAGGTCGTCGGCTCGCTCACGGCGACCGACGCGCTCGAAGCCGTGATGGGCGACATGCAGGACCCGCTGGACGTCGAATACGGCTTAGAAGCGTGAGAAAAGCGACCGAACTCAGTCGGCGGCGGTCGACGTGTCGTTCTGCTCGCCTCCGTCGGTCTGTTCGCGGATGCTTTTGATGCTGGCCCAGATGATCGCGCTGCTGACCAGGAGCGCGGCGCCGAAGATCAGCGCCATGCTGATCTGGTTCAGGATCTCCATGTTGTACGTGTTGCCGAGGTTCTTGCTGGCGACGGCGGCCGCACCCGCCAGCAACATCGCCGCGAAGTAGCCCGTGATCTCGTCTTCGTCCACGAGGGCGGTCGCACCAGCACCGATGCGGGCACCCATCGCGCTTCCGGCGAGCAGCGGCAGGACGATCGAGAGGTCGACGGCGCCGGACATCCCGTAGGTGAAGGCGCCGAACGCGCCCGAGGCGGTGATCTGGAACACGTCGGTCCCGACCGCGACGGCGGCGGGGACGCCCAGCCCGTACATCATCGCGGGCATGAGCAGGAAGCCGCCGCCGACCCCGAGAAAGCCCGAGAGGACGCCGATGACGAGCGCCATGGCCAGCGCCAGCCACAGCGATACCTGCGTCCCGCCCTTGATGGTCACCATCGGCGGAATCTCGAACGCCTGGAGTTTCTGTGCGATCGCTGGGTCTTCGCCGCTTTCGCCCGTGTCCTCCGTCCGTGCGTCACGGAGCATGAACAGGCCGACGGTCGCCAGCAGGCCGATGTACGAGAGGCTCACCACGAGGTCGGCGAAGCCCAGCCCCTTCAAGAGATAGACGATCTCCTTCCCGACCTCGATGCCGGCGGTCATGCCCACGATGAACATCAGCCCGAGCTTGTAGTCGACCTGGCCGTGATCGCGGTGCCGGAGCGCTGCGATGACGGAGGTCCCGAAGACGAACGCCAGGCCGGACCCGACCGCGGTCGTCGAGTCGTATCCCATGACCAGCAGCGCTGGCGTCACCAGGAACGATCCACCCATCCCGAAGAAGCCAAAGAGCGTTCCGATGAGCAGGCCGAACCCGACGAACAGGCCGAGTTGCGTCGCCGCGATGCCGAACAGTTCCATCGCCACTGTCAGCTTCCTCCGAGGAATTTCTTGAGCTTCCCGGACACTGCCGTCGTGACCGCGCCGTAGACCACGTACAGTACCATCGCTTCCAGGAGGACGGCGCCGACGTTCTGGATCGCCTGTCCCGCCGGGCCGAGCGATTCGAGTCCTAACATCGGTCAACCACCACGTACCCGCGTGTTCGCGTTGCGTTCATTGACAACCGAATCTCAAGCTATCCCCCTATAATAGTATTGTGGGTAGTGCGCAAGATAGAATATCCGTAGGTTTGGAATCACGTCACGGATAATATCCATAACTTATCGGTTTTCGAACGTGGGGGTGATGTCGGGGGTTCTGCCGCGAATAGCCGAGGGGTTATAAATTCGAACCTGTGTCAAAACTCTACACGACCACTCGCGCGCGCTGCCGACCGCGCTCTTGTGACAGGAACGAATCACTCGCTGCCGTCACTCGTCGTTGGACTGAACGCGCGCCGGCGGCACCGCTCGAACGTCGGTGTCGGGCGGGAAGACAGTGGAAAACGGGGTTACGCTGAGTAGTAGTACTCGCCGTTTTTCTTCTGTTCGCGATCGAGCTGGCTGCCCGGCTTGTTGACGCGCGGGCGCTTGGTCCGCTCGTCGCGGCGGAACGTGATGTCGTACCTTTTTCTCGTCGGGGTTTCCTCGGCTGCCGCAGGCAGCCTGTGGGAACCCCTCCTCGGAAAAGCTACGCTAAAAAAAGCCGGACGCGCCGACGGCGCGTCCGGTGTCTTCGTGAGTGACCGCAGGGAACGAGCGAATGGCTCAGAAGACGAGCAAAGCGAGTCT
>NZ_JBHUDJ010000006.1:51632-76502 GCF_042678165.1 Halorientalis brevis | reverse complement strand
GGCGGCCGATGGCCGCCGGATACTTATCATTCTCGTCAGGCCGAGTAGTAGTACTCGCCGTCTTTCTTTTGCTGGCGGTCGAGTTGGCTGCCCGGTTTGTTGACGCGTGGGCGCTTGGTCCGTTCGTCGCGCCGGAACGTGATGTCGAGGTTGCCGAGAAACTCGTTCATGCCCTCGCGCATGCTCGTGGGGGTGGAGGCGTACCCGTGTTCCGCGGGTTCGCCGTCGAAGACGAGCAGCCGATCGGAGAGCAGGTCGATCATGTAGATGTCGTGGTCGATGACCAGCGCGGTGGCGTCGTGGTTCTCCGCGTAGCGGCGGATCGCCGAGGTCGCCATCACGCGCTGTTCGACGTCCAGGTGCGCCGACGGCTCGTCGAGCAGGTACAGGTCCGCGTCCTTCGAGAGACAGGCCGCGATGGCGACGCGCTGGCGCTCACCGCCCGAGAGGTCTGTGAGGTTCTGTTCCATGACCCGCTCCAGCTGGAGCGGCTGGGCGATCTCGGTGTTCCAGTAGGAGGTTCCGAAGTCATCAGTAATGGAGCGCAGGAACGCGTCGACCCGCATGTGCTGGTCGATGTCGATGTACTGGGGTTTGTAGGAGATCTCCAGGCGGGAGTTGATCTCGCCCTCGTCCGGCTCGAGTTTGCCGGCGAGCAACTGGGCGAACGTGGACTTCCCGATCCCGTTCGGGCCGACGACGCCCAGCACTTCGCTCTCGTGAATCTTGCCTGCCTCGACCTCCAGCGAGAACTCGCCCTCGCCGTAGGACTTTTTCAGGTCCGGATACTCGACGACGGCCTCGGCTTTCGTCGCGGTCCGTGGGGCGTGTTCCTCGAACGTGATCGCCTCCTCCCGGATGCGCATGTTCTCGTTGTCGAGGTAGCCCGAGAGGTACTCGTTGATGCCGTTCCGGACCGACTTGGGCGGCGTGATGATACCGAACGCGCTCGGGCGACCGTAGGCGAGGTGGACGCCGTCTGCCAGCAGGTCCAGGATGGCCAGGTCGTGCTCGACGACGAGCATCGAGCGGTCCTCTTCCTCGGCGAGTTCGCGGATGATGCGCGCCGCGGTGACGCGTTGGCCGATGTCGAGGTACGGCGTGATCTCGTCCAGGAAGTAGAAGTCGGCGTCCCGCGCCAGCGTGGCCGTCATCGCGACCCGCTGGAGCTCACCGCCCGAAATGGAGTCGATGTCCTGATCCATCACCGCGCCGATGCCGAAGCGCTCGACCAGGTCGTCCAGCGCGCCGCGCTCGTCGGTCCGTTCGAGCAGATCCCGCGTTTTCCCGTCGAACTGGTCGGGGATCTGGTCGACGTACTGGGGCTTGCGCGCGACAGTCACGTCGCCGTCGCGCAGCTCTTCGAGGTAGTCCTGCAGTTCCGTCCCGCGGTACTCGTCGAGCACGCGGTCCCAGTCGGGCTCGGTGTGGAACTCGCCCAGATTGGGCATCATCTCGTTGGCGAGGATGCGCACGGCGGTGGTCTTCCCGATCCCGTTGGGACCGAGAATCCCGGTGACTTTCCCCTCTTCGGGGGCCGGGAGCCCGTACAGCGCGAAGGCGTTCTCGCCGTAGCGGTGGACCGGCTCCTCGTCGAGTTCCTGCGGGAGGTTGATGATCTCGATGGCGTCGAACGGGCACTTCTCGACGCAGATGCCACAGGTCTCGCCCAGGCAGATCTCCTCGGAGATGCTCACCTGATCCGGGCCGCCCTCGTAGAGTTCGGCGCTCTCGTAGCGCTCATCGCGCGTGATGATGCACTCTTTGCCCGTCCGGTTCGGCGGACAGAAGTTCGCACACTCGTAGTTACAGCGGTCGGGCTGACACCTATCCAGGTCGACGACGGCGATACTGTCTTCGGCCATGTTAGAAGTTGATCGGAGTGTTTGCGGTCAGGAGGACGCCCCACGAGACGAACCACAGCGAGAACGTCATGAACGCCACGTAGAGGTAATCCTTCGTCGAGAAGTCTTCCACCTCGATGCCCAGGACCCTGAGAATCGGGAACTGAACGATGATCGTCCCGACGAGGACGTACAGCGCGGTGTTGTCGGTGGCCGATCCGGCAACCGCCTGGGAGACGACTGCGGCGGCGACGCCCGCCAGCGAGGCAAGCGTCGTGACCGTCAGCCCTCGAATGTGGGCTGCCCGTCGATCGACCGATTCCGTTGCCATACCTTCCAGTCAGCCATCCGCCCTCAAAAGAGGTTCGTTCCCCGCTCGCGCGCACGACCCGCGGCGTCCCGCGGACCCGCACCGCGCCGTCATCACTCGGTCGCTCGCGGCGTCGGTCCACGTCTGCCGTCGCGACAGTAAGGCGCCTCTCACCATTGGAAAGCATTCCGACAAAAGGTGCGGGAGACCCTCCCTCTTGAACCGTGGTGAGTCCGACCGCGACGGCTGTGGCTGACGTCCGCCGAATTGTTACATATCGGGAATGATTCACGCCGGCCAGTTGTCATCGGCCACCACCCGAAATCCGGAATTTACCGGTCTCTCGGTCCCGTCCATCAATCTTTATGGACCAGGCGTGCCCACGTTTATCCGATGGCAGAATCCGATGGGGAGACTATCGCGGACCTTCCGCCGAGTGCAAAGCTCGTCTACAAAGTACTCGAATACAACGGCCCGCTCACCCAGAAAGGCATCGTCGAAGAGTCGATGCTCTCCGCTCGCACCGTCCGTTACGCCCTGGAACGCCTCGAAGACGTCGGTGCCGTAGACGAAGACGTCTACTTCGCCGACGCCCGCCAGAACCTCTACGAGATCATCGACGACGACGAGGACCAGGCCGCCGAACAGACCGAATCCGCTGTCTCTGACTGATCGCCACGTCTCATCGAGGGGGTTCCCCGCTCCAGTCACCGCCGCCCTGACTGGGGCGGGACGGATGTCCGCCAGTGACCAGCCGTGCAACCGCGCTCACACACCTCTCGGCTGGCACCCTGTTTTTCTGAGCCAGAAAACGCGTTGCGGTTTTTATGTTCCTGTCCGCTGTCACCGCAGGTATGCAACTCCCTGCCCTCCTCGTCCCGCTGGGCGTCACGGGGTTCCTTCTCCTCGCCGTCTGCGCGTGGGTGTTTCCGCGGGGCACTGCCGGCGTCGTGCTGACGCTTACGGCCGCTGCCGTCGCGATCGCCGCGACGCTGGAACTGAAAGCGGCCGGCCTCCCGGAGGCGTACGCGTACGTGATCGGATTCGCACTCGCTCAACCCCTGCTCGTGATTCTGATGACGCTCCCCGAACGGTTCGACGCGCGAGCCTACTGGCGACCAGAGCGTCTTCCAACGATCGCGCTGGACGTGGCGCTCGCCGTTGCCGTCGGCACGGCGGTGGGAGCGCTCGCCGTGTTCTCGCTCGCGTCACTGGACCTGCTTGCCGGCGACCGCGGGACGGCTTCGCTCAGCGCGGTCGCGCTGGGATCGCTGTTCACGTTCCTGGCACGCACCCGACGGTTCCGCGGGGACGGGGACGCGCAACCCGCACTCACGACGGCCATCCTCGACGCGTCCAGAGAATAGCGGCCCTCGTACTGGTCGCGCTGCCCGGGTTACCTGGTCATCGAGAACGCCCGTCCGGTACACTCGTTCATCGTCAGCTCGAACACCGTGAGGGACGTGTCTTCGAGCGGAACCCCCCAGATCGCCATGTCGGGCGCGAACTCGGCGTTCGCCGCGATCGCGGTGTAGGCGTCGACGGTCTCTTCGTCGCGAATCTCACGGAGCTCGCCAGTGATCACGACGCTTCGCCACTCGGTTCCTGGCTCCGTTTCCTCGTAAACGGTGAATCCCGCCTTCGCTCCTTCTTCGAGACAGTCGAACTTGCGGCTGTCCGGCCCTGCACCGAACTGCATCACGAACAGCGGTCGGTCACCGTCGTAGCCGAACGACATCGGGAGCGGATACGGCTGGTCTCCGTCCAGCAGCGCGAGAACACCGATGCCGTTCCGACTCAACACTGTCGTCACTTCGTCAGCCGAGAGCTCACGCATAACTCTGGTATCATATTGCGACGGCTATATACGTTGGTTGCAACTCCCCGCCCTCCCCTTCGAGGGTCCCGCTATACTCACGACGTTCGCTCGCGGAACTTACGAGGGGACGACGGTGATCGTCTTCCCGCGATCGATCGCCTGCTCCAGTTCCTCGGCGATCGCGCTGCCCCGGGAGACCTGGTTCTACACCCACCTTTTACTGCGTCGGGTTCCTCGCTCGCGTCGCTCGCTGCGGAAACCGCTCCTTGCAAAAGCTGGACCAAAACTGCCACTCGCTCACTGCGTTCGCTCGCGGAACTTACGAGGGGACGACGGTGATCGTCTTTCCGCGATCGATCGCCTGCTCCAGTTCCTCGGCGATCGCGCTGCCCCGGGAGACCTGGATTTCGCCGCCACGGGAGACGGTCGCGGTGAAGAGGTACTCGCCGTCGGCCTGGACCTCGACGGTCTCGCCGGCGTGGCCGTCCATCGGGACGATGACGTGGCGCGAGGTCACTTCGGGCGTGACGATCTGGCCAGGCTGGCCGCCGCCACCGCCCGCGGCGCCCTCGCTCGGCATGCCGGACGGGCGCTCGCTGAAGGTGCGGACGTCGATGTCGATGCCCAAGCGATTCTCCACGTCCGAGATGCGTCCGCCGCCCTTGCCGATGACCTGCGAGATGTCGTCGTCTTCGACCCACACGACGGCGGTGTCCCGACCGCGCAGTTCGACTTCGACGTGGCCGTGGGCGATGGAGCGAATCTCGCGTTCGACCTCCTGCTTTGCGATCCGATCGACGCCGCTCTCGCGGCCGCCGTCCTCGTCGGCGCCGATCGGGACGGTGACGACCTGGCGGTTGAAGGTGTAGATTTCGTACTCGGGTTGGCCGGTCTCGAAGTCCCGAATCAGGATGACCGGGCGTGCGAGGTCTTCCTCCATCAGGCCTTCTGGCACTTTGACCTCGGTTTTCACGTCGTACACCTTCTCGACTTTCCCGGCCTCGATGTAGACGACCGTGTCGACGACCTGCGGGATCATCCCGAGTTCGACGCGGCCGACCAACCGCTGGAGCGAGTCGATGGCCCGGGTGGCGTGAACGACGCCGATCATGCCCACGCCCGCGAGGCGCATGTCCGCGAACACCTCGAAGTCGTCGGTCTTGCGCACTTCGTCGTAGATCGTGTAGTCCGGGCGGACCATCAGCAGCGAGTCGGCGGTCTTGGCCATCTCGCCGCCCAGTTCCGTGTACTGGGTGATGTGCGGGCCGACCTGGAGGTCGCGCGGCTTCTCCATGGTCTTGACCGCGAAGTCCGCCTTCGAGAGGAACTCGGCGACGGCCTGCGCGAACGTGGACTTCCCGGCCCCGGGCGCACCCGAGATCAGGACGCCGCGCTGGTGGTCGGTGAGCCGATCACGGAGTTCGTCGGCGAACTCGTAGTCGTCGAGTTCCGTCTTGGCGATGGGACGAACGGCCGTGATCTCGTGGCCGTCGGCGAAGGGCGGACTGGCGATGGCGATCCGCATGTCGCGGAACTGGACGATGGTCATGCCCTCCTCGGAGAGTTCGATGAACCCGTCGGGGCTGGCGCGGGCGCTGTTCCGGATCTCCTGGCTCCACTCCTTGAGCTGGGTCTCGGTGGAGACCTCGTCGCGAATCTCCTCGTAGTGCATGTCTCCGAGTTCGCCCCGCTTTGCCATCGGGCGGACGCCGGTCTTGAGGTGGAGGCTCATCGTCGTCTCGTCGAAGAAGTCCTCGATCGAGAGCGACTCGACGGTGGTGTCCTCGGTCCGGGGTTCGACGTACTCGACGTCGATTCCCTTGGCCGTGGCCACCTCGCTCTGGACGATGTCCGAGGTGAAGAGCGTGGCGTCGTGCTCGGCGGCGGTGTCGCGGATGAGGGCGTCGATCTCGCCCTCGCCCGCGTCGCGCTTCTCGACGGCGTCGGGCCGGCGCCCGACGTACTCCAGAGTAATCTCGCCGTCGTCGGCGAGCGTGGCGAGTGCCTGCAGCTCGGAGAGCCCGTCCCAGCCGCTGTCGCGGCCGTCGTTGGCCTGCGATTCGAGTTCGCCGACGACGGCTTCCGGGACGTAGATAGTCGCGTCGGCGAAGTCGCCGGACTCGACGTGTTCGGACACGCGACCGTCGATGACGACGCTCGTGTCCGGTACGATGTTCATACCAGTGGTAGGAACCCGTCGCCTGATAAGGGTCTTGATGCTCGTGTTAGTGTGTAGTTTTATTCTCGGGCCTTTGTAACGAGATGATATGTCCCCGAACGATCATCCCTCTCCGGACCAACCCACCGACGATTCTGGCAGCCCGTCGCAGCCGCGGGACCTTCCCCCTGCACATGACGTGACGACGTACGTCGAAGACGGGGCTCGCATCGCGGGTATCCTCGGCGTCTGGGGCGTGATCGCCGCCTTCGCCGCGGGCTTCGTCGGTAACCTCGGCAGTACCGGCGGCCTGCTGAGCAGGCTCGGACCGGCACTCGGTGGCCTGTTCATGCTGGTGGGTCTGCTGAACGCCGTGCTGTATCTGGTCTATCGCGGGATCGATTACGCGCGAGTCTGACGGCAGCGAGTCGTTGGCGACCGGCAGCCACGATGCACGCAGACTCACGGGCGTCCAGGCCCACAATCGAGGTATGCGAAACCCGATGGAGGGAACCCGATGAGCGACCCAGGTCCTACCCCCGACGCGGAACTCGAACAGTTGCGAACCGAGCTCCAGCACGCCCGCGAGGATGCTGGGGGCGATGTCAGCGAAGTGCTCGACAATCTCACGGAGGCGCTCGGAAACCTCGATGCGTCGGACGACGAGCCGAGACAGGACCACCTCGAATCCATCAGGGCAGAACTCGCGCGACTGGAGGACGACACCGAGGGTGACACCCGAAAATCGCTCGACCGGGCGCGCGAGCACGTTCGGGCTATTCTCGAAGCGCGACTCACTGAGGACGAGTCCGTCTCGGATCGGATGGACGACCAGGACTGACCCCCTACATTCTCAAACCGGGACTTCCTTCTCGCTGGTATGAACGACGTGCGGGAACTGACCAGGCGCCTCGTTTCGATTCCCAGTCACGAGTCCGAGGCGGACGTCGGCGATTTCATCGAGCAGTGGCTGCGCGAGCACACCGACGCCACGGTCACCCGGGACGACGCTGGCACCGACGAGGGCCGCGGCGGCAACGTCATTGCCCACAAAGGAACTGGTGACACCTCGCTCGCACTCGTCGGCCACCACGACGTGGTGCCGCCGGACGACTCGCAAGTGACCCCGGCTGGCGAGTACGTCGTCGAGGAACGCGACGGCCGGCTGTACGGTCGCGGGACGGCCGACATGAAAGGCGCAGTCGCGGCCGCGATGTGTGCCTTCCGCGACGCGGACCCGGACGGGGAACTCGTCTTCGCCTCGTTCGTCGGCGAGGAGGTCGGCGGCGTCGGCGCACGATGTGCGATCGACCAGGGATTCGAACCCGACTACGCCGTCGTCGGCGAGGGGTCGACGGGCTACTCGGAGCCTGGTGTCACGGACGTCGCCGTCGCCCACAAGGGTCGACGAGGGAGCACGATCACGGCACGCGGCCAGTCCGCCCACGCCAGCGAGGTCGCCCAGGGCGAGAACGCTATCTACCGCGCCACCGACGCCGTCGACGTGGTTCGAGACCTGGAATTTCCGGAGACGACTGTCCTGGGGCACGACCTGGGCGGCAGCGTCGCCGTCACGGAGATCGACGGCGGCTCGGCCTGGAACGTCATCCCCGAGCGTTGCGAGGTGACCGTCGACGAGCGCACGGTTCCAGGTGAGCGCGCCGACCTGGGGCAGGCCGAGACGATCGACGGCGTCGAGTGGACCGTCGACCAGGACCTCCCGCCGATGGCCTGCGACGACGCGGCCTTCGCCGACGCGGTGCTCGACGCGGCGACCGACGCACAGGACGCCCAGCCTGAACACGTCGTCAAACCCCACGCGACCGACGCCGGGTGGCTCTCCCAGGCGGGGACCGAGTGCGTGATCTGCGGCGTGGCCGAACCCGGCGAGGCACACACGGCCGACGAGAGCGCGTCGCTCGCGGTCGTCGAGCGCTGTTACGAGATCTACCGCCGAGTCGCTGAATCGGGACTGGTCTGACTGAAAGGCGCGTTTGACCGTCCCGAAAGCACTTGTCCGTGGTACTGACAGTCTCCCGTGATGACTCACTCACGACGACGCGTCCTCCAGTCGCTGACGCTCGCCGGGGCTGCCCTCGCCGGCTGTGTCAGCACGCCCGGAGCCGACCGCGATGCGACCGACGAACCCCAGTCGCCAGGCGCTGCGCCGACGGCGACCGCCTCCACGGCGACGCCTGACGACGCTGCCACAGGGACTGGGACTGCGACCGCGCGGCAGGAACCGATCCGTCCCGACGGCGATCCCGTGACGATCGAACGGACGATCACCGATCCGGACCTCGACTACCTGCCCGACGAGCACGCCGTCAAATACCCCGCCTACTACAAGCGCGTCGGAACGCCCGGCGACGGGCCGCCCACGCGCACGACGATCTACGAAACGACGCCCTTCGAGGACTGGGCGGTCACCGAGTGCGCGTCGGCCGGGGCGAAAAAAGTGGGCTCGGTCGTCCGGTCGGCCGTCGACGGTGACCCGAACCTGAGCGTCGGCATCACGACGCGCGACGACGAGATGGCGATCTCGGCTCGCCAGACGACGACGAAAAACCGCGAGGGCGAAGTCGTCTCCGAGCCCACCGTTCCGTTCGACCGCGTCGTCGCCGTCACGCCGCGGGCGGTCACGGCGACGGTCCACCTCGACGACCAGTCACACACTGCGACGATTCCGGTGTGGGCCGACGAGATGACGATGCACTACGATTAGAACAGGTCGTCGGGGTCCACGTCCGTCTCGTCCTGGCGGTCGACGTCGAGGGCGTCGAGCGCCGTCTCCAGTTCGGCTTCGTTGGGGAGCGCGAGGATCTTGCAGTTGAAGTCGATCTCGGGGGTGTGCATCGCGGATTCGATGCTGAACGCGTGGGTCTGGAACTGGCCGAGCTGGTCGGTCAGAATCTCCATGAACGCCATCTCCATGTCCTCGGCGAACTCCGGGGGCGTGTGCTCGACGCTGGTCTGGAGCACGTTCGCCCAGCCGTCGATGAAGCCGCTCGTCATGATGTTGCCGAGTTCCTCGATGGCGCTCTCGTGCATGTCCGTCAGTCCGTCAGCGTCGCCGGGGTCGACCGGCATCATCGCCTCGGCGATGTTCCTGGCGGACTGCTCGTCGAACATGATGATCAGATAGCCGCTCGGCGTCCCCTCGAACTCGCCTGTTGTCCCGACGTAGTCCCCGTCTTCGAGCGTCTCGGGGATGTCCTCGATTGGCGTGAAGGTGATGCCGGCGATCTCGGTCGTCGTCTCGATCCCGGTCATCATCGTGACCTGCTCGGCCGCCGCTTCCGTTCCCTCCTTGGTCAGGTCGCTGAACACCGAGAGCTTGTCCAGCGAGATCGAGTCTGCACCCGCGTCGTCGTCCATCTCGAAGCCGAACTCGTCTGCGCCGTCGTCGAAGGGGCCGTCCTCGCCCTCAGCGTCGCCGTCACCCGCCGCCAACGAGTCGTCGTCGCTGTCCGGGACGCCAAAGGGACTGTCGTCGGCTGTTGCGGTGTCGGCGTCATGGCCGACTGTCTCGTCACCGCTGTCACCGGAGCCGAAGGGGCCATCGTCGCCGTCGTCGGCGAACGGGCCGGCGTCGCTCTCGCTCCCCTGGTTGAAGCCGAAGCCACCGGAATCGGCGGTGGTATCCTGGGCCTGGGGCTGCGCGTCTTCGCGATCGCGCTCCTCCTGGAGGACGGTCTCGATGGACTCCCGGTCGGGGATGAGATAGATGTCGAGGCCGACGGTGTTGTCCCGCCACATGACTGTGCTCCCGAACGCCAGCACGCTGTTCGTGTCCGGACCGAGCGATTCGATCTCGAAGGCGTCCAGTTCGTCGGCTTCGAGATAGGTCGGCGGGGAGGCGTCCAGCCCCGTCTCCAGGTGGTCGCCCCAGCCGGCCAGGAACCCGCCCATCATGATGTTCGCGAGTTCCGTGACGCTGCTCCTGGCCATCGAGTCACTGGCCGCCCCGGGGACGAGCAACTCGGTCACGGTGTCGATGCACTCCTGATCGAACGTGAACAGGAGCGTGCCGGAGAGCTTCCCGTCGACGTCGAACTGCACGCCGTGTTTGGTCCCGCTGTGGATGTCCGCGGTGATGTCCGCGCTGTCGGCCACCAGCAGCTTCGTGACGTCGATGACGGTGGGCGTGTCCACCATCTGTCCGAGCGCGTCGCTCGCCTCCTGGGCACCCTCGCGGGTGAGCAGATTCAGCGTCTCGAGTGAGTCTATGTCTACGTCCATCGGTACGTGCTGGTGTTCGGGCGTCCCTGGACGACGTCGCCGTGCCCACCCCCGGCTCGCACGTCAGCGCGCCGCGCCGTCTCGCTCACGCCGAACGATTCCAACACTGCTGTAATCGAGTTTCCGTGCATGACGACTCCGTCCCCTGGAACAGGACCTTGGGGGACGTTACCAGGGTTTTACAATATGTCTTTCCCCACGGTTATCAATCGTTGTACTCGCTCGCGAGCCGAATCACCGGGACGGCGCGACCCTTTTTGACGCTGGGCCCTGACGGACCGACGATGAGCGACACCGCTGCCCCGGAGACTGCCGAGACGTACGAGCAGTTCCTCGACCACGTGACCCGGATGACGAACGTCCAGAACGCCGCGGGCATTCTGAACTGGGATCAGCAGGTGATGATGCCCGACGCGGGCACTCCCGCTCGCTCCCAGCAGACCGCGGCGCTCTCGACCGTTCACCACGAGATGCTCACGTCCGACGACCTCGCCGACTATCTCGAGGAGCTCGAAGCGACCGACCTCGGCCCCGAACAACAGGCCGTCGTTCGGGAAGTCCGCCGCGAGCACGAGCGCGCCACGCGCGTCCCTGGCGATCTCGTCGAGGAAATCTCCGAGACCACCTCGAACGCGCTGCCCACGTGGAAACAGGCCAAAGAGAACGACGACTTCGAGGCGTTCGCCCCGACGCTGGAGAAAGTCGTCGAGCTGAAACGCGAGTACGCCGCGCACATCGACCCCGACCGGGATCCCTACGAAGTGCTGTTCGAGGACTACGAGCCCTACCTCGGACTCGACACGGCCGAGCGGGTCCTCGAACGACTGCGCGACGAACTGGTCCCCCTCATCGACGAGATCAGCGACAGCGACGCCGAACTGGCAAGTCCCTTCGAGGGCACCTACGACGAAGGCACTCAGGAGGAACTGGTCAGAGACGCGCTCGACACGCTGGGCTACGACTGGGATCGGGGCCGACTCGACACGGCGCCGCACCCGTTCTCGATGGGGACGCAGTTCGACGCGCGGGTGACGACGCGCTTCAAACCCGGCGACCCGCTCGACGCCCTCGGCTCGACCATCCACGAGTTCGGCCACGCGACCTACACCCTCGGCCTGCCACAGGACCAGTACGGCACGCCGCTGGGCCAGTCGCGCGACCTGTCGGTCCACGAGTCCCAGTCGCGCCTCTGGGAGAACCACGTTGGTCGGTCGCGTCCGTTCTGGGACCTGTTCGCCAGCCACGTCGACGACCACCTCGGCGTCGACGCCGCCCCGCAGGAATTCTACGAAGCGGCCAACCGGATCTACCCGGACAACCGCATCCGCGTCGAAGCCGACGAGTTGACCTACCACCTCCACATCATCCTCCGGTTCGAGATCGAACGCGACCTCGTCAGCGGCGACCTCGACGTCGCCGAGGTCCCGCAGGTCTGGAACGACAAGATGGAGGAGTACCTCGGCGTTCGCCCCGACACCGACGCCGAAGGGTGTCTCCAGGACATCCACTGGACCCACGGGAACTTCGGCTACTTCCCGACGTACTCGCTGGGCAGCGTGCTGGCCGCCCAGCTGTTCGCCGCCGCGGAAGACGACCTGGACGACCTGGCGGGTGACGTCCGCGCGGGCGAGTTTGACGGACTCCACGCCTGGCTCACCGAGAACGTCCACAGCCACGGCTGCCGGTACACCACCGACGACCTGATTCGGGAGGCGACCGGCGAGTCGTTCACCGCCGACTACTTCCTCGACTACGCGACCGAGAAGTTCGGCGACCTCTACGACCTCTGAACGGTCGGCAGGGACCCGGTCGTTTATTCGCCCGGCCCGCGTACCACGGGTATGAGCGGTCTCAATCTCGGGCCGGAGCAACTCGACCGGTTCTCCCGGCACATCATCATGGACGACGTCGGCCCCGAGGGCCAGAAGGCGCTGCTCGACGCGCGCGTCCTCGTCGTCGGCGCGGGCGGGCTCGGCTCGCCGATCATCCAGTACCTCGCGGCCGCGGGCGTCGGCACGCTCGGCATCGCCGACGACGACGACGTCGAACGGAGCAACCTCCAGCGCCAGGTCATCCACGCCGACGCCGACGTGGGGCGCCCGAAAGTCGACAGTGCCGCCGCGTTCGTCACCGATCTCAACCCCGACTGCACTATCGAGCGCCACCACACCCGCATCACGGCCGAGAACGTCGACGACCTGATCGCCGACTACGACTTCGTCGTCGACGCCAGCGACAACTTCGCGACCCGCTATCTCGTCAACGACGCCTGCACGCTCGCGAACAAACCGTTCTCCCACGGCGCGATCTACCGCTTCGAGGGGCAGGTCACCACCTTCGCTCAGGAAGACGATTCGCCGTGCTACCGCTGCATGTTCCCCGAAGCGCCGCCAGCGGGAACCGTCCCCGACTGTTCCGAGGCTGGCGTCCTCGGCGTGCTGCCCGGCACCGTCGGCTGCATCCAGGCCACCGAGGTCGTCAAGTGGATTCTCCGCGGGGCCGACCTCCTGCCCGAGAGCGAACTGCTCGACGGCCGGTTGATCTTCTACGACGCCATGGACATGACCTTCGAGGAAGTCCCCGTCGAGCCCAATCCCGACTGTCCGGTCTGTGGCGACGAGCCCGCCATCTCCTCGGTGCAGGACGTCGAATACGTCGAAACCTGCGCGATCAGTGCCGACTGACGGGTCGTCCCGGTTCCCCACGATATGTTTTCATTCCTGATATTCGGGCGCGTAACTTTATGTTTGGAATTCGGCAACTGGTGGGTACGCAGGTGACTCCCACACCATGTCGACGTCGTCCCCTGACTTCGGAGTCGAGTTCGGGCTCGGCTTTCTCGGTGCGAGAGAACTGGGCTACGCCGAGTTGGTTTTCGCCCAGATGTTCGTCTGGGGAATCGGCGACGCGGTGTCGACGCTACTCGCGTTCTCGTTGACCGGCGATCTCTCGCTGGAGGCGAACCCGATCGTTCGGGCGGTGTTGCTGCACGACCCGCTGCTGTTGCTCGTGTTCAAGGGCGCCGTGGCCGCCGTCGTCGGGATCACGCTCATCGAGTGCCGTGACGTCGTCATGCGGGTGCCGCTGTGGCGGTCCTGGATGTTCGTCGTGCTCGGGCTCGGCTCGGCCGTCGTGGCGTCGAACTTCTACGTCGGTTTCGCGATGCTCGTCTGACCGCCGTCACCGCACTGCGACGACTTCCTGGCTGAACGCGTCTCCCGTCCAGCGCCAGGCTCCGACGTAGGGGTGGGCGCCGTCGAGCGAGACGATGACGTAGGTGTATCCCTCCCAGGTCGCCCGCGCCCGGTCGGTCTGACTCGGCCGTGGTGGTCCCTGTGGATGGGAGTGGTAGAAGCCGACGACGTCTCGTCCCGCGTCCTCGACGTCGTCCATCACCGCGAACTGTTCTTCGGGATCGATGGCGTACTCGGTCCGCGGCGCGTCCGCGGCGTTGTCGGTCCGATAGCTCGCGCCGGCGTGGCTCTCGTCCGCACCGAACTCGCCACCGAGGATGCCACACACTTCTTCGGGGGAACCCGTCCGAGCGTGCTCTACCACGTCGTCGTAGACGCCTCGCGAGAGAACCAGCATCTACGCGAGGACTTCGGCCAGCGGCCGGGCGGCGTCCGTCGGCGGCGCCTCGAACAGGTCGGGGTGGAGCAGCGCTGCCAGATATTCGAGCGTCTCGACCAGCCGTGGCCCGGGTCGATTGACGTAGTTGTGTCCGTCGAGCGCGTACGCCCGACCGTCCTCGACGGCCGTCAGCTCGTCCCACCCCGGGCGCTCGGTCAGTTCGTCGACGTTCGCGACGGTCTGTTCGAGTTCGAACCCGCAGGGCGCGGCGACGAGGACCTCGGGATCGTACTCGGTGATCTCGGTCCACTCGCGCGGCTCCGACCGGTCGCCGGGCGCGGCGAGGCCGTACTCGCCGCCGGCCATCGCGACCATCTCGGGCACCCAGTGGCCGGCGACCATCACGGGGTCGAGCCAGTCGAGCACAGCCACGCTGGGTCGCTCGTCGTCCATGCCGGCGATCGTCTGCTCGATGGCGTCGACTCGCTCACGGAGGTCGGCGACGAGTTCGGCCGCCCGCTCCGTTCGTCCCGTCGCGTCGCCGATCCGGCGGACGTCCGCGAACACGTCGTCGAGGCTGTGCGGATCGGTCGTCAGGACGGCGGCGTCGATGCCGGTCCGCTCGATCGCCTCTTCGACGAGCACCTCGTCGACGGCGCAGACGTCACAGATTCCCTGGGAGATGACGAGATCGGGGTCGAGCGCGGCCAGCGTTGCCGTGTCGATCTCGTACACGCCGTCCCCGTCTTCGGCAGACGCGACCTGGTCGTTGATCGCCTGGCTGCTGGCGTCGGGATCGATCCGTGACCGGTTGACGACCGGTTTCTCGGTCGCCTCGGGCGGGTAGTCGCACTCGTGGGAGACGCCGACCGGCTCCAGTCCGAGGGCGTACACGATCTCGGTCGCCGAGGGGAGTAACGAGACGATTCTGGGAGTCTGGTCCGATGTCATGGGCGACCCACAATTGGTCGTTGGTTCGGGCACCAGCGGCATGAATCTGCTGGCGTGGGGAGCCGGTGCGGGCTGGCGCCGACGCCGTGTGCCAGCGCTGACTGTCGTACCCACGGGTCTTTAGGTATCGGCTGTATACGCACCACCATGGCAGCGACCGAGTCCGGGACGTATCGGGTGTTCGAGAGCGACCGCGACCGCGAGGGTGCGGACGTGGTAGACGAGTGGCTCCTCGTCAAAAAAGGGGAACAGGAGCCGACCTACGTGCAGGCGTCGGGCTACTACGAGCCCCTCCAGTCGACCGTACAGGAACTCAAACCGGGGTATCTCGTCGAGGCGACGCTGGCGTGGAGCGGCGAGGGCGACCCGTCGTTCGCCGAACTCTCCATCGAGACCCGGACGCTCGTCGAGTTCGTCGACGGCGTCCCGGACATCTTCGAGCAGGCAAAGGAGACCTTCGAGCAGGGCAAGCGCGAGCACATGCCCATCTACTCGAACGTCACCTACGACACGGACGGCGACGCTAACGGCGTCCTCTACACCTTCGCGAAGCAAAAGGGCGAGAAAGACATCTTCACCGAGTTCCAGGACGGCCGGATGACGCTGGAACCGATGATCGACAAACTCGGCGACGGCGGCGAGGAGCCGCCCTACGAGGTGTTCGTCATCCGCCCCGAGGACACGAAGTTCCTCGTCGTCTATCTCACCCTGGAGAAAGACGGCCTGCTGGCCAACACCGTCCGCGACGAGTACGAGTGCCCGCGTCCCGCGTGAGTCCCACCCAAGACCCAAACGCCGACCGGTCCTAGTTCTGCGTATGTCCGTCCCGGACGACATAGACGAGCGCATCGAGAACCGCCTGATGAGCCACGGCATCTACGTCACCGACTTCGCGCGGGACGCTGACGCCGTCGAGATCACCTACGAGACGGTCCACGGGACCGAGGGCGTCCCGCACCGAGACATCGGACGCGTCGTCAACGTCCTCCGAGAGTTCCGCGAGGAAGGCTGGGAGGCGGTCGACGTCCACGGCATCGTGAAGAACCTCGACGGGGAGCCTCTGGGGTCGTGGGACGCGGACGCCGCGTGGTTCCGCGACCTCGCAGCCGACGACATCACGGAGACGGAGTTCTCCCAGCGCGTCCTCGACACCATCGAGGAGGCGTGACAACGGTTAACTGCACCCCGCGCGCCTACGTCGCATGGACGAGTTGCCCGTCGTCTGGGAGAACCGCGTTCGCTTCGAAGAGACGGACATGCAAGGAGTCGTGTTCTACGGTAACTACGTCACTTTCCAGGACGAGGCGTCCTCGGCGTATTTCCGCGCGATCGACTACAGCTACGGGGCGATCGCGGAGGCTGGCTGGGACATCCACGTCGTGAACGTCGATCTGGACTACCGCGGCCAGGCGACCTTCGAGGACGAACTGGTCCACGGCTTCCGCGTCGCCACCATCGGTGAATCCAGCATGACCTCCGAATATGCCGCCTGGCGGCCCGCCGACGACGAACTGCTCGCCGAGGGGACGGTCACCCACGTCGCCGTCGACGGCGAGACCGGCGACCCGACGCGCGTTCCCGACGAGTTCCGCGAGGCCGTGATCGACTTCCAGGAGCGACCGCCCGAACAGGCCTGACCGGCCGCTCAACAGACCGGCTTCGGGTCGATTCCCATCGCACCGAGCGTTTCGGCGTAGTCGGCGTAGGCGGCGTCGACGACCTCCGTCACGGCGGTCTCCGCCTGCGTCCACTCGGCGTCGTTCTCGCAGAGGCCGTTCAGGGCGACCGCGCCGTCGTTCAGGCGGGCGTTGACGCTCGTCCGCACGTCGCGGACGAGGTCCGCCCGTCGCTCGTCGGCCTCGTTGACGAAGAAGTTGATCGCCTGCAGGAGCGTCCCGTCGAGGACGAGCGACTGGCCCACGAGACCGGCCGCGACCGCCTCCAGCGTCACGTCGACGTCGAGCGGTGCTGTGAGGTCCCTGGCTTCGGGCAGGGAGTCGAGTGCTGCCGCGAGTCGGTCGGCGTTCTGGCCGGCCGTCCGTGCAGCGTCCGCGAACGCGTCCGCCGCTTCGTCGGTCGCAGCCCGCTCGGCCCACTCCCCGTACGCTGATTCGAGCGTCCGCTCGGTTTCGACGACGACCGCCAGAACGGTCGACGGTTCGAGTGCCGCTTCGGTGGCTGCGATGAGTGCCTTGTCCGATTTGAGTCGCTCTAGCTCCGTCCGTTTTTCCTCCCGGACGCGTTCGACGAGCGTCTGGCCGTTCATGGCGTGTCGTTCGGACGCGTCGGATATATCGGTTGCCGTGGCTGTGGCCGGCTCGGCAGACGGTTTATTCGCCAGCCCCGTCTACAGGGACCTATGACCGACTACCCTGAACCCGACGTCGAGGTGGACGCGGTGGCGCCGACCACACTCGCCGACCGCCTCGACGCCGGCGAGTCTGTGCGACTGCTCGACGTGCGCAACCGCGACGAGTTCGAGGCCTGGCAGATCGACGGCGCCGAAACGACGCTCGTCCCCTACATGAAGTGGCTCCAGGCGGACGTCCAGGACTCGGTCGCCGACCTCGCCGCCGACGTCGACGGCGACGGTCCGATCACCGTGGTCTGCGGTCGCGGCGAAGCCAGCGCGTACGTCGCCGGCCTGCTCACCGAGGCCGGCATCGACGCCCAGAACCTCGCCGACGGCATGGAGGGCTGGGCGCGCGTCTATCGCGCCCGCGAGATCACCGACTCGGACCCGACCGTCGTCCAGTACCAGCGCCCGGCGAGTGGCTGTCTGGGCTACATGATCGTCTCGGCTGGGGAGGCCATGGTAGTCGATCCGCTCCGGGCGTTCACCGACCGGTACGTCACCGACGCCACGGAGCGGGACGCCGAGATCACGACCGTCGTCGATACCCACGTCCACGCCGACCACGTGAGCGGACTTCGCGAACTCGCCGCCGAGACCGGCGCAACGGCAGTGCTGCCGCGGATGGCCGTCGAGCGCGGCGTTACCTACGACGTCGAGACGATCATCGACGGCGAGGAACTGACGGTGGGGGACGCCACGGTCGAGGTCCGCCACCTCCCGGGCCACACGACCGGCATGACGGCGTTCCGGGTCGGCGACGTGCTGCTCTCGGGCGACAGCCTGTTCGTCGAGAGCGTCGCCCGCCCGGACCTGGAACGCGGCGAGAACGGCGCGGAGGTGCTGGCGGCCCACCTCTACGAGTCGCTGACCGACCGCCTCGCGGCCCTGCCCGACGAGACGGTCGTCGCGCCCGGCCACTACGGCGAAGCGGCGACGCCGGCTGACGACGGGACTTACACCGCGACGCTGGGCGACCTCCGCGACGACCTGGCGGTGTACTCGATGGGCCGTGCGGAGTTCCAGGCGCTCATCCTTCGGGACGTCCCGCCGCGGCCGGCGAACTTCGAGCGCATCATCGCGGCGAACCTGGGCCGCGAAGACCTGGACGACGAGGACGCCTTCGAACTGGAACTCGGGCCGAACAACTGCGCGGCCAGCCCCTCGATCGCGGACTAATCTTCGGGCTCTGCCGTTCGGTAAACCCGTCCTCACCGGTTGTTCGTGAAACCGGTGGCGTAATGGTTAGAACAGAAGAATTTTATCATTACAAACACCCGTTTCGACTGCTGACGAACCCTGGCCGGGGACGATCCCCGCTGGCCGGTGGACGCGTCGGCCCTCCTTCAGATAGCTATGAACTCGAGGTCACCTGTCGGTCGCATCCTGGTACTGTCGGTGCTCGCTCTCACACTCGCGCTCTCGTCGACCGTGTTCGTTCCCGCTGGGGGCGCCACGGTGACGGAGAACGGCTCCAATACCACGGCGAATGAATCGGTCGAGATGTCGGTCTGGACCGCGCCAGCGTCGCAGTTCGATTCGCTACGCACCACTCGGGACGTCCACGATGCTATCGAGAACGGGACGCTCACGCGGAGTCGCACTGTTGCCAAGCAGGACGTCGTCGTCTTCGCTGTCGAGTCGCCACGCGCCGTCGATGCACTCCGACGGGAGCGAAACAGCAGTCAGAACGCTACCGAGGCGTTCGTCGCCCTCGAAACGCGATCTGACGAGTTCAATCTGGAAATGTACAACGTGAACATGTCTGGGATGGCGGACGACCCATACCTGGACGTCCACGAAACCGCAGCGAACGACGGACTGCGAGTCGTCCCGGACGAGGGCAACGACACCCTCTACGTGGCGATGAAGCACGACAGAATTGTTTTCGAGGGGTGGCCGATCCCGTCCGATATCTCGGGGATGATCTATAACGCGAGCTTCTCCATCAATGACTCGGCGCAATACCGGGCCAGCGCCGAGTTCCGACTCGTCAATCGGACGTTCCGGTTCGACACCGGCTCGGGCGACGTCATCAGACTCGGCGGGCAGTTCCGCTGCCATCTCATTACCGGACAGACCTCGGTTGCACCCGGGACAGAGTTGCCGATCCGACTGAACGGGAGCGATCCCACGTATCCCATACAGGAGACCGCTGTCGTCGACACCCAGCAGTCAGTGAAAGCGATCGTCGACGCTGATCTGCCGACGAACGTGACGTTCGAGGTATCGGTCCCGACGATTCCGGGGGCGACGGCAGAGGGACTGATCGGTTCAGACACGCCAGCGGCCTTTTCGGACGTTCGGTTCGATCCCCAGTCGGTGCAGAACGGAACCGTCACGCTCGATAGAGCGATGACTGGTGGCGGTGGCTTCGTCGTCCTGTACCCGGCGTCGGTCGTCGACGAGATCGCCACTCGGGACGCCTCCCAGGGTTGCGTTCAAACGCGGATCAATCGGAGCCTGGCGAGTGATCGTATTGTCGGCGTCAGCGACTACCTCGTACCGGGCGAACACGAGAACGTCACCGTACAGTTGCGTTCGTCTCTCGATCAGAACCGGACGCTCGTTGCGGTCCCGCACCTCGACACCAACGACAACGAGTCCTTCGACTTCCCGGCGACTGGACCGGACGCACGGCGAGCCGGGTATCCTGTGACCGACGGTCCAGCGGCACTGAACGGGTCACTCGTTACCGACGCAGCGCTGGTCTCGGTGGAGACGCCGACCGAATCCACGACGAGCACGCCTCCCGCCGCGTCACCAACCGCCTCACCGTCAACGTCGCGAACGTCTACCATTGTGACTGCGGCCCAACAATCTCAGCAGACAGAGACGACCACCGCGGACGGCCCCGGATTCACGTCCACGCTCGCGACGCTCGCGTTCCTCGCGGTGGCACTCCTTGGCATTCGGGGTTAGGACAAATTCGGTAGCGAGACACAGCACTTTGGCTAATTCTGGAAACTATATTCGGAGATATGCTATTACTGGTAGATTTATTGTGCTGGCGTCCGTCGGTCGTCGCATGCGACTCGAAGACGAGACAGTGTTCATCACGGGGGCGGGGTCGGGGATCGGCCGCGCGACCAGCCTCCGGTGTGCCGAGGAGGGAGCGTACGTCATCGTCACCGACGTCGACGAAGACGGCGCAGCGGAGACCGTCGAACAGATCGAGAACCTCGACACGGGCGGGGCGGAATCGCATCGCCTCGACGTGACCGACGCCGAGGAGTTCGACGCGATGATCGAGGCCACCGCCGAGGAGCACGGCCTCGACGTCGTGGTCAACAACGCCGGCACCGGCCATCCGCCCCAGAGCATGGAGGACGTGGGCGAAGCCATGCGCGATTACGTCATCGACGTCAACATCAAGGGCGTCTGGAACGGCTGTCACGCCGCGCTGCCGATCATGAAAGACCAGGGTCACGGCGCGATCGTCAACGTCGGCTCGCTCGCGTCGATCTTCGGACTGCCCAAGCAGGCCGCCTACTCGCTGACGAAGGGAGCGGTCCTCAACTTCACCCGTGCCGTCGCCGCCGAGGCAGGTCCCTACGGCGTCCGAGCCAACACGGTCTGTCCGGGCTTCACGGACACGCCGATGGTCCAGCAGATGTTCCAGAGCTACGACGATCCCGAGGCCGCTCGCGAGAAGATGGAAGAGGGGTACCCGCTCAAACGCCTCGGTGAGGCCGAGGAGATCGCCGACGCCATTCTCTTTCTCGCCTCCTCAGAGGCCTCCTGGATCACCGGCGAGGGACTGGTCGTCGACGGCGGGTTCCGGACGGCCGGCGGCGGCTAACTACTGTCCGGACACCAGCCGTCACGCGGTGCCGTTCGCGTCCTCGATGGTGAATCGTTTCCCGAACACCAGGAACAGCGCCGTCCCGACGACGCCGACCGCCGTCGCCGCACCGAAGGCCAGTTCCGGCGAGTACGCGCTGTAGAGCCAGCCGCCGACCAGCGCGCTCGGGATGGTCACGGTGTTTCGAATCAGGTAGTACGCGCCGGTGACGCGCCCGCCCGTGTCCTGTTCTGCGGGGCCGACGATGAGCGCCTTGTGGGCCGGGAGGCCGGCGAAACGCAGCCCCGAGAACGCAAAAAGGAGGCCGACGATCCAGGGGTTCGCCGGCGCGTTGATGAGCAGGATCGGAAAGAGCGCGTACACGGCGAATCCGATCGCGACGACGGGTTTGAGCCCCACGCGGTCGGCCAGGCGGGCAACTGGAACCATGCTCACCAGGGCGACGACCATCTCGACGGCCAGCAACACGCCGAAGAGGGCGTCGGGCGAGAGATAGCCGACGACTGGGAGCGTGACGCTGACCGCGAGGAACTCGGTGACCACGATGACGAAAAAGACGTACACCATGCCGTTGGCGAAGCGGACGAGCGTGTCTCCGAGCAGCAGCGGGGGTAACTCCTCGGGCATCCCCCGGAGGTCCGCGACGACCTGCGAGATTCCTTCGAAGGACTTTCCGAACGAGTCCCCGCTCGCGTCGTAGAGGCGATGCTGGACGGCGGTCGCCACGAACCCGAAGGCGGCTGCGACCGCCAGCACCGCCTGGAAGCCACGGTCGAACCCGAGGGCGGCGATGAGGGCCGCCGCAAGCAGGGGCCCGATCAGGAAGGCAGTCCGGCGCACGGTTTCGGTGCTGGCGAACCCGGTCGCCAGGTGGTCCGGCGCGACGCTCTGCTTGACGATGGCGAAGGTCGCGCCCAGCCCGAAGGACTTCCAGGTCTGTGCCAGAAAGAGACCGAGGAACACCCCGACCGGCAGCACGATCGCCTCGACGTCGAACGGTCCCGCGCTGGTGGGGCCGACCGTCACGGTACCGAACAGCGGCGCGGCCAGCCAGACGAGAAAGCCCACGGTCGAGGCGAGGCCGAACGCCGTCAGCGCGACCCGTGACCCGATGCGGTCCGAGAGCGCGCCGCCCGGATACGGGTACACGGCGCTGATGAGGTTCCCGACGCTCCCGTACAGGCCGATCGCCACGCCGCCGGCCCCGAGCAGGCTCATGTAGCGGGGCAGGTAGCGACTGGTCATCTGGAAGCCCAGGGAAAAGGAGAACATCGCGACAGAAAGCACGAGCACGTCCCGTTCGAGCGCGAAAAACTGTCGGATCGTCGCGAGCGCTCCGAGCTCCTCGTCGGCTCGTCGCGCACTCGCTCCGGCGTCTGCCATACCGGGACTTGCCGCCGATCCCTGTTAAATCGGGCTTCTATCCGCTCTGTGGGTCACAGTTCCTCACAGCAAACCGGGCCCCGGTCAGCGGCGTGCGAGCACGGCGATGGCGAGGAGCGCACCGACGAGCGCTAGTAGTGGGGTGAAGCCGGGGCCGCTGCCGTCGCTGCCGTCGGTTCCGGCGGTGGCCGTCTGCTCGCCGTTGTTCGCGCTGGGATCGATCCCCTCGATCGTCGCGGTCGCCACGAGGTCGTCGGCCGTCGCCTGAATAGTGTGCTCGCCCTGGCTGTCGACGGCGAACGTGAGTCCCCCGTTAGCGTCGGTTTCCCCGATGCTGGCGCCGTCGACCGTGACGGAGGCGTTCTCGACCGGCGTGCCGTACTCGTTGGTCACGTCGATGCTGACGTTCTCGCCGACGACGACTCGGTCGGCCAGCGAATCGATGCTGATCGCCGGCGTTCGTTTGATGTTCACGTTGAGGCTCGTCGGCTCCTCGTCGACGTTGAGGTCCTCGCTCGCCGTCTCGTAGCCCTGTTTCGTGATCGAGACGTCGTACTCGTTGTTGACGGGCACGCTCAGCGTGTTCTCCCCGTTCCCGAGGGTCTGGACGCCCGTCGCGACGCCCTTGACGTCGATGCTGGCGTTCTCCAGCGGCCTGGCGGACTCGAAGTGGTCGTCGGTGACGTTGAACGTCACTGTCACCGACCCCTGCTCGATGCTGAGCGATTCACTCGCGTCGCCGTCGACCTGGATCATCGTGTCGTTGCGCAGGTACCCCTCCTTGAACACGAACAGGTGGTACTCGCCCTGCTCGATGGCGTCGGTCTCGTGGACGCCGTTCTCGTCCGTCCGCTCGTTGACGACGCGGGTCCCGTCCTGCCAGAGGCGCACCCAGGCGTCCTCGACCGGCGTTCCGCGCTCGTTCGTCACTTCGACTGTCGCCGATCCCTTCTCGGCGACGGTGATCTCCACGTCACCTGCACTGGCGCTCTCGATGTCGTAGTCGGTGTTCCGAATGTACTCGCCGCTCGTCACGTCGATCTCGACGTTGGCACCCGACGGCACGTCGATCAGCGCCTGCCCGTTCGAGCGCGTCGTCTCCGTCGCGCTGCCACCGTCCCAGGTGGCCTCGACGCCTGCATCGGCGACCGGGTCGCCGTCCCGATCGACTACGGAAATTGTCAGTGTCACATCCTGTGTCGTCTGTGCGGTTGCTGTCATCGGGACGCCCGACAGCAAGACGACGACTATGAGGAGTAGAGCGGTCGTGCGCGTCATACCCACACCGTCGGATGGATGTCATAAACCTCTATCGGCCTCGCGTCACTTTCGGTGTGGTGTCACTCAGTCGACGCCCCGTCGGTGGTGGGCTCGGGCTTAGCGGAGCGCCCCTCGCGCGTTTCCGGGACTCCCCTCGTCGAGTTCGTCGACGATACGTTCGACTTCGTCGGGCGTCACCGTGGGGACCGGCCCCGGGATCGTACGGGTCAGCGTCGCGGCCGCGACGCCGTGCGCGAGCGCGTCGCTGATGCCGTCACCGGCCAGCCGGCGGCTGAGGAACGCACCGATGAACGCGTCGTGTTCGCCGGTCGTCTCGACGGCCTGCGTTTCGACGGCGTCGCTCTCGTGGATCGTCGCGTCGTGCCAGACCAGCGCGCCGTGTTCGCCCTGGGTGACGACGACCGTCTCGAAGTCGTACTTCGAGCCGATCTGATGGGCCAGCTGAGACGCTTCGCCCGTCTGCTTCAGAACCGTCTGCACGTCGTCCTCGTTCGCCACCAGGACGTCGGCTGCCGGGAACATGTCCGTCAGCGTCTCGCGCGCCTCGCTGGCCGACCAGAGGTCCGGGCGGTAGTCGAGGCCGAGTACCGACGTGCCGCCGGCAGCACGCAGCACCGCCTGTGCCGTCTGCTCCACCGTCTCGGAGAGAGCGATCGTTTCACCGCTGACGAACACTGCCTGCCCGTCCTGCACGTCGTCCATCGGTAGCTCGGCCGGTTCGGCCGTCTCGATCGCCGTGCCGTGCCGATCGTCCAGGACGTAACTGTCTCGCGGTGTGCTCCCCGCCTCGAAGAAGGTGAGTCCCTGTCTCGCCTCGCTCGCCTCGACCCAGCTAACGTCCGTCGTGATGCCGTGGCCTCGCAGTTCCGAGACCGCCCGCCTGCCCAGCGGCGTGTCCGCCAGCTTCGAGGCCCACGTGCTGTCCGTGCCGAGCCTGCTCGCCGCGACCGCGACGTTGCTCGCCGCGCCCGTCGCCCACACGTTCAACTGGTCCGCCGTCTCCAGCCGTGCGTGCTGTGGTGGCGACAGCCGCAGCGCCGTCTCCCCGAATGTCACTAAATCCGTCATATCCCTGCAAATGCATACGGGGGGCTTAGTTCGTGGGGCCGTTTCTCACGACAAACCACCTTTTTCTTCGTCGGGTTGCCGCT
>NZ_JBHUDJ010000006.1:4612-51612 GCF_042678165.1 Halorientalis brevis | reverse complement strand
CTCGAAAAACGTCCCCAGAAATTGAAGATTTCTGGTGGGCCTCGCAAGAACTCCACTCTTGCGGACGTGGGCGAAAAAGGCGGAACTCGCGCCACGGCGCGAGTTCCGGGAACCGCGCTCCCTGCGGTCGCGCGGATGCTGGTGGTTAGTTGAGTGTCGTCACTGATTCTCGTCACCTGTCTCTCTGGGGCCGTCGGTGGTTGAGATGGTGAACTGTCGGTTCTCTGGGTTGTAATACTCTCGTCCAAAGAACCCTCTGAGTGCCATTGTCGTTCCAACGTACGAGGCTGCGACGAGGACGACGAATCCGAGCGCAAAACTGAGGACCAATTCAGCGACCATGCTTTACAGCAAAACCTCTGTGGATTTGTTGTCTTTGAATAGTATTTTGCGCGCCACGACCAGGCCTATACTGACGGAATCCGGTGCTGCGTACCGTCTTACCCGCCGTGCCCGGGGTAATCGCGCTCGAACCGCGACTCGATCTCCTCGCGGTCGAGTTCGATGAGCACGGGGCGGCCGTGGGGACAGGCCCAGGGGTTCTCGCAGTCGTCGAGCGCCTCCAGCAGCGCGAGCACCGACCCCTCGGTGAGCGACGTGTTGCCCGTGATCGAGGGGTAACAGGCCAGGTCCGAGATCAGTTCGTCGGCCACGGCGTCGACCGTCTCGGCGGCCGCCGCCTCGCCCGTGACGAACGCCGAAAGGACTTCCCGGACGAGTTCCGGACCAGCCGCCTCGGCCACGAGGTCCGGCACCGTCCGGACCTCGACCGTCCGGTCGTCCACGCGCTCGGCCTGGAACCCCAGGCGCGCGAGCGCGTCCTCGTACTCGGTGAACAGCTCGGCTTCCCGAGCAGTCACGGAGAGGTCGACCGGGTTCGCCAGCGCCTGGGTCGCCGTCTCGCCGGCGAAGCGCTCGCGCAACCGCTCGTAGTTGACCCGTTCGTCGGCCGCGTGCTGGTCGATCAACACCACCCCGTCGTCCGTTTCGGCAACCACGTACGTATCGTGTATCTGCCCGAGCACTCGCATTGCCGGGAGTCGATCGAACGCCTCGGTGTCTCCGCCCACCGCCGCCTGGTCGTCGGTGCCCAGGCGCGTCTGTGCTGACCCCGGTCGGAAGCGACCGGCCTGCTCGTGGGAACTCTCGGTACCGCTGGACTCGGCGGCCTCGGACTGTCGCGTATCGGAGCTCTGCGACGCCGGCCCGTCAGTCGATGGTGGGCTGGTCGACGGCCGGTCGACTGCCGATCCGTCCGCTCGTTCTTCGACACCGGGGTCGGCCTGGGGGCTCGCGTCCGAGACTTCGGTCTCTCCACTGCTGGCCTCTGCAGGGTCGGCGACATCGCCACCGTTCGCCGCGCTGACGCCGCTCGTCTCCCGGATGTCGTCGGGGCCGATCGGGTCCTGCTGTCTGGTGGGCGGGTCCGTCGGTGCCGGCTCTGTGCTGGCCGCGTCGGTCGGCTCGTCGGGTCGGTCCGCCTCGGGTGCGTCCGCCGTCCCCGCCGTCCCCGCGGTCTCGGCATCGCCCTCGGCGTCGTCACTGCGTTCCGGCACGATCTCGGCCTGTGCCGGCGCGGACCGACCGCGGGGCGCCGACGAGCGGACGATCCCCTCGCGGAGGAGCGCCTCTTCGACGGCCGTCTGGACCTGTTCCCGGACGCCGTCGCTGTCGGCGAAGCGGACCTCCATCTTGCGCGGGTGGACGTTCACGTCCACGGTGTCGGCGGGAAGCTCCAGGAAGAACACGGCGAAGGGATAGCGATCGGGCGCCAGTTGGTTGCCGTAGGCGTCGACGATGGCGTCCCGAACTGTCCCCGAGCGGACGTACCGACCGTTGACGTAGGTCGTCACGTAGTCGTTGCTCGCGCGGGTCGTCTCGGGATGACTGACGAGCCCCGACACCGATTCGAGCGGGCCGTCTGGCAGGTTCGAGTCGTTCTCGTCCGACTCGTCGGGATCGACCTCGACCATCCCTTTGGCGACTTCGCGACCGTAGACTGACATCACCGTGCTCTGGAGGTCGCCCTGGCCGGTCGTGGCGAACGTCTCCCGGTCGTCGTGGGTCAGTGAGACCCGGACGTCCGGGTTCGCCAGCGCGTAACTGGTCACCACGTCGTTGACGTGGGCGAACTCCGTCCCGTCCTGTTTGAGGTACTTCCGGCGCGCGGGGACGTTGTAGAACAGGTCCTCGACTTCGATAGTGGTCCCCTCGGGACAACCGGCCGGTTTGACTTCGGCCACGTCGCCGCCCTCGACGCGGAGTTCCGTGCCCGTGTCTCCCCCGCGAGGTCTGGTCTTGATGGTCAGGCGCGAGACCGCGCCGATGGCGTGTAGGGCCTCGCCGCGGAACCCGAGCGTGGCGACGCCGGATTCCAGGTCCTCGATGTCGCGGATCTTCGAGGTCGTGTGTTTCTCGACCGCGCGGCGGACCTCGTCCTCGCTCATGCCGATCCCGTCGTCGGTGACGCGGATGCCGTCTTTGCCGCCGCGCTGGACGGCGACCTCGACGCGGCTGGCGTCGGCGTCGAGGCTGTTCTCGACGAGTTCCTTGACGACCGACGCCGGTCGCTCGACCACCTCGCCGGCCGCGATGCGCTCGACCGTCTTCGGATCGAGTTCCCGGATGGACCCCTCGCTCATACCTGCTCGAACGTCCCCAGGGGCAAAAACGTGCTGTGGTTGGTGGCATCCACTCGCCGTCAGACCGGCGCCCCGACCGGGACCGGGTTGAAGGACGTTCACGTCGTACCATGGACGACCCGCATGGCCACCCAGAACGCGTTCAACGGCGGGACGGTCGCGAAGGTCGGCGCCGGGTTCGCCATCGCGCTGGTGCTCCTGTACCTGTTCGGGACCGTCGTCGGCTGGGCCGCGATCGCTCGCACGCTCAGGGCGGCTGACCCCCGGTGGTTCGGGCTCGCGCTCGCCTCGACCACCCTCGGACTCGCCGCCTGGGCGAAAGCGTGGGACGAAGTGCTCTGCGTGATCGACGTCGACATTCCGTTCCCGTCGCTCGTCGTCACGTACTTCGCCGGCACCTTCGCCGACTACGTGACGCCGATGGGGAAGGCCGGCGGCGGGCCGCTGATCGCGTACCTCCTCTCGACGGACGATCGGATCAGCTACCACGAGAGCCTGGCGACGCTGACGACCGCCGACCTGCTCAACCTGGTCCCGTACTTCCTGTTCGCCGTCGTCGGTGGTCTCGGCCTCGCATTCCGCGGCGGCCTCCCCCGTCGTGCGGACCTGCTCGCGGGTGCGCTCGGTGGCGTCGCGGTCGTCGTCGGGAGCGGCGGCTACCTCGCCTGGCGCTATCGAACGACCGTCACGTACTCGCTCGTCGCTCTCCTCACGCCGGTGCTCGAACGGACACCCTTCGTCGACGTCGCGACCGTCCGCGAGGAGATTCACGGCTTCTACGAAGAGATGGACCGGATCGCCGACGAACCGCGTCTGCTCGGCTACACGCTCGCGCTCGGCGTCACCGGCTGGGTCCTGTTCACGATCCCGCTGTATCTCGCCGGCCTGACGGTCGGCGTCACGCTCGACCCGCTGGTCGTCATGTTCGTCGTGACCGCCAGCACCGTCGCCGGCCTCGTGCCGACGCCCGGCGGCCTCGGCGGCGTGGAGGTCGCTCTCGTCGGGTTACTCGTCGCGCTCACGCCGCTCAGCGCCGGGTCCGCCGCGGCCATCGCGCTGCTCTACCGCGTGGCGAGCTACTGGTACGTCCTCGGCGTCGGCGGACTCGCCGCCTTCTACGAGGTGTACTCGTACTGATGGACGCTGTCGGTGTGGGCTCACTCGCCGGTCTCGGCTGCCAGGTAGTCGAACTGGGCGGTCAGTTCCTTCGTCCGCTGGCGCCTGATGACCGTCCCGTCGAGGATCGCCCCCACGCCTCCGACGTCGAGCGCGAACTCCGTGGTCGCCGTGATCTCACAGCCGTCGTCGGTCGGTTCGATGGTGTATCCGGTCCACATCTCCTCGAAGATACCGTCGCGCTGCTCGTAGGCCAGGACCGCGTCCGCGTCGTCGAGGAGTCGCAGCTCCAGTTCGATGCTGGCCATCGCGAACCCCTTCCCGATCGTCAGTTCCTCCCCGTCGCGTTCGACCGTGCTGAAGCCGGCCGCGCGCATGAACGGTTCGACGTCCAGGACCTCCGCCCGGACGGCGTCGGGCGGCGCTGCGAGCGACCGCGAGAGCGAAACCGTCTCCATACGCGTCCTGGTCGCTCGGCTCGTATATATTCACCTGCTACTAATCAGCTGGTGGCCGCACGTCAGTCCGCCTCGGTCTCGTCGGACTCGCGCCGGAACCCCGGCGGCAGGCCGGTGTGTTTGATGCCGACCTGTTCGTCGATCTCGAACTGATACACTTCGACGCCGCCGGAGGTCTCTCCGGAGACGAACAGGTCGGGTCGCCAGGCGTTCTCCATGGCGGCTTCGTGGTCGTCCAGTTGGTCCATCGGGACGGCCTCGATCGAGCCTTTCAGCAGCACGCTCTCCCAGCTGAACATCGATTCGGCCTTGTACACGAGGAAGCGAGCGGTCTCCGTCTCGGCCGTCAGCGACTGCTTGCGGCTGCTGGACCCGATCACGTAGGTGAAGTAGAGTCGCGACTCGCCGTCGTACCCGTACGAAAGCGGGAGGAGATACGGCCCCTCTTCGGCCTGGAGGCCCAGCACGCCCACGCCCTGGCTCGACAGGAAGTTCTTGATCTCGCCGTCGTCCATCCACTCCATCCCATACTCCCGGAGCTCGTCGAGGGACATAGTTCCTAGACCCACAAGTGGCCTCATTAATCGCTCGTGCGTCAGCACAGCGAGACGACAGTCTGCGTACGGTTTTCCGCTCCCTGCCCGTCGCAGATCGGTCGAACTAAACGACCGACCGGCAAGTGTCGCAGTATGAGCAATACCGCCCAGACCCATCCTGTGCCGCGAGAGCACGCGGAGACGGCTCGCGTGCGCAAGCAGGACACGTCACACCCGTGCGCACTCACTGCCAACGACATCGACTCGCTGCTCACGGCCGTGCACGAACAGGCGATGGCGATTCGCGATACCCTCGCAGAGCGCGCCGACCGGACCGAGCGGATCACGACCGAGCGCGGTGAGGCCGTCGTCTACCTCGGGCCGGACGTTCTCGAGACCGTGCTCGACGCGATGGATCTCGGGGACTGCGTGCGGCGGTCGATGGCCCGCGTGGCCCACACCGAGACGGCGGCCGCCCACCTCGACGTGGCAGACGAGGCCGTGGTCGTGGCGCCGCCCCGCTAACTCACTCGCCGTCGAGTTCCGCCTGCCACTCCTGCACTTTCGCCAGCAACTCGACCGGTGGCGTCTCGTTGACGTCGACGTCGCGTAACTCGTCGAGCACTGCTTCGGTCGCCGGATCGAGCCGGGGATCGTCGTCCTCGGACGTGGCCTGATTCGGACTGCCGTCGGTCGCGACGCGCGTCTCGCCGCTCGTCTGCTCGTCGCCTTTGAACTGGCCGGAATCGAGGTCGAACACGACCTGCGTCGTGTCGCCGCCCTCGCTGCCCCCGCTCCCGCGTACCTCGATGGCTTCGTCTTCGCGCAGCCGGTCGAGGACGTCGCGCGAGCGGTCGACGACCGGCTCCGGGACGCCGGCCAGGTCGGCGACGTGGACGCCGTAAGACCGGTCGGTCGGCCCGTCTCGCACCGTCCTGAGGAAGGTCACGTCGCCGTCCGTCTCGTCGGCAGCGACGTGGACGTTCTCGACGGACGGGAGTTCATCGCCGAGCGTCGTCAACTCGTGGTAATGCGTCGCGAACAGCGTCCGGGACCGGATCTCGTTCACGATGTACTCCGTGGCGGCCCACGCGATCGAGATGCCGTCGTACGTCGCGGTCCCGCGGCCCACCTCGTCCAAGATCACGAGCGAGTCGTCGCTGGCCGAGTGGAGGATGTTCGAGAGCTCCTGCATCTCGACCATGAACGTCGAGCGACCCTGGGCGAGTTCGTCGAGCGCACCCACGCGCGTGTAGATGCCGTCGACCAGCCCCACCCGGGCCGCGTCGGCGGGCACGAAACTCCCGACCTGCGCCAGCAGCGTGATGAGCGCCGCCTGGCGCATGTAGGTCGATTTCCCGCTCATGTTCGGCCCCGTGACGATGAGGAAGCGTCGATCGTCGTCCATCCGGAGGTCGTTCGGGACGAACTCCGTGGTCTGTTCGACGACTGGGTGACGCCCCTGCCGGACGTCGAGTTCGCGCGACTCGGCCAGCTCCGGCCGGGCCCAGTCGTTGCGGACGGCGTGGGCGGCCAGACTCGCCAGCGCGTCGAGTTCGGCCAGCGCCCGCCCCACGTCCTGAAGCAGTTCCGCGTGGGCAGCCACCCGTTCGCGCAGCTCTCCGAACAGTTCGTACTCTAAGTCGCCGCGCTGTTCTTCCAGCCGGAGGATTTCGCGTTCGCGCTCTTCCAGTTCGGGAATCGTGTACCGTTCGGAGTTCTTGAGCGTCTTGATGGGTTCGTACTCGTCGGGAACTTTGTCGGTCTCGCTTTTGCCGACCTGGATGTAGTAGCCGTCCGTCTTGTTCCGGTCGACCTGGAGGTGCGTGATGCCGTGCTCGCGTTTCTCGCGGTCGTCCAGCGTGGCGATCCACTCCTTTGCCGCCTCGTGGCGCTCGATCAACTCGTCCAGTTCCTCGTCGTACCCCAGCCGGAACAGGCCGCCCTGCGTGACCGTCGACGGCGGGTCCTCGACCAGCGCCTCGTCCAGTTCGGCCGCGAGCGACGCGCCCGTCTCGCGGTCCGGCTGTTCGATCACCGACGCCAGCGGCGAGTCGGCCAGCCGCGGCGTCTCGGCGACGAGGTCTGCGGCCTGGGGCAACAGGTCCAGCGTGCCCTGCACACGGAGGAGATCGCCCGCGTCGGCGCTCCCCGAGGCCGCTCGACTCGCGAGCCGTTCCAGGTCGTAGCCCCCGTCCAGAATCTCGCGGAGTTCCTCGCGGGCCATCGCCGCCTCGGTCAGCGCTGCGACCGCCGACTGCCGGCGTTCCAGTTCCGTCCGCGATCGTCGCGGGCGCTGGAGCCACTCCTTGAGCAGGCGGCCGCCCGCGCTCGTGACGGTGTGGTCGATGGTCGCGAACAGCGAGCCGTCCGTGCCGCCGTGCATCGTCTCGGTGAGTTCGAGGTTGCGCTGGGTCGTCGCGTCCAGATCGACGTGGTCGCCCGAGCCGTACTGCTGCAGGCGGGTCACGGCTGCCAGCGCCCCCTGCCCGGTCTCTTCGACGTAGGAGAGCACTGCGCCGGCCGCCCGAATCGCTCCCTCGTCGTCGGCGATGCCGACCGCGTCGACGGTCTCCTCGCCGAACTGCTCGCGGACGGTGTGGCGGGCTCTGCCGGGCGCGAACGCGTCGGCGGCGTGTAAGGTCAGCGTCGCGTCCGTTCGCTCGCGGATGCGGTCGAGCAGGACGTCGTCGGTGCGGACGGTCGGGCCGGGCAGCACCTCGACGGGATCGAATTTATAGAGTTCCGTCACGAGTTCGGCCGTCGCGTCCGCGCCGTCCAGGCCGGAGACGAAGAACTGGCCGGTCGTCACGTCGGCGAAGGCGACGCCGTAGCGCTCGTCGCTCCCGCTGCCATCGCTGACGACGGCTGCGAGGTACTGCGCGTCGTCGGCCCCCGTTTCGACGAGCGTGCCGGGCGTGACGATCCGCGTGATCTCGCGTGCGTGCCCGTCGGCTGTCTCGTACTGGTCGGCGACGGCCACGCGGTAGCCGCGCTCGACGAGCGCCTTCAGATACGGCGTCAGGTCGTCGAGCGGAACGCCCGCCATCGGGTACGACGAGCCGTGGCTCGACTTCTGGGAGATCGTCAGGTCGAGTTCCTCGGCGACCAGTTCGGCGTCCTCGTCGAAGAACTCGTAGAAGTCCCCACACTGCATCGCCAACACGTCCGCGTCCGTCTCGGCCTTCAGGGAGAGAAACTCCCCCACGATGCCCGTCGCCTCTGTCATACCTTCGGGTGTGCCCGACAAGGGGTAAAACGCTACGGGTCGTCACCGCCGACGGGTGCGACGCCGGGAGTCTCCCTCGGGTCACGTCCGATCTCGGACCATCATATAAATTTCCGTGGATGCGCGGCAATTAAAATAGGGGCGAGTGGCTGCACACTGCAAACGTTGGGGAGTTCAATGGTACGCGAAACCGATGGGGATGGGAGCGGTGTCAACAGACGACAGCTACTGCGGTCGGCGGGGGTCGCCGCGACGGGACTCGCGCTCGGAACCGGGACGGCCTCGGCGTCGGGGTTCGGCGTGTCGACGTCGGACCACACGATCAGTTCCTGGGACGGCACGGAGCTGGCGGCGACGCTGTACGTGCCCGGCGGGAGCGGGCCACGTCCGACAGTGCTGATGACCCACGGCTGGGGCGCGTTCAGACAGTCGCCGCTCACAGCTCCGAAGGCGCTCACCTACGCCAAGAACGGCTACACGGTGCTGACGTACGACTCGCGAGGATTCGGGAATTCCGACGGTACCGTGGGCCTCGACGGCCCGCGTGAGACCAAAGACGCCCAGGCGCTGATCGACTGGCTGGCGAAGCGGCCGGAAGTCGCCCTCGAGGGAACTGGAAATCCGAAACTCGGCATGGACGGCGTCTCGTACGCCGGCGGCATCCAGTTCCAGGCCGCGGCAGCCGACGACCGCATCGACGCCATCGTGCCGCGGATCACCTGGAACGATCTCACCTACTCGCTGGCCCCGAACGGCGTCATCAAGAGCGGCTGGCTCACCATCCTGCTCGGCCTGGGCACTATCGGAACGGCCGACGGCGATACCGATTCGCAGGTCACCGACCGGCTCTACGAGTGGTACAAAGACGCCGTGTGGAACAACGAGATTCCGGCCGACGCCGAACAGGCGTTCCGGAACCGCTCGGTGGCCTCCAAAGACGACTTCGACACGCCGGCGTTCCTCGTCCAGGGCTGGGACGACACGCTGTTCAAGCCCAACGAAGCGCTGTGGACCTACAGACAGCTGCAGGACGCCGGCGTCGACACGCGGCTGGCTTTCTACGAGGGCGGCCACGCCGTCGAGGAAATCGCGGTGCCGCTCGACGCCCGCGAGCACATGAACGGCCTCGCGGTCTCGTGGATGGACCAGCACGTCCGCGGCACCGACGCGGAGGTGCCCCGGACGACGAGCTACCTCAAACAGCGCGACGAGTGGCGGACTGATTCCGAGTGGCCGCCCACCGACGTCTCGAAACGGGCCTACGACCTCGGCGCCGCGAGCAGGGACGGCGAGGCAACCATCGAGCAGTGGAGCTGGTGGCACGACACCGAGGTCACGTACACCTGGACTGTCGGCGAGGACGTCGAGGTCGTCGGTACCCCCGAACTCGACCTCTCGTTCGACGTCCACGGCGACGAGGCGCGCCTGTTCTTCAATCTTCAGCACGACGGCGAGAACATCAACGACGTGGGCGAAGTGTACCGCATCGGCAATTCCGGAACCAACCGCATCAGGTTCAGCTACCCGACGCTCCAGCGGTTCTGTTCGAAGGGCGACGAACTCGGCCTGCAGATCAGCGTCTCGAACCCCTTCTATCTCGACTCGCGGGACTCCGACGGCGTGACCGTGCGCGCGAGCGAATCGCGCGTGCTGCTGCCACAGCGGTAGAGCCGCCGTCTGTCCTGCTCTGGACCGGCGGAGTCCCGGCTTCGGCCGGGACCGCCGCGCCGCCTGTGACTTCCGTGTCCACCGTCCACACCCCGAACATTGACCCGTACCGGCTTCGAGTAGCCAGTTGAGAGATGTTCGAGTCGCTTTCGGGATCGACGCTGTCGCTCGTGGTCCGACTGCTCGTCGCGCTCGGGATCGGCGGCCTCGTCGGGATGGAGCGCGAGCAGAGCGAGTCCGCGGGCACCTTTGCGGGCAGTCGCACGTTCCCGCTGTTCGGGCTCTACGGGGCGGTGGTGCAGGCCTTCTTCCCCGATTTGCTCCCGGTCGCGCTCGCTGTGCTCGCAGTCCCTCTCACCGTCGCCTACGTGGCCAAGATCGCGACCGTCGGCGACGTCGGGCTGACGACGGTGATGGCGGCGCTGGTGACGACCCTCCTCGGTGCGCTGACGATGCACTCCGAGCAGGGACTCCTCGTCGCCGTCGTCGTCGGGGGTGTGATGACCGTTCTGCTCTCTGCGAAAGACCCCATCCACGCAGTGGCCGACCGCATCGACGAACGGGAACGTCGCGCCGTCGCGAAGCTCATCCTCGTGACGCTGGTCGTCTTGCCGGTGCTCCCGAACCGAGAACTTGCCGTCATCGGCGGACTCAACCCACAGTTCGTCTGGCTGATGGTCGTGTTCGTCTCCGGACTCGGCTTCGTCGCCTACCTCCTGACGCTGGCGATCGGCACCGAACGCGGCATCATCCTCACGGGCGTCCTCGGCGGGTTCGTCTCCTCGACGGCGACGACGGTGTCGATGGCCGAGCGGACGGCCGAGAACCCGTCGCTGTACAGGGTGGCCGGCGTCGCAGCCGTCATCGCCGCGACCGTCATGTTCCCGCGGGCGCTCGTCGAAGTCGCCGTGGTCAATCCCGCCTTGCTCCCCCACGCCGCGGTCCCGATGCTCGTGATGACTGTCGTCGCCGCGGTGGCCACTGTCGCGCTCTACTGGTATTCCGACGAAAGCGAGGCGATCGACACCGAGATGACCAATCCCTTCCGGCTCCGGTCGGCGCTCTTTTTCGGTGCCCTGTTCGCCGCTGTGCTGCTGGTCTCGGAGTACGCGAACGCCTGGTTCGGGAGCCGGGGCATCTACGTGACTGCGTTCCTCTCCGGACTGGCCGACGTCGACGCCATGACCCTCTCTCTCAGCAAACTCGCCGCCGAAGGATCGGTCTCGCCGGACGTGGCGACGACCGGCATCGTCATCGCGGCTATCGCGAACACGCTCGTCAAGGCCGGCCTCACCTGGGTTCTCGGGACTCGCCGCCTCGGCCGGCGCGTCACCGCAGTGCTGGGCGTCGCAGCGCTGGCCGGACTCGTCGTCGTGATGGTCTGACGGCTCTACTCGTCCGATTCCAGTTCGTCGAGCACGCTGAAGACGCGCTCTGTCAGCGTCTCGGCGTCCGCTGCCAGCAATTTCACGATGGCTTCTTTGCCCACCTCTCCCCGGTCGATGACGGCCACGGGCGTCCCGTCGGCCGCCCGGAACGCTCGGCGTGCGCCCCACTGCATCGTCGAGCCTTCCTCGGCTTTCACGTCCGCCGGTTCGGCACTTCGATCGTACTCCGCGACGGGACCGTCGAGGACGCCGAGTGCGTCTTCCACCTCGTCGTCGAACCGGCAGTTGACCGCAAAGCGCAGGTCGCCGTCGAACTCCCGGGTCGAGAGCAAAAAGCGCGCGACGTGACTCGACGCCCCGAACCGCACGCCCCGGTTCGGCTTGACGCCCGAGAGCGTCTTCGTGATTCTGCCCTCGACGGCAGCGGTCTCTTCGGGCATTTCCGCGTAGGGCGTCGCGGCCACGACGTTCATGCCGACTTCGGGAACGAGGCGGCGCACGTCGCGGTCGACGAACTGCTCGACGACGCTTTCGACGGCCTCCCCCGTAGGGTCTCTCGCGGCGTCGTTGCGGACTTCGACCATGTGGTGGACGCTGCCGGGTCCCTCGCCGACGTCGAGCGGGTAACGGACGCCGCGGGCCAGCAGGTCGATGCCCGACGAGACGGCCTCCGTCAGGTCCGCACCCCGTGCGAGGTGTGCGGTGATGGCGCTGGAGAGCGTACAGCCCGACCCGTGCGTGGCGTCGGTGTCGACGCGCGGGTGTCTGAACGTCTCGACGGTCTCCTCGGTGACGAGCACGTCCACGACGGCCTCGCCCGGGACGTGCCCGCCCTTGACGAGCGCGGCGTCGGCGCCCATCTCGACCAGTCGCTCACCCGCTGCTCGGCAGTCGGCCTCGTCCTCGGGCTCGACGCCGGTCAGAACGGCCGCCTCGTCGGCATTGGGCGTCACGAGCGTCGCCGCGGCGACGAGGTCCTCGTAGGCGTCCTCGGCGTCCGGTTCGAGCAGCCGGTCGCCCGACGCGGCGACCATCACCGGGTCCACGACGAGGGCCGGCAGGTGGCCGGTGTACTCCCCGACGAGGTCGATCACGTCGCTCGTCGCGAGCATCCCAGTCTTGGCCGCGCGAACGTCGAAGTCGTCGAGGACGGCCTCGATCTGCGCCGCGATTTCCGACGTAGGCAAGCGGTGCGAACTCTCGACGCCCCGGGTGTTCTGTGCGGTGACGCTCGTGACCGCGCTGGTGCCGAACGCGCCGCAGGCCTCCATCGTCTTCAGGTCGGCCTGAATGCCCGCGCCACCGCCGGAGTCGCTGCCAGCGATGGTCAGTGCAACCGGCGGTCGGTCGGGTGCAGCCTGGCGTGTGGTCATACCCGCTATCTGGGCGGGCAGTAACTAAGATGGTGGCGATACGCCCCGCATTCGCCGCGTCTGCCGGCGATTCCGCGGGGAACAACGTGCCCTAATATCGCCTAGTATGCTAATCAATTTCTAGACTACATTCAACGCAACGCTTATGTTTGTGAACCGTTCCCAATCGAGTAGCTGCGGTTCGGCGGCGCTGCCCGTCACCGCGCACGAAAGACCATGGAAGAACAGACTGTCGATTCAGACCTCGAACAGCACGGATCGTTTGCAAGCTTCGAAACCGCCGACGGCGACCTCGTCATCTATAACCGGGGCGACCCGACGTCGTGGTTTCAATCAGACACCGTGACCGAGGTCCAGGACTGGCGCTGACTGCGGTCGATCTATCGGTTCAGCCGTTCTGACGGACACGACGATCTCGCTATTCGTCCGCCGATTCCAGTTTCTCGGCGTACTCTTCCATCGCGGCCCAGAACGGGTCCGCGCCCGGATGGTCGGTGTTCTCGCCGTCGACGACGAGTCCCGAGCCGTCGCGGACCTCGCCCACGTCCGCGGCGGGAATGCCCTCGTCGGCAAGCGCACCGAGCACGTCGTCGACCCCGTCCGGATCGACCGTCAGCAGGAGCGTTCCCTCGCTGATCGAGATCCAGGGGTCGATGCCGAAGAACTCGCAGGCTTCTATCACGCCCGGCTGGACCGGGACCCGGTCGGTCTCGATGTCGATCCGGACGCCTGCGGCCCGTCCCATCTCGAAGAGGCCGCCGTAGATGCCACACTCCGTGGCGTCGTGCATCGCCGTCACCGGTCCCGCGGCCGCCGCCGTGAGCGCGTCTTTGACGGGACTCATGTCGTAGAACCGGTCTTTCGCGTTCTGGATCGTCTCAGGGTCGAGTTCGCCCTCCAGCAACGATTCGTACTGGATCGAGAGCAGCCCAGTCGCCTCGATGGCCGGCCCCTTCGTGACGACGACGCGGTCGCCCACGCGTGCGCCGTCTGGGCGGACCAGCTCGTCGGGATCGCCGACTGCGATGGGGGTCGCGCCGCCGACCATCGGGTAGTTACAGCCGGCGTAGCGGGCGGTGTGACCCGTCACGATGGAGACGCCGAGGTCTCGGGCCTCCTCGTCGAAGGTCTCCCAGACCGTCTCGAACTCCGCGTCAGTGATCTCCGGCGGGAGGTTGAAGTCGACCGACAGGTGCGTCGGCGGCAGTCCCGAGACTGCCACGTCACTCATGAGAATGTGGAAGGCGAACCACGCCGCCCGCTCGAACCCGAGCGAGGGCATGACGAACACGGGATCGGTCGCCATGACGACGGCTCTGTCGGCGACCTCGATCGCCCCGAAGTCCACGCCGTGTTGCGGCCCGAGCGTGACGTCGTCCCGGTCGGCGCCGAGGTGCGGGTAAATGTACTCGTCGAAAAACTCCCTGTCGACCTTCCCGAGTTCGCTCATGACCGAGTGGTACCTGCGAGTTGCACTTAGACGTACCGCTGTCGAGTTTGAGGATCGCCACGGCAACTCTGTGGGGATCTCGACGCGCGTGCCCGTCTGTGCTCGCTCGGTTTGCGCCGCTCCCGTGTGGTACCGCATGACTCAAACGAGTCTTTCACTCAACCCTGGTTTCTAGTCCTCGGATTTCGTCTCTCACCACATGACTGCGATCCGGACTGAACAGCTGACGAAACGGTTTGGCGGCTTCACTGCGGTCCGCGATCTCACGTTGCGTGTCGACGACGGCGAGGTGTTCGGGTTTTTAGGGCCGAACGGTGCCGGGAAGTCCACCACTATCGACATGCTCCTGGATTTCGTCCGGCCGACCAGTGGTGAACTCACCGTTCTTGGGCACGATCCACGCACCGAACCGCGTGCGGTTCGCGAGCGGATCGGTATTCTCCCGGAGGGGTACGACCTCTACGATCGCCTCTCGGCCCGTCGACACGTCGAACTCGCGATCGAACTGGCGGCGACCGACGACGATCCGGACGCCGTTCTGCGCCGCGTCGGACTCGCTGACAGCGCGGCTCGATCGGTCGGTGGCTTCTCGAAGGGAATGCGACAGCGACTCGCGCTCGGGATGGCGCTCGTCGGTGAACCCGACCTCCTCGTCCTCGACGAGCCCTCCAGTGGACTCGACCCGCAGGGGGCAAAAGAGATGCGTCAGTTGGTCCGCGAGGAGGCTGACCGCGGGGCGACGGTGTTTTTCTCCAGCCACATTCTCGACCAGGTCGAAGCCGTCTGTGACCGCGTCGGGATTATGAACGACGCTGAACTCGTCACCGTCGACACGGTCGATGGACTTCGATCGGCGACCGGGTCGACGTCCACGCTCGTGGTGTCCGTCGACAACGCTCCGGACGTGGGTCCCGTGCAGGAAGTCGAGGGCGTCAGCGACGTGACCGTCGTCGACGACACACTGCGGATCGACTGCGATGATCCGGGCGTCAAAGCGACCGTCATCTCGCGGATCGAACGTGCGGGCGCGACTGTCACTGACATCGACGTCGACGAAACGACGCTGGAGGACGTCTTTGTCGAGTACACGGACGAGACCGCTGCGCCGGAGGTGCATGAATGACGTTGCCAGTCCTGGCAATCGCCGCGAAGGACTTCGAAGACGCCGCCCGCTCGAAACTGCTGTGGGGACTCACCCTGGTGTTGCTCGTCGTGACCGTTCCGAGTTTTCACAGCCTGTTGCACTCCCCGTTCATCGACGGCGCAGTGGACGCCGCCGAGTGGCTCCCGGGTGCGTTCGAGAACTACGTCGCACCGCTCGCCATGATCGCCGCGTACCGGTCCGTCGTCGGAGAACGTGAATCCGGCAGTCTCAGAGTCCTGTTCGGCCATCCCGTCACGCGTCGCGATCTCGTCGCCGGAAAAGTGCTGGGGCGCGCCGCACTCGTCGCGCTCGTGTTGCTGATCACGACGCTCGGGCTCGGCATCGCCGTCGTCGCAGTGTACGGTACCCTCCCCATCGCACTGTTCGTGGTGAGTGCTCTGTACGTGATGGCCTACGGTGCGGTCTGGGCTGCGGTGACCGTCGGTGTCTCCGCGGCTGTCACTTCACGACTGCAGGCGATCGCGGGCATGCTCGGCCTCTTTCTCTTGTTCGGGCCGTTCCAACTCTGGCAGGGAATCGCACTTCCGCTCGCGGCACTCGCGCTCACAGGGAGCGCGTCAACCGCGAGCATCAGCCAGATCGATCCGACCACGTGGCCGGCGTGGTATCCGTACGTCCAGCGACTCAACCCGATCCAGAACTTCGTCCACAGCCGCGAGTTCGTCGCCAGCCTGGGTGATCCGTCTATCGGCTACCTCGGTGAGCTTCGGCTCCAACTGTTCGGGCTCGCGGTGTTACTCGCGTGGGCCTTCGTCCCGCTGGCGCTGGGGTACTGGCGATTCGAGCGTGCCGACCTCGCCTGACTGCAAGCCTCGTGGTCGGTCCCGGGTCGCTACTCGTCGTCGTCGGGGATGACCATGAGCTTCACGCGCCGGACGCCGTCGAAGTCACGAAGCCGATACGTGAGTTCGCGCACGCGCTCGGCCGGGCCGCGACAGAACAGCGACTCCAGACACCACTCGCCCTGGTGGGTGTGGCTCGTGTTCAGAATCACGTCCTGGTAGTCGTGCTGGACCGTGTGGAGGTCTCTGATGACGTCGTGGTGACGGTAGTCGAAGCCGACGAGCGCAACGACTTCGCCCGTCGTGTCTTCGAGCCGGGTGTGGACCTCGATGTACTCCAGCATCGCCTCTCGGACCGCTCGCGACCGGTTCTCCATGCCTTCGGCCTGCCACACCCGGTCGAACTCGTCGACGATCTCGTCGGGAATGTTGAAGCTCGTCCGCATACCGAGTGGTGTGCGTCGCTCCCACAAGACTCCTCGGTATGACGATACCCCGGTTCCGGTATTAACAACCCCTAAACGTGCGATCCACCGTGTTTCGGGTATGGCGTTGTTCCAGGCGGAATCGCTCGGCCTGCTCATCGGCGCGGTCGTCCTCGGCGCCGTCCACGGGGTCGAACCCGGCCACGGCTGGCCCGTCGCCGCGTCGTACGCACTCGACCAGTCAAACAAGTGGGTCTCCGGGTTCGCAGCGAGCCTCCTCATCGGCGTCGGCCACCTCGTCAGCAGTCTCGCGATGGTGGGCGTGTTCTTCTACGCGAAATCGTACTTCTCGCTCACCCAGGTCAACGAGCCGATCACGGTCGCCGGCGGCGTCCAGCTCGGCGGTCCCGTCAGTCTCGTCGCTGGCGTCCTGCTCATCGCGCTTGGGGTTCGCGAGTACCGCCACGGCCATTCCCACGGCGACGGTGGTCACGGCCACGATGACCACGGCCACACCGGAGCCGTCGACAAATTCGACGGCGGACACGCCCACGACAGTGCCACCGTGACTCTCGACGAGACGCCGGCCCACGCGCAGCACGACCACGGAGCGCACGGCCACTCCCACGCTCACCCCAGCGACGACCACGCCGATGCCGGGCTGTTCGCTCGGCTCGCTGGGCTGCTCCCGTTCGTGGGTAGCCACTCGCACGCGCACGGCTCCCTAGATGACGCAGCTGACCGCGGCCTGCTCGGCATCGCGTGGTTCGCGTTCGTGCTCGGGTTCGCCCACGAGGAAGAGTTCGAGATCATCGCCATGTGCGCCGGCTCGACCATGTGTCTCGAACTGATGAGCGTCTACGCGCTCACGGTCGTCCTGGGTATCGTCGCTCTGACGCTGGCCCTGGTCGCTGGCTATCAACATTACGAGGACGAGGTCGAGAAGTACACGCCCTACCTGCCGGTGTTCTCCGCGGCCGTCCTCGTACTCATGGGCATGGGGTTCATCACTGGCCTGTTCTGAGACCGCGCGCACCCGTCTCTGCCGCTCACCCGAGCGTGATCAGCGCGATCCCGCCGACCGCCAGCCCCGCCGCAGCCAGTCGCGTCCGGAAGTGCGATTCGTCGAGCAGCAGGCTTCCCAGCACGACTGCGACGACGGCCTGGGTGTTGACGACCGGCGAGACGACGCTGGCCGGCAGCGTCTGGAACGCCGTCGCGATGAGGTGCTGGCCGCCAGCCACGAGGAGCCCGGCGGCCAGGAGCTTCACGGCGTCATCGCGCGCGTCGACCGTTCCCCGATGGCGAACCGCGAACGGGGCGACCAACAGCAGGACCGTGACGAGCATCACTGCGACGAACGTCTCCGGCGGCACCGCCAGCTCCTGCATGCTCACGCGCTTGCCCACGTCGACGACGCCGAACGTCGCCGCGCTCAGGAGCGCGAAGCCGGCCGCGCGGTTCGTCGCGATCCGACGCAGCGGGCCGATCAGCGACCCCGTCCGGTAGTTGGCGACGTACACCGCCAGCGTCGCGACGACGACGCCCGCGATCTGCAGCGCCGAGAGCCGCTGGTCCAGGAGGACGACCTCCAGTGGCAGGACGAACACGGGCACGATCTTCGACAGCGGCGCGACGTACGACACGTCGCCGATGGCCAGCGCGTGGTAAAAGGAGAGCAGTGCGACGCCGGTGAAGACGGCCGTCCCTGCGAGCACGGCGACGCCAGCGAGGTCCAGTGACGCGGGAACCCGCTCGTCGGCGGGCACCGTGAACAGGACGACCGGGAGGTACCACACCAGGCTCGTAGTGTTCGACAGGGCGACGTACAGGACGGGCGGGTAGTGACTGAAGTATCGCTTGACGACGACGAGGTAACAGCCCAGCCACAGCGCCGCCGCGACCGACAACAGCAGTCCCTCGTTCACGACTCAGTGCTCGGGAGTGCCCTTTGTCTCGCTGTCGGTTCGTCGATCTCGGCCGGCGCGGGCCGTCGACTGAAGGGGAGCTTACAAACTGTGGGCGGCCGTAATCGCGGGTATGGACCGAATCGGCTTCGTCGGTCTCGGTGCGATGGGTGAACCGATGGCGTGGAACGTTCACGGCGCGGACTACGACCTCCACGTCCACAACCGCACGGCGGCCGCGATGTCCCCGTTCGCCGCTGAGGGCGTCGCTACCCACGACACCCCCGCAGACCTGGCGGCGGCAGTCGACGCCGTCGTCGTGATGGTCACCGGCCCCGACGCGCTCCGGGCGGTCGTCACCGGCGACGAGGGGGTCATCGAGGGGCTCGACCCAGGGACGGCCGTCGTCAACACCAGCACCGTCTCGCGGGAGGCGACCGAGGAGGTCGCGAGCACGGTCGAAGGGACGGGTGGACGCTTCGTCGACGCCCCGGTGCTCGGAACCGTCGGCCCCGCCGAAGCGGGCGAACTGCTCGTCCTCGCTGGCGCGTCCGACGACGTGCTGGCGGACGTGCGGCCGCTGCTCTCGGTGTTCGGCGACGTGCGCCACGTCGGCGACGTCGGCGAGGGGACGAGCACGAAGTTGACGACGAACCTCCTGCTCGGGGTGATGATGGAGGGGTTCTCGGAGGCGCTGGCCTTCGCCGAGGGACAGGGACTCGACACGGACGAGGTGCTCGACGTGATCCAGAACGGCGTTCTCGGAGCGCCGCTGTACGACTACAAGGGACCGGTCGTCAGCGAGCGAGACTTCACGCCGCAGTTTCCCGTCGATCTCCTGTTCAAGGACCTGAACCTCGTCCTCGACGCCGCCGGAGAGGACGGCACGCCGCTCCCTGCGGTCGGTGCTACCCGTGAAGCCACGAGTGCGACCCGGGCGCTCGGCCACGGCGAGGAAGACATGATGGCGCTCGTCAAGCACCTCGAAGCCGTGACCGGGCGGACGGTCGGTTCCTCGGACTGAACGACGTGGGACCAGCGAAGTCGGGCTCTCTCGTTTCTTTCGGCAGAACAAGCCAGGATTTATCTGGAGCGGTGATGGAGCTTCGAATGGCTGATTGACACGTCTATCCATGAAACTCGACCTACTGAAACGGACGAACGGCTGGCTGCTGCTGGCTGGGTTCGTCTCGACTGTGTCTGTCGTGCCGTGGCTGAAAACCAAGGACTACGGACTGGCCGGAGTGGTCGTCCCGCTCGTGTTGTTCGCCCTCAGTGCCGTCGGCGCGAGGGCGGAACGCCGCGACGTCGAACGGAAGCTTCGCCGAGCCAGAGAGCCGAACTCTGCGAACTGACCCATCCGGTGTGGCTCTCAGGCCGCGCAGTTGTTCGGCCCGAGTTCGAGTTCCGTCGCCTCGCTCTCGTCGGCGGGCGCTTCGAGCCCCTTGTTGATGGCGATGATCCGCTCGTAGTTGGGTGGCTTCTCCGGGGTCTGGTCGGTGAGTCGCTCGACGAACGCCTCCCTGTCCAGTCCCAGCAGGTCGAGGTCCGACCGGAGGTCGCCGAGTCGCGCCGCGATCGGATCGCCCGGGGCGGCGACCTCGTACCGTCCGTCGGTCGAAACTGAGACGTGGCCCGGCAGAACCGTCGTGTCGTCGGGGAGGTCGAGGATCGTGTCGTGGAGCGAGTCGTACAGCAACTCCGCGCCCGTCGCGGCGTCGGCGTCGCCGAACTGCAACTCCGTGCGGCCGACGGATTCGACGAACAGCGTGTCGGCCGTCAGCAGCGCCTCGTCGTTCACGCGGTAGTTCATTACGTCCGAGGTGTGGCCCGGGGTGTGGAACGCTTTCAGTTCCACGTCACCGAGTTCGAGCGCGTCGCCGTCGGCGAGCGGTTCGTACTCGTAGGCGACGTCCCGGTCGGCGGCTTTCTCACCGAGGTGGTACGGCACACCGAGCGAGTCCGCGAGGTCGCGCCCGCCCGAGATGTGGTCGGCGTGGACGTGCGTGTCGATGACGTGCTCGATCGTGAGGCCGGCCTCCTCGGCGACGATCTTGAACTGGTCCGTCTGCCTGGTCGCGTCGACGACGGCCGCCTCGCCAGTTTCGGCCGAGCCGACGACGTAGCCCAGACAGCCCTTCGCGCGGCGCTGGAGCTGGACGAGCACGAGGTCCTCGGAACTGGTTTCGATTGGAACGACCTCGTACACCTCGCTCCAGTCCTGCATGCCGCCTTTGACGACGGCCACGTCCTCGAAGCCGTGCTGTTCGAGCGCGAACCCGAAGCCGGTCGAGGTCAGTCCCTTCCCGCAGATCGTGACGATCGGCCCGCCGTCGGCCCTGCTGCGGACGCGGTCGAGGTCGTCCTCGGAGAGTTCGTCGCCGGGCCCGAACGGAACGTTCTCGGCGCCGTGGATGTGCCAGGCGTCGTAGCTGTCCGCCGGTCGGGTGTCGAACAGCGTGAACGGCTCCCCGGCGTCCAGTTTCGCGGCGAGTTGCTCGGCGGTGAGTTGATCGATCATCCCGTGCGTCATTCGGCGTCCACGCTCTTTGGGGTTCGTTCCGAACGGAGGAAGCTGCAACCAGGTGGCCGTAACGGGCTACGGTATCCCTCAGCCGAGTCCCGGGAGCCAGGCGAGGCCTGGTCGTCGCTGGGCTATGATCTGTCCGAGTTGATAGCCCCAGATCAGCAGGATGACTGTCCAGCCGACGCCGAACAACTGGGTGGCAATCGGCTGGTTCTGGAAGAAAAAGCCCAGTCCCGTCAGGAACACGGCGCCGTTCCAGGTGCCGACCATCCACGTCGGGAGGACGTCGAGCGTGCCGTCCCGGGGTACCATGTCCGAGAGCGTTCCCTGGCCTTCAGTCGCGTCATCGTGCAGGCACGGCAACGTCCGGACGGTGACGAGCAGCCCGGCCATCGCAATGGGGAGCGCCCAGCCGAGAAAGAAAAAGTGGAGCGCGCCCTGTTCGATCCACGCCGACTCGATGCCGAGCGGGACGCCGAAGAGGATGAACGGCGCGAAACTGGCCGGGCCGAGCACCCAGACCTGCGCAGCGAGTACCGACTGGGCGACGCCCGACCCAGTTCCGGCGAGGTAGGTTTTGACGAGCGTGTAGCCGTACAGGAGGAAGCCGCTGGCGTACAGCACCAGGCCCGGCGCCGTGACTGTTCGTCCCAGCCCGAGCCACGGGCCAGTGATTAGGGGAACGATGCCGGCGATGAACAGCCACGACGAGTACGCCCGCAGGCGTTCGCTGTAGAGATCGGCGTCGACGAGGCGCGGGAAGAGGTCGTACAGCGTGGCGATGGCGGCCAGGCCGAGAAAGCCCCAGCCGTTGGCGTGAACGTGGGCTTCACGCAGCCCGTCCAACCCACCCGGCACGTCGACGGGGTGGCTGAACAGGCCGAACGCGTAGACGATCCCAGCCAGGAACACGGTGAGCGCGGCGACGTACGTGCGGACGGTCACGTCGCGCCACCAGCGTCGCTCGCTTCGCCACCCCATCGCCAGGAGACTGCCGAGGACTGCGAGCACGGTCACGAACACGAGGATCGTTCCGAGGTCGAACCACGCCGGACGGCCGAACGCCCGGCCGTACCAGATCGCGGCGAATCCGCCGTTCAGGCCAGCGAAGGGACCCAGGACGGCGCGTCGACCCGGGGCCGGCTGATCGAGTTTGCGTGCGGCGAACTGTGGGAGCATCCCGAACAGCAGTTGCGTGAACCCGCCGACGGTCACGAAGTGGACGTGACTCCAGCCGATCCAGCTCACTGTGGACACCAGATCGACGGCCTGGAGGCCGTTGTAGGCGGCCAGCAGGAGGCCGCCGCCGAAGAAACCGAGCGCTGCGACGTGAAAGGGCGTCAGCCGCAATCCGCTTCGGCTCGTGGCTGCCATGGTGGTCCGCGTACGGTCCGAACGTCGATCACTGCTCGGCCGAACACGTGCGGGTCGGCCCGGACGCCGACAGAGAGCGCCGGAATCGACCCCGTGACGGCATGCGGCCGATACGATCTCGCACCGTCCGCGACCGAGAGCTCGCTGTCGGTCGCTGGGTGCGGCCGGCTCGCAATTATTTCCGGGACCGACGGCACGCCGGCCGAAACGGCCAATAATATCCCGCAGACCGCTACTTTAGCCGGTTCGGTGGCTAGTAACGGATGTGATCAACTGATGTCACTGATAGATCGTCGCGAGCGGTTCGACATGCCCCTGTTCGTGGCCGGCACGGTGATGGTTCTCGTGAGCCTCGGTGCGGCGGCCTGGATGCTCAGGCTCGGCGACATCGTCACGGCGCTTGGCCTCGGCCTGCTCGTCGCCGCCGGCCTGTTGCTGGCGGGCATCGGACTGTCGCCCGAGACGACGACGCACTGACCAACACCCTCGTTATCGCTGGCCTCCTTCGAGACGCCATGATACGCACGTCACTCTGCAGTCACGGTGATGTATCGCTCCGTCCCAGTGTCGCGTGTGGCCGCGGCCCGCTGGATGTGAGTTCCCGTGCGTGACTCCGAGTCCGTCGACGTCGCGACGTGGATGCTCGCCCTCTCGGGGGTCGTCATCGCGTTTCTCGTCGGCGTCGGCCTGTTGCAACTGTCGATCACCGGCGATCTGGGCTCGTTCTTCCGCAATCTCGGGATCGGGCTGCTCCTGTTGCTGTTTAGCGTCGGCTTCTATCGGAAGTGGCGTGAGACGTAGGCGAGGTGCCTACGCGTAGGATTCGTTTTCTTCGACTGGGCCGCTGAACGCCGAGTACAGCACGACGAAGTACGTCACGACCAGCGGCAGCAGGAACGCCGCGCCGATCGACGAGAGGTTCAGTGGGAGCGTCGACACGATTGCGTCACCGACCGTCAGCCCCGTCACCGGGTCGACCAGCGGGAACAACAGCGTCGCGACGAGCGCGACGAGGCCGTACACCTGGCCGGCGACGGCAACGAACGCCAGGTAGGGGCGGTCGAGCCGGCCAGCGACCACGTGCCCGACGGCCAGCAGCACGGTCAGTCCGAGCAGACCGAGCGTCGGGAGCGAGAACAGTTCGACGTGGGGTGCCGAACCGCTGCCGACGACCAGCGCCGCGACGGCCAGGACGAGATAGGCCGCCTGCGCGAGGTAGCCGAGCGGCCGCGCTTCCAACTGGACGTCGCCCCGCGTCTTCAGCCCGAGGTAGACGGCGCCGTCGACGACGGTGAGCGCGACGACGGCGAGCCCCGTCAGCACGCTCGCGACCGACGCGACGCCCGCGACGCCGAACAGCCAGTTCCCGACGAACACGCCCAGGAAGAACGGCGCCGTGACGCTCCCGACGACGAACGCCTGCCCCCAGCGGCGCTGCCACTCCTCGTCGTGGCGCTGTTCGTACATCTCCGGCGCGAGGCCGCGGAGGATGAGCGCGCCGAGGATGGCGAACATCAGCAGGTAGTGGCGGCTGAACAGGTCGGCGTACACCGACGGGAAGACGGCGAACAGCATGCCGCCGAACACGACGAGCCACACCTCGTTGCCGTCCCAGAAGGGGCCGATGGCGGCCAGCAACTGCTCGCGCTGGGCGTCGGTGCGGCGCGTTGCGAACAGCGCGCCCACGCCGAAGTCGAACCCGTCGAGAAACAGGAAGGTTCCGAAGACGGCGAACACCAGCGCGAACCAGAGTTCCGGGAGCGGCAACCCGAACAGCGGCTCGTCGGCGAGGCTCAGTGGCGTCATCACGTCAGTCATCGCTCGGGACGACCTCCCTGCTGGCGCTCCCGTCGTTTTTCGGCGTCGCCGGCTTCGTCGGCGCTTCCTCGCGGATCAGACGCACAACGACGTACCAGTAGAGGACCAGTAGCGCCGAGTACACCCCGACGAAGCCGGCGAGCGTGGCGAGCGCTTCCGTCCCGGTCAGTCCGGGCGAGACGCCGGCGTGGGTCTTCATCACGCCCTGGATGACCCACGGCTGGCGCCCGACCTCCGTGACGATCCAGCCCAACTCGACGGTGAGGATGCCCAGCACCGACGACCCGACCAGCGCCTTCGCCAGCAGGTCGTCGTCGAACAGGTCGCCCTGGAGCCACCGATACCCGCCCCAGAACGCCAGCAGGATGAACCACATGCCGAGCCCGACCATCGCTCGGAACGCCCAGAACACGATGGCGACCGGCGGACTCTCGGTGGGAATGTCGTTCAGTCCGGTGATGGTCGCTCCGGGATCACCCCCGCTGGCGAGCAACGACGCGACGAAGGGAATCTCGATCACGAACAGGTCCTCGGCGTGGGGATCGGTGATGTCGTCCAAACTCGTCGGAAACGCCAGCAACTTCAGTCCGACCGAAGAGTCGGTGTCGTACTGTGCCTCCATGGCGGCGAACTTCTGGGGCTGGGTTTCGGCGACGTGGCGGCCGTAGGCGTCGCCGTGGATCGCCTGGAACGGGGCCGTGACCAGCAGAACCGCGAGGCCGGCCTTCATCGTCTTCCGCCAGAACTCCGTGTCGCGGTTCGTCCAGACGAAGTAGGCGGCGACGCCGGTCATGAACAGCGCGACCGACAGCACGGCCGCGTTCTGCATGTGGACGTACATCCACGGGAAGCGGGGGTTGGCGTACGCCGCGATCGGGTCGACCAGCGCGATGATCGGCTGGCCGCTCTCGCGGGCGACCTCGAAGCCGCGCGGGGTCTGCATCCACGAGTTGGCGATCAGGATCCAGACGGCCGAGAGCCACGTGCCCAGGCCCACGAGGACGCTCGACAGCATGTAGAGCCGGTCGGTGACCCGGTCACGGCCGAACACGAAGATGCCGAGGAACGTCGCCTCCAGCATGAACGCCATCATGCCCTCGATGGCGAGCGGGCCGCCGAACAGTTCGCCCGCCGCCGTCGAGAACGCCGCGAAGTTCGTCCCGAACTCGAACTCCAGGACGATGCCCGTCACGGTGCCGACGACGAACGAGATCGCGAAGATCTTCGTCCAGAAGGTCCGGAGCTGTTCGTACACCTGTTCCTCCGTCCGTATCTCCTTCCACGTGAAGTAGATGAGGAAGGGCGCTAACCCCATGCTCATCACTGGGAAGATGATGTGGACTATCGTCGTCACCGCAAACTGAAGTCTGCTGGCGATGACTGGATCGATCATACTTAAATTGGAGTCGTTGTCGGGGTCGCGGCTGTCACCGCGCGGGTGTCGCCTGCGTGCTGTTGACCGCGCTCGTTACTGTTCGCGCGTGACGAACCACCAGTCGTAGTAGTCCGTGTCCTCGCGGTCGGCCACCTCTTCCTTTCGGGCCTGGGCGTCAGCTTCGGTCCCGGGCGGTGACAGGAGCACGCGGTCGTCGAACTTTTCGTTGTTCGGCCAGTCGGCCGGTGCGGCGACGCCGGCGGCGTCGCTCTTCTGGAGCGCGCGCAGCGAGCGGAGGATCTCGTCGATGTTGCGGCCGATCTCCATCGGGTAGGTCAGGCGCAGCCGGACCGTGCCCTCCGGATCGACGATGAAGACGGTGCGAACGGTTGCCGTTCCTGCGCCCGGGTGGAGCATGCCGAGCCGCTCGGCGACCGTTCCCTGGTCGTCGGCGATGATCGGGAACTGGATGTCGACGTCGAGGTTGTCGCGGATCCACTCGGTCCACTTGATGTGCGAGTGGACGCGGTCGACCGAGAGGCCGAGCAGTTCGGCCTGCAACTCTTCGAACTCCTCGCGACGCTGCTCGAAGGCGACGAACTCCGAGGTACAGACGGGCGTGAAGTCGCCGGGGTGACTGAACAGGACGAGCCACTGCCCCTCGTACTCGTCGGGGATGGTCAACTCGCCGTGGGACGTCTCGACCGTCATTTCCGGGAACTGATCGCCGATGCCAGGCGTCTCGACAGCCGATTCGTCCGCGGATGCTGGTTCCTGTGTCATCCTACTTCCGAATTGGGAGACGACCCATTAAACTGGTCTTCTACGAACTATCTTTTCGGACTCTCGTACAACGTTTGCGAACTAGAAAACATTCTTTCCGGTATCTGGCCCCGGTGGTCCGGGCTGCGAGTGTCGGTGGGAAGCCTGCGGTGTCGAATCCGACTCGGCACCTGCCCACGGCGTCAGTCCGATTCCTCGAAGGAGACGCTGCCGAGGCCGCGGGCGGCGGCGAGCAACCGACCGAGCGCGCGCCGGATATCGGCGTCGAACAGCGCGCCCAGGAGCCCGAAGAAGCCGACCGGCTCGGGGTCTTCCGTGGCGAGTCCGTCGATGGTGGCACCGAGGGCGTCGGTGACCTTCGGATCGCCGAGCGTCTGGACGAGGGCGATCATGTTGCCGGCGTTCCGGCCGAGTTCGTACATCTCGACCTCGTTCTCGGCGTGGGCGTCCGCGAAGCCCGCCGCGGCCATCCGGAGATCGCGGATGACGTTCCGGTTGTCCTGGGCGACCTCGCGCAGTTCCGGCGTGAGATCCATCGCGAGGTCGTGGGTCGCGTCGAGCAGTTCGAGCAGGTCGGCGAGCGTGTCGGCGTTCTCGCCCAGGCGTTCGAGGAGCGCGAGCGTCTCCTCGCTCTCCAGCGAGTATCGCAGCCGTTCGATGACGTCGCGGTTCTCCTGGATGGCGACTCGGAGTTCCGGCACGAGGTCGTCCGTGAGGTCCTTCGACGCGGCGAGGACGTCGAGCAACTCGACGAGCGTGTCGGCCTCTTCGCCGACGCGCTGCAGGAGGACGAGCGTCTCCTCGCGCTCGAAGGCCAGCCGTAGTTCGCTGATCGGTTCGCGGTTCTCCCGGACCGCCTCGCGGAGTTCCGGCGCGAGGTCCTCGGCGAGTTCTTCCGTCGTCGTGAGCAGTCGAAGTAGCTCCGCGAGCTCCTCGTCGTTCTCCTCGATGGCTCGTGCCAGTTCCGACGCGTCGTCGGACGCGACCGCGGCGTCGGCGGAGTGTGAATCGCTCGCCATTGTTATGGGAGGGGATCGTAGCCGCGCAGCCAGGAGTCCCAGTAGAAACTCGGGAGGACGTTGACGTCCATGATCCAGTTCATCCGGCTCTCGACGGGCGCGGAGATGCTCTCCTCGTAGTCGAACTCGGCGACCATCGCTTTGCCCTTCTCGGTCAGCAGCGGACAGGCGGCGTACCCTTTGTACTCGGCGGTCTGGCGCTTGTCCTCCATGTGGGCGGTGAGGTTGTCGAGGACGACGTGGGCCTGTTTGCGCGCTGCGGCGGCCGTCTTCGCGTTCGGCGTGTTGCAGCCGTCACCGAGGGCGAACACGTCCTCGTACTCGGTGTGCTGGAGCGTGTGCTCGTCGACGCTGACGTACTCGCCGTCGTTTTCGACGTCGTCCTCGGTCAGTGGCGAGTGCTCGGTCAGCGCCGGCTGCCCCTCCTGGGGCGGCACCGGCGCGTAGAGGTCGTACTCCTGTGTGTCGCCTTCGTTCGAGTGGATCACCTGCGCTTCGGGGTCGATCTCTTCGACCGTGAAGTTCAGGTTGGCTTCGATGTCGCGGTCGGCCCAGATCTCTTCGAGCTTCTCGCGGTAGGGCGAGACGCCGAAGACGGCGTCGCTGCCCTTGGTCATGACGACGTCGACGTCGTCGCGGATGCCCCGGCGGCGGAAGTAGTCCTCGGCGAGCATCGTCATCTTCAGCGGGGCGCCCCCGCACTTGATCGACGTGTCGGGGACCGAGACGACGAACGTCCCGCCGTCGAACTCTTCGAGCGCGTCGCGCAGTTCCATCGCGGCCTCGAAGTGATAGAAGGGGTAGACAGAGTCGGTCTCTTCCCACCCTTCGAGCATCCCAGGGGTCGCTTCGGGTGCGAGCCGGTGACCCAGCGCGACGACGAGGTAGTCGTAGGAGAGGTCGCCGTCTCCGAGGTCGACGACCTTCTCGTCCGGGTCGACGCCCGTGACCTCGTCGTGTACGAACTCGACGCCGCTCCGGAGCAGTTCGCTTACCTCCCGGAACTGGTCGTCGGGCTCCATGTACCCGTACGGGAGCAGGTAGAACGACGGCTGATAGGCATGTTCTGTACTTTTATCCACAACACTGATTTCGGCGTCGGTGCGGTCCAACCGGCGGCGAAGCATGTTGGCGGTCATCGTGCCGCCGACGCCGGCACCGAGCACGACTATGTGATCCATAGACATCCGTTGTTGGGCGGTGTTGTACCTGAACGCTGAGGTAGCTGAGACAATGTTGGCGACCTCGGCGCGAGGGCGAACTTGCGGAAAAGGTTGCTGACAGCTGGGTCCTGTCGCCGAACCTGACGGTACGCAGCTGTGATCAGTCCGACCGAGCCCGGAGAAATGGTGCGTTCAGAACGATTCGCGATCGGTCCCGGTCACTCTTCGATCGAGTCGCAGGTTTCGATGGGGACGTCGACGAGGTTGCCCCATTCGGTCCAGGAGCCGTCGTAGTTCGCGACGTCCGGATAGCCGAGCAGCTCCGAGAGGGCGAACCAGACCAGCGCCGACCGCTCGCCGACGTTACAGTAGACGATGATCTCGTCCTCTTCGGTGATGTCCGCCTCTGCGAACGGGCGCTCGAGCGCCCGCGGATGTTCGAATCGGCCACATTCTCGCACGACGCTCTCCCACTCGATGTTGACCGTCCGCGGGATGTGGCCGTTGGCGCGAGCGGGTGCGTCCGCTTCCCCGCAGTACTCCTGGCGTGACCGGACGTCGACGATGGACACGTCCTCCGAGAGGGCGTCCTGCACGTCCTGCCGGTACGCCCGGACGTGGTCGTTCGGGGGTTGTGCCTCGTACTCGACGGGGGTCACGGACGGCGTCGTTCCCGTCATCGGGAAGCCGTTCTCCGTCCAGTAGTGTTTGCCGCCGTTGAGCAGTCGGACGTCTCGGTGGCGGTAGTACTTCAGCGTCCAGTAGACGAACGCTGCGAACTCGTTGAACTCGTCGCTGTAGAGGACGACCGTGCTGTCCGGGGTGATGCCCCGCTCGCCGAGCATCGTTTCGAGCCGGTCGGCGCTCGGAATCGTCCGCGTCCCGGCATCCAGGAAGTCGGCTCGCGGGTCGAGCTCGACGGCGCCCGGAATGTGGCCGTCGTCGTACTCCGTCGAGATCTCGACGAGCCGGAGGTCTGGATCGTCCGTCTTGAACTCCGACAGTCGGTCGTACGCGCTGTCCGGTCTGACGAGCACCTGCTCCGGGTAGCCGGTTCGGTCACGCCCGATCGACCGAAAGCTAATGCTGTAACAGGTCTGTCGCCCGTCGTGAAGCGCCGGTGCCGCCTCGATGAGGTTCTCCTCCTCGAGCTGAGTGAGTCCGTAGCGCGCCGTCCGGGAACAGAGGAGCGTCTCCTCCGTGATCTGCTTCAGCGTCATCGACCCCTCCCGCGACAGCGTCTTGTAGATGAATTTCGAACTCGGCGGCAGGTCCATCAGCGCTTCCTCGACGTCTGGGGTTTGCATTGGTTTTACAATACTCTCTAGCGGATTGCGCGTAAAGACCTTACTGGTACCGTCGTCTCGAGTGTCACGTTTCGCACGCGAATATCGGTGTCTCAGTTCGTGGTAGCCGAGTGATGTCCCGGAAGTTATTTCGGGTACTTTCTCCGATACCCGTTCGTTCTCAGTATCTAAGAGAAATTATTCTCCCCGCTCGAATCGTTTTACGTGGGCTGTCGGTACAATACAGCGACGATGGTCGAGACAATCACGGCAGAACAGCTGAGAGATATGATCGACGCCGACGAGGACTTCGTCCTCTTCGATACCAGGTCCCCGGACAGTTACGCGGACTGGCACATCGCTGACGCCGAGAACGTGGAGTACTCCGGCGACGACGACGAACTCGTCGGCGAGTTCGACGCGGACGACCTCGACGCGGGTGACACGGTCGTCACCATCTGTGCGACGGGCAACTCCGCCAGCAGCTTCGCCGAGTACCTCGAACGCGAAGGCCTCGCCCACGACGTCAAGACCGTCGAGGGCGGCATGGAGGCCTGGAGCATGGTGTACGACGTTGCACCCATCGCCACCGAGAACGACGACCTCGTCGTGCTGCAGCTCCAGCGACGCTCGAAGGGCTGTCTGGGCTACGTCGTCGGCTCGAAGCGCGCCGGCGAGGCCGCCCTCGTCGACGTGACCCGGGCCACCGACGAGTTCCTCGACGCCGCCAGCGAGTACGGGCTGAAAGTCACGCGCGTCCTGGACACACACATCCACGCGGACCACATCTCGAAGGGCCGCGAACTCGCCGACCGCCTCGACGTGCCGTACCACCTCGGCAAGCCCGCCGAGACGCGTGACCCCGACTTCGAGTTCGACCCCATCGAGCCCAACGACGTCGTCGAACTCGGCGACGTCGAGATCAAAGCCGTCCACACGCCCGGGCACACCACGGGCATGACCTCCTACCTCGTGGACGACGAGGCGCTGCTCACCGGCGACACGCTGTTCGTCGAGTCCATCGGTCGGACGGAGCTGCAGTTCGCGGACCAGGACGCCCGCGACGGCGCGCGCGTCCAGTACGAGACGCTCCACAAGGTCATCATGACCGAGTCGAACGACGTGAAGATCCTGCCGGGTCACTTCTCGGTCACCGACGACGGCGAGTACATCGACGTGACGCCCGGCCAGCCGATGTTCTCGACCGTCGGCTACCTCTGGGAGAACAACGAGATCCTCCGGATGGACGAAGACGAGTTCGTCGAGCACATGTTCGACAACCTCCCGTCGAAGCCGCCGAACTACGAGCAGGTCATCGCGACCAACGCCGGCGAGTACGAACCCGACGACGACGACGAGGAGACCGAACTCGAACTCGGGCCGAACCGGTGTGCTGCCACCTCTGACAGCGCCGTCGCCGACGACTGAGGGAAATCACTCTCCACTATCATGTTTGGAATCGAATCCCTCTCTGGAAACGCACACGCCGCCGCCCTCGTGGGCCTGGTCCTGCTCGAAGCGATCGCGCTCTACGTCGGGTACGGCGCGCTCGAACGAGCCCTCGGGACGTACGTCATCGACCTGGTGCGGGGTGAGTAGCGATGGAACTACTCGGAATGAGTGCTCTCATGCTGGGGACGTTCACCGGCTTCGGCCTGCTCATCGGCATCCTGTTCGGCTTCTTCGGCATGGGCGGGTCGTTCCTCGTCACCCCGGCGCTGCTGGTCATGGGGTTCCGGTCGGAGGTCGCGGTCGGCAGCGGCCTGGCCTTCGTCTTCGGTACCTCCGTCATCGGGGCGCTTCGACACCGCGGCCTCGGCCAGGTCGACTACAAACTGGCAGTGCTGATGGTCGTCGGCATGACGAGTGGCATCGAGGTCGGGAAGTACGTCATCGAGTTCCTCAGTGCGCTCGGTGCGCTCGACCTGTTCATCAGCGTCGCCTACATCGGCCTGCTGGCGCTGGTCGGACTCATCACGCTCCGTGACGCGCGGAGCGAGTCCACCGGCGAGGACGACGAGGGCGGGTTCGCCTCGCACCTGCAGGACATCCGGATACCGCCGCTCGTCTCGCTCAACGGCGGCGCAACCGTCTCGCTCTGGATCATCCTGGCCGTCGGCTTCGGCATCGGCGTCCTCTCGGGCATCCTGGGTGTCGGTGGCGGGTTCCTCCTGATGCCAGCGATGATGTACGGCTTCGGCGTGCCCGCCGCCGTCGCGGTCGGGACGGACATCCTGCAGATCACCCTCTCCGGCGCGTTCGGCGCGTTCACCTACGCCCAGTCGGGCTACGTCAACATCCCGGTCGTCGCCGCACTGCTCGGCGGGAGTGCTCTCGGCGCCCGCATCGGCGCCGCGGCGACGAGTCTCGCCGACGAGGACGACATCAAGGGGTACTTCGCCGCGATGCTGCTGGCCGGCAGTCTGGCCGTCGCCAGCAAGAACCTCAGCAACCCGCTGGGGATCGACGCGCTGGAAACCGTGAGTATCGTGCTCATCCTGGGCTCGGCCCTGGTAGTGAGCGGCGCCGTCGTGCTCAGCAGCGTCCGCGAACTCCGGACTACCGAGGGTCCGTCGACCGGCTCGACGGCCGACTGACGCCCTCTCTCACCGTGGGCCACTCCCCGTTCCGGGAGATCGAGGGCCAGATCCACGAATTATATTGTTCTTTTTGTACAACACACTATATATGTATTAAATAAAGTCTTTTGTATTTGGCGAGCCAATGGCCGCTATGCCAACTGATGACGTTCTCGTTCTCGGTGCGGGGGCCGGTGGCACGATGGCGGCGAACATGCTCGACCGGAAACTCGACCGTGACGCGTCGATCACGGTCGTCGACAAGAGCGCGGAACACCACTACCAACCCGCGTACTATCTGATCCCGTTCGGGTACATGGAGCCCGAAAACCAACATCGACCGGTCGAGGGGTTGTTGCGCGACGGCGTCGAGTTCGTGCAGGCGACCGTCGAGGGCGTCGATCCCGACGCGAAGCAAGTCGAGACCGACGGCGAGACGCTCGAGTACGACTATCTGATCTCTGCCCTCGGCAATCGCCTCGCGCCGGAGTCGGTCCCCGGCATGCTGGAGGCCTGGGAAGAGACCGACGCGGTGTACCCCTTCTACCACTACGACGCGGCGGTCGCCCTGCGCGAGGCCGTCCAGGACTTCGACGGCGGGCAGTTCCTCGTCACCGTCCCCGAGACGCCGATCAAGTGCGGGGGCGCGCCGCTGAAGATGGCGATGCTCGCCGAGGACTACTTCCGCCGCCAGGGCATCCGCGACGACGTCGACGTCGCGGTCGCCAAACCGACCGAGGCGCCCTTCGGCACGCCGCCGTCGCCGAAGGCACACTACAACGGCAAGGTCGAGGAGATCTGGGCCGAGCGAGACATCGAGTTCCTCGCGGAGTTCGAAGTCGAGGAGATCGATTACGAGAACGAGCGCGTCGTCTCGACGGACGGCCGCGAAGTCGAGTACGACCTCTACGCGCCGGTCCCGCCACAGTACGGCCAGCCGGCGCTGACCGACAACTCGCCGCTGACCGACGGCGAGTACGTCACCGTCGACAAACACACGCTCCAGCACGACGACTACGACGACGTCTTCGCCATCGGTGACAACGCGAATCTCCCGACCTCGCGGACGGCCTCGGCCGCTCGCAAGCAGGTCCACGTTCTCGTGAAGAACCTGAAGGCGGTGATGGCAGACCGGCCGCTCCGGGCCGAGTACGACGGCTATACGGCCTGTCCGGTGCTGACGAAGAAAGGCAAGGCGATGATCGCCGAGTTCAACTACGAGGACCCGATCGCGGCCCCCGTCGAGACGCGCTCGAACTGGGTGCTGGACGTCAACGTGATCCCGCCGATGTACTGGAACATGTGGATGCGCGGCTACGACCCGATCCCATGAGGTGGTGACGATGTCGGACACCTCAGACGCCGACGACGGCGTCACGACTGCGGAACTGGACCCGGAGACGCGAGCGCTGCTGCACACCGTCGAAGCCAACGCCGACGAACTCCGGGAGCTGGTGGAGCTGGTCGTCGTCACCAAACAGCTCGGCGAGGAACTCACCCCAGAGATGCGCGAGGCGGCGACCGACGCCCGCGAACCGCTGGCTGACCTCCGTGTCGCGCTCGAACGCGAAGAGACTGTCACCCTGCTCGAAACGGTCGGCCACAACGCCGAGGACCTGGCCGAACTCGTCGAGTTCGCCAGCGCGACGAAGGGGCTCGCCGAAGACATCGCCCCGGAACTGCGCGAGGCAGCGACCGACGCCCGCGAGCCGATGGCCCAGCTCCGGGTGGCGCTCGAACGCGAGGAGACGTTCGTCCTCGTCAGAAAACTCGGCGAGAACGCGGACACGTTCATCGAACTGCTCGATCTGCTGGACGCGAGCCACGGCCTTCTCGAAGAACTCGTGCCCGAACTGCGCGAGGCCGCAACGGACGCCCGCGACCCCATCGCCGACCTCCGATTGATGATCGCTGGCTTCACCGACGTGCAGGAGGACGCCGACTTCGAACCGTACGAACTCGGACAGAGCCTGGGCCGCGCGCTCTCGCTCGGTGCGACCGTCGGCGACCCGCGCGTCGTCGAGACCGTCGACGCCGGCCTCGGCGCGTTCACCGAGGAGGAACCGCCGGACAAACTCGGGCCGCTGGGCGTGCTCCGGGCGCTCTTCGACGACGACGTCCAGGCCGGGCTCGGCCAGCTCGTCGAAGCCATCCGCCGGATGGGCGCGAACTCGCGCAAGTAGCCGCCAAGACCCGCAGACCCCCGGACGGGACGTGCCTGTTCCGGAGGGCCTATGCCGCCGGCGGTGTTGTCCCACGCGTATGGACGCGGCACTCGGCGCACCCGAGAAAATGGCCGACAGGGCGGACGAGCTGACGCCCATGATGCGCCAGTACTTCGAGCTCTGCGACACCTACGACGATTCGCTCGTTCTCTTTCAGGTGGGTGACTTCTACGAGGCCTTCTGCGACGCTGCCGAGCGGGTCTCGCGACTCTGTGAGATCACGCTCACCAAACGCGAGGACTCGACGGGACAGTATCCCATGGCGGGCATCCCGATCGACAACGCCGAGAGCTACATCGAGACGCTGCTCGACGCCGGCTATCGCGTCGCCGTCGCCGACCAGGTCCAGGACCCCGAGGAGACGACGGGCGTCGTCGACCGCGCCGTCACGCGCATCGTCACGCCGGGAACGCTCACCGAGGACGAACTCCTGCGGACCGACGACAACAACTTCGTCGCCTGTCTCGCGGCGGGTGAGGGGGCGTACGGCCTCGCGCTCCTCGACGTCTCGACGGGGGACTTCTACGCCACGAGCGCCGACCGTGAGTCGGCCATCGCCGACGAACTCGGGCGGTTCGGTCCCGCCGAGGCGATCGTCGGCCCCGACGCGCCCACCGACCCCTTCGACGCCGAGTGCATGGTCACGCCGTACGACCAGGCGGTGTTCGAACTCGACGCAGCCCGCGACATGGTCGCGTCGTACTTCGGGTCGCCAGAGAACCTGCTGGCGACCGACGTGGAGATTCGGGCCTGCGGCGCACTCCTCGATTACGCCGAGTACACGCGAGGTGCCGAGGGGGACGAGGACGGCCAGCGGGGGCGGCTTGATTACCTCAACCACCTCACGCGGTACGATCCGCGCGAGTACATGCTGCTCGACGCCGTCGCGCTCGAAAGCCTCGAACTGTTCGAGCGGCGCGCGGTCCACGGGCGGGCCGGCGCGACGCTGATCGACGTGCTCGACGAAACGGCGTGTGCGCTGGGCAGTCGCGAACTCAAAGACTGGCTGCGCCGTCCGCTCGTCGAGCGCGACCGAATCGAGGCGCGCCACGACGCCGTCGCGGAACTGACTGGCGACGTTCGCACGCGCGAGCGGCTGCACGACCTCCTCCGTGACGTGTACGACGTCGAGCGCCTCATCTCGCGCGTCTCTCGGGGCCGCGCCAACGCCCGTGACCTCCGCTCGCTGAAAGCCACCCTCGACGTGGTCCCCGACATCAAGGCGGCCATGGCCGACTGCGAGTGCGACAGGCTCCGGGCGCTCCGCGCGGACCTGGACGACCTCGCCGAGGTCCGGACTCTCGTCGGGCGCGCCATCCGGGACGAACCGCCCATCGAGGTCACGGAGGGCGGCGTCATCAAGGAGGGATACGACGCGGAACTGGACGACCTCCGCGAGACCGAACGGTCCGGGAAAGCCTGGATCGACTCGCTGGAACGACAGGAGCGCGAGCGCACGGGCATCGACTCGCTGAAGGTCGGCCACAACTCCGTCCACGGCTACTACATCGAAGTGACCAACGCCAACCTCGATGCGGTGCCCGACGACTACACGCGGCGCCAGACGCTGAAGAACTCGGAACGGTTCTACACGCCGGAGCTCAAGGCCCGCGAAGACGAGATCATCCAGGCCGAACAGCGCGCCGACGACCTGGAGTATCGCCTCTTCAAAGAGGTTCGCGCGACCGTCGCCGCCGAATCCGAGCGCGTCCAATCACTGGCGGAGACGCTGGCGACCCTCGACGTGCTGGTGTCGCTGGCCGAGGTGGCCGCGAAACACGACTACGCGCAGCCCGAGTTCGTCGACGAGCCGAAGGCGACCCACGTCGAGGGCGGTCGCCATCCGGTCGTCGAGCGGACTCAGGAGTCGTTCGTCCCGAACGACACGCACCTCGGTGCCGACGACTTCTTCGCGGTCATCACCGGCCCGAACATGAGCGGGAAGTCGACGTACATGCGCCAGGTCGCGCTGATCCAACTCATGGCCCAGGCCGGGAGTTTCGTCCCGGCCGCGGCCGCCGAACTTTCCCTGGTCGACCGGGTGTTCACCCGCGTCGGTGCCAGCGACGACATCGCCGGCGGGAAGTCGACGTTCATGGTCGAGATGACGGAACTCGCCGACATCCTCGACAACGCCACCGAGCGCTCGCTCGTCCTGCTCGACGAAGTCGGCCGCGGGACGAGCACGACCGACGGTCTCGCCATCGCTCGCGCCGTCACCGAGTACGTCCACGACGAACTCGGGGCTCGCACGCTGTTTGCGACCCATCACCACGAACTGACCGCCGCCGCTGACTCGCTCGACGGCGTCTTCAACCTCCACTTCGCCGCGGATCAACGGGGAGATGTCTCCGCGACCGAAGCGAGTGGCGGCTCGTCAGCGGGTAGCTCTGGCGGTGACGTCGTCTTCGACCACGAGATTCGCCCTGGCCCGGCAGCGGCGTCCTACGGCGTCGAAGTCGCCAGTGAAGCCGGCGTTCCCGAGGCCGTCGTCGAACGCTCGCGAGAACTCCTGGCCGAGGAGCCGGTCGAGGAGGAAAGTGCACACGAAGGAACTAACCGGACGAACGGGCACGACCCGTCGACCGTGCAGGCGAACGGAGAGGCGCCCGGCGGCGCGGACGGCACTGGGAACTCGGACGAGCCCTACGCCGACCTCGCGGCGACGATTCGCGAGCAGAACCTGGCGACGACCACCCCACTGGAAGCACTCAGTCTGCTACAGCAACTCCAGGAACAGGTCGAGGAGTGACGCCGCCCGCTACGGAGTTTCACTCAGTTGCTGCTCGATGTGGTCGATGACTTCGCCGTGTTCGTGTTGGGGGCTAAAGAGGACGAAGTCCGAGTCCTCGTCGGCTCGAACCGTGTGGCCAGGCGGCCAGTAGAACATGTCCCCGCCCTCGTCGGTTTCCTCAGAGCTGTCCGTGTAGGTGACCGTGAGCTGTCCGTCCAGAACGTAGCCCCAGTGCGGTGACTGGCACATGTCGTCCTCCAGTCCTTCGAGCAGTGGTGTGATGTCGGTACCCCCAGTGAGTGTGAAGTGCTCCGCACCGAGCGTTCCGTAGTCGGTCGCGTCACCGAAGTCCGGTTGCCGGCGCGCCACCGCGTCCGGAGTGTCGATCCGAACCGGGAGGTCGTCTTTCGATTGGTGCATTCGTGGTCCGGTATGGCGCACACGTCTATAACTACTGTTCGTGGATGAAAGGACTGTCCGGGTGGGTTAGTTATTCCGTCGGCTCGTCGGCGACGGCATCGGTCTCTGGCTCCAGCGCGACGAACTCCAGCCCCTTTTCCGCGAGCAACTCCCGCGCCCGATCGGTCACCGAGGGTGCGACGAGGATCCCACGGACTTCCGCGTCGGCGTGGAGGTCGCGCTGGAGCGCGTCGACGTACCGGGTGAGCTGGCCGACCGCGTCCGGACCGACCCGACGGCGCTTCAACTCCACGACGACCCGCCGCCCGCGCTCGTCTTCGCCGAAGATGTCGACGGCGCCCGCACTCGTCTCGCGTTCCGTCGCCAACGGGGAAAATCCCGGTTCGAGCAGCGCGGGCTCGTCGAGGATGCGGTCCCGTAGATCGGATTCGGTTCCCACGAGCGCAAGTTCACGCTCGTCGGTGAGGTTGTAGGCCGTCACCTGGAACAGTTCCTCGAAGGTGACGAGGAGTTCCTCTTCGGGGGTCGAGCGGACGCTGTGAAGCTCGAACTGGCCGTCGCGGAGTCGCGCGTCCTGCGTGCAGCCCGGCGGTTGCCAGTTGACCGGCTGGTGTCCCTCGTCGGTGTGGACGAGCGTCGTCCCGTCGGGTTTGCAGACGACGAGCCGGTCGCCGGGGCCCAGGTGGCTCGACGCTCGCCCGTCGTACTCGACGGTACAGTGGCCGAAGATCGTCACGAGGTCGCCGCGGTCGATGGCGGCTGCAACCTGTTCCTGCGCCTGGGCTGGCGTCGGGCTCGCGACGTGGGCCACAGGCTGGCCGGTCTCTGCAGGCGTCCCCTGGTTCGCAGTCACTGCTCGAAACTACCGGCCTTCGGGCGAATAAGCCCGTCGGGACCGGCCCAGTTGCGGACCGGTCGCTCACTCGACTGCAGTGCTCGCCGTCGGACCCAGACGGACGGTGCGCCCCTCCCGTCCCCAGGACTGGACCGTACTGGCCAGCGCCGCTCGGGCCGTCGCGCTGTCGATTCGATCCCGGGCGACCAGCGTACAGACCGTCTCTTTCGCGTCCCTGATCTGTTCTCGAAGGGCCGCCCCGTCGGAACGAGGGGCCTCGGGATCGACGGCGACGAGACCGCCGTCTCCGGGTCGGTTCTCGTCGACGCCCGGGACGCCGAACCAGCAGACGAGCCACGGTTCCACCGCGAACGCCTCGGTCACGAGATAGAACGCCTCGTACTGCTGGAAATCGAGGGACTCGAGGACCTCGCCGAACGAGCAGTCCGTCGCGAGCGGTGTTGGATCGACGGTCGCGGTTGTCACGTTCTCCGGAGTGGTTGGCTGTCCGTAGGGCTGTGTGGGCGTGATCGCGGTCGCGAGTTGCCACCGGTGTGCGCCCCAGTGTGAGTAGTGCAGGTCGTAGCGGTCGCTGTCGCGTTCGTAGGCGACGAGTGCTCTGTGTCCCACGTCGGTCACGCGACTGGGTGGTCCGGTCTTCGGGCAAAAATCTCGGGGCGAAGCGCGGAATTACGTCGTGTCGACGAGCTCGAGGTCGTCGACGGCTTCGCGTGCGCGGTCGCGGAGGTCGTCGGGTTCGGCCTCGGTGAGCCGGTCCCGGTGGGCGTTGGTTTCGGCCTGTCCGGGGGCAAAGCGGTTACAGCCCGCCGGAATCGTCGAGTCGTGGAACGTGCCGATCTCCTTCGCGCGCTCGGTGATGACGTTCTTGTCCGTCGTGAGCAGCGGTCGGTAGACCGGCAGGTCCGTGACGGGGCTGGTGACGCTCAGGTTCTGGGCGGTCTGGCTGGACTTCTGGCCGATGGACTCGCCGGTGACGATCCCGCGAGCGTCCTCCTCGAGGGCGACCGCTTCGGCGACGAGCAGACAGAACCGACGGAACGCGAGCATCCGCCCCTGTTCGAGTTCGTCGGCAAGCAGCGAGACGGTGTCGCCGCCGGGCACGACGCGGAGCGGCATCTCGAAGTTGGGTGCGTACCCCTGGAGGGTGCGGACGGTCTCGACGGCCCGCGCCCGGTGGTCCTGGCCGCCGTACTCGCCGAGGTCGACGTACACCGGGACGACCGGACAGCCCTTCCGCATGATCTCGTAGGTCGCCACGGGCGAGTCGATGCCGCCGCTCACCAGGGCGACGACCGGGCGCTGGCTGCCAAGGGGTAACCCGCCAGGTCCCGACACCTTCTCGAAGAAGAGGAACGCTTCGTCCTCCCGGACCTCGACGTTGAAGCAGACGTCAGGGTCTTCCAGGTCGACCGCCGGCTCGAACTCGTGCTCGACGGCGTCCCAGACGGCCTGGCCGCCGTCCTCGCCGAGTTCCTCGCTCGTGAACGGGTAGTCCGTCCCCGACCGACGGGCGTTGACGGCGAAACTCCCGCCGTCGTAGCAGGCGTCGGCGGTCTCGGCGAGGGCATTGAGGATGGCGTCTTTCTCGGGTGGCACGGACCGCGCGGGGCTGGTCGAGACGACGCCGAACGCGTCGGCAGCGGCCTCGGCCGCGTCCCGGACTGCCTCGGACGTCGTCCGGACGAGCGGTCGCGTCGAGTGGCGCTCGACGTCGCCGGGAATCCCGCGATCGGTCAGGAGCGCGTCGATGTTCTCGACGAGCTGGTGTTCCATGTCGCGGCGGACGCGACTGCTCTTCGTGCTCATATCACCGTAGCGAACGACGACCGTTGCTGCCCCCGGCGGCTCCATGGTCGGTACCAGACGATTCGAGAGTAAAGCCCCTTTGTTGCCGAGTCGTCTCCACGTCGGTTAGAAAAAATGGACGAGTGGTTAGCGAACGACCACGTACACCGCGCCGAGGGCCCCGCCGTAGACGACGTGCCACAGGAGGCTCGGCACGGCGAAGTTCGGGAACGGCGGTGCCATGGGAAAGCCCACGCTTGCGAGCCACACCGGCATCACGAGCGCTGCCATCGTCGCCCAGACGAGAACGCCCCAGACGATTCCCGCCCCGAGCAACCGGCCGACCGTGCGGTCCCCCACTGCACCTGACTGGACGACGGCCGCGAACGCGACCCCCAGGACCGCACCGTGTGCGAGGTGGATCGTGACGCCAGCGATCCCACCGCTGACCCCGTAGAGGGCCGGAATGGCTGCGGTGAGGACTGGCGGATTCATGAGTACCATCAGGACGGCCATGACGCCCGCCCCGACGAGACCACCGACGACGCCCGCCTGCCAGGCCGCGAGATGGACTCCCCGTTCGTACACCGCGTCTGTCTGTATCGACATTGCGACTGAACCGTCCACAGGAACCGGGGTATCCCTAGTTGCGTAATGCAAACTCGGCACACGACCACCCACGATTCATGTACTCGCGAGCGACGTCGGCCACCCTGCTCGCCGTTAATATATAATTAATAATATTAGTTTAGAAACGCCCGTGTTTTCAGGGTAGGGAAAGAGAAACCTACGAGACCACTCAGCGCGGATACTAATATTTTTGTCCAATGACATTTATCATCGTCGTCTCCTAAGCTCATTGTATCATGGCACAACCAGGTACGGAATCGATATGGCTGTGGATCGGCACGGCACTGATGGCGCTCGGGGCGCTGGCGTTCATCGGGATGGGCTGGCGCGAAGAGGACCCCGAGCGACAGGCGTTCTACATCGTGACGATCTTCATTCCGGTCATCGCCGCGTTGTCGTACTTCTCGATGGCGATGGGCTTTGGCCTGATCGAACTCCAGGTCCCGTGGCAGGAGGCAGCCCTCGACATCTACTGGGCCCGGTACGCGGACTGGCTGTTTACGACGCCGCTCCTGTTGCTCGATCTGGCGCTGCTGGCGGGCGCGAATCGCAACACGATCGGGACGCTCGTGGGTCTCGACGTGGGGATGATCGTCACCGGGTTCATCGCCACGATCATCACCGTGAGCCAGACGTTCCGGATCGTCTGGTGGGGGATCAGTTCGGGCTTTTTCCTCGCTCTGCTGTACATCCTGGTGAGTCGGCTGTCTGCCCAGGCGGCGACCCAACCCGGTGACGTCGGGGACCTGTTCAGCACGCTCCGGAACCTGACGATCCTGCTGTGGACGGCCTACCCCATCGTCTGGCTCATCGGCACCGAAGGGCTCGCACTCGTCCCGCTGTACTGGGAGACGGCCGCGTTCATGGTGCTCGACGTGAGTGCCAAGGTCGGATTCGGCTTCCTGTTGCTGCGGAGTCGGAGCACGCTGGAACAGGCCACCGTCGAAGCCCCGGAGGCCGCCGCGCCTGCCGGCTGAACGCCGCCGCCCCGCTTGGTCTGGCCTCTCGCCAACAGCTCTCCGAACGAATCACTCTGACACAACAGCCAAAACGACATGACGGTCCCCGCCCAACACCAGGACGTGTCGAGACGAATAGGGGAACTGCGGCGGACCGTCGGGTATCGACCGGGTGATCGGTGATGACTGGATTCCCCTCGGTCGGACCGGTACTCACGCTCAGCTATCTGCAGTTCCATCTGGTGTTCGTCCTCCCGCCGCTCGTCGGGCTGGCGCTGACGACTCAGTTCCCGCCGGACGGTCGCCGGTACGCCGCGCCCGCTGGCGTCGCCCTGCTCGTCGTGATCGCCGTCGTCTACACGACCCCCTGGGACAACCACCTCATCGCGACGGGGGTCTGGTCCTACGGCGAGGGGGCCGTCCGCGCGCGACTCTGGCACGCCCCGCTCGAGGAGTACCTGTTTTTCGTCCTCCAGCCGCTGATCACGAGTCTCTGGCTCTGTCGTCTTCCAACTCGGGCCGACCGGCCGTTCGGCATCTCTCTCGGCGATCGTGCACTGGGCGTCCTCGGTGGCGGCCTCGTCGCCGGTGTGGGCCTGCTGCTGCTTTCCGAGTCGACCTACTACCTCGGGGCGCTGTTGTTGTGGGCCGGTCCCGTCCTGGCGCTCCAGTGGGGTTTCGGCTGGCCCGTGCTCTGGGAACTGCGCCGGACGCTCGCAGTCGGCGTGCTCGTTCCCAGCGCCTATCTCTGGGTCGCCGACCGCATCGCCATCGAACTCGGCATCTGGACGTTCGACGAACAGTACCTGACCGGCGTCGGGGTGCTCGGTCTCCCCATCGAAGAACTGCTCTTTTTCCTGTCGACGAACCTCTTCGTCGTCCAGGGCCTGCTGTTGTTCTGGTGGGTGACCGACCGCTGGCCGCAAGTCAAGACGCTGTACGCCGACGTCCGCGAGTCTGCAGGGGTGTGACCCGTGTCCGAGTCCGTTCCGGGCGTCGACCTCACTGCCGGCGCTCGCGACGCCATCGCCAGCGGCGTCCTCTGGCCGGGGTGGCTCGTGACGGTTGCTCTCGTCGTCCCGTTTCTGCTCGGGGCGTCAGTTCCCCTCTGGGTCCAGGCCGTCCCGCTGGCGGTGAGCGCCCTCGTTCTGGGACTGCCCCACGGCGCCGTCGATCACCTGGCGCTCCCCCGCGTGCGAGGCCGGCGTCCGACCTGGCGCGCGATGGGCGCAGTGGGATTGCTCTACCTCGTCTGCGGACTGGCCTACGGGGTCGTCTGGTACGTCGCCCCCGTGGTCGCGTTTGCCGGGTTCATCCTGCTGACCTGGTTCCACTGGGGCCAGGGTGACCTCTACGCTCTGCTCGCGTTCGCCCGGGTCGAGGCGCTGGAGAGCAGACTGCAGCGCGCGCTCGCGGTCGTCGTTCGCGGCGGGCTCCCGATGCTCGTGCCCCTGCTCGCCTTCCCCGACTGGTACCGGCGCGTCGCGCTGGCGCTGACGTCCCTGTTCGAGGCGGACTCGCTCGCGGGGCTGACGTGGCTGTTCCGCGTCGAGACGCGGCTGGCACTCGGGGCCGCGTACGGCCTGCTCATCGCGGGATACCTCGCGCTGGGATACGTCCGGACTGGCTCGGACCGGACCCCCTGGCTGATCGACGCGGGCGAGACGCTACTGCTCGCCGTCTACTTCGCCGTGGTCCCTCCCCTGCTGGCCATCGGCGTCTACTTCTGCGTGTGGCACTCGCTGCGACACATCGTCCGGCTCGTCTTGTTGCCACGGCGGACGCGCGATGCGGTCCGGACTGGCCGGCTCTGGTCGGCACTCGGCCGGTTTGCCGTCGAGGCGACGCCGCTAACGCTCGCGGCGCTCGCACTGCTCGGTGGCCTCTGGCTGTTCGTCCCGCGCCGTCCCGGCGACGTGCTGGGGTTGCTCGCGGTGTATCTGGTGCTCATCGCGATGTTGACGCTGCCCCACGTGGCCGTGGTCACCTGGATGGACCGCGAACAGGCCGTCTGGGGGTAGCCTGACCCCGTTCGCGACTCCCCTAGTCGTCGGTCGAATTCGACCGACCGGCCGACGTCTCGTCGGTCGTCCAGCGGAACGAGACGGCCCACTTCTTTTTGTCACCGTCCCGCTTCTTCTGCTCGATCAGCGTGACCGGGGTCTCCGGGTCGAGGTGTCGGTCGCCGATCTGGGGCTCGGCGAACGGCTTCGTTCCCGCGTCGTAACTGGTGAGTTCCGCCCGGAGTTCCGTGAGGTACTCGGCGAACTCCTCGCGGTCGAGCGTCTCCTCGCGGTCAGTCTCGTGGCCGGTCGCGCCCTGGCCGACGCCGCCGGCTTTCCCCGAGGAGTACCCGCCGATGACCGCGTTGATGACGGCTCCCAGCAGGAGTACCAGCCCGGAGAAGTACAGCCAGGTGATGACGACGATGACGCCCCCGAAAAAGTCGCCGGACCCGCCACTGGAGAACGTGAGGTACACCTGGAACACTGCCTGGAGCGCCGCCCAGCCGACCGCGGCGAAGATCGCCCCCGGCAGGACGTGTTCCCAGTCGAGGTCCGTGTCCGGGAACCGGTAGTAGATCGGGAGGAACGCGACGACCAACCCGGCGATGAGGACGACCGGAGTGAGATACTGGACGAACGGAATCGTCCCCGCCAGCACGGCGAACACGGCCGTCGCCCCGATCGTCGCCACGATTGCGACGAGCAGCGCTACCAGCACGATCAGTCCGTCGACCAGCTGGTCGACGAAGGTGTTCTTCCCCTCGGTCTCGTAGATCTCCGAGAACGCGGTGTCCAGCCCGCGGAATATCTTCAGCGTCCCCCAGAGTAACACGACGATCCCGACCGCCGACGCGCCCGCGACGCCCGACTCACCCTGAAACACCTGCGTGACGACGTTGGCGATCGGCGTCGGGAGTCCCGACTGTGCCAGCGCGACGAGTCGCCCTTCGAGGTCTCCCCCGAGCACGGACGTCACGAACAGCACGAGCAACAGCAGCGGGGCCAGCGAGACGAAGGCGTTGTAGGCGAGTCCCGCGGCCATGAACGTCACGTTCTTCGCGGAGAAGTCGGCGGCGATCTGTTTCCCCGTTCGGGTGTACGTGGCAAGGCCGACCATGTTACGGTTCCGCTGGGGACACTGAAAACTCGCACGCCCACCTTTTTCATCGTCGAGTTCACTCACGAGCGCCGCGCTTTCGTGAACTCGAAAAACGTGGGCGAAAAAGACCGGACACGGCTCGCTCTGCTCGCCGTCTGCTTGCTGTTTGGAATTCTCCACCCTGCTGGCACTGGCGATACTGTCACCACTCACATGACCGTGCGCTCACGAGGTGTCACTGCCAGTGCGGTCCTACTGCGCTAGCCGTTCCCACTCCTCCTTCGGCGGCAGTTCCTCACCGCACCGTCGGCAGTAGCGCATCGGCGCTCGCGACTCCTGACCCTCTCGATTCACCGTAACCTTCCGCCCGCAGTTCTCACATGCGATCTTCATGGGTTCCCTCCAGGGTCCGCGGCAACGCACCGACACCCGTGGACGAATACCACCAGTACGACGCCCAGTATGATAAAGCATCGCACGGCCGGCTTGCAGCACCGACTGGCTCAGGAGATCCGCTTGAGTACGCGCATGAGCCCGGTCATGAGCCGTGCGTACCATTCGTGCGGGAGTGGTTCCGGTGGGGCGACCGGGCCGGTGCGCTGTTCGGCGATGGTCTGGGCTTCGGTGTACTTGAGTAGTCCCTCGCTGCCGTGGCGGCGGCCGACGCCGGACTGTTTTCGTCCGCCCATCGGCGCGTCGACGGAGCCGTAACTGGCACCGTAGGCGTCGTTGATGCCGACCGTTCCGGCTTCGATCTGCTGGGCGACCTCCCGACCCAGGATGCTGTCCTGGGTGAAAACGCTCGCGTTGAGTCCGTATTCGGTGTCGTTCGCCTTCTCGATGGCCTCCTCGACCGAGCCGACCTCGTAGATCGACACCACGGGGCCGAACGTCTCCTCCCGATAGAGCTCGGCCGACTCCGGCACGTCAGTCAGGATCGTCGGCTCGAACACGTACGGGCCGACGTCGGGCCGCGCCTCGCCGCCGGCGAGCACCGTTGCACCCGCGTCCACGGCATCTTCGACGTGCGCCTCGACTTTCTCCAGGTGCGCTTCGGAGGTGAGCGATCCCACGTCGGTCTTCCAGTCGTAGCCGACGCCCAGGTGGAGGGTCTCGGTTTCGGCGACGAACCGCTCGGTGAACGCGTCCGCTACCGTCTCGTGGACGTAGATGCGTTCGGCCGACAGACAGAGCTGGCCGGCGTTCGTGAACGAACCGTCGATCGCTCCCTGGACCGCCACGTCGACGTCCGCGTCGTCCAGAATCAGCATCGGGTTCTTCCCGCCGAGTTCCAGCGAGCAGTCGATGAGGTTGCGGCCCGCCTGCGCCGCGACCGTCCGACCGGTCTCTGTGCTTCCCGTGAACGTGAGGTAGTCGACGCGGTCGATCAACGGTTCGCCGAGTTCGCTCCCCCGTCCCGTGACGACCTGGCAGAGGTCCGCGGGGAGGCCGGCCTCTTCGAGCAGTTCGAGCGCTTTGAGCGCGGTGACGGAGGTCTCCGCCGCTGTCTTGAACACGACACCGTTGCCCGCGATGAGCGCGGGAATGGCGTCGGAGATGCTGAGGGCGAGGGGATAGTTCCACGGACTGATGATGCCGACGACGCCCACCGGGTGGTGGCGTACCTCGGTCCGCGTCGCCAGCGGAATGGCTCCCTCACGGCGGGTGGGTGTGAGCAGGCCCGGCCCGCGCTCGACGTAGTAGCGGGCCGTCGACGCCACGTCCAGCACCTCCTCGAAGGCGTCGAGTCTGGCTTTCCCCGTCTCGGTCTGGATGACGTCGAGTAGTTCGTCCTGGCGGTCGAGAACGAGGTCGTGGAACTCGTCGACGACGGCCGCGCGCTCCTCGGGCGAGCGCTCGGCCCACTGCTCGCCGGCGGCCCGGGCGCGCTCGACGGCCTCGTCGACGTCGGCCTCGGTGCCGGCCGGAATGGTCCCCACCTGTTCCCCCGTGAACGGCGCGACGACCGGAATCGACTCGCGGCTGTCGTCTGCAAGCGTGACGCGCTCGCGCAGCCGCTCGAACTCGGTGTCGAACTCGGCGGCTTCGCGGCGGCTTTCCATGGCGTTCGCCATGCTTGCCAGTTCCACAGGCCTGCATCTATGGCTGTCGGTGCCACGGGTGTTTGCCGATGTTGGGGGTTGTATTTCGAGCATCCGTGCGCCGCGGGCGCACGGTTCACTTCACGCGAGCAAAGCGAGCGTGAAGGTCGTTTTAGTCCAG
>NZ_JBHUDJ010000006.1:0-4581 GCF_042678165.1 Halorientalis brevis | reverse complement strand
TACAAGGTTCACGAGACGCGGTGCGTCTCGTGAGCAAACCAGAAATCGAAGATTTCTGGTGTGAGCGGTTCCCGCAGGTCGCCGGAGGCGACCGAGGAAACCCGACGCAGTAAAAAGTGGTCTTACTTGCCGCGGCCTTTGCCGCTGTGGACGCTCGGGCGGGTGTGCTCGGTGCCCTTGCCCTTCTCGTCGAGACCACGGTTGGACTGGCCGGCGCTGGTCAGGCCACGGTAGGCTCGACCGCGTTGGGAGTCGTCACAGATCCAGTTGAGATCGTCGTCGTTCTGGATGGCCGGGTGCTCGGGGTCCAGCAGGATCACCTCGAACCACTTCTGGCGGCCGTCCTCGCCGACCCAGTAGGAGTTGAGCACGCGCAGGTTGCGGTACTTCCGGGTGGCGCGCTCTTCGGCGACGCGCTGGAGGTTCTTCCGGCGGGTGATGCGCGTCACGCCCTGGCGCTTCGAGCGGCGACCGGCCGTGAAGCGCTGCTTGCGTGCGCCACCCTTGCGGATGCTCGCGCGGACGACGACGACGCCCTGTTTTGCCTTGTAGCCCAGCGAACGGGCCTTGTCCAGGCGGGTCGGGCGCTCGACGCGCTCGAGGGCGCCCTGGTCGCGCCAGTCCTGCTGTCGCTGCCACTGGAGTTCGGCGAGTTTGCCGTCGTCCGGGTCGTTCCATGCCTCTCGGATATGGGAGTAGAAGCTTCGTGCCATGGTTCGTCACCACGGGCGTTGCGTGGTTCAATTCCCCGGGGGGAATCACATCCCGACCTGTGGGCCGCGCGGAGGTCCGCACGGCACGGCAGGTGCCCGCTGGTGCCCGTCGACCAGCGAGTTACCGATTCTTTCCCCCTTCATCGGTTAAGCGCTTCGAACTTCCACGACCGCGTGGACGCTTCGTGCATACTCGCGTCCGAGTCCTATTCCTCAGTCCCCGCCGTTCCGCCGTCGACTTCGTCTCCCTGTTCGCCGTTTCGGACACTTCGAGACGACCTGCGTGCCAAATTTGGTATCGCGACATGCCATTTATGAGTCTCCCTGTCGCACCGTTTCTCATTCGTCGCGGTATCGTCTGGCGCCGGTGAAACAGGTTGCAGAGCGCTTGAGCGTCTGCTCGGTCAGGTCACGGAGAACAGTCCGTTGCCCCCGACGGATGCCGTCTCTCTAGCGACGACTGGCACGTTGGGGAACTCGTCATTGATGGCCACGCGACTGTCGAGCCTGCTCTGTCGGGGACCCAGTTTTGATGGGTCTACTCGAACTGCGGGAGACGTTGGGGCTCCCCGCTCACACGTGGGTCTGGGCGGTCTCGAAGGAACCGTCGAGAATCGCGTCCGCGACGGCGTCCGCGTCAATGTCGGCAGTGAGTTGCGGGTATTTGCGTCTGAAGTAACTGACTAGGTTCTCGACGTCTCGGGCCAGGAACTCGGACGCGTTCTCGTGGTCGGTCGGCACGGCCTGGGGCCAGTCGAAGATGGTGATTCCCTCGGTGTTGACGAAGACGTTGTACTCGCTCATGTCCGCGTGCACGTAGCCCTCGTCGTACGCCGTCTGGAGTTCGTCGAGAATCAGATCGAGAACCGGCACGACCTGCTCGTCTTCGAGTTTCGTCCGGGAGAGTTCTGCACCGTTTATCTTCTCCATGACGATGGCGTGGCGGTTCTGGTCGATCGGACGCGGGACGCTGACGTCGGGGTACAGCGCCTCCAGGGCGTCGTACTCGCGCTCGGCGGCCTTCCGGGCAGTGTACTGCCAGGAGACGTGGTCCTTGTCGGACGTGTACTCCCGCTCTTTCATGACTTCCCGGAAGTTGGTGTACCCCTCGCGGTGGAACTTCAGTGCCAGCGGTTTGTAGGACTTCACCTCGAAGACGTCGCTCTCCTTGCCGACCCCCAGCGGTGCGCCGAACGCTTCGATGGTGTCGCGTTCGATGAGCGCGTGCAGGGCCAGCGCGTCGTACCCCTCGAAGGTGAGTTTGTAGCCCGTGTACTGGATGGTCTTGCGCTCGATCAGCCCGCGGTCCTCACAGCGGTCCAGTCGGTAGTCGACGTTCTCCGGTGTGAGCCGCGAGAAATCGGGGATCTTCTGCGTTGCGACCCACTCCGAGAACCGCATCCCCTGCTCGATCCCCGAGAGCAGATAGAAATCCTCGGGCTCGAGCTCAGCCATCAGCGGCGCGACGTTCTGGACCATTAGCGGCCCGTAGACGGTCGTTGCGTAAAAGCCCGACGCGTCCGGGTCGTGCCGCCAATGTACTGCATACCGCTATACAGAATCGCGCCCTCTCCGTGCTCGATCGTCTGGATAGTGGTCGGCCTTCTGCCTCAGACGAGCAACAGTCGGACTGTACGTGCGTTTTGAGGGCTACTGACGACGAAATTATTTGTTGTTTACGCACGTGCGCGAATGTGACCACAGTGGGTTCCTCGCTTCTGCTACAGCTGGCTTCGTCTCTGTTGCGCCCCAGCGAAGTTCTCAGCGGCTTCACTATTTTCCGGGGGAGATCGGCGTACAGTCCCGAACATATCCATCAATATCTTCTGTGGACTGCTGACCTGTGTTGTGGTTTTGGTTGCCACACAGCCGTCTCTATCGACGGGTATTTATGTATCACCCCCATCGGAGGTAATGTACGCGGCAGATGGCGGCCAGCGGCCTCAGGCCGCTACGCCATCGACACTCTAGGCGAGGTCTCCTCGCTGATGATGATACGTGATAGGGGCACTGCTTCGCAGCGCCTCGAAAGATGAGGATTTCACCCCTGCGGCTTTGCCGTACAGATGGGATCTGATGTGAGCCCTGACAGTTCGGTGATGTATTATCACCGAATGACGGACAGAGACATAGCGTGTCTCCGCCAGCCCCCCATGATTGGGGAACCATTCCGGTTGATCCTGCCGGAGGCCATTGCTATCGGAGTCCGACTTAGCCATGCTAGTTGCACGAGTTCAGACTCGTGGCGGATAGCTCAGTAACACGTGGCCAAACTACCCTACAGACCGGCATAACCTCGGGAAACTGAGGCTAATTCCGGATAGTGCTTCTACGGTGGAACACCGAGGAGCGTGAAATACTACGGTGCTGTAGGATGTGGCTGCGGCCGATTAGGTAGACGGTGGGGTAATGGCCCACCGTGCCGATAATCGGTACGGGTCGTGAGAGCGAGAACCCGGAGACGGTATCTGAGACAAGATACCGGGCCCTACGGGGCGCAGCAGGCGCGAAACCTTTACACTGCACGACAGTGCGATAGGGGGACTCCGAGTGCGAGGGCATATCGTCCTCGCTTTTGTACACCGTAAGGTGGTGTACGAATAAGAACTGGGCAAGACCGGTGCCAGCCGCCGCGGTAATACCGGCAGTTCGAGTGATGGCCGCTCTTATTGGGCCTAAAGCGTTCGTAGCCGGCCGAGCAAGTCCGTCGGGAAATCCAGCAGCTTAACTGCTGGACGTCCGGCGGAAACTGCTCGGCTTGGGACCGGGAGACTCGAGAAGTACGTCCGGGGTAGGAGTGAAATCCCGTAATCCTGGACGGACTACCGATGGCGAAAGCATCTCGAGAGCACGGATCCGACGGTGAGGAACGAAAGCTGGGGTCTCGAACCGGATTAGATACCCGGGTAGTCCCAGCCGTTAACGATGCCCGCTAGGTATGGCACAGGCTACGAGCCTGTGCTATGCCGCAGTGAAGACGCAAGCGGGCCGCCTGGGAAGTACGTCCGCAAGGATGAAACTTAAAGGAATTGGCGGGGGAGCACTACAACCGGAGGAGCCTGCGGTTTAATTGGACTCAACGCCGGACATCTCACCAGCACCGACAGTAGGAGTGAAGATCAGGCTGATGGTCTTATCGGACCTACTGAGAGGAGGTGCATGGCCGCCGTCAGCTCGTACCGTGAGGCATCCTGTTAAGTCAGGCAACGAGCGAGACCCGCATTCCTAATTGCCAGCAGCACCCTTGTGGTGGCTGGGTACATTAGGAAGACCGCCACGGCTAACGTGGAGGAAGGAACGGGCAACGGTAGGTCAGCATGCCCCGAATGTGCTGGGCAACACGCGGGCTACAATGGCCGGGACAAAGGGTTGCCACCCCGAAAGGGGACGCTAATCCCATAAACCCGGTCGTAGTTCGGATTGCGGACTGAAACTCGTCCGCATGAAGCTGGATTCGGTAGTAATCGCGTGTCAGAAGCGCGCGGTGAATACGTCCCTGCTCCTTGCACACACCGCCCGTCAAAGCACCCGNTGAACACTGAACTGTCAGGGCTTTCACCCCTCTTCGGAGGGGCGACCGATAGCTCAGTGGCAGAGCACCGTCTTCGACGGTTGCCTCGGTTCGATTCCGAGTCGGTCACTCACCAATGCACCAGCTCGCGAAAGCGTGGCTGGGAAGGGTACGATGTCGCACGCTCTACCACCGCGTGTGAACGATGACGACCGTGTGTACGTGCAATCCAGACGTCAACTGGACCCGTTTCATCGTGGAACGTGTGTCCGACTATTCTGGAACCGTTAGGTTCCAGAGCATCAATTGGCTACTATGCCACTTGGTGGATAGCTCGGCTCGAGCGCCGACGAAGGA
>NZ_JBHUDJ010000005.1:0-879 GCF_042678165.1 Halorientalis brevis | reverse complement strand
CCGGCTATTGGTGTCCTCCTCCCGGAGTGAGGGTCACAGTCACTAACGGGTAGTATTTCACTGCTGCCTCGGTGGCCCGCTAGCGCGGGTACCTGTGTAGCGGCTCCTACCTATGCTGCACATTAGCGACCATGTCCCAGCAACAGCCTGCAGTAAAGCTCTATAGGGTCTTCGCTTCCCCTTGGGGGTCTCCAGACTCCGCACTGGAATGTACAGTTCACCGGGCCCAACGTTGGGACAGTGGCGCTCTCGTTAATCCATTCATGCAAGCCGCTACTGAAGCGGCAAGGTACTACGCTACCTTAAGAGGGTCATAGTTACCCCCGCCGTTGACGGGTCCTTCGTCCTATTGTACTAGGTGTTCAGATACCCGCACTGGGCAGGATTCAGTGACCGTACGAGTCCTTGCGGATTTGCGGTCACCTATGTTGTTACTAGACAGTCGGAGCGCCCGAGTCACTGCGACCTGCTCCTTTCCGGAGCAGGCATCCCTTATCGCGAACTTACGGGACTAACTTGCCGAATTCCCTAACGTCGGTTGTTCCCGACAGGCCTTGGCTTTCGCCGCCACGAGCACCTGTGTCGGATCTCGGTACGGATGTCATGCTCCCTTTTCACGGGCCCCAGGTTGAACCAGCTTGCGGTATCCCGCCGTTCGTCCGCTTCGTGCCATTACGGCTTCCACGGATTTGGACGGTTCCACCGGGCGAAGGCCCGGTCTGGTTGACCCCGAGGCGTCGGTTTCACTGCATGACAGCACTGGAATATTAACCAGTTTCCCTTTTGTCCTGCTCGAATTACGACAGGACTTAGGACCGGCTAACCCTCGGTTGACGAACAGTGCCGAGGAACCCTTGCTCGTAAGGCCGTCGGGATTCG
>NZ_JBHUDJ010000004.1:0-17228 GCF_042678165.1 Halorientalis brevis | reverse complement strand
ACTTCCCAGGCGGCTCGCTTCTCGGCTTCCCTACGGCACAGCGCAGGCTCGTAGCCTGCGCCATACCTAGCGAGCATCGTTAACGGCTGGGACTACCCGGGTATCTAATCCGGTTCGAGACCCCAGCTTTCGTTCCTCACTGTCGGATCCGTGCTCTCGAGGTGCTTTCGCCATCGGTGGTCCGTTCAGGATTATAGGATTTCACTCCTACCCCGAACGTACCCCTCGAGTCTCCCGGTCCCAAGCCGAGCAGTTTCCGCCGGACGCCTGCCCATTAAGTGGGCAGATTTCCCGACGGACTTGCTCGGCCAGCTACGAACGCTTTAGGCCCAATAAGAGCGGCCATCACTCGAACTGCCGGTATTACCGCGGCGGCTGGCACCGGTCTTGCCCAGTTCTTATTCGTACACCACCTTACGGTGTACAAAAGCGAGGACGATATGCCCTCGCACTCGGAGTCCCCCTATCGCACTGTCGTGCAGTGTAAAGGTTTCGCGCCTGCTGCGCCCCGTAGGGCCCGGTATCTTGTCTCAGATACCGTCTCCGGGTTCTCGCTCTCACGACCCGTATCGATTATCGGCACGGTGGGCCATTACCCCACCGTCTACCTAATCGACCGCAGCCACATCCTACAGCGCCGAAGCATTTCGAGCTCCCTGCATTCCAGCATGGGAGCTGTATTCGCGATTAGCCTCAGTTTCCCGAGGTTATCACGATCTATAGGGTAGTTTGGCCACGTGTTACTGAGCTATCCGCCACGAGTCTAAACTCGTACAACTAGCATGGCTAAGTCGGACTCCGATAGCAATGGCCTCCGGCAGGATCAACCGGAATGGTTCCCCAATCATGGGGGGCTGGCGGAGACACGCTATGTCTCTGTCCGTCATTCGGTGATAATACATCACCGAACTGTCAGGGCTCACATCAGATCCCATCTGTACGGCCAGACCGCAGGGGTGGAATCCTCATCTCTCGAAGCGCTGCGGAGCAGCACCTCTGTCACGTGTCATCATCGGCGAGCCGACCTCGCCTAGAGTGTCGATGGCGTAGCGGCCTGAGGCCGCTGGCCGCCATCTGCCGCGTACATTACCTCCGATGGGGGTGGTACATAAATACCCGTCGATAGAGACGGCCATTGGTAAACCAGGTCATATCAAAGGACAGTAGTTCCCAATCAGTGCGACCTGCTGTGCATCTTCGCACGGTCCCGGTCAGTCGAGCTTCGACGACCCCTGGGATCGTCAGTCACCGTGGGTCGGCCACCATCGACTCGCTGACTCTCTCTGAATGGTCCAGGATAATTTAGTGCATCTTCGCGCGCACGACGCGCGCGAAACCGAGATGCCGAGACGAGGCACCGCTCCACCGCCGTAATCCCCGTATACTCATTCGGCTGCGAGCCGAGAGAGTTCGAAGATGGACGGTCCGAATCCCGAGGATCGTGGAGAGCAAAGAGCGGGCACTGCCCACGGGGACGCCGAGAGAACAGACGATCGTATGCTCTCACCCCCAACGGTCGACGACGCAGGGCGGCTCGGCCTCTCGATGACACTACTGACGGGCGTGTTGCTCGCACTCGGGTATTATGGAGTCCAGAGTGTGGCCGAAGACGGACTCGGGAGAGCGATCCCCACGCCATTTTACATGCTCGCGCTTGCGCTGGTGTTCGTGGTCGAGATGACGCGGAATCCGTCGATCGACGCACGCGGACTCGCCCGTGCCGTCGGCGTCACTGCTGTGTACGGGACGCTGGTCATCCTCGCAATCGAGGGCGGCGCATATCTCTGGACACGTCCGGCGGCTGCACTGGACGAGTTTGCTGGTGTCGGAGTCCTCGCCGTCTCACTGGTGGTTGCCGTTCTCGTCTACGTCGGGTACCTGTCGCTCGTTCGGTGATGCGGTGTCACAGCGGCGATGAGACACGCTTCCCCTCCAGCACGGTGGATCGTGGGAACCGGCAGAATAGGCCGCAAATCCCACGAGAACCGAGAATTGCCGGAACCCATCCGGGTGTGAGGGGTCCCAGGTGATCCCTGGGGTATCGTCGACAGCAGCCAGGAATGGATGGCGTGGCAGTCGGACCCCTCGTCGGTGGGGCCGAACACGAAACACCCTCCGACGCCTCGTCCCTTAGACGAGGGAATGAGAACTGTCGGCAGAGAGGCGGTCGTCCAGGTTAGTGTGTCGTGCTAGTCGTCCGAGACGGTCGTCTGACTCGTCGTCCCCGCCTGCTCGACTGCCGACTGGCGGACCTCGAACTCGTCGACGAGCGTGTTCAGGTCGTCTGCGAGGTCGGAGACCGACTGGACGTTGTCGGCGACGGTCTCGATCGAGGTCGTCTGTTCTTCGGACGCCGCGGACACGTTGCTGGCCTCCGCCGCGGTTTCCTCGCTCACGCTGCTGACCTCGTCGACCATCGACACGACCTCTTCAGTCGAGGCCGCCTGGTCGTCCGTGGCGTCGCTGATCTCCTGGACGCCGTCTTCGGCCTCCGCGACGGCCTCCGCGACGTCGTCGAACCGACCGATCGCCTCCTGGATGGTGTCCGCGCTGCTGTCGACGCGGTTCCGCATCTGCTCCATGTCAGAGACGGTCTCCCCGGTCGTCGACTGTATCTCGGAGATGAGCGAACTCACCTCTTCGGCCGCGTCGCCGGCCTCGTTCGCCAGTTGCTTGATCTCGTCTGCGACGACGGCGAACCCTTCGCCGGCCTCCCCGGCACGAGCGGCCTCGATAGAGGCGTTCAGCGCCAGGATGTTCGTCTGTTCGGCGATGTCCGTGATCAGCTGGACGATCTCGCTGATCTCGTCCATCTCGGACTTGAGGTCGTCGACCTGTGCGGCGGCCTGCTCGGTCTCGCGTTCGATCTCTTCGATCTCGTCGGTCGCGTCTGCGGCCTCGTCGCGCCCGGCCTCCGCACGCTCGCTCGCCTTCTGGACGGTGTCGACCACGACGTCTGCGGAGGAGGCGATCTCCTCGACGGTCGCGGACATGTCGTTCATCTCGCTGGCGACCTCCTGGAGGTTCTCGGACTGGGCTTCGGTGCCGTGTGAGATCTCCTGGGCCGACTGTGCGACTTCCTGGCTCGCCGTCTCGATCTCGTCGGTGGTGGCGGCCACCTCGTCGCTCACTTCGTCGACCTGCTGGGCGATCGACTGGACGCGGGCGATGCTCTCGTCGACAGCGGAGAGTCCCTCGTCGAGACTCGTCATCACGTCGCCGTAGGCCCCCGGCAGGTCGGTGTTCAGCTGCTGGTCTAACTGCCGGTCACGGAGGTTCTCACTCGCGACGCGCAGCTGGTCGAAGCTCTCCGAGAGCTGGGTCAGGCCGGTGTCCAGTTCCGACATCACGTCACCGTAGTCGCCGGGGAGATCGGTCTCCAGCCGCTGGTCCAGTTCGCCCCGGCGGACGTTCCTGCTCGCCCGGCTGATCTGGGTGAAACTGTCGGTCAGCTGATCGACGCCGGACTCCAGATCCTCCATGATCTCGCCGAACTTCCCGGGGAGGTCCGTCCGCAGGTCGCCGTCCAATCGGCCGCGCTTCAGGCGCTGGCTGACAGTCTCCAGTTCGTCGATCTGCTGGTTCAGGTTCGTCTGCATCGACTCGAAGGCGTCGACCATCTCGCCGATCTCGTCGTCTTCGGTGTCGACGTCGACGGTCTCGTCGAACTGCCCCTGGGACAGCGACTGCGCGTGGTCTTTGATGGCCACGATCGGTTTGGAGATTCGCCGCGACGCGAGGTAGCCGGCGACGGCGATAGCCAGCGCCGCCAGCGCCGCCAACAGGAGAATGAGGTCGCGTGCAGAGGACGCTTCGCTGTTCAACTCGGCCCCGAGCGCCGCAATAGGGTCCGTGATGTCCCGCTCGGGCACCGTCGCGACGAGCGTGAACTGCCTGTCGCCGACGTCGATCGGCGCGTACGCGACGTACCGCGTCGAGTTGTTCTCGCCGCTCGCGCGCGTGTGCGTCGTCAAGCCGGTCTCGCCGGCGAGCATCCGATTCTCGGCGATGCCAGCGAGTTCCTGGCCGTACTCGCCGGTCGTCACGTCGACCCGCTGGTCCACCAGTGATCGCTCCGGGTGACTGACGATCTGGCCCCCGTCGTTGAGAACGTAGAGATGTCCGCCGTCGCCGACAGTGACCCGGTTGGTGATCTGGGTGACGACCGAGTAGTTGAACTGGACCGCGAGGACGCCCTCGAACGAGCCGTTACTGTACACGGGCGTGGCGATGAACATTCGCTCTTTGTCGTCCGTGGTCTGAACCGTCCCGAAGTAGGTCTCTCCGTCAAGGAGCGTCTTGGCCTCCCGGAACCAGGTCCTGTTGGCGTACGACGTCTCGGTGTCGGAGTTGCTGACGATCTCGCCGTCGTTCCACTGCGTGTGGACGACCTCGTTCCCGTCAGCGTTCGTGAGGACGATCTGCTCGTAGGCCGCGTACTCGTCGTCGCCGACGGAGATCGTCCGCGTCTGCAGGTTCCGCTCGAAGGAGTCCGCCAGATTCGACCTGGTGTCTGCCACCGCGGTCTCCTGGAGCTCGTAGTAGTACACGTTCGGGCTCAGGACCCAGTCGAACGGTTCGTAGTACGTGTAGGCGATGAACTTCAACTCCTCCGGATTCCCCGCCTGGGTCGTGTCCTCCCACTCGTACTCGGCGATGCCCCACGTCTCGCCGTTCCTGATCGTCGAATTCGACTGAACACTGGACTCGATGCCGTCGAAGACGGCCAACCCGGCTTGCTCTCTCAGGTCGTACCCGTCGTCGAGGCTGTGGTGGACGACGACGGTGGACGTGTCGGATTCGACGATGTAGGTGTAGCCAGTATCGCCGATGTATCCCGGCTGGAACGAGCCGGTCATGGTCCCGCCGGGGGCCGTGCCGTCACCGGTCGTCCCGGCGATCAGCTCCTCGACTTCGCGCTCGACGCGCCGCTGCTCGGCCGGGGAGAGGTCCTCCCACTCGGCGTTCGGGTACTCCCGTTCCATCACCAGCAGGTGCGCGTTCTGCACCGCGCTCCGCATCTGGAGAGACATATAACCGAGTTGCTTCTGGCTCGAGCGCTTGACCAGTTTCATCGCCCCCTGCTTGGCGGCAAGGTAGTTGTTCATTGTTGAGGAATCCGCGAGCGCTCGAACGTCGACCTCGCGAGCGTTGATCTGGTTCTGTATCTCCTGTTGTCTCGCCTGAACGCTACTGTTCAACTCATCAGTCATTTGACTTTCGAGTTGGTCGGCACTCTGGGCCTGTGCGTGCTGGTTCATTCCAGCCATACTCTCTGTCGACGTGTACCCAACGGCAGCGAGCGGCACCAACGATATCACGAGGAATAATGTGATAAGCTTGAATTTCAACTGCATTGATCTAAGTTGCATAGCCCATCCGACCCCCTCCATATATGAATTGTGCATTTGTCAACAGCATTGTCTGATCGGAGAAATCGTGCCCCCTGAGCCCCCAAACCATAGTTATCAACTACAACAATATTTCATAAACGGTTGATCTCTTCAGAAGTTGACGCTATTAGAATATAATTATTCGAACGTTCACCGAGCACAGAAGTGCACGGATCGAGAACAACCCCGGACTGGCCAGAAAGGTTCGACGTGTGGTCTCGGCCTGTCGGTGCTATTTCGACCTAGCCTTCAAAGCTGAGCAATCGAAGCAAGCAACGTACCCGCTGCCAGGTCCAAGGCCAGATGCGCCGCCCGTTGGCGCAGACCCAAACACGGGAGACTGCTCATCCAGACTCCCGCCATCTCGCATGTCTTTCACCGGCTCTTCACACTGCGTTTCAGGTCGACTAGCGACAGAACTAGCTCCCCGCCGCGACCAACGGAGTGTGACAGCACGTCCACTGACGGCGTAAAGGTGGTACATCCGCCAACCCGGCCAGCCGCGGCCGTGCCGTTGCAGACGGACCCCAGGGCGATTGCAGCCGTCTTCAGGCAGTGGCGGAAGGATAAGGCCAGGGGACATTGTCTACGCGGTCGGTGTGGCCGTCGCTCCGGAGACTCGCAGCGAGTGACAACTCACGGGAGGAACCCACACTGGCGAAACACACGGCCGAGACGTGTATCCGTACCGTCCACACGTGGTCAGAGATGCCACCCTGGCATGCCTCCGACGGCTGGCCCACGATGCGGACGTTTGCCATCCCCACCCTCCACAGAACCCACCAGCACTGGGTCGCACTGGACACACCCGATTTCGAGTGTAAATCCAGCCGAAAGTCGCTCTCGCCGCCAGGAATTGGGGTCGGTCCCGTACCCAACCACGCCCCTCCCAGGCACAACAGCTTCTGGTTGTGGCACCCAAGAACCCCGTATGGAGCTCACAGTGTACGGACCGCTTCGGGCAGCAACCGGTGACAAGACAGTGGACGTCACCGTGAACGGGGAGACGGCAGGCGACGTCATCGACGCGTTCGTTGCGGCGTATCCGCGCGCAGCCGCACAACTCGAGGACAGTGAGGGACGCCTCCGTCCGAGCGTCCGAATACTGGTCGATGGCGACCAGGCGGCCGTGGAGGACCACCTCCCACCTGACCCAACAGTCGCCCTCTTTCCCGCGATGCGGGGCGGCTGACACCGCAGCGACTGGCCGCTGCCCTCAGAGATCGTACTGCTCGCGGACCGTCGCCGCGAGGCCGTTCTCTTCGAGCAGTTCCATCGGGGCCAGCATCGAGAGCTGGACCACGCCGGGAAGCCGAGCGATCTCGACGCCACCGGTGAAGGTACAGCGTGCCCGAACTTCGCCTTCAGTCATCCCGAACAGCGTGCCGGCTCGGGCAAACGCGTTCTCGGTTGCGTCGTTGATGGTTGCCCCGGAGCCGATGATCTGGATCGGGGCTGCATCGGCGACGTCGTCGACGTCGTATTCGTCGGCGAGGGCGTCGCCCGCCGCTCGTTCCGCGTCCGTGTACGGCTTGGCGATGTGCGGCAAGTCCGATTCGTTCGGAAGCAGGAGGGGGCCGTCCAGATCCAGCCCTTTGATCACCTCGACTTCGAGTTCGGTGTGGCCGCTGACGTCCGTCGTATGGAGGGAGAGTTCGCCGTCGCCCTGGTTGGCGTGGAGGTCACCGACGTAGAGGCCGGCCCCCTCGATTGCAACCGGACAGATGAGCGTGGCGCCAGGCCGGACGGCGTTGGAGTCCATGTGGCCGTCAGTGCGCGCCTCGAGTGCCGCCTCGTCCGGTAGCCCCCAGTCGTGCTCAGCCCCGATCAGGAACTGCCCGAAGTCCCCGGCGTTATGTGAATCCGGGAGTTCGACCGCCGGCGTCGTTCCGATGTTCCCGATGAACGGCCGCAGGTGTCCGAGCGTCCCGGGAATCTCGTCTGGCTTGTACAGGAGGATCGGATGCTGTCGCGAGTTCTCCGGCAGCGCCATGGCGTCTGCAGCACGGTCAGCGAGGGCGTCCGCACCGTCCGCCCCGACTGTCAGGCCCACGGTCCGGTCGTCGTCGAAGGCCACAGTGTACCCGAACTCGAAGCCGAACGAGGACGCGTTCGTCCCACACTCCGCACAGCGAATCGAGTCCTCACCAGTCCCCTCGACGACCGTCTCGGGCCAGGGCGTCCCACACTCGGGGCAGACGTGATCGACGAACGGATCGCTGCCGAAGGCAGCGTCGCGTTCGGCCATACTTCCCGTACTCGTGGCGACGCTCGTCACGTCGAGGTCCGTGATCCGGACGACGAGTGCATCACCCGGCTCTGCGTTCTCGACTCGGATCGGTCGTGTGACTTCGTGGCCACCACGAAACTCGGGCGTAATCATCGGCCCCCAGCAGGCGGGTGGCGTGTGTGTCCGCACAGTCCCGCCATCAGCCACCGTCCCAGCCCATTCCTGGTCCGGTCCGACGAGTCCCAGCGTGTACTGATCGACAGTGAGTTCCTGTTGGATCTGTTCCGACATACGACACCATACGGCACGGCGAGTAATAAACTACGCAGGCACTGTGTTGTCGCCGGATCTGAACAGCTAGAGGCACCCCGACACCAGGGGAGTTCCAGAGAGGTCCCGAAAACCGGTCACGCCCTTGCGGTCCAACCAAGTTCCAGGGGGAGTTAGATCACGGCGGGCACGAGGGACGGAGGATCGGCCCGTGCGTCGTCCGACTGTCAGGAGACACCAGTCTCCTGCTGTTGGGCCGACACGAGGCTGCGTGTTCCGGACGCCAGTCAGTTACTCCACCCATCGTACGAAACCAGATCGGAGAGTCTGTCCGCTACTCACGCTTTTAAAGAGCGATCTGCAAAACGATCGACATTGAACTGGTCTTTTGAGGCACGGTTCGTGTGAGTCTGCCAGAGTGAATACGTTTGATATATATCTAATAGATAATGTATTATCAGCTCTATCGAACCTTTTTTGGCCACAAATTTGGTATATTCGTTTTATCGGTCATGCGCCAGCAACGGAGCGCCCAAGACGCGGAACGCTTGCTCTATCAGTTTGCAGCAACTGATCCCGATATTCTGTGGATGTTCTCGCCGGACTGGAGCGAGTTGCAGTTCGGTGACGAGGCCTACGAAGAGGTGTGGGGCCGGTCGTTAGACAGATTGGAAGAGAACCCGACGGACTTCCTCAACGGGATCCATCCGGATGACCGCGACAGCGTGCGGACGGCAATGGAGAGACTCTCGAACGAGACGCCCGTCGAGCTGGAGTGTCGCGTCACCCACAGTGAGAAGCAGGCACAGCGGGAGGTGTGGTTCGAGGGAAAACCCGTGTATGACGAGGCTGATGAGTTCGTCGCGATCGCGGGCTACGTCAGAGATATTACCGACCGAAAGCAGTACAAGCGCCGATTGGAGCACACGAACGACCGCCTGGAGACGTTCAATAGCTTCCTGTCGCACGACCTCAAAAACCAGCTCCAGATCGCGAAGAGCTATCTCGACATCGCACAGGACAACAGTTCAGACGACGCTCTCGACCGCGTCGGGGAAGCGCTCGACAGGATGAACGAGATGACCACAGAAGTCCTCGAACTGCCACGGTTAGGGTTCGATTCGATAGAACGGGACGCCGTGTCGCTGCAGCATCTCGCGGAGGACGTTTGGGACGGTATCGACAGTGCGGAAACAGAACTGATCTTCGAGGAAGACGTGACGCTCGACGTCGACGACGGGCTCTTCCGCAACGTTCTCGAGAACCTCTTCAGAAACGCGGTCGTCCACAACGATGCACCGGTGACGGTTCGAATCGGTCCACTGCCCGACGAACAGGGATTCTATCTCCAAGACGACGGGGCCGGGATACCGCCTGCCGAGCGTGAGAGTATCTTCGAGTTCGGCTATTCGACGAGCGGAAGCGGCATTGGATTGGCGCTCGTTCGGGAGATCGTCGAGATCCACGACGGGACGATTTCCGTCGGCGACGCCGCGTCCGGAGGCGCTCGCTTCGAGATCCAGGGAATCACCCCGACGTGAGAACCCGACAGTTGTTCGCAACCGATATCGACTCGCGCCCGAGCTGTGGCTCCAGACGTCTGCGAACGGTTGGAGACCTCACAGAGAAGGTTCAAGTCGACCAGTCCCACAGGTCAATGTAATGCAGGTTTTCTCCTCTCGATCGGCGCTCCGACGTGGCCTGGTGAGGCTCAGCCTGCTCCTTGCGGCACTTCTCGCCCTGTACGTCGGCGCTCGGCAGTACGCGCCGTTCATTTTCGATGCCGAGGCCCTTCGCGAGTGGATCCGTCAGTTCGGCGTCTTCGCGCCGCTCGTATTCATCGTCATCCAGGCCGCGCAAGTCGTCGTCGCTCCCATCCCGGGGCAGATCGTCGCCCTCGCCTCGGGATACGTGTTCGGGCCAGTCGCCGGAACGGTGTACAGCCTCGTCGGCGTCCTCCTCGGGAGCGCAGTCGCGTTCAGCCTCGCCAGCCGGTTCGGGCGACCCGTCGTCGAACAACTCCTCCACGAGGACGTGCTGGCTCGCTTCGATGGGTTCGTCGACCGGGTGGGTCTGCCCGGACTGCTGGCGTTCGTCATCATCCCCGGCCTCCCGGACGACGCGATCTGTTTCCTGAGTGGCCTCACGAAGTGGCGCCTCCGGACGTTTCTCGCGATCATCACCATCGGTCGCCTGCCCGCGTACGTCATCACCGTCTACGCGGGCGGTGAGCTAGCGGCTGGGCAGGTCACCACGGCAGGAGTCCTTCTCGCAGCCGTCATCGTCGCCTCTGTCATCGGCTACTACAAACAGGATGCGATCCGAACGGCGATCACACGGCTCGGGTCCTGAGTCCACAATTAGTCAACTCCGTGTCCGCGGTCTGGACGAGCGATACCTCGAAAAAGGGGAACCGTGGTCAGTTACTCTGCGTCGTTACTCCGCGTGATATCGTACTCGAACTGCATGGCGTTCTCGGGCGTGATCTCGGCTGTCCACGAGCCGGCAGCGGGATCTGAGACCCGGTAGACGAACTGTTGCTCGGCACTCCGCGTCGAGTACTCGCCCTCTTTGGGCTGGGTCGGGTTCGCGTCGTCGGCCAGGCTGACGTGGCCGCTCGTGGAACGCTCGACCCGTTCGGCGTCGATTTCCGTGCCGTTCGGTGAGACGAGCGTCACGTCGAAACTCGGCGACGGGAGATCGTCCGTTTGCGCCCGGTCGTAGGTCGAGAGCGTGAGCGTCACGTCCTCGACGCCGTCAACGACCTCGAACTCCCGCTCGAAGGCGTCGGTCGGCTCTTCCCAGACTTCGACGTTGAGGTTGACGCGCTGCCAGTAGTCGTTCCGGTCGGGGCGGGCCGGGTCCTGCAGTCCCAGTTCGATTTCGGCGTCGTAGCGGCCGCGGTCCGCATCACTGGGCGGTGAGATCGTCACTTCGACGGTTTCCGTCTCGCCCGGTGCGATCTCGGTGGGCGCCGTGATGTCGAACCACGATTTCTCGAGCGGTTGGCTCCCACTCGGACGGCGGGTGCGCTCCTGCACGTTGACCTGCGGGTTCAGGGGCACTGCCTGGTCACCGGAGTTCTCGACGACGATCTCGTGGGTCGTCGTGCCGCCGGCTTTTGCCTGAGTGTGCCCGTAGCTGCCCGAGGTGATCGTCACGGTGGGCTGCTTGTAGACCTCCAGATGGAGGTTTGCAGCGTGAACCGGGCGCGCAGGCCGACCCGGATAGGAGATCTTCTCGTCGGTGAACGCGAGAGATCCGGTGTAGCGACCGAGTTCTGCGTCGTCGGGGATCTCGATCGTCGCGTTGACGGTCACCGTCTCGCCCTCCTCGAGGGTGAGTTCCTCGTCACTGATGGAGACCCACTCGGCTTTGATCGGCGGTTCGCCGACCTTGGGCGTGTACAGATGCGGGGTGATGGTGACCTCGTCATCTTCGCCGTTTTCCACCTCGACACTGACAGTCTCGGACTCGCCCGGCTTCAGGTCCAGGCTCCGATACTGTTCGTCAACGTACAACTGCGTGTAGTTCGTCGACGCAGCGCTCTGTTGGGGTTGCGTCGCGGGAGTAACTTGCTGGGGACTATTCGACTGTGGACCAATTCCTGCGACAGCAGCCGGGACGACCACGACTGCTGCGAGCAGGAGTGAGAGGATCGTACTTCGATTCATGGTTGGAGGACTCCGCCTACCCGGAGAGTGTCTGGGCGGCTGAGGAGTCAAATCGATGATTATTACGCATCGTATGAAATGATTTCGGTGTTATACTTTCCGGCAATCACCTCTTCGAGATCGGACACGGCGAACTGTATTCCGGGTCGTGTCGGTCGATTGGATCCGATACTGTCGACGTGGGCGCAATACACACCGAATGCGGCCGTCTAGAACTGTGTGCAAGAGACAACGAACTGCCGACTCGACGGGAACCTGATTCGACGGAAGTTCTATCAGGGAGTCCTGATCGCGACGTCCGTCACATTCGACGTGCGGGTCACCGTCGCTGACGCCGCATTCCGGCGAGTCGTCTCCCAATCCGTCACGTCCGTGACCGATCCGTTCGCGAGATCGACAGTGACCGTATATTTCAGCTCTCGTGAATCGTCGACGCCAGGCTGTCTGATTCGAACCGAGGCGCGGTCTTCGACGTAAGTGGGGTCACGCTCGATGGTTACCGTCCCCGAGTCGTTCCGTTCGAGAGCCGTCTCCCGGACCGTGAACTCATCGCCCGTCTGATTGATTTCGACAACGGTCGTGTATCGACGCTGGCTGACTGAGGAGACGTTCAACTTCTGGATCGGCTTCACGGTCAGTTCGTACGCCGCCAGTGCATCGAGTTCGCGCTGAACCGTGTCGTTGGCCACTGCGATCTCGCGCGCACGCTGGCGCTCAGTCTCCGTCAGCGCCTGGTCGTCAGTCGTCCGAAGCGTGAAATGACCGGTGTCCGTCTCTTCGATCGAGATTTCCCGTACGTCAGAGACGTTATCGACGACGACTGTTGATTCGCCACCGGCCGAGAACGTGACGTTCTCCTCGGAGACGACGAATTCTCCCGAGGAGCCCGCGTCGGCAATCGGCTTCGTCACGCCGAACGCAACGCCCACCCCGGCAAGGCCGATCCCGATGACGACGAGGCCGACGAGGACGACGAGGCGGACTCGAACGAGTTGATTCATTGTAGAACTAGTGGCTGAAAACCCTCATCAAAGCCGGGGTGAAACGCGTTCGGAACTGATTTCAAACGCGTTTCACGCGCGTTTCACGGCCGCTCGCGACCATGTAGACCGACATACATAAAGTCCCGCTGTTGGAAGTGCGACTATGGATTTCCGGCCCCTCCACCATACGCATCTGCTGGCGGCTGTCGTCTTCGTCGCTGCCGTCCTCGTGTTGGCAGTCCAGTTAATTACCCCCTCTCCAGTCGTGGTGTCGCTCGGAGAGAACGGCACACAGACGACCAGCGTCGGCCAGTACTTCACCTACAGCGAGGTCTCGATCGTCGTCGTCGCCGCCTTCGCCGCTGGCGTCAGCGGGACGTATCTCGTCTTGCACGATCAGGCGCACGTGCTCGCATCGCAGTCCCCGCCCCCGACGCGAACGGCTGCCCGTTCGCGTGCGGAGACCAATGGTAGTGGGACGACGCGGGCTCACTCCGCCAGTACCGCGGAAAAAGGGCCAGCAGACGAGGACCGCTGGGAGGAGACGCTCGACAAACTCGCGAACAACCAGGAGACCATCTATCAGTTAGTGCTCGAAGCCGACGGGACGTTGCCCCAGCGGGAACTCGTCGAGGAGACCGATCTCTCGAAGGCGACCGTCAGTCGAACCCTCGACAAACTGGAGAATCGAGGGCTCGTAGAGCGACGGCGGAACGGAATGGGAAACACGATTCACCTCCAGTGAGCGTGCACGCCCGCGACGTCAGGGCCGCGTTACTCGTTGCCGTTCGCTGTGAAAAACCACCTGAAACGGCCGTTACGGGCATTTCAGACGGGTTCCGAACCTGTTTCCAATCAAGGACTTTGAGGTCTTTCAGACAACGTGTGACCGAGGCGAGCCGGGACGAACGGCCCTGGGTTCCCCGCCACGAGGCACGTCGAACGGCCCTCTCGTCGCGGTTCGCCCGTCAAACTCGACCAACCATGCGACAGAAAGCACTCACACTCGCGGTCGCGGCACTGCTCGCTCTCGGAGCGAGTGGCGTCGTCGCCGCCACGATGGACGGTTCGACGGCCGACGCGGCGTCGGCCGATGTATTGCCCGCCAACTACACTGTCGACGTCACCAATCCAGAGATGGTGAGCGACGAGGCTGCCGACACGGCGATCGAGACGGCCTGGGCGAACGAAGACGTCCGGAGCCACTTCGACGACGGTGCAGCCGTGCACTTCGACCTCTGGGCGTCGGAACTGGACGACGGGGTGATCCACGTCAGCGTCGCCCCGATGGACGATCCCGACGACACGCGCGTGATCGCCGACGTCGCGCTCGATCAGGAGACTGTCACGTCGGTCGACGAGCCGGTGACGCTCAACGTCTCGAGCGCGATGTCGATCAATGCCAGTGAGACCGACGTCGTCTCAGTCGACGGGTCGGAATACGAACTGCGCCGCGACGACTCGGCTGGTGAGGAAAACGCCACGCGGCTGACCGCTGACCAGGCCGTCCAGATCGAACTCAACGAGAGTTCGATCGAACGGCGTGGAAACGGAACGTTCACCATCGAGATCGACGACTAAGCGGCTTGGAAACACATTTTTTCACGGAGTGGCGTGCGGTGCTGCCGGTGGGACGTTCGACGCCCAGTGGGGTGTGATTCGTCTGTGAGACCGAGCACAGCGTGGCGCGCCGACACCGTGGGACGCGGTGACACAAATCGCCGTTTGTCCTTCCTGAAGGACTTTCACCGGTGGTGATGAAAGCAGGACTATGACGCGACGAGCACTCGTACTCGTAGCCCTCGCAGCAGTCGTGCTGGCGGGGTGTCTGGGCGGACCTGGTACAGAAACGACGACCGAACCGACGGACGGTAACGAAACGGCCACCGTTTCGAGCGAGCAGATCCCCGGCGTCTCGGAGGGATCGCTGGCAAACGCGACGGCGCTGGCAGCGGCGAACGAAGCCAGTCTCAGCGAGACCGGCGGTGCCGTCCGGGTTCGCCAGGGGAGTGCGTCCGGGGAGGCGTCGGTCCAACTCGTGGTCGGTGCCGACCTCGCGACGTACAAACTGACGAGTTCGCGAACGGCGGGCACTGAGGCAGTCGACGTCGAAATCTGGAGTAACGAGACGACGCGAGTCATGCGAATGGAGTCCAACGGGGACTACAACTACCGGACGGCCGAGCGGCGCGACGACCGACTGGCCGTCCTCCAGAGCGTCGAAGAGTTCCTCGCAGCCGGGAACTTCACGGTCGCGAACGAGTCGACCGGCGACGGGACGGTCGTCCTCACCGCCGACGAGTTCGCATCGGCGACTGAGGATCACGGGCCACTCGCGGCCGACAGTTCGTTCACTGGCCGGCTCGTCGTCGGTGAGTCCGGTCTGATCCACAATCTCTCAGTCGCCGCGGCCGACGATCGAGGGGCGGGGTCGTACAACTACGAACTGCTGCGGACGGGCGTCGACCGTGCGGCCAAGCCGGACTGGTTCGACGACGTGCCAGCGAGTGCGACGCTGCAGCCCCAACTCCGCGTAGACGTCGAGAACAGTTCGTATCTCGCCGTTCGGAACGACGGTGGCGATCGCGTCCCGAGCAACACCACCATCAGCGTCACCTCGAACAACACGACCGCCACGGCGGTCCTCGACGCGTCGCTCGACGCCGGTGACACTCAGTACGTCTACGTCGACGCGACGACCGGAGCTCTCCGAGTGACTGCTGACCGACCGGCTGCGGAAACTGTCGATCCCGTCACCAGTCCGATTTCGGTCGGCATTACGACCGACGACGGAGCCTCCCTCTACAGTGGCTCGATGGCCTGGAGTTCCGAATCCGTTTCCGCACCGGCCAGCGGAGGCTCTAGCGGGAGTTCCGGCGGGAGCACGAGTGCGAGCAGTGGCAGCGCCAGTGGGAGCGGATCGAGTAGTTCTGGTAGTGCATGACGTCCTCCACGCCGTGAACGGAGAGGGACGAAGTCCCTCAAGCAGTCGGGCAAAGCCCGACGACGGCGCGTTCTTCCGGGGGATGGGACCCCCCGAACCACAGATCGAGGAGTCACTCGTCGTCCTCGAGGAAATCCCACTCCCGACGCCTGCGTTCTTCGTTCTCCAGGGATTGATTGTCGGGCTGACGATCAACGCCGTCGCAGCTCTCGGCGAGGAACTTGGCTGGTGCGGCCTCCTCCTGCGGGAACTCTCATCGCTCGGGTTCTGGCGCGTGTCGCTCGTGACGGGTCTCATGTGGTGCATCTGGCACGCGCCGCTCATCCTCCAGGGGCACAACTTCCCCGACGCCCCGTACGTGGGGGTCGTCGTAATGACTGGCTGGACGGTCGCTGCGACGCCGGTGTTTACGTATCTGACTGCTCGCGCCGAGTCAGTGCTCGCCGCGACCTTGCTACACGGGTCGTTCAACGCGGTGGCGTCCCTGTCGCTGGTCTATCTCACCGGAGCGGGCGCACTGATCGTCGGCCCGGTCGGTATCGCTGGGATCGGTGCCGGAGTGATCGCAACCGCTGCATGTGTCGTCCACGATCGGGACATCGCAACGACGCAACTGACGACGAGCGGGCCGATCAACACGTGGGAGTGACCACTCAGATCGAAGCAGAACGTCGCTCCAATGCGTCCAGTCCGTCGAGGCCAACCGATGACGCATCTGTGTCCCTCAACGCATCCTCGACACTGTCGAAATCAAGTCATACACAACACGGAGTGACTGAGACGTTCTCACCATTGGTGGACAATCATCGCATACGCAATCTTCTGAAAGGTGACAATACCACTAAAGCCTCGGCCACAGTGCCCTTACTTGATGAATGGTGCAACAGTGGGGTCTAAAATGGGAGAGTATTCAACGGTGGCCGAAAGAGTCGTTCAGATTATTGCAGCAGAGAAAGGACTGTCACCAGTCGAACTTGAACCACTGCACGACGTTGTCGACCCTGATGCACTGAATGCGCTCTTTGAATCAGTATCCGGGAATACGCGGACGTCGGGTCAGGTGAGCTTTCACTATCACGGGTACACTGTGACGATCTCGGCAAACGGTCAGATCGATCTCACGGAGGGGGAGTGACACGGAACTCTCGTGAGCAACAGGAACAGTGCATCTCACCTGACGGATTTCTACCGATATCAACCTGGGCGTAGAAAAGGTCTCTTTGGCGCAACTGCAATATTTGCTACCGCCAATATATCATAGTTCAATACAAGCCTTATATCTTATATGTAAGTGTATTGTGATGGCTTAGCAGTAGTGTGAATTTATGCACTTACAAGACGTAGTTTGTAATGATTAGCTCATAGTACGACAGTATTCAATAGTTATTTTTGATTTAATGGTCAAGATTGTCGTATTTCAAGTGCCAATGATCGAACCAGTATCTGTCTCGATACCTGATTTAATCCCCATATACAGCCGATATGCGATGGTTTCCTCGAATCGACGACACGGAAGTATAATTAACATATTTCGTATACGATTCCATATTTACCAGGTCTACGTCACTATACAGATGTGCTTTTCCTCCCTCTCAACAGAACGCGCAAATGGGGGTCTCCTTTAGCTAATTGCAGGCGGTAAGCCCCCTTCCTCAAGGAGCAACGCAGGGAGCGAAGCGACCGAGTAGCGCAGTAGGGAGGGGATACACCGCCGTCATCGTCTCTCTCACACGT
>NZ_JBHUDJ010000003.1:434906-879423 GCF_042678165.1 Halorientalis brevis | reverse complement strand
GAAGCCCTACCCTCAAGGAGCGAACGGCGTCAGCCGTGAGCGAGTAGGGTAGGGTAGTTCACTTCGGCTACCTGCGTTCCGATTTCCTCGGTGAGCGTGGAAACTGGTCCCAAGTGACGGCAGTCGTGACTATCGGACGTGAGCGCATGAAAAGTCGACTTTCGGCGAGCGAACTCGCCGATGTCCCGGCAAATGCATGCATAGGCTGGCCAGCCGTGACCGGGAGCGTCGCGTAGTCGTGTGGCGATGCCAATTCCCGAGTGATTGGCGACGGTCGTTCCCGCCGAGAACCCCGCTGAACCGGGGCTCGACTACCATGTTATAGCGTACCATACTAAACCTTTTCGGCCGTCAAACGATATCACCCCACACGTTGGTCGAACTAGGACGCAATTCACCAGAAGTGGCGGGGTTGTCGGACGTGACTGCCGTTCGTCGACGGTCATCGGGTCGGTTCTCAGCGGTGGAGCAACCGATACGTCAACCCTGAGCCGGCGAGGCCGTAGCCCATGCCAGCGGCGTGGGCGAAGACGTTCGTGACCGACCCGTCGCCGACTGGTTCGGCCGGGAAGAGAACGACGACGAACAGCGTCAGCAACCAGACCACCACCCCGACGGTGAGAACGTCGTCGGCCGCCCGGCGCAGGCCATCGCGGATGTCAGTCGTGCCGTGTTCGTCGATCAACCCCCAGCCACAGAAAGCCCAGCCGAGCCCGGCGACTGCGAGCGCCACCCCCAGCGTGTCACCGCCGTAGATGAGAAACAGTTCGAGCAGCAGCCACAACCATACCGCCAGGCCGAGGTACTGCGCCGTCAGCCACCCGTACTCCGTTCGAACGACGACCAGCACGGCGATGAGGACGAACCCTGTGAAGGCGGCCCCGACGCCGGAAAACCCTCGCGTGATCGGATCGATCGCCGGGTAGAGCCACCCCAGGATGGCGTAACTGGTCAGACTGACCGTGGCCGGGAGCACCACCAGGAAACTCGCAAAGGTCAGGTGGAACCAACGGCGCTCTCGCGCCTTCAGACAGAGGCCGTAGGCCACGACCGTCGACGCGACGTACCCCGCGAGGTTCCCGAAGAGGTGGGCGTCGTCGACGTGTACGAACGGGCTCGTCACCACTGTCACCGGGTCGAGCGAATCGTGGTTGAACGCGAATCGCGCTCGTCCACCGGGCGGGACGGCGACGTGAATCACGACGAGTACGACGGCGACGAGACTGATGAGTGCCAGGTCGCGGCTCACGGCTCGCGGCGAGTACCCGTAGATGTCGTCCATTGCTCTCTCCGATGACCGTCACTCGACTGTGTCGTGCCCGGTTTTCGAGTTCCTGATCACGATTCGCATTCCGCCTCCACGGCGTGGTGTGGACCCACGGGCCCGTGTTCGGGACAGGTCCCAGCGATCGGCGTGGCGTTCAGACAGCAGTTGCGGCTGTCGGTCACGAGCAGTCCGCGCGTGAGCTGTGCCCCGCACAGCCGACACCGGAGCGTCTCGCGTTCCATGTCTGAGAGTCCGGGCCCTGACCAGTAATTCCCTCCGGTCGATTCCGGATCAGCCGACTCGACGCCGTCGGAAACGCAGCGAAAACGAGGGGGACGGGAAGGGTGGGTGGGAAAGAGGTTCTGGGGGAGTCCGGGCTCGTGATCACGAGCCAGCAAGTGGTCGGGTGTACACGCACTAATTCTCGGGGGCTATAGAATTAGGGGCCTCGCGACGACCACCAGTCCCGCAGTGACGAACACGCCCAGTCCCAGGAGTCCGTAGTTCGCGATCACGTTGTCGGCGCGGGTCAGCCCGAGCGTGAACCGGCGATTCCAGACCGGCCAGAACGGAGCGATGCCCATCGGGGTGATGACGTCGCCGAGTAAGTGCGCGAAGACGGAGAGGGTCCCGATGGCGAACCCGAAGACGGCGAGTTCACTCGTCGACGCTGCCGCGGGTTGGCCGCCGACCGCCCAGCCGAGCGTACTCAGTGCGGCGCCGACGAGCAGGGCGAAGCCGACGGTGTGGGTCGGGCCACGGTGTGAGACAAAGGGGAGGCGATGATCAGTGTCCGGGAGCGTCGCCAACGAGAGCATGCAGAACTCGCCGAGGATCGCGAGGTCCGCCCGACCGGCGACGACCAGCGCGACTCCGACGGGCGCGTACACGAGCAGCGACACACCGAGATGGCCAGCGCGATACACACGCCGCGATTGGTCCCACTCCGGAATGAAGGTTCGGAGACCGACGTCAGTCCCGCAAGTGGCGTCGGACTGGATCGCCAGAGCCACGCTGCTCCGGAACGCGTGTCCAGACGTGACCACTGTTGGACTGCTGCTCGCCGAACTGTTCCAGCGGGTCGGGCCGTTTCTCATCCCGGTCGTCGTGTTCGCCGCCGGCGTCCTGGGGTACGGGCTCCTGTGGCTCTACTACAACCGGATCGCAAGCGAGGACCGAGAGTGAGAGCCGGAATTGGGGATGGCCACAAGTGCTTTGCCAGCCCCGCTGGTATACCTGGCCAGACAAATGCGGGGGATCGACGACACTGACCGGCAGATACTGCGGTTATTGCTCGAAGACGGGAGACGGCCGTACAGCGACATCGCCGAACGCGTGGACCTCTCACCGCCGGCCGTCTCCGACCGCGTCGATCGGCTCCAGGAACTGGGCCTCATCCGCGGGTTCACTGTCGACGTCGATCGGTCGATGCTCCGCGAAGGGGTTCCCGTCCTCGTGGACGTTCAGGTCGAGCCGGGGAACGCCGCCGCCGTTCGGTCGTCGCTGTCGACCGCTGAGACGGTCGAACACGTGTTCACGACCGCCGACGAGCACGTCGTGTTCACCGCGACGGCCCCAGAGGCGGACGTGCAGTCGCTCCTCGACGACGCCGTCGAGATGGCCGTCATAGAGGAGTACACCGTCGACCTCCTGGCAGACACGTCCTGGAATCCGTCCCTGGGGAACGCGGAACTCGCCCCGTCCTGTGCGGAGTGTGGCAACACAGTCACCGCGGAAGGGGAATCGACGAAACTCGACGGGACGCTCTATCAGTTCTGTTGCTCGTCCTGTCAGTCGCGGTTCGTCGAACAGTACGAACAGCTCCGTGAAGGGGTCGACTCCTGACGGCACGTCTGGGCTGAGACCGTTTTCCGGAACCCACCGACCTTTTCTCCGCCAGCGGTAACACCAGTGTATGGCCCACATCCGACGGCTCGTCCTCGACGTGTTGAAACCACACGAACCGGCGATTCCAGCGCTTGCGGACGGCGTCGCCGACGCTGAGGGCGTCGAAGGCGTGAACGTGACGCTCGTCGAGATCGACCGCGAAGTCGAGAACGTGAAAGTGACTGTGGAGGGAGCGGGGATCGACTACGACGCCGTCACGTCCACGGTCGACGAGTTCGGAGCGAGCGTCCACTCCATCGACGAGTTCGCCTGCGGGGACGTGCTCGTCGAAGCGGGCGAGACGCCGCAGGACTGAGATGGTGGGAACGCGACTCCGCGAACGAGTCGGCTCGCTGTTCGACGCCATCTCGCGTCGGTACTTCGTCTCGAACGGGTTCGACGGGACGCTGACGAGCACCGGCGTCGCCGTCGGCTCGTACCTCTCGGGCGTCCCGGACGGTGCGACCGTGGTCGCGGTGGGCGTCGGCGCAGCCGTCGGTCTGAGTACCTCGGGCGTCTGGAGCGTCTGGGAGATCGAGCGAGCGGAAATGCGAATCGAGCGCCAGGAAGTCGAGCGCGCGATGCTGACCGATCTCACCGAGACGCGGCTCGCGGACCAGAACAAGCGCGACAGAGTGAAACACGCCACGATGAGTGGCATCGGTCCGCTCCTGGGCATTCTCATTCCCATCAGCGCGTACGCCTTCGCACCGGCAGTCATCACGATGTTGCAAGCGACGGCGCTGGCGGTCCTGCTCGGCGTCCTGCTGCTGTTCTTTTTCGGCGCCTACATGGGCAGCATCTCCGGCCAGTCCTGGGTCGTCGCCGGAATCCGGATGGGGCTCGCTGGCGTCGTCGTGACTGTCATCAACGTTCTCCTGCCCGGATAGCGGGGAGCAGTCTGTCGAGTGCCAGGACCAGCAGGTAGTTCAGGACGACGAACGCCGCGAACGCGCCAGCGAGCCAGAGCCACTCATCCAGCGGCAGCGGGACCACGTCGAACAGACCCGCCAGCGGCGTGTAGAGCACCAGGAGTTGCAGGGCGAGCGTGAGCACGACGGCGCCGACGAGCCAGGGGTTCGACCGCAGCGACTTGCCGTAGCGGCGACGAATCAGTTGAATGCGCGCCAACTCGATCAACACGAGGAACGTAAACAGCGTCGTCTGCGCGCGGACGAGCGACCCAGTGGCCGACAGCCGCGCGAAGAAGAGCGACAGACCGACGATCGTCATCACGATCCCGATCCCGAGAACCGACGCGAGCACCCGTTGATCGATGATCGGCTCGCCCCTGCCACGTGGCGGGCGATCCATCACGTTCGGCGCCGTCGGGTCCGCGCCCAGCGCCAGCGCTGGCAGCCCGTCGGTCACGAGGTTCACCCACAGCAGCATCACGGGGGTGAGTACCAGACCGACTGCCTCGCTCCCGGCGAACAGGTCCGGGAACAGCAGGCCGCCGAGCAGCACGCCGAAAAAGACCACCAGCACTTCGCCGGCGTTGGCCGAGAGCAGGTAGTTGACGAAGGTCCGCACGTTGTCGAAGATGCCGCGGCCCGCCTCGACGGCGTCGCGGATGGTGACGAAGTTGTCGTCCTGCAGGATCATGTCCGAGGCCTGTTTCGCCACGTCGGTCCCGCGCTGGCCCATGGCGATCCCCACGTCGGCGCCCTGGAGCGCGGGCGCGTCGTTGACGCCATCGCCGGTCATCGCCACGTCGTGCCCGTTCTCTCTGAGCGCCGAGAGGATGCTGACCTTGTGTCTGGGTTCCGCCCTGGCGAACACCTCCACGTCCTCGACGGTGTCGGTCTGTTCGTCTTCCGAGAGCGATGCGAACTCGTGCCCCGTCATCGCGCCGTCCGGGTCGAAACCGACCTGCTCGCCGATGGCGCTGGCAGTCGCGAGGTTGTCACCGGTCGCCATGATGACCCGGATGCCGGCCCGCCGACAGTCCGCCACGGCGTCGGCGACCTCGCCCCGCGGTGGGTCGATCATCCCCTGGAGGCCCAGGAACACTAGCCCGGACTCGATCTCGTCGTCCGGTGCATCGGTGTCTGCAACCGACTTGCGAGCGAACCCGAGCACGCGCAGCGCGTCGCCGGCGAACTGCTCCGTTTGCTCGAGGATGGCCGCCCGTCGCTCGTCGGTGAGCGGGACGACCTCACCGTCGTCCAGCAGGCGGTCACAGTGTTCGAGCACCTTCCCGGGGGCTCCTTTCATGTATGCAGTGGGCTCGTCCTCGTCGACGACGACTGTCATGCGCCGTCGTTCAGACGAGAAGGGAATCTCACGGAGGCGGTCGGCATCCGCGTCGACGCCGGCTCGTTTGGCCGCCTCGAAGACGGCGATCTCTGTTGGGTCGCCGTGGTAGTCTTCGTCGGCGTCGGCGGGGGCGGGTTCGGTGTTGTTGCACACGGCCCCACACCGGAGCACGGCTTCGAGCGCGCTTCCGGTGGCTTCCTCCTGGAAAGCGCGGCCACCGTCGGTCGCCGCCGTCTCGAAGACGGCGTCGTCAGCGTACGCTCGCGTGACGATCATCCGGTTCTCCGTGAGCGTGCCCGTCTTGTCGGTGAGGATCACGTCAACGGAGCCGAGACTCTCGACGACCGGCAACCGCCGAACCAGCGCGTTCTTGTCCAGCAGCGTCCGCGAGCCCAGCGCGAGCGTGAAGGTGACGACGGCCGGCAGTCCTTCGGGAACCGCTGCGACGGCCAGCGTCACCGCGACGAGCAGTACCGTGATCGGGTCCGTTCCAGTGAGGAGAAACTGGATGAGGGCGACGAGGCCGATGAGCGCGACGACGCCGACCCCGATCTGTTTGCCGAGGCGGTCGATCTCGCTCTGAAAGGTCGTCTCGGTTTCTTCGGTCTCGCCAAGTTGCGTCGCGATTTCGCCGACCTCCGTGTCCATTCCGGTCTCGATCACGACCGCCTGACCGCGACCGCGGACGGCCGTCGTGTTCATGAACACCATGTTCTCGCGCTCTGCGAGCGGCGTGTCCTCGGGAAGCACCTCGGGATCTTTGCCGACGGTGGCACTCTCGCCGGTCAGCGCCGACTCGTTGGTCTCCAGGCCGTTGGCCTCGACGACGCGGGCGTCGGCCGGAATCGCGTCGCCCTGTTCGACGACGATGCGGTCGCCAGGGACGACCTCGCGCGCGTCGACGATTCGCCGCTCTCCGTCTCGAATGACCGTCGCGTCTGGCGAGGCGAGTTCCCTGAGCGCTTCGATGGATCGCTGCGCCCGGTAATCCTGCACGAAGCCGAAGACGCCGTTCGCCAGGAGGATGAGCAGGATGAGTCCGGCGTCGACGTACTCGGGGTCCTGACCCGGCAGGAACCCGACCCCAACGGCCAGCAGTGCGGCGACGACGAGCAGGTAGACGAGCGCGTCCTGGAACTGCGAGACGAACACGGCGAGTGGCGAGACGGTCTCACCGGATTCGATCTCGTTCGGGCCGTACTCGTCGAGCCGTCGCCGGGCTTCTTCGCTCGATAATCCCGCGTCGTCAGTCTCTAACTCCGCCTGAATCTCGTCGACCGACTCAGTGTGCCACCCCATTAACGTTGCTAATCAGGTCCCGTCGCAATAATAATTGATACCGGCAACGGCCGGTCGACGGTTCGATCGGTGACCGGTTTCGAATCAAAACCCACACGCCATTCTCAGTTATGACTTGAAGATTTTTGGGCGTTCTGGGGACGGGAGGCAAGGAGCAAACTGCTTGAGTAGGGGACACGTATGTATACGCAAGAATGTCAGAGAGGCGATCGCGGCTGGAGTTGACGGGCATGAGCTGTGCCAACTGCGCGGGGTCGATCGAAGAGCGCGTCGGCGACCTCGCGGGCGTCTCGGAGGTCACCGCCAACTACGCCACTGACGAGGGGAGCGTGACGTACGATCCAGACGAGGTCTCGCTGGCCGACATCTTCGACGCCGTCGAGGACGCGGGCTACGGCGTCGTCCGCGAGACCGCGACGTTCGGCATCACGGACATGTCCTGTTCGAACTGCGCCGACAGCAGCGAAGAAGCGTTGCTGAACGTACCGGGCGTCGTCGACGCGACGGTGAACTTCGCGACCGACGAGGCCCGGGTCGAGTACAATCCGGCTGACGTCGACAGATCGGACCTCTACGACGCGGTCGAAGACGCCGGCTACTCACCAGTTCGAGCGGACGACGGTGACGGCGACGCGGACAGCGGGGGCGAGTCCGGTCAGTCGCGCCAGGACGTGGCCCGTAACGAAGAGATAACGCGCCAGAAGCGCCTGACGCTGTTCGGTGCGGCCCTTTCCCTGCCGCTGGTCGCGATGATGGCCGTCGAGTTGCTCTCTCCCGGGACCCTTCCCCACGCGATCGGCCCGATCCCGATGGGGTGGGTCGCCTTCCTGCTGGCGACGCCCGTCCAGGTCATTCTGGGGCGGGAGTTCTACGAGAACTCCTACAAATCGCTGGTCAAGAACGGACGCGCCAACATGGACGTCCTCATCGCGATGGGGTCCTCGACGGCGTACCTCTACAGCGTGGCAGCACTCCTGGGCCTCATCGCCACCGAGGGACTGTACTTCGACTCGGCGGCGCTCATCCTCACGTTCATCACGCTGGGGAACTACCTCGAAGCCCGCTCGAAGGGCCAGGCCGGCGAGGCCATCCGGGAACTGCTGGCCATGCAGGCCGAGACGGCCACCGTCATCGAGGACGGGAAAGAGCGCGAGATACCCGTCGAAGAGGTCGACGTCGGCGACCGCATGAAGGTCCGGCCGGGCGAGAAGATCCCGACGGACGGCGTAGTCGTCGACGGCGAGAGTTCCGTCGACGAGTCGATGGTCACCGGGGAGTCCGTCCCCGTGGACAAGGGCGAGGGCGACGAGGTGGTCGGCTCGACCGTCAACCAGAACGGCGTGCTCACCGTCGAGGCGACGAAAGTCGGATCCGAAACCGCGATCCAGCAGATCGTCTCGATGGTCAAGGACGCCCAGAGCCGCCAGCCGGACATCCAGAACGTCGCCGACCGTATCAGCGCGTACTTCGTCCCCGCAGTCATTGCCAACGCCCTGTTCTGGGGCGTGGTCTGGTACCTGTTCCCCGAAGCGCTCGCCGGACTCGTCGGCGCGCTGCCGCTCTGGGGCCTGGTCGTCGGCGGGCCCGCCGCTGCCGGGGGTGCCGTCTCGGCGTTCGAGTTCGCGGTCATCGTCTTCGCGAGCGCAGTGCTGATCGCCTGTCCCTGCGCGCTGGGACTTGCGACCCCCGCCGCGACGATGGTCGGGACCTCCATCGGCGCGCAGAACGGCGTCCTGTTCAAGGGCGGTGATATCCTGGAGCGAGTTCGTGACGTCGAGACAGTGGTCTTCGACAAGACGGGGACGCTCACTGAAGGCGAGATGCAGTTGACCGACGTGGTGGTCGTGGACGGCGCGGCGACCGACGGCGGTAAGCGCCCTGACGGCGGCGTGCTGGCGGCCGAACTCGACGAGGAGTTCGTCCTCGAAGCCGCCGCGAGCGCCGAGCGCGGGAGCGAACACCCGCTCGCCGAAGCCATCGTCGACGGCGCACGCGAGCGCGGACTCGACCCCGAATCCCCCGACGACTTCGAGAACGTCCCCGGGCACGGGGTCCGCGCGACGACGAGCCACGGCGAAGTCCTGGTCGGGAACCGAAAACTGCTGGACGACAACGGCATCGACCCTGCCCCAGCCGCGGACGCGATGAAGCGCCTGGAGTCCGAGGGGAAGACCGCGATGCTCGTTGCCGTCGACGGTCGACTGGTCGGCGTCGTCGCCGACGCGGACACCGTCAAGGAGTCGGCGAAGGCGGCAGTCAGCGCGCTGCACGACCGCGGGCTGACCGTCCACATGATCACGGGCGACAACGAGCGGACGGCCGAGGCAGTGGCCGAGCAGGTCGGCATTCCTCCGGAACACGTCAGCGCCGAGGTGCTGCCCGAGGACAAGGCCGACGCCATCGACGAGATCCAGGCGGACGGAGAACGGGCGATGATGGTCGGCGACGGCGTCAACGACGCGCCTGCGCTGGCGGCTGCGTTCGTCGGCTGTGCCATCGGGAGCGGCACTGACGTGGCGATCGAAGCGGCCGACGTGACCCTGATGCGCTCGGACCCGCAGGACGTGCTGAAAGCGATCCGCATCTCCGACGGCACGCTGACGAAGATCAAGCAGAACCTGTTCTGGGCGCTTGGGTACAACACCGCGATGATTCCGCTGGCGTCGCTGGGCCTGCTCCAGCCCGTGTTAGCTGCCGGCGCGATGGCGTTTTCCAGCGTCTCGGTGCTGGCGAACAGCCTGGCGTTCCGGCGGTACACGCCGGACGAGGATTACAGTCTGTTGTGGCGGTAATCCGAGGAGGCGTGTCCTCGGCTGACTCGGCAGACGGCGGTACACGCCGGACGAGGACTACGAACTGCTGAGCGGCCTGCGCCTAGTACCGCTCGACGAGGGCTTCGTCGGGGCCGCTCACGCGGACGGGCACTTCCTGCCGGGCGAAACGCACCGCCTCGTCGAGCTTCTCCTCCGTCTGGGCGTAGATGGTGAACAGCACGCTGGATTCGTCGACTGCATCGCCGACGCGGACGGCGAGCGTGAGGCCGGCGCCTTTGTCCTTCGGCGCGCCCGCGCGGCGAGCGGTCTCGTTCACCAGCCGGTTGTTGGCGTTACTGACCAGTCCGCTACGCTGGGCTTCGATCGTCGCCGTGTACTCACCGATCGGAAGGTCGTCTTTCGTCACGTCCGGATCGCCGTTCTGTGCCGCGATGATCTCGCGGAACGACTCGAGGGCGCGTCCGTCTTCGAGAATCTCCGCGGCCGTGTCGTCGACGTCACAGGCCGACAGGAGCATGTCGGCTAAGTTGATGCTCTTCAGTCTGAGGTCCTGCGGGCCGTTGCCTTGCAGGACGTCAAGCACGTCGCGGGCTTCGAGTCCGCAGCCGATGCCCCTGCCGATGGGCTGGCTGCCCCGCGTGATGGCACAGTCGACGGTCATGTCCAGCGCCGATCCGACGCGGTCGAAGTCCTCGGCCATCTCGCGGGCGGCGTCGAGGCTGTGAACCTTCGCGCCCTCGCCGTAGGGGATGTCGATGACCACGCGAGAGGAGCCGGCGCTCTTTTTCTTCGAGAGGACCGACGCGATCATCTGTCCTGGTGGGTCGAGCGAGAGCGGCGTCTCGACGCGGATGATCTTGTCGTCGACCGGTGAGAGGTTGACCCCACCGCCCCACACCATACAGCCGTTCGTCTCCGCGATGACGTCTCTGATCTCGTCGATGTCCAGCTCGACGTCACAGAACACTTCCATCGTGTCCGCGGTCCCGGCGGCGGAGGTGACCGCGCGCGAGGAGGTTTTGGGAATCGTCACGCCCGCCGCGGCGGCGATGGGGACGACGATCGGGGTCACGCGATTGCCGGCGACGCCGCCGATCGAGTGCTTGTCGGCGACGAGGCCGCTGTCCCAGGTCATCGTCTCACCGGCAGCGACCATGCTCTCGGTGAGGTGGACGATCTCCGCCCGGGAGAGACCGTTCGTGTAGATGCTCGTCACGAACGCGCTCAGTTCAGCGTCGGTGAGTCGGTCCCACTTGATGTCGGTCACGATGGCGTCGAGTTCGTCGGCTTCGAGTTCGATGTCGTCGAGTTTCTTCCGGATGGACGAGGCCGACGTCGGGTTCGGTGCGATCGTGACGGTCACCTCCCCGTCGATGTGCCCGAGCGGCCGCGTCACCGCGAGTTCGCCCACGTCGACGAGTTCGTCCGTGAGTTCGACGATACCAACGACTGTGCTGCCGTCGTGCTGTATTTCGACGCGATCGAGCGGATGGACGCCTAACTCGGCGGCGTCCGCGGTATTCAGTATCACCGTCGGGGCGCGAGTCCCGATGTCGATCGGCGTCGCGTAGAGGTCCATGTCTCAGGCTGATGGCGAGTCCCCATAAGCATCGGGAGGTGGCGTCGACCTCGTCAACCGCCAGCACCGACTAGCGCTGCTGGATTCGTGGCGGTTCGGTCATATGTCTCGGTCGTCGGATCTGTCTGCCCGGAGGTCCTCTTCGAGGAGTTCACCGCGCGTGTGCCACGTGCGGGGCCGACAGCACAGGTAGAGTGACAGTCCGTAGGTGAGGACGACGATCACCGTGACGACGACGCCCGAGAAGGCGCCGACGGACGCACTCGCGGGCCAGGGTTGATCGGCGAAGGCCGTTACTCGAAGCACCCACGCAGCGTCGAGAACCGTGAACAGCGGGAAGTAGACGCGTCGCAGGCGATGGGCGATCGCCTCTTCGGCCGAGATCTTCAGCTTCGGGTGTTGGTAATCCCGGGCCAGTTCTTTCCGCCAGCTCACGTCGGTCAGTTCGACGTCCGGATCGAGTCCCGGTGCCCAGACGTTCTGCTGGAGGTGTCGGACCCGCGAACGCCAGACGTCGTAGGCCCTGTAGCGACGGGCTTCGATGAACAGGAACATCGTAATCGCCGCCTGGCCGACGAGGATGATGTAATGGGGGTTCGCCTCGCTGGAGAACGCCCAGGTGAGGATCGCGGCCATCAGGAGGACCGCCCAGTTCGTGGTCTTGTCCAGGCGTTCGCGCCAGAGCTTCATCCGGTGGAGTTCGCCACGGTAGAGGTGCGCGAACGCGGAGCTCGGGCCCATGTCAACGTCGAGCAGTCCCTCGCCGATTCGGGAATCAGGACCCTCCGTCTCCGGGCGATCAGCCGACTCGGTCGACGCGCCGTCCGCGTCGTTCACGTCATCTCCCGAGGGCATCTGTTGCTTAGCCCCTGGCTATGGTACATAATAAGCGTTCGACGTTCGGTCCCAGTCCGCTCACGGTCGGGACCGTACTCAGTCATCGGTATCTTGGGGTAATCAGCCACAGCTGATAACAGTTGTGTATGAGGAAAGCAATATTGCGCGGGCGAAACGGAAGAACCGATCAGTGGGACAGGTGAGGATGTGACGTCGTCGTGGCGTTAGTCGCCCGTGAGTGCGTCCTGGCTGGCAGCACAGTTGTTCGGACCCAGTTCGAGCTCGAAGGCTTCTTCGTCGGACGCCTCCTGCTTCCCGAGGTTCGTCGCGATGATGGCCTCGTAGTTAGCCGGGCGCGGGGGCATGTCCGCGAGGACGATGTCGACGAACTCGTCTTCGTCGACCGTGAGTGCGTCCATCTCGTCGACGAGCTGGCCGATCGGGGCCGTGTACGTGCCGTCTGCAGCCGGCTCTGCGGCGTCGCTGAAGTGAGCACCGCCGATGAGCACGTCGTCGTCCAGCGTCAGGACCTTCTCCTGGAGCGATTCGTAGAGCTGGCGGGCTGCGTCGGGGGCGCCTTCGTCGCCCTCTTCGAGGTCCGGACGAGCGACGCTCTCGGTGAACAGGCCGTCGCCAGTGGTGAGAATGCTGTCGCCGATGAGGTAGGAGGTCATCCCACTGGTGTGGCCGGGCGTGTAGACCGTCTCGATATCGATGTCACCGACCTCGAACACGTCGCCATCCGCGGCGTTCTCCAGGTCGTCGATGTACGTGACGCCGCGCTGTTCGGACGCAGCGGGGATGACGCCGGTCACGCCCTCGTCATCGAGCGCGCGCACGCCGCTGATGTGGTCTGCGTGGATGTGGGTGTCGATGGCGTAGACGAGATCAGCGCCGAGTTCCTCGGCGTCTTCCAGATACCGGTCCGTGAACTCGCGGAGCGGGTCGACGATCGCAGCCTCGTCGCCGTCAACAGCGAGGTAGGCCAGACAGCCGCTGGACGGGCGCTGGTACTGGTAGACTGTCCCGGGACCGTCGTACTCGGATACCTCGACGCGCTCGTAGATGCGAGCCCACTCGTTCATGCCGCCGTGGAGGTGGACGACGTCGCGGCCGGCTGCCTTCAGGGAGCCAGCGACGAACTCACTGGCACCACCCTTCGCACAGAGCACGACGAGTGGGTCGCCCTCGGGCACCTGCTCCAACAACTCGTCGTCGACCTCGTCCTCGAGGAAGTGGAAGTACGGCACGTTCGCGATCTCGACGTTGTCACCCTCGATGTGCCACTCGTCGAAATCACCCTGCATCCGGGCGTCGAGAACGGTCACGTCCTCGCCGTCGTCGATACGGCGCTTGAGTTCGCGAGGTTCCATCTCGTCAACTTCAGCATCAGGCGTGGGGAGATCGTCTGGATCCATGTTACACTCCTTCTTTGGAATCGGGACACCTTATATCTTGTGTGTCCTGTGCAATACTCTAAACCCAATTGGGCTCGGACACGAGAGACTTCTGGGAGAAGTAGTCGAAAGCGGTCGAAACGGGTGTTAGAGTTCTGGGGCAACGGTACCGCGCGGATCGTCTTTGCGCAATTCTCGCACTGCACTGTAGGAGACGGCACCGCTGACCAGCAGCGCGGCACCGAGGATGATGGCCAGGCTCACGCTGTCGAGCACTGGCATCTCCAGGACGCCGCCGATCTGTCGCACGGCGACCGCGATCGCCCCGAGCAACAGCATGACGCCGAAGTACACCTTGATGTCCTCCTCGTCGACGAGACTGGTAGCCGCTGCACCGAGCCGTGCGCCGAGCGCGCTCCCCGCCAACAGCGGAACGACGATGCTCAGGTCGACGGCTCCCGATTGGGCGTAGAGGAAGCTCCCGATCCCGCCCGAGAAGACGATCTCGAAGAGGTCGGTTCCCACCGCGACCGGCACCGGCACGCCGATCAGGTAGAACAGCGCGGGCATGCGGATGAACCCGCCGCCGACGCCGAGGAACCCGGACAGCAGACCGGTCGCGAACGCGACGGCCAACACCATCCACAGCGAGACGGTGAAACCGCCCCGGATGGAAATCATGGGCGGGACGCGGTAGGACTGTATCTTCTGGGCGATGTCGGGAATGTCGGCGTCTTCGAGGTCGGCGTCCTCGTCGACGTCGTGTTCGAGCCCGCCACCGCTGCTAGATTTCAGTGCTTCGCGCGTGACGAACACGCCGATGCCACCGAGCAACAGTACGTACGCGACGCTGACGACCGAATCAGCTAATCCGATGTGCTGGAGGTACTCCAGACCGAGTTTCCCGACTTCGATCCCCGCAGTCGTCCCGGCGATCATCAGGACACCCAGCTTGTAGTCGACCTGCCCGAGGTCGCGGTGCTTGAGCGTCGCGATAACTGAGGTCCCGAACACGAAGGCGAGCCCGGACCCGACCGCGACGTTCGCTTCGTACCCCATGACGAGTAGCGCCGGGGTCACGAGGAACGACCCGCCCATCCCGAAGAAGCCGAACAGGATGCCGATGAGGAGGCCGAATCCGGCGAAGGTTCCGAGCAGCACGACGCTCACCCCGAGGATTTCCATCATCTGTCAGCACCCCCGTTCTCCGAGACGGAACACCGCCTGAGCAGCACGTCCACGAACGCACAGTGCCCCTCCAGAACTCGCTTGAACGACGGGCCGAGTATCTTTTCGAGACCGCCGTAGCCGAGATACAGCACGATCGCCTCGAAGAGGACGATACCGACGAGGACGGCCGCTTGCGTGTTGCCACCGAGCGTTTCAATTCCGAACATGCGTACTCACCTGCGTCACCAGTCTTGTGTGGATTTGGATGTTCTGCACACGTATGACTAATCGAAGTAGGTAGATAACGGTTTTGGGCTGAGGGTACAATACTATATCCCAGTAACGAACCCATACCGATGTGTAAGTTACGGGTGGCTACGGGCGGGGAGAGTAGGACGAAGAACGGCGCGTGCGCTCGTCACGCGCGGTACTGACCCGGAGAAATCGATCAGTAGAAACGCGATTAGTCGGCTGCGGTCGGGTTGGAACTCGTCTCGGCCATGCGAGCGCGCACGCGTCCCTGGACGTACGCGCCGAGGAACATCCCGCCGATGGCCCAGAGGATCGGGAAGTTACCGATGCCGACACTGGCGTACGCTGCGCCGGGACAGATGCCAGAGATCCCCCAGCCGGCACCGAAGATGACGCCGCCTGCGACGACGTTCCGATCGAACGACTTCAGACGGCGGACGTACTCGTCACCGGTCAGCGGTGCGCGACCGTGCAGTCGCGAGGCAGTCATGATGGCCAGTCCGGAGACGACTGACGCACCGCCCATCACGAACAGCAGTCCGAGATCCTCGAACTGGAGGAAGTTCAGCACGACCTCCGGGCGCGCCATGTGGCTGTATGCGAGGCCGAATCCGAAGATCAGGCCGCCAACGAGGATCGTCAGGTAGAAACTAGGTTTGTGTCGCGTCATGGCGACACCCCCAGTGCCTGGATGAGTTGGGCGGTGCCGATGGCGACGGCCATGAACGTCGCGACGTTCACGAGCGAGGTCGAGGACATCGAGCCGACGCCACAGACGCCGTGTCCGGAGGTACATCCCTTCCCCAGGCGCGTCCCGACGCCGACGAGGAAGCCGCCACCGAGAAGTCGCCACCACTGCACGTCGGTCGTCCACGGCTCACCTTGCCAGAAGACGGCGTACACTGCCGCACCGAGCGCGATACTGACCGTGAACAGAACGCGCCAGTCCCGGGACAGCAGGTACGGCCCGCGGTTGAATCGCGGGACGTCCGAAACGTACGAGAGGGTAGACTCCAGGAACGTACTGGCGCCGGCGATAATGCCCGTCGCGAGATAGATGAACGCCACGCCACCGCCGATCAATGCACCGCCAATCGCATACCGTGCGATACCGTGCGGGAACAGTTCCGCACCGATCATCGGGGATCTACCCCTCCCGGCCGGACTGCCACTGCAGTTCGATGTCCATTCATGCGTCACCAGTCTGTACTGGCTGCGTATGCAAAAGGATTTGCATAGAAGTTCGCCATTCATACAATACCAAATCCCAGTAATGCGGCCCTGAGGGAGCTGAATTTCACCATTCTGATCTCGCCCGGTCGCAGTAGTGCCCACAACCGACACAATTATCAATACCCACTATAGTATTGTACGATGCAGACAAACAATGAGTCTCGAAACAGATGTCACCGAAACGCTCGACGTGAAGGGAGCTTCCTGTCCGATGCCGGTCGTCAAAACCAAGCAAGCAGTGGACGATCTATCCGCAGGCGACGTACTGGAGGTGGTCGCTACTGACTCCGGGAGCATGAGCGACCTCGACGGCTGGGCGTCCGGGACGGACGGCGTGTCGCTGATCGAACAGGAGGAACGTTCCGAGGGCGGTGAGGGCCTTTACGTTCACTACGTCCAGGTGGAAGAATGAGCACTGACGCGGACGAGTCACAGGGGAGCGACGGGCCCGATCCCGGCGACGGCGTCGCGGACGTCGAGGAACTCCAGGCTCGCATCGAAGAGCTGGAGGACAAACTGGCGGCCGTCGAAGCCGACACCGACGACGACCAGAAGTCGATGGTCATCATTGCCACGAAGGGGACCCTCGACATGGCGTATCCGCCGTTGATCCTCGCGTCGACGGCAGCTGCATTCGGCTGGGACGTTACCGTCTTCCACACGTTCTGGGGCCTGGACATCCTCCACGAGGAGCGCTCGAAAGATCTCCAACTCAGCGCCGTCGGAAACCCCAACATGCCGGTTCCGAACGCGGTCGCCTCGCTGCCCGGGATGGACCGCGTGACGACGAAGATGATGCGCAAGAAGATCAGCGACAACGAGACGGCGAGCATCGAGGAGTTGCTGGACACCTGTTTCGCCATGGACGTCGAGATGCAGGCCTGCCAGATGACCATCGAACTGATGGACTACGACGAAGACGACTTCTACGACGGCGTCACGACGGGCGTCGGTGCCGCCTCGGCACTCGAAGAGATGGCCGACGCCGACATCCAGCTTCTCGTCTGAGCCTTTCCGCGACACCCCACGCCCCAGTTTCGCGATAGTGTTGCACGGTTTTTACATAACCCTTTTAGTGACACGCTGATTATATGCAAGTATGCCAGACTCGATGGCCGAGATGCTGAGACAGGACATGCAGTGTGAAGGCCTCTTAGAGTGTCTTCACGGCCTGAAGGACCTCGACAGAGAATGCTTCGAGACGGTCGCTAACAGCGACGAGGCGCTGACTGTCGACGAGATCGCCGACCGCGTCGAGCGCGAGCGATCCACGGCGTATCGGTCGATCCAGCGACTCCTCCAGACGGGCCTCATCGGAAAAGAGCAGATCAACTACGATCAGGGCGGGTACTACCACGTGTACTATCCGACGGACCCGGACGAAGTCGCCGACGACATGCAGAGGCTCCTCAACGACTGGTACGCCCAGATCGGGACGCTGATCCAGGAGTTCCGGAGCAAGTACGCCGACGAGGTCGAACCCCCATCGGCCGTCGAGAACTAGAGCCGGCCCGACTCGGCCCGATTCCGAATTCCGGCTGCCCGCTCACTGATCGCCGTTCGCTCGCCCTCGTCCTTGTTGTCGAGTTGATGGTACATCAGTCCCATCCGGTGGTTCGCTCGGAGCTGGGCCTCGTTACGGTCGAGGAAGTCCCAGTACAGCGCGTTGAACGGACACGCGTTCTCGCCCGTTGTTTTCGTCTTCGCGTACGGACATCCCGAACAGTAGTCGCTCATCTTGTCGACGTAGTTCGCAGAGGACGCGTAGGGTTTCGTCGCGAACGCGCCAGCGCCGAACAGTCCCATCTCGACGACGTTTGGCGTGGTCACCCAGTGGTAGGCGTCGACGTACGCCGCGTGGAACCAGCGGTTGAGCTGTGCGGGTTCCACCCCATAGATGAGCGCGAAGTTCGCGAGTATCATCAGGCGCTCGATGTGATGGGAGTACCCCCGGGCACGGACGCCGTCGATCACGTCCGAGAGGCACGCCATATCGGTTTCGCCGGTCCAGTAGAACGTAGGCAGCGGTTCGGACTCGTCGAGTTGGTTGGCCCGTGCCAACTCGGGCATCGTTCGGCGATAGACGTGACGCACGAACTCGCGCCAGCCGATGACTTGCCTGACGAACCCCTCGACGCTGTTGAGCGGAACCGATCGGTCGTGATACGCCGCGAGCACGCGCTCGACGACCTCGGCCGGCGTGAGGAGGCCGAGGTTGAGCGCCGCGGACAGGAGGCTGTGGTTCATCGCCCACTCGTCTTCGACCATCGCGTCCTGATAGGGGCCGAACGTTGGGAGGCGCGTGGCGACGAACGCATCGAGCGCTTCGAGCGCCTGGTCGCGAGTCACCGGCCACCTGAACGGCTCGGGGTCCGCCCAGTCACCGCCGTACGGCTGCTCGTCGTAGCCGCCCGCGAACTCGTCGGCGACCCACTCGCCGACGGCTCTGGTCGTCTCGTCGGGTTCGAAAGTCGGTGGCGCGGGCGGTTCGTAGTCCGCAGACGGCGTCTCTCGGTTCTGCTCGTCGCAGTTCCACTCGCCACCGACGGGTTCACCGTCGTCCACGAGATAGTCTGTCTCCCGACGCATGAACCGATAGAACGACTCGTGTCGGAGCCGCTCCGCGTCGCCCGCCCACTCGTCGAAGGTCGCCGGCGAGCAGAGGAACGTCTCGTTCTCCACGACCCGGAGTGAGCCACCGGCCTCGGTCGCGAGCGTACGCAGCCGATCGCCACCGCCGTGACTCGCCGGTCGCATCACGACCAGTTCGTCGTCCGGGCGGTCGTCGAAGTGGCTCTCGAAGGCGTCTCCGAAGGTCTCCGCCTGACGATAGGAGACCTCGTAGCCGTCGGCTACGAGCGCGTCGCGGAAGTGCCGCATCGCGCTGAACACGAGCGTGAGTTTGTGGGGATGGTACGGGTGCCGGCGCGCGAACTCCCGCGCTTCGATCATGAGCACGCGCCCGTCGTGGTTGGCCAGCGGGCCGACCTGGCGCGTGAGTTGAGTGCCCAATGCGAGGACAGTCACGACGCCATCACCGAGGGATCATGTGAAACCTGCATGGATCGACCTACGCACGGAACCACCAAATACGCTGGTCGAACGAGAGTCAGGTATTTTATATTTGTATATTATTAATCAGATCATGACGTGGCAACCTCTGCGGCGACAGGTTCTCCAGGGGATGGTCGTCGCGGCGACGGGTGGACTCGCTGGGTGCTCCAACGACAGCACGAACGACGACAGAAAGGCGTCCAACGCGACGAGTGTCGACGGGAAGACTCAGACGACGGCGGAGCCGCAACCCCAGACTGCGACAGCGACGGCCACGCGAACACCGGTCGCAAATCCCGAGGAGAAAGTCGACAACTGGCTCAAGCACGCACAAATTTACGACGGGACGATCCTCGACGAGCGTGACCAGCCCCGGGTGACGGTGAGCGTCGGTGCTGACGCCAAAGACGGGTTCGACGGGTTCTCGTTCGATCCACCTGCCATCCGCATCACGACAGGGACGGAAGTGACGTGGCTCTGGACGGGCGACGGTGGGAAACACAACGTCACGGAGATTGACGGGGGGTTCACCAGCGGAGAACCGGAATCAGGCGGCGGCACGATGTTCGTGCACACGTTCGACCAGGCGGGGCTCTATCGGTACAAATGTACCAGCCACGGGAACGAACTGAACATGCGCGGCGCCGTCATCGTCGAGTACTGAGCGTTACGTTCGCTCGACGAACTTCACGATCGCCTCTGCCACTTGCGTTCCCTCGTCCTCTTGCAGGAAGTGAGCGCCGCCTTCGATCCAGGTGTCCGGCTGCTCGGTCGCTGTGGGGAACAGGTCGCGCAGATCGTCTCGTGACCCCCGCGTGATCGGATCAGAGTCGGAAAACAGGACGAACACCGGTTCGTCCCACTCGGCGAAGGTCTCGCGTGCGTCGGCGATGACTGCAGCTCCCGCCATGTCCGGCTCTATCGGTACCCGGTTCGGGAGAATCCGCGCCCCTGCCATGTGCGTCTCGTCCGGGAACGGAGCCGCATAGGCCGCCTTCACTCCGTCGTCGAGGTCGTTCAGACATCCGGCATCGATCAGTTGTCCGACGTCCAGCTCCGGTGCGTTCTTGGTCATGTCCTTGAACTGGTGCCACACGTCGGGCATCGTCTGGGTCCCGTCAGGGAGGCCAGTGTTCATCGGCACCAGCCGAGCGAATCGCTCGGGATTGTTCGCTGCCACGGGCAACCCGAGCAAGCCGCCCCAGTCCTGACAGACCAGGGTGACGTCCTGCAGATCGAGTTCCGTGACGAACCGCTCCACCGTCTCGTACATGGCATCGTACGTGTACTCGGACTGATCGTCCCACTTGTCCGACCGTCCGAAGCCGATCAGGTCGGGCGCGATCACCCGTCCGACTTCGGACAGCGTCGGGATCATCTTCCGGTAGAGGTACGACCACGTCGGCTCCCCGTGGAGACAGAGGAACGTCTCGTCGCCGTCGCCTGGCTCGTCGACGTACGCCATCTCCGGCCCGCCGACGTCCACGTAGTTCGCGTCGTACTGATACCCCGGTAGGTCCTCGAACTGTTCGTCAGGTGTGCGAACAAGGCCCATAGGACTTACCAGAGAGTGACCCAAGATAGTCCTTCGGTTACCAACAATAACACAGCTCCACTTGTCGCTAACGAGCGTTTATTCGCGGCGATGGGCTTAAGCGTCAGCCGGCCGAGGGGATAGGCATGCAAATCACGTTTGCCTGTTACGCGACGATCCGGGACGCTATCGGGCAAAAGTCGCTCCATCGAGAGGTGACGAAGGGGACGACCGTCGGTGACGCGCTCACTACTCTCGCCGACGAGTTCGACGACCTCGGGCCACTCCTGTTCGATAGCTCAGGCGAGTTACGCGCCAACGTGAACGTCCTCGTCAACGACGAGAACGTCCGGACCCTCGACGGTCCGGCAACGGTGCTCTCGGACGGTGATACGGTCGGGATAGCGCCGGGCGTCGCCGGTGGCAGTGCGAGCAACGTGCATGGCAAAGCCAGAGGTGCGTGGGCGTGAAACGGATTCAACTCGACAACACGTTCTTCGAGGGCCAGAACAACGCCTATCTGTTCGACGGCGATGGACCGACGACGCTCGTCGACACTGGCGTTGCGGTGCCAGCGACCCGCACGCAACTCGAAGGAGCACTCGACGACGAAGGCCTCTCCGTTCGAGACCTCGACCAGGTACTGCTCACGCACTGGCACGCCGATCACGCGGGGCTGGCTGGCGACCTCCAGGCCGAGTGCGGTGCGACGGTCCTGGCGCATCCCGCCGACGCGCCGCTGATCGAGCAAGACGAAGAGGCGCTGGCGGCCATGCGAGACCAGCGTGACCGCCTGTTCGAGGAGTGGGGCATTCCCGACGGCCCCCGTGACGAACTCCTAACCTTCCTCGACGGCGATGAGACGATCAGTGGCAATCCCCCTGCGGTCACGCCGCTCGAGCCGGGCGAGACGATTGCGGCCGGTTCGGAGACGCTGGAACCGATGCACCTCCCGGGTCACAGCAGCGGTCTCACTGGGTTCGTCCGTGAGACTGCGGACTCCCGTGATCTCCTGAGCGGTGACGCCCTCCTTCCCGAATACACGCCCAACGTTGGCGGGGCGGACATCCGCGTCGAGCGTGCGCTGGAAAAGTACCTCGGGACGCTCGATCGCATCGCGACTGGCGCGTTCGACCGTGCCTGGCCAGGTCACCGTCACCAGATACAGGACCCCACGAGTCGAGCACGTGCGATCATCGCTCATCACCGCGAGCGAACCGAACGAGTGCTGGCCGCTCTCGACGCGATCGGTCCGGCCGACCCCTGGGCAGTGAGTGCCGAACTGTTCGGCGATCTCTCGACCATCCACATCCTCCACGGACCGGGAGAAGCACACGCCCATCTCGAGCACCTCCTCGCTCACGACGTCGTCGAACGGTCCACGGACGGCTACGTTCGCACTGAACCTGCCCCTGCAATCGAGACGCTGTTTCCGGAACCCGGCGAGAACGAGTACTGAACCGGCCCTCAGTTCGGGGCGTCGGTCGGGTGTTCCATGTCCGCGATGAACGCGTCCAGGGCGTCGTCGTCCGCGTTGTCCTGCGGCTGAACACTGATCAGAACGACCACGTCCCCTTCGTGAGCGGTCTTGACGACGGAGATTCGGGACGCCATCTGTCCGTTCTCACTTTGCGTCGTCCCGTTGAAGACAGTCAGCGTCGGCTCGGACCCGAGCATCTGGACGGAGCGCTCGCTCTCTTGCTCGAGGTTCGAGACGCTTCCGTCGGACCCGCCGCCGAACCGCTCGACGAGTTCGTCGTTCGGAAGCTGAACGAGCGGATTGACCGACTGGCCGAAAACCTGTGCGTCCGGAACCGAGACGACGGTCACGACAGTCGGTTGGAGGCTCTGGTTGGGCTGGGGTTCCTTCGAGAGCGTCGACCGGTCGACGTCTTCTCGCGTCAGATTGCCCGGGAGCCGTTTGGCGTAGATCGCCTGGTGGAACGACAGACTGATCTCGCGCTCCACCCCGAACACAGCCACCGTCTGATTGAGGTTCGTCTCGTTGTACTGCTGGAGAGTGAACCCGGACTCCGCTGCAGAACTGTTCGAAACGGCTGCCGGCGACGCCTCGAACACGAGCGACTCGCCTGTTATGAATCCGACACAACCACTCAACGCGAGGAGCGTAATCAGCCCACCGAGAGCCAGTATCCGCTTATCCATACGGAGACACAGGGCACATCCCGTACTAAAAACCTTGATATTCTTTCGGGGACGTGACTTGTCGTCGATAGCAATGGTTCGTCCCGAGCTGGGTGAGTCGACGCTCGAACGGAGACCGTCACACCATCCCGCGAAGTCCACCCGGCGTCGGACGGTCCGACTCCCGCTCGTCCTCGGTAGATGACTGCTCCGTCTCGGGTTCTGATCGGTCCCTTTCAGACATAGTACACTAATATCCCAGATGGTCTGCCTTAACATTTATTCCGCGTGTACAGACACTAAATTATCTGCGAGTGATCCGAAGATCCGGAGAGTCAGGCTTCGCTGCCGCTGGGTTTGGCCAAGCCAATGCGGTCCACGAGGAGGCCGGCGACGAGCGCACCGACGAGCACGTCCAGCACCACGAAGAGGACGATGCCGAAGAACGCGACGAAGGCCGTCAGGTCGTACAGCCAGTACAGTTCGGTCACCGTCGTAATCGACAGCATCGGCGTCACGCGGTAGCCGAACGCGCCGTACTGCCCCGCAAAGATGAGGGAGATGACGTAGCCGCCGACGGTCCCGGCGACTGTCCCGTGCCAGAGCGCCGAGCGCGGCCCACCACGGGCGAGGACGCCGGTGATGAACCCCGCTCCGATCAACAGAAAGTTCGCGACGGCGTAACTCGTCAGGAACATCGACACCAGTTCCGCGTTCATGACCAGCAGCGAGCCGTGTTTCAACGCCGCCGAACTGCTCTTCTCGACCCCGAAAACGTTCTCTTTGACGTACTCTATCGAACCCATCTCCCTGCCCCTGTTATATATCAGTCTGTTCCCACATATTATTAAAATACTCCCTCAAAAAAGAGGTCGTTTTTGCGATCGCCGGGGATGCGGCGTCGAGGCGTCTCCTTCATCACTGCCGCTTCAGTCCCGGTCAGAATAGCTCCGCAATTCGGCGCGAATCGCGTCACGTTTCACCAGCAGGAAGCCGGCGACGATGATCGCGAAACCCACCGCGACGGAAGGGGTGAGCGACTCGTCGAGAGCGGCCCAGCCGACCAGCGCTGCGAACACCGGCGCGACGTAGCCCACGAGGTTGATCTCGATCGGACCCAGCCGGTCGAGCAAATCGAAGTACAGCAGGTAGCCGAGTGCGCCCGCGAAAGGGACGAGGTAAACGAACGCAACGACGACCGAGAGGCTCACGTCAACCTGCTGTTGTTCGCCACGAGCGAGACTCATGACGTGGAGCATTCCGCCGCCGAGAAGCATCAGCCAGCCCTGGTACGCCGCCACCGGAAGCGTCGTCCGCAGCGACCGGGTGACGACGCCACCGAGCGCGAACGCCGAGGCTGAGAGCAACAGAATCCCCACACCGAACGGGTCCGGGGAACTCACTGCGGTCGGGTCGGGATTGGCGACGACGACGACGCCAACCAACCCGAGCAGTACGCCCACGAGACCGACGGGTCGAAGTCGTTCGCTCGGGAGGACCGGCCGAGCGAAGCCGGCCGAGAGTACCGGAATCGAGCTGAGCACCACGGCGCTGACTGCAGAGGTGACGTAGCCTTGCCCGATGAACAGGAGCCCGTTGTGAACGGCGATAAAGAGCGTCCCTCCGGCGACGACGCTCGACAGGTCGGCACGGCTCGGTCGCCACCGCTGGTTTCGAGCGACGGCGTAGCCGAGAACGAGCACGCCGACGAGGTCGAAACGGAGTGCGGCGAACAGGAGCGGCGGAAACCCGTCGAGCCCAGCTTTGACCGCCGGATACGACGCGCCCCAGAGGACGGCGAGGAGGAGAAATGCCGCAGCGTTTCTGTACCGAGTCACAGTTGAGGTCAGGTGTCTGTGTTGGAGGGCGTATCGATTTTGTCTGTAAAAGCTGCACTGAATCCCTCAGTGTCTCGTTTCCCTGAACGGTACTCAACCGCGGTCCAGCATATCGCGGATTAGTGTCTTTGTCGAGGTCCCGCGAGTGTACGAAGTGAACGACCGTGCTGGAGTTTGGACCACTAGCATACGGTGAGCGTAGCGAACCGTTTCACCGGTCACGAACGCAGTGAGTGGCCGGGTCTTTTTCACTCATGTTTTTCAAGGAGTGGTGCCGCAGGCCGTAGGTCGAGGACACCCGACGCAGAAAAAGATGGACGGGCGTGCCGGCGAACCAGAGCCAGACGGTCGGCCTCGCTTCGCTCGGCCGCTGCGACTGGCAGGGTTGCGAATCCCGGTTCCGGTTCGCTCCTCACTTGTTTCGCTCGTTCGTCGCTGCACGGGCGTGCCGGGATTCGAACCCGGGATCGAGAGGTTAGGAACCTCTCGCCCTGTCCACTAGGCCACACGCCCTATCGATTGTACGACAGGGCCAGGAAAAGGAGTTTCCTTTCCGAGAACATCTAAATCCCTCTGTCCACATACACGTGATATGGAGAAAGTCTCCCTGGACGACGTGAAAATCGAGAACAACCCGCTCAAAGTACACTCCGTCCGGAAGCCGGTGTCCGACGCCCTCGACACTGAAGAGTTCGCCTTCAACTACTTCGAACTCGAACCCGGGGAATCGTTCTCCGGCGGCATGCACCGCCATCACGATCAGGAGGAACTGTTCTACGTTCTCGACGGGACGGCGACGTTCGAGACTCCGGACGAGGAGGTCGAAGTTGCGGCTCACGGCTGTATCCGATTTGCGCGCAGTGAGTATCAGACAGGCGGCAACAGGGGCGACGAACTGGTCCGCGGGTTCGCGATCGGCGCGCCGGGGAAGCACCACGACTGGGACGAACTCGAAGCGCTCCTGTTTTGCAGCGAGTGTGGCGAAGAGACGGACCACGACATGGCGCTGACCGACGACGGACAGTTCGAGATCGCCTGTCAGCAGTGCGGCTCGGAGCCGTTCTAAAAGCGGAGTGTCCCTCACCGATGAGGGAGTAGTTCGAGACGGCGGCTATGCTGGTGGTTGCAGCTGTCGTGGAAACCGGGGAAAGGCCGGAAAAGGGTATTACTCGGTGCTCGGTTCGTCGGTCGTGGAACTGACCTCGCTCTCGACCTGCGGTTCCGTCTCGGCGTCGGCGGACGTCGTGGTCGAGTTGTCGTCGGCACCGGGCGTCGAATCGCTCTCCTGCATCTCTTTGAGTTCCTCCTCGACTTCCTCGCGTCCCTTCTGGAATTCACCGATCGCCTGTCCCGACGAGCGTGCGAGTTCTGGGATCTTGTTCGCGCCGAACAGGAGAATCGCGATGAGCAGGATAACCAGGAGTTCCGGCCCACCGGGAATCCCCGGGAACAACGGGATAATACCGGTCATGTCTACATCAGCATAGCCGGACGCCAATTATAGGCTTTTTGCCTTTGCACCTATCGCAAACCCGTTCGTAACCGGTTCAAACGCGCCTGCAAGGGCAAGAAAACGAAGCAAATTATGCACAATCAGTACCCAGTCAGTACCGAACTATTCCCAGTTGTGAGTAACTGTCAACTAGGCCGGCGGTGCGATTGGTACTCGGCTAGAACGGCGCGGCCGACTGTCCGTGGTCCGGAAGACGGTCGTGTCTCTGACTCGAACCGTCTCGACGGATTGTGACTACCGGCAGTATAATTGGAGAGGTGGCCCAACGACAGGATGCTATGGTATCAGTTGGCGACTCTGCCCCCGATTTCACTGCACCGCTAGCCAACGGCGACATCGAGGAGTTCACGCTTTCGGACAACCTCGACGACGCGCCGCTCGTTCTCGCCTTCTTCCCGGGTGCGTTCACGAGCGTGTGCTCCCACGAAATGACGGAGTTCCGCGACCGGCTGACGGACTTCGAGGACATCGGTGCCACCGTCTACGGCATCAGCGTGGATTCGCCCTTCGCGCTCAACGAGTTCCGCGACAAGCTCGACCTCGACTTCGATCTCATCAGTGACGCCGACAAGGAGATCATCGAGTCGTACGGCATCGGCATGGACTTCGCCGAACTCGGCGTCCACGACGTCGCCAAGCGCTCCGTCTTCGTCGTCGACAGCGACGGCGAGGTCACCTACGCGTGGGTCAGCGACGACCCCGGCGTCGAACCGGACTACGACGAAGTCGAGGAAGCAGCGGCCGACGCGTAAGTCTCCGCGCCGATTCCAGCGCACCGCAGCTTTTTTTCGGTGGCTGCCGTCCGTTTAGCCATGAGTGCTGCAGACGCTGGTGGCGACGGTCGCGTCTACGACCCCGACGCCGACCACGCCTTCCCCGACGAGCGCGTCAACGCCGTCCTCTCGTATCTCGACGACGACGAGGAGGTCACTGCCTACCTCCAGGCCCAGAACGTCAATCCCGTCACGCGAAAGAAGTACAACGATCACGGGACGAAACACGTCAAAATCGTCCGCAACCGGGCGTTGTGTCTCTACGACCTCCTCAAGGGCGAAGGCATCGAGTTCAACGGCGCGCTCGAACAGGGACTGGACGAAGCCGACGAGGCCGTCATCATCGCCCTGGCCGCCACGCTACACGACATCGGACACGTCGTTCACCGTGACGAACACCCCTACTACTCGATCCCGCTCGCTGCCGATCTGCTCGATCGCATCATCCCCGATCTGGGGTACTACGATACCGCCGAAACCGTTCGGCTCAAAGGGGAGGTCCTCCACGCGATCCTCTGTCACCACACCGAGGAAGACCCCCTGACTCTTGAGGCCGGCGTCGTGCGCATCGCCGACGCGCTCGACATGGAGCGCGGCCGGTCGCGCATCCCTTACGAACGCGGCGGTCGCGGTATCGACACGGTCTCGAGTCAGGCGATCAAGACCGTCACGCTCGAACCCGGCGACGACCACGTCGTGTTGGTCGAGATCGAGATGAGCAGCGCCGCCGGCGTCTACCAGGTCGACAACCTCCTGAAGGCTAAACTCCACAAATCCGGCCTCGAAGACAGGATCAGGATCATCGCGCTGAACACCCCCGAGGAAACCGACCAGCTGGTCGAGCGAATCGAACTGTAAGTGTCCTCAGGGACGGACGAACCAGTACACCCCTTTGACGCCCGTCACGACGCGGTCGACGATGGCAGAGAGGCTGAACCCCGAATCGGGATTCGATGCCGGCTCGAACGCCGTCTTGAACGTCGACGACGACACCTGAACGACCGTGCCCGTGTGTCGTCGGTGGCCAGCCGCGTTCGTCACCCGAAGCAAGGTCACTTCACCGTCGGGCGTCCCGACGACTCGATACACGCCGTCCTGAACGTCGGCTTCCGCCGTCGGCTGGACGTGCTGATACGGTGCCGGTTGCTCACTCATACGAAGCAGTTGACGACGAGTCGTAAAAACGTCGTCCGTGGACGCGAGGTGGTACCACGACTCAGCAAGCGACCGAGACGAAACGCCTTATCGCGTCGATTGCGTGCCTTTCGATGTCGTGACTGGTGACGGCCGCGGAGCACTCTCGCTGTTCGGAAACCGCGAGTTCCTCGCCATCGCCAGCACCGCGTTCGCGCGCAGTCAGGCCTACTCCACCATCATCATCGCGCTGGCGCTGTACGCCGACCAGTTCCAGACGACAGGGTTCGTCGAGGGCCTGTTCGGGACCGTCTTCGCGTTCACCCAGTTGCTCATCGTCCTCCCGCTCGGCCGGAAGATCGACACCGGGAACGCGAAACGAATCCTCCTGATCGGTCTCGGCGTCAACGTCCTCGCGTTCGTCGGATTCTCGCTGGTGACGACCGTCTCCCACGTCCTCCTCGTGCGAGTCGTGCAGGGGGTCGGCGCGAGCATCCTCTGGATCACGGGTACGACCGTCACCGGCCAGATCAGTCCGGACGACACCCGGGGCCGGTGGCTCGGGACGTACAACCAGGTCGGCGCGTTCTCCAGTCTCGCGGGCGATCTCGTCGGCGGCCTCCTCCTGACGGTGTACGGATTCACGTTCACCTACGCCGTCCTCGCTGCGGTCACCGTCTCCTCGGGCGTCATGGTGCTGCTCTACCTCAGAGAGAATCCGGGTGGGAAAACGGACCCAGACGAGACCGACGGCATCGAGACCTTCAGGTCGTTACTGAGCCGTGCGGCGATTCGCGCGCTGGTCATCTTCCGCCTGGGGCTCAGTTTCGGGAAGATGGCAGTGCTCATCTTCCTGCCGATCTACGCCCGGACGAACTTCGGCATGTCGCCAGTCCTGGTCGGCGGCATCCTCGCGGGCGGCAAGCTAACGAAGACGATCACGCAAGGCGTCGTCGGCGACTACACGGACAGGATCGGCCGGAAACACCTGTTCGTCCTGGCCGGCGCACTCATCTACGCGCTCGGGACCGCGCTCATCCCGCTGGCCGAGTTCGCGGCGGGCCTCTTCCCGCCCGTGACAGTCGCCGCCGTCGGCCAGGTGGTCACTTTGCCGCCCGCGTTCTTCCCGCTTTTCGCCGCCTTCGCCGTCTGTGGCGTCGCCGACAGCATCCGTCTTCCCGCGAGCATGGCGCTGTTCGTCGAAGAGGGGGAACACTTCGAGGCCGTCGCCGGGAGCATGTCGCTGCGCTCGATCGCGTGGAAGATCGGTCAGGTGGTCGGCCCCGTCACGGTCGGCGTCCTCTGGGATGCCACGGACGTGTTCACCGCGTTCTGGACCGCCAGCCTGCTCATCACTGTCGGTGCGATCGTGTTCGTGTTCCTCTACAGAATCGAACCAGCACCGGAGACGGCGAAAGCGACGGCAGACTGACTGTCTACTCGTCTTCGAGCAACGCGTCGTCGCCGTGACGCTCGCGGAGTCGCTGGAACTCGGCGCGTTGCTCGCGAACGCGCGGCGTCGGCTCTGCGTAGGCGTGCTCGAAGAACTGCTCGGGGTCCGGTTCGTAGGTCATCGCCTCGTCGATCATGTTGGCGACGACCTCACGACACTCCTCGTGAATGGCGTCGAGCGACTCGTCGTCGACGAGCCCGCGGTTGCGAAGGAACCCCTCCATCCTGGAGAGCGGGTCCCAGCGCTTCCACCGTTCGACTTCCTCGTCGTCGCGGTACACTGACGGATCGTCCGCCGTCGTGTGCGCGCCGAAGCGGTACATGATGGCCTCGACGAGCGTCGGCCGCATCTGACCCTCCTCCGGGTTTTTGGCCTTCTGGACCGCCTGGCGCGTCACCTCGTAGGTGGCCAGCGGGTCCATGCCGTCGACCTGGATGCCGTCGAACCCGTAGGCTGACGCCTTCTGAGCGATCGTGTCGCTCGCCGTCTGTCTCCCACGGCCCATCGAGATAGCGTACTGGTTGTTGTTACAGAAGAAGATGGCTGGCACGTCGAACACGCCGGCGAAGTTGCAGGCCTCGTGGAAGTCGCCTTCGCTGGTCGCGCCGTCGCCGAAGTGACAGACGAACGCCCGGTCCTCGCCCTTTAGTTTCGACGCCCACGCCATCCCCGTCGCGTGGGGAAGGTGGCTCCCGATCGAGATGTTGAGTGGAAACACGTTCCGCTCGGCCAGCCACTCGTTGCCTTTCTCGTGGCCCATCCAGTAGAGCAGGTACTCGTGGCTGAGGCCTCTGGTGACGACGGCGCCGTGCTCGCGGTACTGGAAGAGGATCCAGTCCTCGTCGGCGAGCGCGTGCGTCGAGCCGACCTGCGCCGCCTCTTGGCCAGCCAGCGACGGGTACGTTCCGAGTCGACCCTGTCGCTGGAGGCTGATCGCCCGTTCGTCGAGGTGGCGAGCGAGCCACATCTCGCGATACATCGAGACGAACTGGTCGTCTGCGAGGTCGGGGACCGCAGCGTCGTCCAGTACAGCACCGTCGGCGTCGAGTATCTGCACCCGATCGTCCGCCGCCTGACCGAGGGCCGTGCGTTCCTCACTCACTGTGTCCACCGGCACGGAGACTGCCACCATAACGTTGTTGTTCGGGGCGATAGCAGACGAATATCCGACAGGTCACAACCGTTTTGTAGTGCCGCACCTATCTGTGTGTATGGGTAACACGCCCACCCAACAGCCCTTCGAGGGCGATTCCTCGGACGCGGACGAATCGACAGCGGGCGCGTCCCTCTGGACGAACGTGGTCGGGGCCGCTCACTCGTTCGTCGCTGGAGTCCGTCGCCGTCTCTCTGTGTTCTCGGGTCTCGACTTCGGGCGGGCTTTCAGGATCGACGACGAGTCGGTCGATCGGCGCAATCGACTGCCGGGCGAGGTTGCCGACGAAGACGCGCAGGACCGACCTGCGCTGCCGCAACTCGGGACGGCGTCAATGGAGGGGTTCCCGAAACGGGACCGCCCGTTGACCCAGCCCGTTCGTGACCGCGAGTTCGACAACGCACCGGATCTGAGAGCGAGTGAAGAAGACGGCAGACTGTCGATTTACTACCCCGACGCCGACGACGCCACGATCACTTCGGACACGTGGGAACGCGTCGAGCGCTGAGGCGCTCGGTTTTCGAGACGTCGGCCGTTCGCTGCGATTCCACGGAGAGGAGCCGCTATCGTCGGATCACTCGTGTTCGCTTGCACTGAGTTAGTGACAATCGCAAAATCAGTTGCTTCGGTTGTTATATCAGTCTCCGTACCCACGGTCACAATCTGTGACCACCTATTACGACGACGTCGAGGCCTGCGTCGACGCGATCGTCGAGCAGTTGGACGGCGACATCGTCGTCGGGGCGCCGCTCGGGTTGGGGAAGGCAAACCACGTTCTCAACGAGTTGACGAGGCGTGCGGTGAACGACCCCGAGATCGAGCTGACGATCTGGACAGCGTTGACCCTCTCGAAGCCCGACTGGGATTCGGAGCTAGAGCGCCGACTGGTCGAACCGCTCGCGGACCGCGTGTTCGGCGACTATCCGAACCTCGAGTACGAACGGCTGTTAGGCGAGGGTGACCTCCCGGACAACGTCGAGGTCCATCAGTTCTACTATCAGCCCGGCGCACACCTGGGTAATCCGGCTGCCCAGCAGTACCACCACAGCGTGAACTACACGCACGTGCTGCGTGCGACCGAGCGAGCCGACGTGAATCTCCTCCTCCAACAGGTCGGCGTCGGCGAGGTAGCGGGCGATCGGCACTTCAACCTCGGTTCGAACACGGACCTGACTCGCGACATGATCGAGCGACTCCGCGAACATCGACGGACCGAGGATCGCGACGTCATGATCGTCGGCCAGGTCAACCGCAACATGCCGTTCATGTACGGCGACGCGCCCGTGCCCGAGGAGACGTTCGACGCCGTCCTCGACGGCGAGGCGTACGAGTTCCCGCTGTTCGGCCCACCGAACATGCCCGTCTCTCCGCAGGACCACGCGATCGGTCTCCGGGTCAGTTCGCTGCTCAGCGACGGCGGCACGCTCCAGATCGGCATCGGCTCGCTCGGCGACGCCATCGGCCACGCCACCGAGTTGCGGCACCACGAGAACGACTCGTATCGCGATCTCCTGGACGCGCTCGGCGTCCACGAAGACTGTCCGGACCTCGTCGACGAGTACGGCGGCTTCGATACCCTCGACGAGGGGCTGTACGGTGCCACGGAGATGTTCGTCGAGGCCTTCCTCCATCTGTACGAAAGCGGCGTGCTGAGCCGCGCGGTGTACGACGACGTCGACATCCAGCGGCTCGTCGCCGAAGACCGCCTCGGCGACGGGATCGACGGCGAGACCCTCGACGAACTACTCGCCGCCGGCCTGATCGACGCGGACCTGACCCAGGACCACGTCGACTACCTCAAAGAGTGGGGGATCTTCCGCCAGGACGTCGAGTACGACGACGGCGAGATCCGCGTCGACGGCGCGTCCGTGCCGGCCGACCTCTCCGAACCGGCCGCTCGGGAGACGATCGAGGAGCGCGCACTGGGGGACGCTCTCGCGAACGGGTCGGTCCTCCACGCGGCGTTTTTCCTCGGGTCGAACGAGTTCTACGAGGGAATCAGGGCGATAGACGAGGACCGTCGCCGCGAGATCAGCATGCAGAGCGTGACGTTCACCAATCAGTTGTACGGGGACGAGGAACTCAAGCGGTTGCAACGCACGGACGCGCGGTTCGTCAACACCGGTATGAAGGCGACCGTGACTGGCGGCGTCGCCTCGGACGGCCTCGAAAACAACCAGGTCGTCAGCGGCGTCGGCGGCCAGTTCAACTTCGTCAACATGGCCCACGAACTCGACGGCGGCCGCTCGATCGTCATGATTCGGGCGGTCCACGACGGCGACGACGGCCCCGAGTCCAACATCGTCTGGAACTACGGCCACGTAACGGTCCCGCGCCACCTGCGCGACATCGTGGTCACCGAGTACGGCGTGGCCGACCTCCGCGACAAGTGCGACGCCGACGTGATCAAAGAGATGATCCAGATCGCCGACTCGCGGTTCCAGGACGACCTCGTCGAGCAGGCCAAATCGGCCGGCAAACTCCCCGAAGACTGGACGGTGCCCGAGCAGTACCGGAACAACTACCCCGAGACCATCGAGGAGCAGCTGGCACCGTTCGACGACCTGCTGCCGACGTTCCCGTACGGGACCGCCCTCACCGAGGAGGAGCGAACGCTCACCAAAGCGCTCCGCGATCTGCAGCAGAGTTTCAGTGCGTTCCCACCGGAGATCGACGATTACGGGAGCGTTCGCACGGCACTGACCGTTCCCGACGAGGCCGCGCCGTATCTCGAACGGCTGGACCTGTCCCGAGCGTGGACGCCCAAAGAATTCCTCTACAAACGTGTGGTCGTCTTCGCGCTCGCTGAGGGCGACTTCATCTAAGTAGTTCTCTTTGCAGCGCTGCGCCGGCCGGGATTGTGAACTCGATGGCGAGACTCGCTTCGATCGTCTCGCGTAGTTCAAATCCCTCTGGCGATTTTACCTCGCTTCGCTCGGAAAATGCGCCGGCCGGGATTTGAACCCGGGCCATGAGCTTGGAAGGCTCAGGTCCTACCACTAGACCACCGGCGCTCACTTCGTTTGCGCCCCGAGCCTCACCTCACTTCGCTCGGTGAGACACCGGCGCTTCGTTCGCTTTGCTCACTCGCGCCGAGCATCGACGGACTCGGTCCGTCTCAACACAGGCGCTCACTTGGTTTTCCGCACCTCCGTACCGCACCACGAAGGCTTGTTTTCTCTTACCTGGCCCCTATTTATGGATGTTTCCCTTTTCGGGCGCGGTGACTTCGGCGTAGCAGTTCCCGCTGGACACGTACACGTCGAGCGGTTCGAGGGCGCTCTCGGCCAGATCCGCGCGGAACTCCTCGGGGTCGTAGATGTGATAGTAGCGAGGCACACACTCACCACCCGGAAGCGTCCAATCGACGGTCGTATCGAACCCCTCGTCGGCGTCGAAGCGATCGTGCGCCGTGCTCCACGTGCTGACCAGTGCCCGCCCGTCCGCGGCGAGCACGCGGGCGAGTTCGTCCAGGCTCGCGACCCGAAGCTGACGCTCTGGGAGGTGGTGCAGGGTCGCCACGTACACCGCAACGTCGACTGTCTCGGCACACAGGGGCAGCGTCGACGCGTCGCCCTGTACCAGGGCGACCGCATCACCTACGTCCGCTTCGTCGACGCGAGTGCGCGCTTCGTCCAGGAGACCGTGACTCACGTCCAGACCCAGCACTCGCTCGGCGTCGCTGGCGAGCAGTTCCGAATGCCGGCCGTTCCCGCAGCCGACGTCGAGCGCCTGGGTGACCGGGCCGATCCCCTCCAGGAACGTTTCGACCTCCGGCCAGGGGTACTCACGGGTCTGCGAGAAGTGCGGGGCGATGCGGTCGTAGGTGTCCCGCACGCCGTCGCGGCCCGGCTGGTCGTCCATACCGGCGGTTACGAGCGCGCTATGAAGTGCGTTCCGCTCGGCGACGCGCCGGACGGTCGGCGATCACTGGATTTCGGCTTCGGCTTTCACCGCCTCGATTCGGGGTGGGTAGATCCGATCCGTCTCACCGCCCGCGTAGTCGAACTGCTGGTTGTCGTTCGTGTCGAGGTGCGGGACCGCGACGACGGTCACGTCGTCCGGTAACTCCCGGTTCACCCTGATTTCGACGTCGTCGTGGGTGCCGGGTTCGAGATACTGGCTGCGACCGATCACATCGCCGGTGGGCGTGTAGAGGTGCAGGACGACGTAGCCGCCGTCCGAGAGCGACACCGAGTCGACCGTGACCGTTTCGCCGCCGAACTGCTGTTCGAACTGGATGGACGCGACCGGCGAGGACAGCAGGATGAACGCGACGTAGGCGACGCCGAGCAGGACGAACGCGTGCTTGACGCCGTCCCTGACGGTCCCTTCACCGATCTGGCCCCCGATCAGTCCCGACAGCAGGCCCTGGATCAACGCCGTGTGGAAAAAGACGAGCGTGTACGCGGCCTTGTTGACCTCGCCGAAGCGCGTGATCTGGTCCGCGTTCACCCCGAGGCGGTTGTTGCTGTCGGGCGTCGGGACGCTGTCCGGGAGACTCGGAACTAACACCTCCTGGACGGCGATGATGATGACCAGAAAGACCAGGAACGAGACGTAGATGACGACCAGGTACGTGAGCATCTGGCGGCGACGCTGCCGTTTCATCCGCAGATCGGCTCTGGCCTGTGTCGCCGCGATGCGTAGCACGCGGCCGATGTTCCCGCTGGCGCGCATCGCGTTACTCAGGAGCGTGACGGCGCGGGTGATCGGCGTCGTCTGGACGCGTCGGCCGAACCGAACGAGCGCGTCCTCGACGTTCGCGCCCAGCGTGATGTCGGCCCAGATGCGCTCGAGTTCTTCGGAGAGCGCTCCCAGATCGCTCCCTCTGACGCGGTCGAAGCTCTCGACGACGGACATGCCGGCTTCGTTGAGGCTCGCGAGCCGTTCCAGGAACTCCGGACTGGCCGACTCGATCCGGTTGATTCGGCGCTTGTAGACGAACCTGACGAGGGCGTACGTGCCGAGGACGAACAGGAGCGCCTGAATGACGATGTCGTCCAGGGCACGGACGTTGATACCGATGCCCGTGAACGCCGTCGGCAGTCGAACGACGGTCACGCACAGCGCCAGCGGTACAGTCACGTACAGTATCGACGTCGGGTTCCAGAAGACCACCTGCAGCGGCCGACGGATGATGCGCTGGATCCGTTCCAATCGGTCGTACAGTTCCAGGCGTTCCAGGTTGTCGGCGAGCGTCGGCGTCGTCCCGCCGTCCGTCGCCTGCAGGTCGCGGGCAGAGACGTCAGTGTCAGCGAGCAGTTCCGTCTCGTCCAGTGCCGACGCGTCGCTCTCGTTCCCGATGCCGAGCAGTTCCAGGCGCTGGTTCAGGAAGACCATGAACCCGAGGTTGGCGAGGGGAATCGCCAGATACCCGAGCAGTTGGAGGATGCCCAGCGTGCTGGTGGTCGTGAGCCCGAACACGAGCAGGACGGTGATGAGAAAGAGGGTCCCGGCGACCAGCACCGTGACGTACGCTTCGGCCATCGTCGCGAGCAGTTCCAGGATCTCTTCCTGGCGTTCTTCGGCCTCCTCCTGGTAGCGTTCGTACTGGTCGTGGAGGAAACTGGGGAGGTTCTGTCCGCTCTGGAGGACGCTCGAGAGGTTCTCGCTGAACGTCTTGAAATCCTCGCTCGGCGTCCGGTGGGCCATCCGCTTGATCGCGGAGATCATGTCCGTGCCGAACAGGTCCATCTCCCGAGCCGCGACGGAGATCTCGGCCGCCGTCTCCCCGTAGACGTTCCGGTTGGTGGCGAGCGTGCGCATGATCGCCGGAAACGCCATGCCACCCCGAGACTGCGCGTAGAGGAACGCGACGGTCCGGGGAAGGCTCTCGTTGATCCGCCGGCGACGGGCTTCTGCTCTGCCCGCGAGCAGTCGCCACCGCAACGAGTAGCTGACGACGCCGCTGAGAATCCCCGAGACGAGTCCGCCACCGATCATGAGAACCAGCCAACCCGAATCAGAGAGTTCGACCGACCACGTGGAGGGTTGCCCCAGCGCGGCGGTCATGGTGTTGGGGAGGCCAGCGACCAGGTCCCCGATCAGCGGGACGGCCAGGACCAGTCCGCCCAGCACGTACGCGCCGATGACACCGCCGGCGATAGCGATGAGAACGGCGTACAGGTAGGATTTCGCCGCGTAGACGTTGTAGGTTTCAGCCACGTACGCCGACTGCAACAGTCGTTTTCGTTCGAGGTGGGACTCGTCGACGAACCGACCGAACAGCACCCGTGCGATTCGCTTGAAATGTCGGTTCGCACCGGCGCTAGTCCCGGCGACGACGATGAGGCTCACCAGTACGAGGGCGACGAGCAACGGAAGGAGAGCCAGCGGAGACACCATGTTACCCCTGGAGTTCGATTCCCGTGGCGTCGATTCGGTCCATGACCTCCTCGGGTTCCGCGTAGTACTTGTTCACCATCGCCGTGAACCGCCTGTAGTCGTTGACGTCTTCGTCCTGGAGATACCGGAGGAACCGCTTCCGGTTTTTGACTTCCTGCAGCAGTTCCGACTGGGTCCAGCCCCGTTCGTCGCGGATGTCGTCGAGCAATGCGCTGCCCGTTTCCGAGAAGGTGTCCGCCGTCGCGTTCCAGTTGTACGTGTTCGAGTAGTCCAGTTCGCCAGTCCGCTGATCGATCCCTTCGATCTCCGCGAGCGTCCGCATCCGCCGGACGCGTTCGCCCTGCGTCCGCGTGAGGACCTGCACGCAGAGCACGTCCAGCGACTGGACCATCGGCCGCGGGACGTTGATCGGCTCGTTCTCCAGGCGGTTGATGACGGTCTGGACGCTGTCTGCGTGCATCGTCGAGAACGTGGTGTGACCGGTGTTCATCGCCTGGAACAGCGTGATGGCCTCCTCGCCACGCACCTCCCCAACGACGATGTACTCCGGCCGGTGCCGGAGCGCCGACCGTAACAGATCGTACATCGTGATGTCGTCGTCGTCCAGCCGCTCTCGCGTCACCGAGGAGAGCCAGTTGTCGTGGTACAGCGACAACTCGCGGGTGTCCTCGATGGTCAGCACCTTCGACCGCGGCGGGATGAACATGGAGACGGCGTTCATCGACGTGGTCTTCCCGGCTGCAGTCCCGCCGGCGAACAGCAGCGACTTGTTGTTCTCGATGCAGAGCCAGAGGAAGGCGAGCATGTCGAGATTGGCCGTCCCGTACTCCAGCAGGTCGATCGGCGTGAACGGCTCGTCGGCGTACATCCGGATGGTGAAGGCCGACCCGCGCGGCGTCACTTCTTCCCCGAGCGCGAGTTCGATCCGCGAGCCGTCCGGGAGGGTCGTCGAGACCACGGGGTCCGAGACGCTGACGTGCCGGCCCGACCGCTGGGCCAACTGGATGACGAAGTTGTTCAGCTCCTGATCGCCGTAGCTGACGTTCGTCTCGACGTCCGTGTAGTCGTCGTGGTAGACGAAGATGGGGAGCCCGGGGCCGTCACAGGAGATGTCCTCGACGTGCGGGTCGTGCATGATGGGGTCGAGTTTCCCGTAGCCGTGAAAGCGCCGGTGGAGGTAGTAGTACAGCCGGTAGAACGTCTCGATGCCGACGTCGACGCCGTACTCTTCGAGCCTGAGCTTGAGTTCGTCTCTGAGGGCACCTTCGGGGTCGTCGGCGACCTCGTCGCGGTACAGCAGCGGCTCGCGGATGTCGTCGAAGAGTCGATCGAGCAGTTCGACCTCCAGGTCGTCCAGGTCCGGTTCGACGACGTGATAGAGGTGTTTGTCGTCGTCGTGGTCGTAGTTGATCGAAACGAAGGAGAAGGGTGCGTTGAGCCAGTATCTGTCTATTTCCTCGTACCCCGAGAGTCCGCTGAACGAGAGGAGGCGACCGTGTTTGTCCGGGTCGTAGTTCTGGACGGGGATCGTCGAGCCGCGGAGCAGTTCCGCCGTTCGGCCCAGCCAGTGCCGAATTTCGCCGATGCGGCCCAAGTCGGTCCCGTCGTCGCCTGTATCCTCACGTGACATCGCTAGGGTGGCACCCGCCACGTCGGGCGGACAGCCGTCTTATCCTCCGATTGCAACCCCACTTACTTAAAATCGACACTCGTTTCCAGATCGTCGTCTGCAACCCGTCGTCAGGCCGGCTCGTCAGCCCGCTCGCCCGGTTCGTCAGCGGTCGAACGGTCGACGCGGTCGACCCGCAACAGGACGTACGCGAACGCGAACTGGAAGACGACGCCGATCGGAATCAGAATGCCGGGGAAACTGTCCGAGGGGACCGAGTCGACCGGGAGCGCGCCGAACTGGAGGAGCGCGCTGGCGGCGGTGTGGAGGATCGCCGCGGCGAGCAAGAGCCCGCCCATCACCCGGACGGGGTCGAGCGACGCTCGCTGGAACCGGGCCTCGAAGACGTACATCCCGACGCTCAGCACCACGGCCAGCGCCACGACGGCTGCGCCGACGGTCCAGACCATGAACGGCAATGGCCCGGGCGCGTCGCCGTAGAACGCCACGGCCTCCCAGGGCAACAGGACGAGCGGGTTCGGTGCAGGCACCTCGAGACCGAACAGGAAGCGAACGAGGAAGAACGGGAAGTGGAATTCGACGAGTGAGCCGCCTGCCAGTTCGCCCAGCGATACCGAGATCGACCACGGAATGAGGGCGGACAGCCAGGCCGCGACCACCGCCAGTTCCTCAGCGAGTTCCGACTTGACCCAGACCATATCCGTCCTGCGAGCGGCCGTCCCTAAAACCTACCCCAGTCGGCGGTGGGGTGTGAATTCACAACCGGGCGTTACGTTCATTGCTCCGGAAACCGTATGTTGGAGTGGGAATGAGGCGCGATTACTTCACCCTCGGGCTCCGGAACGTCGAGGACACGGCCGACGGCCAACCGACGGTCCACGTCGAGTACAACGGACCGTCCGACGCCTTCGAAACGCGCCTCACACCGGAGACGGCAGTGGACGTCGCCTTCCGATTTCAGACGCCGGTGGACGACAGCGGAGCCAGTGGGGTCTTTTCGATCGCCGACCGGATGACCGGCGAGTTCGTCCTCGAGGTCAACGCCGACGCCACGGAGATCCTCACGCTCATCGACGCTGCACGGGCGTACGGCGAAGCCACCAACGACACGGACAAAGGGTACAGCGTTCTGATCGAGCGCAACGGCGAGCAACTGTTCGAGGCCGAAAAGCGGACGCTCCTCGTGTACGACCAGGACGGCAGCCTCCTCCGTCACCACTCGCTGATACCGAGTGGCGTCGAGCTCTAGCTGGCTGGCGGTATCGCATCACCACTTTCGCCAGCACCTAAGTAGATGCCACTGGATGGCCCCGTATGGACCTTTTCGGCACGGCAGGCATTCGGGGCGCCGTCACTGAGACGGTGACGCCGGCGCTCGCGCTCGCGGTCGGGCAGGCCGCAGCCGTCGACGACCGGGAGTTCGTCGTGGCACGCGACGGCAGAGAGACGGGATCGGCACTCGCCGCGGCGATCGAAGCGGGTCTGGAAAGCGGCGGGGCGACCGTTCGCCGCGCCGGACCGCTCCCGACGCCGGCGCTCGCCTTCGCCTCGCGGGGGCGCCGCGGAATCATGGTCACCGCCAGTCACAACCCGCCGACGGACAACGGACTCAAACTGTTCGTCGACGGGAGAGAGTACGATTCAGTCGCGGAAGGGCGAATCGAGGATCGCGTGGACGAGGGAACCGCACCGGCGCCCTGGAACGAGTGGGGAACGTCGACGACGGTCGACGTGCTCGACGCGTACCGTGAGGCCGTCATCGAGTACGCCAGTGGATTCGGTGCACCGCTCGATGGGGTACGCGTCGCCGTCGACTGCGGAAACGGGATGGCCAGCGTCGCGACCCCGCAGGTCCTGCGGGCACTCGGCGCCGACGTGGTCGCGTTGAACGCGAACGTCGACGGGCACTTCCCGGGACGGGAAAGCAAACCGACGCCCGAGAGTCTCACGGACCTCCGTGAATTCGTGTCGGCGGGCGAGTTCGAACTCGGCATCGGTCACGACGGCGACGCCGACCGCATCGTCGTCGTGGCAGCGGACGGGAGCGTCGTCCACGAAGACACTGTCCTCGCAATCCTCGCGGAACAGTACGTCCGCCAGAGCGAGCGGTCTGATCCGGTCGTCGTCACGACGCCGAACGCCTCGGCTCGCATCGACGAGCGAGTTCAGGCCGCAGGCGGGCGCGTCGAGCGAGTCCACCTCGGTGGGCTCCACGAAGGGATCGCAGCGGTCCAGGCGAACGCCGACGAGGAGACGGACGTCGTCTTCGCCGCAGAGCCCTGGAAACACGTCCATCCAGACCTGGGCGGCTGGATCGACGGCGTCGCCAGTGCGGCGGTGTTCGCACGGCTCGTCGCGGCAGAGGGACTCGACGCGTTGCGAGCGCCGGTCACCGAACGGCCTTACCGGAAAGAGAGCCTCGCCTGTCCGGACGAGTCGAAGGCGGCAGTCATGGAAACGCTCGAAACCCGGCTGCCCGAGGCGTTCTCGGACGCCGCCGTCTCGACCGACTACGGCGTTCGACTGGCGTGGGACGACGCGTCGTGGCTGCTGGTCCGCCCGAGCGGCACGGAACCGTACGTTCGAATGTACGCCGAGAGCGACGAGGTGGACGCCCTCGTCGCCGAGGCGAGATCGGTCATCGAACGGACGATCGACGAGGTCGCCGGGTAGGCGCTACGGTACTCGATCTCGCCCCGACACCTCGGCGCAGCCGAGACTATTTGGCCCGGCCGCTCGACGTCCCGCCATGGACGAACTCCTCCAGGCGGCGCGCGACGCGATGGACGACGCGTACGTGCCCTACTCTGAGTACCGCGTCGGTGCGGCCATTGAAACCGCGGACGGCACCGTGTACACCGGCTGCAACATCGAAAACGCGAACTACAGCAACAGTCTGCACGCCGAGGAGGTAGCGATCGCGGACGCCGTCAAGCGCGGCCATCGGTCGTTCGAGCGGCTGGCCGTCTCGTCGAGCGAGCGCGACGGCGTCACCCCGTGTGGAATGTGTCGCCAGACGCTCGCGGAGTTCTGCGACGAGTCGTTCCCCATCGTCTGTGACGACGCCGACGAACCGGTCGAGTACACGCTCGGAGAACTGTTGCCGAACACGATCACGAAGGAGATGCTCGGGCAATGACCGACGACGCCACTGCCGCCGACGAATTGGACAGCGAGGACCCCAACGACGAGACCCAGTACCACCTCGACGTGGGTCCCGACGACGTGGCCGAGACGGTGTTGCTGCCCGGGAACCCGGAGCGCCTCCCGAAGATCACCGGTGGCTGGGACGCCTCCGAGGTCGTCGCCGAGCACCGCGAGTACCGGACCGCGACTGGTACCTACGAGGGAACGCCGATCTCAGTAACGTCGACGGGAATCGGCAGCCCCTCGGCCGCGATCGCCGTCGAGGAACTGGCACGAGTCGGTGCTGACACCTTCATTCGCGTCGGCTCCTGTGGAGCCATCCGCGAGGAAGCCAGCGTGGGTGACCTCGTCATCACGCGCGGAGCCGTCCGGCAGGAGGGAACCAGCGACGAGTACGTTCGCGAGGACTACCCGGCCGTTGCCGACCACGCCGTCGTCGCCGCGCTCGTCGCCGCAGCCGAACGACTCGGCTACGACTATCACGTCGGCCTGACCTGCTCGACGGACTCGTTCTACGCAGGGCAAGGCCGTCCCGGCTTCGAGGGGTTCGAGGCCCGCGGCAGCGACGAACTGATCGAGGAACTCCGGGCCGCGAACGTCTTGAACTTCGAGATGGAGGCCAGCACGATCCTCACGCTGGCGAACCTCTACGGCCTCCGTGCAGGGGCGGTCTGTACCGTCTACGCGAACCGCGTGACCGGCGAGTTCCGGACCGAAGGCGAGCGAAAGGCCGCGAAAACTGCGAGTCTGGCGACGCATCTGCTGGCGAAGATGGACGACAGAGTGACCGAGTCGGGAGCCGCAGAGTGGCACGCGGGATTAGGGCTCGACTGATTCCCGTTCGTAGTGGCGCTGTGCGGTCCGTACGAAGAGGGTGCCACCACCGAGTCCCGTCGCAGGGCCAACGATGTCGACGAGTGCGTCGACCCACGTCGCTCGTGGATCGGAGGACAGTATGAAGAAGACGACACCGAGGACCAGTCCCCACACGGCGGTGATGGCTGCCTCCTTCAGGTAGCGTCTGCGCTCATTGTACATGATAATTTCCCCGCACCAAATCTAATATAAACACGAGCATCCGCGCGAGCGTAGCGAGCGCGGTTCACCGACGGCGAACGAAGTGAGCCGTCGGCCTTTTTTAGCGTAGATTTTTGCGAGAGGGGTTCCCGCAGGCCGACGAAGTCGGCCGAGGAAACCCCTCGAAGTAAAAAGGTACTACATGTCCGGCCAGGCCTTGAGCGCGCGGCCTGGGCCGGTGATGGACGCGATCCAGCGAGCGGCGATGGCTTTCTTCAGGTTGCGGGCGAGGAAGCCGCCGAAGGTGTCCATCGGCATCATCATGACGTCGTGGGCGACGGCGTCGTGACCGACGGAGATGGCGGTCCCCTTGCTCTTGAACGTCCAGTCTTCGAGGGGTTGGCCGCGCATCTGGCGGGCCATGTTCTTCCCGATGTGGTCGGCGGCCTCCCAGGCAGCCTCGGCCGTCGGCGGCGCGGGGTTCTCGCCGGGCTGGTCGATGAGGGCGCAGTCACCGATGGCGAAGACCCGCTCGTCCTCGGTCTGGAAGTTCATCTCCGTGTGGATGCGGTGGTTGCGCTCGTCTTTCTCGAGGTCGACGTCCTGGACGGCGTCGCGGCCGGTGATCCCGCCGGTCCAGACCAGCACGTCGTAGTCGAGTTCGACGTCGTCGCCGATGTAGACGGTCTCCTCGTCCACTTCGCCGATGAACTCGCCGGTCATGATGTTGACGTCGCGGTCTTCGAGGCGCTTGCGGAGTGCGGCCTGCACTTCGGGATCGTTCCCGGGGAAGATTTCGTCGAGACCCTCGACGAGGTGGATGTCGATGGGGGCGCGGTGATCCTCGCGGAAGCCGGCGACCTCACCGGCCGTCTGGATGCCGGAGAGGCCGGCACCGCCGATGACGATCTGTGCGGGATCGGACTGCGAGGCGGACCGGGCGGCCTGTTTGATGTCCTCGTGGATGCCCAGCGCGTCGTCGAGGCTCTTCAGCGTGTGTGAGTACTCTTCGAGGCCGTCGATCCCGAAGAAGGCGGTCTGGGAGCCGAGCGCGACGAGGAGGTAGTCGTAGTCGATGGTCGAGTCGTCGTCGAGTTCGATGGTCCGCTCGTCGGTCTCGACGTCGACGACCTCGCCCTGGACGAAGCGGGTGCTCGGCGCCTTGATCTCGTCGACGGGGATACTGATCTTCTCCTGAATGCTGGGATCGCGGATGCACCGGTGGGACTCGTGGAGAACGAGGTGGTAATCGACGTTCGAGACCCACGTGAGATCCGCTTCGTTCCCCAACTCCGATTCGAGACTCTTGATGGCACCCGCACCCGCGTATCCCGACCCGAGTACGACTACGTTCTCTGTCATAGGTGCCACTCTGGCGCCACCTGATACAAAGGCTTTGAAATCGTGACGTAACAATCGGCAGTTGTTACCGAAGGAAGGCCGGCTCTAACCGGTGATATTTACGGCCGCGCCGAACAGCGCATGTGAATCTGTATCAAATCAAACACTGTCAAAGAGGTGCGATAACGAGTGTCAGTGAGTCGGTCGAGCGGCCGATTCTGGGCTCGATCGATTACTTCTGGACTTCGCCGACGGGTGCTTTCATGTCGTCGATGGTCAGGATGAGAATGTTGCTGGTGTCGTCTTTCCCTTCGACTGTTCCGATGATCCGGAGTTTGGAGAGCGGCGTCGGACCGACGGTCATCGTGTCGTCCTCGTGGAAGTTGGAGATCGATCCCTGGAGCTTGATCTCCGCGCGGCACTCTTCCGGATGGTGGACGCTCGTCAGGTCGATCTCCTCGACGTTCGCCGACTCGACCGGTTCGCCGTTGTGCGCGAGCGGCACGTCGGCCGCTTGGTCCATGTCCTGGACCTGCAATGCGTCGTACGCGTTCGCAGTCGGCTTGTAGCCACCTTTTGGGCCAGGTACACCCTCTACGAGTTGGAGCGCTTTGAGACTCTGCATCTGGTTACGGATCGTCCCCGGATTCCGATCTACCTGCTCGGCGATGTCTTCGCCTTTGACGGCGGACTCGGATTCTCTGTAAAGGTTGACTAGTTCCTGAAGGATGTTCTTCTGGCTCGGGGTGAGTTCGATTGATGACATGATGGAACGTTCGTGGTAGTTTTCCTTAAACCCGGCGGATAAATGAGTATCGTTCCACGTATCCAATATGCGACAACAGACCGACGAACAGGCGGAATCGCGGTCAGACGAAACGAGGAAGCGATACACATTAGTTCATCCCGTTGCGTGTCGGATGTATGAAGGGTAAACGCGTACTCGTCACTGGTGGGGCAGGATTTATCGGTTCGAATCTCGCCAATCACCTCGCGGCGGACAACGACGTGGTCGCACTGGACGACGGGTATCTCGGAACACCGGCAAATCTCGACGAGGACGTGGAGTTCGTCGAGGCGAGCGTGCTGGACGACGACCTCCCGTCCGACGTAGACGTGTGCTTTCACCTCGCCGCCCTCTCCTCGCTGAACATGCACGAGGAGGACCCGCAACTGGGCGCCCGGGTCAACGTCGAGGGGTTCGTCAACACGGTCGAGCAAGTCCGCGAAGACGGCTGTGAGACGGTCGTGTACGCCTCGACGTCGTCGATCTACGGCAGCCGGACCGAGCCGTCCCCGGAGGACATGCCGGTCGCGGTCAACACGGGATACGAAGCGTCGAAACTCGCTCGCGAGCGCTACGGCGAGTACTTCGCGAACTATCACGACATGAACATGGCCGGCCTGCGCTTTTTCTCGGTGTATCAGGGCTACGGCGGTGCCGAAGAACACAAAGGCGAGTACGCGAACGTCATCGCTCAGTTCGCCGACGACATGGCGAACGGCGACGCACCTGTCCTGTACGGCGACGGGGAACAGACGCGAGATTTCACGCACGTCAGCGACATCGTTCGGGGACTCGAACTGGCCGCCGACCACGAGTTGACCGGCATCTACAACCTCGGCACCGGCGAGGCGTACAGTTTCAATACGGTCGTCGAGATGCTCAACGACGAACTCGGAACGGACATCGACCCCGAGTACGTCGAGAATCCGATCCCCGAGGACGTCTACGTCCACGACACGTGTGCCGACCCCTCGAAGATGCACGAGGCGACCGGCTGGGAGCCCCAGATCGACTTCGCCGAGGGCATCGAGCGCGTCTGCGCGCAGTACACCAACTGAGCCGGAGACGGATCGCGGGACAGGCGACTTTTGTACGTTCGCGAGAGTCTCGATAGTGATGGACAGGAACGTACGGATCATCGGCGCACCGATGGACCTCGGTGCCGACCGGCGCGGCGTCGACATGGGGCCGTCCGCCATCCGTTACGCCGGGTTGGCCGAGGAGTTGGAAGCGATGGGAACGACGTGTCTCGACTGGGGCGACGTTCACGTCCCACGGCCGGAAGAGACCGATCCGGACGCCGGTGCGCCAGTGGCCGGCGACGCGAAGTTCCTGGCCGAGACCGAGACGGTCTGCACGCGACTGTCACACGAGGTGGCCGATGCGGTCGACGCCGGCGACCTCCCGCTCGTCCTCGGCGGCGACCACTCCATCGCCATCGGGACTGCGAGCGGCGTCGCCCGCGACGAATCGACGGGCGTCATCTGGTTCGACGCCCACGGCGATTTCAACACGCCGACGACGACGCCGAGCGGCAACGTCCACGGCATGAGCCTCGCCGCGATCCTGGGCATCGGCGAGTTCGCCGAGACGGACTGGGCACCGTCGCCGAACGTCTCCGAGGAGAACGTCGCACTCGTCGGCTTGCGCGACATCGACGAGCAGGAGCGCCCTGCAATCCGTGACAGCGAGGTCTCAGCGTACACGATGACTGACATCGACGACCGCGGCGTGACCGAAATCGTCGAGGAAGCGATCGGCGTCGCGACGGACGGCACCGACGGCGTCCACGTCAGTCTCGACCTCGACTGGCTCGACCCCACGGAAGCCCCCGGCGTCGGCACGCCCGTCCGTGGCGGCGTCTCCTACCGCGAAGCCCACGCTGCGATGGAACTGATCGCCAAGCACCTCTCACAGCCGGACCGCCTCCGCGGCTTCGAACTCGTCGAGGTGAACCCGATCCTGGACCAGCACAATCAGACCGCGGAACTCGCCGTCGAACTGGTCGCCAGCGCCTTCGGGAAGATCATTCTCTAACGGGTCACGCGATCTCGTCGAGCGCGTCGACGACGGCCTCGGTGTTGTCCTCGCGGCCGGCCGACGAGAACAGTTCGTGTTTGCCGTCGTAGAGGGTGACCTGTGTCGGCTCGACCCGAGACCCGATCGCCTGCAGTCCGACGACGGTGTCCGCGAGCGAGCAGAACACTCGCGCGTCGGCACTGATTTCGGGCATCGACGCCTGCGCATCGCGAATCTCACGGATGAACGATGGACTGACCTTCGACGGGAGGTCCTGCCACTGTGCTTCCGTCACGAGCGACCCGAGTTCCTCGCGGCCGAAGTCGATGGGAAGAAGCCGCCTGTCGGTCGGGAGCGCCGCGACGATCCGCAGTTGCGTCTTCCTGAGCTTTCCACCGTAGAATCCCCACCACGGACTCATGTAGATCGCCGCCTTCGGTCGGAGGGACGCCGCGACGAGGCCACCGGTACTGTGGCTGAGAACGGGTGCGAGTTGCAGTGCGTGCTCGTCACGGTACTCACGAGTCGGCGCCAGATATTGCGCCTCGAAGTCGCTGATGTTCGTCGGCAACTGCCCCGCGTGGACGCGATAGCCGGCCTCGACGAGCCGATCCACGAACCACCGCTCGTTGTCGCCGTCGAGCTTGTTTCCCCACCCCATCAGGAACAGGAGGTCCTGTCCCTCGCCGAACGTCTCGAACTTCATCGGTTCCGGCGACGGCTCGTATGGGAAAAACGTTGACGTGTTCGGTCGCTATCGCGACGGCACCGAGTCAGTCGTCGGCTGCCACGGCGGGCTCGGAGTGTTCGACGTCGGTGCCGAGCACGTCGAGGAACTCCGCGATCCACTCGGGGTGATCCGGCCAGGCCTGCCCGGTGACGAGGTTGCGGTCTCGCGTGACGCCGTCGACCCACGAACAGCCGGCCGCCTCGACTTCCGCCTGGACTGCGGGATACGAGGTCATCTCGTAGCCGTCGAGGACGTCCGCGGCAGCCAGGATCTGCGGGCCGTGACACAGCGCCGCCACTGGTTTCTCCTCGTCGAAGAAGTGGCGGACGGCGTCGAGCACCTCGTCGTACGTGCGCAGATATTCGGGCGCGCGTCCACCAGGGACCACGAGCGCGTCGTAGTCCGCCGGCTCGACGTCGGCCATCGTGGCGTTCAGTTCGAAATCGTGTCCTCGTGACTCCACGTACGTCTGATCGCCGCGGAAGTCGTGGATCGCCGTCTTGCACGACTCCCCGGCTTCTTTCTCGGGACAGACGGCGTCGACCTCGTGGCCCACCGCCTGGAGCGCCTGGAACGGTACCATGACCTCGTAGTCTTCGACGAAGTCGCCGGCTATCAGTAGGATTCGCTTGCCGCTCATGATATACACGCGTCCGCACTGGAACGCAGTGTGTGCTATCGATTGCCAATGTGATAAAGCCACCCGGGCTGGGCGGGAGAGTGGCAGCGTCGGCCGGTCACTCCAGCAGCGCCGGCACGTCAGCGAGCGAGTCGACGACGTGGTCCGGCGCGAACTCGCTCCTGGCAACGTCCGCTCGCTCCGTGATGCCGGTGAGCACGAGCACGGTCGTCATGCCGGCGCGTTCGCCGAGCGCGACGTCGGTGTCCAGCCGGTCGCCGACGAGCAGACACTCCTCGGGCGGGAGATCGAGTGCCGCGGTCGCTGCGTCGACCGCTTCGGGAGACGGTTTCCCCATCACGCGGTCGACGGCGCGGTCGGCAGTCGCTTCGATGGCCCCGATGATCGCCCCCGAGCCCGGAATGAGGCTGTCGTCGCCGGAGGGAACGACGCGGTCGGGATCTGACCCGATGAACGTCGTCTCGTCGTCCTGGAGCGCGCGGAGGCCGGCGGTCAGCGACCCGTAGTCGAACTCGCCGTCCCAGGACGCGACGAGGACGTCGGCCGCCTCGGCGTCCGCGACGAGCGAGAGGTCAGCAGCCTCGAACTGGTCGCGCAGCGACGGCGACCCGATGAGAAAGAGGTCGTCGTCGGCGTGTTCGGTCGCGAGGTAGTCCGTCGTGACGGTGCCGGCCGACAGGACCTCCTCGACGTCGATCGCGATGCCCATCTCGCCGAGCCGGTTCACGTACTCTCGGCGCGTCTTCGTCGGGTTGTTGGAGAAAAAGAGCAGCGAGAGGTCGGCAGCCCGAAACGAATCGATAGCCTCGACCGCGCCGGGGAGGGGATCGGTGCCTCGGTACACTGTGCCGTCGAGGTCGAGAACTGCGCCGCGGTAGCTCATTGGCTTTCAAGGCGGACGGAGCGGTGATAACGTCCTCGGATGCGGCAGGCCGAATCGGAAACGAGCGATCCGGCTCAGAGATAGGTGACGCCGGTGATCTCGAAGCGGGCACCGCCCTCGTCGCTCGCAGTCACCGACACTGTCCAGCCGTGGGCGTCGGCGATCTGTTCGACGATCGCCAGCCCGAACCCGGTCCCGTCGTCGGCTGTCGAGTATCCAGTGTCGAACACGTTGTCCCGCTCGCTCTCTGGGATGCCGCGCCCGTCGTCGGCGACGTAAAAACCGTCCTCGAGGGTGTTTACGGTGATCGTCGCGGCGTCGCCGTGTTCGACGGCGTTCCGAAAGATGTTACTCAGCAGTTCCTGGAAACGGCCGGCGTCGGCCTCGATGGTCCCCGTCGCGTCCACGACCAGGTCGGTCTCGCCCGACTCGACGTAGGGCCAGACTTGCTGGATGGTCTGTTCGAGGGGCGTCGGTTCCGGGTCCTCGACGGTCGCGCCCTGCCGGGCCAGCGTCAGCACGTCGTCGATGAGCGTCGCCATCCGCTGATGGGACGCTTCGATCCGGTCGAATTCGGCCGGTCGCTCGTCGAACTGCTCGGCCAGCATGGAGAGGTTCATCTCGGCGACGTCGAGGGGGTTGCGCAGGTCGTGGGAGACCATGCTGGCGAACTCGTCGAGCCGTTCGTTCTGCCGTTCCAGTTCCCGCTCGCGCTCGACGCGCTCTGTGACGTCCCTGGCGATGAGCTGAAACGTGTCGCGTTCGGTCCGAATGTCGACCGGCGCGAAGATGTTGTGGAAGTGCCGACCGTCGAACTCCGTCTCCGTGCGCTGGGCGGTTCGTTCCTCGATCACCGTCTGACCGACGGTCAGCCACTGGTTGCCGATGCCATCTGGCAGTTGCTCGACGATGTCTCGGCCGACGAGTTCCTCGCGCGAGACCGACGCGAACTCCGCCATCGCCGGGTTGGCCGCGATGATCTCGCCGTCGGCAGCGACCTGTGCCACGGCGTCCGGCGTGTTGTTGACGAGCAGTTCGTAGCGGCGCTGTGCTCGCCGCTGGGTGACGGCACTCCTGACGCGGTTTGCCAACTGTTGATACTGTTGGTCTTCGACGACTTCGAGCTTGAGGATGTAGTCCGACACGCCGGCGGCGATCGCTCTGGACGCGATCTCTTCGGTTCCGCGGCCGGTCAGAAGGATGAACGGGACGTCGCCATGTCGCTCGGTGACCATCTCGAGAAATTCGAGGCCGTTGGCGCCTGGCATCTCGTAGTCGCTGACGATGCAGTCGATCTCCGTGTCGTCGAGAAACGCCAGCGCGTCCTCCGCGCTCGTCTCCCAGAAGGTCGTCATCCCGTGTTCCTCGCGTAACGTCTGGGCCGTCATCTCGGCGAAGAACTCGCTGTCGTCGACCATCAGGAGACGGATGTCCTCAGACATAGTCACCAGCCTGATGGGAACGGACGACTCGACGCGCAACCGGAATCGTGACGGAGACGGGATGCACCGGTACCACTACTCCCACGAACTCGTTCCCCATCCAAATAGTCTGCGAAACATGTGTTTGTTCTATCTATAATTCGCCAGGATCAATGTCGTAACCGTCGCTCCCATCGCGGCCCGGCGCGCGCTGCCAACCACCAGCCGATCGCACCAGCGCCGAGCGACAGACAGAACGCGAGGACCGTCGTGGCAGTCGGTGCGGTCGGATAGACGAGCGCTGCGACCAACAGTGGAATCGCCACGACGGCGAGCGCCGTCCCGAACCCCAGGAACAACACGGTATCGAACAGTAACTCCGTCGGCGAGAGTCCAGCGACGAAGGCCGTCACGCCGTAGACGTAGGTCGCGATCAGTGGCAACACGACGACGCCGACGGCCAGTTCTACCGGCCGGTACCACAGCGCTGCGACCGCCAGATAGACCAATCCCGCCGGGAGCGACAGGAGCACGTACGCGCGACGCTTGCCCGCGAAGACGGCCTGTATCGAGACGGGATAGCGGAGGTACTCGGTTGCGTCGTCGAACTGCATCACCCAGCTGTACGTGGTGAACGCACCGAGCCCCAGGAGCGTCCCGAAGGCGATCCCCGGTGACGGTTCGAGACCGGTCGCGGCGGTGATCTGGTCCAGCAAGAGCGCGGTCACGCCGAAGAGCACGCCCATGGAGAACAGCACCTTCCAGGCCGAGCCGCTGGATCTCGTGACGTCGAGCAGCGCCCTCGTGGTGAGCCCGCTGTCGTCGCCGAGGAGTGTCCGCACCCGGGTGAACCGGTCCGGCGCGGTCCGTTGCGCGCGACTCGCTGCCGGGCGGAAGAGCAGTGGTCCCAGCACCCCGAACACGACCACCGGTGCGAAGCCGCGGACAGCCGCGAGCAGCGACGGCTCTCGATACGCGACGAGCGGCGTGTACGCGAGGACGTCGATCCCGATTACGACGGTGGCAGCCGCTACCGCCGCTACCGGCGCGACGACAGCGAGTTTGCTCCGCGTGGCGAGGCCGGCGAGCGTCAGGCTCAGCGTCACGCCGAGGGCGAACGCCCCGACGAGCGTGACCCAGACGAGCGCAATCTGAGCCAGTGAGACGCCCGCACCAAGTGCGCTCGGGACGACAGCGACGCCGAGTGGTGCGAGGAAGAACGCCGCGTAGTACACCAGGTCCTTGAGCAGGAAGACGGTCAACAGGCGGTTCCACGACACTGGCAGCGTCCGGGCCGAGAACACGAGCAGCGTCACGTCGCCGAGAACGTCCCGGAGTGCGTCGCGACCGACGAGTCCGATAGTTCCCACCTGGAGCCCGAAGAAGAAGACGAGGCCGTGGAGGCCAGCGACGACGGCGTCGAAGTCAGTACCAGTGATCCGGAGTAACTCGAAGCCGCCGGCTGCGAGCGCCAGGACGACGACGGGGAACGAGCCGAACCGGCGGCCGCCGAACAGTTCCTCGTGGAGTCGCCACTCCTCGCGAAGCATCCGCCGAAACAGCTGGAGCGTGAGCGACATCGCTGGTCAGTCGGACACCTGCTGGGTGGCCGGTTCAGTAGCGCCCACTTCCGCGCGGAACACGTCGAGCAGCCGCTCGTCGTCGAGTTCCTGGGGATTGCACTCTGCGACGAGTCGGCCGTCGCTGACGATCGCGACCTGGGTGCACAGCTCGTCGGCGACCTCGATGAAGTGCGTCGAGAGAAAGACCGTGTTCCCGCGCTCGCAGTACTCCCGGAAGTGACCCTTGATCTGTTCCTGCATGAGCGGGTCCAGATTCACGAGGGGTTCGTCGATAAACACCAGATCGGGCTCGTGGACGAACGCGGCGGCGAGCATGACGCGCTGGCGTTCACCCTCCGAGAGGTCGGTCGCCAGCGTATCGAGCTTCTCGCGGAACTCGAATCGCTCCGCCCACTCGTCGATCTGTTCCGTGACGTCCGGGAGGTTCCTGACCGTCCCGACGAACTCGAGATACTCTCGCGGCGTCAGGAAACTCGGCGGATCCTCCCGTTCCGGCAGGATACCGACGGCGCGACGGACGGCCAGCGGATCGGAGACGGGGTCGTGACCCAGGACGCTGGCCGTACCAGCGGACGGCTCGAGCTGCCCGGTCAGGATCTCGATGGTCGTCGTCTTCCCGGAGCCGTTCGGCCCCAGGAGCGCGAACAGTTCTCCCTCCGGAACAGTCAGGGAAAGGTCGGCGAGTGCCTCGAGGTCGCCAAAGCGTTTGGTCAGCCCGACAGTCTCGATGGCAGTCATCCTCCGTGGGGTCGAATCCGACCGAGAAAAGTGTTCGTGGGGTTTCGAATCGGCCGTTTTGACAATCGTTCTTATTTAAAAATCACCATTTACTGGAGGCCTTCCATATACCTTTTGTGCTTAAATGAGAAAGCGCTGAGTATGCAGTCCCTCCAGCTCGATATGATCCAGTACGACTGTCCGTACATCCGGACCACGTTCGATTACGACGTGACGTTCTACACGCAACACTGGGAGTTCAGACACGATCGTCGCGCGCTGGAGTCGCGGATGCTCGTCACCGGGCAGTCGAACGAGGACCTGACGCAGGCGCTCAAACAGCTGCAAGGCGAGGACAACCTGGAGGAGATGAACGTCCTGGGGAAGAAGGCCGGGGCGGCACAGATCCACTCCCGGATCGACGAAACGGAGGCGATGAGCACGATCCTCGACAACAACGGGTACGTCACCGGGCCGTTCGTCATCGAGGACGGGAGCGAGCTGTGGAACATCGGCTTCGACTGGCCGGAAGACGCCGACGACGCGCTCTCGGAGCTGGAGCGGAACAACGAGTTCGAGGTGGACGGGCAGACGAGCATCGACATCGTGGACTACCACGAGATCATGCAGAACCTCGATTCGATCCGCGACCTGCTCAGGGGGCTGTGGAACCTCACGGACCGTGAGCGGGAGACGCTGCTCGCTGCGATGGAAGCTGGTTACTTCGAGACGCCGCGCGGTGCGAATCTCGGCGAGCTCGCCGACGAGTTCGACATCTCGAAAAACGCCACCTCGAAGAACCTCCGGCGAAGCCAGCGCAAAGTCCTCGAACAGTTGATCGCACTCGTCGACGAGGCCGACGGCGGCCCGGACTCGAAGGGCGTCTCACCGTTCGACGACCTCGTCTCGAATCTCGGTCGGTGACGCCAGCTGGCGGCCACTCGACCGACGGGCTCAGATTTTGCTGAACAGGACGATCAGCGTCGCCACGACCATGGCGACGAAGCCGACGAGCCAGATCATCCTAGATCACCTCCGTCATAGGTCGAACACCGGTTTGACGTGTTCGGGGACGTTCTCGCCGCTGGCGCCGTTCGTGACCAGCGAGACGAAGATCGTGGTCACGATGGCCGCGGCCGTGGCCACGAAGTAGAAGTCGATGCCGAGCGGGAGCGCGTTCCCCATCTGTGTCCACGCCAGCAAAACGACGTTCAGGGCGATCGAGACCACGAGGCCGGCAGTGACGCCCTCGCGGCTGGCCCCTTGCCAGAGGAGGCCGATGATGACCGCCGGGAGCGTCCCGCTCATGAACGTCCCCCAGCCGAAGCTGCCGAGGATGGCCACGAGTTCCCCGCCGTACAGCCCGAAGAGCACGGAGCCGACGCCGATGACGACGACGGTCACGCGGCCGACCCAGGTCTCCGAGCCGTCCGAGAGGTCGATGCCCATCGCGCGGGTCAGGTCACGAGCGATGGCGCCGGACGCCAGCGACATGAAGAACCCGGCCGTCGACATGATGGCCGCGACCAGGCCCGCGTAGATGATCATCTGCAGGACGATGTGGAGCCGGTTGACGAACTTGAACACCGCGAGGTCGGGGTTCGCGAAGGCCGCGACGTCACCGTTCGCGACCATGAACAGCGCGACGAAGCCGATGAGCATCCACAGTAGGCTCCCGACGGCGTAGGTGACGCCGCTGATGAGGCCGACCGTGCGCAGGCCTTCGGGATCGTCGATGGAGAACATCCGCTGGAGGACCTGGGGCTGGCCCATGACGCCGATCGAGAACGCGATGGGCCAGATCAGCAGCAGGCCGGGCGCGGAGCCCTTGGCGAGCCCCCAGCCGTCGAGCAGTTGCGGCGTGAACGCCTTGGTCACGTCACCGGCGGTGACCTCGCCAGCCGAGGCGACGGTCACAGTCAGGTTCTCCATGCCGGTGGCGACCTGGAAGAACCCGAAGACGACGCCGACGACACCGATCAGCATCACCGCGCCGGTGTACGCGCCGGCGAGTTGAGCGGACGCCATGCCCCCGACCGTGATGTAGAGGATCATCAGGCCGAAGACCAACCAGACGGCGACTTCCACGCTCACGCCGAGCAGTTCGGCGAGGACGTAGCCACCGCCGGCAACCTGCGAGGCGAGGTACGCCCAGCAGGCCATGAAGATCGTGATCGCGAGCAGGCCGCGGATCGCCCCGCTGTCGAACCGCACGTCCACCACGTCGCCGAGCGTCCCGATGTCGGCCACGTCGGCCATGCCGCGGACGCGTTTCCCGATGACCCAGTAGGCCATCGCGAACCCGATGCCGGCGGCGAACGTCATCCACAGCGAGGACGTGCCCATGCTGTAAACCAGTCCGGGGCCGCCGACGAACCCGAACGCGCTCATGATGCCCGACATACTCGCGAGGGTGATGACGGCCGCTCCGAAGAGTTTGGTCGCGCCGTAGTACTGGTCGGAGGATTCGATCAGGCGCTGGCTGTACAGGCCGACGCCCATCACCGAGATGATGAACGCCACGACGAAGCCGACGACGAGCACGTCGACCATCAGCTGGTCACCTCCCCGTCCGGCGCCTCACCGGGCGTCGGCGCGTCCTCGACCACGTCGCCCTCGTCGGCCTGAGCAGCTTTCGCTTCCTCGACTTCTTCGATGAACTCGTCCCAGCGGCCTTCCGGGAGGTAGTACCGACGGTAGTACAGGCCGAACGTCAGCGCGACCGTCATGAACCCGCCGATCCAGTAGAGCCAGTACACCGCTGCGAACGAGGGGTGCATGCCCGTGATGAGGCCGGCCGAGCCGCCGGCGTACGACCCGGAGAAGTACTCGGCGAGACCGAACGCACCGAGCTGGAGGACCGTCCAGACACCCAGGGGGTAAACGAGCAATTTCACCGGGATCTCCTGACGGGAACTCGCGCCGATGATGAACCACGGGTGGAAGAGGAACGCCGACACGAGCAGGCCCACGAACCAGTACCCGGTCAGGCCGAGGACGAGGACGGCCAGCCAGAGGAGGCCACTAGCGACCATCAACGGCGTCGTCAGGTCGGAGATGTCGATCTTGCGGTCCAACATCAGTTCGTCACCTCCGACCTGCGGCTGGTCCGCAGGACGGTCATTCGTACGTGTGCACGTAGCCACCGTCCCATAGCAGGTCACCTCCGTTGAGGTGGCGAGCGTGGTTCGAGAACCCGAGCGCGAAGAGGTTGCCCACTTCGACGGGCTCCATCATCTCTTTCAGACGCGCCTGGCCGAGCATGACGTCCTCGACGACCTCCTGCTCGGAGATGCCGCGCGATTCGGCGGTGTCGGCGATCTGATCGAGGACGAGCTGGGTCTTGACGTAGCCCGTGCTCACCGAGAACGAGCGGAAGTTCCCGTCGCTCTCGGCCGCGATCGACTGCGTGAGCCCCCGCAGTCCGAACTTCATCGTGTTGTACGCGGCCTTGTCCTGGGTCACGTAGTGGCCGTGTACGGAGGCCATGTTGCCGATGACTCCGTGGCCGTCGTCGGAGTCCTTGATGTGGGGCAGCGTCAGCTTGCTCAGGTACATCGGCGCCCGGAGCATCACCTGGTACATCGTGTCCCACATGTCCATCGGGAACTCGTCGATGGGCGAGATGTGCTGGAGGCCAGCGATGTTGGCCAGGAATCGAATCTGTCCTTCCTCGGCGGCCACGTCGACGAGTGCCTCGAGAGCCCCGTCGTCGGTCAGGTCGGCCGTCGCCTGGACGACCTCCCCGTCGACGTCGAGTGCTTCGCTCTTCTCGACCGTGTCGGACAGACCGTCTTCGTCCACGTCCGTCGCGACCGTCGTCAGGCCGTTCGCGGCCAGGACCAGCGCAGTCGCGCGACCGATCCCCGACGCCGCACCGGTGACGATGGCGACGTTCTCATCAGTGAAGTGAGGGTCGGGCACCTGCAATACGTCGTCAGCTGTGAGTTCGGGCGCTTCGAGCTGGCCCGAGTGGCTGTTCGTTGACTGAGTCATCTCGTGTGTACATGACCCACAAAACAGGGAATAAGCCGAGGTTCACATGTAATCCCGGTTTCCTTCGTGTGAAAAATCGAGTTAGAAACCGGCGGACGGCGATACGACGGCCCGAAGAAACAACCTGGCGGCGTCAGTCCTCGTCGTTGGCGAAGACGATCTCTTCGATCTCGTGGCGCGGATTCTCGTCGTCGTCGCCCTCGTACTTGTAGCGGACGTCCTCGTCTTCGTCGGCGGTGGCCTCGTGGGAGCCGTCACAGAACGGGTAGTTGCCCGACAGACCACACATGCAGATGGCGATGTCGCCTTTCTCGCCGATGTCGTCCTCGTCTACGATCTTCGGTCCGGTCGCGTCGTGGGTGATCTCTCGTGACACACGCTATCACGCGCCGGGAGCGATATAGATGTTTGGCTCGGCGAGGACAGCGAACCGAACCGTTATACCACCGACGGGCACAGGGGGTGATATGGGTCGGCGACGACGACGAGCGCTCTATTATCTGACGCTCATTCACGGACTCATTCTCCTGTACACGCTGGTGTACATGTGGGGAATGGAGGCCTTGGAGAACCGGCCGCGGTCGTTCCCCGAAGCGCTCCTCGTCGTCGTCCAGACGTTCACGACAGTGGGGTTCGGCGAGGACGCCCCCTGGCAGACGACGGAAATGGAGCTGTTGATGGTCTCGATGATGGCGACCGGCGTGTTCGTCATCTTCATGGCGCTCCCGCTGTTTATCGCGCCCTGGATCGAAGAGCGACTCTCGACGACGCCCCCGGCGGGGGAGGTCGACCTCACAGACCACGTCGTCATCTGCTCGTACACCTCACGCGGACAGAAACTCACCGAGGAACTCGACATTCTCAATATTCCGTACGTCGTCGTGGTTCCCGATCGTGACCGGGCCGTCGAACTGTTCGAATCGAACGTGCCCGTGTTGCACGGAGATCCAGAAACGCAGCAGACGCTGGAGAACGCGCGGATCAGTGACGCGCAGGCAGTCGTCGTGGACATCGACGACGAGACGAATCCGTCGGTCGCGCTGACGGCGAACCAGCTCGCACCGGACACCACGCTCATCACCTTCGTCAAGGATCCCGATCTCGCAGCGTATCACGAGTACGCGGGAGCCGACTACGTGTTTTCGCCGCGGACGCTCATCGGCGAGAGCCTCGCCGAGAAAGTGACCCGTGGCATCACTGCGAACGTCGGCGACGCCATCGAGATCGGCGAGGACTTCGAAATCGCCGAGTTGCCCGTCCAGTACGGCAGCGAACTCACGGACAAGACCGTCGCGGAGAGCGGCATTCGCGAACGGACCGGCGCGAACGTGATCGGCGCGTGGTTCCGCGGCGAGTTCGTCAGCCCGCCCTCCCCAGACGCCCGCATCGACGAACAGACGATCCTGTTGGTCGCCGGGCAGGAAGACCAACTCGAAACGCTCAAAGAACTCACGCTCTCCGAGACACGACCGAAAGGCGGCGGGAACGTCGTCATCGGCGGCTACGGGGAGGTCGGGTCCACGATCGAGTCGATCCTCGAGACGGCGGGCATCTCGTCGGTCACCATCGACACGGAGGAGCGCAACGGGGTCGACTTCGTCGGCGACATGACCGACCAGGACGACCTGCGGGAAGCGGGCGTCGACGACGCCAGCACCGTCATCCTCGCGCTGCCGGACGACACGATGACCATCTTCGCGACGCTGGTGGTCAGGGAACTCAATCCCGAAGTCGAGATCATCGCCCGGGCGGACGAGACCGAGAGCGTCAGGAAACTCTACCAGGCCGGCGCGGACTACGTCCTGGCGCTTGCGACCGTCAGCGGCCGAATGCTGGCTTCGACCATCCTGGGCGAGGACGTCATCTCGCTGGATCAACAGGTCGAAGTCATCCGGTTCGACGCCAACGGTCTGGCCGGTCAGACCCTGGCCGGGGCGGACATCCGCGCCCAGACCGGCTGTACGGTCATCGCGATCGAGCGCAACGGGGACGTGTTCACCGACTTCGACCCGGACTTCGAGTTCGCCACCGACGACAGTCTCGTCGTCGCCGGCCCCGACGAGAGCATCGCGATGTTCGCGAAACAGTACGAGTGATCGGCGGGGGAGCGACGCTACGGCCCGGCGGCTGGATCAGAGCCGAGTCTCGCGCGCACGTCCAGGCTCGTCCCGACGGCCCATCCGGCAAACAGCACCGCACCCACGATTTCTGGCAGCGCCAGTCCGGGTCTGAGAAGGGCACCGGTCGCGATCCAGACCGCCCAGGTGGCGCCGTTCAGACCGCCCGCCAGGATCGTCGCGACGCCGCGAACTCGGTCACCGGCAACGACGTTCCCGACGCCGTAGGTCCACAGGGCGATCGACAGCAAGACGTAGAACGCGATAGCGACCGGCACGTGCGGGTCGGTCCCCTGCGGGAAGACGCCGATCAGGACGAGCGCGACCAGAACCAGGCCGAACAGCGCGACGCCGACGAGTTCGATGCGATTGCGCGCGGCGCCCACGAGGGCGTAGCCGAACCAGAGCCCTACGAAGCCGCCGGCGATCAATCCGCCGTTGAACACGAGGCGGGTCGTCGGGGTCGACGCAGTACTGATCGTCGTTCCGAGGTTCGAGAGGGCGTTGCCGGTCCAGGAGAACTGGGGCGAGAGCAGCGTGGCGACGAAGATCGCGCCGAGCGTCACGACTGGCGCTACGATTCCAGCCCCCCAACTCACTCGGTCGGCCGTCGCAGTCATCGACCGGCCCTTCCACATGTTGGAATTTCAAAGGTAACGGTTCGGACTCGCAGCGGTGTGTGAGTTGTTGTGTATCACTGTGGCACAGATGGCGTGCTACTTTTCTATTCGGGTCACCGAGGTCGAGTCATGGAGGACACGGGCCGTCGAGGGTTCCTCGCCGGGAGCGCCACGGCCGTCGCCGCACTGGCGGGCTGTACCCAGATCCCCGGGTTGTCGAACGGGTCGGAAACCACTCCGCAACCGATATCGCTCCAGACGCTCGACGTCGGCGGTTCACCCGGTGACCGGATTCGGGTCCAGCCGTCCGGCGAAGTAGCCCTGTTAGATTTCTTCGCGACGTACTGTGAGCCCTGCAAGCCACAGATGGCGGAACTGCGAACGGTCCGCTCGAATTCCCCCGATCTGCACATGCTGTCGATCACCTGGGAGAACGAACTCGACGGCGTCAGAGAGTTCTGGCGGCAGTACGAGGGGACCTGGCCGGTCGCCGCGGACACCAAACTGAAAACGAGCGAGCAGTACGGGATCAACGGGCTCCCGACCATGGTGATCATCGACGCGGACGGCGAGGAAGTGTGGCGACACAAGGGCCTCGCGAAGGCAGAAACCATCCAGTCGAACATCGACGCCGCCCAGCAATGATCGATCTGGCGTCGCTTCGTCTCGGCTTCGCTTTCGGGCTCGGGACCGCCACGTTCTTCGCGCCCTGTGCGTTCCCGCTGTTGCCCGGCTACGTCGGCTACTATCTCGGCAAGACCGGCGGCGATACGCCCGAAGGCACGCTTCCGTTGCGGCTCGGACGGGCGGCTCTCGTCGGGCTCTTCACCAGCCTCGGATTCTTCCTCGTGTACGCGGCGTTGGCAGGCGTCGCCATCGCCGCCGGGACGCAGATCCTCGGCCACGTGGGCCTGCTCGAACTCGTCGTCGGCCTGTTGTTGATCGGGCTCGGTATCGGGATGGCGACGGGCCGACTCCAGGCGTCCTCGCTCCACGTCCAACTGCCCGAGCGCCGGCGCTCGGTGCTGGGCTACGTCCTGTTCGGCGTCATCTACGCCGCGGCCGCTGCCGGCTGTACCGCACCGTTTTTCGTCGCGATCGTTTCGCTCTCGCTGAACAGTGGGCCAGCGGCCACGATCGTGACGCTCGGCGCGTACGCAGCGGGGATGAGCGTCCTGATGATCGGCGTGACGATGCTCTCGGCGCTCGGCCGGGACACGCTCGTTCGACAGCTCTCGGCCAGGACCGGCGTGATTACGCGCGCCGCGGGGGCCGTGATGGTTCTCGCTGGGCTGGTCCAACTGTACTACTACCTCTTCGAGTTCGGCGGCCTGAAAACGCTCGGCTTCGCGTGAGCTAGCGCCGGCGAGGCGGTCGCACGACGACGCTGGACGGCTCGGTCTGGACGCTCGTCTCGGACACGAACCGATCCGAGCCTGCCAGCAGCACCACGGTCCGATCGTCGAGCCGTTCCATTCGGAAGGTGACCCGATTCGTCGTTGCACTTCGGGAGGCGGGTGCGGTGCGTTCGTCGAGGAACTGAGACGCCACGGTCGCGAACTCGGTCGCGTTGGCGGCATCGTCCCACCTGGTGATCCAGGCGAACGACGGCTCGCTGCCGCCGCGAAAGGTAAGGACCCGGTCGTTTCCCCAGCCAGCGGCAGCGGCCGCTGCACGCGCTCTCGGCACCTCCGTCCCGAGAACGACCCGCACGAACAGTTCTCCGCGACTGTCTCGCTGACTGACGGTCCACCGGGAGTCGCCGTCCGGGACGGACACTCCCAGCGGAACTGGGGAGTCCCTGGTTCCGTGGAGGAGTTGCTCCGTCGTCGACGGCGGCGTTCGATACACGCGCCCGAGGTCGGCCGGCGCATCGACCCGCGAGCTGACGTAGTCGGCGCCGTGGTGGTACGCCGCCCAGTAGAGCCTCGTCCCGCCGGTGGCGTTCGCGTAGAGTCGACTGATCTGCGTCCGCTCGGTCGGGTAGCGAGGCTGATACCGCCTGACGTACTCGCTGGCGGTGTAGACTGCAGCGCCTTCGAGCAGGCTTCGCGCGGTGAGCGTGCCGTCGGAAGTCGACAGTCGGTCGTCAGCCAGGCCGGCCCTGATCGCCGCTCGGTCGCCCTGTGCGAACTGGATACTGTGGGTGAACTCGTGGGCGAGCGTTCGCTCGATCGCGGGCGCCCGTCCCGCTCGTGGGGCGAGAAAGACCCGTCCGGTCGGGAACGTCATGCCACTGGTCTGGAGCTCGCTGTCTTCGACGGGTTGTGGCGGACCGATACCGAGCACGGCCTCGAAGTCGTCGTTCTGGACGTCACCGAACGTTCCCCCCGTCGACGTGGCCGAATACACCTTGACCGCCGGTGGGTCCGCCCGCGCGTCGAGGAGTTGTCGAACCCGGCCGAAGGTCTTCCCGGCGTCCACCGGCAGGTCGCCGGAGACCGCCACGTCGGCAGGCCGCGGTGTCGGCGTGATCGCAGTCTGCGTGCCGTTCCCCGCGGCACGGCGCGGTTCCTGCGTCGCGGGCACCGTCGTCACCGCGGTCGGAGCGCTACCATCCAGCGCCCTCGATTCAGTCCCGTGGACTGCGGTCGGGTCGCTCTCGCTGTCCACCGGTGCGTTACACCCAGCGACCACTACGAGGAAAAGCGTCGCGAGGACACCGAGTCGGCGTCGCATTGGTCCCGCATCCACAGCGACGGGAATAAATCCACACTGCTGTCTGGTCTACCGAGAGGTCACGAGAAAGCAACGACAATCGGCCCGACGGAACGCCGTTTTAGACGTGGTACTTGTCGCTCTTGGCGGTGAACAGGCCCTCGATCTGGACTTCGTTCTCAGTCGAGAACATCATCGGTGCGGTCTCCGTTTCGGTCTGGGACGGCAGTGTCTGGCGAGGCGCGGACGTCGTCGAGTGTTGTGTGCTCATGGGTTTGGGATGGTGACAGCGGACAGCGATTTGAAGGCGATACCGAGACGCGTCTAGTGAAGAAGGAGGCAGCGTACGCGTACGATCGGCATCATGTGTCTACCTCGACGTACAGACCAATCTATAATAAATGTTCCTGTTGAAATAGTCCGAAAACAATGCCAATAGTTACCAAACGGCAGTTTCGAGCGCTCACGAGAGGACTGTGAGTGAGGAGCCGACCGTTACGTCGAGTCCGTTCGTTCGAGTGCGGCATCGAAGTGCTCGCGGCGGATGACGACTTCGTCGGCTCGATCGGTTGCGACGTCGGGACCGTGTTCGGCGGCGAACTCGCGGATGGCGAGCATCGACGCCTCGCGGACGAGCGCTTCGAGGTCCGCACCGGAGCGTCCCGCCGTCTCCGCGGCGAGGTCGTCGAGATCGACGGCGTCACCGAGGGGCTTCTCGCGCGTGTGGACGCCCAGAATCGCTCGGCGCGCCCCCTCGTCGGGGTTCGGTACCTCGATGTGAGCTTCGAGTCTGCCGGGTCGAAGCAGCGCGGGGTCGAGCGAGTCGCGCCGGTTCGTGGCCGCCAGCACGACGAGGTTCGGGTTCTCGGCCAGCCCGTCCAGTTCCGTCAGCAGTTGGGAGACGACCCGTTCGGTCGCCTCGTTCCCCTCGCCGCGACGGCCGGCGATGGCGTCGATCTCGTCGAAGAAGACGATCGACGGGGCGGCCTGCCGGGCGCGCTCGAACACTTCGCGCACGGCCTTCTCGCTCTCACCGACGTACTTGTCGAGCAGTTCCGGCCCGGCCACGTGGATGAAGTTGACGTCGCTCTCGCCGGCGAGAGCCCGGGCCAGCAACGTTTTGCCCGTGCCCGGCGGCCCGTGGAGCAGGACGCCGGACGGGGGATCGGTGTGGGTCGCCTCGAACAGCGCCCGGTAGCTGAGCGGCCACTCGACGGCCTCTTCGAGGCGCGTCTTGGCTTCTGTCAAGCCACCTACGTCGTCGAATCCGACGTCGGGCGTCTCGGCGACGTACTCGCGCATCGCCGAGGGATCGACTGCCGCCAGCGCCGTCTCGAAGTCCGCGCGGGCGACGACCGGTTCCTCGCGCGTCCGGCGAAGCGCGACCATCGCCGCTTCGGTCACCAGCGAGCCGACGTCCGCCCCGACGAACCCGTGGGTCCGTCCGGCGAGCCAGTCCAGATCGACGTCGTCGTCGAGCGGCATCCCGCGCGTGTGCACGTCGAGAATTTCCCGCCGCCCGTGTTCGCCCGGCACGCCGATTTCGATCTCGCGGTCGAAGCGGCCGCCGCGACGCAGCGCGGGGTCGATGGCGTCGACGCGGTTGGTCGCCCCGATGACGATGACGCGGCCGCGCTCTTCGAGGCCGTCCAGAAGCGTCAGCAACTGGGCGACGACGCGGTTCTCCATGTCGGCGTCCTCGTCGCGGGTGCCCGCGATGGAGTCGATCTCGTCTACGAAGAGGATCGACGGCGCGTTCGCCTCGGCCTCCTGGAACGCTTCGCGGAGTTTCTCCTCGCTCTCGCCCTTGTACTTCGAGACGATCTCCGGTCCCGAAATCGTCTGGAAGTGAGCGTCGACCTCGTTGGCCACGGCACGAGCGATAAGCGTCTTTCCCGTTCCAGGTGGTCCGTACAGCAACACGCCCTTCGGCGGATCGATGCCCAGTCGCCGGAACAGGTCGGGGTCCGACAGCGGGAGTTCGATCATCTCCCGGACCTGCTCGAGTTCGTCGTCGAGACCGCCGATGTCCTCGTACGTGACGCCCAGGTCCGTGGCGTCCCGCGACTCGCCGCCCTCGCTGTCAGCGGACTGCGCCGGAGGGGACTGCTGTCCCGCTCCCAGATCGAGGTCGATCCCGTCGTGGACGGTCAAGTCGGTCTCCTCGGTCACTCTCACCGGTCCGTCGGGGTCGGTCAACGAGACGACCACGACGCCGAGACCGTCCACGTGGACTCGCTCTCCCTCCCGAATCGGGCGGTCGAGCAAGCCCGATTTGACGGTCGATTCGACGTCGTCGCCGTCCGGCAGTTGCGAGGTCGGGCGAACGGAGACGAGTGACGCATCGGCGACGGTGGTCGTGGAGACCGTGACGGTGTCGCCGATGTTGACGCCGGCGTTCGCGCGCGTGTCCGCGTCGATCTTGACGACGTCGCTGTCGCCGTCGGCCATCGGCCACATCTTCACGACCGTCTCGCGACTCCCCTGGACGATGACGGGATCGCCGCTGAGGATGCCGAGTCGGTTCCGTGCGGCCTCCGGCAGTCGTGCGACACCGCGACCGGCATCGCGTTTGTCCGCACCCTTCACAGTGAGGGCGACGCCGTCGCCGTGTTCGCGGCTCATGCCCTGGGGTTGTCGGTCCACCGTCTTGAGGGTTCCCCGCAGAAACGCATTTGATGCCGGCCGTTACATGATAACGTATGGTGGTCCAGACTCAGCGCGACGAAACGATCTGGTACAAGTGTGAGGAGTGTGGGCTCATGTTCGACGACCAGAGCGACGCGCGCAAACACGAGGGGAACTGCGAAGCCGAGGGCCCGTCGTACATTCAGTGAGCGGGCGGGCGGTTTCAACTGCCCGTCACGTCAGCAGCCCCAAACGAACCCTTTTGCCACTTGCCGTCGTACCGGTGACTCGATGAAGCGGGCTCTCGTTCTCGTTTCGTTGCTTTTGCTCGCTGGTTGTTCCGCGATACCCGGAACCCAGACTGAAACCCCGAACGTCGAGACGACTCACCCGGTCGAGACGACCGACTCGACGCCCCTCGACCCCTCGACGACTGCGTCCGCTGCGACCGCAACCAGTGACCAGACGACCCCGACCCCGACCGCCGAATCGGCGCAGTCGGCTGCGACGCCGACTCCCGAGCTGAACGTCGAACCCGCAGACAATCCCTGGGGGAAAGACACCGTCACCGTCGCGCTGGTGGCGGGCGGACACGATGAGATCGACTACCGCTCCGCCCTCTCGGGAGCGCTCGACTACTGGAACGCTCACGCGGAGTTCGGCGACTACACCGTCGAGTACGTCCTCGTCGACGACGCCGACGACGCGGACGTCCGCGTGAAGATCAGGGAGTCCGTCGAGACCTGCGGGGTCGAACAGAGCGAGCAGGTCCTCGGCTGTGCGCCGCTGCTCACGGAGGGCACGCGAGCCGATCCGCCGACGACGGTCACGATCGAAGCGGGTTACAACCACCAGAGCACCGAGGACGTCATGATCCACGAGTTCGGTCACGTCCTCGGCATCCGCCACGGGGAGGAGCCCCAGGCGTACATGCAACCGAAGAACACGGCCTATCTGACCGCCCAGCCCAACGCGAGCGAGCGCGGCTATCCCTGGCAGACCACCGAGTTCAGGTTCCACGTCGCCACCGAGGACAGCCAACGCGACCGCGAGGCCGTTCGTGACCAGGTCGGGCACGTCATCGACTACTTCGACCGGATCAAAGACGAGGACCCGGCCGTGCCGTCGAACGTCTCTGTCTCGTGGGCCGACAACCGGAGCGACGCCAACGTCGTCGTGCAGTTCCGGGAGCGGCTTCCGGACGGGGGGACGGGCGGCAGTACTGTCCAACAGTACGGCTTCGATCCGGACGGCGACCAGGCCATCGAGTACTACGCGAACGTCACCGTCACGGTGGCAGCCGTCGACACCGAAACCGTGGGCTGGCACACCGGGTACTGGTTCGGACAGGTACTCGGCATCGACGAAGACAACCTGCCGGACCCGCTCCGGAGTGCCGACGCTCGCGACCGACGCGACGACTGGTGGACCGACTCCCCGTGACCGCCCTCGGGCACGCCATCCGGGGCAGTTTCGTGGCGCAAACCGTTTGATGCTCGCCCCACTACGGACTGGCAGTGACCGACAACGAGGAGCCAGCCGAAGCGAACGCGGGTGAGGACGCCGGTTCGACAGCAGCCGACGAGCAGCCCTCCGAAACGGACGAAGCAACGACTCTCGACAGCGACGGGTTCACCGACGTCATCCAGGACATCGGGCGACCCGTCGTGACGGCGAGCCGCGTGGCACAGGCGCTCGACTGCAGTCAGTCGGCGGCGACCGAGGCACTCGACGCGCTTGCTGGAGAGGACCTCGTCCAGAAACTCGACGTGTCGACCGATCCGGTCGTCTGGTATCCGACCGACTGGTCGCGGCTGACCGACCGCGAGCGGGTCATCCTCTTTCCCGGCCGCCGACAGATCGTCGTCGACCATCCGACGCAGTTCACGCGAGCGCAACTCTCACAGTTCGCGCACCTCGTCGACACCACCCACCGCGGCGGCTATCTCTACGAAGTCCGTCGCGAGGACGTCTGGGGCGCGCCGTACGACACCTTCGAGGACCTGCTCGGGACGATCCGGGACGTGCTGCCCGAGCGGTCGCCGGCGCTCGAAGAGTGGATCGAAGACCAGTGGAAGCGCGCCCATCAGTTCACGCTGCGGACACACGAGGACGGCTACGTCGTCCTCGAAGCCGCGACGGAGAACCTGATGGGGAACGTCGCCCGCGAGAAACTCGACGACGAACAGTTACGCGCCCCCATCTCGGACAGCGAGAGCTGGGTCGCCGAAGAGGCCGTCGCCGAGGTCAAGCGCATCCTCTACGAAGCCGGCTATCCGGTCCAGGACGAGCGCGACTTGGAAACGGGCGAGGACCTCGATCTGGACCTCACGCTCGACCTCCGCGACTACCAGCACGCGTGGGTGAGCCAGTTCATGGAGACCAAGTCCGGCGTCCTCGTCGGCCCGCCGGGCGCAGGAAAGACCGTCGCGGCGCTGGGGATTCTCGCGCGGGTGGGCGGCGAGACGCTCGTCCTCGTTCCGAGCCGCGAGCTGGCGGGCCAGTGGCGCGAGGAGATTCTCGCCCGGACGACGCTGACACCGGCCCAGATCGGCGAGTATCACGGCGGTACCAAGCAGGTGCGGCCGATCACGATCGCCACGTACCAGACGGCCGGGATGGACCGTCACCGACAGCTGTTCGACAGCCGAGAGTGGGGGCTCGTGATCTACGACGAGGTGCATCACATCCCTTCGGCGGTGTATCGCCGGAGTGCGAACCTCCAGACCAAACACCGCCTCGGACTCTCTTCGACGCCGGTCCGCGAAGACGACAAGGAAGAAGACATCTACACGCTCATCGGGCCGCCGATCGGGACGGACTGGGACGCACTGTTCGACGCCGGCTTCGTCGCCGAGCCGGAGGTGGAAATCCGGTACGTTCCCTGGGCGAGCGACGACGTCCGCAACGAGTACGTCAGCAGTGACGGCCACGAGCGGCGACAGCTCGCCGCCACGAACCCGGCGAAAATCGATGAGACCCGACACCTCCTCTCCCGGCACGCGAACAAGAAAGCGCTCGTGTTCGCCGACTACCTCGATCAGGGGCGGGCGTTCTCGGCGGCGCTCGACGTTCCGTTCGTCAACGGCGAGATGCCCCACAGCAAACGCGAACGTCTCCTGGAAGAGTTCAGACAGGGGATGCGCGACACGCTCATCGTCTCGCGGGTCGGTGACGAGGGGATCGATCTCCCGGACGCGGAACTGGCCATCGTCGCCTCGGGACTCGGCGGATCGCGACGCCAGGGCGCCCAGCGAGCCGGGCGGACGATGCGCCCGGAAGGCCGATCGCTGGTGTTCGTCCTCGCGACGCGCGGGAGCAACGAAGAGGACTTCGCACAGCGACGGATGCGTCACCTCTCTTCGAAGGGCGTCCGCGTGACGGAAGGCGAAGCCGAAGCTGTCGAAACCACGAACTGACGAACACGGCACGAACAGGGGACAACGCGACTGCTGAGAACAGTCGTTACGCGCGACCAGTTCCCGTCTTCGGGGGGTTGAGGAACAGCGCGTCGATCAGCGCGGCGATTCCCGCGATGCCTGCGACCGACAACGCGGTTCGGAAGCCGATGGAAAGCAGGTTCCCCACGACGAGACTGATCAGGAATACCGTCGGCATGAACGCGAGCAGGAGGTCGTACCGTGACAACGATGGAAACAGGACTCGTCGTCCGTCTGCAGTACCTCGCTGCGCAGTGTTGTCACTTCTGGACATAGTGTTCTTCCACCTCCTCACTAATACCTTTGCGATGACAGCACTAAAATTTTTCTCTCATGCCTTCCCGTGAAGGCATTTCAAACACTGATTGAACCGCTGTCGTACATTTCCATAAGTTATAGATGTATTATATCGTGATAATCACGGGGAGAAGTCAGTATAGGGCAACGGACATTGATCAGAGACGTCGCGGGACGCCGACTCGCGACAGGCGCGAACAAGACAGCACAACGGTTTAGTGTTCGAAATAGCTAGCGTCCTCTTGTATGGGTCCGGACCTCTGGATGCAGGGCGCAGTCGTCGGACTCGCGCTCGCCCAGTTGCTCGTCTTCTGGGTGTTGTATCGACGGTCCGAGGTATTGGGTTTCACGACCGACGGTCGGCCAGCTACTCCTGGCGGGAAGACGGCCACATCGGACGAGGAGCGCGCCGTGGTCTGCCCGGACTGCGGGAGTGCGAACGAACCGGGGTTCCAGTACTGCCAGAACTGCGTCTCGGAACTTCCCGGCACGGCGTCTTCGCCGGACGCGAACGACACGCCACAGGGCCGCGGACTGTCCTGACCCGACTCTCGATTCTCGACGGCCGTCGTTACGAGGGGCGCCCGCCGAATCCACCGGAACGTCCGGGGTCCGGTTGTGCAACAATCGAGTTCCTTCGAAGGCATCAAATCGAGGATGTTTAACGTTACCGTGTGACACATAGTACGACTCGAAGGAAACTGACGTGTGGAGAGCGCCGCCACTTACTACGAGTAACCATTGTTTCAGGAACAGGCGAGCGACGGATTTACGCTGCGGAGGGACACGGTGTCTCTCCGCAACACACACGGTTACAGAGCGGCGACGGTCACCTATGACGGACGATCTGACGAGCAATCTCGAGGGTCGCCGAGCAACAGCGACGATCGACGGTGAACAACGTCGTGGTACCATTACCGCAGTGACCTACACGCCGAAGAAAGGCGACATGGTCGTCGCACTGGAACTCGACGACCCGGCTCCAAACGGCCCCTCGTCAGTCGCGCTCGCGCTGGACGACATCGACCTGGCGAGTGACACGTAAGCCTGCCCGACGATTCTTCGGAACGTATACTTCTGAAATGAAACTGCCAGTACGTCTGTGCAGACGGTAGTTACTCGGACATTCACCGGAAACACGGTGTGTCGTTGGCGTGAGAGAAGCGACGTGACGTTTCTCCTTCGTCAGTTCGTCCAGCGGGTGTCGGCCAGGGTTCGCTGCACGGCTTCTTCGCCGACGGCCTGCGCGAGCGTCTCGAAGCCAGCGCGTTCCTGTCTGTCCCCGGCGTCGGCGACGAGCCGGGAGACGATGAACTCCGGCGTGGACTTGCCGACGGTGCCGAAGCGGGGCTGATAGTCAACGGCCAGGTCGAGATCAGGCGTGAGACCTTCGGCGAAGATGCCGTCCGTGCGAGCCTCGTCGGGGAGCGGCTGAAGGTCGTCGGCGAGGTGGGTGACGAACACGCCCATCGCGCCGCGTTCGACCGTCAGCGTGACGAGACCGTGCAGGAGGTCGGCCGCGCTCCCCGGTTCCGTGATCGCTTCGAACTCGTCGACGAGCATCAACGTCCTGGCGTCGTCCGTGAGCGGCGGGACGACGGTCCGCAGCGTCGATTCGAGGACGCCGGCGTTGAAACTGGCGTGTCGCCGATGGAAAACGACGACGTCGACGACGCTCACCTCGGCCGCGCGGGCGGGAACGGGCAGTCCCATCTGAGCGAGGAGTTGGACCTGACAGAGCGTTTCGAGCAACGTGGTCTTCCCACCGCTGTTCGCTCCAGTCAGGACGGTCACCTGGTCGCCACGGGGCGGCGCGTCCGCAGTCGAGACGTCGAGATCGTGCTCACCAACGGCGTAGGTGATCGGCTGGACTGACTGGTCGCCGACGCCGACCAGCTCGAGGTTTCTGGCGTCGGCCACCGCGATCGTCTCTCGGTCCTCGACAAACGTCGGGCGCGTGAGGTCGAATTCGAGCGCAAACCGGGCCAGCGAGACGTAGAAGGCGATGTCGTCGACCGCCGTGACCGCCGCGTCGATGTCCTCTCTGGCGGTCTCGATGGCGCCCTCGAGATCTGCTGCCACTTCGTCTGCACGCTCGCTGACGGCCCGTCGTCGGTCGTCGGCCAGCGACCGCAGCGTCTCGCTGACGAACCCGGCCGCGTCGGTCGCGTCCGACGGCATCGCTTCTCTGACTGCGGTCAGCGAGATGCCGGTCTCGTCGGTGACGTGTCGGACGAACTCCTCGCGGAACTCGTCGGTGCCGCGGACGCCCTCCTGTACCGTTTCGAGCACGTCAGCCTGGTTCGCCGAGAGTTCCTCGACGGCGGTCTGCTGGTCGCGGAGGTCGTCGAGTCGGTCGTCGACCCCTGCGCCGACGGTGCCGTCACCGAGTGCCGCGAGCGCATCGGCCGCGTCGGCGAGCGCGTCGGCGTCCAGCGGGTCGAGCTGTTCGAACACGCCACCCGAAACCTCGGCATCGACGAGTTCGAGTGCGGTTTCGACGGCGGACCGCTCGCCCCCGTCGATGCTGTCGTGCGTCTCGAACGCCTCGACGACCGCGGCCCGTGACGCCGCGTCGAGTGCATCCCAGGCGTCGACGGCGTCAAGCACAGTGTCCAGGCGGGACTCCATCGTCTCACGGTCGCGCAGTGGCGTGAGCACGCGGATGCGATCTTCGGCGTGGCGCGTGACGGCGTGCTCGCTGGCCAAATCGAGGATGTCCTTGTACACGTCGCGGGTGTCCCGCGTGGCGAGGACGTCCATGCCTTCGCCGCCCTGTGCCCGTCGGAGAATCCGCGTCGCCCGTCCGCGGCTCAGGCCAGCGGCCATCAGCGCGCGGCTATCGGCGGATTCGATGGCCTCGATCGCTGCCGGTTCGCCGATCGACTCGGTGAGGCGCTCCCGAGTCTTCGGCCCGACACCCCAGTAATCGTCGAGTCGCATACGTCCGGCGAGGACCGGAGCGGTCTTAGGCGTTCATGTATCCGACACGGAAGCTTCCAGTCCTTCGTCGGGTCACTCGGCGTCGGCTGGCGTGTCGAAGTCGTGGAAGTGCTCGCCTTTCTCGGTACTCAGGATGTCGAGTGCGGCCGCGCCGCCGTCCCCAGCCGAGATGATTGCCTGCCACTCCTGGTCTCGTACCATCGCGCCCGTCGCGTACGTGCCGGGGACACTCGTTTCCATTGAAAGGTCCACGTCGATGGTTTCGTTCGCAGCGATGTCACAGCCCAACTGCTCGGCGAGATCCAGGTCGGTGCCGGTCGCGAGCACCACGTACCTCGCCTGGTATTCGCCGTCGGCCGTCTCTATCTCGAAGCCGTCTCCGGCGTCGGTGACGCTCGTCACCGCTTCACCCTGCCGCAGATCGACCCCGAACTCGTCGACTTGCTCGCGGACGTGTTCCATGAACGCCGACCCGTCCATGCTCTCGATGCCGAGATAGTTGAACAGGTGCGCCTTGTGCATCCACGTCTCGTCGGTGTCGAAGACGACGGTATCCAGTTCGTTCTTGGCAGTGAACAGGGCCGCGCTGAGCCCCGCTGGTCCCCCGCCGACCACGGCAACGTCTGTCATGGCTTACGCTTCCACGAACGGAGCGAAAAAGGTCAGGACGTGTCCGGCGACTTGCCTGTCGTCACTCCAGTAGTTCCTTCGTCCGCCGATGGCGGTAGCAGAACATCGGTCCCAGGCCGACGGTCGCGAGCGGCCCGAGCCGGCGGCCGAGTCCTCCGAGCGGGAGTTCGTACTCGATGCGGTCGCGGACGAGAGTCCCGTCGCCGTCGGCGAAAAACGAGTGGGTGTGCTCCCACTCCCGGAAAGGGCCGCCTTCCATCTCGTCGCGGAACATCGCAGCGCCGTCACCTTCCTCGCGATCGACGATGACGGACGTCCAGTTCTGTCGCGGCCCGATCCCGAGCGGCCGGATCGACGACTGGATCCGCGACCCGGCTTCGAGGATTCCCGGATCGGACTCGCCGTCCGGCCCCGTTACAGATTCGACGTCGAGATTCATCCAGTCGGGCGTGAGCGCCTCCAGTCCAGTGACCCGCGAGTGAAACTCCCACACGTCCTCGAACGGCGCGGCGACGCGAACCTCCCGCTGGTAGACAGCCATGGCTGCGTTTAGGAACGGAGTCGGCAAAACACGTGCGGTAGGGGCAGCGAATCAGGCACTCACGGGAAAACCGGCGTTTCCAGCCTGACAGTTACGGGAACTGCCCTGCATCTTTGGCGGCACGGGCCACGCGTTCGATAGCGACCACGTACGCGGCAGTCCGATAGTTCGGTGCGTCAGTCGCCTCGTAGGTCTCCGTGAGGGTGTCGAACGCGTCGCAGATGATCCGCTCTAACTCCTCGTTGACTCGGTGTTCGGTCCAGGAGAAGCGCTGTCGGTTCTGGACCCACTCGAAGTACGACACCGTGACGCCGCCGGCGTTCGCGAGGATGTCGGGGAACACAGCGACGTCGCGGTCGGCGAGGATTTCGTCGGCGTCGGGCGTCAACGGCCCGTTCGCAGCCTCGACGATGATGTCGGCCTCGACGTCCTCGGCGATGGCCGCATCGATCGCGTTTTCCAGGGCCGCCGGAATCAGCAAATCCACGTCCTCGGTGAGCAGGTCCCTGTTCGTGAATTCCGTTGTGGCGCCCTCGTAGCCTTTGAGCTGTCCGGTCGCGTTCTTGTGGGCTTTCGCGTCGGCGACGTCGAGCCCCTCCGGGTTGTAGATCGCACCGCTCGAATCAGAGACGGCGACGACGTTCGCGTTCAGTTCTTCGTCGACGAGTCGTGCAGCGACCGAGCCCGCGTTTCCGAACCCCTGGACTGCGACGGTCGCAGACTCGATGTCCTTCCCGAGATACGCGAACGCTTCGCGGGCAGTCAGCATGACCGAGCGGCCCGTCGCCTCGACGCGACCGGCACTCCCGCCGCTGGTCGGCGCCTTCCCGGTGACTGTCCCGGGTGCCGTCGTGTTCTCCAGCGTCTCGTAGGTGCCCTTGATCCAGTTCATCTCCCGCTGGCCGGTGTTGACGTCCGGCGCGGGAATGTCTTTGTCAGGACCGATTATCGGACGAAGTTCGGTCGCGTACGCGCGCGTGATCCGTTCGAGTTCGTTCACTGAATAGTTGCGAGGATCGACGACGATCCCGCCTTTTCCACCGCCGTACGGAATGTCCACGGTGGCACACTTGTACACCATCCACCCAGAGAGCGCCTTCACCTCGTCCCGAGAGACGTTCGGATGATATCGAATGCCGCCCTTGTACGGGCCGCGATCCCCGTTGAACTGCGAGCGAAACGCTTTGAATACCTCGATCGATCCGTCGTCCATCTCGACGGACAGGTTCGTCTCGAGCACCCGTTCCGGCTGTTTCAGCCGTTCGAGAACGTCGGGCTTCACGTCGACGTAGACAGCAGCATCGTCGATCTGCTCCTGGAGGCTCTCGAACGGGTTCACGTCCTCAGCCATGGCCAATCAATTGCCGACTGCGGTATTAAACGTGATGTTGTCAATACCATACAAATGTATTAATACAATATATATTCGAGTGGCAACTCACCGATCGTCGGCAGCGCGTGCCCGTTCGAGGACGCGTTCGGCCTGCGCGATCAGCGGTGCATCGATCATCTCGCCGTCGACACTGAACACGCCTCGGCCCTCAGCCTCTGCGTCGGCCTTCGCGGCGAGGACCCGTTCGGCCCATTCGATCCTGTCAGTCGAGGGGGTGAATGCGTCGTTGATGACGTCGACCTGCGACGGGTGGATCGCCATCTTCCCGTCGTACCCGAGTTCGATGGCAAACTCCGTCTGCTCGCGGAGGCCAGCAGCGTCTTGGATGTCGGCGTGGATCGTGTCGATCGCGTCGACGTCGGCTGCGCTCGCAGCCAAGACGACGTGTTCCCGTGCGTAGAGCACCTCAGTACCCTCCTCGGTACGGGTGGCACCGACGTCGGCAGCGAGGTCCTCTGCGCCGAAAGCGATGGCAGCGGTGCCGTCCGTCGCCGCGATCTCCTCGGCGTGCAGCACTCCAGCAGCTGACTCGACCAGCGGAATCACGTCGAGCGAGACATCGTGGTTGTCGAGCAACGCAGTGACCGCTGCCACGTCGGCGGCGTCCGTCACCTTCGGAAGCATGACGCTGTCAATGCGCGGCGATCCGTCGAGTACGGCTTCGAGGTCCGCGGCGGCAGCGACGTCTGGCGGCGTCACGCGAACACAGACCTCACACTCGGGGTCGAAGGACTCGTCCGTGAGCACGTCGTTGACAGCCGATCTCGCCTCTGACTTCCGCTCGGGTGCGACCGCGTCTTCGAGATCGAAGACGACGACGTCTGCACCCGACCCGGGTGCTTTTCGCATGAGTGCTGGCTGATCGCCGGGCGAGAACAGGACGCTTCTGCGAACCATGGCGGTGGATGCAGCGGCAGCGGTTTGGGTTTTCGGGATGGCTCGACGACACGTGAAAACGACAGCTGTGCAACAAAAGACGGGACAGCGTGGACCCTCGCTACCGGGGCCACAGAAACAGACAGATTACTGGGACTTTAGGGGCAGTAACCTGCCAGCCGATAGCCAAGGTTAGTGTATGTAGTCGTTAACTGGGTTGCTCTGTGCAGCAACGACGTAAGCTAAACGAACATCTCGATAGGAGAATCTGGGCAGAAGAACGGTCATAAGTGCGAATTATTCGGAAAATAGTACCTAAACCAGACGTTAATACCGTCTTACGGTGCGTCTGGAACAGTGTCGTCGAGCGACGCGAGACTCGTGATCACCACCCAACATTGATTTACTAGCTAGCATATATCCACTTAGTATGGTAAACAAAGCGGCACTCTCGGTCCTCGGGGTGATCGTTCTCGTCTCGATGGGAGTCGGAATCCTCATCGGGATGCAACTCGGCGGAACGGCCGGCACGCAAACGAACAACGGTGGCGGTGGCGGCGGAGCGACGCCGATTCCTGACGGTGGAACAGGCACACCAGTTCCAACGGCGGGGCCCGGGTCGTCACCGAACGGTTCGTCCCAGAACGGCGGACCAGCTGGCGACCAGGAGACGACCGTGAGCGTCAGGGAGTTCGAGGATGACGCGATCGAGACGGAGATCGGCCGGCTCATCAACGAGGAACGAGAGTCTCGCGGGCTCGACGAGTTGGAGGTTACTGGCAAACTGTCCTCCGAGGTGACGACGATGTCCCGCAACCACAGCAAACAGATGGCCGAAGAGCGGAAGTTGAGTCACACCATCGAGGGCCAGTCCAGTCTCCAGCGGTATCGCCAGAACGATCTGTACAGCACGTGCATCTTCCTCTCTAACGGCGGCGGACACAACATCGACGCCGACGGAAACAAACTCGAAACGATCGCGTACGCCAAAGCAGGGCGAACGTACGAGCACAACAACCAGTACTACTACCACGAGAACAACACGGCCGTTGCCTCGGCAGTTGTGGATCGATGGTTCGAGAACCAGTTCCTGCGTCCTCGTCTCCTCTACGAGAACGCGAACGCGGTCGGCGTCGGCGTCGAGATCACCGAGTCCGGTGACGTGTACGCCACGGCGAACGTCTGCTGACACTGCGGCTGTAGTTTTTCGCGTACGACAGCCCGATAGTGTTATGTGTGACCAAGCCCCATGGTCTGGGAACGGAGAACCATGGCGCAACCGAACTGGATGCGGGCTGCCGACGAAGACATTCTCAGGCACCTCAAAGAGGAACGTCCGGACTACCTGGCGCTCGTCGCAAACAGGCTGGGGATGCACCTCGGCTACGTGGAGCGACGGACGGAAGTCCTCGTCGAGCACGGACTCGTCGAACAGGTCAGCGAAGAAGTAGTCTATCGAACGACGGAACTCGGCGAGCAGTACCTGGCCGGTGAGATCGACGACAGTTCTCTCGGACTCGCGAGTTGCGACTGACAGTCGGAAACTGAAGCGGGAGCCACGAGCGTCGTGGCGAAAAAACGGCGAGAACGGTTCGGATTAGCTCTGTGCTTCGAGCCAGGACTCCACGAGGAAGCGCTGGTACTCGTCCTGAGAGACGACGGTGACGTTCCCGAGCATCTGTGAGTGGCCGGAGCCACAGTACTCTGCACAGTAGAGCTGGTGTTGTCCAGTCTCGGTCGCTCGGGTCTTGATCGTATTCCACTCACCGGGGAAGGCGTCCTGTTTGAGGCCCAGTCCGGGGACGTGGAAGGAGTGGAGCCAGTCACGCGACGTGATGTTGATCTCGACGTCGCGGTTCGTCGGCATCATCATCGTCCCGGAGGACGACGCCGTTCCGTTGCGGATCGTCGCATCCGAAATCGCGGCGGACTCGACGGTCACTCCGTCGAAGGAGACGTCGTCACCGGTGGTGTTCTCCGCGCCCGTGACGGTCCCGTTGACCAGCGTGCCGCTCTCGATACTGCTCCCGGATATCTGCGCGTTTTCGACGCGGATACCGTCACCAGTGACGTTCGTCACGGTCGCCCCGTCGAGGGAGACGTTCTCGAGCGTGAGGCCCGAGCCACTGACGCCCTCGGCGTCGACGCGGTACTCGAAGTTCCAGATGTACTTCTGACCGTACACCTCGATTTCTTCCATGTTGCCCGGCGACTCGACCTGCTGGTCGGACGTGGCCGAGACGTAGGGGTTCCCGAGGACCTGGTAGGACGCGACACCGACGAACAGTAGAATGATCGCCGTGGCGATGGTCCAGGTGATTTCGAGTCGGCGGTTCTCCTGAGTCGGCTTCGCTTCGTCCGCGTTCCGGTACTTCCAGACCGTGTAGATCAGGATGCCCTCGACCAACACGGTGATTGGGACAGCCACGTACAGCAGGTTGCTGTTGAGGCCCCAGATGAGACCCTCTGTGACTGTCGATTCCGTTCCCTGCGCCACGGCCGGTTGGACCGCAGCCAAAAACAGGGTTACACCGAAAAGCGACATCAGCCCGACGCGCTTGCGGTTTACCATTATCCGGGGGTTGGGAATTCGGGCATAAATAGCTGCTGTCTTCCACTGACCAGAACCCCCTGCACGTGGTTTCTCCGTCCGTTTACCAGAGTTAGCACACAAAAAGCGGGGGGCATAAGTGGGCCCGCTCAAAGGGTTCAGTAGTGAGAGAATCAGCCGTGTTCCAGCGCATCCCACGCTTCCGGTTCAGTACGCTGCTGGCAGGGACGGCTATGGGAGTGTATCTCCTGGTCGTCCTCGGTGCGACGGCTGCACTTGCCGACGCCGCGAACGCCTGTTCTAGCTGGCCACTCTGTCACCAGACGCCAACGCTTTCGACGCCGACGCTGTTGGTCGCCTGGGTCCACCGCATGGTCACGGTGGTCGTCGGGCTGCTCGCCGTCGGCACCGTCGTCGCAGCCCTCCGCCGGGACGGTATCGCGACGAGAGTGAAGGCGACGCTCGCAGCGACGCTCGCCCTCTATCCCGTCCAGATCGCCATCGGCGCGTACGTGGCGCTCACCGGCGCGTCAGCACCGCTTCCCATGGCGCATCTCGTCACGGGAATGGGAATCTTCGCGGGCCTGACCCTCGCGCTGGCGTGGCACCTTGAGCCGGAGCGCGCACCGCGCTCGGCGACCACGACCGCAGAGCTCACGCACGACGACGAGCCAGTCGCTGCCGACGAATCCGGGGCGTCCGAGCAACTGGCCGGCGTCGGCCCGCTCACGCGTGCAAAGTACATCGCGAACGCGTATTTCCGGTTGATGAAACCGCGGCTGATGTGGCTCCTCTGTCTCGTGGCGTCCGCTGGCATGGCCCTCGCAGCGGGACCGGCGCTGACCGTGCGAACCGTCGTGCTCACCCTCGGCGGTGGTGTGCTGGCGATCGGAGCCAGCGGAACGTTCAACCACGTCCTCGAACGCGAGAAGGACAAGCGGATGGACCGGACGAGCGACCGTCCGATCGCGACGCACCAGATTCCAGTGCGGAACGCGGTGACCTTCGGCCTGGCGCTCGCCGTGGCCTCGGTCGGTGTGTTCCTCCAGATCAATCCCCTCGCAGCCGCGCTCGGACTGGCCGCAATCCTGTTTTACAGCGTCATCTACACGCTGGTGCTCAAACCCAACACGGTGCAGAACACCGTCATCGGTGGCGCAGCCGGAGCGCTCCCGGCGCTCATCGGCTCGGCGGCCGTCACCGGCAGGATCGGCCTGCCCGGACTGGCGCTGGCCGGACTCATCTTCGTGTGGACGCCCGCCCACTTCTACAACCTCGCGCTCGCCTACAAGGACGACTACGAGAAGGGCGGCTTCCCGATGATGCCAGTCGTCCGCGGTGAGGCGACCACGCGGAAACACATCCTCCTGTGGCTGTCGGCGACGCTCCTGTCGGCAACGGTTCTGGCATCGCTCACGGACCTCGGGTGGCTCTTCGCCACGGCGACGACCACACTGGGAGCGGTGTTCCTGTGGACGGTCATCAAACTCCACTGGGAGCAGACCGAATCAGCCGCGTTCCGGGCATTCCACGCCTCGAACGCCTATCTCGGCGCAGTACTCCTGGCGGTCGTCGTCGACGCACTCGCCATATGAACACGAACTCGACAGGCCTCTCGGAGTGGGCGACTCGACTGCGACCGGAGACGGAGACCATCGTCTGGGGAGCGATCGTCGTCAACTTCGAGATCCTCCTCCTCTTCCTGTACGCGACGGTTTCGGAGAGCCAACTGACGGGTTTGACCGCCGTCAGGTACTGGCTGTATCCGTTCGTCTGGATCAACGTGGGCATCTGGGCGATCGTTCGCACGCGACCGACGCCGACCAGTACACGGCACCGTCGCATCGGGCTGGCACTCGCTGTCGGCTACTTCGGGGTGCTGGCGTACGTCGGTGGGCTCATCGCCGGCCCCATTCCGAGCCCCACTGGGTTCTCGGTACAGATGGGGCTCCCACCGGGCTGGGGGCCGGCAGTGTTCTACAGTAGTTCCCACTTCACCATCACGATTCTCCCGTACAAGGCGATCGGCTACGCGGCACTCGCGTACCTGGTGTACGCGACCGTGCTCGATGCGGCCGGCTCGGCCGTGACCGGGCTTCTCGGACTGCTCTCGTGTGTCAGTTGCACCTGGCCGGTGCTTGCGACGATCATCACCGGGGTTTTCGGCAGCGGCACGGCGATCGCCAGCGCGGTGTACACACAGTCCTACGGACTCTCGACCGTCGTGTTCGTCGCGACCGTCGGCCTGCTGTACTGGCGGCCGTTCGGCCGGTAAGAAGGGTTGAAACTGCTGGCCCCGCTATGGCCGATTATGCCGACCGTCGAAATCGAATACTGCGTCCCCTGCGGGTTCTTGAATCGGGCAGCAGACGTCCAGCACGCGCTCCTGACGACGTACGGTGAGCAACTGGATGCCGTGACGCTCCGCACTGGCACCGACGGCGTCTTCACCGTCAGCGTCGACGGAGAGACGATCTTCGACAAGCACGAAGACGAGTTCGACGTCGACGAGATCGTCCGGCAAGTGCGCTCGCACGTCTGAGTGACGACGACTGGGAGTCCTTTTTGACCAGGGCACGCCACCATCTACGCATGAGCGCCGGCACCGCGATCGCGATCGACCTGGTCGTCGTCTGTCTGACCATCGGCGGGCTGTACGTCGGTGCCGGACGACTCGTCGCTGGTGCAGTCGCGGTGAGCGAACGCCTCGGGCTCTCGGAACTCGTCATCGGATTGACTATCGTCGCCGTCGGAACCTCCGCACCGGAACTCGTCGTGACGCTCGACGCTGCGGTCGAGGGACAGGCGTCGATCGCCATGGGGAACGTCGTCGGGTCGAACGTGTTCAACCTCGGGCTCATCCTCGGCGGGATCGCGCTCCTGGGCCCAGTGACGGTCCCGCACCGAGTCGTGAGTCGCGATGGGCTGGTGCTGCTGGCCGTCGGTGCTGTGACGACGGCGTTCGTCCTGGACCTGCAACTCGGTCGGATCGAAGGGCTCGCTCTGGTCGCCGTGTGGATCGGGTACGTGGGCCTGCTGGTTCGGTCCGACGCGAACCGAACGCGCGAGCGACCTGAGACAGTGCCGCTACCGAGCGATCCGACCGACCACTGGGAGGGCGTGGTCTCGGTGTTGCAACTCGTCGGCGGGCTGGTCGTCGTGGTGGCGAGTGCCCACTTTCTCGTGACGAGTGCAGCGGACCTCGCGCGACTGGTCGGCCTGTCGGAGTGGGCAATCGGGAACACCGTGGTCGCCGTCGGCACCTCCACGCCGGAACTGGCGACGGCGGTCATCGCGACGAGACGCGACCAGCAGGACGTCTCCGCCGGAAGCCTCCTGGGGAGTGATCTCACGAACGTCACGCTCGGACTCGGTGGTGCCGCCGTGCTGGCGCCGCTGGAGGTCAGCAGCCAGGCCCCCGTCGGCGTGGGATTGCTGGCGCTCACGGTGGCCGTCGTCGTGGTGCTCGCCTGGACAGACGCCGAGTTGACTCGTCCGGAAGGGGCCGTCATCGTGGCGTTCGCGCTCGGACGGTGGATCGTCGCAGTGACCTGAACCGAATCCCTTACCCTCGTTCCGGCCACCTCTCCTGACATGGCAGCAACCGTCGTCGCCGAAGACGTCCGCCGGGTCTACGGCGACACCGTCGCGCTCGATGGCGTCTCGCTCTCGATCGACGAGGGCGAGGTGTTCGCGCTCATCGGCCCGAACGGCGCCGGGAAGACGACCCTCGTCCGCGCGTTGCTCGGGACGACCGACGCAGAAGGAACAGTTCGCGTCTTCGATCAGTCGCCCCGTGCCGTCGATCGTGCACGGATCGGCCTCCTCCCGCAGAACTTCGATCCACCGGATCGCCTCACGGCTCGCGAACTCGTGAGCTACTACGGCGGCCTCTACGACGAGTCCAGGGACGTCGACAGCGTCCTCGACGACGTGGGGCTCGCCGACGACGCCGACACCTGGTACGAGAACCTCTCGGGCGGGCAACAGCGCCGGACCTGCCTCGGGACGACGCTCGTCAACGACCCGGACCTGCTCGTGCTGGACGAACCCACGACCGGCATCGACCCGGCTGGACGCCGCGCAGTCTGGCGACTCATCGAGGACCTGGCCGCCGGCGGCACGACGGTCTTCCTCACGACCCACTACATGGCCGAAGCCGAACGCCTGGCCGACCGCGTGGGGCTGCTCGCCGACGGGAAACTGATCGCCTGTGATGCACCCGACTCGCTCATCGCGAACCACGGCGGTGACAGTCGGCTGGTCGTCGACACGGACGCAGAACCGTCCGTGACGAACGAGTTCTCCTATCCGTCCGAGTTAGCAGACGGACAGCTCACGATCTACGACGTGCCGCCGGAAGCCATCGGCGACGTGGTCGAGACGCTGGAAGCGACCGGTGCGAGCTACGACTCACTGAGTTGGACCGAACCGGACCTCGAAGACGTGTATCTCGACCTGACCGGCCAGGCAGTCACGGCCAGCGGAGAGGTCGTCCGGGCCGGCGAGACTCCACTGGCCGACGGCGGCCGTGTCGATACCGCCGCTGGGGGTGACCGATGACCGCCGTCGGTCGCGTTCAGGCTGCGTTTCTCGCGGCCTGGTACTCGTTCCTTCGCCGACGGACGGCGGTGTTCTTCACGTTCTTCTTCCCGGTCATCATCATCCTCATCTTCGGCGCGCTGGTCCAGACCCAGGCGACCGGCGGCGGGCTGTTCACGGAACCGCCCGCGTACTACGTCCCCGGGTATCTCGCCGTCGTCGTCCTCTTCACGCCGCTGTCCCGCGTCGGGAGCGAGGTCGCCCGCCACCGAGACGGCAACCAGTTCGAGAAACTCGCCACGACGCCGCTGTCGCGGTGGGAGTGGCTGCTCGCTCAGACGCTGGTCAACGTCGTCGTCATCGGGCTCGCCGGCTTGCTCCTGCTCGGCCTCATCGTGGTCGTGACCGGCGCACAGATCGCGTTCTCGCCGCTGCTCGTTCCCTTCGTCGGCCTCGGCGTGGCGCTGTTCTGTGGCGTCGGTGCGATGCTCGGGAGCTTCGCCGACTCGCAGGACGGCGTCATCGCGGCGAGCAACGCGCTCGCGCTGCCGCTCCTCTTTCTCTCCGAGACGTTCGTGCCGCCGTCGATGCTGCCGGCGTGGCTCCCCACCGAACTCTCCCCGTTGACCTTCTTCTCCCGGGGCGTCAGGTCGGTCACCTTCCAGCCCTCGACGGAGCCGTTCTTCGGGATGGCCGCGCCCGGACCGCTGTTCTACCTGGGCGTACTCGCCGGACTGACGTTCGTGTTCTTCGCCGCCGGTGCGGTGGCACTCCCGCGAACGGACTGACAGCCGGAATCGCGCCGGCGTCAGGCGTGTTGCTCGATCAGCGTTTCGAGATCGGACCGAACCTCCGAGACGTCAGTGCTGGTCACCGTCGTCCGGACGTGTTGCTCGTCCATGTCAGTCATCTCGCTGAGTAGCCCCCCACGCCGGTCGACTTCGAGGAACAGCGTGAGTTCGTCGGGGCCGGGCTGGGCGACGACTTCGAGTTCGTCGAGTTGGCCGCGGAACGGTCCCCCCGCGGGACGGAACTCGAACTCCTGGATGAACCGGGTGCTCGTGTACCGGTTGTACGGATCGGCCTGGCACTCCGCGCTGTGAAACGAGAGCCCGAGGTCTTCCAGTGCGTCGAAGACGGTCTGGAGCCGCGGCGTCGGCTCGACGTCGAGGTAGTCTCTGTCTTCCGGATCGACCGCCAGGTCGATGTCGAGTTCAGTCTCGACCCACACCTCGATGTTCCCGAGAGTCACCGGCGTGTCGTACGGAATCTCGATCGAGACCGGCCGTGTCTCCTCCTGGTCCGGAGCGATGGTCAGCCCCTCCGCGAGCGTGAACCGGTCGATGTCCATCTCGCGATAGCCGTCTTCGGTCCGGAACCGCGTCTCCAACTCGAACCGGATGTCGCCGATCTCCTGTTCGGCGTTCCCGCCGACGATGTTGACCTCGGCGTCGATCGTCTCCCCCGGTCGAACCGTCGGAGAGGGCAGTACTGTATCCACTGTGGCGTTTCCGATACCAACGCGTGCGAGGACCTTCTTCATGTCTCCAGGGAAGGGTTCCCCGCCATCCGATATGTACTTTCGGCTCAACGAAGTCGACTTCCGGAACCGGTCACTCGGCCGTCGGAACCAGCGGCCTGGTCGTGGCGACGAGCAAGAGCAGCGCATGGCGCGGTTCCCAGCCATAGACGTGGTTGAGGAGGACGTACGTGATGATCCCGAGCGCGAGCGACAGTCCCCAGGCCCCGACGGCGATGCGGCCGACGCGAGCGTGACTGGTGTCGCGGAGTTCGTCGGGCGTGTGCGTGAGTCCGAGGACGACTGCGTGCAGGACGACCGGCACCGCCAGCGCCGACAGGAGGATGTGAACCGCCAGCATCACGAGATAGGCGTAGTAGATCGGTCCGGTCGCGTTGATCGACTTCTCGAACCCGCCGCCCACCTTGACCAGGTACAGCACGAGGAAGACCATGATGAGTGCGAACGCGGTCAGCATCGCGGCCCGGTGTTTGCGGATCTGGTCCCGTTTGATGAACGCGACGCCGGCGACGATGGCGGCGAGCGCGAGCGTGTTCACGACAGCGATCGCGTCGCCGAGGAAGATGACGGCGTCGCGACTGATCGTCGGCAGCGGCAGGAGGCCGGCGAACGCACCGACGACGAGGACGTATCCGAGGGCGGAGAGGACGGCGGTTACGGCGCGGGGGTGTGCCTTCGGCCAGCTCTGGGAATCATCGGCGACAGCCATACTGGGCTCTGTGGACGGCAGCCCCATGAGTCCGTCGGGTTCGGGCCCGCGAGTCCCCGACTGCGCCGTGGAAAGGCAAGAGTGAAAGCGCCCAACGTGCTATGAACTGGCATGAGCGCTGACCAGGAGCAGCGGACGATTCGGTGTCTCGTCGGCAAGGTCGGATTGGACGGCCACGACCGCGGTGCACACGTCATCGCGCGCGCGTTCCGCGACGCGGGATTCGAAGTCATCTACTCGGGCCTGCACAAGGCGCCCGACGAGGTCGTCCAGGCGGCGGTTCAGGAAGACGTCGACGTGCTGGGGATCTCGATTCTCTCCGGCGCCCACAACACGCTGGTGCCGAAGATCATGGACGGCCTCGAAGAGTACGACGCGCTCGACGACACGCTCGTCCTCGTCGGCGGGATCATCCCCGACGAGGACCGCGACGACCTGCTCGACCTGGGCGTCGCCCAGATCTTCGGTCCGGGGGCGTCGATGGACGAGATCATCGAGTACGTCGAGGAGAACGTGCCCGAGCGAGAATGACAGATCAGCTCATCGAGGAGTTGCTCGCGGGCAAACACAGAGCCCTGGCCCGCACCATCACGAAGATCGAGAACCGGTCGCCGGGTTACCGCGAGCTGGTGTCACAGCTGCACGAACACACGGGCGACGCGGACGTCATCGGCGTCACCGGCAGCCCGGGCGCCGGCAAGTCGACGCTGGTCGACAAACTGGCGGAATCGTACCGCGAGCAGGGCCTGACCGTCGGCGTCATCGCCATCGATCCCTCCTCGCCGTTCACGGGCGGTGCCGTGCTGGGCGATCGCATCCGCATGGCCTCGAACACGGGCGACATGGACGTGTTCTTCCGCTCGATGTCGGCCCGCGGGTCGCTCGGCGGGCTCTCCACGGCCACGACGGACGCCGTGAAGGCGCTCGACGCCTTCGGCAAAGACAAGATCATCATCGAGACGGTCGGCGCCGGCCAGAACGAAGTCGACATCGTTCGCACCGCCGACACCGTCGCGGTGCTGGTGCCGCCCGGGAGCGGGGACGACGTGCAGATGTTGAAGGCCGGAATTTTGGAGATCGCAGACCTGTTCGTCGTCAACAAGGCGGACCTCGACGGCGCCGACCGGACGGTCCAGGAACTCAAAGAGATGGTCGAGATGCGCCGAAACGAGGTCGCAGTCGCCACCGGTCATCACGGCGCGATGGAAGCGGAGACGGCCGAGACCACGAGCACGGCGAGCGACGAGAGCCAGTCGTGGACGCCCCCCATCGTGGAGACGGTGGCCAAAACCGGCGACGGGATCGGTGACCTCATCGACGTCCTCGAGGACCACGCCGACTACCTCGTCGAGTCCGGGCAACTAGAAGCAAAGGCCCGCTCGCGATACGCCGCCGAGATTCGGACGCTCCTCCGAGAGGACGCCAGCGAACTGCTGGCATCGGAGATCGACGCGCGGGGCGGCATCGACGGGTTCGTCGACCGCGTACTCGACCGCAAAACCGACCCCTACACAATCGCAGACGAGGTTCTCGACCCGATCGAAGAGTGCGTCCGCGACCAGCGAGACTGAGAGCGCCGCCTCGAAACCGTTGCCAGTGGCTGTAGCGACCGAGGAGTTCCCATCGTGTGGGAACGATGAAAACCTGCTTAGTCATCGAACGTCTAGATCCGGGAAAGAGCGACACGTCACGTTCTAGAACTGCACACCATCCACACCACTCCCATCGATGCACGACCCCACCCACGCGAACTCCTGTTCACACGAACGATCAGCAAAGCACGCATGCTCGCACGATCACTCGCAACCACGAGCGCACGACTGTAGCCCAGCACTGTCACGGCGACGGGTCCTTACCGGCGCGACCGCCGGCGCGGCCCTGGCGCTCGCGGGCTGCACCCAGATCGGGAACCGCGACGGGGCGACGACGAGCGAGAACGTTCCCGGCGCGGTAACCCTGACCACGGACGACGCCTGTGAGGTCTGTGGGATGATCATTCCGAACCATCCCGGCCCGACGACCGAAATCTTCTATCCGGGGGAGCAACCGTCAGGCCACGAGAACCCGGCGCGGTTCGACAGCACCTGGGAGGCGTTCAACTACGATTTCGAGCGCCAGGACCGCGGGTGGACGCGAGCGGTGATGTACGTCACGGACTACTCGAACGTCGACTACCGGACCTTCGAGGAACAGGGCGATACGATGATCTCGACCCACGTGAACGCCGAGGACTTCGTCGCTGCCAGGAAAGTGACCTTCGTCGTCGGCTCGGAGGTCAAGGGCGCGATGGGGAAAGATCTCATCGCGTTCTCGAAGGAATCGGACGCCCAGTCGTTCAAAGACGAGTGGGGCGGCGAACTCGTGACGGTCGACGACGTGACGCCGCAAATGATCGCTCAGCTCGGGATGTAACCCGATGTACGTGAAGTACGTCCTCGGTGGCCTGCTGGCTGTGCTGGTGGTGATGGCGACCGGGTTCGCCGTCACGCCGACCCTCGACCAGCGCGTCTCACCGGTGTCGTTCGACGAGACGCTGACGCTCGGCCTGACGGGCGTCGACGTGCAGGAAGCCCAGGACGAGGGCTACAGCATTCCGCAAGCCGAGGTGTTCTACTCGCAGTACCAGTACGTCATCGGCTACTACGGCGTCGGCCAGGCCGCCGACCACCTCAGTGAGAGGGGAACGAATCAGCAGTTCGGCCGGCCGTTAGCCGTGTTCGTGACCGATTACGCGAACGCGGACCCGGCGCTGACGAGCGACGACTATCTCGTCGCCCGGAACGAGATCGACGTCGGGTGGGTGTCGGCGCGCAACGCGCATTTCGTCGTCGACAGCCGGGCGCGGACGCCCGGCGGTGCCGCGGTCGTCCCCTTCGGATCGGAAGCGGCTGCGCAGTCGTTCGCGAGCGAGTACGGCGGGACGGTCGTCGGCTGGAACGAACTCCTGAGTCGGACCGGCCGCCAGGGTGCGGACGCCGAACAGCGACTCGACGCCATCGTGACGAACCGCACGGCGTGGGCCGACGAACAGGTCAGCGAGACCGAGACGCTCGACGATCGGCCGGTTTCGGTCGTCGTGGGCGAGGACGCGCCGACCCTCGCCGCGGCGATCGAGCAGGCGCCGCCCAACACGACCGTCGAACTGCCGGCCGGCACCTACGACGCCAATCTAACGGTTCGGAAGCCGGTGACGATCTCCGGGGTCGGCAACGAGACCCACGTCGAGGGACCGGGGACCGGGACCGTCCTGAACTTCCGGGCGCCGCGATCGGCGGTCACCGACCTGCAGATTTCGGGCGTTGGGCCCAACGGCTCCCGATCGATCGCCGACGTTGGCGACGACGAGTGGGACGCCCGCATCCGGGTGGCCTACGGCAGCGGCGACTCGGCGATCCGGTTCGACAACGCGACCGGGTCGCTCGTCTCGGGCGTTCACGTCGACACCCAGGCGACGGGCGTCATCATGCGCAACAGTCCCGGCACTGTCGTTCGTGACACGACCGTCCGAGGGAGCGAGGAATGGGCCGACGGGTTCATGGGCGTCCTGGCGATGTACGATCCAGTCGTCGTCCAGAACACCTCAATCCACGGCGGTCGCGACGGCGTCTACACCCATCGCGCTGAAGGGATCGTCGTCAGGGACAGCCGGATGGTGGACCTGCGGTACGGCGTCCACGAGATGTACACCTCCGGTGCGCTCGTCGCGAACAACACCATGCGAGAGACGAACGCGGGCGTCATCGTCATGACTCGGCCGCGGGGCAACGTCCTGCTCGGAAACGACGTTCGCCGGAGCGACATCGGCCTCTCGGTCGCCGGCACCTCCTCGTTCATCGTCGACAACGTCGCCGTGAACAACGAGATCGGCATCTCGATCGGGGCGACCCGGTCGCTGGCCAGGGAAAACGTCGTCGTCCGGAACGGCCTCGGCATCAGAGCGGACACGCTGATGCCCTCGAACGAGGTGATCGAAAACGACATCGTCGACAACGAGGTCCAGGTCGGTGCAGTCCGCGGCCCAGTTCGCATCTGGACCGACGAGCGGGGCAACTACTGGGGACCGCTCCCGGGTCGTGACGAGGACGGCGACGGCACGCTCGACACCGCCCACCATCCGACGGGAGACATCGAAGGCGCCCTGCTGGAAGCCGACGGCGTACTCACCCTCCGGGAATCGCCCGCGGTCGGTATGCTCCGGACCCTGCAGGACGCCGTCCCCGGCCTTCGGGAGAGCGGCATCGTCGACAACGCGCCGCTCGTGGAGCCGACCCATCCCCAGACGCTCGCCAAACTGAACGCAACACACCCATGACAGACACAGTTGGACTCGACGTGGAAGCAGTCACCGTCAGTTTCGGCGACCTCACCGTCATCGAGGACGTCTCGTTCGGGGTCGACCCCGGGACAGTCACCTGTCTCATCGGCCCGAACGGGTCCGGCAAGACCACGCTCTTGCGCGTCATCACCGGACTGCTCCAGCCCGATTCCGGGACCGTGACCAGGCCGACGACCGGCGCGCGCCCCGTCGGCTATCTCGCGCAGGCACCGGCCTTCCGCTCGCAGTTCTCCGTCCGCGAGACGCTGTCGTTCTACGCCGACCTCGTCGGCGAGGACGTCGATTCGGACTCGGCCATGGAGCGAGTGGGGCTCGGCGGCGTCCGCGACCGTCGCGTCGAGGCGCTGTCCGGCGGGATGACGCGCCTGCTCGGCATCGCGCAGGCGACCATCGGCGATCCCGGGTTGCTCGTGCTCGACGAGCCCTCCAGCGGCCTGGACCCGATGATGAGCCACCACATCACGGAGACGATCGCCGAGTTGGCCGACGAGGGCGCAGCGGTCATCGTCGCCACGCACGACCTCGGGGCGGTCTCGCGCATCGCCGACGACACAGTCCTCATCGACCGCGGACACGTCGCGGCGACGGGAGCGCCCAACGAGTTGCTCGCCGACACGGGGGCGAGCGACCTCGAAGAAGCGATGTCGGCGCTAGTCAGCCACGAGGGCGACGAAGTCGCGACGCGAACGGCGCAGTCACCGCGCGCAAACGGCGAGGGGGGAGACGCATGAACGCGCGCAAGGCGGCGCGGACGACGGCGGTTTTCGCCCAGCGCGAGTTCGAGACGCTCCTCCGGACCAAAACCATCGCCGTCCTCGCGCTCGGGTATCTCGTCGTCCTACTCGGCCTCGTCGTAGGGGCCGGAACCAGCGGCTATCTCCCCCTCACGCTCGATCTCATGCGACCGGCCGAAGTGCTCGTCCCCATCCTCGCCTTTGCCTTCGGCTACCGGGCGATCATGGCCGACGCGGAGCGCGGCGAACTCGAAACGATCCGCACGTATCCGATCTCACGCCCCACGTTCGTGGCCGGCGTCTACCTCGGCCGCCTCGCGGGCTTCCTCTCCGTCGTCCTGGCACCGCTGCTGATCGCCGGCGCACTCGTGGCCTTCACCCCGACCGAGCAGGTGACGGTCATCGCGGCCCACGAGACCATCGACACGCCGGCGATCTACCTCCGGTTCGTCACGCTGACTGCGGGGTTCGGCGTCGTGACGCTCGCCATCGCGACCGCTGTCTCCGCCGTCGCGCGCTCGACGCGAGAGGCGCTCGCCCTGGTCTCGATCCTGTTCATCTCGCTCGTCATCGGCTTCGACGCGTCCATCGTCGCCGCGCTCTCCGGCGGCATCATCTCGCCGGGCCAGGTTGAACCGCTGCTCGCGTTCAGCCCGAACAGCGCGTACCGGGGCCTGGTGTTGACGCTCGCCGTCGGCGAAGCGTTCACGCGGGGCGCGGCCGCTGGCTCTCCGGCGACGAACGTGTTCGGACTGCTCTCCTGGTTCGTCGTCTCACTGGCCGTCGCCGTCCGCACGGTCTGGGACACCTGATAGGTTCGAGCGCACTGGAGCGCTCCCTCGAGCCTCACTCAGCTACTGAAAAACGTCAGCGTCCCTGATCAGTCACCACGTATAAGCGCTTGTCTGCCGTTGGTCGAGACATGAAGCTCCGTAAGCTCGTCGCAGGGATCGGTGGGGGTATCGGGCTGACCGCGGGGGTCAACAGACTACTGGGCATGCGAGCCAGCGAGTTGGAACCGCCGCTCGACGGCAAACAGGGCACCTACCGCTGGCGCGGGTTCGACGTCGGCTACACCGAGGCCGGCGATCCCGACGCCCCCGACCTGGTGTGTCTCCACGGCGTGAACGCGTCGGGAAGCAGCCACGAGTTCCGCGGCGTCTTCGACGCGCTCGCCGAGGAGTATCACGTCATCGCGCCCGACCTCCCTGGCTTCGGCCGGTCGGATCGCCCACCACTGCTGTACTCCGGGTCGCTGTACAGCACCTTCGTCGAGGACTTCCTTTCGGAGATGGCCGACGAACCCCGAGTGCTGGCTTCGTCGCTCTCGGGCGCGTACGCAGCGGTCGCCGCCCAGAGCGTCGCCGTCGACGAACTCGTGTTGATCTGCCCGACTGCGGAGACGATGCCGGGGCGTCGCGTCTGGCTCCGTTCGCTGTTGCGCGCGCCGGTCGTCGGCGAGGCGCTGTTCAACGTCATCACGAGCAAGCGCTCCATCCGGTACTTCAACGCCGACCACGGCTACTACGACGCCGACAACATCACCGACGACCTCGTCGAGTACCAGTGGCAAACTGCCCACCAGCCCGGGAGCCGATTCGCCCCCGCCTCGTTCATCGCCGGCTTCCTGGACCCGGACGTCGACCTGGGGGCCGTCCTCTCGAACGTGCACGCGCCCGTGACGCTCGTCTGGGGCCGTCAGGCCAAGACCACGCCCCTGGAAGGCGGCGAGCGGCTCGCAGAAGCCGCGAACGCGCGCCTCGTCGTGTTCGACGAGGCGGACCTCCAGCCCCACGTCGAACACCCGGACCAGTTCGTCCGCCAGGTCGTCCGCGGGGAAAACCTCCCCGGCGCGATGACCGACATCGAGATCGAAGAGGTGGGCGGCGAGGACGCGACGACGCGAGAGTAGCCAACAGAGCAGGCCACCGCTCCGAAGGCTGATCGCCGTCCTTGCTGGTATCGGTGCTGTGAGCGTCGCCATCGCCCTCGGCCCATCGGTTATTGCCGTCCATCTCGAAATTGCACGCGTCGGAGAAGCAGAACGTCACTCAGAGAGAGCAGCGAAAGAAAACGAGAGACGGGCGACTGATTACCGCGGTTCGAAGGCGATCAGTCGCTCTTCGTTGGTAACCGTCTCGCTGACGCCGATGCCGACGACGTCACCGGTCTCGACGTCTTCGGGGTCGACGTCCGTGATCTGGCCGGTGATCGAAACCGGGCCGAAGTCGGCGATCGCAGTCACGTAGGGGGCGTCGTCCTCGAACTGCGGCGTTGGGACTGTCACTACGGTGTAGGTCGAGATTTCGCCGGACTCTGGGAGCGGTTCCTCCGAGAGTTCTTGTGAGCCACACTGCGGACAGGCCAGTCGCGGCGGGAGCGACCCGTGGCCGTTCTCACACTCCAGATAGTACCCCTCACCGTCTTCGATGGCGTCGAGCAGGTCGTCGTACTCGCCGTCTCGTGCGTCAGTCATTCTCGCACCTCCATAACGTGAACAGTTGCACTCGCGACCGTGCCACCCGCGTTGTGGGCCAGCGCGGTCGTCGCGTCCTCGACGGCGTCGGCTCGCTGGTGGCGTCCCTCCAGCAGTTTCGTGAGCGAGACGATCTGAGCGACGCCGGTCGCACCGACCGGGTGCCCCTTCGCCTTCAGCCCGCCCGAGAGGTTCACCGGCAGGTCGCCCTCGCGGGTCGTCTCACCGCGGGCGGCCGCACCGATACCCTCGCCGTACTCGTAGAGGCCGAGGCCTTCGAGCGCCAGGACCTCGGCGATCGTGAAGCAGTCGTGGACTTCCAGGAAATCGACGTCGTCCGACGAGATGCCTGCGTCGGCGTAGGCCTCATCGGCGGCGGCCTCGGTCGCCGGTGCGCGGGCGTGGTACTGGCGGTCCTGCAGTGCCAGTTTGTCGCCACCCTGGCCGGTGCCGGTGACGGCGACGGACGCGTCGAGGTCGTTCTCCTCGGCGTACTCCTCGCTGGCGATGATGGCGGCGCTCGCGCCATCGGTGATGGGACAGGAGTCGTACAGGCCGAGCGGGTCGGCGATGGTCGGGGCGTCGAGCGCGTCCTCGACGGTGATCTCCTGGCGCATCTGCGCGTACTCGTTGGGGAGGGCGTGCTCGTGGTTCTTGACGGCGATCGCGGCGAGGTCCTCGCGGGAGCCGCCGTACTCCTCGAAGTACGCGCGAGCCATCAGGGCGTACGCGCCGGGGAACGTCATCCCCGAGCGGATCTCGTAGAGGTCGTCGGCCGCGATAGAGAGCGCGTCCGTCGCGCCGGCAGTCCCGATGTTGGTCATTCGCTCGGCACCACCGACCATGACGACGTCGGATTCGCCGTTGCGGACCGTCTTGACGGCTTCGCGGACGGCGACGCCGCTCGAGGCACAGGCGGATTCGTAGCGCGTCGCGGGAACGTCGAGGCCGACGGCTTCGGCCATCAACGGGCCCTGGTGGCCCTGGTGTTCCGCCAGTTCGCCCATGAAATTGCCATAGAAGAGTTCCTCGACGTCGTCGGGGTCGACGCCCGCGTCGTCGAGGGCGGCCAGCCCCGCTTCGGCGAACAGATCACGTCCCGTTCGCTCGGGATGTTTGCCGAAGTGGGTGAGGCCGATGCCGGCTACGCGTGGGTCTGACATCACTCACCGGTAGGGGTCTTTCAGCATTTATGTTTGCCGGTGACGAGTGGTATCAGACGCGATATGGGTTCGGTTCGTGGAACCTCGTTCAATCACCGTCGGGCGGTTTCGATCGGATTACATCCCCATGTCCGCCGCGGGGTCCGGTATCGGGAGGTCGTGGGGGGCGACGCCGAGCAGCTCGGCGGCGTGATCGAGGGCCATGTCGAACCCGTAGTAGCGTTCGAGTTCGTCCCCGTCGGGCGCTGGACGGACCTTGAGCATGGCGTAGCCATCGACGTTCTGTGCGATGGCGGCGGTCGCACCCTCACGCGCGAAACTGAGCACGCGCTCTTCGGCCGTCTCGTAGTAGCGAGCCGTGATACCGTCCGCGGTTAGCTCGGCGTCGGCGTCGGTCATGACCGGTCGTATGGAGGGGACGGGGTCGTACCTGTCGATCTCCGACCGTCTGTCACCACCGCTGACCCGTCGGCAATTCGCCAGCGTTCCGTTTGGCCGAGGTTATCGACAGTAAGACCAGGGAACGGAGACATTTGACCGCGCCAAAGCAACAAAACGATTGCAGTCCGCTAACCGTTTCTGACCCGTGTGGGATACTCATGAAGTGCCGAATTTGGGGCGTTCTCCTGGTCGTGGTAGTCGCGAGCACCGGTGTCGGGACCGGGGTCGCAACTGGTCGGCAGGCCACACCCCAGCAGGCCGGCTGCGACTACGTCTCGCTCTACGACGAGACGATCGACTCCGTCGTGTCGATCCAGACGCCGATCGGACAGGGGTCGGGATTCGTCTACCGGAAGGGAGACGTGAACGACAGCAGTTACGTCGTCACGAACGCACACGTGGTCGGCGACGCCGAGGAAGTGCTCGTCAGGTTCAGTCAGGGGCAAACGGTGGCCGGAACCGTCGTCGGCAGCGACGTGTTCGCGGACCTCGCAGTCGTGCGGGTCAACCAGACCCCGGGGTACGCAGACGCGCTTGCAGTGGCAGAACAAACGCCGCCACACGGGCAGAAGGTCGCCGCGCTCGGAAACCCCTTCGGCCTCGAGGAGACGATTACGCACGGGATCATCAGCGGCGTCAATCGGACGCTCCCGACGGTGTTCGGCTTTTCGATCCCGAGCGTCGTGCAGACGGACACCCCGATCAGTCCGGGGAACAGCGGTGGACCGCTGGTCACCTGTCAGGGCGAGGTGGTCGGGATCAATACGGCCGGTATCGCGAGCGCCGGGGCCGAGAACATCGGGTTCGCCGTCCCGAGCACGGTCATCGACGCCGTCGTTCCCACGCTGACCAGGACCGGCGAGTACGAACACGGGTTCCTCGGCGTCTCGACCACGCAGGTGACCCCGCCCCTCGTCGCGGCCAACAACTTCTCCGTCTCGGAGGGCGCGTACGTCGTCTCGACGGTCCAGGGCACGCCGGCGGCAGACAAGCTCCGGGGTGCCTCCCAGTTCACGTTCGTGAACGGGACGCGCGTCCCCGTCGGCGGTGACGTCATCGTCTCTGTCGACGGACGGGACGTCGATTCCGGCGAAGTGCTGACGAGTTACCTGTTCACGCACGTTCGCGCCGGTGAGAACGTGACGCTGACGGTCGTGCGCGACGGCGAGCGCCGGCAGGTGAACGTGACGCTGGCCGAACGGCCTGAACTCCCCGAGCAACAGCCGCCCGTCACCGGGTAGCAATCGGGGCGCTCTCGCCGTCATTCACATTCCCGTCGACACCGAACCACGAGGTATGCGACAGACTGACGTACTCGTCGTCGGTGGCGGAGCCACCGGGGCCGGCGTCGCTCGCGACCTTGCGCTCCGCGGGCTAGACGTCACGCTCGTCGAGCGCGGCGGGCTCTCGGCCGGCACCACCGGTCGCACCCACGGCCTCTTGCACAGCGGCGCCCGCTACGCGGAGTCGGACCGCGCGGGTGCAGTCGAGTGCATCGAGGAGACTCGCATACTCAAACAGATCGCCGGCGCGTGCGTGCGGGACACTGGCGGCTTTTTCGTCCAACTCGCCGAGGACGATCCGGCGTACTTCGCCGAGAAGCGAGCCGCCTGTGAGGACCTCGGGATTCCGACCGAAGTCGTAGACAGTGCAGCGGCCCGTGAGGACGTTCCGGGGCTCGCGGAAGCCGCAGAGCGAGTGCTCAGGGTTCCCGACGGGGTGATCTACCCGTCGCGACTGGTCGCCGCGAACGCGGAGGACGCGCGCAGGCACGGTGCCACGATACTGACCGGGGCGCCCGTCCAACGGATCGACATCGAGGGCGGACAGATCACGGGAGTCGCCGTCGGCGGGAACGTCGACGAGACGGTTGCGCCGGAATACGTCGTGAACGCGGCGGGGGCATGGGCGGGCTCCGTCGCCCGGATGGCTGGACTCACGGTGGAGATGCGGCCGACGAAGGGACTCATGATCGCAGTCGAGTACGAGGGTCTCGGACCGGTGTTGAACAGGTGTCGGCCGCCAGCCGACGGCGACATCATCGTCCCGCACGAGAGCGAGGTCGTCCTCGGCACGACGAGCGTTCCGGTCGACGATCCCGACGACTTCCGTCGAGACGAGTGGGAAATCGAGACGGTGTTCGACGAGTGTGCGAAGCTGCTTCCGGGCGTCACGGATGCGGACCCACGTCGCTCGTGGTGGGGCGTTCGCCCGCTGTACGAACCAGCGGAAGCCGACCGCGAGGGACGGGGAATCTCACGCGGCTACGTCTGCCTCGACCACGCGACAGACGGCGTCGAGAACGCGGCGAGTATCGTCGGCGGAAAGCTAACTACCTACCGGGCGATGGCCGAGGTGACAGCCGATCTGGTCTGTGACCGGCTCGCCGTCGATGCGGAGTGTCGCACGGCCGACGAGCGGCTCCCGGCCGCTGACGACCCCGCTCGACTGGACGAGTTCGTGGCGACCTTCGACGGACAGGGGCCGGCCGACGAGGACGTCGGTGCCGAGCGCCCGTGACCGGCCGTGGGACCTCCGGCGGGACGACTGCCGAGTCCGGGCGCGTTTTTATTAGCGCGACGCCTACAGGTTTAGTGGGCGATGAGTTTCCGGGAGATCATCGACTCTGTCAACGGGTCGCGAAACACGATAACCCTGTTCAACGTCGACGCACCACCGAGGGCCGTCGAACAGGTGGCGAACTATCTCGAACCCCAGCAGGTCCGCTTCGTCAGCGACACGTCCGAGAAGGGGCGGCCGACGAACTTCGTGGTCCTTCACGACGACGGCGAGTTCGTCGCCGCCTCGGACTTCCGCGACGTGTACTCGCACGTCGACATCGAGACGGGGCTCCACACGGCGACGGAACTGGGCGAGTTCGAGTATCCAGACGTGCTCCGACACGTCGACGACACGACGTTCTCGGAGTTCGGGAAGCGACGGATGATTATCGCCTCCCGGGAGATCGAAAAGCGGGCCTGGGACGTGGGCGACGGCCAACTCCACACGGGGTTCCAGCGCCTCTCCCTCGTCGAGAGCCAGCACCGCATCTACCGGAAACTCGGCGAGAGTGAGGTCGAGACGCACGTGTACGGCGTGTCCGACGCTGCCGTCTCCGACGCCATCGACGTGAACGTCCACGGGATCGACAGCGACGAGATCGCGCGCTCGTGGTTCGTCCTCTTCGACGGCGACGGAGACGACCGGGAGAAGTGCGGCTTGCTCGCACAGGAAGTGGGAGAGAACGTCTACAGCGGCTTCTGGACGTACCGCGCGGGTCTGGTCGACGAAATGCTGGCGCACCTGACTGCGACGCACCGCAGTCGGTGAGCAGTTAGCGGAGCGTCGAATAGAAAGACCCGTATCGGCGCGGTGTCGTCGTTCGGACATGAGCCGGTGGCTCCAGAGCGGGACCCGCCGCGACATCTGTGTGCTCATCGCGGGCGCAGACGACGCGGCCATTCCCGCCCAAAAACTCAAGACGCGCCTCGAACGCCACTACGACAGCCGCATCGAGCCCAAACGGTTCTACGGCTCGCTCGAAGACCTCGAACGGAAGGGCTTCGTCGAGTCTCGGACCGAGGGGCTCACTGACGTGTACACACTGACCGACGCGGGACACCGCAGACTACAGACCCACTACGAGTGGATGCGCGACACGCTCGAAAACTGACGGCACGGAACACCGCGCTCAACTCAGTCGTTCGATCAGTTCTTCGGCCTTCGCGGCCGCCGTGGACTCGTCGGTGTAGACGGTCGGCTCGAACTCGCGCTCGACGTTCGACGAGCAGTCACACTCGATTCGATAGTGGAGACGAATCCCCTGGACGGCGGCCGCGACTGCGACCGTCACGTCGTCTGTCGGGGAGTGATAGGCGACGCGATCCGGTTCGGTCGTCACGTCCCACCCGGTCGGCAAATCGATGTCGAATGGATCGCTCATGGATCACCGCCTCCTATCCCTGTCGTTGCACGTCGCCCGGTGATCGGGGCAGACGAGTCGGGTCCGCGTCGAACAGCGACCCCTTCCATCGATACACGTGTGACGTCGAATAGACGACCAGTTCTTCCCAGACGGGATCGTCGTCCCGCGGCGCCGTCGGAAGGTCGCCGAGGTTGTCGTACCGCACCCGATGCGTCTCGGGATGGCGCGGCGTCCCCTCGGTGACCCGATGAAACCCGGCGACGAACTGTTCGTTCCCGAGTGCGTCCGTGACGAGTCGCCGGACGGACCGCGACTCGCCGTCCGTACCGACCCGCTCGTTCGATGCCGACTCGCGAGTCCGGATCTCCATGACTATGTCTCTCGATGGACTACGACTCCGGAAGTGATTGGGTTCGATATGCAATCCTTTAAACTGGTAACGCTGGCGTGTCAGCCGGTGCTGACCCGTCCGCCTACACGTCCGTAAGTCGGTACGAATGGTCGGTCGGGTCTGTGACGGTTGCGACGACGACGTGGAGGAGCACGGCAACGGCCAGGAGCCCAGCGTTCCACACCGGGGAGTTGTACCAGATCACGTCGACGGCCCACGGCTTGTCGAAGAACGGCCAGAATGGCTCGATCGGCGTTGCGATGTCCGGCGCCGAGAGCATGTCTGCGAACAGGTGGCTCAAGCCACCGAGCAGGAACGCGACGAGTGCGAACCCGAACAGCTTACCGGAGGTAAACCGTTCGCTCTGCAACCAGCGGTCGATCGGGTCGGTAAACAGAGCAGCGACGATGCCACCGAAGACGACACTCAGCCCTGCGACGAAGACGACGGTGTGGGTGACGCCGTGATGATGGACCATCGCCGGGAACAGTCTGTGTAGCCAGAGGTCAACGTCGGGGAGGAGCGCCGTCGGGACGACCACGCCGACGAACGCGAGCGCAACTCGCTTCTTCCAGATGAACCACGCCGGAAGGGCCCACAGGAGCCCCATCGCTACGTGCCCCATGATATCAACCATGAGTGACAGGAATTGGCCTGCTATCCGGAAAACGACACGGCCTGTGTGTGCAAGTCAGCCAGCGATCAGATGCAGTGACCCAGTGGTGTCACAGGTCGTCCCGAAGAGCGGAGTCCTTAGCGATGGTGTTAGCGATCAGCGTGTCCACGGCACGGCGGACCCGCTGTGAGACTGCCGAGTCCGAGATGCCGAGTTCCGCCGCGAGATCAGCTTGACTGACCGCTCGTGGCACCTTGAAGTATCCGGCCTCGAAGGCAGTCAGCAGCGTCTCCCGCTGGCTCTCTCGCAGGTACACGTCCGTCTCGCGGTTCGGCTCGGTCTGATAGAGCCGTTCCAGCGTGTACTCGATGTCGTGTGTGACACAGAAGTCCCGGAAGGCCGCCAGCGTTTCGCGGTCGGGGACCTGCAGTTTGACCTGCCAGCCGCGATTCCGACTCCGCATTTCCAGCACCATCCCACCGAGTTCGGCGACGCGCGGGGAGACGATCGTCACCTTGTCAGTCAGCGTGAGCCGGTAGATGCGGAACTCCTCGCCCTCGGAGAGAGTGAGCGGCTCTTCGACGGTGGGATCGGTTTCGAGGGCGGCGTCGAACGCTTCGAAGTCGGTGGATTCGACGTGAACGAAGAGTCGCTGCTGGTCCGGGTCCATCGCCGGTTGGGACTCGATTCGGACGCTCGCATCGGGGTTCTCGTCGATGGTCGGTGCCAGCACGAGGTCTGGCGAAGAGAGGAACAGCTCGGAGATGGCCAACATCACAGTCGCTAGTCGGGTCGCCCTTTAGACCGTTCCGACTCCCGTCCGGGGAGCGGAGAGAAGGGATGCGAGGGATCGAATCAGCGTCAGGCCTCGGGAAGCACGTCGGGCGATCGCGGCAGTCGCTCCGGGCCCGCGTTGAAGCCGACGCCGACCCACCGATAGACGAACGACTCGGTGTAGACGTACAGTTCGTCCCACCCGTCGAGCGGTTGCTCCGGGAGTTCCGCCACAGACGAGAACCGCTGCCACTCGTCGCGCGGCTGTTCGAGCGTCCCGTCGTTCTCGCGATACACGATCGCCTCCGGGACAGCGCCGCGGAGCGCATCGTCGACGAGCGCAGCGAGCGTCGGCGCATCGTCGGCGTCGTCCCGTGCGGGAAGTTCGTCGCCCTGTCCGACCACTGTCTTTCCAGACATGTCTACCCATGACATGGGAGAGCGCTGTAGGAAATCTGTGGGTTCGATAATCAACTTTTTAAGTCAATCTTTCGCGTCGATCGAACGCCCCTGGTGCTTTTGTCGCCTCAGTTACTAGTCAGTACATGGTCGATCGTCGGGTGAACTCACTCGTGAAAATGGTACTGGGCCTGCCCATGGTCTGGGGGATCTTCGCGCTGGGGATCGGGGGCGATGAGAGCATCGCGGCGTCGACGCCGACGTGGCAGGCCGTGTTGTTGATACTCGTCGGCTTCGGTCTACTCGTCGGGTGAAGCGCGTACAAACAGAAAGGGTGAGACCGTTCAGTCCAGGAGTTGCTGGCCGATGGTGTTGCGCAGGACTTCGCTGGTACCCTCGTAGATCTCGTTGAGCTTGGCGTCGCGGTAGAACCGCTCCATGGGGAAGTCCTTCGTGTAGCCGTAGCCGCCGTGGATCTGGATGCCCTCGTTGGCGACCTCGCGGGAGATTTCGGAGGCGTAGAGCTTCGCCTGCGCAGCCTCCTTGATGAAGTTCTCGCCGCGGATCTTCTTGTCAGCCGCGTCGTGCATGAGCAGGCGGGCGGCGCGAATCTTCGTGTCCATGTCGGCGAGTTTGTGCTGAATCGCCTGGAACTCGCCGATGGGCTGGCCGAACTGCTCGCGGTCGCCGGCGTATTTGGCGGCCTCGTCGAGCGCGGCCTGTGCGATCCCGATCGAGCGGGCGGCGATGGTGATGCGGCCGCCGTTGAGCGTCTTCAGCGCGTGGACGAAGCCAGCGCCCTCCTCGTCGAGCAGGCGATCCTCCGGAATGCGCATCTCGTCGAAGCGCAGTTCCGCCGTGGGACAGCCCTTGTCACCGAGTTTCTCCTCCGTGCCTTCGACGATGAAGCCGTCGTCCTCTTCGGGGCGGACGATAAAGGAGGAGATTCCCTTGTTGCCGGCGTCGGGGTCGGTCTTGGCGAACAGGGTGACCGTGTCAGCGACCGAGCCGTTCGAGATCCAGAGTTTACTGCCGTTGATCACGTACTCGTCACCGTCTTTCTCGGCAGTCGTCTCCATCGAGGGAACGTCGGAGCCGGCGCCCGCCTCGGAGAGCGCGAACGCACCGATGTCGTCCCCTTCCGCGAGCGGCGTCAGGTACTCCTCTTTCTGCTCGTCGTTCCCGAACTCGTAGAGCATGTTGCCCGCGAGACTGATGTGAGCGGCGACGATGGTGCCGAGACCTCCCGACCCCCGCGAGATCTCCTCGAGCGCCATCGGATAGGCGTGATAGTCGAGGCCGGCCCCACCGTACTCTTCGGGGAACGGCATTCCCATCAGACCCAGTTCCGCGAGTTCGTCGACGAGGTCCCACGGGAACTCGTCTTTCTTGTCGATTTCGGCGGCCCGCGGTTTGACCTCCTCGTCGACGAACTCCGACACCATGTCCTTGATCTGTCGCTGTTCCTGCGTAAGGCTCAGATCCATATGCGAACAGTAAGAGAAGTCATTCCTTTACTTTTCTCATCTCTGCAACCAAATCTCGGAGGGCCGGTGGTCTCAGGAGTCGGCCCGCGGCAACTGAACGACGAACACCGCCCCGCGGGGCTCGTTGTCACCGGCCTGCGGCCGACTGCCTGCGGAGCGAAGCTCCGATCTGTCACCGGCCTGCGGCCGGTTTCCTGAGGGACTGCGTCCCTCTCTATCCTCCACCCACACGTCTCCACCGTAGTTCGAGACGAGTTGGTTTACAAGATACAGGCCGATCCCCGTTCCCTCGCTGTCGATTGACTGCTCGCCCTTTCCGAAGATCTGCTCTTTACGTTCGTCCGGGACGCCCGGCCCGTCGTCCGCGAACCGGAGTTCGACCGTCTCGTCCCGAACGTCACACGTGATCTCGATGGTCGGGTCGTCGGTGTCGTTGTGCTGGACGGCGTTCTGAAGGAGGTTCCTGAACACCGAACTCAGCATCTCGTTTGCGGTGACGTTCACGGTCGGTACCTCGGTCGTCAGCCTGAACGTCGCGTCCTCGTGGGCGTCGCGCTGGCGTTCGAGTTCGTACGAGAGCATCTCGTCCAGTGAAACCGGTTCGATCTCGGGCTCTTCGGGCCCGGTAAGCGTCTCGACGAACTCGCGTGCGTCGTCCGTGAGACTGATGATGTGATCGCTCGTGGTGAGGATGTTCTCGATGGCTCGCTCACCCTCCTCACCGACGAGCCGCTCCAGCCGTTCGGCCCACGACCGGATGATCTGCATGTCGTTGCTGATGTCGTGTCTGACGACGCGATTGAGCGCTTCGAGTTCCTCGTTGCGCGTTTCGAGGCGCTCCTCGTACTCTTTGAGTTCGGTGATGTCGATGACACCGCCCCTGAATCCCGAGCAGACACCTTTGTCGTACAGCGGTTTCGCGTTGTCCGACACCCACCGGATCTCGCCGTCCCGCCGCCGAACCCGGTATTCGAAGTTTTCGAGTGCCTCGCCCTCACGGAGCGCCGCTTTGTACTCCTCGAACCGGTCCTGGTCGACGAAGACGTCCTCGCTGACGTCGCTGACTGCCCGTTGCAGTGCTGCCGGTGATTCGTATCCGAGCACGTCGGCCATCGACTGGTTCGCCATGACGTAGCGGTGGCCATCGGGCGTCGTCTTGTATATCCCTTCGACGGCGTTCTCGAACAGGGACCGATACCGTTCCTCTGCTTCCTCCAGTTCGAGCGTCAACGCGACCATCCCCTCGTTCGTCTCTTCCAGTTCGGCCCGGAGTTCCGACACCTGGTCGCGCTGGGCAGTGATCTGTTCGGCAGCGTCCGTCAGGAGGTCAGCGACTGTGCCGTCGTGCTCCTCCGCGGCAGCCGTCAGTCGATCCCCGAGATCGTCCGTCGTATCCGACATTCGTCCTATACTTGCCCCTCGTCCGAGCACAGTAAAGCATCCGGAATCGTTCCAGCCTCGTCACGAGCGCTGCGTATCCGCGTCACGACTCCGGTACGGGCTCGTCCGGCCCAGCCGTCGCCACGACGACCGTGGCGTCGTCGTGGTCCTTTCCCAACTGCGCGAGTAACTTCCGTGCCGTGACTGTCGCCGGTTCCTGGAAGAGAGCGTCGTACTCCGCCCAGTCCCAGTGTGAGACCATCCCGTCGGAGAACAGGACCATTCGAGAGTCTGGCGTCCACGAGCTGGTGGTGACGACGGGATCGGGGCCGTTACTGCCGAGAACGCCCCGCCGCGGCACGATACTCAGGTCCGCTGGCCCGTCAACCTTGCAATTGATGTTCCCGACGCTCGCGAACGTGACCGACTCTGCAGCCCAGTCGAAGCGAGCGAGGGCCATGACGACCCCACGCGTCCCCCGGCAGGCGCGCTCGGTCCCGGTAAAGATCGACTCCATCGACCGATCGTAGTGGCGCTCGACGTACCCTTTGGCTGCTATCGCAGCGTCGTGGGCCTTCGGTCCGTGTCCCAGACCGTCGATGACGCCGACGAGCGCCGTATCGTTCCAGCGTTTGATGATGAAACTATCGCCGTTGGACGTCCCCGGTGACTTCGGGCGGGACGCGGCACCGAACCCCAGCGGACACGGAGTGGTCGCCTCGTACGTTGGTCGGAGCCACCGGTCGGCCACGACGTGCGTTCCGTAGTCGGGTTCCCCGGGTGCTGCCACCGTCACCTGATCCATGAGTCGGTTGACGGCCCCGAGTCCACGCCCGAGGGTGCCGACCGTCGACGCTCCGTCCGCGAACGCCGCATCGACGTCGTCGATCCCCGGTCCCGCGTCGAGGGACTCGATCCGCACGCCGTCTCGGTCGTCGTCCGTCACGTGCTCGATCGTCACCTCGCCGGTACCTGCGTGTTTGAGGACGTTCGTCGACAGCTCCGCGGCGACGATGCCGACCTCCGCGGCGCCCGTCTCGTCGAATCCGACGTCAGTCGCCACGTCTTCGGCGGCCTTGCGGACGAGTACCTCGTCCCCGTCCTGGGCTACCGTTTCCCGGACCGTCCGTTCGGTGTCGACGTCGGCAGTCATTTGAGCCACTTCCGTATCGTGACCGTCGTCCCCTTGGCCGCGCTGCTGGCGATCCCGAACTCGTCCATGAGCTTTTTCGTCCCCTGGATACCGCGGCCCATGCCGTCGGACGTCGAGTACTCGGCGCGCAACACGCCCTCGACGTCGTCGATTCCGGGGCCGTCGTCGTCGAACGTCAGTTCGATCCCCGACCTGGAGCCGTCCTGTAGCTCGGACCACTCCATGACGCCCTCGTCGGCGTAGAGGTGGATGTTCCGTGCGAGTTCCGAGACCGCAGTCACCGTCCGGGTCACGTCCGTAATGCTGAACCCGATCTCTTGGGCGATCTCCCGTGCCGTTTTTCGCGCCTGCAGAATGTCGTTTTCCGACTGAATCTGGACGGACCCCGAACGGAGGACGTCTCCATCGAACCCATCTAGCTGGGCCGCTGATTCCGTCCGTTCATTCATTGCGTTCCTCCGGGACGTCCGCCTGAATCCCGAGTAGTGAGAGCGCGTGGTCCGTGCTGCGGGCAGTTTCGATCTCGCCGAGATCGAAACCCAGTTCGGCCGCAGTGATCGCGACGCTCGGACGCATCCCGACGACGATCGCTTCGCCGCCCATCAGCGACACCATGCTCGCCGTCTCGGAGATAACCCGGGCGAAAAACGAGTCCAGCGTCGTCACTTCGGAAATGTCGAGGACGACGCCACGTGGCTGGGCTGTCTCCATCGTTTCGAGGACGTCTCGCTGGAGCTCGTCGACGGCCTGGTCTGTCGGCCGGGTCGGGAACGTCGCGACCAGCACGTCGAACACCTGCGTGACCGCTGTCGACTGTTCGGCCATCAGTTGAAGTCCACTCCCTGCCACGAGAGCGCGACGCGGAGGCCTTCCATCAGCGACGACTGCGTTTCGATGTCGTTGAGTTCGACGCCCAGTTGCACGAGAGTCTGCGCGATGTCGGGGCTAATCCCCGTGATGACGACGTTCGCACCGAGGAGGTTGACGGCGTTGATGGTGTCGATGAGGTGCTGGGCCGTCGCCGTATCCAGCGCCGAGACGCCCGTGATGTCGATCAGCGCGACTGCCGCTTCCACCTCGACGATCTGTTGGAGCAGGTCTTCGGTCAACCTCTCGGCTTTCTGGGTGTCCAGCGAGCCGACGATGGTCGTCAGGATGACGCCGCTCCAGATCTCGACGACCGGCATCGAGAGGTCTCTGATCTCGTTGGCCATCTCACGCAGTCGACGCTCGTTTTCGAGCCGATCCGTGATGTCCCGGGCGATCCCGACGATCGCCTCGAGGTCGCCGTCGCGTTCGATCGGCGCGGCCGACAGCTCGTAGACCATCTCTTTGCCACCCTTGGTTTCGAGCTTGGCCTGAACCGCGCTCCGGCGTCGCTCGTCTATCGCCGTCTCGATGGCTTCGTCGACGGCCTCCCGATCGTCACCGGAGAACAGTTCCCTCGGCTCCATCGACCCGAGTTCCTCGTCGTCGTAGCCGGTTATCTCGGGTAACTGTTCGTTCCACTCCAGAAAGTCACCGTCCACCGAGAACACGTACAAGATGTCTTCTAACTCGTCGATACCAGTCGAAAGTAACTCGCCGCTCATACGGTCAGCTAGCCACGGACAACTTATATAATTACCCTGTCAAAGAAATTGTCAGAGAAGCGTGATTTTGTCACGTGGGAACGAGATCCCTTCGGTGCTACCCGGTTCAGGCGGTGCGTCGTCGAAGGCTTCGATGGTCGTGGTACTGTCAGCGAGCGTCAAGACGACCCGCGAAGCGGTCTCCTCCCTGGTGACGCGGTCGACGGTGCCAGTGAGGTCCGGATCGGCACGCTCGAGAATGACGTCTTCCGGGCGGATGGCGGCGTGTGTCTCGTCTGCCGTTGGTTGGAGCCCCAGTGCGGCCACCAGTTCCGGCGTCTCCGCGAGCGACACGCAATTGCTGCCGGTAAATCTGGCGACGGTCGGCGACACTGGCTGTGAGAACACCGCTTCGGGCGTCCCGGTCTGGACGACTTCGCCGTCGTTCATCACGACGATTCGATCCGCCAACGCACGTGCAGTCGTGCGGTCGTGGGTGACGTAGATGGCTGTCACCTCCGCCAGCACGTCCTGAAGATCTGCACGGAGTGACTGCCTGGTTGGCACGTCGAGCGACGAGAGCGGTTCGTCGAGCAACAGCACTTCGGGATCGACCGCGAGCGCACGCGCGAGCGCGACGCGCTGTTGCTCGCCACCCGAGAGCGTGGGTGGATACCTATCCTGCAGATCGCTCACGCCGAGATCAGCCAACAACTGCTCCGGGTCACGATCGCTCTCCCGGTAGGACGTGCCGAACGCGACGTTCTCGGTGACGGTCATGTGGGGAAACAGCGCGTAGTCCTGAAAGACGAAGCCGAAGTCGCGAGTCTCGGGCGGCTCGTCGGAGACGAGCGTCCCGTTCTTTCGGACGGTACCGGTGTGATCGTGAAAGCCCGCGACCGTCTCCAGCAGGAGCGTCTTTCCGCTCCCGCTCGGACCGAGGACGACGACCGTCTCGCCGTCTTCCACCTCGAAGTCGGCAGCCACGTCGAACCGATCGGCTCCGTCGGCCGAAAACGACGCTGCCACGTCGATGTCGAGCATCATGGCATCCCCCGCGAACTGCTGGCGTCGTTCGTGAGCCACCTGACGAGCAGGAAGATGCCGGCCGAGACGGCCAACAGGAGCGCCGCGACGGCACCGCTCTCGTCTAAGCCGCCCTGGAGGTAGGTGTTGTAGACGAACACGGGGGCGTGCTGGGCGACCACTTGCTCGCCCTGAACCGGATAGAAGAACTCGACGCTGTAGGCGACGACGGCCACGGCACCGAACTCCGAGACCGAGCGCGCCCACGCGAGGACGCCGCCCGTGACCATCCCGCGGACGGCCAGCGGACCGGTGACCCGACGGAAGGTCTCCCACGGACTCGCGCCGTGGACGCGCGCGGCGTACTCCAGCCGGTCGTCGACGGCCTCGAACGCTTCGCGAGCCGCGTTGACGGCGTAGGGAGCGCTGACGAACGTCAGTGCGAGCACCATCCCCGGGAGCGTGCCAAGGATCGACTGTCCCGGGAACGCGCCGCCCTGTCCGAACCCGAAGAGGATGATGATGCCGGCGACGCTGTGGGGGACGACCAGCGGGAGGTCGACCAGGCTCTCGATGAGCGTTTGACCGGGGAACCCGCGGGCGAGGTGGTACGCCAGCGGCACGCCGAAGAGCAGGCTCACGGCGGCCGCCAGGAACGGCGCGTACACGCCGAGGTACAGCACTCTGTGGACGGCCGGGTCCGCCGCTTTCTCGGCGACGAGCGACGGGGACTGGCGCGCCAGAAACAGGAACAGCGGCAGTCCGAGCGCGACGAGGAGCACGCTCCCGAGCGTCGCCATCGCCACGCCGAACGGTCCTTCCCGACTGGCGACGCCTAACCCAGCAGCACTGACGACCAGAAACAGGGCGTACCACGTGGGGCGACCGATACTGTAGGCCACGGCGAACGCGACGATCTGGACGGAGACGACAGCCGCAGCTATCGACCCTCTGCCGAGCGTGCCGACCGGAAACCGGGTGTCCGTCTTGGTCGCCATCTGGTCGACTCTCAGGTGCCAGCGTACTCAGCCTTGTGCTCTTTCACGGGAGACTCCAGCGAAATCACCGGCGAGTCGAATGTCGTGGTGGTGAAAAGACGACCCGTCTCAGACACTACTCCGAAACTGCTATCCATTACGTGACGGGCGCCTGAGCGCGGTCCCGAAACCGATCGTCGCTTTCTCAGTGAAAAGGTTAAATACCTGCAGAAGCCCGTTATACTTATGCCGATACATCGACGGCGGTTTCTGCAAGCGGCGGGGGCCGGGGCAGCACTCGGACTCGCTGGGTGTAGCCTTCCGAGCAACGACGACACCACCACGGAGCAGGGGTCCGGGGCCATCGGCGACGACGAGCTGGTGCTCGCGACGACGACCAGCACGTACGATACCGGGCTGCTCGGCGAGCTGAATCCCGTGTTCGAGAACAAGTACGGTATCACGATGAAGACGATCCCGAAGGGGACGGGAGCGAGTATCCGGACGGCGCGGGACGGTGACGCCGACGTGATTCTGGTCCACGCGCGGAACGCCGAGGACGAGTTCATGCAGGACGGGTTCGGTGTCAACCGGCGCGACGTCATGTTCAACGACTTCGTCATCGTGGGCCCGGAGAACGATCCGGCCGGAATCAACGGTATGGGAAGCGCGACGAACGCGTTCAACACGATATCTCGGGAGCAGTCGACGTTCGTCTCTCGGGGCGACGACTCGGGGACGAACAAGAAAGAGCTCATCATCTGGGACGAGGCCGGCGTCGACCCGAGCGGCCAGTGGTATCAGGCGATCGGAAAGGGGATGGGCGATACGCTCACCCAGGCGAGCCAGACCGGCGCGTACACGCTGGCCGACCGCGGGACGTACCTCTCGATGAAAGACGAGATCGAGCTGGTCATCCACGTCCAGGGCCCGCTCAAAGGCGGTCCGGTCCTCCTGAAGAATCCCTACGGCGTGATGGCGGTCAACCCCGCGAAGTACGAGAACGTGAACTACCAGGCGGCGATGGCGTACATCGGCTTCCTGACGAGTCCGAAGGGCCAGTCGATGATCGAGAACTACACCGCCAACGGTTCACAGCTGTTCTTCCCGAACGCGGTCAGCGAAGAGCCGACCTTCGGAGAGTACGTCCCGCAGGGCTACTCCGCCCAACAGGCACAGAGCCTCTCCCGAAGAGACCAGCAGTTCCTCTACTGGGTCGACGAACAGGTACCCGCGGATTTCTGAGCTGATGACGCTCCTACAGCTGCTTCCCGAGGGTGGCTGGGGATACATCGTCAGCATCGTCGTCGTGTCGCTGTACGTGAGCGTCACGGCCGTGGGACTGAGCACCCTGGTCAGTCTGCCCATCGCACTCGTGATCGGGTTCACCGATTTCCCCGGGAAACGGGTGGTGACTGCCGTCATCAACACCGGAATGGGGTTCCCGAGCGTCGTGGTCGGGCTGGTCGTCCTCATGACGCTCTCGAACAGCGGGCCGCTCGGCGATCTCCAACTCGCGTTCACGCCACAGGCCATGATCGCGTCGCAGTTCATCCTCGCGACGCCGGTGATCATGAGCATCAGCCTCTCAGCCGTCGAGAGCATCGGCCAACCCATCCGTGACGCTGCGTTCGCCATGGGCGGGACGAAACTGGACGTCGGCCTCGTCGTCATCAAGGAAGCACGCTACGGAATCGTCACGGCCGTGCTGGCCGGCTTCGGACGCGCGATCAGTGAGGTCGGGTCGATCCTCATCGTCGGCGGAAACATCGTGTTCAGCGACGGCCAGTCGTACACCCGAACGCTGACGACTGCGATCACCGTCGAAGCCCGCCAGGGTCGCTACGAGATCGGGCTCGTGTTGGGAGCGATCCTGCTACTCCTGGTACTGGGGGTCAACGGCCTTGGATCGTGGATACGTAGTCAGGGTCGCGGACGGGGGACGTCATGAGTCTTCGCGCACGCGACGTCGCAGTCGGCTTCAGCGGCGAGTCCGTGCTACGAGACATCTCGCTGGAAGTGACTCCGGGCGAGGTGCTCACCGTCGTCGGACCGTCTGGAACGGGGAAGACGACACTTTTGCGACTCCTGGCGCTGTTCCAGCGGCCGGACAGTGGCACGATAGAGTGGAACGATCGGGACATCTGGTCGCTCTCAGAGGACGACCGGCTGTCAATTCGGCGCCGACTGAGCATGGTGTTTCAGGAACCGAGTCTGTTCAACGCGCCGGTCGCGAAGAACGTGCGATACGGACTGCACGTGCGTCGATCCTGGCGCGAGCGAATCAAAGCCCAACTCCTCGGATCGACGCGGAACGGATCGCTCCCGGATTCGATCCGGGAGCCGCTCGATACCGTCGGCCTCGTGGAGAAGGCGGACCAGAACGCGCTGTCGCTGTCCGGCGGTGAGGCCCAGCGAGTCGCGTTCGCGCGGGCGCTCGCCGTCGATCCCGACGTCATGCTGCTCGACGAGCCCACGTCGAACCTCGATCCGCGGAACACGGCAGTTCTCGAGGACGCCGTCCTCCGGGCGCGCGACCGGGGAGTCGGCGTGATCGTGGCGACCCACGACATGCACCAGGCCGAGCGGATTTCAGATCGCGTGGCGTTCCTGTACGACGGCGAAGTCGTCGAGGTCGGGCCGCCGAGTCAGTTGTTCGAGGACCCGAACGATACACGCACGGAGGCGTTCGTCAGCGGGGAGCTCATGTACGATTCGGAGACGCAGCCAGCAGTGACCGACTGAGACCCGCCCCGTCAATGTATCGTTCCGACTCGAAAACGCTTACCCGGCCGGCAGTCCTCGGCGTCGATACGAATGTCACCGACGCTATCGGAACTACAGGACGTCCTCGACTGGGAGGCCATCGTCACACTCCAGGCCATCGACGAGGCCGACGGTGCGACGGTCGAAACCGTCGTCGAGACCACCGGACTCGATCGGGACGCAGCAGAAAATCGTTGCCAACAACTCGATACCCTCGGTCTCGTGACCAGCCCCGAAGCGTCCGAAGGCGATGTCTACGAGATTACTGGTGCAGGCCACGGTGCGATCGGCGACGGCCTCTACGACGACTACGACCTCGTCGGCGATGCCGACATCGACGAACTCGCGGAACAGGTCGCTGAACTCCTCGACCGCCGCGACGCGCTCAAGGCAGAGCTCGAATCGCTGCGCGACGACGCCGAAGAAACCCGCGTGCGAGCCGAACGGCAGTTCGGCGATCGCGACGACGTCACCGAAGAGTTCGAGTCGTTGGCGGCAGATCTCAGGACACTCGAACAGGCCCTCGAAGAGGCGTAGCGATCAGGACTCGCCGACGGGGTCCCGCTACGGCGCGGCTCGAACCGTTGCTTCAGTCAGGTGTCTTTTTATCTGAGCACCGAGTGCGTCTCCGCAATGCCGTCCCTCCGCCGACGAGACGTCCTCAAAACTGGTGGCGCGGCGCTCGCCGGGTCCGCGTTGCTCGCGGGCTGTTCCTCGTCGTGTCCGGACTCTGGCTACCCGACACCCGAGAAGCGAATCGACCTCGGCGACTCCCCAGTGGGACCGTTCGGTGGGGCCCCGAGCGGTTCCTGGCCGGGGCTGCACGCCGATTCCGCGAACAGCGGCTACACCGAGACGGGGCCCCCGACCGAAGAGGTTGGGCTCCGGTGGCGGACCGACCTGCCGCTTCCGGACACGGACGCGGGCGGACTCTCGGCGAGCAGCCCGGTCGTCCGGGGCGGGACCGTGGCGGTCGCCGACAGCGCCCGCGTCCACGCACTCGACGTCACGACCGGCACGCCTCGCTGGCGAAGTCCCTCGATCTCGCCGACGACCCGAGACACCCTCTACGAATACGAGGCGAACACGGCCACGCCGGCCGTCGGGTCGGACGGGAGCGTCTACGTCGGCACGACCGACGGCGTCTTCGCGTTAGACGGCTCGGACGGACGCGTCAGCTGGCGGACCGACGGGCTCTCGGGTGCGGGATCGCCGACGGTCGTAGGTGACACGGTGTACGCGGCCGGCGAGGAGACGCTGGTCGCGCTCGCGACGAGCGACGGCCGCGAACGCTGGCGCCGGTCCATCTCGTGGCAGGCGTCGCAGGACCCGCCCGCGGTGAGCGACGGGACTGTGGTGCTGCCAGTCGACGGCGCGACTGTCGGCGTCGACGCGGCCAGCGGCGAGCAGCGGTGGCGAGCCGAGGTCGACGCCCACACCTACGCGGTCGTCGCCGACGGAACTGCTTTCGTCGGGAACGGCAGCGGTGGCCTCCACGCGATCGACCTCGCGAACGGTGAGATCGCCTGGACGTTCAGCCGGGGCGACTACCGGGAACTCCAGACCCCTGTGGTCACGCCGGACAGCATCTACGTAGTGGAACAACCGGGCGAGGCTGGCGCGGCGACCTTCGCGCTCGACAGGCGTGACGGCAAGAAACCGCGTTCCCGGTGGTGTTCGGACGTCGGCAGCGGCGCGGTGGTCGCTGCCACCAGCGACCTCGCGTTCGGTGTCGTCCCCACCAGCGGCGGGCCCTCCTCGGTGCAGAGCATCGTCGCGTTCACCAGCGACCTCGGTGACGCGCTGTGGGCACTGCACGGGGAGCGCGAACCGAGCGGGTGGCCCACGCCCCCGGCACTCCTGGACGGAGCGATGGTCGCCACCACGAGAGGCGGAACGGTCGCAGCCGTCGGCACGCAGTCGACGAGCGGTGGAGGTGACTGACCGTGAACGAGCAGCGCACTCGGCTGTTCGGTCTCGTCGCCGTCCTCGGCGGCGTCCTCTCGGTCCTGGTCGCCGTCCCCGGTCGGTGGTACGGGGTTCCGCAGACGGACTCGTACGTGTTCCATCCCGACCCGTTCTCCCCTCTGTGGATACAGCGGGCTGTGATACCGGGATTGACCGCCGTCGCGACCGTCTGCCTGGTCGCCGGCCTGCTCGGATTGGTGCTCCGCGATCGCCCCGTGGCCGGTCGGTGGCGACGGTGGGGCGGCGTCGGCGCAGTGATCGGACTGACGTTTGCCGCTCTCAGCGTCGTGGGACTCACGTACCTCTCGACCGGACGGGGCGCGGCGGAAGGGGCGACCGCCGACCTGCTCTCGCTGGCCGCCGGCGGGATCGGCGTGCTCGTGTTCGTCCCATCGCTGGTGGCGCTGGTTGTCGGGTATGTTTTGACTGCTCGCCCGTATCCGGGATACGCGCTCGGCGCTGCAGCGATCTTGACGCCCTACTTCTCGTACATCGGGCTGGAAAACGTCGGTGGGCTGGTGGCGACGCTGCCCGTCGGCGCCGCGTGGGTCGCCGTCGGCATCGACCTGTGGACCCATCCTGCGCCAGTCCCGCGACCCGACGAGGAGTCGGCAGAGAGCTGAGTCGAAATAATCAGTCCTCGTAGTCGTAGAATCCGTTTCCGGTTTTCTTCCCGAGGTCGCCGGCCTCGACCTTCCGTTTGAGCAGATAGGGCGGCTGGTAACGGTCGCCGAGTTCCGCGTGCAGCGTCTCCATGGCGTCGAGACAGATGTCCAGCCCGATGTGGTCGGCCAGCGTCAGCGGTCCCATGGGGACGTTCGTCCCGAGGGTCATCCCCCGGTCGATGTCTTCCTTGGAGGCGACGCCTTCGTCGAACGCCCGGATGCCTTCTGCCAGCCAAGGCATCAGGATGCGGTTCGTGACGAATCCGGGCTTGTCGTCGGACTCCCAGGTGGTCTTCCCCAGCGATTCGGCGAGGTCGTGGGCCAACTCGACGACCCCGGGATCGGTTCGCTCCCCGACGACGAGTTCGACGCCCTCCATCAGCGGGACGGGGTTCATGAAGTGCAGGCCGACGACGTTCTCCGGACGGTCAGTCACGCTGGCGATCGACGTGATCGAAAGCGTGCTCGTGTTGGTCGCCAGGACCACGTCGTCTGGGGTGATCTCGTCCAGATCGGCGAACACGTCCTGCTTGACGTCCATGTCTTCCAGAACTGCTTCGACGACGAACTCACAGTCCGCGAGCGCGTCGAGGTCGGTGGTGCCCGTGATTCGGTCACGGGCGGCGTCGGCCTCGTCCTGACCGAGTTCGTCTTTGTCGACGAATCGCGAGAGGCTGTCCACGATTCCGGCCATCCCTTCGTCGACGAGGTCCTGCTCTACGTCCCGCATCACCACCTCGTAGCCGCTGGTCGCGGCGACCTGGGCGATGCCGTGCCCCATCGTCCCGGCGCCAACTACGCCGATCGTATCGATGTCGTCGGTCGTGTTCATGGATGGATTCACCACTCGCGGTAGCGTAAGCCTGGCGTCCGTCCTGCAGTTCCCGCAAGAACAGTGTAGCCACTCCGCTCACGCCTGGGTATCGAAGCACCTCGCCCGCCCACAGGTCGGCACACCGATTCGAAACTCGGATCCGGATACATTTCTCGCCGAGAGGGTCCAACAAGATTATTAGCGAACGTGGGGGAGCAAATGATGTAATGATCCCTATCGACGACAGTCCACTGACCCGTGATGGGAAGGTGCTTATTCTCGCGTACGACCACGGCCTCGAACACGGCCCGGTCGACTTCGAGGACGTCCCGGAAAGTGCGAACCCCGAACACGTCTTCGACGTGGCGACCCACGACGCAGTCACCTCCATCGCGGTCCAGAAGGGCATCGCCGAAGCCTACTATCCCTCCTACGAGGACGACGTGAATCTGCTGGCGAAGCTCAACGGCACGTCCAACCTCTGGCGCGGGGAACCCGACTCGGCGGTCAACTGGTCGGTCGACTACGCCCACGAGGTCGGTGCCGACTCCATCGGCTTCACCGTCTACGGCGGCTCGAACAACGAAATCGAGATGGTCGAGGAGTGGCGTGAGGCCCAGGAGAAAGCCCGCGACTACGGCATGGCCAGCGTCATGTGGTCCTACCCGCGCGGCCAGGGCCTGCGCAACGCGAACACACCCGACAGCATCGCGTACTCCGCGCGCCTCGGCCTCGAACTCGGTGCCGACGTGGCGAAGGTCAAGTACCCCGGCAGCAAGGAAGCCATGGAGGAGACCGTCCGCGTGGCCGGCAAGACCAAGGTCGTCATGTCCGGCGGTTCGAAGCGCTCCGACGAGGAGTTCCTCTCGAACGTCAAGTCCGTCATCGACGCCGGTGGGGCCGGCCTCGCCGTCGGTCGGAACATCTTCCAGCGCGAGAACCCCGAACGCATCCTCGACGCCCTGGAGAAGGTCATCTTCGAGGAGAGCACCGTCGAGGAAGCGCTCGACGCCGCCGAAGCAGCCGCACCCGAAGCAGAGTGATGAGCGACGCCATCACGGCGGTTCTCGACGTGGTGACCGAGACGGCTCCCGACGTGCGAGCCGGGTTGACCGGTCGTCGCGAGTACGAGACCGACGAGAACCCCTCGGGCGAGCAGATGCTGGCGGCGGACATCCACGCCGACCAACTCATCGAGGACCGACTGCTCGCAATCGACGCGGTCGCGAGCTACGCCAGCGAGGAACGGGACGACATCGTCGAGGCCGACGATGGCGGACACCTGCACGTCGCCTGCGACCCGCTCGACGGCTCTTCGAACCTCAAATCGAACAACGTGATGGGGACCATCGTCGCTATCTACGACGAGCCGCTGCCTGCGGCCGGGAAACACCTGAAAGCCGCGGCGTACGTCCTCTATGGCCCCATCACGAACATGGTCGTCGCACGGGACGGCGAAGTCAAAGAGTACGTGATCGACAGCGAGGCGCGAAGCGCCTCGAAAAGCGCGAGCGGGGAGGGAAGTGACCCGCGAGCGGACGCGGAACGGCGCGTCGTCGACGACGACGTCACACTCCCCGACGACCCCGTCGTGTACGGCTTCGGTGGTCGGGTACCGGACTGGCCCGACGACTTCGCTTCGTACGTCGACGACGTCGAACAGGAACTCAAGCTCCGGTACGGCGGGGCGATGATCGGCGACGTCAGCCAGGTCCTGGAGTACGGCGGTATCTTCGCCTATCCAGCGCTGGAGTCAGCGCCGAACGGTAAGCTCCGTCTCCAGTTCGAGGGCAACCCCATCGGCTACATCATCGAATGCGCGGGCGGGCGCTCGTCTGATGGAACGCAGTCGCTGCTGGAGGTCGAGCCGACGGAACTCCACCAGCGCGTCCCGGTCCACGTCGGCAACGAGGACCTCGTCGACCGACTGGAAACCGCACTCGCGGAGTAGTCGGACTCGCCGTTCTCGCCCTCAGTCGAACGCGAGCGTGGTTCCGTTCTTTTGCTTTCCGAACACGTCGGTGTGGAACGTTCGGTTGATCGGGTCCGGTGATACCGTCCGGTTTCCGTAGCCGTACGCAGAGAGGTCGAGACCGACGGCGTAATCGACGCTGACGGTCGTCGTCTGGTTGCGCTCGACGTGCGTGACCCACCACTCGTCGAGTTTGCCGTTGTCGATCACCACTCGAGCGGTCACGTTCCGGTGTGACTTGGCCGGAATCGCCGTGAGGTTCTCCGTCGAGCCGTTGGCGACGGCGACGCCGTTCATCCCGACGTCGTACGTCACGCCGGTGACGGGGGCGGCGAACGATTTCGGATTGTAAACTCGGAGTTCAGTCCGGACGACGGTCCGGTTCCGGGTCACGTTGGCCCACTGTGCGTTCGTCTCGTTCACGTAGAGGACCGGATCGGACACGACCTCGCGACTGGCGTTCACCGGAACCGTCTCGTTTGTCTCGAACGCGCCGATGACGTCGGTCCGCACCGTGCGATCGGCGACGCGGCGCGACAGGGATTCGTCCAGCCGTGCCGATTGGAGCGTCGCACTGACCGTGAGGTTGGTCCGTTCACCGCGGCGGACGTGCGAGCGCCACCACTCGACGACCCGGTCGTTCTCCAGGCCAGTCCGGAGTTCGACCGTCGAGTTACCAGCCGGGAGCGAGACGCCGGATTCCTGGCCGTCACCGACCGGGATGCCGTTCATGTACACTGTGTAGGCGACGTCCGCCCGCCGGAGCGGGATGGGAAACGGGTTCGGGTTGGTGACGGTCAGGTCCGACTGGACCGTCGTCGTCGTCTGGTTCGCACCGACGAGGTGATTGTCGATACCGGCTACCCGCGGCATCCCGAGCACGCCGATCGCCGTCGCGGACCCGATGAGAACGACGCCCAGAACCACCACCGTGACCACCGCCCCGAGGAGTCTGCTGTGGCTACCTGACAGAAGCCCCCTGCCATTGCTGCCGGACATTGCCTTCTCCCTTCGCGTGCCACGCAAAACCGACCTTCGACGCTTCACTCCACCCGACTGTGGTAAGTCCAGCTTACCTGAGACCAGTCCGCTGGCTCGGGCAATTGCCGGCCACTCGAACGGCCCCTCCGACGAGCTGCGATCCCGACACCTGAGGGAGACCGAGTGCACAACCGGCTGATCCGGGTCAGTCGTCGGAAGAGACTTCCTGCCCTGCCGTCGCCGTGACCACTGTTTCGAGAACTGACTTTGTATCAGTCACGACGCCGCGCTCTCGCAACCGATCGTACTGCGCGGTATCCTCGTCGTCCATCGGCGAAACGACCGATTCTGGGTCGACCACGACCAAGGTATTGGCGGTGGTTGTTGCGTCCAGGATCGCACCACTCGGATCCAGCGGCGGGTCGGCGACCACGGTGACGGCGGCCTCGTCGACGAACGAATCGAGTCGGCGCTCGGTCGCCGGTTCGAGCGCCTCGAACGGCCGCACTGCGATCGTCTCGACGTCCCGACCGCGTGCAGTTTCGAGTGCGAGATCACCGCGCGGCAGCGGTCCGGCGGTGAGGTCAAATCCGCCCTGGTGTAACCGGGACAGGACGCGCGCACCGATCGCACCGCTCCCGACGACGTGGACGCGGCCCTCGCGCGCACACGAGTCGTCCATCGCCGTGACCGAAGGAGTGCCGGTGACGGGGTCGATCCCGACTGCCGTCGTCGTCTCGAAAGCGGCGTCGAGGTACTCGCTGTCGAGGACCGTCTCTGGTGAGCCCCGGGCGACGAGCGAGCCGTCGGACAGGAGCAGCAGCCGATCGCAGAACCGGGCCGCGAGATCCAGGTCGTGAATCGCTGCTATGGCGGTTTTCCCCTCAGCCACCAGGTCGGCCACCAGCGAGAGGGTGCGAACCTGGTGGTTGACGTCCAGGCTCGCTGTCGGTTCGTCGAGGACGAGCGTCGGAGCGTCCTGCGCGAGCGCGCGGGCGAGGAGCACTCGCTGGCGCTCTCCGCCGCTGACCTCGCGGATGGACCGGTCCGCGAACTGCGCAGTGTCGGTGCGGTCCAGTGCGCGCTGGACGTATCTGTGATCGGTCAAGTACTCGGGGCTGCCGAAGCGCGACGCGTAGGGCGTCCGCCCCATCTCGACGATGTCGGCGACGCTGAACTCGAAGCCGACGGTGGCCTCCTGCGGGACTGTCGCGACACGCCGGCTCACGGCGCGAGCCGATTCTTCGTGGACGTTCAGTCCACCGACGGTGACAGTGCCGGCGTCGGGCGTGAGGACGCCGTTGATGGTCTGCAGGAGCGTCGTCTTGCCGGCGCCGTTGGGACCGACCACACCGACGAACTCCCCTTCCGACACCGAAAGCGAGACGCCCTCCAGCACCGGGAGGTCGCCGCGTGTGACCGTCACGTCCTCGACGGCGATCACAGCGCGTGCACCTCCCGGGTCCGCAGGAGATAGAGGAAGAAGGGCGCCCCGAGCGCCGCCGTGACGATTCCGACGGGGACCTCGGCGGGCCCGGATCGCGCGAGCGTGTCGGTGGCGACGAGGAACGCCGCGCCGGCGAGAGCGCTCGTCGGCAACAGGACGCGATGGTCGGGACCGACCAGCAGCCGCATCACGTGGGGCACGATGAGCCCGACGAAGCCGATGATTCCCGCCACGGCGACGGCCGCAGCGGTCATGACGCTGGAGAGCGCGAGCAGGATTCGCTTGGTCCGCTCGACGTCGATGCCGAGCGTCTGAGCGTCGACCTCGCCGAGCAGGAGGACGTTCAGATCCCGCGCGTACGCGAGCAGGACGGCGAACGCCAGCACCGCCAGGGGGAACGTGAGTTCGACTTCCGCCCAGGTCGACGCGTGGAGGTGCCCCATCAGCCAGTAGACGGCCTGTCGCATGCTCTCGCCGGCGTGCAACAGCATGTAGGAGACGGCAGCACCGAGCAGCGTCTGGACCGCCACGCCGGCCAGCAGCAGCGTCGCGACGGGCGTTCGCCCACCGTCGTTAGCGATGAGATACACGCCGAACGCGGCGGCCAGTGCGCCGAGAAAGGCGGCCGGCTGGAGGCCGACTGGCACTGCGAGCGGGAACGCGATCGTGGCGACGGCACCGACGGCCGCCCCCGATGAGACGCCGATGATCGACGGGTCCGCCATGGGATTCCGGAAGAAGCCCTGCATCACCGCACCGGCGCCGGCGAGCGCGAATCCGACGACCGCCGCCAGCGCGATGCGCGGCAGCCGGACCTGTCGAACGATCACCTCGCTCGCGCCCGGGACGGCAAACGAGAACGGGTAGACGTAGTGGACGTCCGGAACGGGAACTGGCAATGTCACCCAGAGCGTCCGGGCTGGCTCGATGGAAACGGACAGTCCAGCGGGAATTCCGAGGGCGTTGAGTGCGGCCTTCGCGACGACTGGTAGTCCGATCGCTACCGGTCCCACCGTCGCGCTGCCGAGCATCACGGCAACCACGAGTAGCAGGAGGCCGCCCGACAACAGCGCCGTCCGGACACCCCTGTGCACGACTTACAACCTTGGTTGCAGTATGCAAATATTTATTGGATACGAACCGAGCTACTGACCGATGACAATACGCGCGACAGCGCTCACGATCTGTCTCCTCCTCGTGAGCGTCAGTGCAGGTGGAATCGCCACAGCGACCGACGCGAGCACTGGGCCCGCAGACCGACTCGGGGCGACGGCGCCCGCGCAGTCCGACTGCTCCTTCCCGGTCTCGACGACGGACGCGACGGGGACCGAGGTGACGATCGACTCGAAACCCGAACGTATCGTCGTCCTCCAGCCGAGCGACGCACAGCTCGTCTGGGAGATCGGCGCGCAGGATCGCGTCGTCGGGATGCCCAAGACCCAGTACACCTCGTATCTCGACGACCGGAGCGGGAAGACGAACGTCAAAAACGAGGACCTGAGCGTCAACACGGAGCAGGTCGTCGGCCTCCAGCCCGACGTCGTGCTCGCGTCGAACATCACGGACCCCGCGACGGTTCGCGAACTGCGGCGCGCGGGACTCACGGTGTATCACTTCGAGCAAGTCGAGTCGCTCGACGAGATCGCGGGGAACCTCGAAACCGTCGGCGAACTGGTCGGGAGTTGCAGCGCCGGCACCGAACGGGCCAACGAGTTCCGCCTCCAGGTCGAGACGGTCGAGCACGCCGCCGAGCAGGCCGACCAGCGGCCCACGGTGCTGTACTACTTCTTCGGGATGACCGCCGGCAGCGAGACGCACATCGACGACGTCGTCGAGACGGCCGGCGGGAACAACGTCGCCACCGAGGTTGGAATCACCGGCTACGGGCAGCTCAGCCCCGAGGTAGCCGTCGATCAGAACCCCGAGTGGCTCGTCTATCCGGGCCACGCGTCGCTCCCGGAGGCGAACGCCTACAACGAGACGACGGCCATGCAGGAGGGGCAGATCGTCGAGCTGAACCCTGACTACATCAGCCAGCCCGGGCCGCGCGTGACGGTGCCGCTGACGCGCCTCGCGAAGCAGTGGCATCCGAACGAACTGGCCGCAGCCAACGAGTCGGTCACGATGGCGAACGTGACGACGCCGAACGAGACGGGGACGACCCAGACCAGTTCCAGCGGTCCCGGCTTCGGCGCCGGCGTCGCCCTGACCGCGCTGCTGGCCGTCGCGCTGCTCGCACGCCGGTCGTAATCGACGGACAGACCAGAAAACCCCTTAAGCCGCGGGCAGTTGAGGGACACATATGGTGGAAAACGTCATCTGGCCCGCCTTTCTGGACGCGGACCTGACCCGCTCGGAGGGGCGGCGGGTCAGCGAGAACCTCGCGGTATCGGAGCCGACGGTCGACGAGATCGCCAAAGCCGTCCAACAGGTGGGGTACGACTCGAAGATCGAGCGCGACAAGCAGTACCCGCGCGAGTGGGAGCCACGCGGGCGCGTCCTCGTCAAGGACGCCGACGACGCGACCAAGAGCGACCTGCTCGGCGCCGTCGCGGCCTACCTCGACGTCCTCCGGTCATGAAACGCGTCGGTGAAGTGGTTCGCACCGCCCAGAACCTCGCCGTGGTGCGCTGCCCCGACGACGACCACCCGGCGTTCGGCATGGACGTCGTCGACGAAAACCTGAACGACGTGGGCCGCGTCGTGGACGTGTTCGGGCCAGTCGACCGACCGTTCGTCGCCGTCTCGCCGAACGAGGACGTTCGGTTGCCGACGTTGTTCGGGAAACCGCTGTACGCCCGGTGAGCGAGCGCCAGCCCTGCTTGGTTCCCGGTTCGCAATCCTGAAATCAGAGCCGCGAAGAGAAGCAGGTATGAATCAACGCACGCGAGCCCTCCTGGCCTCGGCGTTTATCGGGGTCATCTTTCTGCTCGTCCAGCTCGGTTCGCTGGCGCTCGTCGAGCCGTTCAAACAGGCCGGCTATCAGGCGGTCGAGAACCCACAGGACCCGACGAACAGTCTCGTCTACGTCGGTGCGATTCTCGTCGCCACGGTCTTCATGCTCCTCATCTTCCGGTACAACGTCGAGCGGCTCATCCGGGCGTTCATCGTCGCGTCCGGGGTCTACCTCTCGTGGTACGTGTTCAGCGTCGTCGTGCCGCCGCTGGTCACGTACGGGGGCCTGAACGTCGCGGCAGTGGCCGCGTCGCTCCTGCTGGGCGTCGCCCTCTACGCCTATCCCGAGTGGTACGTCATCGACGCGTCGGGCGTCGTGATGGGCGCCGGGGCCGCGGGGCTGTTCGGCATCAGCTTCGGACTCCTGCCCGCCATCCTCCTGTTGACCGTCCTGGCGATCTACGACGCGATTAGCGTCTACGGGACCGAGCACATGCTCACGCTCGCCTCCGGCGTGATGGACCTCAAGGTGCCGATCGTCCTCGTCGTTCCGCTCACGCTGTCGTACTCGTTCCTGTCGGCGGACATGCCGGACCCGGCGGACGAAGGCGACCAGGCGGCAGCGAACGGCGGCGACGAGCGAGCCGACGAAACGGATTCAGCAGCCGACGCGGACGCGGCTCCCGACGACATCGAGGCCGACCCGATGGACCGGGACGCGCTGTTCATCGGCCTCGGCGACGCCGTGATTCCCACCGTGCTCGTCGCCAGCGCCGCGTTCTTCTCGCCGGCAGGAATCCCGACGTTCGGGCTCGCCGGCCTGACGGTGACGCTGCCGGCGCTGACTGCGATGCTCGGAACGCTCGTCGGTCTCGCCGTCCTGCTGTGGATGGTGCTGAAAGGCACTGCCCACGCCGGACTCCCGCTGCTCAACGGCGGGACGATCGCCGGCTACCTCGTCGGCGCGCTCGCCAGCGGGATTCCCCTGCTGGAAGCGATCGGCCTGGCGACGTATCTGTAGAAGCAGCAGTCGGCTCAGCGACCGGTCAGCGCGTCGCTCGCCCGCGCGAACGCCAGGGGTTCCCCCAGTCCTCGCTCGACGGCTTTCTCGTAGAGCATGTACGCTGCGGCCACTGTCTCGATGGCCGTGCCGCCGCTGTCGAACAACGTGACGTCGTCGGAGCGTTCTCGACCGGGGGCGTGTCCGGCGACGACTTCGCCGAGTTCGGCGTGGACGTGATCCTCAGTGACGACGCCCTCTTCGACGGCCTGCATGAACGCGCCGGCGTCCTGGTGAATGCGGTCACGGAGGTCGGGGACGTACTTCGCGCGTTCGATCGTGGTCGCGTCGACCTCGCGCTTCTGTGTGTCGTACTGCCCCATCGCAGTCACGTGGGCCCCGTCTTCGAGCAGGTCGCCGTCGAACACCGGTTCGCTCGCGTTGGTAGCCGTAATGACGACGTCCGCGCCCTCGACGGCGGCCGCACTTGAGGCGACGGCGGCCACGGTCGGGTCGAGTTGTTCGTTCATCTCGGCGGCGAACGACTCGCGACTCTCCTTCGTCGGCGAGTAGACGTCGATGCGGTCGAGGTCTCGAACGGTCACCGCGGCCCGGAGCTGGCCACGGGCCTGTGCGCCGCTGCCGATGATCGCGAGCGAGGAAGCCTCGGGATTTGCGAGCGCGTCGATGCCGACGGCGCCGGCGGCACCCGTCTTGAACGGGTTCAGGCTCGCACCGTCCAGCAGGGCCAGCGGCTCGCCGCTCTCGGCGTCGTACAGCGAGAGCATGAAGTGCGCGTCGCGAGCGCCGAACCCGGCACCGTATGTGTAACTCCCCATCGCCCCCGTCTCGGGGAGGATGGCGAGGTAACTGGTGAAGAATCCGGGGGGGTCCTCGTTGAGGAGTTTCGTCCGCGGTTCGGCCGGTGCACCCTCGCCGCGTTGTCTGTAACCGTCGCGGACGGCGTCGACGTATTCGGCGGGGGTTGCGAGATCTGCTAGTTCGTCGCTTCTGAGGAATAGTGCCTCGACTGCAGCGTCGTCACTCATGCCCTCCGATTCGTCGGAAGGCATCTTAGAAGTGAGGGAGTTAATCCGCAGAGAACGTCGAGTCTTGTCTGTTCGGCGATTCGACCGGCGGCTCGACCGGCGTATTGACGGGAGCGTTCACGAACATCGCGTGGCCGACGAGGCCCAGTGCAACTACGGAGGCGAGCGGAACGGCGGTCGTCAGACTCAGGCCCACGACACTGAGTGCGCCAGTGATCCCTGCCAACGCCAGTGGAATGAGCCCGAGAATAAGGTCATAATATCCCGTCATAATGTGTCTGAAGATACGATTGGTATCGGTATAAGTGTTTCCCATAGGCACTGTATAGTATTTCGCGTAGGCACCGAATATTTACTCTGAGGATTTTGAGTGATATACTGATATAATCTCCATAAGTTATGAGATCGAAACCGCCAGACAGCAGTCGGGTGGGTACTGGCGAAGAATCGTAAGCCCAGCTATCGCAACCCCGTTCCGACGGTGAATCCCCACTTAGCGGGACGATCTCGATCCGACGGACCCGATGAAAACGTTGAATCGACTCAGGCGAGCGTGCCCCGCGCCCCTGTTTTGAAGTCTGAACTGACCACAACAATATTATATGTGGAAAGTCCCGGCAGCACCCGTTACAGTGGCTGTTCTTCTATTTTCTGCGATGATAATTGGGGAGTTGCCTTTATACAATATTGTGTGACATGTTTACACGGAGGTAACGAGGCGGCACGCAACCCGCAGCATTCACCCATGAGCATCCACAATACGGACCACGACGACGTTGCAGGCACCAGCACTGACGAGCGATACGCCGAACTCAACATCGGCGAAGAGGAGTTCGTAATCTACGACCGCGAAAACCACAAAGCGTGGATTCAAACGAGCGTGGCCGTCTCGATCACGGAACACTGCTGAGACGGGGACCCGACGTCGGTGAACACACCGAAATAGCGGCCCATCAGCCTCTCTGAGGTCACTCCCTCGAGACGAGGCATCGACCGTCGCTTCTTCGTTTGGTGCCATAGGACCGGCTATTCTTCCGCTGAACCGACGCGTTCAAGCGGTCCAACGGTAAACATCGTGGTGTGAACAGCAACGACCGGTCCATCGTCGGACTCGTCATGGTTGCACACGCGATGGTCCACACCTACGAGCTGTCGATCCCGGTGTTGGTCCCCATCTGGCTCTCGGAGTTCGCCGTCATCGACCTCGGACTCGTCCAGTTCCCCGTCAACGAGGCGACGCTCGGTGCGCTCGTCGCGGTCGGGTACGGCCTGTTCGGTCTGGGCGCACTCCCAAGTGGCGTCCTCGTCGACCGCATCGACGCCAGAGTGCTCATCACGGCCTGTCTCCTCGGGATGGGCACGTCGTTCCTGGTGCTCGCCGTGGCGCCGACGCCGGCGTTCATCGGCCTCGCACTGGCGATCTGGGGCGTCGCAGCGAGCGTCTATCACCCCTCCGGCCTGTCGCTCATCAGCCGCGGGGTCGAACAGCGCGGCAGCGCCTTCGCCTACCACGGGATGGCGGGCAACGTCGGCATCGCAGTCGGCCCGCTCCTGACGATCCTCCTGCTCGTGACCTTCGACTGGCGGCTCGTCGCGGGCCTGCTGACGATTCCGGCAGTCGTCGCCGCCGCGTTCGCCGTCCGAGTGGACATCGACGAGCGCGCCGCAGTCGCGGCCACTGACGGTGGCGGCGACGAACGCGCCGGGAGCGGCGTCGAATCGCTGGGGGAGTTCGTCTCTACTGCGCGCACGCTGTTCGCCAGCGCCTTCGCCGTCGTGTTCGCCGTCACGTTCTTCTCCGGGCTCTACTACCGCGGCGCACTCACGTTCCTGCCGGAACTCCTGCACAACGTGCCCGCGCTGACGCCCGTCGAAATCGGCAGCCAGACCTACGAACCGGGCGATTACGTCTACGTCGGACTGCTGATGGTCGGCGTGCTCGGCCAGTACGTCGCCGGCAAGCTCACCGACCGCGGGCGCCCGGAGTACGGCATCCTCGCAGGGTTCGCCGCGCTGGCCGTCGTCGCGCTCATGTTCCTCCCGGCCGCCGAGTTCGGACTGCTCGCCCTGCTTCCGGTCGCAGCGCTGCTGGGCTTTTTCCTGTTTTTCGTCCAGCCGTTCTACCAGGCGAGCGTCGCCGAATACACGCCCGCCGGCGCACGCGGACTCTCCTACGGATTCACGTACCTCGGCGTGTTCGGCGTCGGTGCCCTCGGTGCCGTCGTCGCGGGGACGATGTTGACCTACTTCTCGGCGAACCAGTTGTTCGTCGTGCTCGCCGGGCTGGCGGCCTGTGCTTCGGGGCTCGGCGCGTATCTCGTCACGCGAGCGCCGTCGACCGCCGCCGCGCCGTGACGACTGCGGTTCCGACCCGCCAGAACACCAGCAGCGTGCCGCCGACGGTGAAGGAGACGAGACCGAACACGACGATGTTCTCCAGACTCGCGCCGCCCTTGATGTAGGGAGTCGCACGGATCACTTGCGCGACGACGTCGGCGAGGAACCAGGCCCCCGCGGTGCGGAGTGCAAGTTTCGAGCGGGAGTCGTCCGTCGCTGGGCCGTACATTCCAACGGGGATCGACACCAGCAGCCAGCCGACGAGAAACGGCGACAGCGTGTTCGTGATGACGTACCCGGGGACAGCTGTTGGATCGATCCCGTGGCTGAGCTCGCCGAGAACGACGAACAACGTGATCGCAGCCACGTCGCCAGCAAACAGTCCTACCGTCGTCCGCGAGGTGTCGACGCGGTCTCTGATCCACTCGGCCACGGAACTCATAGCTCGCCGTTCGGACCGACGGAACTTGTGTGTCTCGCCTTCGGCGTGCCAGGTCTATCGTGGCTTCACCCCGGCGACCAGGTACTCGAATCCCGTGCGTGGAATCGTCGCCGCGAGTCCCGCGCCCCGTACCATCGCCTCCAGGTCGCCCGGCGCGAAGAACACCGAATCCATGCCCAGAAGGTGTTCGCCGGCGACGAGCGCTCGCCCCAGAAGCCTCGTCGGATCGAACTCCTGAATCACGAGCACGCCGCCGGGTCGGATGACGCGAGCAGCTTCCGCCACGACGGACTCCGGATTCGCCATGTGGTGGAGCGCGTCGAGGACGATCACGGCGTCGACGCTCTCGGCCGCGAAGGGGAGTCGACTGGCGTCAGCAGCGACTGCCCCCAGGCCGTGTCGTTTCGCCCGTCGCAACATGCCGGGGGCAGCGTCGGCGACGATTCCCTCCCGGACGTCGAGCGCCCGGACGCCCTGCCCCGAGCCGCCACCCACGTCCAGAACGCGCTCGATCTCGCGCTCGGCGCGTGCGAGGCCGGGCGCGAGCGTCGACGGGTCCGTCGCTGGCCGGAGTTGGTCGTACAGCGGCGAGAGCCGGTCGAACACGGAGATGTCGCCGGTTCGAGACGGCGCACCTCTCTCGGGCTGTGCCATACCCGAACACCGGCCGGGACCGCCTTCAGTACTGGGTCACAGTCTTGAAGCGCCGGCGGCGACAGGAACCAGTATGGAGTACGCGGTCCTGGGGTGGCCCCCCGACGGTCCGAAGCTGCGACTCGACCACGAACAGTTCAGCTACGCCGGGAAGTTCGTGATGACCAACACCGGCAAGGCCGTCGCACGGGAGCGAGTCGACGGGGAGGACCGCCTCGTCGCCGCCGTCGCGTTCAACGAGGACCGCACCGACGCCGACGCCCTCTGGCTCCGCTACATCACCGTCCACAAGGACAACCGCGGCGAGGGGATCGGCCCGCGGCTGGCCCGGTTCGTCGCCGTGCGTGCGCGGGACCGCGGCTACGACACCGTCAAGATCGGGGTGAACAACCCCTTCGCGTTCGAGGCGCTCTACCGCGCGGGCTTTGGCTACACCGGCGAGCAGACGGGCGTCGCGGAACTCGTACTGGCGTTCCCCAGCGCGCGATCTCCTGATGCGTATCGGGCCGGACTCGACGTGTATCGCGAGCGTGACCTCTCGGACGCCGAGGAGACGTTTCTGGCCGAGCGAACCGAGTCGACGCCGCCGAGGGTCGTAGACGTCCCGCAGTAGCGTCCTGTCGGGAGATTCAAACGGTGGCCGCTCGTACGGGACGCCAATGGGAAACGCAGATCTGCGGGACATCGCGGTCATCGAGGACGTGGCGTACGACGACCTGGCGGGGTCGGTCGTCGCGGTCGACGCCCACAACTGGCTGTACCGGTATCTGACGACGACGGTCCGCTTTACGCGCGAGTCGGCGTACACGACGACCGACGGCGAGGAAGTGGCCAACCTCATCGGCGTCGTCCAGGGCCTCCCGAAGTTCCTCGAGCACGACGTGACGCCCGTGTTCGTCTTCGACGGCGGCGTCACCGACCTCAAGGAAGACGAGGTCGAAAAGCGGCGAGAACAGCGCGAACGGTACGAAGAACAGCTCGAAGCCGCCCGCGAGGAAGGGGACGCAGAAACCGTCGCGACGCTCGAATCCCGAACGCAACGGCTGACCGACACCATCGTCGAGACGACCCGTGAACTGCTCGGCCTGCTCGATATCCCAGTCGTCGACGCGCCGGCAGAAGGGGAAGCCCAGGCGGCCCACATGGCACGCACGGGGAGCGTCGATTACGCCGGGACCGAAGACTACGACGCGTTGCTCTTCGGTTCGCCCCTGACCCTCCGACAGCTCACGTCCAGCGGCAACCCGGAGCTGATGGAACTGGACGCGACTCTCGACAAACACGACGTCACCTGGGAGCAGTTGGTCGACATCGGCATCCTCTGCGGGACGGACTTCAACGAGGGCATCTCCGGGATCGGCCCCAAGACCGCCGTGAAAGCGGTCAAAGAACACGGCGACATCTGGGGCGTCTTCGAGGCTCGCAACGTCCACATCCAGCACACCGATCGCATCCGCGACCTGTTTTTGAACCCGCCGGTCACGGACGACGTGAGCTTCGAGACCGAGATCGAACCGCAACTGAGTGCGGCCCGCGAGTACGTCGTCGACGAGTGGGGCGTCGCGGCCGACGAGGTGGAACGCGGGTTCGAACGCATCGAGGACGCGACAGTCCAGACCGGCCTGGATCGCTGGACGTAACGTTCCGGTATTTTTTCACTGATTCGACTACTCGTGACGGGTATGAACGCCCTCCATCCCCGCGTTCGACTCCGGTGGGGACTCCTGGCGCTGCTCCTCGTTGCGGTTCTGGGTGGGATCGTGACCGCACTGGACCGGTTCGTCCTCGCGATCACACCGCTGCTCGGCGTCGGAGTCGCCGCGATACTCCTGGTGCTCGCGGTCCTGTACATCGTGGCACTCTATCGCCGATGGCGGTACGAACTGCAGGCCGACGCGCTCGAACTGGAACGCGGCGTGGTGACCCAGGTCGAAACGGCAGTGCCCTACGTCCGCGTCCAGCACGTCGACACGCAGCGAGACCCACTCGACCGCGCGCTCGGCCTCGGCAAGGTCGTCGTCTACACCGCCGGCTCCCGCGGTGCAGACGTGACGGTGCCCGGCCTCACGGTCGAGGACGCACGCGCACTGCGGAACCGATTGCGTGACCTCGCGATCGAGAGCGAGCCGGAGGACGCGGTATGAAACTCCATCCGCTGAGCGCCGTGACGCGCTCGCTGCAGCGCGGGGTGCTCGCGGCGTCGTTCGTGTTCTTCCTGTTCGGCATGGCCAACGTCGCCGTTCCCGGCGCTGCTCAGCGGACCGGGCTCATTCTGGCGCTTCTCCCCGTGGCCTTCCTCCTGGGCGTGGGCTACCAGGTCGCCTACTACTACCGCTTCGAGTACGAGTTGACGCCGGACACGCTCGACATCAACAGCGGCGTCGTCGGCCGAACGGAGCGAGAGATCCCCTATCGCCGCGTCCAGAACGTCGACGTCACCGAGCGCATCTTCCATCGGCTGTTCGGCGTCGCGGTCGTCCGCGTCGAAACTGCCGGGGGCTCCGAGACGGAAGCCGAACTCAACTTCGTCGCGGCCGACGAAGCGCGGCGACTGCAGACCGAGATTCGGAAGCGGCGAGCGGCGGCGCGGGGCGAGACGCGAACTGCAGACGCTGCGGCGGAAACGACTGCAGAATCCCCCGCGACACCCGAAGCCGGTGACGAGACGACGGCACCCGAACCCAGAGACACCGCCGGCCAGCCCACCGCGCTTTTCTCGCTCGGATCGGGCGAACTGTTGGTGCTCGCCGCCGCCTCGTTCCGGTCTGCGTCGATCGTCTTCCTCCTCGTGGGCTTTCCGCTCGTCCAGGATTTCGTCGTCGGGACTGTCGCCCGGTACACCGGCATCGAACCCGCACCCGGTGCGGTCACGTCGACGCCAGATCTCGCGCTCATCGCCGGCATCGTCGGTATCGTCCTCGCGATCGTCGCCTCGTGGGTACTGAGCGCGCTGGCGACGTTCACCGAGTACTACGACTTCACGCTGGGTCGACAGGGAGAAGACCTGGTGTACGAACGGGGCCTCCTCCAGCGCTACAGCGGGTCGATCCCGACCGACAAGATACAGACGCTCACCGTCAAGGAGAACGTCCTGATGCGGACGCTGGGCTACGCGGGACTGAGCGTCGAGACCGCGGGCTACAGCCCGGGCCAGCAGAACGGGCAGGGCGGCCCACAGGCCGCGATCCCCCTGGCCGAGCGCGACCGGACGCTGTCGCTCGCCCGCGCGCTGGAACCGTTCGAAGACTTCGAGTTCACCCGACCGCCGAAACGCGCACGGCGACGGTACGCGGTCCGCTATCTCTTGGTCGTCCTGGCGCTGACGGGCGTCTTCGCAGTCATCGCGCGGGTCGTCGGCAACTTCTCGCTGTGGTTCACGCCGCTGCTGCTCGTCGTGCTGGTCCCGCCGGCGGCCCACCTCAAGTGGAAACACCGCGGGTACGACGCGGGCGAGGAGTACTTCGTCGTCCGCTCGGGGTTCTGGCGCCAGACCATCCGCGTCGTGCCGTACTATCGCCTGCAGACGGTCGTCCGTGAACGGTCGATCTTCCAGCGACGGCTCGGCCTGGCGCATCTGACCGCCGACACCGCCACCTCGTCGCTGCTCGGCCAGCGCGACGCGACGGCGTACGACGTCGACGACGAGGACGCACAGCGACTGTACGCTCACAATCGCGACCGGTTGCAGGCGAGTCTCGGACTCGGAGAGTAGGTGCGGTCGTCCCCCGAGCAGCATATCACATCATTTTAGGACCGTTCCGGTCGGAGGTCCGGACGAGCATGTCTGACGACGACTATCGCACTGAGCGGGACAGTCTCGGCGAGATGCAGGTGCCCGCGGACGCGTACTGGGGCGCACAGACCCAGCGCGCCGTGGAGAACTTCCCCGTCTCGGGGATCACGTTCGGGCGCCGGTTCGTCCGCGCGCTCGGGATCGTCAAGAAAGGAGCCGCACAGGCCAACCTCGAACTCGAACTCGTTCCCGAGGACAAGGCCGAGTGCATCATCGAGGCCGCCGACGAAGTCATCGCCGGCGAGCACGACGACCAGTTCCCCGTCGACGTGTTCCAGACCGGCTCGGGCACGTCCTCGAACATGAACGCCAACGAGGTCATCGCCAACCGGGCGACCGAGATCTACGGGGGCGAGATCGGCACGCGCGAGATCCACCCGAACGACCACGTCAACTTCGGGCAGTCCAGCAACGACGTGATCCCCACGGCGATGCACATCGCCTCCCTGGAGGCCGTCGAGAAGGACCTCATCCCCGCGCTAGAGACGCTCCAGGAAGCCCTCGCGGAGAAGGAAGACGAGTACGCGGACGTCGTCAAGACCGGTCGGACCCACCTGCAGGACGCGACGCCAGTCACTCTGGGCCAGGAGTTCGGCGGCTACCGCACCCAGGTCGAGAAGGGCATCGTCCGCGCCGAGAGCACGCGCGAGCACCTCGGCGAACTCGCCCTCGGCGGCACCGCCGTCGGGACCGGCCTGAACACGCATCCGGACTTCCCGGAACTCGCCGCCGAGTACATCAGCGAGGAGACCGGTCTGGCGTTCCGCGAGGCCGACAACCACTTCGAGGCCCAGGCCGCCCACGACGCGATGGCCGAAGCCCACGGCCAGCTCCGCACCATCGCGGGCTCGCTGAACAAGATGGCGAACGACCTGCGCCTGCTCGCCTCCGGCCCGCGCAACGGGCTCGGCGAGATCGACCAGCCGGAGAACCAGCCCGGCTCCTCGATCATGCCCGGGAAGATCAACCCGGTCGTCGCCGAGGCAGTCAATCAGGCCCACAAGCAGGTCGTCGGTAACGACACCGCCGTCGAGTACGGCGCGGCCGAGGGCCAGATCGACCTGAACCTCTACAAGCCCGTGCTCGCGCACAACTTCCTCCAGTCCGCGAAGCTGTTGACGAACGCCAGCGAGGTGTTCGCCGAGAAGTTCGTCGCCAAACTGGAAGCCGACCAGGAACACTGCGAGGAACGCGTCGAACAGAGCATGGCGCTGGCGACGGCACTCAACCCGGCAATCGGCTACGACAAGGCCAGCGAGGTCGCAAAGACCGCGCTCAAGGAAGACAAGACCATCCGCGAAGTCGTCCTGGAGAAGGGCTACCTCGACGAAGACGAAGTCGACGACGTGCTGGACCCGGCGAAGATGACCGTGCGAGGCATCCTGTCGGCTGACGACTGAACTCGGAGAATCATCCCGAATCCACAGCAAGCAGCCGAACGCCGGCACTGTCCGCGTGCTTTTTTCTGAACTCGCAGTTCCGTCGCTGTGAGGCCGCTCGTCGCGTTGTCTACTGCCGTAAGTAAAGTGCTCAGCGAGTCCGCGTGAATCGAGTCGCTACGCTCACCGATCCGGAGCCGGGATTCGCAGGAAGGTCGCGGATCCGTCTTGACTCAGCGTTATTCGGTAGCCGGCGTAGGTGAACGTGACCTGAACCTGGGCTTCGGGAATGGGAGGGTTAGCGAACAAGTGGTCGACCACGTGGTCGATCGTGTCGTACAGAGACGGTAGTTCGTCTGAGCTGACTCCCTCCAGGTCGGCGATCGTCTCAACGATGACGTACGTCGGCTCGTTCTCAGTAGGATCGAACTGAAAATGCTTCGGCGCGAACTCCTCTTCGTCGCGGGGCATACCATAGGATTTCGACTGAGATGGTATATATATTCGGCACCGCACAGCGGTTGTATAAAACGCCAAACACGTGGGAAAATGTAGAGGAGACGTGCGGACGGCGCAGCAATCCGGCGGTTGGGGCTTACGGCGCGCGTTCGCCGGCTTCGATCGTCGTTTCCAGCCAGTTCTCTTCGGGCGGCAGCGGACAGGAGAAGGTGTCGCTGAACGCACAGAACGGCGAATACGCGAGATTGAAATCGATGGTCACCTCGTCACCGTCTCGGAGGTCGCGTTCGGGTTCGAGTTCCATGTAGCGTCCCCCGTCGTACGTCTGGTGGCCGGTCGTCTTGTCTCGGAACGGAACGAAGAGCGTCGCCGAGTCGTCGCTCTCCTGGCGGTACCCGTGGAGAACGTACGAGTCCCCATCGATTTCGAACGAGAAGGTGACCAGTCGCAGGTACCGAACCGCTCGATCGTCGGACGTCTCCATCTCGACAGGGTCGGGATCGTCGTGCCGCTCGACGGTCGCCTCGACCCGATACGCCGGGTCCGGTTCGAAGTAATCGAGACCGTCGAAGTCGGCACGCTCTTCCGGCGGAATCGGGGACTGGCGGTGCTCGGCGAAGAATCGGTCCTTCTCGCGCCGGTTGGCTCGAAGTTGTTCGACCCAATCGTCGGTGTCGTCGGTCACGAGAGGCCCTATTCGGTCGAACGCTATCAGTCCAGCGTCTCGACCATCCCACCGTGAATAGACGGCAGTATTTTACCACACCGACACAACACCTCAGGCTGCGTCGCCAAAAGGGATCAGACGCTACACACGCCACCAGTCGAAATCGGAAGCATGCAAGGTTCTTTCCATCTAACAATAATCACTAACAGATTGTTATGACTACCATAACCGGTTTATTATTGAGTGTATTATGCATATTATATATGGCTCATCCAGTGTCTGACCCAGAGGTATCCGACTGCCAGCGGCTTTCTGAGAGGATCGCGAAGGCAGTTGCAACCCGGGAAGAGGTCGCACCGTCGGAACTCACGCCCCTCCACGACGTGCTTGATCCCGACGCCCTCACGCGGTTCTGTGAGTCCATCTCCGAAGTGCCCCGGCAGTCGGGGCACGTTTCGTTCCGCTACTGTGGCTACGACGTGACAGTCTCCGTCGACGGCTCCATCGACGTACGGACGACTGACCAGTAACGAACCGGCGCGTCTACTCCCTGTGCGACGGTGTCCCGTTGCACCACCCGCCCGACGATTTCGGTTTCTACTCCACAGGACGATATATCTGTTCCAGTAGGTGGTCTGACGGATCGGAGAGACCAGACGCTAACGAGTCAGCGTTCGGCGTTTCACCGGAAATGCGGTGTGTTGACGTATCAATTTGTCTACTCGACATCGCAGGGATCGGTCCGCGATGGGGGTGCTCACGGGATGTGAGCGTCGCTCCTCGCGAAAACTCGCAGCAGAAAGCCAGGGGAGGGATTTGAACTACGCGGAGACTGCTCGCTTCGCTGCGCGTCTCCTCTCGTTCAAACCCATATGTGGCCTTCGCTCGTCACGTAAACTCGTCGCAGAAAGCCAGGGGAGGGATTTGAACCCTCGAACTCCCGATTACAAGTCGGGTGCTTGAACCACCCAAGCTCCCCTGGCACAGTAACCGATTACCCCCGGTCCTTTGAGTGATTATCGCTTTCCACTCGTTTTGCCAGTTGGACGCGGTGGGGTTCGAAGCCGTGTCGCTCGTAGAATCGCGCGGCCGCCTCGTTGTCCGCCATCACGTCCAGTTTGACGACCTCGATTCCCCGGTCTTCGAGCGCCGCCGTCGCCGTGTCGAGCAGTTCGCTCCCGATTCCCCGATTCCGGTACTCGGGACGGACGTACAGGTTCTGGATGGTGCCCCGCGACACCGTCGTCTCGAAGGACTTCGATTCCGTACTGAACATCACGAACCCGAGTATCGTGCCGGCGTCGGCGTCGATCCCGTCGTCCGGCTCCGCGCGTGCGACGAACAGCCCCTCGGTGACGATGGCGCGGAGGATCGACTCGCGGATCGTCTCGCGGTTCGCCTCGGTGCGGAGCTGTGACCCGTGCTGGCGCTGCTCGTCGGCGAGCCTGACCCAGAGGTCCGCGAGGGCGTCCGCGGCTTCGATGTCGGAAGCTTCGATGAACACGGGAGAGGGGTCTGCCTGGTCGGTTACGCTTCGGAATCCTGACGGAGGACCTCGACGGCCGGGAGCGTACCGCCAGTGAGCAGTCGAAGCGCGGCACCGCCGCCAGTGCTGACGTGGTCGAATCCGTCGATTCCGAGCTGGCGGAGAGACGCAGCCGTGTCCCCGCCACCGACGATACTGTACTCCGCGCTGGCCGCAGCGCCGAAGATCTCCCGGGTCCCGAGTGCGAACGCGTCTTCCTCGAAGACGCCCGGTGGGCCGTTCAGGATCGCCGTCCCGGCGGTCTCGAACACGTCCGCGTAGGCGGCAATCGTCGCTTCGCCCACGTCGAGCGCCGGTGCGTCGACCGGCAGGTCCGCGACGTCGACTTCCTCGCGGTCGCCGTCACGCGAGACCGCGACGTCGTCTGGGACGTGGATCTTCTCGCCGTACTCGTCCAGCAACTCCGCGGCCTGGTCGATGGCCGTCGCGTCGCGGTCGAGAATCGCGGACTCGGACGGCTCGCCGACGTCGACGCCGCTGGCAGCCAGGAAGGCGTTGCCAGTCATGCCGCTCGTCAGGATGGTGTCGGCGAGGCCCCGATCGAGGACGCTCTCGGCGACGTCCAGCGCGTCGGCGATCTTTGCACCACCGAGCGCGTACACGCGCGGGGTCGGTGTCTCTTCGATGTTGCTGAGCACGTCCAGTTCCCGTTCCATGACCCGCCCGGCGTAACTGTCGACCCGACACGGGAAGCCAACGATGGATGGCTGTGAGCGGTGTGCCGCGGCGAACGCGTCGTTGACGTACGCGTCCAGTTCCGGCGCGAGCCGTTCGACGAGGAACGTCTCGGCGGCTTTCTCGGCCGGGAACTCCATGTACTCCTCGCTGTAGAACCTGGTGTTCTCCAGCAACACTGCCTGGCCGTCCTCGAGCAGGTTGATCGCCGCTCGGGCGTCGGCCGAGAACGTGGCGTCGCAGTACTCGACCGGATGGTCGAGCAGGTCACTCAGGCGGGCGGCGTGGTCTTCGAGGCGGGCGAACTCGTCGCCGCCTGGTCGCCCCTGGTGGGCGAGGATGGCGACTCGGCCACCCCGGTCGAGCAACTCGTTCAGCGTGTCGACGTGAGCACGAAGCCGGGCGTCGTCAGCGAGCGTCCCAGAATCGGACAGCGGGCTGTTGATGTCAACGCGTATTCCCACTGTCGTCCCGTCGACGGCAAGGTCGTCCAACGTCGGTATCCCCATGCCCCCAGTTCAACTGGGACCGAGCAAAGGTGTTTTGTTCGCAACCGAACGGCCAACGTGACACGATGCCGACTCGATCGGTTCCAGAACCCCACGCCTGCCGTCTGGATCTATTTCGGAGTAGTGATACTTAATAGGGGTGAGATATACCGTACCAAAGTATGGAGGTACGTGAGACAGTCCACCAGGGCCGACGACTTCTCGTCGAACGGCCGGGACAGTTCGCTGTGACGGCCGTTGCAGTGCTATTAGTTATCGACCTGGTACGACAGATCGTCGCAGGGCAAACGTTGATTTCGACGGTTGCCGGATATGTGTGGAATGGTACAGTTATCGGACTGATTATTGGTCTCGCTGGAATCGGACTGTCGCTAACGTACAGCATTCTGAACTTCGCGAACTTCTCGCACGGCGACTACTTGACGACGGGTGCGTTTTCGGGATGGACGGCCTCGTATCTCGTCGCCGGGTTCGGCACGGCGTCGCTGGGCGACCTGCTTCTGTTGAACGTGAGTCCGCGTGACATCGGCATCAACGTCGCGGCCGAGCCGCTCTCGGTCGTCTTCGGTCTCCTCGTCGCCATCGGAATGACAGTACTCGTGGCGCTTGGCATCGACCGCTTCGTGTACAAGCCCATGCGTGACGCGGACGGCATCTCGCTACTTATCGCGAGTATCGGCGTCGCACTGGCGCTTCGATATCTCGTCGTGTTCGTCTACGGAACTAACCTCAGAGGGCTGACCGCGGGCGACGTCCCCAAATTCAGCCTCACCATCGTCGACGGGGCCATCACGATCGACGCCCACGAGCTCACGCTCGTCGTCAGTTCGGTGCTTCTCATGTTGGGGATTCACGTCCTGCTCCAGCGGACGAAGTTCGGAAAGGCCATGCGGGCAATGTCCGACAACAAGGACCTCGCGCGCGTGACCGGCATTCCGACGGAACGAGTGATTCAGTGGACGTGGATCATCGGCGCCGGCCTCGCCGGCTCGGCCGGCTATCTCATCGCCCTCAAACGCGGGTCGATGGGGTTCAACCTCGGCTGGGTTCTGCTGCTTTTGATCTTCGCTGCGGTCATTCTCGGCGGTATCGGCTCCATCTACGGCGCGATGATCGGCGGAGTCATCATCGGAATCGTCCGCAACGTCTCGCTGCTCTGGCTCCCGACCGACTTCAGCCTGGCCGCGGCATTCCTGATCATGATTCTCATCCTTCTGTTCCGCCCGGAAGGCATCTTCGGCGGGGTGAAAACTGCATGACTGGAATCGCGCTCGGCACTGCAGCCGACGGCCACGGGACGGTGATGAGAAGATGACTGGGACGACGGACGCCCACGGGCAGTTCACGACCGAAGACCTGGCCGAGTACACCCGCGAGAGCGGTGCTGCACGTGCGCTCGGAGTACTCGCAGTCCTGTGGATTCTCCTCTCGGTGCTGTCGCTGGGTGGCGTCGGCGGGATGGTGCCGCCGCTCCGCGAACTCGTCATGGTGCTTGCCGTGTACGCTGGCCTCGTGTTCGCTGTCGGCATGTTGTGGCGGTATTCACGGAATGACGCGTTGCTCATCATCGGCGTCATGCTCGCACTCTACGTCGTGTTCGGGATTGCGATGGTCGTGTTCCTGGAACTCCCGTTGAACGGCCTGATCAACACGTTCCGGCGCATCACGTTCCTCTCGGCGGTGTACGCGATGCTCGTGCTCGCGTTGAACCTCCACTGGGGGTACACCGGCCTGTTCAACATTGGCGTTGCCGGATTCATGGCGGTCGGCGTCTACACGATGGCAATTATCTCGGGCCCAGAACTCGGCCTCGGACTCCCACTGCCGCTCGGGATTATCGGCGGCGTCCTCGCGTCTGCGCTCGTCGGACTGATCGCCGCGCTGCCGGCGCTCCGACTCGATGCGGACTACCTGGCTATCGTCACCGTCGCGTTTTCCGAGATCATTCGGTTGACGCTGAACTCACAGGTGTTCGCCGAGACGACGCTGTTCGGGACGACCGTCGGGACCGGCGGTGGGCAGGGCATCAGCACGCCGGAGAACCCGATCCGAGCCATCTTCTACACCGATCCGACGGACGCGACGGCCGGACTAACACCGATCGGCGAAGTCGTATTCGACATCACGGGCTCACTCGAGGTGGTCCTGATCTCGGGCGTCGGGATCCGGAAGTCAGTGGTCATCGGGATCACGTACGCTATCGTGCTCGCCCTGTTCGTCGTCGGGTTTTACTGGCTGCTGAGTCGGATCGGGAACTCACCGTTCGGCCGGGTTCTCAAGGCGATCCGCGAAGACGAGATGGTGGCGAACTCGCTGGGGAAAAACACCCAGCTGTTCAAGATAAAGACGTTCATGATCGGGTGTGCGCTGATGGGACTGGCGGGCATCCTCTGGCGGGGCTCGACCGGCTTTACGATCCCCACGGACTACATGCCCATCCAGACGTTCTACGTCTTCCTCGCGCTCATCATCGGCGGTGCGGGATCGAACACGGGCAGCGTCCTGGGCGGCATCGTGTTCGCGACGCTCCTGTTCGAGGGACCGCCGCAACTCGCCCGCATCATTCCAGTCCTGCTCGACGATCTGTTCGGGATCGAGGTCACTGCCGCGCCGAACAACTTCATCGAGGCCGTCGGACCGCTGGCCTCGCTCGACGTGTCGCCGTTTATCGCCTACTCGCTGCAGAACATCTCGACGCTCAGGTTCATCTTCCTGGGACTGCTCATTATATATCTGATGCAAAACCGGCCCGACGGGCTGCTCGGGCACCGAAAAGAACCGGCCGCAGCCATCGACCTCTCTGCGCGCCGGGACGGAGGTGACGAGACGTGAGCGAATCACCACCGGAGTCGAGCGATGCCGAGCTTGCCGATCAGACGACTGGCGCGACCAGAAGGTCTGGCGGCGACTTCCCGCTACAGGTCGAGGGACTGCGAAAGGAGTTCGGCGGCATCACGGCCGTCGACGACGCGACGTTCCAGGTCGAGGCCGGGTCACTGACTGGCCTCATCGGTCCCAACGGAGCCGGGAAGTCGACGACGTTCAACTGCATCGCGGGGGTTTACACGCCGACGGACGGGACGGTCACGTTCCAGGGCGAGGACATCACTGGCCTCGAACCGTATCAGATCGCCCAGCGCGGCCTCGTCAGGACCTTCCAGATTGCGCGAGAACTCGACGAGATGACCGTGCTGGAGAACGTGATGCTCGCGCCACGCGACCAGCGTGGAGAGTCGCTCTGGCGCGCAGTCACGCCGGGGGTTCGCGGCAGCGTCGTCGAACAGGAAGCCGCGGTCCGTGACCGCGCCTGGGAGATGCTGGAGTTCTTCGAGATCGACCACCTGGCACAGGAGTACGCCGGCAACCTCTCCGGCGGGCAGCGGAAACTCCTCGAGATGGCGCGGGCCCTGATGACCGACCCGGAGATGGTCCTGCTGGACGAACCACTGGCCGGCGTCAACCCGTCGCTCGAGAACAAGCTCATCGACCACATCCACGACCTGCGAGCGGACGGGTACACGTTCCTGTTCGTCGAGCACGACATGGAAGTCATCATGAACAACTGTGACCACATCATCGTCATGCACCAGGGGCGCGTGCTGACGGAGGGCAGCGCCGAGGAGATCCGTTCGAACGAGGAAGTCATCGAGGCGTACCTGGGGGAGGACGTATGAGCGAGTCACAGCGCACCGACGCGGACGCGGGTGACGACTCTGCGGACGGCCTCATGGAGGTCCGGAATCTCGACGCCGGCTACGGCGATCTGCAGATTCTCACCGACGTGGACATGACCGTCGCCGACGGCGAGTACGTCACCATCGTCGGACCGAACGGGGCCGGCAAATCGACGGTCATGAAATCGGTCTTCGGACTGACGACTCACATGGGCGGGACAGTCACCTTCGATGGCGCGGACATCACGGGACTGAACCCCGAAGACATCATCCACAAGGGGATGAGTTACGTCCCCCAGACCGACAACGTCTTCGGCTCGCTGACGGTCGAAGAGAACCTCGAGATGGGCGCGTACATCCTCGATTCCGTCCCGCAGGACCAGTTGCGGGCGATTTACGACCGGTTCCCGATCCTGGAAGAGCGGAAAACGCAAAAGGCGGGGACGCTCAGCGGCGGACAACAGCAGATGCTCGCGATGGGTCGGGCGCTGATGCTCGATCCGAAGCTCCTGATGCTCGACGAGCCGTCGGCGGGGTTAGCTCCGGATCTGGTCGACGAGATGTTCGACCGGATCGACGACATCAACGACGCCGGAACGGCAGTGTTGATGGTCGAACAGAACGCGAAAGAAGCGCTCCGTCGCTGTGATCGCGGGTACGTCCTCGTCCAGGGGCAGAATCGCTTCGACGGCAGCGGCGACACCCTTCTCAACGACGAGGAAGTCCGCCAGGAGTTCCTGGGCGGATGATCAGTTGTTGGCCGAGAAGTCCACAGTCGTGAGCTGCTCGAACCCGTTGTCGCTGTCGGGTGCGAACTGCCAGACCTCGTAACTGACCGCGGCCATGTCGCCGTTGTCGTCGAAGTTGACGGACGAGGAGGCACCGGCGTAATTCACAGCGGTTCCGTTACCGACCATCTCGACGGCTTCAGCGAGGTTGTCCGGACCCACCGTTTCACCGTCGGGGTTCGCGACTTTCCGCAGGTTGTTCTTGACCGCCGTCCCCGAGTTCTCTCCGGCCGCGACGTTCGCCAGGATCATGACTGCCGAGGCGTCGTACGCCTGCGCGTTGAACACGCCCGGTGAGGAGTCGTATTCGTCCTGATAGAGGGTATTGAACGTGTCGACCTGCGGCCCGGACGCCAGCGGCGCCGACCCGATGACGTTCGCCATGTCGTTGCCGACCTGGCTCGGCATGTCCGCGCTCTGAAGACCGTCGGTAACCATGATGGTTCGGTCCGCGGAGAAGTCCGAGTAGTAGTCCCGGAAAATCTGGACACCGCTCGCCGGATAGCCGATCACCAGCAGGATGTCCGGATCGTTGCTCAGCGCGTTGTTCAGTCGCGAGGTGTACGAGGGCTGTTCTTTCTCGAAGGACACCTGGTTCTGAACGGTCCCACCGTTGTTCTCGAAGGCGCTGACGAAGCTCTCGGACAGCGACTGCCCGTAGCTGTTGTTGACGAACATCGTCGCTGCCGTGCTCGCGTCGCGGCGCTCGCGGGCGACCTGTGCGAGCACCTGCCCCTGGAGTGCGTCGCTCGGTGCCGTCCGGAAGACGTAGTCGTTGTCGTCCAGGTCGGTCACGGACGGTGACGTGCTCGACGGCGAACACCCGACGATCTGACTCGGAATCAACACTTCCCGGGACACCTGCATGTTCACGCCAGACGACGCCGGGCCAGTCACCATCGGATAGCCCTGATTGACCAGTGCGTTGGCGGCACTGACTCCCGCCGTCGGGTTCGTCTGCGTGTCCTCTACCTGGGTGTCGAAATCGACCGGCAGGTCCGCAGCGTTGAGCTGTTTTGCCGGCAGCAACGCCGCGTCGCGAATTGGCTGCCCGAGCTCTGCAAGATCGCCCGTTTCGGGCATCAGCACGCCGAGTTTGACCGCCGTCGACCGGTCTTCGAGATCGACAGTGCCGCCGCCGTCGCCCTCATCGGACGTCGTACAGCCGGCAATGCTCGCAACACCTGCTGCACCGATTCCTTGCAGAACCCGCCGTCGCCGAACCTTTTGTGTCATGTTCCTTGTTAGGTATACTCCGGGTGTTTATAAAACATAATGTTACATTTGGATGAGAATAGTTAGCAATATAGGAGGCGACGGGCACTCGCGGGCGGTGCGACAATATATCAGACGTTCTTACAGTCGCTGCAGACGAGCTGCCCGTTGAACGAGGACAGGTCCCGGGTGAGCGACCCGCAGATCTCGCAGATGCCCTGATTGGAGTACTCGTCTTCCGAGGTCGTGGATTCACCCGCCGTCGTCGCGGCCTCTGCCGTGACCGACTCGGCTTTGACCTCCTGTCTGGTCTCGCCGTTGACCTGCGGCGTGAGCGTCGCGGCAGTGACGATGTCGTGCTCGGAAACGACGCCGATCGGCTCGCCGTTCTCCATGACGAGCAGTCGCCGCGCCGACGTCCCGGACATCATGTTCGTCGCCGTCGCGAGCGACTCGGATGCAGATACCGTCGGGGGATCGTCCTTCATCGCGTGTTTGACGAGCATGGATTCGAGGTCTCCCTGGTCGACGGCGGCCTGCAGGAGATCCCGCTGGGTCAGGATCCCCACGGGTTCGCTCCCCCGTAACACCACGACCGCCTCGACGTTTTCCTCCAGCATCAAGGCCGCTGTATCGACGAGGGTGTCCGCCTCGCTCGCCCCCACGTACTCCCGTCTCATCACTTCCCTGACTGTGACGTCACCGTTCATGTGCCACCCTTTCACACACGAGGTCTAAAAGCTACCTACGCCACGCTTAAGACCGTTGCAGCCGTAGCTTGGAGGTCCGGCAGGCAAGCAGCGAAGCCGCCATAGATAACACAGCTGACAATGCTTTTGGACGGTGGCGGTCAGAACAACAGCTCGACGTCAGTCCCGGCCGCGCGGCAGTCTTCGAGCGCGTGTTTGGCGTCCATGCCGGCGGACTGGGCCGTCCGGCCGCGACCGACGCCGACCTTGAGGTCGACGTCGACGGCTTCGTGGACGTGGTCGACGGCGTCCTGATAGTCCGCTTCGTCGAGATCTGGGCAGACGCCGATGACGTTGTCGCCGCCCACGAAAAAGCACAGGGAGTCGTGTGCCTGACGCATGTAGCGCATCAGTTCCGCGTACCCCTGTTCGATGTGAATGAACGTATCGAACTCGTTGAGTTGATCGGTGTACTTGCCGGTCGCGTCGTTGACGTCGAAGTGTGCGATCTGCACGTCGTCCGCGGTTCGGAACTCGTCGTCGATCGTCCGGCCTTTGAGGATCTCCCGGCGGTGTTTGTCCTGGGCGCTCCCTTCTTCCTGAAGCTGACTCGTCGCGTCACCGAGCGCCTGAACCGGCGACGTTCCCGTCGCGACCGAGAGGCTCATCGTCACTGGATAGCGGTTCCCGACTGATTCCTGGATGAGCCGGTGATCGTCGAGGTCGAGCCCGTTCGAGACGGCGATCATGTTGTCGAATCGCGAGAAGAAGACGTATCCATCTCGATTCCCGAAGAGCTGTGAGAGGTCCGCGAACAGCCGCGATTGGAGCGTCTGGAGGTCGACCTCGCGGCGCGGTTCCGGGGTGACCGTCCACGGCCCGTAGTTGTCGATCTGGATGTGGGTCACCTGCGTGTTCGTCACTGTACTCGCCGATTAGCCCTGACCTGCTATTTGTCTTTGGTTCCAGAATCCGACGCTCCGTCGCAGGGATTCGTCACGGCAGTGAGTCGCGTCGCGAGCGCTTCCGGACCGGTGAACTCCACCGTTCCGAGCTTCGAATCGAAGCGAACCACGTCGGTCGCGGTCAGCTTCGGCAGCACGTCCTGGTAGATTTCCGTCCGCGCTTCCCGACGATCCGACGCTCCGACCCGATCCGCATCGAGGAGTACCGACGCCAGATCGTCCACCGCGACCGGCTCGTCACGCTCGGTGAGACACGCCAGCAGTGCCCGTCGGCGCGGCGCGGCGAGCAGGTCCTCGATAACGCTCGCTGGGAGCGCCTGCCGTCCGTTGGGGACGCCCGCAACGCCGGTGTGTGAGTGATGGACAGCCATGGGTTCGGCTGAGAACTACGACCCCCAGGCACAAGTATGTATCGTGCTAACAATAGTCAATCGAAACGACGACCGAACTGCAGGCTCGCCGGTGGGTGGCGGAACGGAGAAACGCGGGAGTCAGGCTAGCTCGTAGAACCAGTAGCCCTTCTCGCGCATGTTCTGACCGAGAGCCTTGTGGAGTTCAGGGAAGTCCTCGAACTCGGTCTGGTCGATGCCGTCGAAGACCTCTTCCAGGCTCACGACCGTTTCGTAGTCGATGCGGATCGGGTCGTCACCGTACTCTTCGACGAATTCGTCGCGGGCCAGCGGGAAGTCCTCGTCTTCGTCGATCTTCTTGGCAACGATTGCCTGTCCGTATTTGCGCCGCCCCTCGCTGCCCTCGTCGCCGTCTGGGTCGTGCGGCCAGTCGCTCATATCTGTCTGTGCGGACGAACCACGCAAAAGCGTTACTCTCCGCGCTCGTCGTCCACTCCCGTCCAGGTCCAGCAGTACGAGCCAGGTCAAGCAGACAGTACGGAACGACCACCTTCCCTCACACGAGTTCTATCGGCCACTCCACACGGGCATCGGCGGACACCCCTCCGTTGTCATCAGATGGCAGCAGATGGGATTCAATGGCAACAGCTAAATACTCAGAGAAACTATAAACTCGTACAGGGATGTCAGACGACCACAACGGGAGCGCGCTGTTGCCAGCGCTGCTCGCAAACAAGCTCCAAGAAGCGGGCGAGAGTGCCATCGATACGCAGCAGCAGGCGCTCGCACAGCTGCTTGGACAGGCACAGTCGCCGACGGACTTTCCGCTGGAAGCGCTCCAGGAGACGGCGACGTTCAAGACGCGAGTGCAGAGTAGTGGTCGGATCAGCATCCCCGACGCGGAACGACAGGTGCTGGGCATCGAGGAAAACGACATCGTCCAGGCCATCATCGTTCCACTCGACAGAAAGGAAGGAAATGACAATGAGTAACGACAACACGTCACCCATCAGTACGATCTTCAAACTGCAGCGCGATACGATCAAGAGCGGCGAGAAAGTCCTCGAGCGGACCCTGAAGGTCCCGGCGGAGATCAACGAGACCATCCAGGGGACGGTCGACGACCAGAAAGCGGCCCAGCAGCGGACCGTCGAGTTCGGGCAGGACGTCATCAACAACGTGCTCGACACCGTCGAGTCGACGACGCCCAGCGACGACGAGACAATCGATCAGATTCGCGAGTCCGTCAACAACGGGTTCGAGACGCTGCTCGACCAGCACGCCGAGGCCTTCGACGCGGTCGACGAGCAGTACGGGGAGGGAATCGACACCTACAGCGACGCGACGGAAGACGCCCTCGACGGGCTGGAAGACCTGCTCGACACCGTCATCGAGAGCAACGAGGAACTCGAAGACCAGACTCTGGACGCCTTCGAGCAGATCATCGATCAGTACGAGAGCCTGGTCGACGAGATCGAAGACCGCACCGACGAGATCGACGACCGCATCGTCGAGCAGGCCGAACAGTTCGAAGACCAACTCGACACGCAGCTCGACCGGTACCAGGAGCAACTCGACACCCTCCAGGACCGCTTCGACGACGTCCAGGAAGACGTCGAGGAGAACGTCATCGACGTGCAGGAAGCCGCCGAGAAAGCCGTCCAGGACGTCGAAGCCTCCGTCGACACCGATGCCGAGGCAGCCGACGAGGAGGCAGCCGAAGCCGACGACGACGCGACCGACGAGACGGCTGACGCATAACCTGCCACCGCGACACCATCGAAAGCCACCACGCCCTCGCTTTGTCCACTCCCTCGGGGGGATGGGACTGCGATTCGCGTGACTGGTCTTCCTCGAATCTCCTCGAACGAATTCACCACTCGCGAGTTACTCGTGGCAACATCCGGTGGGAAGGGGATTCGAACCACGGTCGTTCCCGTTCGCTCACGATCGCTCGCTCACCTCTCACTCCCTGATTCGAATCTCCTCGAATGAATTTGCCATTCGCGAGTTGCTCGTGGCAAAATACGGTGGGATGGGGATTCGAACCAGAGCCAGACGGTCGCTCACTTCGTTCGCGCTGCGACTGGCAGGGTTCGAATCTCCTCGAACGAATTTGCCACTCGCCAGTTGCTCGTGGCAAAATACGGTGGGATGGGGATTCGAACCCCAGAGTCCGTGAGGACAACTGCTCTCAAGGCAGTCGCGTTAGGCCACTTCGCTATCCCACCTGCATCCCCTACTTCCTCACCCTGGTTTTAAGACTTGTCGGTCAGTTCCGAACGAGCGTCAGGCCCTCGTCAGACGCGGCCACGTCCAGGCCCGACTCCGCGAAGAACTCCGCGGTGTGTGCCGGCACCCAGCGCCCGGCCCGCTCGCGTGCCTGCAACTGGCTCAGGACCGTCGCCAGGTCCGACGCCGTCTCCACCACTGGCTGCATCGGCAGGAAGTCGACCGACAGCCCGGCGTCGTCGCCACGCTCTGTCAACGTTCGGACCGCCGGCGGCTCGTACGCGTCGGTGAAATCGATCGGATTGGCGAACCCGGCGTAGTACACCCGACCCGCGTCGGCGGGACCGAGCACCACTTCGTGCCGGCGAAGCTTCATCGCCGCGTTGTCGATCACCTGTCGCGCCAGGAACGGCCCCGTCGGGTCGACGGCAGCCGCCGTGTTGACGCCCTCCTGTTCAAGTAGGTGCGTGACGGTGTTCCCGACGCGGCCGGCGAACGTCGACCCGACCTGCACCTCGAAGCGAGCCTCGTCCGGGTTCTCCAGCGCGGGCCGGACGGCGGCCCGTACCTGGGCTTCTGATTCCTGCGACCCCTCGTACTCGTCGGAAATGTCCTCCTCGGCGCGGTAGTTCACGAGGAGTTCGCCGCCGCTCGCCTCGACGGCGCGGCAACTGTCACGCAGCATGGCTGCGTAGAGGTCGGTTGCTTCGCTCTGCGTGAGTGGCGTCTCCTCGGCGAGCGCGGAGAGGACGAGGCCATCGCGTGGCGGGTCTGCGAGAACGGCGACCGTGGTCATGCTCTGACCTCGGCGCGGACGACCCTTGAAATCGCCGCTTCTGTCGCCCGAAATGCCCTCCCATTTATGTCGTCGCACATCAATTTGCGAATATGAACGTCGTCACGAAACAGGCACTCGGATTCCTGGGTGCGTTCCTCGCACTGCTGTTCGTCGTCGGTGCCGGCATCGAACTCGTCATGCAGACGCTCGCCTCGACCCAGTATCAGGTCGGCTCGGCCGTCGTCCTGGGACTCGTCGTCCTGGCGGTGGCTGCGACGAGTGCCGTGGCGATCACGTCCCGGCCGCGAGTCTCGAACCCCTACTGGTCGCCGAAGTAACCGCCGTCCTCACCGACTCCGTCGTCCTTTCGTCTGTCTGTAATCTCGACCCATGAGGTCCGACAACCGTTTTTCGAACGCCGTTCGTTGCTCAGCCAAGAGATCCTCCGGGGAAACCATCGGCACGAGTTCGAACCCACGGCCACGCACTGTCGTCGCGTGGTCCCGCTCGACGTCGAACTCCTCGGGACTCGTCGTCGTGTACTCGAACGCCAGCGCCTCCAGCGGTCGCTGGCCGACCGGGACGATGATCTCGGGATTGATCATCCGAATCTCCGCCGTGAGGAACCCCTCGCAGTTGCGCACCTCCTCGTCGCTCGGCCGGCGATCGGGATGGCGACATCGGGTCACGTAGGTCAGATAGACGTTGTCCAGCTCCGGAGTGTGACTGTCCGGAGGTGAACTCGCGAAGCCGAGTGCGCCGAGCACGTCCTGGAGCAGTTCCCCGGCCCCGTCGCCCGTGAACGGGTGGCCGGTGCGGTCTGCACCCTCGCCCGGCGCTTCGCCGATGAACATGAAATCGGCGTCGACGTCGCCGTATCCGTGGACGACCTGCGAGCGCGTGTCACACAGCACGTCGCAGTTCTCGCACTCCTCGTCCATCCCGTAGGGGTTGGCGACCCGTTCCTGGTTGGCGTCCATACCCGTTCCAGGGTCGGCCCGGGCAAAACAGCCGCGGTCGTTTCGCACCGCCCCGCGTGAAACCAAACGCTAACGTGACGTATCACGAGTCCTGAGAGTCAGTCGATGGGGCACGTCAAACGACTGTTCATGCTGGCATACCTGATCGGATTCGCGCTGGTGAACGCGACGACGGCACTGTTCACGCAGTATCCACTGCTCAAGTGGCTCGGCCTGCTGGGCGTCCTCGCCGTCTTCGTGGATACCGGCCGGTGTGCTCGCCGACACTGGCGAACGCTCCGCGAAGAAGGGATCTCGCTGTCGCCCTGACTACTCGTCGTCGGTCGGCTCGGCCCGCGTCGCCGCGTCCTCGGGGTCGTCCTGCGGGCTCGACGGGTGGTACTCGGTGTCGTACTGTCCCGGCCGGTCGTCGATCCGGTCGGGGTTGATGCGACCGCTGAGCAGCATGAAGTCGAGCACCGTACAGGCGAGCATGGCTTCGACGACCGGCACCGCCCGCGGCGGCAGGACGGGGTCGTGACGACCGACGACCTTGATCTCTTTTTCCTCGCCGGTCTCCCAGTCGACTGTCGTCTGCGTGCTCGGGATCGACGTGGGCGCGTGCCAGGTGACCTCGCCGTAGAGCGGCTCCCCTGTGGTGATGCCGCCCTGGAGTCCGCCGTGGTCGTTGCCGACCGGCACGGGGTCGCCCTCCTCGCTGACGGTCTCCGGATGGGACTCGCCGTCGTCGAACTCCCAGTTCTCGTTGCGGTCCAGTCCGGCGACGTCCCGGGCGTCGCGGCCCAGGCCGTACTCGAAGGCCGTCACCGCTGGGATGGCGAACATCGCCTTCCCGAGGCGTGCGGGAACGGAGTCGAACCGCGGTGCACCGAGGCCGCGGGGCACGCCGCGACACTCGAAGTAGATCGAGCCGCCGATGGAGTCGCCCTCCTGCTGGTACTCGTCTGCGAGGTCGCGCATCTCTTCGGCGGTCTCGGGGTGGGCACACCGGACGTCGTTTTCCTCTGTGTGTTCGAGCATCTCCTCGAAGGAGACTTCCGGAGCCTCGATGTCGCCGAGTTGGTTGACGTGTGCCTTGATCTGGACGTCGTACTCGGAGGCGTCGAGCACCTGCTGTGCGACGGCGCCGGCGGCGACCCAGTTGACGGTCTCGCGGGCGGAAGAGCGACCGCCGCCGCCCCAGTTGCGCGTCCCGAACTTCGCCGAGTAGGTGTAGTCGCCGTGTGACGGGCGCGGCGCCGTCACGAACGGTTCGTACTTCCCCGAGCGGGCGTCCTTGTTCTGGATGACCATCCCGACGGGGGTGCCCGTGGTGTAGCCGTCCTGGACGCCGCTGTTGATCGTGACTTCGTCCGGTTCGCCGCGCGAGGTGGTGATCATCGACTGGCCGGGCTTCCGGCGGTCGAGTTCCTTCTGGATCTCCTCTTCGGAGAGCTCGACGCCGGCCGGAACGCCGGAGACGGTACAGCCCATGGCCTCCCCGTGACTCTCCCCGTAAGTGGTCAGCTGAAAGAGCCGACCGAAGCTATTGCCGTTCATTACTGCTCCCTGGGAGACCCGGGCATTTAGACCTTGTAGATACCGGCCACTGCTCGTCCCGCCGGCGGGACCCAGCGCGTCATCTCCGCGAACGGACGGGTCGGGTGAACCTTTTTGCGAAATCGACCGACGCTTTCCTATGGGCCGCCCTGTGGCAGTTTCGCCCCTCCAATCAGTCGCGGGCACGGGCGTCACCGTCGAGATGCTGGTCGTGTTCGCCATCGTTCTCCTGGCGCTCGTCCTGTTCACGACGGAGCCCGTCGCCATCGACGTCACGGCGATCCTCGTCATGGTGCTGTTGATCGTCCTGGAGCCGTGGACGCAGATCTCGCTGGAGGAAGGCATCTCCGGGTTCTCGAATCCCGCAACGATCACCGTTCTGGCCATGCTCATCCTGAGCGCGGGGATCAGCCGGACGGGGATGGTCCAGATACTCGGCCGAAAGATCTCGAACTTCGCGGGCGACGATCTCCAGCGACAGTTGCTCGCGACCGTCGGCGTAACGGGCCCCGTGTCGGGATTCATCAACAACACGCCGGTCGTCGCGGTGCTCGTCCCGGTCATCTCCGACGTGGCCAACAACGGGAACACGTCGCCGTCGAAGCTACTGCTCCCGCTCTCGTACGCCTCGCAGATGGGCGGCATGCTGACGCTCATCGGCACCTCGACGAACCTCCTCGCGTCCGACATCGCGAGGCGGCTGTCGGGTACCTATCCGAGCCTTCACGAGCTGTCGATGTTCGAGTTCACGAAACTCGGCGTCATCGTACTGCTCGTCGGCTCCATCTACCTGCTGACGGTCGGTCACCGGCTGCTCCCAGAGCGGGTACCGCCCGAAGAAGACTACATCGCGGAGTACGGAATCAGGGAGTACCTGACCGAAGTCCGCGTCCGGGAGGGGTCGCCGCTCGTCGGCCGAACGGTCGACGCAGCCATCGACACGGCCACCTTCGACGCCGACGTTCTCCAGGTGATCCGGGACGGCGAGCAGTTCGTCGAACCGCTGGCACAGAAAGAGGTCCACACGGGCGACGTGCTGTTGCTGCGGACCGATGCAGACACGCTTCGCCAACTGGCGCGCCTCGACCACCTCTCGATGATGGGTCACCTCGACACCGACGCCGAGCTCGAACCAGCGCCCGAGACCGAGCAGACCATCGTCGAGGTGGTGCTCCCCCGAGAGTCGTCACTCGTGGGGGCGACGCTCAGAACGGCCGCGTTCCGCCAGCGCTACGAGGCGAACGTCCTCGCGGTGCGCAGCCGCGGTGAGATCATCCGCGAGCGACTGGACGACCTGACGTTCAGGACCGGCGACACGCTGCTCGTCCAGGCGGCGACCGACAGCATCGACCGTCTGGCTCGGACGGGCGATTTCATCCTCTCGCAGGAAGCATCGCGGCCGGAGTACCGGACCGAAAAGATCCCCCACGCCGTCGCGATCATGCTCGGCGTCGTCGGGTTCGCCGCCCTCCCCTGGGAAGCGCTGGCCGGTGCGACCGGCGTGGCTCCCCTTGCCGCCCTCCAGCAGGACATCCTCGTCACAGCCCTGGCAGGCGTCGTCGCCATGGTGCTGACCGGCGTGCTCCACGCCAACGAACTGTACGACGCCGTCGAGTGGAACGTCATCTTCCTGCTGGCCGGCGTCATTCCGCTCGGCATCGCGCTCGAACAGACCGGCGCGGCACAGCTGCTCGGGGCCGCCGTCGCTACAACGGGTGAGTTCCTCCCGGCGATCGCCGTGCTCTGGGTGTTCTACGTCGCGACCGGGCTCGTCACCGAGGTCATCAGCAACAACGCCAGCGTCGTCCTCATGATCCCGGTGGCAGCGGCGGCCGCGAGCGCGATCGGCGCGAACGTGTTCGCGTTCGTTCTCGCCGTGATGTTCGCCGCCTCGACGTCGTTTCTCGGTCCCGTCGGCTACCAGACGAATCTCTTCGTCTACGGCCCCGGCGGCTACCGATTTACCGACTACATCCGCGTCGGCCTGCCCCTCCAGCTCATCCTCTCCGTCGTGACCGTGGCCGGCATCGCGTTCTTCTGGGGCGTCTGACCCTCGAGCGGTCGATGCCTCTCAGTCGTCCCGGGACACGTCTGCGCCGATGTCGTACAGCACGTCGAAGAAGTTCGGGAAGGAGACGTCGACGTGTTCGCCACCCGCAATGGTGGTCGTGCCGTCGGCGACGAGGCCGGCGACGGCCAGCGACATGACGATGCGATGGTCGGCCCGACCGTCGACCTCGGCTCCCGTCAGGTCGGTCTCGCCGCCGTGGATGGTGAGCGTGTCCTGTTCTTCCTCGACGGACGCACCCATCTTCGTCAGTTCCTCGGCCATCGCGCTCACGCGGTCAGTCTCCTTGAATCGGACGTGCTCGCAGTCCGTAATGGTGGTCGTGCCGTCGGCGACTGCACCGAGAACAGCGATGGTCGGCAGGAGGTCCGGCGTGTCCTCGACGCCGACCTCGATCCCCGACAGCGACGACTGGCGCGTGGTGATGACGCCCTCGTCGCGGTCCCACTCGATGTCGGCCCCCATCCGTTCGAGGATGTCGACGATCGCCGAGTCCCCCTGTGCGCTGGGTTGTGCGCCGCGAACCAGCAGTTCGTCGTCCGCAGCCAGCGCGCCGGCCGCGAGCAAGTACGACATCGACGAGAAGTCGCCGGGCACCGCGTACTCGCCGCCCTCGGGTTCGTAGGACTGGCCGCCGTCGACGCGGAATCCGTCGTCGGTCTCGACGGCCTCGACGCCGAACGCCTCGAGCACTTCCAGCGTGATCTGGACGTACGGCGCGGACTTCAGTTCGGTTTCAAGGTCCACGTCGATCCCCTCGTCGGTCACGGCCCCGGCCATCAGCAGTGCGGTGATGTACTGCGAGGAGACGTCGCCCGGGATCGAGACGGTGTCACCGTCGACCGGTCCCTTCACGACCAGCGGCGCCTGACCGTTGCCGCGGGTGCTCTCGGCCCGGCCGCCGAGTTGCTCGACGGCGTCGAGCAGTGGTCCCTGCGGGCGCGAGCGCAGCGACTCGTCACCGGTGAGGACGGTGATACCGTCGGCGAGCGCACCCGTCGCGGTCACGAGTCGCATCGTCGTCCCGCTGTTCGCGCAGTCGATGACGTCCGCCGGGACCGAGGGACGGCCGCCGAAGCCGTCGATGACGAGGACAGAATCGTCGTCGCTCCGGTCGACGGACCCGCCGTAGGCTTCGACCGCGCGCATGGTCGCGCGCGTGTCCGCGCTCACGAGCGGATCGGTGACTCGCGCGCCGTCTGCGTACCCGGCCGCGAGGATGGCCCGGTGGGTGTAGCTCTTCGAGGGCGGGGCCTGGGCAGCGCCGCGGACCCCGGACTGAGAGATTTCGACGTTCATGTGCCATGCCTCGCAAGCGGGTGCAATGAGGATACCGACCGCGGCGAGTGTCTCGGCGGGTCAGGGTCCCGGTACCGTTTAGTCGCCGCCGGGCCACCCTGTTCTCATGAACTCCGACTTCTCGGCGCTCGACGCCTTCCTCGACGACGCCGGCGTCGACGGCTTCCTCATCGACGCCGCCGGCGACGACTCCGACCAGGTGTATCTCTCGGGCTTCGACGCTCCCGACCCGTTCCACACGCTCTACGACGGCGAGGTCCATCTGCTCGTCTCCAGCCTCGAATACGGCCGCGCGAAAAAGGAGAGCGACGCGGCGACGGTCGACCGCCACGCCGACTACGAGATGCGCTCGCTCGTCGAGGACCACGGCCGCCTCGAAGGCGGTCGGCGCGTCCTCGCGTCGTTCCTCGACGAACGGAACGTCGGCTCGGTCGCGGTTCCGGCACGCTTCCCGCTGGCGACCGCTGACGGCCTCCGCGAGCAGGGAATCGACGTCCGGACGCCCGAGAGCCCACCGATCGGACGCGGCGGTGCCAACGTCATCGAGACCATCCGCGCGACGAAGACCGACGAAGAGATCGAGCACGTCGCCACGGCGCAGGAGGCGAACGAAGCCGCGATGGAAGCGGCCGAGGACCTCGTCCGTGCGGCAACCGTCGAGGGCGACGAACTCCACTACGAGGGCGAACCGCTGACCAGCGAGCGCGTCAAAGAGGAGATCGAGGTGACCCTCCTGCGCCACGGCTGTGCGCTGGACGAGACCATCGTCGCGTGTGGCGCGAACGCGGCGGACCCACACGACCGCGGGAGCGGGCCGCTCACCGCCGGCGAGCCCATCATCGTCGACATCTTCCCGCGGGACAAGTCCACGAAATACCACGCGGATATGACCCGGACGTTCTGCAAAGGGGACCCCAGCGACGAGATCCGCGAGTGGTACGACCTCACGGCGGCGGCCAAGGAAGCGGCGCTCGCCCTCGTCGAGCCAGGCGTCACGGGCGCGGACGTCCACGACGCTGTCTGCGACGTCTACGAGGACGCCGGCGAACCGACGCTGCGGAGCGACGAGACCACCGAAACGGGCTTCATCCACAACACCGGTCACGGCGTCGGTCTGGACGTCCACGAACAACCGCTCGTCGGGCCGGGGGGCGGTGAACTCGAACCCGGCCACGTCATCACGATCGAACCCGGTCTCTACGACCCGGCGGTCGGGGGCGTCCGGATCGAAGACATCGTCGTCGTCACCGAGGACGGGTACCGGAACTTCACGAGCTATCCCGAAGCTCTGGTCGTCGAATAGGCGGGCGCGTGGTCAGTTCGCGGCCGTCGTGGTGCCGGCCGTCGCATTGGCAGCGCTGGCGGCCACGGCGTCGTCGAGCCACGTCGGTGCCGCGACGCTGACGTCCTCGGTCCGCGTCGTCCGGTAGTCGACGAGCATGTGGAACGGCGCTCCGCTCTCCCCGCCGCTGATGTCGACGAACGCCCGGTCGATCACGTCGTCGTCCCTGATCGTGATCCGTCCGGCGGACGACTCGACCGTCGCGTTCGGCGAGAGGGTCGTATTTTCGAGCGTGAACTCGGTGTATCGTCGCCCGTCCTCAGTAGCGTTGTCCGTCTTCTCGAAGCTCGCGACGCGGTAGACCGTGGTCAGCCGGTCCCGCTGGATGGCCCTGCGATGGATCTGCGAGAAGTTGACTGGGACCGCCGAGAGTGACTGGACCGTGTAGTTCGTGGTCCCGTTGCGAACGACTCGAGAGTAGATGGCGGTCTCGTTGACGTACCGGGTGAGCGACCGGTTCCCGATCTCGTTGTGGAGCAGGAAGCGCTTCGCCGAACGGTTACTCCTGACGGTGATCGTGCGGTTCGCGCGTTGCTGTGCCTTCAACGCCCGTGTTTCGATGTCGAGCGCGTAGCTCGTGTTCGCGAGCGCGCTGGCGTGCCCGTCGAGACGGAACACCGGAATCGCGTGCTCCGCCGAGTCGGTATCCGACGACGCCGGGGTCGACTCGGGCGTCTCCGCCACCCACGAACACCCCGCGAACGCGACCGTGGCGACGAGTGCACCCACCAGCAGCAGTCGCCTGTTCATATCCGGACCTGTCGGCCCGAAAAGAAAAGAGTACCGTCCGGTCGAGACCCGAATCCCTTTTGAGAGCCGCCCGGCTACCCGTTGCCGATGAGACTACTCGTCGTCGGTGCCGGGGCGATGGGTCGGTGGTTCGCCGATGCAGTGGCGGACGGACTCCCCGACGACCCCGACATCGCGTTCGCCGATGCCGATTCGTCGGCCGCAGCGACTGCTGCGGACCGCGTCCAGGAGGCCCGGACGGTGGCGCTCGATACGAGCGATCGGTTCGAAGTCGTCTGTATCGCGGTCCCCATTCCGGTCGCGACCGAGGCGATCGCGGCCCACGCCGGGCGCGCGACGCGTGCCATCGTCGACGTGACTGGCGTCGCCACCGAGCCCGTCGCTGCGATGCGCGAGCACGCACCGGACCGCGAACGGCTGAGCCTCCACCCGCTGTTCGCCCCGGAGAACGCCCCCGGAAACGTCGCCGCCGTCGTCGACGAAGCCGGGCCGGTGACCGACGACGTCCGAGCCGCGCTGGCTGCCCAGGGGAACGACGTCTTCGAGACGACCGCCGACGAACACGACACGGCCATGGAGACCGTCCAGGCCCAGGCACACGCGGCCGTGCTGTCGTTCGGGCTCGCGGCCGCGGACGTGCCAGACGCGTTCCAGACCCCGATCTCGGAGGAACTGTTCGCCCTCGTCGAGCAGGTGACCGGCGGTGACCCGCGCGTGTACGCCGACATCCAGGACGCGTTCGAGGGCGCCGACGACGTGGCCGCAGCGGCCGAGGAACTGGCAGCGGCCGACTCGACGCGGTTCGAGACGCTCTACCGCCAGGTGCACGAGAAGTTATGAAGGAATCACAACGCGAACAGATACGCTCGAACGCCAAGTACCTCCGAGAAGTCAGACCGATCGATCCCGACGAGATTCACGAGTACGTCGAGGGACAACCACACCCTGCCGCCGTCAAGCAGGTCCTCCGGGAGGAGGGGTTCGATCTCGGTCTGGTCGAACGCGAGGACGGGACCTTCGAACCGATACCAGACGAGCCAGTAGCGGCCCCGTTCCGCGGCGTGGAGGCGTTTCCCGCGGACTACTCCATGGCGCTGGAGGAGTTGCTCGTCGCCGAGTACGGCGCCGGCTGGCCCGACGGCGAAACCGGCGACGCCATCCGCGAACGCATCCGGGACCTCAAAACCGACTACCTCTGGCAGAACGACGTCGAGTACGACCACGAAACGGCGCTGGCGTACGCGCTCTATCACCTCCCCGATTACTACGCCACGGTCCAGTACGTCCTCTCCGTGCTGGTCGAAGACGGACTCTTGCCCCGAACGCTGCGCGTCCTCGACGTGGGAGCGGGGGTCGGCGGCCCGGCACTGGGTCTCTCCGACCTCCTCCCCGAGGACGCGCTGGTCGAGTACCACGCCGTCGAGCCGAGCAGCGCCACCGACGTGCTCGACGCGATGTTGGCGGAGACGGGCCCGAACTTCCGCACGACGATCCACGAGACGACGGCCGAGGCGTTCGAGCCGTCCGGAGAGTACGACCTGGTGCTGTTCGCCAACGTTCTGAGCGAACTCGACGATCCGGCAGCCGTCGTGGAACGGTACCGCGACTCGGTGGCCGACGACGGGAGCGTCGTCGCCATCGCCCCGGCCGATCGCAACACGGCGATCAACCTCCGGGAAGTCGAGCGGCGCGTCGAGGACGGGCTCGGCGTCTACGCACCGGCGGTGCGCCTGTGGCCGGGTGACCAACCGGCGGACGAGGGGTGGTCGTTCGACGTGCAGCCCGACATCGACGTGCCGGTGTTCCAGCGCCGCCTGGACGAGGGCGCGACCGCCCCTGACCACGACCCCGGCGAGTTCGTCAGCGTCGACATCCAGTACGCCTACTCCATCCTCCGACCGGACGAGAAGCGCCGCGTCGATTTCACGCCCGACATCAGCCAGTGGGCGAAGATGGAGAACATGGAGAACCACGTCTCGAACCGCATCGACGTGGCCGCGATCAAACTCAGCCACGACCTCACCGACGACGAAGACGCCAACCCGCTGTACAAGATCGGAGACGGCAGCGAGCAGGTGGCCCACTACGCCGTGCAGACGCGGGAATCGGCACTGAACAGCGACCTCGAAACTGCTGACTACGGGGATCTGTTGCTCTGTGAGAACATCCTGGCGCTCTGGAACGACGACGAGGAAGCGTACAACCTCGTCGTGGACGGCGAGACGGTGATCGACCGGGTCCCTGCAGGCGGGTAGTTTCCGGGCGGGGAGGCAATGGACTTTTGCGGTGGCCGTCCGGAGTGATTGCCATGGCCGACCTGCAGATCATGTTGACGAACGACGACGGCATCGAGAGCCCCGGCTTTCGCGCCCTCTACGATGCACTCTCGGAGATCGCCGACGTCACGGCCGTCGCGCCCGCCGACGACAAGAGCGCCGTCGGCCGAGCGATGTCCCACTCGGTCGAAGTGCGCGAGCACGAACTCGGCTACGCCATCGAGGGCACGCCGGCCGACTGCGTCGTCGCCGGCATGGAGGCGCTCGTCACCGACGCCGACATGGTGGTCGCCGGCTGCAACCGCGGCGCGAACCTCGGTGCGTACGTGCTGGGCCGCTCCGGAACGGTCTCGGCGGCCGTCGAAGCCGCCTTCTTCGACGTGCCCGCCATCGCAGTCTCGCTGTACGTGCCGGTCGGCGAAGACACGAGTTACGCCGACGTCGAGGTCGACTACGAAGCCTACGACTACGCCGCCGAAGCGGCTCGATACCTCGCCGACCACTCGCTCGACGCGGGCGTGTTCGACCAGGCCGATTACCTGAACGTCAATGCCCCGGTACCGGACCCCGACAGCGATGGGACCCGCCCGGAAATGGCGATCACCGAACCGTCGACTGCGTATCTGATGACCGCCGTCAAGGACGGCGAGGAGATCTCGCTCCAAGACGGCATCTGGGAACTGATGGCCGAGGGCGACATCCCCGATCCGGAAGGCACAGACCGACGCGCCGTCGTCGACGGGAAGATCAGCGTCTCACCGCTCACGGCCCCACACACGACCGAACGGCACGAAGCACTCGACGCGCTCGCAGAGACGTATCCCGACAGCAGGAACTGAGTCGTGCCCGCGACGACGACCTGTTGCCGATCGATGATGTCTGACTGGCAGGCCCAAACGTTATACCGGTAACTCACAGAACGTCGGTATGGCCAAACTCGAGATCGAGTTGCCCGACAGAATCGAAACCGACATCGACCAGATGGTGGCCCAAGGCGAGTTCGTCAACTGGGACGAAGCGGTCGAAAAACTCCTCGCACGGGGCGTCTCGGCGTACGGCCCGGCAGAGGAACCGGAAGAACAGACCGGTGGCGACCTGTTCACGCAGTCCGTCGCCGATCAGCACGATCCCGCCCTGAGCGACGACGTGCAAGACGACGACTACGGCTTCTGAGCGGTACCGGTGTGACCGCGAGGCCGTCGACCCGAACGCCACTTTAGATTCTTCCTGCGACCACCGTAGCCTGTCGTGTGAAGTAGTGGTCGCCATGCGCTGTGCAATCGGTGACGAACGTCAATACAGGCGGCAATCTTATGTCCATCGTGTAACAATCAAGTGTAACCGAAAGTTCATGAGCGACATATCTCGGTTGCGGGGTGACCGCCGTGGTGCGTCTGAGGTGATCGGGTACGTGATTCTGGTGGGCATCGTGCTCACGTCCGTGTTACTCATCGCCGTCAACGGGTCGACCCTCATCGACGACGCGCAAAACGACGTCAACCACCAGTCCGCCCAGCTGGTGTTGCAGGAACTCGACTCGCGGTTCAGTACGCTCTCGTCGCTATCCGACGTCACGCGGATCAGATTCGATCTCGGTGACACGGCGCCGCGGGATTTGAGCGTGAGGCGGGACGGGGTCATCAACATCACTGTCAACAGGAACGTCAGCCACACGGGGGGACCAGATTGTCAGACCACGGTGAACATCACGTCCATTCGGTACGAGGAGGACCGGGACCAGGTCGTGGGGTACGAGGTCGGTGGGGTCTGGCGAGGGAATCCCGGCGGCGGCACGGTGATGCAGACGAGTCCCGACGTGACGTTCCAGAACGGAACGCTCGACGTCTCGGCGATCAATCTCTCGGGTCGAATCACCCAGAACTCGAACGAGGCGATCCTCAACGAAACTGCCTCGGCCACAGTGACCGCTCGAAAGACCGGCCGCGTGCTCAGCGGGGCCTGCGTCCGTCCGGACAACGTGACGCTGAAAGTCAACGGCAGCATCTTCTATCAGGCCTGGGGCGACTATCTCGAAAGCGAGGTCGGACACGCACGCACCTTCGAGGAGAATCAGACCGCGCTGACGTACGTCCGACAGGACGAACTCTCGGAAGTCGCAAACGACGTCGAAAACAACGTCGTCAACCTGACTACGGACGGTTCTCAGCCCGACTACATGACCGAGAACGGTCCCGGGGCGACGATCAGTGCGAGTGCCACCGACTCGAAGCCGGCACACATCAGCGTCGACAAAGGCGCAGCCAACACCTACACCGTCCAGTATCAGCCGCTCTCGAACTCGACGGCGTTCTCGATCTCGAACAAAACCCAGGTCGTCCAGTCGCTCGCAGAGACCGGCGTGTCATCGGACGCGGTGTTCGTGCTCGACGAGTCCGGGTCGATGCTCAGCAACGATCTGTGTGACTCCTGTGGATCGAGAATGTCGGAGGCAAAGGAGGCCGCAGCCGGGTCGTTGCCCGTCCTCAACACCTCAGACCGCGCCGGCGTGGTCGGCTATTCGGCTTCGGCGCGCATCCTCCGGCCGGAAGACGAACACGGGAACGAACACCTGTTGACGAGTAATATGGGAGACCGGATCACGTCATGGTCTCCGTCAGGCGTCAACGAGAGCATCGCCGCCGTCGGCAACGGGGGGTCGACCTGTATCTACTGTGGACTGAGCAGCGCGCTCCACACGTTGAGCGCCGCCAGCAACCAGACCCGCAATCAGACGGTCGTCCTCCTGACGGACGGGCAAAACAACGTGTATCCGAACAGCGACGTGAAAGACGTCGCCAGACGCGCCGCGGCTCGCAACGTCACGGTCTACACTGTCAGAATCGGCGGCCCAGCGGACGGGTTGCTCAAGAAAATCGCCGACATCACCGGCGGCGAGTACAAGGACACGAGTGATCCGGAGGAGCTCCGAGAGTTCTTCAGGGAATCACTGACGACGACGGTGACTCGGACGCAGATCCGGCGCACCGCTGTCTCGACGAACGCGTCGATCGAGGGCGGGCGCGTGTTCGAGCCGTTCGTCGCAGGCGATACGGACGAGATGGCGACGGGGAACGGCGAGTTCCTGAACGTCAACGATCCCCTCGCGCCCTCGACGTTCAGACACGCGTTCGCCGTCGACGACGGCGAGACGGTGTATCTCAACGCAACTTGGTACGGATGCGGTGACAACCACGACGACGACGGGGACGGCAAGGACGAACCCAACTGGACCGTCACGCCGCTGGTCCAGAACGGCCACCAGGTCGTTCGCTGTAACGATCCCAACGAGGACAACGCCAACAACATCTCCGACGAGAACATCACCGTCTACACTGACGGGTATCTGGCAGGCATCGACAAGGGATCGCCGTCTGGCGGTCCCGGCGGCGATCCCCAGGAGTTCGAGAACATCAGAGGTTCCACGCCGCTCCTGGCGAACGAATCCGCGCCCTGGGAGCAGAACATGACGATGCAGCTCTCGTCGCACCTCGAACGAGAAGTGAACGGAACCCGACTGGACTACCGGCTGAACCTCTCCAGTAACGAGGCGATCGTCGTCTACAACTATAGCGTCGCGAGCGAAGACGACCCGCTCTGGAACCGCCTGGCGCTCATCTACCGAGTCGGCCACTCCGAACAGGAAGCCCGACCGGAGGACATCATCAACATCCGCGTTCGGAACGTCCGGATGCGTGACGCTGGCTGAGCACGCGACCGCGTCGTCGAGAGAATGAACGAACGGACGACCGGTCTCGTGCGCTCGGTTTCAGATAGCCGACCGACGGTGAGCCTGGATGCCACGCTCGCACCTGTCAACGGTGACGAGTCCCTGCGTAACGAGACGCGAAGAACGATGGCAGGTCGTGACCTCGCGACGGTCACCGAACCGAACGCGACGAGCCGTTACCGCACGAACTGGACGTTGATTTCCGTTTCCCGGACGAACACTCGTTCGATGTCGTGACAGCGGACTTCCGTGTCGGACACCTTCTCCCACCCGTCGTCGCTACTCTTGGTGAGGTAACTGACCCACGCCGTGTTGAATTCCGACTCGAACGAGAGGTGAAGATCAGTGACGTTCGTCGAACTGTTCTGTCCGGTCCGGTTGACCGGATAGACGAGGGACGTTCGATTTTCGGAGCCAGTGATTCTGACCGTTCCCGACCCGAGCTGGCGGTCGGTCGAAGTGTTCAGCTGGACGATCGACACGATCGCCTGGTCCTCGCTGCAGGACATCGTCGGCGGGTTGTCGACGATACCTTGCGAGGTCCGGTTGGTGCCCCGGATCGTCGCTCCGTTCTCGTAGAGGAGAACCGTGGAATCGGTCGGGTTCGGCTGCAGTCGTATCTGCCGCGGATACACGGCCGTCTCGAACGAGCCGGTGTTGTCGTGGGTCACCTCGATCGTTACTTTCGTGGTGTTCCTGACCGACAGGTCCCCGTCTCGCAGGTCGATTTCGGCGGTCCGTGACGGCGCCTGGGCCTGCTCGATCTCGTCGAAGTTCTTAGCCATCACGTTGAACGCCTGTTCGGCGTTGTTTTCCTGCTGTGAGTTCCGCACGTCTTCGAGCACGTCGACGCCGAACGTCGAGACGAACCCCACGCTCGCGAGAATGACGAAAAACGCGAGGACGAAGCCGACGAGATCGCTCAGTCCACGTTCGTCTCTCCAACTGGCGGGGACCTGGTCGGCCGTCTCGGACTCGTGTGCGCCGGATACTCGGTTCTTGTCAACCATTGTTTGCGTGTCCTATGTGTCGAGCGTGTACGTCTCCTGCGTGCCGTCGCTGAAGTAGACCGTGAACTCGATTGTCTCGTCGTCCATGTGGACTCTGTCACCGTCGTCGTCCCTGACGTACGCCACCGTGACTTCCGTCTCGTGTCCGCCGTCGATCTGGGCAGCGTCATCGAGTTCGACACGCGTGCCCAGGTCGAAGTCGTCCGAGTAGTGGCCGATGGTTCGCCACCCTTCGTCGAACTCGATCTCTCGCCACGCTCCCCACTCGACCTCCGTCGCGTCGCTACTGCTCGTGACGTCCACTGTCACGTCCTCGACGGAAACGGTGACCGAGCCGGTGTTTTCGAGGTCGAACTGGAGCCATCCGTAGCCGGCGTCCGGACTGCCGTCGAGCTGGACGACTTCGTTCGCATCTGGGGCGACGCGAATCGTTTCCGTGGTCGTGTACGTCGCGCCGGCGTCGTCAGTGACCGTCAGCGTGACCGTGTACCAGCCGGGGGAACTGTACGTGTGCGACGGGTTGGTCCGACTCGGTCCGCTGGCGGTGTCCCCGTCACCGAAGTTCCATTCGTAGTTGGTGATGGACCCGTCGGGATCAGACGCACTCGCCGTGAACTGGATCGTATCTGACGGCTCGGGGTTCGACGGGGAGTAGCCGGTGATCGACACCGTCGGACCAGCGTCCGGACCGACGTCGGTGAACTTACTGGTCACGATCCGCTCGTCGAGCAGGTAGTTGACGCCGATGTCGTAGGTGTCGTCACCGCCCGATTCGACGCCGCGGAACGCGATCTTCGCGTCCGCGTTCGCGGGAATTGTCGGCAGGTCGTCCGGATCGTCTCCGTCGTCGAGACTCGTCCCAGTGAACAGCCCCGTCTCGGGAATGTCGTTCCGTTGTGGGAGATCATCCGCGGAGTACGCCCGTTCGTAGTCGCCGTCATCGTCGGTGTCGATCGCCAACTCCGGACCGGCGTCGTTGTCGATTCTGTCGGTATCGTCGTCGCTGGGGTTCAGGAACAGACTCTCGACGTCGACGGCCCGATCGTGCGTGTTCGTCACGTCGAGCGTAATGGCGTAGCCAGAAGGCGAGCCCACTCGCGTGAGACTGTTCAAGTGGAGACCGGAGATGTTGATGGGTTCGGTGATCGTCGCTGATTCCCCGTCGTCGTCGGTCGCCGTGAACGTGAGCCCGTACACGCCGGCGCTCGCGTACTGGTGTGTGGGCGTGCCGTCTTTCAGGTCGGTCACGTTGGGGTCCGGATCGCGCGAGAACTGGGCAGAGCCGTCGCCCCACTCGATGCTGTAGGTGTCGATCTTCCCGTCGGCGTCGTCCGCTTCGACGACGAAGTCGATCGGCTCGCCGTTCTGCGGGTACTCCGAGGACGTTCGCCGATCGATCCTGATCGACAGGTTCGTCGGTGGGATGTTCTGGAGTTCACGCGCCTCTCCGATGTTGTCTCGCTTGACGTCTTCCCCGATCCCGACTCGCATGTTCGACTCGACGAGGTCGCTCGTGCCAGCGAGTGAGGACCGACCGGACCGCGTCCCGGTGTCGAGCGCGACGAGTTGGAACCGTCCCGGACTGGTCTGATTGATCGCGAGATCGCTGTCGTTCTGGATCGGGACGCGCCGTTCGACGTCGAGTTCGGCGGAGTACACCACGAGGCAGGTCTCGGCAGTGATCGTGTTCGTGTCGCACTCTGGCCCGTGATCTATCCGAACGTCGTAGGACGCCCCGGCGATGCGTTCCTGGTGGGTGGCCCACATCGTCACGTTCGCACGACGGGTACTGAGCCGGTCGAGCTGGGACAGTTCGGAGGCAAGTCGGTTCCCGACCGTCTCCAGGGAATCCTCGGTCACCAACGTCTCCTGGTCGGCCAGATACGTGTTGGCTGCAAAGAGCAGTCCGAGGATCAGAATGCTCGTGATACCGATCGCCAGGGTGTGACTCACCACCGTCGAAACGCCGCGTCGGTCGTCGAGGAAGCGCCTGCTCATGGATAGACACTCACGTTGTGTTGCTGCCAGTAGTCGATCGACGTCGACTGATACGTGGTCGTGATGTTCGCACGCCAGACGATCGGCGACCGACACGGGTCGTGGGGATTCGTTCTGCTCACCCCGAGATCGTCAGCCTGCTGTGGGTCACAGGGACCGAACGGCCCGCTGGACGTGTCCAACGAGCTGTTCGTGACGACGCTGAACTTCCCGAACCCGTGCTCGCCGTCGGCGACGGAGACAGTGTACGGTGGCTCGAGCGTGCGTTCAGGGTCCGTTCGATTGAGAACGCCGTTGAACTCGCAGTCACCAGTGAACGCCTCGCCGGTCATCAGATCGATCAGCACGCGGTTGCCGGACGGATCACACATCACGTCCTGGACGTCCCCGCCGAGGCTGCGCTCCGAACTCACCGCGATCGACTCGCGTTTCCGCTGAATGCCGATCTCGACGGTCTCGGTCCCGTTGTCGAAGGTGACGTTGAACTGGTCCGTCGACGTGTGGCTCGTGTTCAGGTTGAAGACGAATCGGCGAGCGTTAGCGTGATCGTTCGACTCGAAGAGCGTCCAGTCGGAGTCGTTCGCGGCGTCCGTGATCCAACTGTCGTTCGTCTGGACGATCCGGGTCCCCCACGTCGAGCTGTCGTTGTTGTACGAGAGGTTCACGACGGAGATACCGGTTTCAGCGTAGCTCTCGCCGAGCGCACGGCTGTAATTCGAGACGTTGTGGCGGACGTTGCGGCCGATCTGCGGTCCAGTCTGGTTGCGCTGCCAGTGGTTGAGACGAAGGACCAGCGAGCGCGTGTTCCGCTGCGCGCTCGTGCTGAACTTCGTCACCTCGTCCGAGCTTTCGAGCGACTCGCTGGTCGAGAGGTTCTCGGACACCAGCACCGTGTTGATGACGACGACGAGCCCGACGATGACGAGTCCGATCCCGATGGCCGCAGTGAGGACGAGCTGTCCGCGTTCCCGGTCCGAGTCGTCGGCGGCTGTATCAGGGGTCACCATACTGTCAATCGCACCTCCACGACGTTGTACACCGGACCGTCGATGGCGTTGGGAATCGGGTAGTAGCCGCGCTCGTTGTTGGTCTGGTTCGTGTCGTACCGCCAGATTTCGACGCCCGTCGCGTTCGGGGCCGTGAGGGTCATGTTGTCGTACAGCGTCACCGTGTACGTCGCGGTCACCGCGTCGTCCGAGGGTTCACCGCGGTACGCGAACGGGACCGTCCCGGTCCGATTCGAGTCGTTCGTTCGGTATTTGAACACGACGTTGTACGATTGGCCACGCTCCGAGAACGTCGTCGAGAGGAGGTCACCGAACGACCCGGGCGGAGTGGAACTCCCGTACCCGATCCGCTGGTTGACGGAGCCTGCGTACCGTTGGCTGTCCTGTGACCAGTACAGGACGTACTGCTGGAGCCCGAACGTCTCGTTCTGGCCGACAGAAATGAGGATGTCGCTCGCCTCGGTCTGGAGCTGCGTCCGTACCTCCGGATTGACCGATCCGCCCGTCGTCGGCGTGATGACGACGGCCTGCAGTGCGAACACGACCGCGGACAGCACCACGATCGAGCCGACGAGCCCCTCGAGTGTGAACGCCTGCGATCGATCCGTGCGTGTGCGTTTCGTTCTCCGAGACATGATTACCAGACTTTGACCACCAGGCGACAGGCGGGGCGACAAGCGTCGGTCGTTCGATTGCGAAACGTGACGATCCGGGCGCTCGACGCCGCGCTCTGATTCGACGCGGAGTTCGGCGTGGCCATGACGGTCCCGTCGTACGTCACCAATTCGTTGTTGTTGATTGACTTGACAGATATATTTATGTTTGCATTCCTCGGGAGTCCGTACCGAGTCCGGAGCTGGTCTTCAGATTTACTGAGGACGGTTTGCAGCTCCGTGGCGTTCAGCTCGTTTCGTTCAGTCCCTTCCGAGAGGTTCAGGAGGATGGCTCGCCCCACGCGGTCTGCCTGCGCCTTTTCCGCAGAGCCGACACCGGAGGTAAACGGCGTCAGAAAACTCGGGAACAGCCCGAACACGAGCGTGACCGTCACCAGGAACAGGCTGATGCCGAACAGGAAGTCGTGGAGCGTTTGCGCCCGGTCGTCATCGCTCAGCGATCCCGAGCGGCGCGTTCTGGTCGGAGGTTTCGAGGACATTGTTGGGGGAGAGGGTCGTCAGGCCACCGCGATCCAGGTGATCAGTGCGATCGTCGGGAGGATCACCGCAAACTTGACCCCGGAGATGAGATCGACGTCGCGGATGTACCCGGCGATGAACGACGACAGGATCGCCTGCAGCGTCACGGCGTGGAAGAACAGCACCGACAGCAGGTTCGTGTCGACGTTACCGCCGAACTGGCCACCGCCGGCCGCTGCGCCGCCGCCACCGCTCCCTGACGCCTGGTTGGCGAGCCCCGACATCACGTCGAGGAACTGGGTTTTCAGCAGGGCCATGACGCCGAGCAGCGTCAGGTACGTCATGATGATGATGGCGACCTGCATCCGCGTCCGCGACTTGCGCTCGCGGTCGATGTCGTCCTGATTCTCCGAGGCCTGCGCCGCGGTCGTCAGGACGTCCTGAATCTGGCTCGACGCTTCCTGTGCCTTGCTGATGAGCTTGACAGTGCGGGCGAGTCGCGGGATGTGGTACTTGTTGTTGAACTCCCGCATCGCGTCCCTGAGGCTGGTGCCGTAGTTGACCTTCGCGTACATCGTCTCGAACTCGTCGGCCAGTTTCCCCGAAGAGGTCTCGGACACCACCTTCATCGATTCCAGCAGCGTCATCCCGGTGTCGTTAGCACTGGAGAGTTTCCGTAGGTTCTCCGAGAGCTGGCCCACGACGCCCTTCCGAGCGCGGACGTTCCACTCGTAGAAGATCATCAGCGGGACGAAGTTGATGTACAGGGGAACGTACACCCAGAAGAACGTCGACCTGACTGGATGGTCGACGAAGCCCTGCGGCGACAGGGGCGCCATGCCCCACAGCACGGAGATGAGCAGTGCCACGAGCGACAGCGGCACCGTCGCCGCCAGCACGACCGTCGGGTTGTCTCTGAAGAAGAGGTGGGGTTTCGCGAGAATCTCGTTGACTTCGTAGGAGCGTTCCCGGCTCCTGATCTTGTCGAAGACGCCGTACTCGCCCGTGTAGCGCTCGACCAGTCCGAGGTTGAGCACGTCAAGCCCTTCGCGGACGACGACGTCTTCTCGCTTGCCTTCCGGTCGGAGGTAGCCGTCGCCGATCTCGTCCTGCGTGATCGTCGAGACCAACACCAGGAAGCCGATGCCGGTGAGCGGGATCAGTCCGTAGACGGTCCCCAGCAGCAGCATCTGCTTGGAGCTTCCCATCATCGACATGATGACGAGGATGATGATGAGCAGGAGTGGGAACAGCGAGAGCGTCATGTACATCTCGCCGAACAGCTCCATGGTCTCCAGAACCTGCTTTTGCTCCTGCTTGGCCGTTCGCATGTGCTTTTCCTTCTGGTCCTCGAGGAACCCCGTCATGTCACCCCCCGAGTCGACGATCGAGAGCATGTCGGTCAGGAACTGCGCCAGTTCGTCGCTGGGCGTCTGGAGCGCCTGATTCCGGATCGAGGTGCGGTAGTCGGTGTCGAAGTACTCGGTCTCCAGGACGATGGACTGGAACTCCTTGGACACTTCGCCGTACGTGTCGTCCGCCCGTGCCATCGCCTGCAGGATTTCGAGCTGGTTGAGGCCACCGACGGACAGCGCGTACATGAACGAGATGGCGTCCGACAGCAGGACGTTGATCTCGCGTTTGCGCGCTCCGGCACGGAAGTACGGGATCGACACCATCGAGCCGAAGCCGATCCCGAAGCCGATCAGGCCGAAGACGATACCGGTGATGAAGATCAGCAGCGGTACCTTCAGCGTCGTGACGATGGGCGGGATCTGTGACTTGGGCAGCCCGAGAATGACGGGCGCCTCGTCCAGAAAGAGCATGAAGATGGCGTACCCGATCATCGAGCCGATCAGCCACAGCGCGAGGCCGGCGAGAGCACCGACGCCGAGCGCGCGGGAGAGGAACAACTCGACGTTCTGGGGCATACGCGCCTGGGCGAGCTTGTTCTCGACGCCGCTGACGAAGTCGCCCTCCGTGTCGAACATCGACTCGTAGAGGGGATAGAACGTGTCGCCGAGGCTGCCGCCACTACTGATCGACTGGCTGTCGCGAGTATCGAGACTCATCGTTTACTCTCCTTCTTCCATTTCTGTCCCGGCCTTCGTCACGAACTGGCCGAAGTCGATCTCCGTGTCCGTCTCTTGTTCTTCGGTGGCTTCGACGTCGTCCTCGATCTCGATGCCACCCAGCGCCTGGACGATGTCCGGCGTCTCGGTGCTCTTAAACCGGTCGAACATCGGCTGGGCGTTGTCCAGAATCTCGTCGGTCTCCTCCAGCATCTCCTCGCCTGCCTCCGGCCGAGGAACCATCTCCTCTTTCTTCTGGTCGATGTTGATCGAGACCGACTCCATCTCCCGGAGGTCTTCGAGGCTCTCCTCGAGCGCCCCGTGGGCGATGAGAGTGAGAATCGTGTCCGGATCGTTGATGAACGCCTGGATGGTCGCGGCCACCTGCTGATAGGTGTTGATGTTGTTGTTGATGAGGTACGCCAGGACGACTTCGCGTTTGAACAGCTCTTCGTCCAACCGATCCTGGTTCCATCCGCGGTCGAACTTGATGTCTTCCAGCGTGTTGGACTGGCCCATCTGGATGAACGTGTCCGTCTCGGCCTGCCACTGGTAGACGTCCCTGACGTTGATCTCGTCGTGTTCCGCGGAGTACTCGTTGATCTCGGTCAGCGTCTTGTTCCGACGTACCTTGCGCCCGCCCGTCCGCGTCTGGGTCTGGATGGAGACGAGATCCAGCGCCGTGAACAGCGTCTTCGAGACGTTGATCGGTTCCGTGGTAAACCGCTTGATGACCTCGCCAACGGAGTCGGCGTGGAACGTGGTGTAGGTGGTGTGACCCGTCGACATGACCTGGAAGAGGGTCCGACCCTCCTCACCACGGATCTCACCCATCACGATGTAGTCCGGACGTTGGCGCAGTGCGGCCTCCAGCAGGTCGAACTCGTCGACGTCACCGGTGTCGTCTTCACCGAACGACGGTCGAGTGACGCTCGCGACCCAGTTGCGCTGGGGCAGTTCGACCTCGCGGGTGTCCTCGATGGAGACGATTTTTGCGCTCGACGGAATGAAAAGCGACACCGCGTTCAGCGACGTCGTCTTCCCGGACGCGGTACCCCCGGCGAAGATGAGCGACTTGTGGTTCTCGATGCAGAGCCACAGGAACGCCATCTCGTCCAGGGAGAAGGTGTTCCAGTTGATGAGGTCGATCGGCGTGAACGGGACGTCCTTGAACTGACGGATGGTGTAGTTGGTCCCGTGATCGGACACCTCGCGTCCGAGGGTGAGCTGGGCACGCGACCCGTCCGGGAGCGTCGCGTCGACCTGCGGTTGCCGCTTCGAGATGCCTTTCCCTGACCGCTGCGCGAGCTTGACGACGAAGTCGTCCAAGCTCTTCTCGCCGTGTTCGACGTTCGAGATTATCTGTTCGTAGTCGGTGTGATAGACGAACACCCGCGAGTTGTATCCGTCACACGACACGTCCTCCACGTTGATGTCGTGTTTGATGGGGTCGATCTTCGCGAACCCGATGAAGTTCCGCTTGAGAACGTAGAGGAGCTTCTCGACCTGGTACTCGTTCAGCTCGTCCGGGTCCTCTTCGAGCACCGCGGGTTCCGGACGGGCGCTGATCCCGGCGAGGTCGCCGTCGTTTGCGTCGGGTACTTCGACGTCCATCCCGAGCATCTTCTTGAACTCGCCGATCGCACCGAGTTCCGGTTCACCGTCGGAGTCGGGTTCCGGTTCGTCTTCGGACTCCTCGACGGGTTCCGGCGGTTGCGGTTCGGGCGGTTCGACCTCCATCCCGAGCATCTTCTTGAACTCGCCGATCGCGCCGAGTTCAGGTTCTGGCTCGGGTTCGGGCTCCTCGTCTTCGTCGTCGATCGGGGATTCGAAGACCGGCTCCGCGCCGTCCTCGTAGAGGTTGTACCGGTCCATCAACCGCTGGGCTTCGCGCTGGATGACTTTGGCCCGGTCCGCCTCGGTCCCCTCGACGATGACGTCGTCCTCCGAGTACTTGATCGCGGTCTTGAGCTTCCCGGCCAGAAAGTCCTGCAGGTCCGTTTCGATAGAGTTGAGATACGGCTCGATGACGTAGTACTTCTTCTCGTTTTCCTTCTTCGAGTGGAAGATGATGACGCACGCGTAGGGCTTGTTCACCCAGTAGCGTTCGATCTCCTCGAAGTGGGACTTTTTCTCCAGTGGGACGGCTTTCTCGACGTCGTAGCGGTTGACGACCGTCGTCTTGCCGTCGACGGTCGAGAAGAACATGTCCTCGTCTAGATCCTCGTTGACGTTGACCGTCCGCTCGTCGACGATCCCGTGGAGTTCGTCCGCCAGTCCCTGTCCGAAACTGAGCAGCCCCTCGAGGTCGGCAGTCGACATGCCGAGTTCCTCCTCCTTGTCGAAGGGCTTTTTCTCGCCGCCGCTGGTCCGCGGTGCATCACCGTTGGCGTCGTAGTAGTACTCCTGCTTGTAGTGTTCCCACTTGTACGTGTCCTTGACGATCGGGACGTTATCGGGATCGAGAAACTCCTCCCAGGGTTCGTTGACGCCCTTGGCTGCGCTCGCTCCCTGGATGAGCTTGTCCTCGATCTTCCGCGGGTCGAATCCGAGATACTCCGTCCGGTCGAACGGACCACCCGTGTGGAACTCTCGTCTGAAGTCCTCCCACGTGTACTCCCCGACGGACGCGCGTTCGACGCGAGCGAGGAGTTCCTCCGCCTCAGAGTCGCTCCCGAGGCTCTGATCGGATTGGGCCTGCTCGGCGTCGCCCCCGTCTTTGTCATCGGCTGCCATTGCTCAACAGGTTGCTCGTAAGAGGGAAAAAAGGTTGTGGGCGGTTTATCAAATCACACAACCTTCACGTCTTGCGGTTTGACTATTTCACCAACTCTATCCGACCAGTTGAATCACAGACCAGTCGTCAGTAGACATTTTTGTGATATCCGACCAACGGAAGTAGATTCCGCGGACAGACGTCTTTTTAGGGATTCAATATGCGGTATCGGTCGAGTCTCGAACCAAACAAGATGATTCGCTATCAGATTAGATGAGAGACAAGTCGACGCGATAGCCGCCGGTGGCCCTGTGAATTCGAAGTCTGATAATCGGGGTCGAAATCGCGGTACTAACCGTGGAACCGACAGTACAGCAACGGTGAACGCGGGCCGTCAGTCGAGGAACGCTTCGATGCGCGACATCGCCTCTTTGAGTTCGCCCAGTCCCGTCGCGTACGAGACGCGGAGGTGGCCGTCGCCGCCCTCTCCGAAGGCGTTGCCGGGAACGACCGCGACCTTCTCCTCGTGGAGGAGTTCCTCGGCGAACTCGTCGGCGTCGTCCCAGGGACACTCGGGGAACGCGTAGAACGCACCGGCCGCGTCGAAGCAGGACAGGCCCATCTCTTCGAACCGCGAGAGGACGAATTTGCGGCGGCGGTCGTACTGGGTGGTCATCTCCCTGACGTCCTCGTCGCAGTTCTCGAGGGCGTCGAGCGCCGCGTGCTGGGCCGTCGTCGGCGCCGACAGCATCGTGTACTGGTGGACGCGGTTCATCCCCGCGATTGCCTCCGGCGGCCCCATCGCGTACCCGAGGCGGAGACCGGTCATCGCGTAGGCCTTCGAGAAACCGTTGAACACGATGGTCCGTTCGCGCATGCCCGGCAGCGTCGCGATAGAGGTGTGCTCGTGCTCGTAGGTGAGTTCGGAGTAGATCTCGTCCGAGAGGACGATCAGATCGTGTTCGCGACAGAACTCCGCGACCTCCTGGAGTTCGTCGCCCGTCATCGTCGCCCCCGTCGGGTTGTTCGGGTAGCAGTAGACCAGCACCTCGGCGTCGGCCGCACCGCTCTCTTCTAAGACCTCGTAGGTCAGTTTGAACTCGTCTTCGGCGCGGGTCGCCACCGGCAGTGGATCGCCGCCGGCGAAGATAACGCCCGGCACGTACGAGACGTAACTGGGCTGGGCGACGGCCACGGTGTCGCCGGGGTCGACCAGCGCCCGGAACGCCAGGTCGATGGCTTCGCTCGCACCCGCCGTGACGATGATCTCCTCCTCGGGGTCGTAGTCGAGACCGTACCGCTCGTTCTGGTCGCGGGCGATGGCCTCGCGGAGTTCTTTCTTGCCGCGGTTGGCCGTGTAGGAGGTCTGGCCCCGCTCGAGCGACGCGATGGCGGCGTCTCGGGCGCTCCAGGGTGCCGAGAAATCCGGTTCACCGACTCCCAGTGAGATGATGTCGTCCATCTCCTCGGCGAGTTCGAAGAACCGGCGGATGCCCGACGGCGGCACCTGGTCGACGCGATCTGACACCTTCATGGTCACGGTGAGACGGACAGGCGGTCGTCGTCGTGGCCGTCACCGAACTCGATCCCGCTTTCCTTGTAGGATTCCATGACGTAGTGGGTCACGGTCTGGGTGATCTCGGGGACGGGCGCGACCTTGTCGCTGATGAACCGGGACACTTCGCGCATGGAGTCGCCCTCGACCTCCATGTCGAAGTCGTAGTCGCCGCTGACGAGTCGGAGCGACTCGACCTCGGGGAACTTCGCCAGTCGCGCCGCGATGTCGGCGTAGCTGGTCTCGCGGTCGAGGGTGACGTTGAGTTCGACCAGTGCGCGGACCCGTTCCTCGTCCGTCTCGCCCCAGTCGACGACGGCCGTGTACCCGCGAATGACGCCGTCGGCTTCGAGCTCCTCGATCGCTGCCTCGACCTCGCTCTCCGATAGGTCGGTCTGGCGCGCCATGTCCTCGGTGGAGTAGCGCGCATTCTCCCGGAGCAACTCCAGTATCTCAGCGCGACTGCTCATACCTACACGCACCCGAGCGCGGACTAAAGACTTGCTACATGCCGCTCCGATTCCCAGTGGGACCGCCCCTACAGCGCGTCAGTTCTGACGTAAAAGACGATGGCTACCGAGAGCGCGACGGAAAGCGAGAGCCAGAGATCGACGGCCAGCGTGCCGTAGAGTTCGCTCAGCGTCGTCAGCCACAGCAGTTTCACCAGCACGGCTGAGACGCACGACACGCCACCGAACACCACAAGTTGTCGCTTGAGCCACGACCCCGCGAGCGAATCTCGATTCGGCGACATATTCTCGTATTGCCCCCGACCGGGGAAATAGGTATCTCGTCCAGACTGCGACCTCCCGCGCGGCAGCCGCTGTTTACTCGACGGCGACTCAGCGCGCCGAAGGGCTCCTAGGTTTAAGATATCAGCACCCCAACGAACCTGACACTCACATGCAGGGTGATACGACAGCGGAGACGGGATGGGCCTTCGTCGCGGACAACGACGAGGTCGCAACGATCATCAACACTGCCCTCACCATGGAGGAAGGGGAGACGTACAGCCGCTCGGAGCTCGCAGAGATGACCGGGATCGCCCTGAAGACGCTGCATCTCATGGACGACGTCGAACACGTCGTGGAACTCGGGATCTTGGAGAAACACCAATCCGAGGGTGAAGAAGTCGCCTACTCGGTCAACGAAGACAGCACAGTCCTCGAGAAAGCCCGCGAGTTCGGCGACGCCGTCACCGCTGCACAGTCGGACTGAATCCCCTCGCTACTCGTTTTCGCGTTCGCGCAGTTCGAGCCGCCGGATCTTCCCCGTGGTCGTCTGCGGGAGTTCGTCCACGAACTCGATCTCGCGCGGGTACTCGTACTCGGCGAGGTTGTCTCGGACGAGGTCTCGAATCTCCGCGCGCAGGTCGTCGGTCTCACGCGGGGCCTCGGTCGGCTCCACGAACGCTTTGATGATCTCCCCGCGGGTCTCGTCGGGGACGCCGACGACGCCGGCCTGAGCGACCGCCGGGTGTTCGAGGATGGCTTCCTCGACCTCCATCGGACCGACGCGATAGCCCGCAGTGATGATGACGTCGTCCTTGCGCGATTTGAACCAGACGTAGCCGTCCTCGTCTCGTTCGGCGAGGTCGCCGGTGAGGAACCAGTCGCCGACCCGTTTCGCCGCGGTCTTCGCGGGCATGTTCCAGTACTCGTCGAAGAAGACCGACCGGTCGTAGGGACGGAGTGCGATTTCACCCGTCTCTCCCGCGTCGAGGCGCTCGACGTCACCCGCGTCGGCCGCCTCGGGGTCGAGGATCGCCAGGTCGTAGCCCGGCAGGGGTTTGCCCATGCTTCCCGGTTGGGTCTCGAACCACGTCGAGGAGTTCCCGACGGCCAGGTTGAGCTCCGTCTGGCCGTAGAACTCGTTGACCGCCACGTCCGCGAACGCGGTCTCGACCCACTCGACGATCTCTGGCGTCATCGGCTCGCCGGCCGCGGCGAACGTCTCGACCGCCAGGTCGTATTCGTCGGTGGGGTCGTCCACGTCCATCAACATCCGGAGCGCCGTCGGCGGCATGAACGACTGCGTGACGTCGTACTCCTCCAGCAGCGAGAACGCGTCGTCGGCGTCGAATCCCCGGGCGGGGTAGCCGACGATGGTGCCGCCGTGGTGCCAGGTCGCAAACAGCGTCCCACCGAGTGCCGCGCCCCAGGCCCAGTCTGCCGGCGTCCAGACCGTCGCGTCGGGACCGAGTCCCTGGTCGAAGTAGTTGTACGCTGCGGCCGCGCGACCGAGCCAGAGCGCGTGGCTGTGAAGCACGCCCTTCGGCGGGCCGGTCGAGCCGCTGGTGTACATGATGGCGGTGTGGGTGTCGGGCGTCGCGTCGTAGGGCTCGAAACCGACGTCGTCACCGTCCTCGCCCGCCAGCACGTCCTCGAAGGCGCGGACGTCACCCGCGGGGTCGTCGGTCTCGATCTCGACGACGTGCTCCAGGGCCGGGCAGTCGTCGCGGACGGCGTCGATCTCCTCGCGGACGCTCGGGTCGACGACGACGGCCGACGCACCGGCGTCGTCGAGGCGGTACCGGAGCGCGTCCTCGCCGAAGAGGACGGTGAGCGGGATCGACACCGCGCCGAGTTTCCAGTTCGCCAGATGGGTGATGGGGTTCTGGGGTTTCTGCGGCACGACGACGCCGACGCGGTCGCCCGCTTCGATCCCGAGATCGGCGAGGCCCCGTGCGAGCCGGTCCGAGCGGCGGTCCAGGTCACGGTAGCTGTAGGACTCTCGACGACCGTCCGGGTAGGCCTGTTCGAGCGCGATGCGGTCCGGATTGTCCTGTTTCTGCAGGAAATCGACGGCCGGGTTGAACTCGTCGGGCAGGTCCCACGCGAACTCCTCGCGGGCCTGCTCGTGCGTCTCGAACGACGGCATCACCGTCCATGGCATACCCGGAGTGTCACCGCCGCGTCGGTTTCCGTTTTCGGTTGCAGCAAGCGGACCGTCCCGGCGGATCAGCCCCACAACGACCCGGTCGCCGCGAGCGGGAGGGCGGCGCCGGCCGTCACGTCCACGCCCGGGCTGTAGTGGACCAGCGGGTCCTCGGAGGGCGTCTCGAACCCGTTGACTCTGAACAGATCGTTCTCGCGGATAGTGAGTGCGGCCGACTGGAGCGGCCAGGAAGGATGATCGACGGTCCCGACGAACAGGTGGTCGCCGCCGCCGACGTTGGCGTAGAACCGGTAGCGCTCGGTCAGGAACCACGCGAGCGTCCCCGGTTCGGGCTCGTCGGGGTCGCCCCGCGGTCGACAGGTCGCGTCGAAGTCCGTCGGCGGCACGCTGTCGTCCGTTCGGTGACTCCGAATCAGAACGCCGTCGTCGCCCTCCTCGATCTCGATCTCGGCGCGGTAGTACGACAGGCGAAACAGCCGGCGGGCCAGCGCCACGCTCAGAGCGTCGTCGGCGTCCAGGTTGAAGAAGTAGATCCCGGGGCCGGCATCGCCCTGCACGTACGTCCGCAGGTTCAGCTCTGGGAACGACCGGCCGAGCGGGAACCCGCGGGGACGGATGTCTCGCATGTCGAACCCGACGACGCTGAGGTAGGCGTTTCCGTCGAAGGTATCGACCGACAGGTCCGCCGGTAGTTTCGTAGCGACGATCGCTGGATCGATGGCCCAGTGAGCGAACACGACGTCTTCCCAGCGCATCGCCAGCAGTGACGGGCCGGTCATGTCGAGACGTACGGTCCGGACGAGTTTTGACCTATCGGTCGCGACGGAACTGCGTCGACGTCAACAGGAAAGGGCTATCACGATGAGACACTGCGTCTCTCCATGCGCTATCTCTCGTGGGCACTGCTGGCACTGGCGAGTTACACGCTCGTTGCACCGCTGGTGAAGCTTGCGACGGCCGAGATCCCCAGCGACGTCGCGCTCCTGGTCGCGAACGGGATGCTCGTGATCGGTGCTACGGTCGTCGTCGTCGCCTCCGACACGGCCGTCGTCCCGTATCTCACTGACTCCCACGCGATCTACGCCTACGGTGCCGGGATCTGTCTCACGATCGGCATTCTCGCGTACTACCGGGCGCTCGCAGCCGGACCGGTGAGCGTCGTCGTTCCGATCTTCGGTCTGTTCATCGTCACGAGTTCCATCATCGGGATGGCCGTCCTCGATGAACCGCTCACAGCCCGGAAACTAGCCGGGATCGGCTTCGCGATACTTGCCGTCTACCTCACTGGCGTGAATTAAAAGGGCCACAAAGGATTGGCTGAAGACACATGGGTCGGACCCGCCAACGACCGCATGCATGTCCCCCTCCCATGCCCGCAAGCTCGTGTCCATCCCGGTCCGTGCACTGGCGGCGGTCCTCGCGACGATCGGTGCCGTGCTCGCGGTCTGGCACAGCGGTCAGTTCGCGTTGCAGGCAGTCGGTTCCCCGACCTCCAGCACCGAGACGAGAACGCTGCTCGGCGTCGGTGCCGGCGTCGTCGGTTCGCTGTTCGTCCCCGGATACGTGACCGTCCGCAACTACGTCCACACCGACAGTGACGAGTAACTGCCAGTCGTTGGTCTGACCACGGTAGTACCATCCTTTTGGTTGCGGCCCTCCAAACCGTTCGTATGGTCGCACTCGACTCCGAAGCGGACGCCATCGAGCGCGGGGACGTCGCACCCGAGTTCGAACTCGAGGGCGCAGACGGGGAGACGCACTCGCTGGCGGACTTCGACGACCACGACGCAGCACTCGTCGTGTTCACGTGTAACCACTGTCCGTACGCGAAGGCGAAGTTCGACGAGTTGAACCACATCGCCGACGCCTACGACTCCGTCGCCGTCATCGGGATCAACGCCAACGACGCCGAGGAGTATCCCGAGGACTCCTACGAGAAGATGCAGGAGCTCGTCGCCGACGGGACGATCCAGTACGACGCGTACCTCCGCGACGAGTCCCAGGACGTCGCCCGGGAGTACGGCGCCGTGTGTACGCCCGACCCGTTCCTCTTCGAGGCCGACGACGGAGAGTTCAGGCTCGCGTACCACGGCCGCATCGACGACGCGCTGAATCCCGACGACGAACCGACGAACCACGAGATGCGCGAGCTCATCGACCGCCTGCTCGACGGCGAAGCGATCGACGACGAGTTCAAGCCGAGTCGCGGCTGCTCGATCAAGTGGAAGGACGACTGATCGACGACAGGCGGTCTTTTCGACCGTCGCCCGACTGTGACTGACTGCTACAGTACGGGGAGCTTGGCTCGGATGGAGTCAGTGAGCCGCCCGGCTGTGATCGCCGAGGGTGACTTTTGCTGGTACTCGATCGCTGCCTGATCGAACAGCGCGCACGTCCTGGCGACGCCTTTGGAGCGATCGATGTCGTCCATCAACGCGTGTTTCAGCGGATGCCGGACCCAACTGGGTTCCTCGTGAGCGTAGATGTCGACGGTGTCGTCCCCCTGTTCGAAGAGCACGACGTGGAGTTGCCGGTCCACCAGTGGGGTCTCCCGGTAGGTCCAACTCGCGTCTGACGTCCGTCCCGATGGCGTGTGGTGGTAGAGGCTCAGCGGGTCCCAGGCAAAGCCGAGGTCACGGAGCGTCTTCTCGAACTCCGGTGCCGTTTCCGGGGCCGTGCCGACGTACCCCTCGTCGCGAACGACGTACTCCCGCTGTCCGAACGCGTGTGCGATGTGGTCGATCGCCGGTCCGATCAGGTGGCGGAATCGGTAGAGCGGATCAGGTTGTGGGTGGTCGGGAGACATCGGACGAGTGAACTACGGGCAGAAGCCGGGAGTATGTTCGGGTGACCCGTTAGAGATCGGACACCCAGACAGCCAAGTTGTTTTGTCGCCGGCAGAGAAGAGGGTACAATGCCACTCGACCCCACAGCGACGTTCGGCACCGCCCAGCCCGTCGTCGGGATGGTCCACCTGCCGGCGCTCCCGGGCGCACCTGGCTACGACGAGCAGGCCGGCCGGGCCGGGATCAGAGAGCGTGCACTCGCGGACGCTCGCGCCCTCGCCGACGGCGGCGTCGACGGACTCGTGATCGAGAACTACGGTGATGCGCCGTTCTACCCCGAGAGCGTTCCAGAGCACGTCGTCGCAGACATGACGTGTGTGGCCGAGGTGATCTCGACGGCCGTCGACCTCCCGCTGGGGATCAACGTCCTTCGAAACGACGCGACCGCTGCGCTCTCGGTCGCAGCGGCAGTCGACGCCGACTTCGTCCGCGTGAACGTCCACACTGGCGCGCGCGTCACGGATCAGGGCGTCATCGAGGGGCGGGCCCACGAGACGCTCCGCCTCCGCGACCGGCTTGACGCAGACGTCGCCATCTTCGCGGACGTGGCGGTCAAACACTCCGCGCCGCTGGGGAATCGGACGCTGGAGACGGCCGTCGCGGACGTCATCGACCGCGGCAACGCCGACGGGCTGATCGTCTCAGGACCGGCGACCGGGCGCGCGACAGAGACGACCGACCTCCGGCGCGTAACTGACCAGCGCGACGACGTCGACGCGTCGATCCCGGTGTTCGTCGGCAGCGGCGTCACCCCCGAGAACGTCGGCGACCTGCTCTCGGTGGCCGACGGCGCTATCGTCGGGACGGCACTGAAAACGGACGGCGTGACGACGAATCCGGTCGATCCGGAGCGGGTGAGCCGGATCGTGGCCGCGCGAGACCGGTAACGTCCTGGGCCAGCGTTTTGTCCACGCCGAGTGAAGATGAGGTGATGACTGCGGACATCGTCCCCGAGACGAGCGCCAGGTTCGCGCGGATGCTCGGCCCCGAGACCGACGACGTCATCGACGAGATGGACGACCAGGCCGCCGCCGAGGGATTCCCGACGGTCGGCCCCGAGGTCGGCGGGTGGCTCCAGTTGCTCGCCCGCCTGGTCGACGCGCGCCGCGTGTTCGAGTTCGGCTCCGGGTTCGGCTACTCGGCGTACTGGTTCGCTCGTGCGCTCCCCGACGACGGCGAGGTCGTCCTGACAGAGGTCGACCAGGACGAACTGGACCAGGCCCGCGAGTACATGGCCCGCGGCGGGTTCGACGACCTCGCGAGCTACGAACTCGGCGACGCCATCGAGACGATCGACGAGTACGACGGCCCGTTCGACGTGGTACTCATCGACAACGAGAAAGATCGGTACCGCGAGGCATTCGAGTCCGTCCGGGAGAAGGTGGCCCCCGGCGGCGTCGTGGTCGCCGACAACGCGATGACTGCCGGTCCGATCGACTTCGATGCGCTCTCGACGCTGGTCGAGGGCGACGAACCCATCGGTGACGTGAACGCACAGACGCAGGGCGTCTACGAGTACCTCGAAGCCGTCCGCGGCGACCCCGCCTTCGAGACCGGCGTCATCCCGCTGGGCGAGGGGATCGCCGTCAGTCACCGGACGGCGTGACGGGGCCGCCGGGCCGTACGTTATAGCATTTGATACTCGCTGGGGACCAGTTATATAGGACCCATGGGAACTCACGGGCAGTTAGGGCCCAGTATGAGCGAGTTGATGATCGATATCCGTAAGTTGAGTATTTTTAACAAGATGGCCAAGGAGGGCGGGAACACGGTCGCGAGCCACATGAGCCAGATGACCGGGATGGAAACGGAGATGGAGATCACGAAGATCAACTTCATCGACGTGCCGGACATCCTGAAACACGTCGGCGACGAGCGCCAGATCGGGATCTACATCGAGATGAAGGAACCGCCACACGGGCACGTTCTCTTTCTGTTCAGCTCCCAGAGCGCGAAGAACCTCGCAGCCGGGATGATCGGGGACATGGGCGACACCGACCCCAACGCCAGCGGGTTCACCGAAATGGAGAAGAGCGCGATCCAGGAGATCGGCAACATCATGACCAGCGCGTTCATCGACGGGTGGGCGAACGTGCTGGAGACGACCATCGACATGGGAACGCCGAACTTCACGTTCGGTCCCGGCAGCGGAACGGTCAAAGAGATCATCGGCGACCGAGACAGCGACATGGCGCTGATGTTCGACTCTCGCGTGCACGCCCAGGACGAGGACATCGACGTCAAGGTGTACACGTTCCCCCAGCTCAACGAACTCGTCGGGCTGATGCAGCAACTCGAAGTGTAGTCCGGACCTGGTCCTTCGTTTCCGTTGGTTACTGCAGCCACCCCGGACCCAAACAGTGACAACCGTTTCGTAACTAGATCCCAACATAGTTTGGGGGAACAATCAAGGCGCAAGCGCTGGTATCCCTTCACATGCCCGGAGGCACGGACCAGACCCTACGGCCGTTCTTGTGGCGCGCGGAGAAACTCTATCCCGAGACCGAGATCGTCTCCCGTACCCACCAGGGAATCGAGCGGTACACGTACACCGAGTTCAGCGACCGGACAGCACAACTCGCGCACGCGCTGGACGAGGCAGGCGTCGCCGAGGACGCCCGCGTGGCGACGTTCTGCTGGAACCACAACCGCCACTTCGAGACGTACTTCGCCATCCCGACGACGGGGCGGCAACTCCACCTCATCAACCCGCTGCTCCCCGACGAGCACATCCAGTTCATCGTGGACGACGCCGACGATAGCGTCATTTTCGTCGATCCCTCACTCCTGCCGAAACTTGAGGGTGCAGCCGCCGGCGCCGAGGAGTTCGACGGCGTCGACCAGTTCGTCGTCATCGGCGACGAGGTGCCCGAAACCGACCTCGACCCGATCACCGACTACGAGTCGTTCATCGAGGGCCACGACATCGACTACGACTGGCCCACGCTCTCCGAGGACCGACCCGCGGGGATGTGTTACACCTCGGGGACGACGGGCAAGCCGAAGGGCGTCGAGTACACCCACAAGATGCTCTGGAGCCACACGATGGCGAGCCAGTCGCCCCAGGGGATTCCGATGGAGGACACCGACGTCGTCATGCCCGTGGTCCCGATGTTCCACGTCAACGCCTGGGGAATGCCATTCAGTGCGACGGCCGGCGGCGCGAAACACGTCTATCCCGGTCCATCGCCCGAGCCCGAAGACCTCGCGAAACTCATCGAAAACGAGGGCGTGACGATCACTGCGGGCGTCCCGACCGTGTGGCTCGGGCTGATGGAGTACGTCAAGGAGAACGACGTTGACCTCTCCGAGCTGGAGACCGTCATCGTCGGCGGGAGCGCAGCGCCCGAGGCGATGGTGCGCTTCTTCGACGACCACGGCGTCGAAGTCCTCCACGCCTGGGGGATGACCGAGATGGCGCCCATCGGCAGCGTCTCGCATCTCAAGGGCGATCTCGAAGACGCGGACTACGACACGCAGGTCGAAAAGCGCACCAAACAGGGCCTCATCGCGCCCGGCCTTGAGTTCAAGGTCATCGACGACGACGGCGAGGAGATCGCCTGGAACGGCGTGGAGTTCGGCGAACTGTACGTCCGCGGACCGTGGGTCACCACGGAGTACTTCAAGCGTCCGGAAGCGAACGAATCCGACTTCGAAGACGTCCCCGGGAGCGAAGCGACCGGGGAGTCGGAAGACGGTACGTCTTCCGGAAGATGGCTGAAAACGGGCGACATCGTCAGCGTCGACAACGACGGGTACGTCAAGATCGTCGACCGGTCGAAAGACGTCATCAAGAGCGGCGGCGAGTGGATCTCCTCGGTCGAACTCGAGAACGCTCTCATGGCGCACGAGGACGTGGCAGAGGCGACGGTCATCGGCGTTCCCCACGAGCGCTGGCAGGAACGACCCGTCGCGTTCGTCGTCCCCGCCGAAGGCGTCGACGACGAGCAGTTGGAGGCCGACCTGCGCGACCTCATCCAGGACGAGTATCCGAAGTGGTGGCTCCCGGACGAGTTCATGACCATCGACGAGGTCCCCAAAACCGCGACCGGGAAGTTCGACAAGAAGGTCCTGCGCGAGCAGTACGCCGACGAGTCACTCGTCGAGGGGCAAGTCCCGGAAGAAGCAGCCCCCGACGACGACTGAGCCGTCTCGACCAGGCTACTGATCGAGCGACCGGGTCCCGCCGCACCCGTCCTCAGAAACGGTATATTTTCTACCTGCCTGCGTTACCAGATTAAACTACAACCCCGTTTTTACTTTCCAGCGTTCCATGCGCTTAATAAAGTGTGGCCCCTGTGGACGTACGGCATGGAACTACTGACCGAGGACATCGTCCCCGAGCACGCTCGCGACGTGAAACAGGAAGCGAGAGAGTTCGCGGCGGAGCACATCGAGCCCAACGCCGCCGAGTACTACGAGTCGGGCGAGTATCCCGAGGAGATCCTCCAGGCCGGGATGGACGCCGGATTGGTCTCACAGGACATCAGCGAGGAGTACGGCGGCCGCGGACTGTCGCTCGCGCAAGTGCTGGCGATCGCAGAGGAGTTCTACCGGGCGGATGCCGGTATCGCCCTGACCCTTCAACTGGCGAGTTTCGGCGCAGAGATCCTCCAGGAGTACGGCGACGAGCGGCAGAAAGAACAGTTCCTCCGCCCGGTCGCGGAAAACGACCAGCGCACGGGGCTCGGGGTGTCCGAGCCCGAGACCGGGAGCGACCTGGCTGGGATGCAGACCACCGCCAGGAAGGAGGGCGACGAGTGGGTCATCGACGGCGAGAAGTACTGGATCGGCAACGGCGTCGAGGCCGACTGGATCACGCTGTACGCGCGGACGGGCGACGACGAGACGAACCGCTACGGCAACTTCTCGCTGTTCGTCGTTCCGACCGACGCGCCCGGCTACGAGGCCGAACACATCCCCGAGAAGATGGGCTTTCGCGCCTCCAAGCAGGCCCACATTACCCTCGACGACTGCCGCATCCCCGAAGCGAACCTCATCGGTACCGAGGGCGCGGGGTTCTACATGCTGGCGGAGTTTTTCAACCACGGTCGCGTCGTCGTCGGCGGCCACGGGCTCGGGCTCGCTGCCGCGGCCATCGAGGAAGCCTACGACTTCGTCCACGGTCGCAACGCGTTCGGCCGCACCGTGAGCGAGTTCCAGGCCGTCCAGCACACGCTCGCGGACATGCGCACGGAGTTCGAGAGCGCCCGCGCACTCAACTGGCGCGCCTGTCAGAAGGTGGAAGACGACGAGAACGCTGGCTTCTGGGCCGCACAGGCGAAGGTCAAATCGACCGAGACCGCGACTATGTGTGCCGAACGCGGGATGCAACTTCACGGGGGTCGATCCGTGCTCACCGAAAACCGCATCTCTCGGGTGTACCGCGACGTGCGCATCCCCGTCATCTACGAGGGTGCCAACGAGGTGCAGCGCAATCTGATCTACGGGCAGTGGTGAGGCACGGGTAACGACCGTAACCTCCGTGAAGGGCCGTCAGATCACTGCTCGACGTACCCGTACTCCGAGTCCAGGTAGTCGATGATCCAGTCGACGGTGTCGGGGTCGTAGGTCCAGAAGCCGTAGAAGGATCGCGGCTCGCGCTCCTCAGCGAGCAGTGCGCACTTGTTCGCGTCCTTCCCGTTGCCGTCGAAGACGACGAACCAGGACTGTTCGATCTCTTCGGCGCGTTCGATGTGGAGAGTGAACCCGAGATGGCTGGGCGGGTCCTCGTCGGGGGTCGCGTACGCGTGGACGTCGAGGTTTTTCGAGCCCAGTCGTTCGTAGGCGGGGAGCTCACCGCGGAGCGTCGAGAGGTACTGGAAGCCGGCGTAGAGTTCGCCGTCGCCCACTCGCCAGGCGCGATCTTCGATCTCCCGAGAGGCCGCGACCATCCGATCAGTGCTCCAGGACGTGAACATCGTCTCGTCGAGGTACTCGAGCAGCGGACGATAGGGGCTCTCCGAAAGTCCGATGACCGTCTCGCCGTCGGCGAGCGTCGACCGGAGCCTGTCGAGACTCGTCGCCGTCAGCACCTCGCCGTCGTCGCTTAGCGTGACGAACTCTCCGGGTTTTCCGCTCGCTGTCGTCTCGCTCGTCACGGTCAGGTTCCGGTCTGCGAACTGATCGCGCAGCTCCTGGGTGACTGCGTCGGCAGCGTTGAACACCGTCAGCGTCTTCTCGTGGGCTTCAACCCCCGCGATCAGTTCCGTGAGAGACATTCGCCTTGTCCCTCCATCGGCGGTCGGTCCCCTTAGCGTTTGTGCGGCCGGGCGTGACAGCCGGGTGACGACCGACAACGCCCCCGCTGTTCATCACGAACTTCTGTGTTTGTTTCCGCGATTTGTCATTATTAATTCGTGCTAACAATTCGCAAACTCTTTGGCTACGGCGAACGGTTTCTCGTATACGGCGGCCGACCACGGCCGATGATTTATCATGACAGACACGGAATTGATGTGGCGAATCGCTGGCGGTTCCGGGGACGGGATCGATTCGACGAGCCAGAACTTCGCCAAGGCCTTGATGCGGGCGGGACTGCACGTGTTCACACACAGACACTATCCGTCGCGTATTCGCGGCGGGCATACGTACGTGGAAGTACGCGCGGACTCGGAGCCGGTCCGCTCGCGGGGCGACGGCTTCAACTTCCTCCTGGCGCTGGGCGACAGCTTCGCGCGGAACCCCTCGGAGGACTCCTACTACGGCAACGAGGAAGTCAAACCGCTCACCGAGAACCTTGACGAACTGAACGAGGGCGGCGTCGTCGTCTACGACGAAGGGCTCCTCGACGAGGACGACGTCGCCGACCTCGACGAGCGCGCCGAGGAGAACGACTGGCACGTCTACCCCCTGGATCTGCGCGGCCTGGCCCGCGAGCACGGCCGCGAGGTCATGCGCAACACCGCCGGCGTGGGCGCGACGGCAGCGCTACTCGACATGGATCTGACCCACGTCGAGGACCTGATGGAAGACGCCATGTCCGGCGACGTGCTGGAGGCGAACCTGCAGATCCTCGAAGAGGCCTACGAGGACGTCAAAGAGAACTACGAGTTCACGCACGACCTCCGCGCACCGACGGGCGAGCACGACGAACAGCAAGTCCTGCTCTCGGGGTCGAACGCCATCGCCTACGGGGCGATCGACGAGGGCTGTCGGTTCATCTCGGGCTATCCGATGACGCCGTGGACCGACGTGTTCACGATCATGTCCAAGCACCTGCCCGAGATCGGCGGCATCTCCGAGCAGGTCGAGGACGAGATCGCCGCCGCGTCGCTGGCGATCGGCGCCTCCCACGCCGGCGTGAAGGCGATGTCCGGCTCGTCCGGCGGCGGCTTCGCGCTGATGTCCGAGCCACTCGGGCTAGCGGAGATGACCGAGACGCCGGTCGTCCTCATCGAGGCGATGCGCGCCGGCCCATCGACCGGGATGCCGACCAAACCAGAGCAGGCAGACCTCGAACACGTCCTGTATACGAGCCAGGGCGACTCCACGCGCGTGGTGTTCGCCCCGGCCAACATCCGGGAGTGTTACGACCAGATTCGCGCGGCGTTCCGCCTCGCCTACGAGTACCAGATCCCTGCGATTCTCGTCTACGACCAGAAGCTCCAGGGGGAACTGCGCAACGTCGACGAGTCCTTCTTCGACCGGGAACCAAATCCGGACCCCGGCGCGACCATGACCGAGGAGGAACTCGCTGAAGCCGCCCACCACGCCTCCGGAAAGTTCAAGCGGTTCAACTACGACCGCGAGGACGGCGTCGCCCAGCGTTCGGTGCCCGGCCAGAAGGGCGGTCGGTTCCTCGCGACCGGCAACGAGCACAACGAGGTCGGCCACATCAGCGAGGACCCGACGAACCGCGTCCTCCAGATGGACGCCCGACTCGACAAACTGAACGCCATTCGCGAGGAACTCGACGGCGGCGAGGAGTCCCACCAGACGTACCACGGCCCCGAGGACGCCGAGTACGGCATCATGGCGTGGGGCAGTCACCAGGACACGGTGTTCGAGGCCGTCGACCGACTGAACGACAACGGTCACTCCGTGAAGGCCCTGGGCGTCAGCGACCTCGCCCCCTTCCCGGAACAGGAAGTCACGGACTTCCTCGAATCGGTCGAGGAGTGCGTCGTCGTGGAGATGAACGCGACCGCGCAGTTCCGCGGCCTCACCCAGAAGGAACTGGGTCGGTTCGGGCCGAAACTGCACAGCTTCCTCAAGTACAACGGCGAACCGTTCGAGCCCTACGAGGTCGTCGACGGGTTCAAACGGACGGTCGACGGGGAGCCGGAAATCCCCGAGGGAACGAAATTCGTCCCTGCGGCAGGTGATTAATCATGAGTGCATTCAGTGCAATCGACGAAGAACGGGAGATCGACCGCGACGAGTTTACCCCCGGCATCGAACCGCAACCGACGTGGTGTCCGGGTTGTGGCGACTTCGGCGTCCTCAAGGCGCTGAAACAGGCCATGCCCGAAGTGGGCCGTACCCCCGAGGAGACGCTCCTGTGTACCGGCATCGGCTGTTCCGGGAAGCTCTCTTCGTATTTCGAGAGCTACGGCTTCCACACCATCCACGGCCGATCGCTGCCGGTCGCTCGCGCTGCCAAGTTGGCCAACCCCGGTCTGGAGGTCATCGCGGCCGGCGGTGACGGTGACGGCTACGGGATCGGCGGCAACCACTTCATCCACACGGCCCGCGAGAACCACGACATGACCTACATCGTGTTCAACAACGAGATCTTCGGGCTGACGAAGGGTCAGACCTCCCCGACGAGTCCGATGGGCCACAAGTCCAAGACCCAGCCCCACGGGAGCGCCAAATCGCCGATCCGGCCGCTCTCGCTGTCGCTGACCGCCGGGGCGACCTACGTGGCCCGGACGGCGGCCGTCAACCCCAACCAGGCCAAGGAGATCCTCGCCGAGGCGATCGAGCACGACGGCTTCGCCCACGTGGACTTCCTGACCCAGTGTCCCACCTGGAACAAGGACGCGAAACAGTACGTCCCGTACACGGACGTCCAGCAGTCCGACGACTACGACTTCGACGTGACCGACCGGGAGGAAGCCGGGAAGATGATGTACGAAGTCGAGTCCAAACTGTACGAGGGCGAAGTCCTCACCGGCCGCTTCTACGTCGACGAGGACCGCCCGTCCTACGGCGAAGAGAAGCGCGCGATCGGTGAGATGCCCGAGGAGCCGCTCGCCGAGAAGTACTTCGACGACGACGCCGAGTGGGAGCGGTCCGCCGACCTGATGCACTACCACCGGTAACCCACCACGCCGATATTTTCCACTCCCCGACCACCGTCGCGTTCCTGTCCACAGAGCGACAATCGTCTCCGGACGGCTGCAAACCGCTGTTCGTGGGGTTTCGTCGGTAGGCGACGGTGCGATGTCGGCCGGAACGAATCGAGACTCGACCAGCCAAACCGCGATTTGCGGATTCGGAAGGTATTTTTTCGCGGAAGCAAAACCTACTACTATGGCCGTCGAGTCCACGGAGGAACGCATCTTATCTGTTCTGGAGGAGGATGCCCAGGCATCCTACGCGGAGATCGCCGAACGGGCAAACGTCTCCAAACCGACCGTTCGCAAGTACATCAAAAAGATGGAAGACGAAGGCGTCATCGTCGGGTACTCTGCCGACGTCGATCCGAAGAAACTCTCCTCGAAGTCCATCGCCCTGGTCGGGTTGGACGTCGAAAGCGAGAGGTACGTCGAGGTGACGCGGACGCTGAAAAACATCGACGAGGTAGAGGCGTTGTACACCTCGAGCGGCGACCACATGCTGATGGCCGAGGTCCACGCCCCCGACGGCGACGCGCTCGGGGACGTCATCAACGAGGACATCCTCACCATCGACGGCGTTCCGGCCGCTCATCCCTCGTTCCTGCAGGAACGCCTGAAGTAACGATCGCAGACGCCCGTCCGCTCCGTGGACGGTGCTTGGTTTCCCGGTTCGTCGGCGGACAGCCCTGCTTCTAAGCCTTTATTGACCTCGGGCGGTGAGGGACGGACATGGACACCCGGCTGGTGGTGGGGTGTGGGTCGCTCGGACACGGCCTCGTCGAAGCCATGGCGGGCTATCCGGGGACGCTGCTCGTCGTCGACGAGAACGAGCGGCGCGTCGAGCGATTGCGCGAAGAAGGCGTCGCAGCCACGCACGTGCCCACCATCGATGCCGGGACGCTCAGGGAACAGGTCGACGGCGTCGACACAGTCGTCGTCGCGGACGACGACCCTTCGGCCAACCTCGACGCGGCTCGCGCCGTCAGCGTCGCGTTTCCCGGCGCGATTGTGTTAGCGTACGCAGGCGACCACCCGGATTCGGACGTCGTGGCGGAGCTCCGTTCGGTCGCCGACGACGTCGTGGACTCTGGGACGGCGACGACGGAGTTCCTGATGGATCGCATCGGCGACGACGGGCTCCAGATTCGCCAGCTCCGCCAGGTATTCTGGGACATCGAGGGCACGCTGGCCATCGTGACACACGACAACCCGGACCCGGACGCGATCGCGAGCGCGGTCGCCCTCCAGCGGATCGCGGACGCGCTCGGCGTCGACGCCGAGATCTGTTACTACGGCCGCATCTCCCACCAGGAGAACCGCGCGTTCATCAATCTGCTCGACCTGGACCTCTGTCGCCTGGAGTCCGACGTCGATCTCTCGGAGTACGCCGGCTTCGCGCTGGTCGATCACTCGCGCCCCGGCGTCAACGATCAGTTGCCGCCGGACACGGACATCGACATCGTGATCGACCACCATCCGCCGCGGGCGCCCGTCGACGCCCGATTCGTGGACCTGCGGAGCAGCGTCGGTGCGACGAGCACGCTCCTCGTCCAGTACCTCCAGCAGTTCGGCATCCAACTCGACGAGACGGTCGCGACGGCGCTGCTGTTCGGGATTCGAATCGACACCAAAGACTTCAGTCGGGAGGTGTCCATCGCGGACTTCCACGCGGCTGCGACGATCGTCCCGACGGCCGACATCGGCACGCTCGAACGGATCGAGTCGCCCAGCATCAGCGGCGATACGATGGAGACCGTCGCGAGCGCGATCAGCAACCGCGAGCGCCGCGGAGCAGTCCTCACGAGTTGCGTCGACGGCCTCGGTGACAGGGACGCGCTCGCCCAGGCAGCCGACCAGTTACTCGACCTCGACGGGATCAACGCGACGGTCGTCTTCGGCGTCATCGACGGCGTCATCTACGTGTCCGGTCGCGCCCGCGGCACCGACCTGGACCTCGGCGAGACGCTCCGGGACGCCTTCGACCAGATCGGCAGCGCCGGCGGCCACGCCGACATGGCCGGGGCACAGATTCCGGTCGCCGAGACGACGCTCGCGACGGACCCGGAGGTGCCGATCACGAGCGCCGACGGCGACGGCCAGGCGACGGTCGACGCCGTCGGGTCCGAAGAGAGCGCGTCAGACGGCGAGTCGACGGCCGCAGTGACCTCGGAACCCAGTCCCTCGACGGATCTGGAGACGTTCGTCACCGAGCGCTTCTACGAGGCACTCAGGTCTCGGCCACGACGGGAGACGGCCGGGTTGGCGTTCACGACCGACGACTCGTGGTTCGCGACTCGGTGAGGGCCACGAGCCGGTGTCGACGACCGAATAGGGACGGTAGCGAAGGGGTTTTCACCGCGGGGGAAGATGACTCCCCTGATGGACGACGACGGGAAGCCACGGGTCAAAGATTACATGACCCGCGACGTTGCGACCGTGTCACCCGATGATTTCGTCGACGACGTCGCTCGACGCATTGCTGAGTCTGACGACACCCACAGCGGGTTCCCGGTCTGTGACGGTCGCCACGTCGAGGGGTTCGTCAGCGCACGCGACCTCCTGCTGGCCGAAGATCACGAGCCGATTTTCAAGGTCATGACCCAGGATCTGCTGGTCGCACATCCGGACATGAAGTTGACCGACGCGTCTCGGGTCATCCTCCGGGCGGGGATCCAGCGCCTCCCGGTCGTCGACGACGCCGGCAATCTCGTCGGGATCATCAGCAACGCCGACGTCATCCGCAGCCAGATCGAGCGCGCGACGCCCGGGAAAGTCGACAAGCTGATCCGGACGCTCGAAAGCATCCACGGCATCGAGGCCAGCGAGGATCGCCGGAAGGTCCCCCTGTCGGACCTGATTCCCACCCAGAGTCGAGTGTACGCCGACGAACTCGAAGGCCGACGGTACGAACTCGAGCGTGGCCTCGCCGAACCGCTCGTCGTCATCGACAACGACGGCCAGTTGCTGCTCGCAGACGGGCACCACCGCGTGAAAGCCGCCGACAAACTGGACATCGAAAAGATGGACGCGTACGTCATCGTCATCGACGAACGCGTCGAGTTGGGCATGGCGAAGACCGCCGAAAAGGAGAATCTCTCCAGCATCGACGACATCGAAGAGGTCGACTACGCCCACCATCCGCTGATCGAGACGACGAAACGACTCCAGGACGACCAGTAACGTCCCGGTGGACACGTCGCGTCTGGTTACGACACACGTTCTCACAGACGTCTCTAATTTCGAAAGGTTGTTCTCGAATGAAATGAAACCCCTCGGACGATGTGTCCTCGCAGACTGCGAACACGTGAACTGGCAGTCATCGTCGCCCTCCTCGGCGTCGCCGCGATGGCGGCGCCAGTGACGGCCAGTGAGACGGGTGTATCGGACGCGTCGTCAGCCCAGTCGGCCGACGACGGCAGCAATCGAACCTTCAACGACACGGCCATCGTAACGGCCACGAGAACGCCCGACGGTGGTGTCCTCCTCGGCGGGAGTACCGGCTTCCGAGACGGAGACGGTACCCTGTTGAAGCTCGCCGCCAACGGGTCGACGGCGTGGACCCGGAGTTACGACACGGCGAACCGAAGCGGTATCGCTGCCCTCGATACCGGACCGAACGGTAACGTCTACTTCCTCCAGTACGCGTACGAGCCGTCGGAGGACGGGTTCGGCGGGTACTCCGTCTGGCTGGTCAGCGCGACGGAAGCCGGCGAGGTCAGATGGCGAGAACCGCTCAACCGCAGTGGGCACTACGGTGGCGGCGGGTTCCCCGTCGGCGCCGACGGCCCTGCGCTCATCGGTCCGTCGCCGGACCGAGAAGCCGTCACCCTCCAGCAGTTCGGCACTGACGGCGACCTGCGCTGGAATCGCACGTACGAGATCGACGCCTCGCCGCAGACGATCGAAGCGCACGGCGACGGCTATCTCATCGCCGGCACCGTCGGATACGAACACCCGTGGGTGCTGGAGACCGGCGACGACGGAGCCGTCGAGGCGAATCGGACCTACGAGAGCTCTCGCGTCGAGCGACTCGCCGGCGTGGTGCCGACCGACGACGGGTACCTCGTCGCCGGCGCGTACAGCGCAGATCACCACGGACAGAACCCGTGGGCGGCCAAACTCGGACGTGACGGCGTCGCCCGCTGGAGTCGAGTGTATCCGCAGGCGGACGACGTGCAGGTGCAGAACGCCTTCCCCGACGGCGACGGCATCACCCTCGTCGGAGGCGGTGACATGAGCGACCCCGAAGACGCGAGCAGCTATCTCGTCGGCGTCGGACCGAACGGCAACGAACGCTTCAGCGAGCGCGTCGACGGCGCCAGGTCGACAGTCGCAGTTCCCGGATCGAACCGGCAGGTCACTCTCGTCGGGATACAGGGGTACCCAGGTCCGTCCGGAACCGTCTCGAGTAGCGTCCTGACGATGACACTCCCGGAGAACGCCACGGACCAAGAGGAGTCACCGATCGAGCCGCTCACATCCGGGGAGACGTACTACCGCGGCCAGGATCTGGAATTCGTTCGGCCGAGCGCGGCTGGTGAGACGGTCGACCTCGTCGTCGTGCCCGGCGAATACGACGACTTCGATCCGCACGTCGTCCGCCGCGTCGAACTCGACGGGGACGGCCGCGTGATCGTCGAATCAGCGACCCTGGAGCGCGGGACGTACTACCTCCAGACGAGCGACGGATCGCCGATCCGGAGCACGAGCGGGTGGGCGCTGAAAGAGAGCGACCGCGACAGTGCGACCTTCCAGCTCGAGACCCAGGAGCTCCACCGGGGCTACTACCCCGGGCGCGAACCGAAGCAGTACGTCGATCGCGCCGCTGGCGAGTCCAACGCGACGCTCACGATCGAATCCGAGCGCCAGAACTACGACCTGCTCGTCAGCGCCGATCGGTTCCGCGGGGACGAGGTCGGAGCCGAGACCCTCCGGAACCTGTTCGCCGACGAGTCCGTCAGCATCGAGCAGTTCCGGGGCACGACGGTCGCGCGACTCCCGGCGAGCGGAACGGAGAACCTCACGCTCACCGTCGACGACGTGGACGCCGGCCTGTACGACTTCACGTTCCGCGGTGCTGACACCAGCGAGGGCGGTGCGGTCGCGGAGCGTCGACTCGTGATCGGCGCAGAGACGCCACGCCCCGTGTCGTTCTCGCTGCGCAACACCACGCTCTCGGTCCCGGTGGGGAACGAAACCGCGACGAACGTGACGCTCCACGACGTCACCGCAGGTGTCGGTGCGATGTCGATGAGCGCGAACCGAACGGGACCGCCCGCCATCGGCCTCTCGCTGGATCTGGACGTCAACGCCACGTCGATGCAAGCCGGCTCCAGCTGGGGCGATCACCGCTCGGAGGCGGACGCACAAGTCTTCGACGCGAACACGGCCAACGGGACCGTCGAGATCGGCACACTGTCGGTCACGGCCGACAACCTCGATCCCGAGTCGCAGCCGACGAACACGGTCACCGTCCGGCTGGACTGGGTCGTCGACGAGAACGGCGTTCCTTACACGCTCCCGGGTGAAACGACCGTCACAGTTCGCGTCGAAAACATCGAGAACGCAACGGGCGAGTATCACGAGCGACGTGGTCCCACGGATCACGGAGTAGCGACGTCCTCCGGGACAGTTCGAGCAGGGTAGGCGCGACGCGACCCCAACGAGCCCTTCCTTCGCTCATCGGGACGGCCCCAGGACGTCGAGTGGGGACTCGCGAGGCTGGGTCACGCTGGGACGGTGAGTACGGCAGTGGTTCCGTCGTCGTCGACGTCGAAGTCGATGGACGCGTTCGAGTTGCTGATGACCCAGTGCACGATCCAGAGGCCGATGCCGCTCCCGTGTTCGAGCGGCGTTTCCTCTCCCTGCTCGAGCACTCGGAGTTCCTGCGCGGGTACTCCCGGTCCGTTGTCACTGATGGTCAGGCGAACGGTCTCGTCACGTTCGGTGAGTCTCACGTCGACCTCAGGGGCTGCCGAGTCGTTGTGCTTCGCTGCGTTCCCGAGTAGATTCTTGACTGCGAGTTCGATAGACGGCGTCACGACCGCGGTACAGTTCTCGGGACAGTCGAGCGTGAACGACACCGTCGGAAACTGCGTCCGGTATTCGTTGAACGTCTCCGTAAGGATCTGACTCAGGTCGATCGTCATCGGCTGCTGGTCTTTCTGGATCAGTTTCTCGATGGATCGTGCTTTCTCACTGATCGCGACCAGGTCGTCCGCTTTCGAGATGACTTTCTCCGCCATCGCCTGCTGCTCACCGGCGAGGTCAGCGGCCAACAGTTCGTTGTAGCCTTTGACGACCGTGAGGTCGTTCCGGATGTTGTGGCGAAGCACGCGTGACAGTACCTGCCGTAACAGATCGAGTTCCTGCTCGCGCTCCCGGAGCTCCTGTTCCCGTTTTTTCAGGAGCGTGATCTCCCGAAGGACGATCAGTCGCCCCTCCTGTTTACCGGCGAGATCGTGAATCGGCGAGATGCTAATGTCGAAGTATCGGACAGTACCGTCCTGGGTGACGCTGATCTCCGTGTCGACCACGTCCCTGTCTTGGAAGCGATCGACCGCGTCCGGGAACGCGGAGAAGAATTCCTCACCCGAGATGCCGACGTAGTTCGGGCCGACGTCGACCATCTCGCGGGCAGCCGGATTACAGTCGACGACTCGCCCGTTGGTATCGACAGTGACGACTGCGTCCGACATGTTCTCGACGGCCCGTGCTCGACCGATCGGGACGATGTCCAGCAGCTGCGCGCGAAAGAGCGCCCAGCCCAGGATGAACACCGTCGCAACGTACCCGAACGGCGTCAGGTCGAACGGCGTCTCCGCAACGATGTGGACCACGTTGAATATGGTCGGCGGAATCAGGCTCGCGAACAGTGCAATGCTCTGCGTTCGGCGAACGCCGCGTGCACTGAGCACCTCACTGAGAACGAGCAGGGCAGCGACGAGGTTGAACACGTATCCGACGACGGCGTGCACCCAGAAGATAGCCTGATAGTTCGACACGATGCTCGTGACGGCGGTAAACGAGGTTCCCTGACCGTAGACGAGGTGGTGAGCGGGATTCGTCCAGACGAACAATTGGAAAAGGAGGGGTTCGAGCGCGAGGAGACCAAGCACGCGACGCGTCGGTGTGAGCAGCCCAGTGTACACAGATAAGACGAGAAACCAACCGATGATCGAGAAACTCGCGCCCAGGAGGAGAACGTTCCAGGTGATGAACGCCAGTCCCTGCGTCGTGACAGCCGTGTGTGCAGCACTGGCGAGTCCCCAGAGGCTGAGCCCCGCAATGACGATTCCCATGCCGACCGCTCCCGGATTGTCCCTGTTCCGGAGCACCGGACGGACGAGAATCAACGGCAAAAGACCGCACGCAATATAGGCGATGATAAGGAGTGTTTGGAACGAATCCATTTCGGACGATTCCCCAGTCGAGTCCCCCCTATTAAGAAATGAGGTTCAAATTGAAACTTCGAAACCGACACACTTCGTCGGCGGTCGGTGTCGTCCCCGACATCGAAGTCATTATTCCCGGCCGAAGGGTTAAGCGCGCGCCGAATGTAAACATGTGGCATGTACGACGAGGACGACCTCGCGGCGATTCGCGAGGGGCGCACTGAGTGGGAAGAAGAGACCCTCGGGCCGGTGCTCGACGCCTACGGAGAGCGCCGAGAGCGTTTCGCGACCGTCTCGAACCTCGAGGTCGACCGGCTGTACACGCCCGCGGACGTCGCCGATCTGGATTACGCAGAGGATCTCGGATTCCCCGGCGAGGAGCCGTTCACTCGCGGGCCGTATCCGACGATGTACCGCGGGCGGACCTGGACGATGCGGCAGTTCGCCGGGTTCGGCACCGCCGAAGAGACCAACGAGCGCTTCCACTACCTCATCGACGAGGGCCAGACCGGCCTGTCGACGGCGTTCGACATGCCGAGCCTCATGGGCCTGGACAGCGACGACGAGATGAGCGACGGCGAAGTCGGAAAGGAAGGCGTCGCCGTCGACACGCTGCGAGACATGGAGATCCTGTTCGACGGGATCGACCTCGGCGAGGTCTCCACGTCCTTTACCATCAACCCGAGCGCGCCGGTCATCTACGCGATGTACATCGCGCTGGCGGACCAGCAGGGCGTTCCGCGCGAGGAGATCCGCGGGACACTCCAGAACGACATGCTCAAGGAGTTCATCGCGCAGAAGGAGTGGGTCGTGCCGCCGGAACCCTCGCTCTCGGTCGTCACCGACGTCATCGAGTTCGCCGTCGCGGAAACGCCGACGTTCAAGCCGGTCTCCGTCTCGGGGTACCACATCCGCGAAGCCGGATCGACAGCCGTCCAGGAACTCGCGTTCACGCTGGCGGACGGCTTCGCCTACGTCGAGGACTGTCTGGAGCGGGGCCTCGACGTCGACGAGTTCGGTCCCCAACTCTCCTTTTTCTTCAACTCGCACAACTCCATCTTCGAGGAAGTCGCGAAGTTCCGCGCCGGACGCCGCATCTACGCGCGGATCATGGACGAGTGGTACGGCGCCGACGAACCGGCGGCCAAGCAGCTGAAGTTCCACACCCAGACGGCGGGTCAGTCCCTGACGGCCCAGCAACCGCTCAACAACGTCGTCCGCGTCACCATTCAGGCGCTGGCGGGCGTCATGGGCGGCAGCCAGAGCCTCCACACCAACAGTTTCGACGAGGCCCTGGCCCTGCCCAGCGAAGAAGCCGTCAGAGTCGCGCTCCGCACGCAGCAGATCATCGCCGAGGAGTCCGGTGCGGCGGACATCGTCGACCCGATGGGCGGCTCCTTCGCTATCGAGGCGCTGACCGACGAGGTCGAACAGCAGACGATGGCCTACATCGAGGAGATCAAGGAAATGGGCGACGGCTCCGTCCGGGACGGCGTGCTGGAGGGTATCCGGCAGGGGTACTTCCACCGCGAGATTCAGGACTCGGCCTACGAGTACCAGGAGCGCGTCGACGACGGGGAGGAGATTGTCGTCGGGGTCAACAAGTACACCATCGAGGAGGACACCGAGCCGGACATCCTGAAAGTCGACGACGACGTGCAGGAACGCCAGCGCGAACGGCTCGCAGAGGTCAAAGCCGACCGCGACGACGAAGCGGTCGCGGACGCCCTCGAGTCGGTTCGCGAGGCCATCGCGAACGACGAGAACGTGATGCCGTCGATCATCGCGGCCGTCAAGGCCTACGCGACGATGGGGGAGATCATGGCCGTCTTCGAGGAGTACTACGGGTCCTACCAGGAGACCGTCGGACTGGCGTGACGTCCGAGAACTCGGCATCCCGCCTGCTGTCACGGGCCCACAGCGTGGCCATTGGTGGAGTGTGTCCCAATACCTTCATATCGGTCTGGTCCTGCGAGTTACGTAATGAATTGCCACGTGGCATCGAAGTGGAGCTCACTTCTCATCAGTTGGCAAGTAGCTGGCGTCGTCTCGGAACCAGCGCGTGATGTCTGAAGGACTCACCGCGGTGGTCGTCGCTAACACGGCAGAGCCGGTCGACCGCATCGAGACAGCACTCGATGAGGTTTACGACGGAGTGACGATCCTGGAATCGACAGACGGTCGACCCGCAGTGGACTGTATCGTCGCCGTCGCTCCGCTCTCCGACGACGAGTGGGCGGTCGTCGAAGACGCGGCGGCCAGCGCATCCCGGCCGCCCGTGGTCGTGCTCGCCGGCGAATCCGAGGCTGGCGGGCATCGCGGCCCGGAGACGGCGACGGTGACGGACGTCGTCGCGGGGGGCGAGGACCGGTTCGAGCGGTTGGCGAACCGCGTTCGGGGGATGGTCGAGATGCGGCGGTCGGACGACGAACGCGAGCAGACGGCGTCCGTGGCGCACCTGACCGACCTCTACGAAGTCGCGACCGACGCGTCGCTGTCGTTCACGGAGAAAGCGAACCGGATGCTCGAAATCGGGCTGGACAGGCTCGACGTCGAGAACGCCCACCTGTCGACCATCGACCGGGAACCCGAACACTACGAGATCGTCGCGAGCATCGGCGACCTGCCGATCGAACCGGGCGATCTCATGGACCTCCCACGGACGTTCTGCCGGAAGACGATCGAGACCGACGACGTCCTCGCGTTCAGCCACGCCAGTGAACAGGGGTGGAGCGACGATCCGGCCTACGAGCGGAGCAACATCGAGTGTTATCTGGGGTCGCGCGTCGTGGTCGGCGGCACGCTGTACGGGACCGTCTGCTTTCTCGACCGTTCGCCCCACAGTAGCTTCAGCGAGGCTGAACAGACCTTCGTGAGCCTCATCGCCCGGTGGCTGAGCCACGAACTCGAGCGGACGCGACGAGAGGAGGCACTGGAAACGCTCCAGGGTGGGATGACGGAACTCATGCGTGCGACGACGAAAGCCGGCGTCTGCGAGATCGCGATCGGCATCGCCGGGGACGCCGTGGAGGCCCCCAGCGCCCGCGCGTGGCTCCTGGACGACGACGAGACGACCCTCGAGCAGGTGACGAGTCTCAGCGGCAACGTAGGGTCACGAACGCTCCACCGGGGAGACGCCGGAACGGACCGACTGTGGGCGGCCGTCGACGAGGGCGAGGTGACGACGTTCGACAGCACCGCGGTCCCGCAGAACGAGGCAGCGTCGGCGGGAACCGTCCAGAGCGAGGTCGTCATCCCGCTCGACGGATTCGGCGTCGTAACGGTGTCCGCCGAGACGGCCGAAGCCTTCGACGCGATCGACGTCTCGTTGTTGAAGATGATCGGATCGAACACCGTGGCAGCACTCGAGCGGACCGAGTGGATCGAGGAACTCAGCGCTGCACACGAACGCTCCAGACGCATCTTCGAGTCCGCCAGCGACGGACTCTTGCTCATCGATCCGGACGACGACGAGATCGTCGACTGCAACGACCGGGCCACGGACCTCTTCGGGTACGACGACCCCGAATCCCTCCAGTCGGTCGCCGCGTCGACGATCTGTCCCGAGGACCGAGAACGGTTCGAGGAACTGATCACGGAGGTTCGAGAGGGCGGTCGCGGGTGGATCGAGGAACTCGCCTGTGCGGGCCAGGACGGCCACCGAATCCCCCTCGAGGTGACGGCCGCGACGATAGCACTGCCCGAAGGGACCAGGATTCTCGCCAGCCTCCGGGACATCAGCGAGCGCAAGCGTCGCGAACAGGCGCTGAACGTGTTCAACCGCGTGCTCCGGCACAACATCCGAAACGACATGAACGTCGTCATCGGGCGCGCCGCGATGATCCGCGATCAGGCCAGCGATCCCGCCCTCGAACGCAGCGCAGCCGAGATTCTGAAGACGGGCCGAAAGCTGACGGCACTCGGTGAGAAAGCCCGGACGTTCCAGAAAGTCGACGAACGCGACACCGACCTGGAGCAGGTCGATCTCCGGGCGATACTCGACCAGATCAGTGCGAACCTCGAAGCCGACTATCCCGCAGGGACAGTCGACGTTGCTGGTGCCGAAGCCGCGCCCGCCGCCGTCGAGACGACCGTCGACGTCGCGTTCCGTGAACTCTGTGAGAACGGGCTCCAACACGCGACGACGGCCGAGCCGACCGTGTCCGTGACCGTCTCGCGGGTTTCGAACGGGCAACAGTTCGCGGTCACGATCAGCGACGAGGGCCCAGGCCTGCCGTCCCAGGACTGTGCCGTCTTGGAGGGGGAGACGGAGACGCCGCTCAACCACGGCAGCGGACTCGGCCTCTGGCTCGCGAACTGGATCGTCCGGACGAACGGAGGCACGATCACGGTCGTCGAGTCCAGCGACCGAGGGACGACGATCCGCCTCACGTTTCCTGCCGCGGAGTGACAGCTGCACGCAGGCCTGCTCGATGCGCTGGCCTCGGTGTCAACGAGTCCGATATGCAAAGTGACCTTCACAAAACACATTACGCGAGGGTCACGATTTCGACAGACCATCATATTGCGTAACGGATGACGCGCACCGAGAGAGACCCGAGGAAGCCGACACGTCGACGGACGATCGCGACAGTCGGGAGTCTGGCCCTGGGAGCGACGCTCTCGGGCTGTCGCGTCCGTCCACCCGAGTCTGCCCAGCGACGGTTCTCCATCGTCGTCCTGCCGGACACCCAGCATTACTCCCGACTCGACAACGGTCTCTTCGAGCAACAGGCGCGGTGGATCGTCGACAACCAGGACGAACACGACGTCGCGGCGGTACTCCATCTCGGGGACCTCGTCGACAATCCGGCGGAGGACTCAGAGTGGGACGTGGCGACGGACGCAGTGTCGATGCTCGACGACGCCGGGATTCCGACGCTCGTCGCACTGGGCAATCACGACGCGGCCGAGATCCGGGCCCCGACCGCGTTCCGGAGGCGACTGCCGACGGCGCGATACGCGACCGCCGAGTCGCGGACGGACTCCATCGTGGGATACGGCACGTACGACGGGAATCCCGAGAACGCGTACCTTCGCCAGCGGGTCGCCGGCGAAGACCTGCTGTACCTCACCGTCGAGTTCGGACCCCGACAGGCAGTCGTCGAGTGGGCCGACCGCGTCCTCTCGGCCCACAGCGACGCTCTCGCGTTCCTCACGACACACTCGTATCTCTACTTCGACGACACGAGGGTCGACAGGGACGACGATCACAATCCGCGACAGTACGGGTTGACCGACGTTCACAACGGCGTCGAGCTGTGGGCGGAACTGGTCCGGAACCACGCAAACCTCGTGAACGTCCACAGCGGTCACCACGTCCCCGGCAACACCGGCCGTCGACTCGACGACGGCGGGGCCGGAACCGCAGTGTCACAGATGTTCGTCAACTACCAGACCGAGCGCCGGGGCGGGAACGGGTGGCTCAGACTGCTCACCGTCGACCCCGATCGGCGACGGTTGGCAGTCAGCACGTATTCGCCAGCGCTCGATCGGTGGCAGCGTGGCGCTGACGCCGAGTTCGACGTGTTCTTGGCGACGAAACGTGGCAACTGACCGAGTTCTCAAATCTCGGGAACAAACAGAAACCACTTTTTTATTCATTCACGTTTGTCCGAGGTGCGATGGAAAAACCACTGCTAGTCACGGACTTTCTGGACCGTGCCCGGAAGTACTACGGGGAGGAAGAGGCCGTCGTGGCGACGACCGGCGAACGGTTCACCTACGACGAACTCGGGGAGCGCGCCGACAGGTTCTCGGCGGCACTCCAGCAGCGCGGCATCGAGAAGGGAGACCGCGTCGCTGTACTCGACCCGAACACGCACTACCACCTGGCTGCGGCGTACGGGAGCATGCAGCTCGGTGCCGTCCACACGCCGCTGAACTACCGACTGACGCCGGACGACTTCGCATATATTCTCTCTGACGCCGAAGTCGACGCGATCTTCGCCGATTACGAGTACGCAGACCGGATCGAGGCCATCCGAGACGAGGTCCCGACGGAGACGTTCATCACGAACGACGCCGACGCCGTCGACGGCGACTGGGAGTCCTTCGAGGAGGTCATCGAGGACGCCGGCACCGACTACGACCGGCCGGAGATGGACGAGAGCGACGTCATCACCATCAACTACACGTCCGGGACGACCGGCGACCCGAAGGGCGTGTGTCGCACCCACCGCACGGAGACGATCCACGCGTACCTCATCACCGTTCACCAGGAGATCACGGACGACGACGTCTACCTGTGGACGCTGCCGATGTTCCACGTCAACGGCTGGGGGCACATCTACGCCATCACCGGCATGGGCGCGAAACACGTCTGTACCCGCGGGGTCGACGCCGAGTGGATCTTCGACACCGTCGTCGACGAGGACGTCTCGTACATGTGCGGTGCCCCCACGGTGCTGAACATGCTGAGCGACCACTACGACGAGAACGACGGCGACATCCCCACGAGCGGGGAAAACGACGTCCGCATCGCCACGGCGGGGAGCGCCCCGCCGGAGGCGACCATCCGCACGGTCGAAGACGAGTTCGACTGGTACCTCAAACACGTGTACGGCGCGACCGAGACCGGGCCGCTCATCACCACCTCCGACGCCAAGCGGCTGTTCGACGACGACTCCAGCGCCCGCTTCAAGATCAAGAAGCGCCAGGGGCTGGGCTACCTCGGCACCGAGGTCAGAGTCGTCGACGAGGACGGCAACGACGTGCCGCGCGACGACGCCACCATCGGGGAGATCGTCGTCCGGGGCAACCAGGTGATGGACAAGTACTGGAACAAGCCCGAGCAGACCGAGCAAGCGTTCAACGACCGCGTGGAGGGGTACTACCACATGGGCGACCTCGCCACCGTCGACGACAACGGGATGATTTCCATCCAGGACCGCAAGAAGGACATCATCATCTCCGGCGGGGAGAACATCTCCAGCATCGAACTGGAGGACACGCTGTTCGAGCACGACGCCGTCGGGTCCGCTGCAGTCATCCCGTCGCCGAGCGAGGAGTGGGGCGAGACGCCCAAGGCGTTCGTCGTTCCGGACAACGGCGACCCCGAGGAACCGGGCGTGACGAAAGAGGAACTCAAGGAGTTCTGTGAGGACAACCTGGCGGGCTACAAGGTCGTGCGCCGCTTCGAGTTCGTCGAGGAACTGCCGACCACGTCGACCGGGAAAGTCCAGAAGTACGAACTCCGCGAACAGGAGTGGGAAGACGAAGACCAGATGGTCGGCCAGGGATAACCTGGCTCACTCGACGGCGTCGGCGTCGTAGCGATTGGAGATGTAGACGACCGCGCCGATCAGGGCACCGAGCCCGACCCCGACGGTTATCATTCCGAAGAGAGCGGTTCCCAGGGGCGTCGGCGGAAGCTGGATGATCCCGAACAGCTCCGGGTCCAGATCCTCGGGTCTGATCGCACCCAGAATCGTGCCCATCACGCCAGCGATGAGGACGACGACCGTGAAAACAGTGAGGACCACCCGGCTTCCGCTCGTCGTGTCGGCATCTGTCATTGCTCCAGATTGGAGACGAAGGTGATTAACCGTTTCACTTCCTACCCACGAGTAATGTCCGAAAAGGACCTCCTGCTCCTCGTCCTCGCCGGCATCGCTGTACTGATGTTCCTGACGGGTTTCGTCCTGGTACTGAGCTAACGCGCTGCACACGGCGACAACACGTAAAAAAGAACGCCGTGACGAATCGTCGAGAACGCCCTTATTCCGACGCGACGACGACGGCGCCTTTCATGCCGGAGACCTTGTGAGGGTTGCAGTAGTACGTCTCCGTTCCGGATTCCTCGAACGTGTGTTCGAAGGTCACCCCGGCGCCCGCTTCGGAGGTGCCGGAGTCGAACGCTTCGCTTTCGGCAACGACGTTGTGTGCGCCACCGTCACCGGTCCAGACCCAGGTCACGGTCGTCCCGGGCGAGACCTTGATCGCGGCGGGACCGAAGCCGAGGCCGCCCTGGCCGACACCGACCTGAACCTCGACGGAGTCCTTGCCGGTGTGATCCGCCATGTCGCCGTCGAATCCGATCGCCCCGTCGAGGTAGCTCGACACCTCGCTCGGTGCCGACACCATCTCGGCGCTGCCACCCTCGGTCGTGGTATCACCGTTGTTCGAGTCGCCTGAATTACTACCCTCCGAGCACCCGGCCAGTCCGCCGGTGATTGTCAGAACACCAACACCGCGTACGAAATTCCGTCTATCCATCACTTGGTCACCTCATTGTGTCTCAGAACGTGCCAGTTGTAAATTCACCGGTTCCGTTCCCAGAGAATGGGAATCGTAGTGAGGGGTATATAGTGCGTTTTCGAACATATTCGCATGGCAGAGCGTGCCCACTCGACCGGACCCAGTAATGTCCGAGCGACCACAGGCCGCGAATGGGAAGTGTTCGTGCGTGACGACGACGGCCCGCCGAGACACGCCGGCAGTGTCTCTGCACCCACAGCCGACGTGGCCCGCGACCAGGCCACGCAGTTGTTGGGGTGGAGCGTCACCGACGTGTGGCTCTGTCCCGCCGACGAGGTAGAGCGGTTCTCGACCACGGAGACGGACCAATGATTTCGGTCAGCAAACTGCTCTGTGACCTGGACGCCGAGGGGGACGGCCTCCGATACGACGCCGCCGAGGAGTCGAAGAAACCGCAGATCACCGAGCGCAAGCAGCAACGACCGGTCGTCGTCTGGAACCTCACCAAGCAGTGCAACCTCTACTGCGACCACTGTTACGCCGCCGCCGACACGGAGTGTGCGCCGGGCGAACTCTCGACGGAAGAGGGGAAGCGACTCCTCGACGATCTCGCCGACTACGGCATCCCCGTCGTGCTCTTCTCGGGCGGGGAACCCCTGGTTCGCGAGGACTTAGAGGAGTTGATCGCCTATGCGACCGACCAGGGGATTCGCGCAGTTCTCTCGACCAACGGGACGCTTATCACCGAGGAACGCGCTCAGGCCCTCAAGGACGCGGGTCTGAAGTACGCCGGCATCTCCGTGGACGGCCTCCCGGAAGCGAACGACGAGTTCCGCGGCAAGGAGGGCGCTTTCGACGCCGCCCTCCGGGGAATCAACGCCTGTCTCGACGTGGGACTCAAGACCGGACTCCGGTACACGATCACGAAACACAACGCCCCCGACCTCGAAGACATCGTCTCGATGCTGTACGACGAGGGGCTCGACCGGTTCTGTTTCTACCACCTCGATTACGGCGGCCGCGGCAACGAGATCATGGACGTCGACCTCACACCCGAGGAACGCCGCGAGGCTGTCGAGACGGTGTGTGACATGACCCGCGAGTACCACGACCGGGGCGAAGAGATCGAGACGCTGCTGGTCGGCAACTACGCCGACGCGGCGTACATGGTCGAGTACGCCCGCGAACACCTCGGCCACGACACGGCCGAGCGCGTGTATCGCTACCTCGAGGCCAACGGTGGCGACCCGACCGGCGAGCGCGTCGCCGACATCGACTACCAGGGCAACGTCCACCTCACCCAGTTCTGGCAGGGCTACTCGCTCGGGAACGTCCGCGACCGCCCGTTCTCGTCCATCTGGGAGGACGACTCGAACCCGCTTCTCCGCGCACTCCGGAACCGCGAGGACCACCTCACCGGAAAGTGTGCGGACTGCCAGTACCAGTCCATCTGTCGCGGTGGGTCGCGACTCCGGGCGCTCTCGGTCCACGACGACCCCTTCGCGCCGGACCCGCAGTGTTATCTCACCGATGGCGAGGTCACCGGCTCGAACCCCGTCGTCGACACCGGTCCCGAGCCCGCGGACTGACGGGACCGCTCAGTTCTCGCCCTCGAGCGCGTCGAGCAACACGAGCGCCAACTCCTTGTCCAGCGGATCGTTCGCGTTGCCGCAGTGGGGCGACTGCACGCAGGCCGGACAGCCGTCGGCACAGGGGCAAGACGCGACCATCTTCCGAGTGGTTCCTACGAGGGAACTAACGTCACGGTAGGCGCGGTCGGTCAACCCGACGCCGCCCGGATAGCCGTCGTAGATGAAAATCGTCGATTTCTCGGTGTGGGGATGGAGGGGCGTCGAGAGCCCGCCGATGTCTCGCCGGTCACAGAGCAACTCCACGGGCATCATCGAAATCATCGCGTGTTCGGCCGCGTGGATGCCGCCGTCGAAGTCGCCGTCGCGTGCCCGCATCTCCATCTCGACCGGGCCGGGGACGGTGAAGTACAGGGCTTTGGTCTCCAGCGTGGTCTCCGGAAGGTCGAGGGAGAACTGCCCGACCGGCTCGCCGGACGCGATGTCGCGACGTTCGTACCCGGTGATCTGCTTGCGCATCGTCACGTCCGCGAACCGGAGGGTGCTGTCCTCGCGGCCGGGCATCGGTCGCTCCTCGAGGTCGGACTCGACGGTGATCGTCTTGTCGTGAAGGACCTGGGTGTAGTACTCCGCGCGCGTCCGCGAGAGGTCGGCGATCCGGTGGTCCAGGTCGAGGTCGGTCACCTCGTAACTCTGGCCCTGGTGGTGGTAGATCGCGCCCGGATGGGCGTCCCGCAGCGCGTCGCCGAAAGGGAGTTTCGCGATCGTCTCGCCGTTCGCGCGGTCCCGCAGTTGGACCTGCCGGTCGTCGATGGTCCGGAGATTCATCTCGTGTTGGGGGCTGCCGTCGCCGTCGTACAGCCAGCGGATGCCGGCGTCGGTCTCCCGTCGATCGAGCTCGCCCGACTCGGTGAGGTCGCCCACGAGTTCCGGAAACGTCGGGCCGAAGTGGCGGTCGTCGTCGGGTTTCAGCCACGTCTCCCGAGCAGCGGACAGGACGTGTCCAGGCATGAGCGTCTGATTTTCGGGGTTCGAGATGGCGCGTTCCGCCTCGCCCTCGAAGAACTCGTCGGGATTGGCCATGAAGTACTGGTCGAGCTGGTCCTCGCCGCCGACCATGACGACGAGGCTCGGATCGGTCCCGCGACCGGCCCGCCCTGCCTGCTGGTGGGCGGCCATTCGCGTGCCCGGGTAGCCGTCCAGCAGAACCGCGTCGAGCCCGCCGATGTCGACGCCGAGTTCCAGTGCGTTCGTGCTCCAGACGCCGCGAATCTCGCCGGTGGACAGCCCCTGTTCGACCGTCTCCCGTCGGTCGCTGGTCAGCGCCGCCTGGTACGCAGTGACGCTCTCGGCCGCGTCGCGCTCACCGCGTCGGCGCAGTTCAGTAGCGCTGTCGGTGGCGTAACGCTCTGCGGTCTGGCGCGAACTGGTGAAGACCACGGTCTGGAAACCACGACTCACCAGGTCGACGAACAGCCGCTTGGTCTCGGTGTGGCTGGACTTCCGGCGACCGCTCCCCCAGCCCCCGCCGTCGGCATACTCCGGCGGGTTCCACAGCAGCCAGTGGGTCGGTCCCGTCGCGCTCCGATCTTCGGTGACCGCCGCGAACGAGGCCGCGGGCCGCCCGGTGACGGTCGCCGCGTGCTCGACGGGATTGCCGATGGTCGCCGAACAACAGACGTACTCCGGATCCGCTTCGAACCGCTCGCAGACGCGATTGAGACGACGGAGCACGAGCGACACCTGGCTGCCGAACACGCCGCGGTACTCGTGAACTTCGTCGACGACGACCGTCTCCAGGCGCTCGAAGAACCAGTCCCAGAGCCGGTGCGAGTGCGGGAGAATCCCGTAGTGGAGCATGTCCGGCGTCGTCAACAGGACGGTCGGCTGGCGGTCGCGCACCTGGCGTTTCTCGGTTTTCGACTGCCGGCCGGTGTACTGGTCGACCGTGACGCGACTCCCGAACCCGAGGCCACGGGCGAGGTTCTGGAGGGTGTCGGTCTGGTCGTTGATGAGCGCGACCTGGGGCGCAATATAGAGGGTACAGCCAGTGTGGTCGAGTGCGCGCTCGAACGCGGGGACCGTGTATGCCAGGCTCTTCCCGCTGGCCGTCTCGGTGGCGAGGACGACGTTCCGACCGCCGCGGACGGCGTCGATGGCAGCCGCCTGATGACTGTAGAGACGCTCGATGCCGCGGTCACGGAGCGTGCTCCCGAGCCGAGAGTCGAGATCAACGTCGGCGAAACTGGCGTCGCGACCGGGGACGACCTCGTGGTGGTGAACCTGCCCCTCGTAGTACGGCCGCCCGCGGAGCCACTCGATTGTCTCGTCCACACGCCGTCTTGCGGACACGGCGTCTTCACCGTTGCGCCCGACGAGACACCGCTCGTCGGCCCGAAAATTGCGTTCGCAGTAGCCACCATTTAAATTACCCGAATTGTTCGGCGGTATTTATAGGGCAGTCCCCACCCTACGGTGTGGTGTACCATGACGCAGGTAGAGGACACCAGCCGCGAGATGCGGCTTGACCGCGATTCGTTCGCACAGGGGTACTTCGAGAACGCAGTGTATCGTCACTGGGACCCGTACGCGATCGAGGGACTCGAAGAGGACAAACAGAAACTGATGGACGAGGACGATCTGACCGAGGCCGAGTACGAGGAACTCCGGCAGACGCTCGCTCGGTTCGGCGCGGGCGAAGAGGCGGTGACGGAGGACCTGATGCCCCTGGGGCTCGTGCTGGAGGACATCAACGACCAGATGTTCGTCTCCAGCCAGATCTACGAGGAGGCCAAACACACGCAGTTTTTCGACCGCTACTGGCGGGACGTCATCAACCCCGTCGCCGAACACCACGGGTTCGAGGTGACGAACCCGACCGATCAGCGATACTATCCTGACGGCTACATCCAACTGTTCGACGACACCGAGGCCGCGATGGAGCTACTCCTCGAAGAGGACACGCCGGAAAACCGCGCCAAGGCGTACTGTCACTACCACCTGACGGTGGAATCAGTGCTCGCCCAGACAGGCTATTACGGCATCACGTCGGCGTTCAGTTCGAAGGGATCCGACGAGGTGGCGATTCGCGAGTTCCCGCACCTCGAAGGGCTGGTCGAGGGCATCAGCAAGATCCGCAGCGACGAGGGCCGTCACGTCGGCTTCGGCATGCAGAAAGTCCGCCGCTACGTCCAGAGCGGCGAGGTCGACGAGCAGGTCGTCCAGGACACCCTGCAGGAACTCATGCCCCACGTCGCGAACACGGTGAACGACTTCGAGGAGGCAGTCAACGCGGTCCCGCTCGTCACGTACGCGCGCGACAAGCTGACCCGACGCATCGACATCATCACCGACGAAGACGCGGTGATCCCGGACGTGGACGAGCTCGTGAGTCTCGACACCGACGGCACCGCTGCTGCGGACTGAACGCGCTGTCCGCTTCCTGCGTCACGGGGACGTGGGAGGGGAAAAACACTGCCCGTCAACGGCGACGGTCGGGGGTCAATCGTTTCGATCGACGGGCCTATTCGATCCGCTTGAGGTCGCGGTCCGCGCGGCCGGACTGCTCGGTCCCGCCGAGTTTGTCGCGGTTGAGCGCGAGCAGCACCGCGAACACGATCGGCGACAGGATACCCAGCGCGAGTGCAGCGCCCATCGCCTGCAGTTCCGGCGTGAAGACGATGCCGCCGCCGTGTTCGCCGCCTTCGCCGCCACCGCCGGACGTGTCGACGTCTCCGACGACGATCACGCCTTTCATGCCCGAGATCTTGTGCGGTTCGCAGAAGTACTGGACGACGCCTTCCTCCTCGAAGGTCTGTTCGAACGTCGTGCCAGCCTGAGAGACGGCCGAGCCCGAGTCGAAGCTGCCGTCCTCGGCGACGACGTTGTGCGAGCCACCGTCACCGGTCCACTCCCAGACGATCTTCGTGCCGGGATCGACTTTGACGGCTGCGGGCCCGAACGCGAGCCCGGTGTCTGCGGCGCCGACCTCGACGGTCACTTCGCTTTTGCCCGTCTCGTCGACGACCGTGCCGTCGTAGTTGTTCGCTTCCGCGAGATAGCCGCCGAATTTGCTACCGTCCTGTGCTGCTGCCGTGCCGGTTGCACTCGCGCCCAGCCCCGCGGCTGCGGCGCCAGTGGCCGTCGCCCGAAGGAACCCGCGACGGCTCTGCGTGGATGCACCGGTGTTGTCGTTCGTGCTCATGTCTGTCACTCCGAACTCCGCCGCACTCCGTGGCGCGTCTCGTCGCTGCCCTGCCGTCCGTCCCAGTGCGGCGTCTGCGGGGGCCGGACGTCTCCACGCCGCTCCATATGCGACGATTTTCACCGATAGTTAAAAGCCCGCCTAAACGTCTCGGGGAGTGGGAACCAGTACCAAAGAAAACCGCTCAGTCGGTCCCCCTCACCGAACGATGGTGACGGGACAGTGAGCGCGGCGGACGACGTTCTCGGCGACGCTGCCGAGGATGAGTCGGGAGAGTCCTTTCCGACCGTGGCTCCCCATGACGATGTGGTCGACGTCGTTTTCGTCGGCGAACTCGACGATGCTGCGTCCCGGCTGGCCGACGACAGCCTCGGAGTCCAGCGTGACGTCGTAGTCGTCGGCCGCGTCCTGGGCGTCGTCGAACAGCGTCTCGGCCTCTTCCTTGGCGCTTTCGTACCACTCCTCCCAGTACCCGGGCAGAGTCGACTCCATCGGAGCTCCGTAACCCGCGTCGACGAAGTCCAGCACGTGGATCACGGTGAACTCGGCGTCCTCGTGTTTCTCGAGTGCGTGTTCGAGCGCTTTCGCTGACAGCGGCGATTCGTCCATCGGAACGAGTACGTGTTCGCTCATACCTGAAGATAGTCGGGCCCCCCACATAACTTCGTAGTTCGTTCTCGGCGTCTGAAAACTCAGTGCCAGTGTCCCGATTCGCACACGCGAGCGAAGAATGGAAGTTCCCGAGAGCAATGCCGAACCGAATCGACACCGGTGCTCCGAAGCTCACAACGCCGGGCCGGCCACCTGACGGGAGAAAGCAACTCAGAAACGCAGCATCGAACCGTCGCGCCGCTTACTGCTGAGCGTACAGCGAGTAGACGATCACCGCGAAGCCCAGCGCCGTGAGGGCGGCTTCGACGACGATCGCGTATCCGCGGTCGATTACTGGCCCGATGTTGGCCGTTCCTGCGAGGTCGAGCGCACCTGCGATGAGTGATCCGAGCGTGACGAGGGTGAAGCCGACGGCTAGCAACTGCAGCGGTTTCGCCCCGGTCCGACGGTAGGCCTTGAACGAGAAGAACGCTATCAGGCCCCCGAGGAACAGGGTGATTGTCTTGAGGGCAACGATCACTGACGGGACGTGGATGAGTGGGACGATTCCGGTCACGTTTCTTTGCGCACCTCCGACCAGAGGTCCTGTAGCCGTTCGTCCGCTGTTCTGGGCACGCGGCTGATGCCGACGTCGAAGTCTCGGTCTTCCGAGAGTCCGACGACGACTTCCTCGAAATCGACCTCGTACTTACTAGCGTGTTGACCATCCGGACGGATCTCCATCCCCTCGCGGAGCAACGAAGCTTCCGTCAGCATGTCCAACTTTCGGTAGGTCGTCGAGAGCGGCACGTCACAGGTTTCGGCGATTTCCTCTGCTGTCATGGGTTCCTCCAGGTTCCGGACGATGACGCGACACTTCGGATCGTCAAGGGCGTCCAGAACGTCCTGCAGGTCGGGTCCTTCCTCGTCCGCGAACGGATCACGGACCATGTAACGGAGGTTGGCGGACGAAGCCATATAACCGCTCCGACATACCTGCCACACAACCGCCAGCCCGCCCGTGGGTAGCCGCTACACGGATATGTAACACCACAATCACTACTGAGCAGCCCACTACGTTTCGTGTCTCACGATAGCACATGTCATTACGTCTGACTGGTCAGGACCGGTTCGCTTTTGAGCAGACGCCCCATACGCTCAGGTGTGCTCGCCGCCGAGTTGCACTGTCACTCGTCGCTTTCGTACGACGGCCGCGATCCCGTCGACCTTCTGCTCGGGCAGGCAGAAGCGGTCGGCCTGGACGCCATCGCCGTCACGGATCACGACGAGATCGACGCGAGCCTAGAGGCCGCCGAGCGTGCCCCGGAGTACGGCCTCATCGCCATTCCGGGGCTGGAGGTGTCGACGGCTGCCGGCCACGTCCTCGCACTCGGCGTGACCGAAGCAGTTCCGTCGGGCCTCTCGTTCGGAGAGACGCTCGGCCGCGTCCGCGATCTCGGCGGCATCGCCGTCGTTCCACACCCGTTCCAGGAGTCACGCAGCGGCGTGCTGGCCCACATCTCGCGTGACGACCTGACTGCGGCCGACGCCATCGAGGTGTACAACTCCCGGCTGCTGACCGGACGAGCGAACCGGCAGGCGGAACGATTCGCCAAGCTCCGCGAAATGCCGATGACGGCCGGGAGCGACGCCCACATCAGCGAGATGGTCGGCCAGGCGGTCACTCGCATCGACGCCGCCGAACGTAGCGTCGACGCCATCCTCGACGCCATCCGCGACGGTCGGACCACGGTTGAGGGTCGTCGAACGCCGTGGCGGATCAGTTTCCGACAGGCCGCCGGCGGCGTCAAGCGCCGCGTGAAGAACCGATTCTACAGTTTCCTATGACCGGCAGGGCTTCCGACGGCAATGAGTCGAGTCTCGACGGGGCGTCCGTCGACTGCGTCCGAGCTGCCATCGAGTCGGGCGACCCGTTGTCAGGCACCCGGGGCTTCGCCGGCGCGGTCGACGATCGACTCGTCAGAGACGTTTTGGGTCGATACCCCTGTTTCACCGAGCGCGACGATCCGACGACGTGGAGTTTCGATCCGACCGAACTGGACCAGCCGGAATCGGTACCGGCAGGGCATGGTAGGACTGCTGAGGGAGACCAGCGCGTCTGGTCGCTCCCCGACGTGCCGACCATCGAGGACGACGAGGCGGCCGTCGCGACGGTTCGTGCGTCTATCGACGCGAGTCTGGACGAGGTGGTCGCGGACTCGCTTGCGATCGCGTTCTCCGGTGGCGTCGACTCCGCGCTCCTGGCCGCGCGGCTGGACGCCCCGCTGTACGTGGTTGGATTCCCCGACAGTCACGACGTCGAGGCGGCGCAGTCGGCTGCGGCGTCGCTCGACCGAGACGTTCGCGTCGTCGAGGTCACGCACGACGACGTCGTCCGGGCCGTGCCGGAAGTCGCGACCGCAATCGGTCGGACGAACGCGATGGACGTCCAGATCGCGCTCCCGCTGTACCTGGTCGCCGAGCGGGTCGCCGACGACGGCTACGACCGGCTCGCAGTGGGACAGGGCGCTGACGAACTGTTCGGCGGCTACGCGAAAGTCGCCAAGGCGCCCACTGATCCCCGGGTCGACGCCGACACGGTCCGGGGCGCCACGCGAGAAGTGATTCAGTCCCTCCCCGACCAACTCGAACGGGACGTGTTGACGCTCCGTGCCGCAGGCGTCGAACCCGTCGCGCCGCTGCTCCACGACCGGGTCGTCGAAGCCGCACTCCAGTTGCCCGGTCACATGCTCGTCACCGAGCCCGGTGACGACGGGGTGCGCAAGCACGCGCTCCGGCGCGCGGCCAGCGAGTGGCTGCCCGACGAGATCGCGACTCGAGACAAGAAAGCCGTCCAGTACGGGAGTCTGATCGCTCGCGAACTCGACCGGCTAGCCAGACAGAACGGGTTCAAACGCAGGATGGACGACCACGTGACGAAGTACGTCGAATCGTTGCTCGCGTAACGCTGTTTTCAGGCGTCAGAGACGGTCTCGATCGCTTCCGTGCCGATCTGCGCCACGTCCTCGTCCACGCTCGTTGCCCGAAGGTCCGCGGGCGTGTTCCAGTCCCAGACCTCGGGGCCTTCCTCGCCGGCAGCGGGATCGACGTCCCTGCTGTCCACGCGCGCGAAGTAGACGTGATCGACGTGCTGGTGTGCCACCTCGCCGTCGCAGACGTCGATGTCGTACAGCATCTGATAGCGCGGCTGCGGGAGTGAGCGACCGGTGTCGGTGCGAATTCCTGGGTCGTCGGCCACGAGGTCCGGATCGTGCCCGGTCTCCTCGCGGACCTCCCGAACGGCGGCCTCGTGGGGTAGTTCGTCACGGTGGACGTGTCCGCCCGGTGGAATGCGGATTCCGAGACGCTCGTGTTCGTGGAGGGCCGTCGCTCCGTCAGCCACGATGTAGACAGTCGCGGTGTAGTGACGCGTCGTCTCCATGTGAGTCGCGAAGCGCTCGTTCGGTTTGTAGACGGTGGATTCTCCCAGAGAGAGACCGGAACCGACGGCGAAAACGGCCGAGGCGAAGAGGAGCGGCAGCAAGCCATCGGACCGACGGCGGATTCCTTCCGACCAATCATCTCCGCGAACACTGCACTATAAATGTCGTATAGGTATAAATAATTGTGAAGTTACTCGTTATCGGAGATTCCGATCTCGTTCACCGATCGTCTGGGTGCACAGCAATCGCGACCAGTTCGATGAAAATCGACGGCTTAGCCCAGACAGCGCCCAATATATGTATTCGAGCCCTACTGTCAATATAAGTAACAGAAATATTTGTGGGCAAATTGGCTATTCACACCGAGTGTCAGAAATATTGTTCTCAAAATATGAAAATAGGAGTATAGAGTTTTTATGGGGTGTGGCAAAGTCCCGGTAACGAGAGAGTACCACGCAATGATCTCATCATTACTGCGTCGATTTACCGGCACTAACGAACGAGAGATAGACTCGGAGAGGACGGGACAGACCGACCCTGTTCGAGCAGCGGACGAGGAATCGCCAGCGTCGGCAGTTGCGAGCGATGGGGGCGCGGTCGTCTCTGCGGACGAGGCGGCACCCAGCCCGTCGCTCGATCACGACGAGGACTACTACCAGGAAATCGACGCACCCACAGAGTTCACGACAGGCGAAGTCGAAGGCACCGTTCGGGCCAACCTGGAGCAGGTACTCAACGCCTCGGGGACGGCGATGCGGATCATCGGCCCGGAGTTCAACGTCATCATGCAAAACGACATGATGGACGAGTTGTCGGGCGTCGACGACGACAGGCTCGAGGAGGTGCCCTGCTACGGTGCGATGTGCAACGACGACGTCTGCGGGACGGACAACTGCACCCTCAAGCGACTCATGGCCGGTGAAACCGACCGGATCGAAGTGGAAGTGGAGAAAGACACCTACGACGGGCGGACCGTTCCGACCAAACTCGTCGCCACCGCGATCAAAAACGACGCGGGCGACGTGGTCGCGATCTCCGAGAGCTTCATCGACCTCTCGGACATGAAGTCCGTGACCGAGCAGTTCAACGACGTCGTCGACGACGTGTCCAGCGGGTCCCTCGACACAGAAGTCGACACCACGGACCTGGAGTGGTACTACGAGGACATGGGCGAGTCGCTCAACGAGATGATCGCGGTCGTCGACGAGGCCATGGAGCAACTCGATCAGATCACGGACGACCTCCGGGACGCGCGCCTCGACACCGACCGCGACGTCGACTCGCTGCCGGGCATCTTCGGCAAGATCGTCGACGACCTGGACCAGACGGCAGAGCACATGATCGAGGAGATGCAGCGCCGCCGCTCGGTCGCCGACGGCGTCCAGACGTCCGTGAACGACCTGCTCGACAGTTCCGAGGAAGTGAGCAGCGACTCTCAGGAGATCACGGCGCTGGTCGAAGAGCAACACGCGAGTATGCAAGACATCTCGGCAGAGGTCTCGAACCTCTCCGCGACGGTCGAGGAGATCGCGTCCTCCGCCGAAGAGGTCAACGCGTCGAGCGAGCAGGCCGAACGACTCGCCGAGGAGGGCCGCGACTCGGCCGAAGACGCGATCGACGTGATGGAAAACATCGATTCGGCTGCCGCCGACGTCACGAGCGACGTGAACCGCCTCCGAGAAGCGGTCGCGGAGATCGACGATATCGTCGACGTCATCAACGACATCGCCGAGCAAACGAACATCCTGGCGCTCAACGCCTCCATCGAAGCCGCGCGCGCCGGTGAGGCCGGGGAAGGCTTCGCCGTCGTCGCCAACGAAGTCAAATCGCTGGCCGAGGAGTCACAGCAGCACGCAAGCGAGATCGAGTCCGTCGTCTCGACCATCAGCGAAGACACCGAAGAGACCGTCGCCAGCCTGCAAGACGCCAACGAGCAGGTGGACATGGGTCGGGAGATGGTCGAAGAGTCGATGGGGAACCTCGAAGACATCGTCACCGCAGTGCGTGAAACCTCGAACGGGATCGACGAAGTCGCCGCCGCGACTGACGAACAGGCCCACAGCACCGAGCAGGTCGCGGGCATGGTCGACGACGCCGTGCGGAAAGCCGACAGCATCTCCGACCGCGCGATCGAGGTCGCAGACCTAAACGAGAAACAGGTCGAACAGGTCCACAGCATCGAGACCGACGTGGAGCGACTCCGCGAACAGTAGCGAGCGATCCGCCCCGGAAAACCAGTCTCGACCGCGTTACAGCATCTGTCCTTCTGCGTCGAGCAACTCGTGGTAGCGGTTGCGGATCGTGACCTCGCTGATGGAAGCGACGTCGCTGACCTCCGACTGCGTGACCTTCTCGTTGGCCAGCAGCGAGGCCGCGTACACTGCGGCGGCAGCGAGTCCGACGGGGCTCTTCCCGCTGTGGACGCCTTCCTGTTTTGCGGTCTGGAGGAGGTCACGCGCCCGCCGCTCGACCTCGTCCGAGAGGTTCAGTTCGGAGGCAAAGCGCGGGACGTAGCTCTCCGGGTCAGCGGGCTGTATCTCCAGGTTTAGCTCCCGAATGACGTACCGATAGGTGCGGGCGATCTCGTCTTTCTCGACGCGAGAGACGCCCTCGATCTCGTCGAGACTGCGGGGCGTCCCGGCCTGTCGGGCAGCGGCGTACAGGGACGCGGTGGCGACGCCTTCGATGGACCGGCCCGGCAGCAGATCCTCGTCGAGGGCGCGGCGGTAGATGACGCTCGCGGTTTCCCGGACGCTCTCTGGCAGCCCCAGTGCCGAGGCCATGCGGTCGATCTCGCCGAGGGCCTGTTTCAGGTTGCGCTCCTTGGAGTCGCGTGTCCGGAAGCGCTCGTTCCACGTGCGCAGTCGCTGCATCTTCTCGCGCTGTCGCGACGACAGTGAGTTGCCGTACGCGTCCTTGTCCTGCCAGCCGATGTTGGTCGAGAGCCCCTTATCGTGCATCATGTTCGTCGTCGGCGCTCCCACCCGACTCTTCTCGTCTTTCTCGTTGGCGTTGAACGCGCGCCACTCCGGCCCGGGATCGATCTCGTCTTCCGAGACGACCAGGCCACACTCCTCACAGACCGTCTCACCGCGTTCCGAATCCGTGGCTAACGACCCACCGCACTCCGGACAGACGAGCGTTTCGTCCTCCTGCTCGATGGGTTCCTCGTCCTGGCTCTCGCTCGCGCGTTCGCCCGTGTACTCTCTGATGGTGGTGTCAGTCATTGGTTGAATCGGCGGGCACTGGTGCCCAGAGAACTATCCAGTACGATGTTATGTTGTGGCTGCGCCGACTTAAACCTTTCGACCGTTTGAGCCCTCAGAGTTGCCGATATCGGCCGTTTGCGGTTACAGCACTGCCGAGGAGTAAGCAGCCCATTTTGCCGGTTGTTGGCCCCGACTGCGCTCGGTCGTGCGAGCGTGGGCCCCGCGGCGAGACAGGTGATAACAGCGGCGACCGAAACCCTTACCGCTGGCCCGGGCCTGCCGGCGAGTATGACCGATTCGGCCGTCGACCCCGAGGAAGTGCGTCACGTCGCCTCGTTGGCCCGCGTCGATCTCGAGGAGGACGAGGTCGACCGCTTCACCGAGCAGTTCGCCGACATCCTCGCCTCGTTCGAGCGTCTCGACGAAGTGCCCGAGACCGAGGCGGAGCCGGACCTGACGAACGTGATGCGCCCCGACGAGGAACGTGAGTGTCTCAGCCAGGAAGAGGCGCTGCAAAACGCGCCGGAGAGCGAAGCAGGCTACTTCAAGGGCCCGAAGGTCTCGTAAAGCATGTCCTACAACGCATATATCACGACGAAGTCGATCGAAGGCGAGGAAGACGGACCCCTCGCCGGACGGAGCGTCGCAGTCAAGGACAACATCTCGACCGAGGGCGTGCCGACGACCTGCGGCTCGGAGATGCTCGCCAACTACGTCCCACCCTACGACGCGACGGTCGTCGAGCGGCTGAAAGACGCCGGTGCGACCATCCCCGGGAAGACCAACATGGACGAGTTCGGGATGGGGACGACCACCGAGACCTCCGCGTTCGGCCCCACTGAGAACCCCGCGGCTGAGGGGCGCGTTCCCGGCGGGTCCTCTGGCGGCTCCGCTGCAGCGGTCGCTGCGGGCGAGACGGACATGGCGCTCGGGTCCGACACCGGCGGCTCGATCCGCTGTCCGGCCGCGTTCTGCGGCGTCGTCGGCATCAAGCCCACGTACGGGTTAGTCTCTCGCTACGGGCTCGTCGCCTACGCCAACTCCTTAGAGCAGATCGGGCCGATCGCCCCCTCCGTCGAGGAAGCGGCCGAACTCCTGGAGGTTATCGCCGGCCCCGACCAGCACGATTCGACCACCCGGGACGCACGGGAAGCGGGCTCGGACTACGACTTCGCCGCTGCCGCCGACGGCGACGTCGAGGGCCTCGACATCGGGATTCCGACCGAACTCGTCGAGGGCGCAGACGAGGGCGTCGTCGAAACCTTCTGGGACGCCATCGAGGAACTCGAAGCCCAGGGCGCCAGCTACCACGAGGTCGACCTCCCGTCGGTCGAACACGCGGTCGAAGCCTACTACGTCATCGCGATGTCGGAAGCCTCCTCGAACCTGGCGCGGTTCGACGGCGTCCGCTACGGACGCGGTGGCGAGTACGAGGGCAACTGGAACGAGGAGTTCGCCAAAAGCCGCGAGGAAGGGTTCGGCGAGGAAGTCAAGCGTCGCGTCCTCCTGGGCACCTACGCGCTCTCAGCGGGCTACCACGACAAGTACTACAAGAAGGCCCAGGACGCCCGTGCGTGGGTCAAACGGGACTTCGACGAAGCGCTCGACGAGGCGGACGTGCTCGCATCGCCGACCATGCCTGTGCCCCCGATGAAGATGGGCGAGAGCTTAGACGACCCGATGCAGATGTACCTGGCCGACTGCAACACGACGCCGGTGAACCTGGCGAACCTCCCGGCGATCTCAGTTCCGGCGGGCGAAACCGAGGAGGGACCTGTGGGCCTCCAGCTGATCGGCCCGGCGTTCGGCGAGAAAGAGATCATTCGGGCCGGCAGTGCGCTGGCCTGACGACTGCGAGCGCCCCAGCGCGAGCAGCGGTTTTGGTCCAGATTTTACGAGGAGTGGGTTGCGGGCCAGCGGCCCGCAACCGGATAACGTGGCGGCTTCGCCGCCACGCGGTTCCCGCAGCGAACGGCGTGAGCGAGGAAACCCGACGATGTAAAAGGTGGGTGCAGGAGGAGATCATTCGGGCAGGCAGTGCGCTTGCCTGAGTTCGGAAGCCGCGACTGTGCGTGACGGACGCTGGCGGCCGAAGGTTCATTTTCGTCGCTCGCCACTGAGACGGTATGGCGACCGAATCGGCCGAAGTCTCTGCTGACGGCGACGGTATCGAGCGCCCGCCGTTCCGCGGCTGTGTGTTCTGTTACGGTGCCGAGATGACCTACTACGGGGGCTCGCCGACTCGCGAGTCGGCTCTCCGGCGACGCGGACTGAGCGACGTTTTGGATGCTGGACGCTACTTCTTGTGACGTGTCGCGAACGACGAGAAGAGCGCGAGCGGACGGCGGGTAGCTACTCTTCGTACGCGAGGTTCATGACCCACTGTGAGAACGCGTCGGAGTGGGGATCGACCTCTTCGTCGCCGATGAACGGAGACAACATGTCGCCAGCCATCAGCAGCGAGAAGTTGAGATCACGGGGTGCAGGTGTGAGGTGATAGGTGTTGTGCCCTTCGTAGATGGTCTCCTCGCGCTGGATGAGTCCTTTCTCTGCGAGCGACTCCACGATTCGGCTGCCTTTCCGCGATGAGACGTCCAGTTCCTTCCAGAACTCGCTCTGGTGAATACCGCCCGTCTCGCGGACGAGTTCCAGCCCGGCGCGCTCGTCTTCGGTGAGGTTTTCTTCCGACGCTGCCATGCTCATATCTACCTTCAGACTGTCTCCCGCTTAAAACTGGCTTTCGACGCGACGGATCCGACCGCGGTCGCAGTCGGAGCGATCCGCTACAACGACGCGTCGACGCGGTAGTACTCCGTTTCACAGGGCGGGCCGGGCGCGAACCGGTAGCTTGCGCCGTCGGGACCGATGGTGACCAAGGAGGACGAGCGCGTGCCGAAGGAGTTGTGGTGGACGCAGACGCCGTACTCGTGGTCGCTAATGACGTCCGCCGCTCGTTCGAGCCAGACCCCGGCCCGTTCGCCGGGTTCGGGCTGCAGGGCCGTCCGGACCGAAGCGGCGTTTGCCGCTTGTTGCTCGCTCACCTCGGGGCGGTGACTCGGGACGACGAAGTCGCCGTCGGCACCGACGTTCACGACGACGTGGACGCCGGGATCGAAGTTTCGCACGGCGAGTTGGCCACCCCACTCCAGCAGGACCGCCGCGTTGGCGTCGGCGACGACGAGATTGAACCCCTCGAACTCGAGGTCCTGGACTTCGCGCTCGACGAATCGGGCAGCGTCCTCCGCCGTCCGGTGTCTGAGCGCGTCCCGGACCAGCAGGCCGCGAGAGCGATCGCCGGCGAGGTCGGCCTCCACCCACCGGTTCGTGATCGCGACGAACAGGCCGTGTTCGTTGTACCCGATCCACGTGCCACCGGCCTCGCTGTCTCGGGGTGCGACCACGCCTGGATCGGCAGCGATCTTCGCGGGCGGGTCCGACGGTCGATCGAGGTGTTCGTCGCGATTCGCGGCGACGGCGATGGGCGTGTCCGCGAACACCTGCCAGGCGATGACGAGTGTGCACACGCCCCAGCATAGACGTCCGTCTCGGTTAAGTATCCGGGTCACCGCAGGCGATCACGCACGGCCTCGCGGTCGACCGTTCCCGACGCCGTCCGCGGCAGCTCCTCGGCGACGGCGGTCGTTCGCGGACACTTGAATCCCGCCAACCGGCCTCGACAGTAGGCCACCACGGCGTCGACATCGAGCGACTCGTCCGCCGCCGGAACGACCAGCGCACCCACCCGTTCGCCCCACTCCGGATCGTCGAGTCCGACGACGGCAGCGGCCGCGACATCGGGATGGCTGGTGAGTGTGTCAGCCACTTCGCCCGGATCGACGTTCTCGCCGCCGCTGATGATACGGTCGTCAACCCGGTTGAGCACCCACAGCCGCCCGTCGTCGTCGCGATAGCCGACGTCTCCCGTGTGCAACCCGAACTCACCGAACGCGTCGTCGGTCGTCGTCGAGTCGAGGTAGCCGGGCGTCACCGTCGGGCCGTCGACGACGAGTTCACCGCGCTCACCGGTCGGTAAGGGACTACCCGCCTCGTCGACGACCGTCACGTCCGTCCCCAGGAGCGGCTGGCCGACAGTACCTTCGTGGGAAAACGCCTGTTCCGGCGTCGCTGTCGCGATCTGCGAGGCGGTTTCGGTCATGCCGTAGGTCGGGTACACCGGGACGCCTGCGATTGCACACCGGTCGACGAGTTCGGCTGACGCTGGCGCACCGCCCAGGAGGACGAATCGGAGCTGGTCAGGTGCCGTCCACCCGGCGTCGAGCAGTCGCTGGAGCATCGTCGGGACGAGCGACACGCCGGTGACCGTGTACTCGTCGACGACGCGGGGAGTCCGCGCGGCGTCGAAGTCGGACTGAACGACCACCGTCGTTCCGTAGAGGACTGACCGAATCACGGGAGCGAGACCGCCCATGTGGTACATCGGGAGACAGCAGAGCCAGCGGTCGGTCGGGTCGACCCCCAGTCGGAACGCGGAGGCGGTCGCACTGGCAAGCAGGTTCCCGATCGTCAGGCGAACGCCCTTCGGCTGGCCGGTGGTTCCCGACGTGAACATGACGAGCGCGTCGGACTCGCGGTCCAACGAGACCGGGTCGGGAGCAGCGTCGGCTGGTGCCCGCAGCTCCAGCCCCGCTTCCCGTTCGGACTCGTCGACGGTCGCGACTGGCGCGTCAGTCACCTCGACGGCCGTCGCTTCGGTGTCGCTTCCACAGACGAGCACGTCGAGATCGAGGCGATCGACCTGGGCGGCCAGTTCGTCCGGCGTCAGCCTGGCGTTCAGCGGGACCAGGCGGCCGCCGAGTCGCTGCACGGCGAAGACGACTTCGGCGAACGCGACGCGCGTGTCGAGGAGGACGGCGACGGTCGGTCCACCGCGGTCACACAGTCGATCGAGTGCGGCAGTGCGTTCGGCGACAGCAGTGTCCAGCGCCCGGTAGGTCAGGCACTCGCCGGAGTCGACGTCGACGACGGCGGTCCGATCGGGCGTCGCTGCTACGCGGTGCGAAACGAGGTCCTGTGTGGGCCACTCGCCCGGCGTCGGCATTACTCCGCCAGTTCGACGCCGAGGCCCTTGTGTTGTGGGACTTCGATCTGGCCGTCCGCGACGGGCGCCGGGTCCGGCCCGAGGTCCTCGGCGAGCCACTCCGCCGTGGCGAGTCCGCACGCGGGAATCTCCGGAATCGCAGCCGCCACGTGAACCGCGGCAGTCCGGGCGACGACGCTGTCGATGGTCGTCGAGATGACCGGCGTGACGCCGGCCTGACGGGCCTGCCGTGCGGCCATCCGCGCGCGGTCCGGGCCGCCCAGCGCCATCGGCTTGAGGACGAGGTAATCGGCGGCTTCGGCGGCCAACACGTCGGTCACCGATCGGCTGGACAGCGATTCGTCGAGCGCGACCGCCACCCCGTCGTCACGGAGGCCGGACAGATCGGGAATGTCGTCGGCGGGGAGCGGCTGTTCGACGTACTCCAGGTCGAGCGCGGCCAGTTGGTCGAAGGCGCGCTCGGCCGCTTCGCGAGACCAGGCGCCGTTTGCATCGGCCCGCAGGGCGACCTCGGGGCCGATCGCGTCCCTCACTGCACGGAGTCGTTCGACGTCGTCGTCGACCGACCGAGCGCCCACCTTGATCTTGACGCAGTCGAAGCCGGCGTCGACCGCCGCGGCGGCGCGGTCAGCCGTCTCCTCGACCGCGCCGTCACCGACCGTGGCGTTGACCGGGACGCGACGGACGAGTCTATCGTTGCCCAGCGAGCGATAGAGAGGTTTGTTCGCACGCTGTGCGCGGGCGTCACCCAGCGCCAGCGAGAGCGCGTGGCGGGCCGCCGGCGCGTTCGTCTCGCCGAGCGCGACGCCCCAGTCTTCGTCCTCGGCGAGTTCGGGCGCCCATTCGAGGGCCTCTCGGCACGCGTCCAGCGACTCCGTCCAGCCCGGGAGCGGACTGGCCTCACCGACACCGACGGCGTCAGCGTACTGGATTCTGACGAGAAAGCCCTCGCGGTGCTCGAGTTCTCCGCGGGCGGTCGAGAGCGGACGCGCCAGGTCGAGTGTGAAAGGTTCGACGTCCATCATGTGAGTGCCAGCCCGGTTGCGAACAGCGCCGAGTGCGCGGCCAGCAACTGTCCGGTCCGTTCTAGCGCGGGGTTGAGCGCCTCGCCGTCGGTGCGCGTCAGCACCGTTTGTCCCAGCGAGACCGCCAGCGGGAGCGTCACTAGCGGGAGCAACGCCGGCAGCCCGAACTCCGCGTCGAGCGCGAAGAAGACGGGGACGACGTAGGCCATCCCGACCATCGCGAGCCACTCGACGCGACTCCACGTGTAGCCGAGCATGACTGCGAGCGTCTTCTTGCCGGAGGCCGCGTCGGTCTCGCGGTCCCGGATGTTGTTGACGACCAAGATGGCCGTCGAGAGCCCCGCGGCCGGGAGACTCACGACGAACGCTTCCATCGTGACCGTCCCCGCCGGAACCGCGAGTGCGAGCGGGTCGACCCACGGGAGCGTCGCAGCCGCCTGCACGTAGTAGGTCCCCATCACCGCGACGAGACCGAAGTAAACGAACACGAAGAGGTCGCCCAGTCCGCGGTAGCCGTACGGGTACGGCCCGCCGGTGTAGGCGACGCCGGCCGCGATGCTGGAGAGGCCGACGACGACGATCGGGAGTCCGCCGACGTAGACGAGATAGAGACCGACGACGACGGCCAGGGCGTACGTCGCGGCCATCGCTTGCTTGACGCGCGCCGGTTCGATGAGCCCACCTGCCGTGACGCGAGTGAACCCCTCGCGCTCGGCGGTGTCGGCCCCGTTGACGGCGTCGAAGTAGTCGTTCGCGAAGTTCGTCCCGACCTGCAGCAGCAGCGCCCCCAGCAGCGCTGCAACCGCCGGTATCGCGGCGAACACGCCGCTGTGAACTGCGAGCCCAGTCCCGACGATCACCGGTGCCGCCCCCGCGGGGAGCGTCTGGGGTCGTGCGGCCATCAGCCAGGCTTTCGTGCGTGACACCTCGGCATCAGCCGTTGCCATTACAACGGCGTTCGTTCCCCAGCCGTGTGAAGTTTGGCCCTTGTTCCTGCGGTTGCGGCGTGCCAGCAGACGCCACGCCAGGAATCGCCTACTGGCGGACCACCAACAGTTTGGCGCGCGCTGGTCGCGGCGTTCGTGGCGCGACGGAGTTGGGAAATGACGAACGACCGGCAGGAGCGAAGGGATTTGGAGATCTGTGGTGGACAGGAGTGCGGTGCAGTGCGGCGCAGTGCAGTGCAGTGCGGCAGAAACTAGGTAGAGCATCCGAGAGCGCGCGACGCGCGCTCTCGGCCTTATTTGGTGCAGATTTTTTCGAGGTGGGTTCCCACAGCGCGCCTTCGGCGCGCGAGGAAACCCGCCGAAGAAAAAAGGTGCTTTAGTAGTGCCAGGGGAACTGCCCGAAGTTCGGCTGCCGATTTTCGTTGAACGCGTCACGACCCTCCTGGGCTTCGGCGGTCCCGTAACCGAGTCGCGTGGCCTCGCCGGCGAAGACCTGCTGTCCCATCAGTCCGTCGTCGACGAGGTTGAAGGCGTACTTCAGCATGCGAATGGCCGTCGGCGACTTGTTCATGATCGTCTCGGCCCACGCGAGGGCTTCCTCCTCTAGCTCCTCGTGTGGGACCACGTCGTTGACCATGCCCATCTCCTCGGCCTCGTCGGCGTCGTACGTCTTCCCGAGGAAGAACACCTCACGGGCCTTCTTCTGGCCAATCTGCTTAGCGAGGTACGCCGAGCCGAAGCCGGCGTCGAAAGAGGCCACGTCTGGGTCGGTCTGGAGGAACTTGGCGTGTTCTTCGGAGGCGAGCGTCATGTCACAGACGACGTGCAGGGAGTGACCGCCGCCGACGGCCCAACCGGGCACGACGGCGACGACGACCTTCGGCATGGTCCGAATGAGTCGCTGGACTTCCAGAATGTGTAACCGTCCAGTTTTGCCCTCCTCGTCGTATTCGTAGCCGTCCGGCCCGCGAACGGTTTGGTCGCCGCCGGAACAGAACGCCCACCCGCCGTCTTTCGGCGAGGGGCCGTTACCGGTGAGCAGGACGCAGCCCACGTCGGTCTGGCGCTTGGCGTGGTCGAGCGCGACGTAGAGTTCGTCGACCGTCGGGGGTCGGAACGCGTTGCGGAGTTCGGGCCTGTCGAAGGCGATCCGGACCGCGCCGGTGTCGACGGCGCGGTGATAGGTGATGTCCTCGAAGTCGAACTCGTCGATAGATTCCCACCGCTCTGCGTCGAAAAGATCCGAGACCATACGCGGACTCCGACCGGCGACACCAAATAGATTCCCCGTCTTCGATTTCCGCGGCCGCGTTCGGGACCCTGAAACGAGAACGACCGGACTGCCGTCGCGTAGACACTCGTCGAGGTTCACTCGTGAGAATCGCGCCGAAGTTCTTATCAGGACGTCACCAGATGTGCGCGTAGACGCGGCGTCCCCGCTGAGTCGGTCCATCCCCGTGACACCCTCCATGTCAGAGACGTACTACGAGGTCCTCGGCGTCGACGACGACGCCACGACCGAGGAGATCGAGTCGGCCTACCGCGCGAAGGTCAAAGAGACACATCCCGACGTGAGCGACGCGCCGGACGCCGAAGCCCGGTTCAAGCGAATCACGCGGGCGAAAGAAGTGTTGACCGACCCAGACCTGCGGGCTCGATACGACCGACTCGGCCACGAACAGTTCGTCAGCGCCGCCGACAACGTCGTCGACGGGAGCAAGCACGCCGGCGGTGAGACGGGTGACGAGCCAGCGCAGGCGGGACCGTCGAGCAGCGAACCCACGGCAGGTGACGGGACCGCTGACGATCGATCCGGGCGACGGGAGCAGGGGCCGTCCGGGTCGGAGTCAGACTCTGAGAGTACCGACGGAGCTCACGAGTCGACCGGTCGAACAGGGAGTAACCCGGGGACGGCCGAGTGGCAACGAACGACGACGGGAAGCGGACGGCAGCGAGAATCCAGCGGGTACGCGACACGGACGACCTACACCGACCACTCGGTCGACCGGGTTCGACTGCCGTTGACGCCACAAACGATCATCCAGATCGGCGCGCTGTTCGCGCTCTATCCGGTCTTCCTGCTCGCGAGTTTCTTCCCCGCGTTCCCGGTGGCCGTAAACGTCACCGTCGGCCTCTGTACGCTGTTCGTCGTCGCCTATCTCCTCTCGATCCCGGAGGTCGCGATCGTCGTGTTCGGCGCCTGGAGCCTGCTCGCCCCGCTCCTGTTCCTGTCGCTGTTCGAACTACCGTTGGTTAGCATCTGGGGCGTGCTCGCGCTTCTCGTCACGTGGTTCCCGTTCGGCCTCGCGCTGCTGACCCGGCACGCGCTGCGCCGATGAATCAGGCGCCGTCGATCCGGTCACGCACGGTTTCGTGTATCCGCTCGCGGGTTCGGTGACTTGCCGCGCCGTCGACGCGAACTTCGATGACCTGCGTTCCCTCACTCGCGACCGACTCGTCGAACGCCCGCTGGAACGCCTCGCCGGGGGTAACGCGCTGGAACGCGAGTCCGTAAAGGTCGGCGGTCGGCTCGAAGTCGAGTCCGTGCGGCGTCCTGAACTGCTCGGTAAAGGGCGGGTCGAACTCCTCGATCGGGAGGAGGTGGAAGATGCCGCCGCCGTCGTTGTTGACGAGCACGATGGTCGCGTCGACGCCACAGCGAGCGATCGACAACAGGCCATTCATGTCGTGATAGTACGCCAGGTCGCCAGTCACCAGGACGAGCGGGTCGTCTGTCGCGCTCCCGGCACCGAGGGCCGTACTCGTGATCCCGTCGATGCCGCTGGCGCCGCGGTTGGCGAGCACGGTCAGGTCGGCCGCCCGCGGTCGCCCGAACCGGTCGACGTCCCGAACTGGCATGCTGTTCGAGACGAAGACGGTCGACGGGTCCGGCGCTCGCTCGACGACGTCTGCGAGTATTTTGCCTTCGAAGGATTCGGACTGGCGGGCGTCCGCGATCAGGTCCCAGTACTCCCGTTCGGCGGTCTCGAAGCGCTCGCGGTAGGCGTCGTCGGGTTCGTCGTCTCCGAGCCGTTCGGCGACCGCGCGGGCCAGTCGCATCGGATCCGCGACGACGAGGTCCGTCGCGGTAAACTCGGCCTCACGCCAGCCACCGGCGGGATCGACCACGATCTGTCGGTCGGCGTTGTCTCGGAGAGAGTGACGCAGGACCTTCGAGGTGGGGGAGGCACCGACTCTGAGAACGAACTCGGGTGTCGGCCAGTCGTCAGCGCCCGCGAGATACGAGTCGTAGCCGCCGCAGACCGTCACGCCGTCGCGGTCGCAGTGCTCGCCGAACCGAAGGCCAGAGAGGGGATCCGCGAGGATCGGAAAGCCCGTCGCGGCCGCGAGGTCGGCTATCGCGTCAGTGTCGCCCGTCCTCGGGTCCATCGGACCCGCGACGATCAGCCCGCGTTCAGCGCGCTCGACCTCGGCGACGAGGTCTCGAATTGCACCGTCAGCCAGTTCGGGACGCCCCTGGGCGGTCTCGACGAAGGGACCGTCGCGGCCGTCGANNNCCGCCCGCTGGCGCCTCGTCGGCGAGTTCCTCGGGAACGTCGCCGGAAACCTCGACCGGTTCGAGCGGTTTTCGGAACGGACAGTTGAGGTGGACTGGGCCGGCAGGGACGCCGATCGCCGCGGCCACTGCCCGGTCGACCGTCGTCCGGACCGAGCGGAGTTTTCGGGCCGTCGGTTCCGGCTCTGGCAGCGTCCGCTGGAATCTGACGGCGTCGCCGTAGAGGTCCTGCTGATCGACGGTCTGGTTCGCGCCGCTGTCGTGGAGTTCGGTGGGACGATCGGCGGTCAGGACGACCAGCGGGACGCGTGCCTGGTTGGCTTCGATGACGGCCGGGTGGAAGTTCGCCGCGGCGGTGCCCGACGTACAGACGATGGCCGTCGGTTCGCCGGTGCGACGACCGCGACCGAGCGCGAAGAAAGCCGCCGCGCGCTCGTCGAGTATCGAAAACACCTCGATGTCGGGATGATCCGCGATAGCGACTGTCAGCGGCGTCGATCGACTGCCGGGCGAGATGCACGCGGCGGTGACGCCAGACTTCGCGAGTTCGTCGGCGACGAGTCGGCCCCAGAGCGTGGCGCGGTTGGGTGCAGTCATCGTCCGTCGGTCGCCGCGTCGTCGCTCGTCAGTTCGTCGAGGATCGGCCGGTACTTCGGCTGGACTTCCTCCCACTCCTCGTCGGGATCGGAGTCAGCGACGATGCCACAGCCGGCGAACAGCGTGGCCGTCTCACCGCCGGCGACGCTGGAGCGGATTCCGACCGCGAACTCCCCGTCACCGTCGGCGTCGAACCAGCCGATCGGCCCGGCGTACCAGCCCCGATCGAACGTCTCCGTCTCGCGGATGACCTGCCAGGCCTTGTCCGGCGGCAGACCGCCTACTGCCGGCGTCGGGTGGAGCGCCTCGACGAGACTCAGGACGTGTTCGTCCGCCGAGAGCGTCGCCGTGATCGGCGTCTGGAGGTGCTGAATGTTGGTCAGCTTCCGAACGCCCTGCTCGCCCTCCTGCACGTCACCGAGCGGCGACAGTTGATCCATGATCGCATCGACGACGAGTCGCTGTTCGTGCTGGAGTTTCTCGCTGTCGAGCATCGACGCCGCCAGATCGGCGTCCTCCTCGGGCGTCTCTCCCCGGGGAACCGAGCCGGCGAGCGCTTCCGTCTCGACGCGCTGGCCCGTCAGTTTGACGAGTCGCTCGGGTGGCGGACCGAAAAAGGCGGCCTCGGTGCCCGGCTGGACGAGGAAGCGATAGCAGTTCGGGTACGTCCGTCGGAGCCGTTCGAGCGCGTCCGGCACGTCGAGTTCGCCGGCGAGATCGACTTCCAGTGCCGTCGCGAGGACGACCTTTCGGAGGTTGCCCGCTTCGATCCGATCGATCGCCCGCTCGACCTGCTCGGTCCACTCGGCTTTCGACGGCGTCGTGCGGGTCTCGACGACGCCAGGTGGGCCGCCGCTCGGGCGCATCATCGGGAGGGTCGACAACGACTCGGCGGCGGCGTCAAGTCGCTGTTCGACCTGGTCGGCCGTGACGTCCTCTCCGTAGGCCCGCACGGTCAGCCAGGTGGTATCGCCTGCAGTCGTCAACTGTGTCTGCGGGAGCGTGAACGCGGCCGCCGGGAAGTCCTCCCACGGCGGTTCGGACTCGTGATGCTCGTTGAACGCAAGTCCGCCGAGCAGTCGCGGACGGGTCTCGGGGGGTCCCGTCCGGTCGACGTCAGTGAACACGGTCGAGGCAGCCTCGCGGAGGCTGTCGAACCGATCCGGGCCGTGGGCAGTGACAGTTACCGCAGAGCCGCTCCCGACGATTTCGAGGCCGTCGGGCGCTGCCCAGTGGACCCGTGGTGCTGGTTGGCTCGCCAGAAACGCACGATACGAGACGTCCGTGACCTCGCGGGTGCGGCCGACGAGCACCGCACCCTCGCGTGGGCCTGCTCGCTCCTCGCGCTGGGCCGGTTCCATCTGCTGCAACTCAGGGTTCCGCCCTCTTGAGAGTGTCCTTCCTGCGCCGACACGTCCACCCCTCAACTGTATCGGTCTTCGGCCCACGGGTTCGCCGTGTCGGAGTAGCCGCGCCGCTCCCAGAACCCTCGCTCGGGTTCGGTGAGAAACTCGAGGCCACTGACCCACTTTGCCCCCTTGTACGCGTACTTGTGCGGCGTGACGACGCGCAGTGGCCCGCCGTGGTCCGGGGCCAGCGGTTCGCCATCGAACGCCCAGGCGAACAGGACCTCGTCCCGCATGCACGCGTCGAGTGAGAGGTCCGTCGTGTAGTCGTCGAGGGCGACGAACATGACGTGACAGGCGTCCTCGTGGACGCCCGCACGCTCTGCGAGTTCGGGGAACGGGACGCCTGTGAACTCGCAATCGAATTTGCTCCACCCAGTCACGCAGTGAAAGTCCTGCCGCTGTGTCTCTGCTGGGAGGGCCTGAAACTCCGACCAGGAGAAGGACAACTCCTCGTCGACGGCCCCGGTGACCGTGAACTCCCAGCTGTCGGGATCCCACGACGGTCGGCCGGACTTCGAGAGCACCGGAAAGTCCGTCGTCTCGTGTTGTCCCGGCGGTAATCGCTCGTCGCCGAACTCCTCGTAGAGGTCCGTGACGTCGGTTGCTGTCACAGTATAGAGACGGGACCGGCAGCCCCTATGCGTATCGACTCGAACGGCCTCCAGGAATCGAGATCCACCACGAAACCCTCGCGCACGTCACACACAGAGAGGCCTGATTAGGAACCAGCTTCGTCCCGAACTAGCAGTGACGGTTTCATATCACACAACATCAATACCGATGTCGGGAACATCATCCTGCAGTACGAAAACACAGGTTTTCTTATCGCGAAATCGTTTTAAATAGAGGCGGATGACCCCCGTCAGAATTAAATACCCCTCTGTCGAAATCCCCAACGTTCAGATGCCGAAGGCAGAGATCACAATCCCGGAGCACCTCGAAATGCAGATCGCCCAGTTAGTCGAGAAGGGCGAATTCCTCAACCGCGAGGAGGCCATCGAGGACCTACTCTCGACAGGGATCAAGGCGTACAAGACGAGTGGACCCGTTGATGACGAGGAGGAGACCGGTCTGGAAGACGACGGTATGATGGGCCACGACGACGAATACGTGTTCTAGTGCCGATTTTTCGCGACGTCTCCGCAGCCAGGAGGCATACCACTCCGCAAACTGCACTGCCCCGTCGCTGTGTAGTGTAACTAGCAGATTACCCGTCGGTACTGCCGGGGCCAGAAACAAACAGCAGCGAGATGTACTCACGTCGCCGTTTATTGGCAACTGACGCGTTGCCGGTTGTGCGAACGGTTGTCAGAAATTCTTAAACCGGCGTCTCACGAATGAGAACGTACGGATGCACAAAGACGAGTTACTCGAACTTCACGAGCACATGGTCATGATCATGGAGTATTTCAAAGATCTCGAGGACGTCGACTCGAGTTTGTTCGAGGGCTACGACGAACTCGACGTCACGCCGAACGACGTGCACATGTCGAAAAGCGAGCACAAGCACGCCGTGTTCGTCCTCGGAAACGCACTGGCGACTGCCATGAGCGAAGACGAGTTCTCGGACGCCGGGCGAATCGGCAAACGCATGAAGGAACTCGCCGAAGACGCCGAGAGCAAGCTGTAATACGACGATATTTCTCACGTAGCCACCCCGTCGAGACCCGCAGGACTCCCGAGTGTCCGGCGTGACGAGTCACGAACCGTTCGCTCAAATCCGGATACTACCGACGACAAACAGACAGAGTCGACTATACGAAACCTGCTTCGCCAGTGCAGTTAACAGTGAGCGAGTCACGTACACTGGCCCTAACATAGTAACCAGAAAAGGCGCATATGCCTTACACTGGTTCGGGTCGTCGGTGGAGTTATATCGGACGCGGACACATTTTCTGGCATGCAAGTCGATGACATCGACCGAGTAGCGGTGCTCGGTGCAGGAAGCATGGGTCACGGTATCACAGAGGTCGTCGCCATCGGCGGGTACGACGTGGTGATGCGAGACATCGAACAGGAGATCGTCGACGAGGGGTACGACGACATCGAGTGGAGCCTGCAGAAACTCTCGGAGAAGGGCCTGATCGACGAGGACCCCGACGACGTGATGGCTCGGGTCTCGACGGCCGTGGACCTCGAAGCCGCCGTCGAAGACGTCGACCTCGTCATCGAGGCGGCCCCCGAGCAGATGGATCTCAAGAAAGACATCTACGGGGATCTGGACGAGTTTACCCCCGAACACGCCATCCTCGCGTCGAACACGTCCTCGCTCTCGATCACCGAGATGGCGAGCGCGACCGATCGCCCCGAACAGGTCGTCGGGACGCACTTTTTCAACCCGCCGGTGAAGATGGATCTCGTCGAGGTCATCTACGGCGACGAGACCAGCGACGAGACCGCAGAGACGGCCTCCCAGTTCATCGAATCCATCGACAAGACGCCGATCTACGTCAAGAAAGACGTCCGCGGGTTCGTCGTCAACTCGGTCCTCGGGCCGTTCGGTGACGAGGCTGCCTGGGCGGTCTCGGAGGGTGACGCGACGATCGAACAGGTCGACGCCGCGATGGTCCACCAGCGCGGGTACCCCATGGGGCCGTTCGAGCTGTCTGACATGACCGGCATCGACATCGGCTATCACGTCCGGAAAGAAGCCGGCCAGCCCATCCCGCCGATCGTCGAGGAGAAAGTCGAGAACGACAACCTCGGCCAGAAAACCGGCAAAGGCTACTACGAGTACGAGGACGGTGACGGGACCACGTACGAACCCGGTGACGGCGAGGGCTTCGACACGCTTCGCATCGAGGCACGGATGGTCAACGAAGCGGCAAAGCTCGTCGGCAACGACGTTGCGACCCCCGACGCCATCGACACCGGCATGCGGCTCGGTGCAGGCTTCCCCGAGGGGCCGTGCCGTCGCGCCGACAAGATCGGCCTCGACGAGATTCTCGATACGTTAGAGACTCGCTACGAACAGACGGAAGCCGAACGCTACCGCCCGGCGGACTACCTCGTCGAACTCGTCAACGGCGGCCACACGGGCGAGGACGCTGGCCGCGGGTTCTACGAGTACGGGAGCGACGACGGCAACCGCGAGTACCGCACCATCAACGTCGAGCGGGACGACCGCGGCGTGCTCGCCATCGAGCTGGACCGTCCCGAGCGCATGAACGCTCTCAACGAGGACCTCATGGACGAGGTCGAACACGTCCTTGACAACGCCGACCTGGACGAAGTCCGGTGTGTCACCTTCGAGGGCGCGGGCGATCGAGCGTTCTCGGCCGGCGCCGACATCGGCGGGTTCGCCGGCATGGAGCCCTACGAGGCCGCCGAAGTCACGTCGATGTTCGAGACGGTCAACGACTTCCCGCGCCCCACGCTGGCGAAGATCGACGGCTTCTGCCTGGGCGGCGGCCACGAACTCGCGCTGGCCTGTGACCTGCGCGTCGCCACCGAGGACTCGGAGTTCGGCTTCCCCGAGATCAGCCTCGGCCTCCTGCCCGGTGGCGGCGGTACCCAGCGCGCCCTGCGGATGATCGGCGAAGCGCGCGCCAAGGAACTGGTCTTCCGAGGCAACCGGATCAGCGCAGACCGGGCCGAGAACTGGGGACTAATCAACCGCGCCGTCCCCAGCGAAGCGTTCGACGACGTCGTCGGTGAGTTCGTCGACGACCTGGTGTCCGGACCCCCGGTCGGCCTGCGCTTCGCCAAACAGGTGATGAACGAAGGCGACGACGCCAGCATGCCGGCCGCCCTCGCCATGGAGAGCCAGGCGTTCGGCCTCCTGATGAGCACCGACGACATGATGGAGGGTGCGAGCGCGTTCATGGAAGACCGTGACCCCGAGTTCGAGGGGAAATAGATGAGCGACGGGTCCGACGACGTGCCAATCGACTTCGAGGGCGAGGTGACCGTCGAGGACGCCTCGGCAGTCATCGAGAACCACGGCTTCCTGTCGTGGTTGAACGTCTCCCTGGAAACGCTCGAGGACGGCCGCGCGGTCATGGAACTGCCATATCAGGAGAAGCTGACGAACTGGGTCACGGGAACCATCCACGGCGGCGTCACGGCGACGGTCGTCGACACCTGTAGCGCCTTCGCGCTCCGGACCTGCGTCGACGATCCGATGAACACGACGCTGGCCACGACCGACCTGAACGTGAAGTACGTCCGGCCAGCCACGTCGGACATCACGGTCGAGGCGGAGGTCATCCGCGCGGGCACGTCGACGGGCGTGACGCGAGTCACAGTGCTCGGAACCGACGACGACGGCAACAGCAAAGAGATCGCGATCGGTGCGACGACGTACCGACTGTTCACGGAGAGTTCCCTATGAGCGACGACGCGACACGGACATCCGACAGCTACTTCGAGACCGTCGAGGTCGGTGAGACGGACCGAACCGAAGCGCGCACCATCACGGAAGCGGACGTGGTCAACTTCGCCGGCGTGAGCGGTGACTTCAACCACCTCCACATGGACGCCGAGCGGATGGAAGACTCCCAGTTCGGCCAGCGCATCGCACACGGGACGCTCGTGTTCTCGGTCGCGACGGGGCTCCTGTGGCAGTCACGCTCCGAGGCCGAACGCGAGAGCCTCGTGGCCTTCTACGGCGTCGACGACCTCCGATTCGTCGGCCCCGTCGTGTTCGGCGACACGATCCACGTCGAGACGGAGGTCGTCGAGAAACGCGAGAAGCCAGAGCACCCGGTGGCCGCTGGCGTGCTTCACACCGCGGCCGAGATCAAAAAACAGAACGACGCACCGGTCATCACCTGCGAGTTCCTCTCGCTGATGCAGTAGCGGTCCCGCAGCACGACTTTTGCTGTCGCCACTACCACGGAGCGGTCGCAAAAAAGACGGGTGCTGAATCGCTGTACGGAGTCAGTCCGTTCTGCGTCGGGCGAGCAGGGCAGCACCGAGCAACCCGACGACGGCGACGAGGAGACCGAATCCGGGACCGGTTTCCGTCGTCGTTTCAGTGCTTCCGTCGCCTGGTTCCGTCGACGTGGGCGATTCCTCGCCGGCGGGTTGGCTCTCGGTGGGCGTGTCGCTGTCTGACGGCATGTCCGTTTCGTTGCCGGGCGTGTCAGTGAACATGTCGTCAGTGCCGTTCTCGGCACCCGTCTCGTTGCCGGGCGTGGCACCGACGCCACCCGTCTCGTTCCCCATCGTCTCGTTTCCAGTCTCCTGGGGTTCGCCGACCGTCAGTGACGTGGTGTCACTCGCGCTGGCGCCGAGAACGTCGATCTGGAACTCGTAGGTCCCGGGGTCGATGCCAGCGTTGAAGAGCTGGATCTCGACGTCGTCGTCGATGCGCAGGATCGTTCCGCTCTGCACCGAGGAGTTCTCGAAGGGCTCACCTTCCTGGAAGAGGCGCGTCACCTGGGCCTGGTGGAGTCCCGTCGCCGTGACGCTGATGAGGTAACTGCTGTCCCGGTTCGAGTCGACTTCGAGCTGCGTCGACTCGTCAGGATCTGCCTGGTCTGGATCGAACGACGCGTTGATCGTCTGCGTGGCGACGCCGAAGGACGCCTCCGCGACGTCGGTGGTGAACTCGGCGTCACCGTCGTCGATCATGACCGGCATGTCTTCGTACGAGATGACGTACTCGCCCGGCTCGTAGCTACCCATATCGATGACGGCGACGCCAGACGGACTGACCTGGAACTGTCCGACTCTCGAACCGAGTGAGTCGTTCTGCACGGTTCGAATCTCGAACGTCCGGGCCTGTGCACTGGCGCGTGCGACCGGCTGAATACTCGCGTTGTTCACGACTTCCGCACCGTTAACGTACACCCGCTGGTTCTGCCAGACGGTTTCGTCCGACTGGAGGCGGGCGTTCCAACTGATCTCTGCGTCTTCTTGTACGTTCTGTAGGTTGTTCGCATCCGCCTGTGACGACTGGCTCGATGCCAGCGCCGGCATCGCGGACGCTGTGACGATTCCCCCGACTAAGAGAACCGTGACGCTCACGAGGAGCGCCTTTTTTGTGGAGGGCAACATGGTATGTCTGACACCACGGACCACGCACGGGGACCGACCGAACGTGCGATGTCCGGTGTCGCTAATTCGTCCACCACGAATAGGTAAATGTCTTCGGACTTCACGAATTCGAATTCAAATATGGATTGATACCAGGCCCGAATAAGTGGCCAGTACTTATCTACGCTTTCTCCGGAAACAGTGACTTACCAGGGTGTGGTGTGTCACCAACCGTGAACACCCGATAGCTATCTTCGTGGCACTGGACGAGGCCTGAAACTCTTCCTAAGCACCACAGAGGTGCCACGACCGTTTCTACACCGGCCGCTGTCGGAAATCGTCCGTGTGATTACACACGCCCCGACGCGGTTGGGACGCAACGCCCAGCCCCCGACGACGACCCCCGATCAGCGTCCTGACACGGTGGGCAGACACGAGACCAACCGAGTGTTCACTGCTGAGGCTGTCGGCCTGGGATCGTTCGATGCCGTGAGTGAGCGACGACCGACCGGCGCACCGTCCGTCGGTACCGGCCGACGAGCCGGCCGACGAGCCGGCCACCGATCGAAGGCGTCTCCTACCGGTGCGTCCAGACGTCGGTTACTCCTCGTTGTGGAGGGTTTCGAGGATCTCGGGATCAGTGCGGAACTTGAGGACGTTGTGAACCACGGAGTTTCTGATGTTGTGGACGACGTCGCCGTGTTCCTTGTAGAAATCGTGGATCCACTTGGACTCGGCGACGCGGTCCGGGAACATCATCACCGATTTCCACTGGTACTCCCCGTCCGAGAGGAAGTACATCAGGGTGTTCGGGGAGTCGCGGATGGACTCCATAGCCTCGCGCCACCCCTCCTCGAAGTGTTCGGGGTTGATCTTGAACTCGAACATGGCAAAGAGGAAGTACTCCTCGTTGGGGATGATGGCCTCGCGGAAGACTCCCTCTTCGCGCATCCCGCGGATCGACTCGCTGACGGTCACGTGGGACACCTGGATGTCGTGGTCCTCTTCGAGGATGCGAGCGAGGTCGCGCGAGGACAGCTGCGGGTCCCGCGAGAGCTCTCGCAGAATGAGCACGTCGCGCTCCTTGAACTCCCAGTCCGGTGGGTTCTGGTCTGCCGTCACGATTCGCCCTCCGTTCGTACCGCCTCGTGCTGTGTGTTCATCTCGTCTGTCTCACTCCATTAGGAATCGATTTACGCCTGCCGTGACTCGCCCGGGACGGTCCTCGACGACCGAGTGAGAGGCGTCGAGTTCGACCGCGTCGCCACCCAGGTCGGATCGGCACCAGAGGGACGTCGTTTCGGTCATCGGCGTGGATCAGCGCTCCAGTCCGCGAGCCCGGTCGCTCGCCCATCGACTGTCCCGTCCCAGTGCTCGGCGAATGCACGTGCCGTCTGGGCTCGCCGGAATGCGATTTGCCGAAACGACATATCTCGCCGTTCACTTCCATTGGAAAAATATCTTCCGCCCCACGGAAACGACGTTAGAACGAATCCGCCACGCCGTGAGCCGAGCCGCGACAGGCGTGCGACCCCAGTTCACGACAGTTATCCCGCTCCTTACACCCCGTATCGACGGCCCGTCCGAGTCGGCGAGCCCAGTCGTCCGGTCCGTGGGCCGGCTCGCCTGGACGGCGCCGGCTCGTCAGTCGTCCGCGTCAGCCCGCACTGTCAGCACCGGAACCGGTGAAGAGCGCAGGAGCTTGTTCGCGACGCTTCCGAGCAGATAGCGACTGAAGTCGGTGCGGCCGTGAGTTCCCATCGCGATGAGATCGACGTCGTTGTCGTCGACGTACGCGCGGATCTCTCGATAGGGCCGCCCGTGCCGGATCGAGCTCCTGACGTCGTCCAGCGATGCCTCGGCGACGTCCGTCGCTTCCGTGATGGTCTCGGTCGCGTTCGATTCGAGCTCCTCGTCTTTGAGCATCGAGCGCGCGTCGAATCCGAGACTCGCCGTCTCGACGACGGTCAGGACGTGGAGGGTCGCGCCAGTCGCTTTCGCGAGGTCGACGCCGGTCCGTAGCGCCCGCGTCGCGCCCTCGCTACCGTCGGTCGGAACGAGGACGTCGTCACACGGATACGACGGCGCACCGTCGTCCCCGGGATTGACCGCCAGCACCGGGACGGTCGCCGTGCTGACGACCCGCTCGGTGACGCTCCCCAGGAGCACGCGTTCGAGGCCTCGCCGACCGTGTGTCGGCATCACGATGAGATCGGCGTCGATCCGCTCGCCGTACTCGACGATGGTCTGGCGCGGTTCACCCTGCACCACGTCTGTCCTGATCGAAACCCTCGGGTTCGCGTCGTCGGCCAGCTCCTGAACGATCTGCTCGCCTTCGGTCTCCAGGGCGTCGATCACCTCGCCGCTGATCTGGGTGACGCTGTCCCTGTTCGTGTCTGCGACGTTGAGCACGGTCAGCGTCGCGTCGTGTTCGAGCGCGATCTGCTGTGCGAACTCGAACACGTCGGCTGCCGCCTCGCTCCCGTCGGTCGGGAAGAGAATCTGGTCGATCATACTTGCAGGTGGAACGCCGTCGCCATATAACCGGTGTCACTCCTGGGGGTGACACCACCGCTCCGCCAGTCCACCACGAGAAGAAAACGGACGTTCAGCAGGACCGTACTGACTGCCAGTCGACTGCAGTTACTCGGCCGCGTCCTCGCGCAGCTCGAACTTCTGGACTTTCCCAGTGGTCGTGCGGGGGAGTTCGTCGACGAACTCGACCTCACGGGGATGCTTGTACTCCGCGAGGTTGTCGAGACAGTACTGCTTGACGTCTTCGGGCGTCGCCTCGGCACCGGGGGTGGGAACGACGAAGGCCTTGACCGTCTCGCCGCGGCGTTCGTCCTCGATGCCGACGACGGCCGCGTCGGCGACGTCTTCGTGCTCGAAGAGGAGTTCCTCGACCTCGCGGGGGTAGACGTTGTACCCGCCGGTGACGATCATGTGCTTCTCGCGGTCGACGACGAAGAAGTAGCCGTCCTCGTCGTGGTAGCCGATGTCGCCCGTGTGGAACCACCGCTTGCCCGCTGCCTCGGTGAACGCGCCCTCGTTGGCCTCGGGGAGGTTGTAATACCCCTTCATCACGTTCGGACCGGAGACCACGAGTTCGCCAGTGATCTCGTCCAGGTCGGTCTCTTCCTCGTCGACCGGGCCTTCGGGGACCGGCGCCACTTCGTCGAAGTTGCCGTCGACGATCTTCGCCTCCACGCCGTCGAGCGGTCGACCGATGCTCCCGGGTCGACGCTCACCGGGCTGGTTCGCGTGCGTGACCGGCGCCGTCTCCGTGAGTCCGTAGCCCTCGAAGAGCTCGACATCGAACAGGTCCTCGAACCGCTCCATCACTTCGATCGGCAGGCTCGAGCCGCCGGAGTTCGCGAACCGGAGCGACGAGAGGTCGAACTCGTCGGCGTTGGGCTGATTGACGAGGTCGTTGAACATCGCGGGGACGCCGTGCATGACCGTGATGCCCTCGGATTCGATGATGTCGGCGGCCTGTTGGGCGTCCCACTCCGGGACCGGACGGTAGCCACCGCCCTCGAACAGCGTGGCGATCATCGTGACCGTCATCCCGTAGATGTGGAACAGCGGCAGCACGCCGAGGAACATGTCGTCTTCCTTCACGCCACCGGGCATCAGGTCCGCCGTCGCGCGGGCGTCCCAGGCGAGGTTCTCGTGGGTGAGCAGGACGCCTTTGGGCGTTCCCGTCGTCCCAGAGGTGTACGGTTGGACGGCCACGTCGTCGTCAGCGCGGTCGACCACGTCGAGTACCTCGTCGGCCAGGAACTCCTCGAAGGTGACGGCCCCGTCGGCCTCACCGTTGACGGAGACGACCGTTTCGACCGCCGTTTCGTCCCGCACTTCCTGAACGAACGGGACGAGGTCCGACAGCGTCACGACGACAGATGCCTCGCTGTCGGCGAGCAGGTGACTGATCTCCCGGGACTTGTACTGGGGGTTCATCGGGACGACGATCCCCCCGGCACGGAGAACGCCGTGGAACGCCGTCACGTACTGCGGGAGGTTCGGCAGGTAGATGCCGACCCTGTCGCCCGGTTCGACGCCGGCGTCGGCCAGCCCCCGCGCGAACTGCCCGACACGCGCCCAGAACGCGGCGTACGGAACGTCCTGACCGGCGAAGGAAAGCGCGACGTTCTCGGGCATCTCCGCTGCCGTGTCGGCAATGTCTGCGACGAGATTTGTCATCAAGTACCAGTATGATTCTACTGGTTAAAATAGTTGCGGCAAAGCCAACCATCGTTCCCAGAAAACGCCCCTATACCTTACAATGGATTGGGAAATGTTGCAGAGGCTAACAACTGTCGTTAGAATCCAATGTTCTACAGATGACGTAATTATTCGCCTTCGAACTCGGCGTCTCGCTGCTCCATGAAGGCAGTGGCACCCTCCTCGTGATCCTGGGTGGCGAAGACGGCAGTCTGGCCGGCGGCTTCGTTGGTCATCGCCTGGTCGATGTCGCTCTGGAGACCCTGGCGGATGAGTCGCTTCGAGGTTTTCAGGGCGATGGTCGGCCCGGAGGCGATCCGGTCGACGTATTCTTCGGCCTGGGCCTCGAACTCGTCGTCGTCGAAGACCTTCGTGAAGATGCCGAGCCGGTGGGCCTCGTTCGCGCCGAGCATCTCACCGGTGAACACGAGTTCTTTGGCCTTGTTCTCGCCGACGATGCGGGGGAGGAAATACGACGTCCCGGAGTCGACGGCGAGGCCGACCTGCCGGAAGCCGAAACTGATCTTCGAGCCCTCGCTGGCGATCTGCGTGTCGCAGGCGATGGCGAGGTTCGCTCCTGCGCCGAACGCCGTCCCGTCGATTTTCGCGATGACCGGCAGGGAAAACTCGTAGACTTCCTGGAGCGCAGCGCCGGTCTCCTCGACGACCTCGACTTTCTCGTAGGGTTCCGTCTCCCCGGCCAGTCCCTCCATCATCGAATTGATGTCTCCGCCGGCGGAAAACGCGTCGCCAGCGCCTTCGATGACCACACAGCGGGCGTCGGTGTCATCGATCTCGTCGAGCGCGTCGACGATACCGGAAGAGATGTCCCCGGTCAACGCGTTCCGCATCTCCGGGTTGTTCAGCGTGATCGTGGCGATCTCGTCCTCGACGTCGAGTAGTACGGCCTCTTCTGACATGCTACAACTGCTAACGACGCAACCGTTCAAATAACTTGTCCTGGAACCTACCAGTAGTTGCTGATTCTGAGAAGGTTCCTAACAGTGTAAGAAGCGTACAGGAGTTACCGGCAGGTCCAGCCGCCATCCACGCTGAGGGTGGAACCAGTGACGAACGATGCAGCGTCGCTCGCCAGGAAGATGGCGGGGCCGGCGATCTCCGAAGGCTCGGCGAATCGGTTCAGAGGCGTCTGGTCGAGCAGGGACTGGCGAACGGATTCGGTGTTCAGCGCGTCCTCGATGAGGTCGGTGGCGACGTAGCCCGGGGCGACGGCGTTGACGCGCACGTCCGGTGCCCAGTCCAGCGCCATGCTCTTGGTGAGGCCCACGACGCCGTGTTTGCTCGCAACGTACGGGTGTTGTCGCGGGAGGCCGACCAGTCCGCCGACGCTCGCGACGTTGATGAGCGATCCGTGATCGCTCGCCTGCAAGTACGGAGCGGCCGTTCGCGCACAGGTGAACGCGCCCTCGAGGTTGACCGCGACGGTCTGTTCGAACCCGGACTGCGTGACGTCTTCCGGGCGACCGAGCGCGTCGTCCGGGTTCACGCCGGCGTTGTTCACCACGACGTCGACGCCGTCGAACGTGTCCACGACTTCGTCCATGAGGCTATCGACGCTCTCGGGGTCGGCCACGTCGACCGTGGCGCCGTGAGCGGTGCCACCAGCGTCCCGGATGTCGCTTGCGACCTGGGTGACGGCGTCGGCGCTCCGTGACGCAGGCACGACGGCCGCGCCGGCGGCGGCCATCTCCTCTGCGATGGCCCGACCGATACCACGACTCCCGCCGGTGACGACCGCGACTCGTCCCGAGAGGTCGAACAGATCTGACATGCGCCCGTGTTTCGCCACCGCTCGAATAAGCGTTGGCGTGCTCGGGAGTCTCCGGTTGCGAACGACGCCGTGGTGACGCCGGAGGCCGTAGAACGAGCGTTCTGTTCGGTCCGCTGTCAGTAGACGGAAAACCAACACTTATCCGGACCGCTTCGCAATTCCGAGCGAATGGTCGACAGCACAGGCCGGAGACGGTTTATGCAACTCGCGGGAACGGGAACAGCTCTCTCGATCGCCGGCTGTAACGCGCTCCAGTCGGGGAGCGAGACGACCGCCGACGGGACCGACGACGGCAGTACCGGTGACGGCGACAGGGTGGCGGTGCAGGTCCAGCCCGATCAACAGGAGCTCCAGCAACAGCAGATGGAGGTCCAGTCACAGGTACAGAGCGGGAACATGAGTCGGCAGGAAGCACAGCAGGAGATGCAGCGCATTCAGGAAGAGATGACTGGGGAGGTCGCAACCACCTTCGAGAACCGGCTCAGCGACGAGTCTGACCTCACCATCGACGACTCCCTCGATCAGTTCGGCGTCTTTCTGGTGTCGGGCTCCCCGAGCGCGCTCCTCGGAACGCTCTCCTACGAGGAAGTGAGCGCCCTCCTGGCCGAAGAAGACTTCCAGCAGGTCAAATCACGGCTCCAGCAGCAGAGCGGGACGCCGTCGGAGTGACGGAACGGGGCCGGTAACCGCGACGCAGCTCGTCTGAAACGGGCTGATACCCCTTCTCCCTCGATTTACTCGCGTGAGGAATCCACTCTGAGCGCTGACAGTACCCGATACCCCACAGGTTGGGCACTGGATTCAGGTCCGTTGGGGGCGACTCACCGAGTATGCGCATCCACTGGCACCGACGCGACCTCCGCGGTGGTGACAATCTCGGTCTCGACGCGGCCGTCGAGGCGGCCGCTGACGACCCCGACGACCGCGGCGTGCTCCCGGTGTTCGTCTTCGATCGCGACGTCCTCGCTCACGCTGGGCCGCCGCGCGTCGCGTTCATGCTCGACGCGCTCCAGTCGCTGCGCGACTGGTATCGCGACCGCGGCAGCGATCTCCTCGTCACAGACGGCGATCCGTCGGGCGTGCTCCCCGACCTGGCTGCGGAGTACGACGCCGACGGCGTGACGTGGGGAAAGGACTACTCCGGGCTCGCCCGCCACCGCGACATCGACGTTCGCTCCGCGCTCGCCGACGAAGACGTGGCGCGCAAAAGCGTCCACGACGCCGTCCATCACGAGCCGGGTGCCATCACGACTACCGACGGGGAGCCGTACTCGGTGTTCACCTACTACGGCCGAAAGTGGCACGACCGGGAGAAAGACGCCCCCGTCGATCCGCCGGACGAAGACGCCCTCTACGCGTTCACCGACGCGGAACCGATCCCCACGCTCGACGACCTCGGCTTCGAGCACCCCGAGGCGACCGTCCCGGAGGCGAGTCCCGAGGCCGCCCGGCGTCGGCTCGGCGAGTTCTGTGCCGAGGACGTCTATCGCTACGACGAGCGGCGAGACTACCCCGCTGACGACTGCACGTCCCGGCTCTCGGCACACCTCAAGTGGGGCACTATCGGGATCCGCGAGGTGTACGCCGCGACCGAGTCCGCGAAAGCCGACGCGGAAAGCGTCGACGTCAACGCAGAGGGCGTCGGCGACGCCGAGGCGAGACGGCAATCGGTCGAAGCGTTCCAGGAGCAACTGGCCTGGCGGGAGTTCTACACGCAGGTGCTCTTCTACAACCCGAGCGTCGTCACGGCGAACTACAAGGAGTACGCCCGGCCCATCGAGTGGCGAGACGACCCGGAGGCGCTGGCCGCCTGGAAAGCGGGTGAAACGGGGTATCCCATCGTCGACGCCGGGATGCGCCAGCTCCGCGAGGAGGCCTACATGCACAACCGCGTTCGGATGATCGTCGCCTCCTTCCTGACAAAGGACCTGCTCGTCGACTGGCAGCGCGGGTACGACTGGTTCCGCGAGAAACTCGTCGATCACGACACGGGCAACGACAACGGCGGCTGGCAGTGGGCCGCCTCGACCGGGACCGACGCCCAGCCGTACTTCCGCATCTTCAACCCGATGACCCAGGGGGAACGCTACGACCCACACGCGGACTACATCACGACATACGTCCCCGAACTCCGGGGGGTCGACCCCGACCTGATCCACGACTGGCCGTCACTCTCCCCGACGCAGCGCCGGAAAGCCGCACCGGAGTATCCCGATCCGATCGTCGAACACAGCGAGCGCAGGGAGCGAGCGATCGAGATGTTCGAGCACGCACGCGACGGCGAGTAACCCGTTCGCTCGGTCGCACGTCCAGTTAGTAGGCTGTCATAACCTACCGGTTATCTTATGAATAAAGAGTGAACAGGTGTTAGATACGTTGTCTCTTTGACCATGGTGAGCCCGCTTCTGTCCTTTGCCCTCGTCTGGGGGTCGATCACTGCGGCCGCGGCGTTGACGGTGCTGGCGTGGCGCCAGCGGCCCAAGGCAGGGGCCGAGCCATTTGCGGTCTTGATGGCAGCGGGCACCTGGTGGGTGGCGACGTCGTCGATCGGGTTGTTCACGCTCGACGCGGCGCGTCGGTTGCTCCTGCACAAACTCGAATGGGCCGGCCTGATCGTGATTCCGCTGGCCTGGATCCTGTTCGCGCTCGAATACACGAGCCGCGACGAGTACCTCACGAAGCGGACCGTTGCGCTGCTGGCGGTGATTCCGGTCGTCACGTTCGTCCTGGCGATGACGACGGACAGTCACGGCCTGGTGTACGCGTCGCGAGCGGTCCACGTCTACGGGGACGTCAGCATCGTCGAACTGTCCACCGGTCCGTGGTTCTGGGTGTACACCGCATATGCGTACGTGCTCATGGGGGTCGGGACGCTGTTGATGCTCCAACTCATCGGCGAGGCGAGCGCACTCTACCGAACCCAGGCGGTGGCACTGCTCATTACCGTCCTCGCGCCGTGGGCGGGCAACGTCGTCTTCATCTCCGGGCTCTCCCCGGTGCGGAACTTCGATCCGACGCCGTTCATGTTTCTCATCTCCGGGGCGACCGGGATCGCGGCTCTCACGCAGTTCAAGCTCCTCGACGCGCTGCCGGTCACGAGCCGCATCGCCAGGGAGACGGTCATCGAGAGCATGGACGACGGCGTCGTCGTCGTGGACGCGAACGACCGCATCGTCGACATCAACCGCCAGGCGGCGTCGATCCTGGACTGTTCCGATTCGGCGGTCATCGACGCCCCGGCGGGCGAGATCGTCCCGGCGTACGAGCGGTTACGGACGGCCGACGACCCCGATCACTGCGAAACGGTCGAATTCGACCGGGCGAACGGCACCCACTACTACGAACTGAGCATGACCGGGCTGCGTGACGACCGCCAGCGCGGGGCCGTCGTCTCGATTCACGACGTGACTAACCGGCGCAACCGCGTCAAACAACTGGACGTGTTGAACCGAGTCCTCCGTCACAACCTCCGCAACGAGATGAACGTCGTGTACGGCTACGCGGACCAACTGGACGACGGCGACGCGGTCGACCGGATTCAGGAGAAGGCCATGACGATGGTCAACCTGGGCAACAAAGCCCGCGAGATCGACCAGATGTTGAACGACGATCAGGACGGGCCCCCGATCGAGATCTCGGACATCGTGGAGATCGAAGTCGATCGCGCACGAGACGCACACCCCGGGGTCACCTTCGAACTGTCCTGTCCCGACACCGATCGCCTCGTGCCGCGAACGATCGGCTCGGTCCTGCGAAACCTCATCGAGAACGCCGCCAAGCACAACGACGCCGACGAGCCACGCGTCACCGTCGACGTCACGCTCGACGCCGACACCGCGACCGTCGACGTACGAGACAACGGGCCGGGGATTCCCGACGAGGAGCGCGCGGTGCTGCGGCGTGGCGACGAGACCCCACTGAAACACTCCAACGGCCTGGGCCTGTGGCTCGTCAACTGGGGCGTCCAGACGATGGGTGGATCGGTCAGCGTCGAGTCCCGAGCGGAGCGAGGGACGGTCGTCCGCGTCGAGGTTCCGACGGTTCCACCCCAGGCAGCAGTCGCGGACGAATGACAGCGAGATGCCACGATTGCGCCGTCGACCCCCGCACCGTTCTCGTGCCGACTGGTCGAATCCAGTGGCGGGGAACTAGCCACGATCAGTTACGTGAGGGCCGGTTATTGCACGATAAAGGCCGCCTTCTAAACCTTTAACAGGTGTCCAGCCGACTCTCTGTCTGGAGGAATTACGCATGCCCGAGAAATCTGAACCCGAACTGCCGCCACTGCCGTACGATTACGACGCCCTCGAGCCCTCGATCAGTCAGCAGGTGCTCGAATGGCATCACGACACCCACCATCAGGGCTACGTCAACGGTCTCGAAAGCGCCGAGGAGACCCTCGCGGAGAACCGCGAGAACGGCGACTTCAGCTCGTCTGCAGCCGCCATCGGGAACGTCACCCACAACGGCTGTGGTCACTATCTCCACACGCTGTTCTGGGAGAACATGGACCCCAACGGCGGCGGCGAGCCGTCCGGTGAACTCGCTGACCGCATCGAGGAGGACTTCGGCTCCTACGAGGGCTGGAAGGGCGAGTTCAAGGCCGCTGCCGGCGCTGCCGGTGGGTGGGCCCTGCTCGTGTACGACCCCGTCGCCAAGCAACTGCGCAACGTCGTGGTCGACAAGCACGACCAGGGTGCGCTCTGGGGCGCCCATCCGATCCTGGCACTCGACGTCTGGGAGCACTCCTACTACTACGACTACGGCCCGGACCGCGGCAGCTTCATCGACGCGTTCTTCGAGGTCGTCGACTGGGACAACGTCGAAGAGCAGTACCAGAACACGGTCTCGAAACACGAGTAAGCAGCCCAGTCGTCAAACAGCACACTTCTTTCGCGCTCGGTCCGCCAGCGACGGCGCTCTCACGACGAGTGCTCGGCTGCTCGCTCGGCCTGCCTGGCAGAGGTCACGTCGCGGATCTCGAACCGCGCGCCGCCCTGGTCGCTCTCCGTCACGTCGATCGTCCAGCCATGGGCGTCGACGATGCTCGCGACGATCGACAGCCCCAACCCGGTACCGTCGTCGTCAGTCGTGAACCCGTCCTCAAGGACCCGGTCGCGCTGCTCGGGTGGAATGCCGGGGCCGTCGTCGGCGACGTAGAAGCCGACAGGCCGTCGGTCCGCGGGTCCAGTGAGCGCTCCGATTTCGATGGTCAGACTCGTCGATCCGCGCTCGACGGCGTCCTCAGGAGCCTGCGACTGAGGGGCCGTAGAACTGTGTTCGACGGCGTTCCGGAACAGGTTCTCGAACAGGCGGCAGAGCCGCGCCTCGTCGGCTTCCAGGCTGAGGGCGGTCCCGAGAGTCAGCGTCGCGTCTCGCGTCGTCACGTTCTCCCAGGCAGCGTTCGCGACTGACGGGAGCGACACGCGCTCCGTCTCCGAGATTGTCTGTCCGTCACGAGCCAGCGTCAGCATGTCGTCGATCAATCGCTCCATGCGGTAGTGGGACTGCTGGATCGCGTCGACGTGGCCGTGCTGATCGTCGATCTCTTCGCGTAACAGTTCCACCCGTCCGCTCGCGACGTTGAGCGGATTGCGCAGGTCGTGGCTCACGACGCTCGCGAACCGGTCGAGTTGTTCGTTCTGCCGTTCGAGTTCCCGTTTTCGCGCAACTCGCTCGGTAACGTCGTGTATCAGGAACTGGCGGCCGATCAGCTCGTCGCGGTGGTCGGTCAACGGCGTCACCTGCACGTGGAAGAATCGCTCGCTGTCTGCGGTCCGGACGCGTACCTCGCTTTCCTTGTCCGTCTCGTCCGCGAACTCGTCGAACAGTTCGGGGTAGTCGGTGAGCACGTCGGCGAACGACCTGCCGACGACCTGCTCGGCTTCGAGGTCGAGATACTCGCGGGCCACCGAGTTGATCTCGACGAACTCGTCGTCCCGGTCGAGGACGAACAACCCGTCTCGAATGTTTTCGACGACGCTGTCCTGGGCGACGGGCGAGATGTCCAACAGTTTGAATCGGAAGATGGCCATCGTCACGACGAGGCCGCTGAACGTGAACGCGACCGGCGTCAGAGAGATCGGGAGGTCGCCGAACTGGCGCACGAGATCGGTGACGAACGGCGCGAGAATCGCCGCCAGCACGGCGTACACCTGCCCCGGATAGAGAGACTGGCTCACCTGAAGCAGCCGCACCACGAGTCCGATGCCGACCAGCACGAGCAGATAGGAGTACGCGACGTTCGCGTGGAAAACGGGCCCCATAGTCATCTGGAAGTGCCAGTAGCCACCCGAGACGAACTGCAGGTCCCGCCAGAAGAGGTGATGGAACTGATTCGTCCAGACAGCGACGGTGACAACGGCCGGTTCGATGGCCAGAAGCGCCAGGGTTCGCGGTGTAATGTACTCGTCGTTGCCCGTGTACCGGAGGACGAACAGGAACAGAAACAACACGACGAACGGGGCAGCAGTGTAGAGGAGTTTGCCCCAGACGACGGCCTGTGGCGACTGTCCGCTGGCCGCGGATAGCACCGAGGAGCCGAGCCACACCGCGATGGAGACGAGCAGTCCGGTCACCGCCCAGGCACCGGACTCCCGTCGATGCCGGACCGTGACGAACGCCAGCGCGAGGACGATCACCGTGCCCGCGATGCGGATGATGTCCTGCGGCGATGCGGTCAGGTTTGGCAATGCAAGGCAATATTGCTGCTACCATCATATAGTGGGTTCGACCGTTTCACTCACTGTGGGTCCGGGTCAGGGGCGTCTGGTGCACGCGTTGGGACACCCAGAGAGTTAATGGGTGGCAATCCCCAGTGTCGAGTATGGGAATTGATAATCGGGATCCGATGGTTCGACCGGCGGATCCACCCGGCGATCCGTCGGCGTTCGCACGCGAGGCAGGAGCAACCGTCGAGGAGTACACGGACCTCGCGGCGGATCTCCGCGAGGCCGTCGACGGTGCCGTGAGGTTCGACGAGTACGCACAGATCCTCTACGCGACCGACGGCAGTATTTACCAGGCCAGACCGGCCGGCGTCGTCGCGCCGACGGACGTCGACGACGTCCGCGCTGCCGTCGAAGTCGCGACAGCGCACGAAACCCCGATCATGCCTCGGGGAGCCGGCTCCTCACTCGCCGGCCAGGCAGTCGGACCCGGCTGCGTGGTGCTCGACATGTCCCGGCACATGGACGGCATTCTCGACGTCGATCCCGAGGCGAAGCGCGCGACGGTTCAACCCGGCGTCGTCCAGGACGACCTCGACGACCACCTCGCCGAGCACGGCCTGAAGTTCGCCCCCGACCCGGCCTCCTCTGGCCGGGCGACCGTCGGTGGCGGCATCGGCAACAACTCCACCGGAGCCCACTCGGTGCGCTACGGCATCACCGACGCCTACACTGAGGAGGTCAAGGCCGTTCTCCCGGACGGCACGTTACTCCACGCCCGCGAAGTCGTCCTCGACAGCGAGGAGTGGGACGAGATCGTCGCCAGAGACGACCGCGAGGCCCACGTCTACCAGACAGTTCGGTCGCTGGTGGAGGACAACACCGACGAGATCGAGTCACGCTATCCCGACCTCAAGCGACGGGTGAGCGGCTACAACCTCGACCGGGTCATCTACGAGAACGACGACGGCGAGGACGTCATCAACCTCGCGAAACTCTACGTCGGCGCCGAGGGGACCCTCGGCGTGATCGTCGAGGCGACAGTCGGGTTGGTGACAGTTCCGGAAGAGACGGCGCTCGCGCTGTACTGTTTCGAGGACCTGGTGGCTGCGATGAGAGCGGTCCCGGAGGCCCTGGAGTTCGACGTGAGCGCGGTCGAGTTGATGGACGACGAGGTGTTCCGGCTGGCCGCCGAGTCCGACGGGTACTCGGAGTACGTCGAACCGATCCCCGAGGACGCGGCCGCCGCGCTCATGATCGAGTTCGACTCGGAGCTCCACGACGACTTCGAGGCGGCCGTCGCCGAGACGAACGCCCACTTCGTCGACAAGGGCGACGCCTTCGACGTCATCGAGGCCTACACCGACGAGGACCAGACCGACCTCTGGAAGCTCCGGAAGGCCGCGATTCCGCTCCTCATGAGCCTGGAAGGCGACCCCAAGCCGTACCCGTTCATCGAGGACGCGACGGTCCCCCCCGCGGAACTCGCCGAGTACGTCCAGGAGTTCCAGGACGTCCTCGCAGACCACGACACCTCCGCGGCGTACTTCGCCCACGCCGGCAGCGGCACGCTCCACATTCGCCCCATCCTCAACCTCAAAACCGAGGCCGACATCGAGAAGATGCACTCGATCACCGAGGACGTGACCGATCTCGTCCTCGATCACCACGGCGCGTTCTCCGGTGAACACGGCGACGGGATGGCACGCACGGAGTTCAACCCCAAGATGTACGGGGACGACCTCTGGACGGCGTTCAAGGAGATCAAGACCGCCGTCGATCCGGAGTGGCTGTTGCACCCGGGCAACGTCGTTTACCGCGACGGCGCAGCCGACGTGGGTCCGGAAAGCGACCGCGGCGTCGGCGCGGACATGCGCGAGAACCTCCGGTACGGGCCGTCCTACCAGTCGATCGAACCGCAGACCGAACTCGACTTCGCCGACGAGGGCGGGTTCTCCCACCTCGTCGAACTGTGTAACGGCTGTGGGACCTGTCGCCAGCACGGGTCGGACGTGATGTGTCCGACCTTCCGGGCGTCCCGCGAGGAGATCCAGGCCACTCGCGGCCGGGCGAACATGCTCCGGGCGGCCATCAGCGGCGAACTCCCCGAGGAGGAGATCTACTCCGACCGGTTCCAGGAGGAAGTGCTCGATCTCTGTGTCGGCTGCAAGGGCTGTTCGAGCGACTGCCCGACCGGGGTCGACCTGGCGAAGCTGAAAGCCGAGGTCAAACACCAGTACCACGAGGAAAAGGGGACGACGCTCCGGGACCGCCTCTTCGGCAACGTCGACCGCGTGAGCGCCCTCGGGAGTGCGTTCGCTCCGCTCTCGAACGTCGCCCAGAAACTGCCCGGTGCCGACCTCGTCGCCGAGAAGGTGCTGGGCGTCGCGCCCGAGCGGACGTTCCCGACGTTCCGCCGGGAGACGCTAGTCGACTGGTTCGACGAGCGAGGGCCGCAGGTCTCGCTCGACGAGGCCGACGACAAGGTGTTGCTCTTCCCGGACACGTTCACGAACTACAGCTACCCCAAGCCGGGGAAAGCCGCCGTCGAGGTCTTAGAGGCCGCGAACGTCCACGTCCGCGTGCTCGACACTGACGAGGTGGCACCGAGCGGTCGCGCAGCGTTCTCGATGGGACTGCTGGACGATGCTCGCGAACGCGCCGAGCGGAACGTCGACACGCTCGCTCCGTCAGTCGAGAACGGCTGGTCGGTGCTGTTCGTCGAGCCCTCGGACGCCGTGATGTTCCAGGACGAATACCAGGACCTCCTGGACGGCGACGACGTCGCGGCAGTCGGTGCGAACGCGTACGGCGTCTGTGAGTACCTCCACACCCATCGCGTCCACGATCGCATCGAGTTCGACGGAGCCGGTGAGTTCCTGACCTATCACGGCCACTGCAACCAGAAGGCGCTCAACCGGGACCACCACGCCGCAGCGGCGCTCCAGCGGGCCGGCTACGACGTCGATCAGCTGGATTCGGGCTGCTGTGGCATGGCCGGCTCGTTCGGCTACGAGGCCGAACACTACGACCTCTCGAAGGCCATCGGGCGCATCCTGTTCGACCAGGTCGACGAGAGTCCGGGTGAGGAAGTGGTCGCGCCCGGCGCATCGTGTCGGACCCAGCTCGGAGACCGTCCGGGCGAGGACCGGCCGCCCCATCCGATCGAGAAGATCCGGGACGCCCTCGCCTGAGTCGCTGTTCCGGCGGGCACCTCGGGGCGAGTCCGGAGGGTTTACTCCCGTCGGTGCCAACGCCCGGCAATGCCAGTTCCCAAGTCCGAGTTCGAAGACCTGCGATCGCTTTCCTTCCGCGACCCGGAGGAAGTCCTCGATCCCGACGAGATGTACAGCGTCTACGAGATCGCCCGCCTCTTCCAGGGTCTGGAGCCGGGCCAGCAGCTCGATCCCGAGACCGAGGCTATCCTGCTGGACTGGACCATCCCGTGGATGGTGAACAACGCCGAGTCGTTCGTCTTCGCCGAGCCACAGAGCGAGGACGAGCCGGGGCTGTACGGACTCGCTGAGGAATGAAGCTCCTCGTCGCCGGGGCCGACCGGGTCGACGCCGGCAAGACGACGTTCACCGTCGGCCTCCTCGAACACACCGGCGCGGTCGGGTTCAAACCCCGCGCCGGGAACGATCACTGGTTCCACCACGACGACTACCGTCACGCCGTCGAACAGGGCCGGCTATTCGGGAAGGACGCCCGCCGCCTCGCCGACGCGAGTGCCGGCGAGTTCGATCCCGAGGACATCAACCCGGTCCACCGGTTCTGGCGACCGTCACCCGGCAACGGGACCGGTATGCTGGGCCAGAAAGACCGCGAGTTCGTCGTCGACAGAGTCGCCGAGAACTACGTCGTCAACGAGACCGTCGACGTCCCCGAGTTCGCCGCAACTCACCTCCCGCTCGACGACGCGATCCACGTCAGCACCCTGGACGAACTCAACGAGGTGATGGAGCAACTCCATCTGGTCGCACTGGAGGGCATTCTCCGACGAATCCGCGAGCAGGACCGCGCAGTCGTCGAGTCCTACGGGAACGTCGCCCGGCCGCTGCAAGAGTACGATCCCGACGCCGTCGCAGTGGTCGAACCGGGCCGTGCCAGGGTGTACGAGGGCAGCCGATACGTCAAGGCCTGTTCGGTCGCGAGCGGCGGCCCGCGCGAGGGGCAACTCGAAGAACGCGCCCCGGCCGTCGTCGACCTCATCGACGCCGTCGACTCGGTGCAGTTGCCCGCACTGTCGTCGGCCGAACGAACGGACCCGACGGCGGTCGCGGACGCGTACGGGCACGCGTACGAGTCACTGTTCGATGCTGCCAGCACGGCCTGAGAGGGACGGGTTCTCAGGGTGTGGGAAGCGGCCCGTCGGTTGATACGTCGGTACGGCCGAGTTCCGCTATGGCAGAACTGTCCGAGTCCGAAACCGAGCAGGTCTGGATGGTCGAACGGACGTTCTCGGCGGATTCACCGCACATTCTCGTCATCGTCTACGCGACGCCATACGGCGAGCGGTATCTGCAGCAAGAGCGGGCGTTCAACCGGTTCGGTGGCCGTGCCCCGGAGGTGACGGCGGCCATCGAGGCGAATCCGGACGAACTCGCGCCGGTCGAGGACGCCGAGACGCGCGAGCGCTACGCCGACGAAGCCGCGCGCATGATGGACCGACACGACCCGGACGACGCGGTGTAGGGACTCACCCCATTCGGGCGGCCTGCAGGGCGAGTTCGACGTCCTGGGACGGGTTGGTCACTACGGCCGGACCGTGTCCCGTGTACAGTTCTTCGAGGTCGTCGTCGATCACGGCGACGAGGTGCTCGATGCTGTTGATGAGGAGTTGGCGGTCGCCCTCTGCGAGGTCCGTCCGGCCGAAGCCGCCGTTGGCGAACACGAGGTCGCCGGCGAACAGCACTCCCGCCGCCTCGGAGTAGAAGCAGAGGTGGTCGTTCTTGTGCCCCGGGGTGTGCAGTGCCACGTAGTCGTGGTCGCCGAGCGTGACCGTCTCCTCGTCGTCGATCTCGTGGTCGACGCCGGCGAAGTCGGGGTCGTATCCCCAGACGTCGACGTCGAAGGCGTCCGTCACCGCGCCGAGGTTCCCGACGTGGTCGGGATGCGTGTGAGTCAGAACGACGGCGTCGAGATCGTCCACGTGGTCACGGACTTCGCTCACCACGTCGAAGTCGTTGCCGACGTCGACGAGCACGGTGCGGTCCCCGTCGACCAGAAAGGCGTTGCTGGTGAAGACGCGTTGACCCCGAGCGAGATTTACAATCATAACAGTCCCTACAGTGACCCGCCGCTTGTGCGTACCGTTTTCCTGCGCTCCTCGTCAGCAGGGGCGTGGCCGAGAACCGCAGCCGCGTGGCGGTTGCCCGGGACCGGAACGACCCACAGGGCTATGTATGAGGAATGGTAAACGAGTAAAAGAGAGCAGAATGACAGACTCGACAGCGCCTGTCGTGTTGATCGTCGAGGACGAGCCCGACGTCGCCGAGACGTACAACCTCTGGCTCAAGGCGGACTACGAGGTTCGGATCGCCGAGAGCGGCGACGAGGGGCTCGACAAACTCGACGAAGACGTGAACGTGGTTCTCTTGGACCGGATGATGCCGGGCCTCTCTGGCGACGAGGTGTTAGCGCGCATCCGGAGCCGAGACCTGAGCTGCCGGGTTGCGATGGTCACCGCGGTCGAGCCTGACTTCGACATTCTCGAGATGGGGTTCGACGCCTATCTCAGCAAGCCGATTCGCAGTGAGGACCTCCACGACACGGTGGAAAAACTCCTCGAACGCTCGAACTACGACGACCTCCTCCAGGAGTACTACGCACTCGTGGAAAAGCAAGCGACCCTGGAGACGGCAAAGAGCGGAGCGGAACTGGCCGAGAGTGACGAATACGAACAATTACAGGGCCGGGTGTCCGAACTACAAGACGACCTCTCGCAGACGATGGGCGGTATCGAAGACGATTCGGACTTCATTACCGCGATTCAGCAGATCGGCGGAGATGACACGTAGCAACTATGTACGACCTCTCAAACGTTCTTGAAACCGAAGCGGTGTCGGAGATTCGTCCCGGGACGAGCGTACTCATCGCTGGCCCGGCGATGACTGGCAAGGAGAGCCTGGCGATGGAGATTCTCGCTGACGGGTCACGGAAGGGCGAAGGCGCGCTCGTCGTGACCACTGGCGACGACGCTGACACCGTCGTCGAGGACTACCAGGAACGCGTCTCCGGAGCGAACAACATCCAACTCGGCGTCGTCGACTGCCGTGCCGAGGGATCGAGCGGCCGCGGCGGCGATACCGAGACGCCCCCCGGGCTGTACATCCACCACGTCTCCTCACCGGGCGACCTGACCGGGATCGGGATCGGCATCACGAAGTGTCTCGAATCGCTCCACAGCAACGGTGCGACCGAGGGCCGACTCGCCCTCGTCTCGCTGTCGACGATGCTCACCTACACCGACCGCGAGACGGTGTTCAAGTTCTGTCACGTCCTGTCGTCCCGACTGGACGCCGCCGGCTACGTCGGCGTGTTCACCATCGACACCGGCGCTCACGACGAACAGACGCTCCAGGTCATCAAGCAGGCCTTCGACGGACTCATCGAAATCCGGGAGTCAGAAGGTGCTCGCCAGGCGCGCGTCCTCGGCATCACCGACAGCCCTACCACCTGGGCCACGCTGTAGTCCTGGCTGCCACCGCTACACCGGCGCTCCCGCCAGCACCAGTCTCGCCCGCTGGTCGCCCCGATTGTACAGCTGTCGAGTTTCGTCCGGGTCGATCCGGATCGCTTCTCCCTCGCCCAGCGTCACCGTCTCGTCGTCGAGATCCACGTCCACGATGCCGTCGACGACGCAGTACACTTCCTCTTGTCCGTCGGCGCTGTGGTCGTGTTCTTTGCCCTTGGCCCCCGGTTCGAGTGCCATGATCGTGAGGCCGAGTTCGTCCGTCCCGAGTGCGTCCTTCAGGAACCACATGCCGCCGTACTCGTCGTCGATGACCGAGTCGACGGTCGCTGTCGAGGCTGTTTGATAGCCCATGGCACGGATTCGGGAGCGAACGGTTTCAATTTACACGCCCGACCCCACAGAGAATAGCCGACAGATGTTTATCAGAGATCACGACGAAGGCTCTGTCTCGATGGGATCAGACAAGTGTCCGTCCTGTGGAGTGAAATACGAACGGTTGGATCAACACTGGGCCATGTCCGCAGCGTGTTCGTATCCAACGATTCCCGACGCGATCCACAAGATGCTCACGGGATTACTCATGGGTGATGGGACAGTTCACGAAGCGAAATCTGCGGCCAATCCGCGCATCGAGATCCACAACATCAATCACTTTTCTGTCGTGGATTGACAAACAGTTCGAGTGGCTATCTACCGGCGTGAAACTCCGACGAACCAGTGATGACATCTACGAAACAAACAGGGAATCGAGTTTGGAGCGATTTGCTTCGTGTGAATACAGTGTCCGCGATCAGTACGTTCTCACGACGAGACGCCACCCGGAACTCGAGAGGTACGTGAAGTGGTACGATACAGGTCAGAAACGATACCCGAGAGACCTCACCCTCTCGCCAACGATTCTCAAGCTATGGTACGTCTGTGATGGGCATCTGATCTGGGGATCTGGAGGACACGTCCGTCCACAGGTATGGGTCTCAGCGGAAAACGAAAGGGATCGGATTGCATACATTCGAGAGCTGTTCGAGCAGACACCGATTTCACCCTCTTTCCGTGATGGTCGGCTCATGCTCACCAGTGACGAGACGGAGTGGTTTTTCGAGTACATCGGCAGGCCAGTACCAGGATTCGAGTACAAGTTTGCGACAGAAAGCAAGGAACAGTACGAGAAAACGAAGGAAGCGTTTTATTGGAGGCACACGACCACCAATGCAACCTGACATGGAAGTCGAATTACTCGAGGCAACGTCCGAGCCGGAGCGGCTCATCTGCAAAGGGGCACGGAACGATTATATGGAGGAGTTCGTGGGAGATCTCTCGTTCGAGGAGATCATGACAACAGTGGAAGGGGATTCCACAGAAGAGAAGATGGAAACGCTGATCGGTCATCTGCTCGATCACGGCCACTTCGGCCCGTTCGAGCATCCCCAGGCCACCTTTGCGGTCAAGGGTATCAGTCGCTCTTGTATGGGTCAGATCACCCGTCACCGCCACGTGTCGTTCGACGTGCGTAGTATGCGGTACGTTTCCTTCGACGACGTCGATCCCGCGGACGTCCGCGAAGGTGAACTCGTCGTCACGCCGCCCTCGGCAACTGATCCGGACTGGGTGGGCCGCAACCAGAAGACCGGGAGCATCGGCGAAGACGAGGCCGAGCGCCGCGAACAGGTCTTCAATGACGCCATCGAGAACGCCGTCGAGTCCTACCAGGAACTCCTCGAACTGGGAATGCCGCCCGAGGACGCCCGCTTCGTCCTGCCGATCGGGACGGAGGTCAACATGGTCATGTCGATGAACGTCAGGATGCTCATGCACGTCGCGGACATGCGCGCCGCGGCCGACGCCCAGTGGGAGATCAGAGAGATGACAGAACGCATCCTCGATCTCGCCGAGGAGTGGTGTCCGATCACGTTCGAGTACTACGAAGAGCACATGAAAAACAGAAAGAACAGACTCGCCCCGTAACGGAGGATCGTTCTGCTCTCAAACACGTATTGGAACTGATTGTTTTCGACATCGGGCTGTGGAATCCCGGCACGGTTTCCCGCCGACGAATCACCGGAACGGACAGGTTTCGTTGGGAATCGTTCACTCGGTCAGACACAGTGTTTTTTATGCTGGCCGGCAGTTCATCTGCTACTAGATGTCTCGCCTGCTCTCGCTGGCTTTCGTTTGCGTCCTTCTGGTCGGGGCGGTCGTGATGCCTGCAGGTGTCGCGACGGCGACTGACGGTGTCCCTTCTACGAGCGACCGCTCGCCCGAAATGATGACGCCCAGTCGGTTCGCGTCCGCGACGTTCAACATTCACGTCTACGAGAACGGGTCGGCGCGGTGGTCGTTCAATTACTACACCGACTCGTTGAACGAGAGCGAGCGAACGCAGTTCAGGGACTACGCTCGGCGATTCGAATCTCAGGAACTCGACATGTGGACGAACTTCCGGGGGAGCGCCCGAGCGCTCGTCAACACGGGCGCCAACAGCACAGGCCGGAACATGTCGGCGACGGGGTTCGAACGGTCTGCCTCGCTCGAATCGGTCGGCAACCGCGGACAGGTGCGGATGTCGTTCGTGTGGCACGAATTCGCCCGAACGGAGGCCCAGCGAGTGATCGTCGGTGACGTCTTCGAAGGCGAGTTCTACATCGCGCCGAACCAGTGGCTGGTCTTCGAGACGGGGCCGGAACTGTCGTTCACTGCCGACGGAATCGATCCCGCCCCCGACGAGCACTCCGGGACGACGGTGGTCGAGAGCGACACGATCACCTGGTTCGGGGAGCAGCGATTTCCGGACAACCGCCCGCGAATCGTGTTCACTGCCGCGGAGCAATCTCGTGGCGCATCGTCACAGACGGCGACGCCGAACGTCTCGGCCAAGCAGGCAGGCGGCGACGGCTCCGTTCCGATCGTGGTGCTCGGACTCGTCATCCTCGTAGTCGGGCTCGTCGCCGGCGTCGTCTGGCGGTCGGGGCTGGTCGAGGCGGTTACCGCTGACACCGATCCGAGCGGGGACGGGGAGACACAGACGGACGCCGCTGCGAGTTCGCCCGCTGACACCGGCACGCGAGCAGTCGGGACTGAGACGGCCGACCAGGCCGCAGGCGACGAACCGGCGGTGACCGACGAGGAACTCCTTTCGGACGAAGACCGCGTGCTCCAGATGCTCGAGACGAACGGTGGCCGGATGAAACAGGCGAACATCGTCGACGAAACCGGCTGGTCGAAATCCAAGGTCAGTATGCTCCTGTCCGACATGGAAGACGACGAACTGATCAGCAAACTCCGGGTCGGCAGGGAAAACATCGTCAGCCTCGTCGGTCACGAACCCGACGCCGCAGGCTCACCGTTCGACGACGAGGACTGACCGGCGACGAACCGGGGACCGGAAACCCGTGGAAAAAATGGCGACGGGGCTACTTGCGGAACCTTACGTGTACTCGTAGTCACCGTCGTCGTCACTGTCGTACTGGAACTTGAGTTCGAGGTCCGGCAGCGTGATTTCGTCGGTTGCGAGGTACGTGGCCCGAATGTTGGCGTCCGTCATCTCGAGGCCGGGATTGCTCCCACCGTCGAGTTCGATCTGCCGGGTATCCGGCGGGTCGGACGGGGCGCGAATCGAGAACGATTCTTCGAGGGTGTCGGAATCACTCTCGCTGATTTCGAGTCCGCTGAACGTCGCCTCGTCAGCGGAGAGTTTCGGCGTCTTCAACAGCAGGCGGTCGATCGTGACCGTCCCACCGGACTCGATGACCAGCCGCGCTCTGCCGTCCACCGAATCCGAGTAGTCCGAGAGGTCGAGCGTCTTCGTCAGTCGAAGGTCCTCGATCTCGTTGTTTCGAAGCTCGACGATCGAGTGTGGGTAGTCGTCTTCGTTGCTCCCGTCAGCGAGGCCGGGATACAGGAGCAGGTCGTCGCCCTCGATGCTATCCGCCTGGATCTGGAAGCCGCCGATGCCGGCGACTGGCATGGCGAAGGCTGTTCCGGTGCTCAGAAAGAGGACACCGACGAGCGCGACGACCCCCAACGATGCGCCGGTGCTCTTAGCGAGGAGGTTTGTATCGTACATGGGTGCAGTGCTGCGATTGTCTCGTGACCGACCAACCGTCGCCCCTCCGTAGCACTCGACGTGGCTGACAGCTCCTGTCGCCACGAGACACGCTACCGCCCCCAAGAGGGTCCCTACTTCGTGTGGTTGCTCCAGCTATCGTACCCCCAAACCAACGCGTTCCTCTCTCGCAACCACCTGTGTACGTTCGTCAGTCTCTACCCAGTATATTTTCGCAACAATTTCGCGGGAATATACGCGAATCGCGGCCGTCTACTGTCCATTTACTTGCAGTCCACGATAGAGTCGCTCACGTTCGGCTGCTGCTCGCAGATTCTTGTTTCAGGCATTAGTTTGGAATTAAGGACCTGACTTCAGCTGCGGAGATCATCGGAACGACTGGTGGCAGTCTGGGAGTAACAGACTGCGGGTGCCGTGTCAGATGGTAATTCGCAGCAGGGCCGAGTCAAAGCGCAACTGTTAAACACAACTCGCGGCTACGAATGAGTGCACACGCTCCGATGGTGTAGTCCGGCCAATCATATTGCCCTCTCACGGCAATGACCAGGGTTCGAATCCCTGTCGGAGCATTCTACTACGGTCGCTTCGTTGTCGAGAGTAACCGCTCAAGGTGAACTCGAGAATGTCTGATCTGCCCGACGACTTCGACTGTACGATAACGAACTGGGAGTACATCTACGGTCTCTGTCGCGACGTCAGCGACCAGGTGAAGGCGTCCGAATTCGAACCGGACGTCGTCGTGGCACTCGCACGCGGCGGCTGGTTCGCCGGCCGGTGTCTCTGTGACTTCCTCGGACTCGACGACCTGACGAGTCTCAAGATGGAACACTACGTCGGGACGGCGGAGAAAGGAACCGAAGCGCAGGTCCGCTACCCCATGCCCGAGGGCTCCGTCGCCGACAAAGACGTCCTAATTATCGACGACATCGCCGACACCGGCGGCTCGATCAGCCGCGCCTACGAATACGTCACCGACCGCGAGGCCAACGACGTCCGCACGGCCACGCTCCAGTTACTCGACACCAGCGAGTTCGAACCCGAGTTCGTCGGGGAACACCTCGAATCGTGGACCTGGGTCGTCTACCCGTGGAACTTCATCGAGGACATGATCGAACTCGTCAGCGGCGTCATGGACCGGGCCGACCAGGAGGTGTTCGCCGAAGACGACATCCGTCACTTCCTCTCGGCGTATCACTCGGTAGACCGCATCGAGATGGAGATCGCCCAACCAGACCGGATGGACGAAATCCTCGCCGAGATGGAGCGGCGGGAGGTCGTCGTCGCCGACGACGACGGCTGGCGACTGGTCGGCGGATCGTAGGTCCCGCGACTGTCGGGGTCTCAGTCGACGGTCATAGCTGTTCGATGACCGACTGGGCGAATCGAGTGAGTTCGCGCTCGGGGTCGTCGCCGGCCGTCGAGACGAGCACGTGGTCGACGCCCATGGCATCGAGGTCGCGGAAGTATTCCACGAACCACTCGCTGCCAGCGCGGAACCCCTGATGGACGTGTTCCGGGTCGGCGGTCGGATCGTCGGCGAGTTCGGTCCGGACAGCCATCGCGTACGGTTTCGCACCGGCAACGGCTCGCCAGTCGTCGAGATACGTCTCCAGCGTCTCCCGCGGCAACTGATAGAACAGCCAGCCGTCGCCGTGCGTGCCGAGCCACTCCATCGACTGGCGTGACCGTCCGGTCGGCAGCAGTGGAATCGTCTCGGTCGTCGGTGTCGGCACGAGGTCTAAGTCGCCGTCTAGCTCTCCCCAGGAAGTGGCTAGCTCGGGGAAGTCCTCTCGCCAGACGGTCCGCATGACGTCGACGCTCTCGCGGAACAGCTCGCCGCGGTCGTCGCGGTCGACCCCGAACGCCGGGAACTCGGGATCGCGATCCCCCGTTGCGATCCCGAGCAGGAGGCGCCCGTCGGAGAGTCGATCGACGGTCGCCGCACTCTTGGCGACGTGGAGCGGGTGTCGGAGGGGAAGGACGACGCTGGCCGTCCCCAAGGCGATGTCGTCGGTGTGGGCGGCGACGTGACTCAGCCACGGCCACGTGTCGAACGTCTGTCCCGCGTCGCCGAATCGCGGCCAGTAGAGCGGCACGTCACGCGCCCAGAGCGCGTCGAAGCCGACGCGCTCGGCGTGTGCAGCGAGGTCCAGTTCCCGCTCGATCGCTGGCCGCGACTCCCGAGCCCCCGTGAGCGGAAATCCCGTTCCGAACGTGAGAGCGTCGGGGCCGAACACGCGCTGATAGCCTGCGTTCTCGTGACCGTCTGGCACAGACGTTGCTCGACGGCGGACGAGCAAGTGGGCTGTGGTTTCGGCCACTGGATCGAGATGTAAAAACGGCCAGCCGCGGGGAACTACTCCTGGAGCAACACGTCGATCGTCGCTTCGTCGACGGCCTGGGACTCGCGGCCGGCGACGTGGGTCTTCGCCAGTGCGATGGCTTTCTCGACCTCGATGTCGCCGAAGTCCTGGGAGAGGTCCGATTCGAGCAGGTCGCCGGTCCACGGCGTCTCTTCGTACGCGAGTTCGCCGCGGACGAGCGCGAGACACAGCGACACGAGGATGCTGTTCATGGCGTCCTCGATGTACTCGGGGTCGGCACCGCTGACGGACCCCAGCTCGTCGAGGTCGACCGGGGCACCACCGACCGTCGCGGCGAAGAACATCCCCCCGGCGGCCAGTTCGGACGCCGTGTATTCGAGATCGTCGTCGCGAGGTTCGTACTGTTCGAGCGCGCGGAGTCCCTCTTCACGGACGGTCTCGTCGAGGTCGAGGGACGCTGCGATCTCTTCGGCGAGCGACTCCGGACTGGACCGGGGAATCTCGACGGCGACTGTCTCGGCGAGTCTGTCGAGCCACGTGTGGAGCATCCGCACCTCGAACTCGCCAGCGGCAGCGATGTCGGCCGCCTCGACGTCGACGTCCTGGATTCGGCTGGCGGCCTGGACGGCTGCCCCGGCCATCTCGTTCGCGTCCTCGACGGAGAGCGTGTCGACGGCGTCACTGACCAGCCCACGGGCGAACACCCGGAGCGAGGCGCTCAGGTCGAGTTCCTCGGCGAGTTCGTCGACTTCGTTCTGGACGGCGTCCTCGGTCAGGTCGGGCGTCAGGTGCGACCGGTCGCCTGGCAGCCAGACGACGGTCGACCCCGCCTCTTTCTGGTCGATGTCGCCGTCGGCTGCTGCACTTTCGAGCGCGGACTGCGCCGTCGCGATCGGCACGTCGAGTTCCGCAGCGACGTGTTCCGTCGTGGGCAACTCGTCTGGGAACAGGGACTGGACGACCGCTTCGATGTCCCTGAACTCCCCGTCACCGGTCACCACAGCGTCAGCGTCGTCCCCATCGGGGATCGACTCGTCGTCGTCGGCCGCCGTGGCGTCATCCTGCTCGTCTTCAGGAGCAGCCGCCGGGTCGTCCTCGCTGTCCGCGTCCTCGGCTTCGTCGGCGCCCGCTTCGGTTTCAGTCTGCGAGTCCGACGCCTGGTCGTCTGCAGCGGTCGTCGACTCGTCCGCGTCTTCGTCGGTGGCCGCTGGGGAATCAGCCGAGCCGTCCGGTCGGGCTTTCGCGTTTGGATCGCCGCTTCCCGGGTCGCTGGGAGCTGGTTCGTTCGACTTCGGCACTCCCGTCTCCGGATGGAGGTGGTACCGATCGTCGTTCGCGAGTCGCTCCTTCCCGAGCGCGTCGCGGAGCTTCTTGCTCCGGTTCTGGACGGTGAACTGGCCCGTCCCCAGCGTGTCGCTGATGTCGCTTTCGGTGAGGTCGTCGTAGCCGTTGAGCTTGGCAGCCAGATAGAGAATGGACCCGGCGATGCCGTCCGGAGACGTTCCTTCCGCGATCATTTCGGGGTCCTGGGTGAAGACGTCGACGAGAATGCGGTTCGCGACGACGATGATCCCGTCCGGGAGACCCAGGTCGGTGCCGAACCGCTCGATGAGCGCCCGCGGCTGCGGTGGCGTCCCCTGGAAATCGAGATTCGCTGTGAGTACCCCGAACAGCGAGGTGATCTCGTCGGGGTCGAGCGGCTGATCGCTCAGCGTCTTCGACCACGTGTCGGCGATGTTCGCAACCGTGATCGGCAACCCGTCCTCGCGCGTGGTGAGCGACAGCACCGCCGCACCGATGGCCGCGTTTCGTTTGTCTTCCAGCACTGTCACGGAACGAACGCCGTCGAATCGCTCGCGCGCGCTCCGGGCAGTACTCTCCGGAATCCCCAGCGCTTCGCACACGCGCGCCAACTGCTGTTCCGTATTGTCCCGTTCGGGGGTACTCGACATACTTTTTGGTACTAGTTAGCAGCCTCTTAATACTCCCTCTGCCATCAATCGCTAGATTCGAAGCCGCAATTCGAAGGGTAGATGGGTCGTAATCCACGCATACGCATTCGTTTCGCCCATAATAGAGAGAACACAAGTCGGCGACACAGCCCAGGAGTCACACCGCAGTTTCTCACTAGACACCGAAACTGTAGGTCCAGTGTACTGGTACGTCGTCCCCATTCACGCAGGTTCTCACACGGACGGTCGCCTGGCCGCGACCACGAGTCACAGACAGGGTGGTGTGAACCTGCTCCCGTCGTGCGACGCAAACCCAAGGGAAAAACAAGCCGACAATTGACTTAACCCGAGATTCACCGAACCGCCTAGCATGGGGGACGGTAGCACAGGGTTCGCCGTCCCGCCCTCGTTCGCCGATCGGAGCAAGGTGGGGCTCGTTCTGGGTGCACTCGTCGGGGCGCTACTGTTCAGGCCTGTCGGAGGAGCGGTGGCACTCGTCGGGTGGATCATCGGCGGGGTCGTCGGAGCCGAGGTTCTGCAGGCAGAGGACGGCGGCCAGGTACGGCTTCTCTACGCCCTCGAAACGCTCTCGTTCTCGTTGCTGGTGATCCTCTCGGAATACGCGCTGTTGACCGTCCTCACCGACTGGGGCCGGATCGAAATCGAGGCGGTGATCGCCGTTGCGGGACTGGTCACGCTGGGCGTCTTCCTGTCGTGCGACGACGTCGTCACGAACGGCTACAATCTACTGATCGTCTTCGGGGTCGTGGGGCTCGTCACGCTGGCTCTCGTTCCACCCATCGTGAGTGGCGGGGGCTACGGCAACGGAACACCGACACCGACAGAGACACCGACAGCCACCCCTTCGCCGACGCCGACGCGCACGTCAGAGCCGGCGTACGAGCCGAACTGGACGTTCGCGATTCAGTTCGTCGACAACACCACCTACGAGTACTACGCCGCCCGATGGACCTACGAGTGGGTCGGAAACGTTGCCGCGTACGACACGCGCCAGGCAGCGTACGACGACAGATCGACGCTGCGCGCTGCAGACGTGTCGCGACTGACCGTCGAACAGCAACCCAACGGCACCTGGGAGATCCGCCGGGATTTCGGCGAGAACCGATCGATCGCGTCACGGTGGCAGTTCGTTCCGCGGATCGTCTCGGACACCGGGACTGCGAGCGGGATATTCGCCGACGACCTCCACATCTACGATCAGCGAGACATCGCGTCGGTCGAGATCAGAGAGCCGCTGGGAACCCATCGGTTGCCGTCCATCGCCGAGCAGGGGATTCAGAACGCAGACGACCGACAGTCCGCCACTCCGCGACGATCAGAACCCGCCCGGGACGATTCGACCTCGGCGCCGACGCAGCGACGAGTCCAGGTTCCCTGGTGGTTGTACGTCGTGTACGGCAGCCTCTTCGTCTTCGGGGGGCTGTTGCGGGCGTTCGAGCACGACCTGTCGCCGACTACTCGGTCTCGGTGACCAACACTCCCCACAGGAACAGTACCGTAACGAGACCGAAGATGACCAGCGACGCCAGCAGGAAGGTGAGCGCCAATCCGAACGGCGTGTCGATACCGTACTGGGTAGTTCTGATGACGACGTTCACCAGCAGTATCGTCGCGCCGGTGAGGAAGATGACGGAGAAGCCGCCACCGACGAGGACGATGTCCCTGACTGGAAGCCAGTGCTGCGTCTCGTCGACGTCGCGGAGTTGGCCGATCGTCATCTGGAGGACGATGCCCAGAAAGGGAAACAGCAAGGCGACGAGTTGTATCAACAGGAGCGTCATTTGCTGGAGGTCCATACCGGGAACTCCACTCGAATCCGGGAAAGACGCCCGACCGGAACCAGCACGCAGTCGGGGACTACGACGGGTCACCGCGCAACCGCTCGAAACAATCGCCCGGTCGAGTGGACGGGGAGAACCGGTGAACTAACAACTGGCGTCGCCGAACGACGGCCAAGCACATGAGAGTGGACGACTGGCCGGGCCGAGCGGAACTGACCGCTCGCTTCGAGTGACCATGTCCTGGAAAGACGAGTGGCCGGGTGTCCCCGGTGAACCGCTCGACGACGATGACGACCCGGCCGAGGACGAGTCGGGACCGTTTCGGGTCGCGCTCAAAGAGTCGGCGTGTGAGGTCTCGCCCGAGGTGGCGGCCCGACGCGAAGACGGTGGCGAGGTAGTCACGTACGAGTCGCGGCGGGCGGCCGAAGAGAAACTCCTCGAGTCGATCGACTGCCGAGCGCTCCGATTGCAGGACGCGGCGCCGAACGACCCCAACCCGGTCGACGCGTACCTGATCAAGGGGAGAGAGCTGCGGCCGGAGCCCGACGAGCGCGGGCCACCAGCCGACGGCTGGACCCACCAGCTCGACGCCCAACAAGTCGGCGCACTCGCGGAGACGCTGTTCGGCGCCTACAGTTACGATCCGCCGCCGATCGTCGACTTCGCCGCTCGCCAGTTGGAGCTCGATCCCGACGCGTTCCGCGTGGCGGTCGAACGCGCCCCGTCGCCCGTCGGCACGCCGGAATCGAAGGGCGGGAGCGGCCTCTGGCGTCCTGACTTCGAGTTCCGCGTGCGGCGAAAAACAGACCAACAGCCGTACGCGTATGACGGGCCGCTTCTCCACCGCTACGTCGCGGAAATCAAACACGGGTCGACGAGTTTCGGTCGCAACCAGCGAGACCAGATGGTCCGGCACCACGCCGAGAGCGACCCGGACACGACCGTGTTGATCGTCCGCGTCGACCTCGGAGACGTCCCACAGCACTACGACGTCACCATTCGGACTGCAGACGCGCTGGAGTAGCTGCCGCCGAGCCGTGGTGCCGTCACCTCGCCAGGTCGGTCCCGTCGAGGGCGACGAACGCGAGGTAGAGGGTCACGACCGAGACTGCGATGATAGTCGCCTCGGTCGGCGTCGTGAGCAGTCCGAGAGAAACGATGAGTGTCGTCGCACACGCGGGCGCGTGACCGGTCCCGGTGAGCCGCATCCCCCCGGTCGTCAGCGTCACGGCAGTGACCGCACTGGCCACGAGGCGAAGCTGGGCCGTCGTGAACCCCGGCTCGGTGGTCATGATCGAGGTGCCCGTCGCGAACGCGTGATACGCCGCCAGGCCGGCGACGATCCCGACGAGATGGCCACCCACGAGTTCTCGCCCGCGGATCGATCCCGGTCGCGTCGTCGCCAGCAGGTACGCGGACGGGCCGAGGCTCGGGAACACGAACGGCTGGCCGGTCGCCCAGGCGAGGGCGCCAGTCACGACGAGCAAGGACCCCGCGGTGAGACTCTCGCGAATCGGTCGCATCTGTCCGGCGATGACGGGCGGGAGGGCTTAGGCGTTCGGAAGGTCACTCGCCGCCGACGGTCGCGACCGATCGGTCGCGGTCGGGATACGACTGGGGAACGCTGAAGCCCATCCGTTCGAGGCGCTCCGTCCCCGTCACGAGTCGCTCGATCCACGACTGGCCCGCCTCGGTCAGGGCCGTGGCGCCGTAGCGGATCGGAGCCCCGCGGACTGTTTTGTCCCCCAGATCGTACGTGACCTGGCCGTACTGGTCGGCGGCCTCGGGGTCGGAGAAGTTCATCCAGGTGGGCAGCGACACTGCTGGGAGGTCGCGCTGGACGGCCATGTTCCGGTAGGCGAAGGCGGCGTCCAGTTCCCCGCCCTCCAGGACGTTCAGCAGATCCGTCTCCGGTACTGTCGTCGCGTTCGCGAGGACGCGATCAGCGTCGATATCGGTGCGGTTCGCAGCCAGTTCGAGCGCCATGACCGTGCGATAGCCCAGCGGATCGAGGTCCGGGTCCGTCCGCCCCACGCCGACGTCGGGGTCCTGGACCGCAGCTTGCCAGTCGCGCCTGATGTCGTCTGCAACGTCCGACTCCGGATTGTACGCCAGGACCAGGCTGTTCGTCGCGAACAAGGTCGCATCGGAGCTGATCCCCTCGAACAGCGTCGGATCTGCGAGCGCGACGGCGTCGGGGTCCCGGTGACCGTCGAGGATCAAACGCCTGACTGCCGCGCTCCCGTGCGCCTCCACCGTCGCGCCCGGGACCTCGTTTGCGACTGCGAGCAAACTGCCCGCGACGAGTGCGGTCGTACGGTCCTCCGTTTCGCGACCGACCTCGCCGTAGAGAGTCACGCCAGTGACGCCGGCTATCGTTGCCCCGCCGATCGTGCCGAGTAGCGCCCGTCGCGAGAGTTCCATGTCAGATGTCCAGGTTCTTTCGCAGCCTTGAAACCATTTGTGATAACTTCGTCGAGAGTGGTTCAATGGTTTTGGTTTCTCCCACGGACCAAGCGGCGACCCCGGGCACCGGGAATGGCCGTCTACCGCGTCGCTCTCTCGCCTCAGTATGCACATCAAGACGCACTGAAAAGATGAAACGGTCGCCTATTCTCGAAGCGTGGAAACGCGCCCGCGTTTATATTGGTGAGAATAGCGAATCGAAAAGTATGAATGGGAGTATCGCCCTCCTGGTTGCCACAAAGTCGGTCACCCTGTTGTTCGGTGGGACGATCACCTACCTCTCGTACAGGGCGTTTCGTCGCACGGGTTCACCGGCGTTACGTGCGCTGACCATCGGGATCGGACTGGTCACCAGCGGCGTCATCCTGGGAGGTATCCTCCACCAACTCGCTGGATTGCCGCTCGAGTTGAGTACCAGTATCCAGAGCGTGTTCACGGCCGCCGGCTTCGCCGTGCTCACCTACTCACTGTACACGAAACGACGTCCGCAGAGTCGCTCGCCGGCCCGACAACGGTATCCGAGCGACGATTGACGCGACAGACCACTCGTGGCAACCGACGACAGGCGGGGCACCGAGTCGCCCGAGACGACCGGTCGCCTGGCCGGAAGGATGTGGGACTACTTGAACAGTTCAGTGACTTCTGCACCGTGTGATCGGAGCAACTCGCGACCAGCGTCAGTGAGCGTGTAGCGGTTCGTCCGCTTGTCGATCTGTCCCCGTTCCACGAGCGACAGCTCGATCAGTTCGTCGAGGTTCGGATACAGCCGTCCGTGATTGACTTCGCTGTCGTAGCGATCTTCGAGATGTCGTTTGATCGCGAGCCCGTAGCTGTCCTCCTCACTGCCTTCCAGGCGCTGGAGAACGAGCAGAATGTCGCGCTGGAATGCACTCAGATTAGCATACTGGACGTCTTCCTTCGTATCTGCGGTGTTTTCTGTCATGCTACAGTTGGTGTGGTGGCGTCCTGTGCTGGCTGTCGGGTCGCGACCGGTCGTTCGAGCACGACGACAGCCCAACACGTCCCGTCTGCGGAGCGAGTCACCGCTGTGACCCGTGATCGAGACCGTCTCGCCGTCGTTCTCCCTCGGGGCAAACCACCTGTTCTGTCATTTTCCGTATGGAGACAGTTCGCTGTCAAATGAACGCGCTTGGTGAGTCGATCAGCGAACAGGTTTCCGATACGTCCCTAGCAACAGCCCTGTTGATTATGTATTTAATTGTTACCACCGACACTGTGTGCTCGACAAATAACTTCATCGAAGACGAAATTCACATGGAAATGAATTTCAGAGGGAAAATCAGTATAGCAAGCAATGCGCCCTTCCCTCGCCCCGTGGATGACGCCGGTAGACAGGGACATCCTGGAACTGCTCCAGAACGGGGATCGCCGAGAGTTGATCCTGACGCCCGGCGTCATCGCTGCGAACACAGACTGGAAGCGCCAGACTGTCCGTGAGCACCTGCTGCTCCTCTCGGACCACGACCTCGTGGAGTATCACGACGAACCGCGTGCCCTCTATCGGCTCTCCGAGCGAGGCCGGTCGTACCTCCGCGGTGAGATCGACGTCGAATCGCTGACGGCTGAGGACTGACCGCTCGTCTGCTGTCCGCGAGGTACGCAGGGCCTGTACCGTACTGTCGTTTCCATCCCGCAACTACCTGTACCATATATGAAACGGATTAATTCTTAACAGCCCTGGGAGAATCGCCGATGACTGTCTTCCAGATGATAGATTCGCTCCTCCGCATCCTCATCGGCGTCGTGATCAGTATCGTCGCGGCGGCGGTCCTGCTGCCGCTCACCGTCGTCATCGCGAAGTTCCTGCGCCAGGCGATCGGTAGCGAGACCGCCCGCTCCCTCTGTCAGCACGCTGGCGTGTCTGGCTGGAACTTAGAGCTCGCCGACAAGGTCGAGACTGCCATCATCGGCGGTCTCATCGGTGGCGTCGTGTTCGCGAGTCTCAGTCCCGCGATCGGACCGGCGATGTACGACCTCCACGTCCAGAGCGGGATCGTCGACAAGCCGGAGCCGTCGGTCTCGGTGCACGAGGTCAGCGGCGTGTCCGACGAGGCCATCGCCGAGAACTTCGACATCCACGAGGAGGAGAACTACTCGCTGTACGTGGTCGAACTCCGCAACGACGACAACAGAGTGCTCACGAACTACAACTTGAACGTCAGGTTCCCGGGCTGCGTCGAGGAGACCTCGCTCGGCGCGACCACGTTCGGCACTGCCGTCATCAGCAACGAGACCAAGCAAATACAGGTCGGTGAGTTCTCCAACCGGTCGGCGAACGCGACCTGCTACGGAGCGGTCCAGATCGACGAGTTCACGACCAGCAGCTCCGGACTGGTGACGTTCGTGGTCGATCACACCCCGGACGAGAACCACACGCAGCTGTACCCCGCCCCCGAGAAACCGGGGAGCGTGTCCATGGCCAGTTCGTACACCTGGGAGTACAACAGCCGCAGCTACTACGAGCCCGCCGAACTGGTCACCTACGAGACGAAAGAACACAACAGCACGGTGGTCTGATACGCGTCGGGGAGTCAGTCGTACCGCGGCATCGCCGCGGTCGTCCCGAGCGGGAGGTACCACAGTTGGTGCTCCGCAGCGAGGTCGCCGGCCCCCGGCCGCCCAGCACCCGCCGCTACCGACGCGTTCGACAGCGTCATCGCGACCGCGTAGCAGTACGCGTAATTCAGCCGGAAGAAATCCCGGACGAGCGTGGTGTCGAGGTGCGCGGTCATCGCGTCGAACACCGTCGTCCCCATCTCGCGTGCGGTCTCGCAGTCCGGTTCCGGGAAGAACTCCCGCGCGAAGAAGGCGTCGGCGTGATCGGACGCGAAGAACTCGGGGAGGACCGTCTCGATCGAGGAGGAACCACCGAGGGCGCGCTCGTCGATGCGGTCGGCCAACGGGGCGACCGACCGCGCTTCCGGTCGCTCGTCGTCGCTCGCTCGCTCCAGAAAGGCGTCGATACAACAGTCCGGGTAGCCGTGGAGTCGCCCCTGGTACTCCTCGAACTCGGAGCGGGACCCGTCGACGACCGCTTCGAGGTTCCGGTCGACGACGGTCTCCGGTGCAGGAGCCTCCCCGCCGCGGAACAGGTACACCCGAAGACCCCACTCGACCGAGCGCCCGTATCGAAGCCACTCCGGGACGACGACGGCGTCGCCGGGATACGATTCCCGGAGGAACTGGACTTCGGGGAGTTGGGCTGCCACGTCCCGAATCCGTGCCGAGGTCTCCCGCAATGGGTCGAGCTCCAGTTCGTCGACCGAGACCTGCGTCGTCTGGAGGCGCAATCGCGACTGGTGGACGCACTCGATCCGGCGCTGGCTGCGTTCGCTGTCGCCGCTGGTGGTTGCGTACGCACGTGCTGCCTGGACGACGCTCTGGAGGTAGGGCAGGTCCAGCGGGAAACTGGCACCCCGCCGATGGCCCGTGAGCACCGAGGTCGCCTCCAGGGCGATGAACGTCGGGAGGTCTGCAAGCGCTGCGCGGGGGTCCATGCAGCGAGGGTCCACGTCCAGCACCGTCAATTACTCGCCGCCCCGTGCGCCGACGGCACCCACCGATTCCGCACTCGACATGTCCCCCCGAGAGAGGTTCCAGAAGGCGCAGAGAATCTTTTTCCGGCTATTCGTGGATAGCCGGGTATGGCTATTCGGCTCCGAGACGCAGGGAGCGAACGAGCCGAGTTCTCGCCCGCACGCAGCTTCGACGAGCAGTCTCGCCGGCCTCCGACCTGGAGCCAGCGTCCGCTGGCCCCCGCTCTCCGACACCGCCGCTGGCCGTCGAACAGGCTACCGATCCATCAGCCGACGCCACACCGCTGGCCGACCAGGAGTCACGCTGGGACACCGTCGATCGCTCGCCGCTCGGAACCGACGCGACTGCGACGTCCTGGAACGCTCCGCGGAGCGTCCGCTGTCCGAACGACGGACGCGCCGCTGCACCCCGGCGTCGTCGAGTTAGCAGTGAGTGCGGGCCTCGTCGGAGCCGTGGGGCTCGCCGGGCGGATCGACCCCGACGCGTGGGCGTCACCGCGCCGGACGGTCGTCCGTCACATCGACCACGACGACTACGATCCGATCGGAACGGTCGTCCTCATCGCGCTGTATTTCGCGCTGATAACCCTCCTCTGGCTGTTCACGTACTTCGTGGAGTTCCTCGGCGGTGGACCGACTATCGGGGGGTGACAGCCGTGGAGATTCATCGCTACGAGAAGGGGTGGCTCTTCGTCGCCCTCCTGTTCATCGTGGGACTCGTCGCGACGGTCGTCTACGGCGCGGTCGTTGCGGGCGTCGACATGGTCGGCGACCGGGGCGGGGCGCTCGCAAACCCACAGGACCCCACGGAATCGCCGGACTTCCGCGACCCCGGGGTGTACTGCAACGACGATCGGTCGTCGTGTGACGTGTACGTGCTGGCTCGACGCTTCTTCTTCCAGCCCGGGACGGCCCAGCCCATTCGGGTTCCGGCGGGAAGTAACGTGACCTTCCACCTCACGAGTCCGGACGTCCTCCACGGGTTCGAAGTCGTCGGTACGAACGTCAACGTGATGGCAGTGCCCGGTCAGTCAGCGGTGTTCTCGGTCACCTTCGACGACACCGGCGAGTACGACGTCGTCTGTAACGAGTACTGTGGCTCCGGCCACCACACGATGGAGGGGCGAATCGAGGTCGTCCCGCCGTCCGAGTACGAGGAGGAGGACTGACCGTGGCGTTCGTCGACGACTATCCGGCCGAAGCGCGGGTGACGCGGGCGTGCTACGCCGTCTCTCTGACGGCGCTGGTCATCGGGGGACTCTTCGGGCTGATCCAGGCCCTGCACCGGACCGGCATCTACCGCGACCTCATCACGTCCGTGGAGTACTACACGGTCCTGACCGGCCACGGCGTCCTGCTGGCGCTCGTGTTCACGATTTTCGGCCTCTGTGCGCTCTATCACTGGGGAACCACGCGGAGTCTGGACCAGCCGGTCCGCTATCGGTGGTTCTCCTGGCTCTGGTTCGGCCTGATGCTCGTCGGGGCGGTCATGGCGACGATCGCGATCCTCGGCGGCTTGCTCTCCGAGGTAGATTTCAGCGCGGCGGTTCTCTACACGTTCTACGCGCCGCTCGAGGCGCACCCGCTGTTCTACGCGGGACTGGCGCTGTTCGTCGTGGGCACGTGGCTCGCCGGCGTCGACTGGTTCTGGCAGTACTTCGACTGGCGTGACGACAACTCCGACGCGCGCATCCCGCTCCAGACGTTCATGGTGCTGGCGACGATGATCATGTGGTACATCGCCAGCGTGAGCGTGGCGGCCGAAATCCTCGTCTTTCTGCTCCCCTGGTCGCTCGGGATCATCGACGTCGTCGACCCCCTGTTGACCCGGACGATGTTCTGGTACTTCGGCCACCCGGTCGTGTACTTCTGGCTGCTGCCGGCGTACTTCCTGTGGTACTCGGTACTTCCGAAGCTCTCGGGCGGCCGGCTGTTCAGCGACCCCCTCGCTCGCGTCGTGTTCGTCCTGTTCATCCTCCTGTCGACGCCGGTGGGCTTCCACCACCAGTTCCTCGACCCGGGCATCTCGGAGGGGTTCAAGTTCATCGCGATGACGAACACGATGTTCCTGTTACTGCCGTCGCTGTTGACCGCGTTCACCGTCATCGCGAGCATCGAGCACGGCGGCCGACAACTCGGCGGCGAGGGGTATCTCGGCTGGCTGACCGACCTGCCGTGGGGCGACGGGGCGTTCGCCGGGATGGTGCTCTCGGGCCTGATGTTCGCCGCCGGCGGCTTCTCCGGGATGGTCAACGCTGGCATGAACGTCAACTACCTGGTACACAACACGCTCTGGGTGCCGGGTCACTTTCACCTCATGGTCGGCACGGCCTCGGCGCTCACGATGATGGCCGGCAGTTACTGGCTCCTCCCCCAGGTGACGGGCAAGCGACTCCGGTTCCGCGGGGTCGCACTCGTCCAGCCGTACCTCTGGTTCGTCGGCGTCACGTTCCTCGCCAACGCCATGTTCCGGGCGGGGCTCGCGGGCGTCCCGCGCCGAACCGCCGTCGCGACCGAGTACCGGTTCGTCGAGTTTCAGCCGGTGCTGGGCGACGTCACGGAGATGCGCCTCCAGATGGGGCTCGGCGCCGTCCTGCTGTTCACCTCCCTGCTCCTCTACCTGTTCGTCGTCCTCGCGACGTGGTTCACCGGCCGCGACGGATCGATCGAGGCCGACGGGACGATCCCGCCCGCACTCTCCGGGCCGGAACACGCCCCCGAGATCCTCGACAACCTCAAGCTCTGGACAGCCCTCGCGATCGTCCTCGTCGTCCTGGCGTACGGAGCCGCAGTCTACGGGCTCGTCGCGAACGGACCACTGGTCCCGGGGCTGCCACCCGTCCAGCCCTGACCGAGTCATCGCTATGGAGCGCCGCACGCTCGTTCGAGTTCTCGTCGTCGTCGCGATCGCCATCCCCATCCTGGTCGAGGTGCTGACGTTCGCCGGGCTGATGCAGTTCCAGCTGTTCGGTGACGGCGGCGACGAACCGACCCCGGCCACGCCGCAGCCCCGTCGCGTCGCCGTGGGTGAGGAGCTACTGCCGGAGACGCCCCAGCGGGAAACGCTGACCGACGCCTCTCTCGGGACCGGTTCGGGGCAGTGGACCGTCACGTTGACAGTCCAGGTCGAAAACAACGGAACGACGCCGTACGAACTCCGCCTAGAGGAGTTGACGCTCGGTGACGGGCGAACGGTACCGGACGGGAACACGACGCGCCGACTGCAACCGGGGGAGACCGCCACGGTCACCGCTCGCTGGCGGATACCCTCGGGGACGACTCCCCACTCGGTGACGGTCAGTGCGGTGCGGTTCGACAACGACTCCGGGACGCCTCGGACGCTCACGAAGCGAGTTCACCTGGCGAAGATCCCCGTCGAGGGGGGCTGAAACCGTTCTGAGTCGACGGCCGTCGCTCGAATCGGCTAACCGTGGAACTCTTGCCAGCTGACCGAGCCTTGCTCGACGATCGTGCTGCTCTCTGGCACCTCGCCGTCCGGGGGCATGCTTTCCTCGCCGGGCCCGCCGGGTTCGTCCACGACGATTCGGCCGAGCATCCCCAGCGTCTTGTGCGGGATACAGAAGTAGTTGTACGTCCCCGGAACCTCGAAGGTGTGCTCGAAGGTCGCGCCCTGTTGACTGATGGTCTCGCTGTTCCAGGGCTCGGCGTCCTGGGGAATCTGTGTGACTGTCGCCGGTCCGGTCCCTTCCGCGTAGGCCGTCGAAGAGTGTGCACCCGACACGTTTAGCCACGTGATAGTGGTTCCAGATTCGACGAACAGGCCCATGGGATCGAAGATGTATTCGGAGCCCTCCGTGCGCATCTCGATCTGGTTTCCGCCGCCGCCACCGCCCGGACTACCGCCGCCACCGTCCGTCGGACTGCCGCCGCCGTCGCCACCGCCGTTCCCGCCACAGCCTGCCAGCCCGATCAGTGACGCGGTCCCGATACCTGTGAGGAGCTTTCGGCGACGCATGACGGTATTGTCGACGCCCAGCCTCAAGACGTTCAGTGAGAGCGAAATTTCCATTCGAAATCGAGAGGTCGGTCGACTGAGCGGCGCCAGCGATCGGTCGGCGGCGGTGTGCGTGACCGACAACGGTGTGTTTTTTGCGCCCCGGGGACCCACCACCGAGTAATGACTGACGCGGACGACTACGACTACGAGGAGTTGGGGCTCGTTGCAGGGCTGGAGATCCACCAGCAACTGGACACCGCGGAGAAACTGTTCTGTGGCTGCCCGACGGAACTGCGCGAACCCGAAGCGTCCGATCGACGGTTCACCCGCTATCTCCACCCCACGAAGAGCGAACTCGGCGAGATCGACGAGGCCGCCCTCGAAGAGAGCATGGTCGATCGCGAGTTCGAGTACCTCGCCTACGACACGACCTGCCTCGTCGAGGAAGACGACGAGCCGCCACACCGGGTCGACGACGAGGCGATCGAGGTGTCGATGGAGATCGCCCAGCTGCTCGATATGAACGTCGTCGACCAGATCAACGTCATGCGCAAGATCGTCGTCGACGGGTCGAACACCACCGGCTTCCAGCGCTCCATGCTCGTCGCCAACGACGGCGAGATCGAAACCTCGGAGGGGCCGGTCGGCGTCGAGGACATGATGCTCGAAGAGGAGTCCTGCCAGCGCGTCGAAGAAACCGACGACGGCGTCCGCTTCAGCCTCGACCGTCTGGGCATCCCGCTGGTCGAGATCGGCACCAAGCCGGACATCCGCTCACCCGAACAGGCCAAAGAGGCCGCCAAGCGCATCGGGATGCTCCTGCGCTCGACGGGCCACGTCAAGCGCGGCCTCGGGACGATCCGCCAGGACGTCAACGTCTCTATCGCCGACGGCGCCCGCATCGAGATGAAGGGCGTCCAGAGTTTGGACGACATCGACGACCTCGTCCGCAACGAGGTCCGCCGCCAGGTCGAACTCCTCGACATCAAGGACGAACTCCACGAACGCGACGGCCAGGTCGGCGATCCCCGGGACGTCACCGAAGTGTTCGAGGACACCGACTCTGGCGTCATCGGTGGCGCGCTCTCTTCGGGCGGGAAAGTCATGGCCGTCCCCCTCTACGGCTTCGACGGCCTCGTGGGTCGGGAGATCCAGCCCGACCGCCGGCTGGGAACGGAGTTCTCCGATCACGCCAAGCGCCACGGTGCGGGCGGCATCTTCCACACGGACGAACTGCCGGCCTACGGCGTGACCGAGGACGAAGTCAGCGCCCTCTCCGAGGCAGTCGGTGCGGGCGAGGACGACGCCGTCGCCATCGTCGCCGACGACCCGGAGACCGCCGAGCAGGCCATCGAGGCCGTCGCCGCTCGCGCCGAGACGGCGATGGACGGCGTGCCCGAGGAGACGCGCGACGCCAACGAGGACTGTACGTCCAGTTACCTCCGCCCGCTCCCCGGTGCGGCGCGGATGTACCCCGAGACGGACGTGCCCCCCGTCGAGCCCGATCCAGCCGAGGTCAAGCCGCCGGAACTGCTCACCGAGAAAGTCGAGCGGTATCAGGCCGAGTTCGACCTCGGCGAGGGCGTCGCCAACCAGGTCGCCTACGGCCAGCGGTGGGAACTGTTCGAGGAGGCCGTCGAGACGGGCGTCGACCCGAACCTCGCGGCACGGACCGTCGAGTCAGACGTGACGGAGATCCGGCGTGACGACGTGCCAGTCGAGAACCTCACCGACGACCACTTCCGCGGGGTCTTCGCGTTGCTCGCCGACGGCGAACTCGCCAAGGAGGGCGTTCCGGACCTGTTGACCGCGCTGGCCGAGAACCCCGAACTGACGGCGTCCGAGGCCGCAGAACAGGAAGACCTCGGCAGCGCCGCCGAGGACGAGGTTCGCGACGCCGTCGTCGAGGTCGTCGAACGCAACGCAGCCCAGGTCGAAGACGAGGGGATGCAGGCGTTCTCCGGCCTGATGGGCGAGTGCATGGGCGCGCTCCGCGGTCAGGCCGACGGCGACCTCGTCAGCGAAGTCCTGCGCGAAGAGATTCAGAAGCGAGCCTGAGTCGGTCGGCCTGCAGATCGCCTTTTACTCGGCCGTCACGGCCGCGTTCGCGGGTTCGACAGCGATCTCGAAGCGTGCGCCGCCGTCGGCGCTTTCGGTCGCCGCGACCGTCCAGCCGTGGGCCTCGGCGATCTCCTCGACGATCGCCAGCCCGAACCCGGTCCCTTTGCGGGTCGTCGAGTAGCCGTGTTCGAAGACGCTCTCGCGTTCGGCAGCCGGGATGCCCGGTCCGTCGTCTTCGACGTAGAACCCGTCACCATCGTCGAGCAGCCCGACGCGGATCGACACGTCATCGCCGCCGTGTCGGACCGCGTTCGAGAGGAGGTTCTCGAACAACTGGCGCAACCGCGATTCGTCGGCGTCGAGTCGGTAGCCATCGAGGGCGACGTCCAGCGTCGCCGGCCCGTTCCGGACGGTCTCCCAGGCAGCCGCGACAATCGTATCGAGCACGACCGACTGGGTCTCCTCGACGAGTTGTCCTTGCCGAGCGAGCGTCAGCAGGTCGTTGATGAGCGTGTTCATCCGCTCGTGGGCGTTCTCGACGCGTTCGAAGTCCTCCGGTGCACCGCTCTGGCGGCCGAGTTCGAGCGATCCCTGGGCGACGGTCAGCGGATTGCGGAGGTCGTGGCTCACGACGGCGGCGAACTCCTCTAACCGGTCGTTCTGCCGTTCGAGTTCCCGCTCGCGTTCCGTCCGCTCGGTGATGTCTCTGAACGCGCCTCGCACACCGACGAGGTCGCCGTCGTCGTCGTACCACGGCTCCCCCCGAGAGCGGACCCAGCGCATCTCGTCGTCGTTCGTGATGATCCGGAGCTTCAGATCGTACGGCTCCCCAGCCGTCGTCAGGCGCTCGAACGCGTCCCTGATCGTCGCTCTGTCGCCGGGATGGTAAAAGTCGATACCTTCCTCGACTGTCGGCTCGTAGTCCAGCGGCATCCCGTGGATGCGGTAGACCTCCTCGGTCCACCGCATCGTGTCCGTTCGGCTGTCGTACTCCCAGCCACCGATGTCGGCGACCTCCTGGATCTGAGCCAGGAACTCACGCTTTTGTTCTAACTCCTCCTCGCGCTCTTTGAGGGCCGTGATGTCCCGGGCTTCCGGTAACAGCAGGCCGACCTCGCCCGTCTCGTCGGTGATGGGTTTGATGGAGTAGTCGACGGTTACGTCCCGGTCCGCTCCGCAGATGTCCAGTTCAGCACGGACGAACTCGCCACTGCTCGCGCGATCGACGAGGTCCGACACCACGTCTTTCGTGGCCTCGTCATCAGTGAACCAGCCAGTCTCCCACACTGGTTTGCCGACGACGTCCTCGCGGGCGAGCCCGCCGAATTCCAGGGCAGATTCGTTCGCTTCCACCATGGTTCCGTCGGGCTCCATCAGACCGGTGAACTGGTACGTTTGGTTGAAGATCGCGTCGTACTTCTGTTCGCGCTTCTTCCGTTCGGTGACGTTGCGCGTCGCGCCGACGAGTTGCTCGACGCACCCGTCGATGACGACCGGGGCGATTCGCGTCTCCCAGTACGTCCCCGCTTCGGGGACCGACAGTCGCTCCTCGTATTCGAGCGGTTCGCGCCGGTCGACGCACTCGCGGTAGCGGCGGAGGATGGCCTCCCCTTCCTCGTCGCCGAAGACGTCTCGCAGTGATCGACCCTGGATTTCGTCGTTCGAGAGTCCGGCGTGTGCCTCGTAGGCAGGACTGACACGTTCCAGCCGGAACTCGTCGGCGGCTTCGTCCACGTCGATGATGAACAGCGCGTCCTGCGCGTTCTCGAACAGCGTCTCGGCGAGTTCGAATTGCTCTTCGCGCTCCCGCTGGACGGTCACGTCGTGGACGGACGCGACGACTTCGAGGTCGCTGTCGAGGTCGATCGGGCTGAGCGTGATTTCGACGGGAAACTCGGACCCGTCCGTCCGGCGGCCCCACAGATCGAAGTCGGCACCCATCGGGCGACGTTCGGGCGAGGCGACGTACCGCCCGCGGTGTCGCGCGTGTTCGTCCCGGTAGCGTTCGGGCAACAACACCTCGATCGGTTCACCGAGCAACTGGTCGCGTTCGTAGCCGAACTGCTCGTTCAGGTGCTCGTTGACCTGGTGGATGTGGCCCTCGGCGTCACTGATGACGATGCCGTAGGGGGCAGAGTTGAGGAAGCTCTCGAAGCGACTCTCGGCCCGGTGTCGAACGACGACGTTCTCGATGCGGTTCGCCAGTACCGCGTACTGGTCAGTCCCCGGTTCCTTCTGGAGGTAGTCCGTCACTCCGCGCGAGATGGCTTCGCTGGCGATCTCTTCGCTCCCCTGCCCCGTGAACAGCACGAACGGGAGGTCGTCGTAGTCGTCGCGGACGACGTCGAGAAACGCCAGGCCGTCGGTGCCGGGCATCTGGTAGTCGCTGACGACGCAGTCGATCGGTTCCGCGTCGAGTCGTTCGAGCGCGTCCCGGACGTTCGTGACAGTCCGCGTCGTGATGCGGTCGCTCTCCCGCTCCAGGAACGCCCCAGTTAGATCGACGACGTCACGTTCGTCGTCGACACAGAGGACAGAGATGGTCGGCTCGTCGCGGGCCTCAGATCCGTCTGTGACGGCACTGCGCTGGTCGCTCATCGTCGTTCGGCGTACTACCTCGACTGTGCGCGCTCGACGGCGTTTCGGACGCGCTCGACCAGTTTGTCGTACTGGTCGGTGTCGGGCCCCTTCTGGACGTAGTCCGTGACGCCCGTCGCGATGGCCTTGCTGGCGACTTCCTCGCTCCCCTTGGCAGTAAAGACGATAAACGGGATCGCCGAATCTTTGTCACGCACGGCGTTCAGGAAGTCCAACCCGCTGATGGCCGGCATCTGGTAGTCGCTGACGATGCAATCGAACGGCTCGGATTCGAGCGTGGTCACCGCTTCGAGCGCGCTCGTCGCTGTCGTCACCGAGACGTCCGGGTTCTCGCGTTCGATGTATCCCGCGATCGTTTCGGGGAGCCCCGGCTCGTCGTCGGCGAGCAACACGCGGATCGTCCCCTGCTCGTCGGTCTGGTCCTCGTCGTCGGCCGTCGGTTCGAGTTGGAGATCGCGCCGCACCGCCAGGTCGAGCCACTCGCCGATCTCCTGGTGGAGGGCCGAGGACGTGACCACGCCGTCGCTCGGGTCGTAGGTCACCAGCCCCTCGGCTTCGAGTTTGGGCAGATGTGTGTGGACTAACAACGAGAGGATGCGGTCGTGATCGACCTCACAGAAGTTGTACTCGCCGACCTCTGCGATCACGTCGACCAGTTCGTCGGTCGTCGCCGCCCGTTGCTGGCGGAGGTGAAACAGGACGATCCGCCGGGTGACGTCCGAGAACACGTCGAACAGTACGTCAGTCGTGAGCGGCGCAGTATCCTGCGTTTCGCCCCCGTTAAAGCTCCCAGTCATCGTTGAATCGTTACGCCAAGCTACTCCGGAGCGAGAATAAGCATTGTTCCACAATTGACAGCTATGCCACCCATCTGCTCACAGATACGAACGCGACCGTTCGTCGGCCTTCTGCGGTGACAGTTCGACGGGGTCGGCGAGTGTTCCCCCGACCGTAACCCATTCGGCCGCGGACGCCGAGATACCGACAGGTGGGTTCCGATTCTCTCGAAACATCACTTCCTCATCTCGGTGGTCCTCGCCGCGGTAGTCGTCGTACTCGTCGAGCCGCCGGTGTCGCCACTGCTCGTCGTCGGCTACGGAGCGGCGCTGGGCGTCCTGGTCGACCTGGATCACTTCCTGCTCGCACGGCGAAACACCGGCAGTTGGCGAGCGACAGTCGCCGTCGTCGAGAACCCTCGACTGCTGCTGTTCGAGCAGGAAGCCATCTTCGAGGACGGGGAAGTCGGGGCAGTGAGGCGGCTCGCGAGTCACGCCGTCATCACCGTCGGACTCGTCGCCGGACTCGCCCCAGTGAGCTCATCGCTGGCGATCGTCACCGGCGTCGTCCTGCTGGGCCACATCCTCTCGGACGTCGTGTACGATTTCACGCCGGTGTTCGGACCGCCGCACACATCCGCTCGGTGACGCTAGTCGTCCTCCGACGAGTCGTCGGTGGCGCGGAGCGTCGCCTTCCGGAAGAAGCCGCGTAACGTTCGGGCCTCGCGGCCCGTCGGGTGTGCGCGCCCGACGAACCGTCGCCAGAGCCGCTGTGCCTTCGACCGTTTTTCCGCCGGATGGCCGATCGCCGCCAGGAAGTCCGCGAACTCGTCGTGCAGCCCCTCGATCGCGGCCTCGTCGGCTCGCTCGTGGCGTTCGTCGGGATGCTGGGTGGTGTCGAGCGTCAGCGACCGCAACTCGTAGAGCACGATCGTCGCGGCCTGCCCGAGATTCAACACGGGATACTCGGCGCTGGCCGGAATCGAGCAGATCTCGTCCAGTTGCGCGAGTTCGTCGTTGGTGAGCCCCACGCGCTCGCGTCCGAAGACGATGGCCGTGTCGGCCTCGACGCCGGCCAGACTGTCAGCGATCTCAGTCGGGGTTTTGAACGGATAGCGCGTGTGTTTCGTCGAGTCCTCGTTCGTGACGGCCGTACAGCCGACGGTGTGGTAGTTCGCGGCCAGGTCTTCGAACTCGATTTCCCGTGCGTTCGGGAGGACGTCTTCACGCGCCTGCCCGGCGAAGCCGTAGGCTTCCCCGTCGGGGTCCAGCGTCGGCGGGTCGACCAGCAGCAGCTCCGAGAACCCGAAGTTCTTCATCGAGCGGGCGATCGTGCCGACGTTGCCCGGTTCCGTTGCGTCGACGACGGCGACGGCGATGGACATGTTAGAAGTCCAGATCGTCGAGGTTCACGTCCAGCGCGTCGAGATCTTCGTCGTCGAGTTTCTCGATTTCCTCTTCGAGCGTCGGAATCTCGTCGCTGATGTCCGGTTCCTCGGGGATGTCGTCCGGGTCGGTGTTGACGTGCTGAAGGCCGCCGTAGTTCTCGGGGGCGCGACCGCCGGCGGCGAACCACTCGTGGAACTCGTCTTCGAGTTCCGTCTCGCCGGCGTACTGTTTGCCGCCGTCCTCGCGGAACCAGTAGAGGAAGTCCGCCTCGTGGTCGGGACAGAGCAACACTTCGCCGAGCGGTTCACCGTAGATGACGCGGGCGACGTTACACTGCTGGATGTCCTCGTCGCCGTGAATCAGATAGCACGCGTCGCAGGGTTCGCCCATCATCGACGCGAGGCGGACGATCCGGTCGCGAGTGTCCGGTTCCATCGTCTCCAGGGGGCGCAACTCGCCGCTCTCGTCGAACACCTCGTCTTCGTCGAACCGCCAACCGCGGAGCCCGATATTGACCTTACCCATGTTCGAACGCTAGCCGGCTGACTGATATAAGCAGCGTGGACTAGACACATATCACAAACCGGGGAGTATTTCCGAACTGGAAGCCAACGATCAAAGCAATTGAGTTTCACCTATGGGCAGCAAACCCCATCTCCGCGTCCTCTACATCGGGTCCGATTCTCTCCTGGTCGAACGCGTGACTGACGAACTCGGGTGTGAGAACGCCGTCGTCGTCAAAGAACCAGCGGCTCCAGACGCGCTCGATCGACTGTCCGAGGAGTCGTTCGCCTGCGTGGTCTGTGACGACGAGTTGGCCGACTCCGACTGGGAATCAGTTCGCCAGTCCGTCGCCGAGCACGACGCCGCACTGCCGTTCCTGCTCCTCGTGAGCGACGGAGCCACTGACCAGGTCCTCGACGCACTCGACGCCGACCGCACGGAGTACGTCCTGCTCGACGCGGAGCCGGCGCCGTACGCGGTCACGGCCCAGCGGATTCAGCGCGCGGCAGAGCGGTATCGAACCACGGTACCCAGGACCGGCGCCGGGGGGACGGTCCACACGCTGCTCGCGGAGACGACCGATACCATCTGCGTCCTCGACGAGTCGGGGACGATTCAGTACGTGAGTCCGTCTGGCGACCGGTTGTTCGAGTGCGAACCGTCCACGTTGACCGGCAAAGAGGTTGGAGCGATCACCCATCCCGACGACGTCGACCGGATTCACGACGTGTTCGAGACGGTGCTCGCAAAGCCCGAACGAACCGTCACGGTCCAGTTCCGGATCGAGTGCAACGACGGGTCGTGGTGCTGGGTCGAATGTCGCGCCCGCAATCAGCTTTCGAACCCGGCCGTCAACGGCGTCGTCGTGACGCTCACGGACATCTCACAACACAAGCAGCGAGAGCGGGAACTCCGCCGGTTTCGCGAAGTGGTCGAGCAGGCAGGCCACGCGATCTACATCACCGACCCCGACGGACTGATCGAGTACGTCAACCCGGCGTTCGAGGAGTCGACGGGCTACTCCTACGAGGAGGCGGTCGGGGAGAACCCGAACATCCTCAACTCGGGCGAGCACAGCAGCGAGTACTACGCGTCGCTGTGGAACACGATCCTCTCGGGGAGCACCTGGAAGGGCGAGGTGATAAACGAGCGAAAGAACGGTCACCAGTACGTGGTCGAACAGACCATCGCACCGGTCGAAACCGCCGATGGCGAGATCGATCGGTTCGTCGCCATCAACACCGACATCACCCAGCGAAAGGCCTACGAGCAGAAGTTAGAGCAGTACGAGCACATCATCGAGAACCTGCCCGTCGGCGTGTTCCGGACCACGCCGGGGGACGACGGCGAGTTCGTCGAGGTGAACTCGGAACTCGTGTCGATCTACGACGCGTACTCGAAGAGCGAACTCCTCCAGCGAAACGTCAGCGAGTTCTACGCCGACGCCGACGAGCGCGCGGCGTTCAGTCAGTCTCTTCGGGAGGAAGGCACGATCACGGGCCTGGAGGTCGAACAGGAGACGCTGGCCGGCGAGACCATCCAGGTGTCGCTCACGGCGATGAAAGTCGAAGAGGACGGCGAGGTGTACTTCGACGGTATCCTCCAGGACATCACCGATCGGAAGCGCCGCGAGCGCGAACTCGAACGGAAGAACGAGCAGCTCGAACAGTTCGCCAGCATCGTCACGCACGACCTTCGCAACCCGCTCAACGCGGCGCAATCGCGGCTCGAACTCGTCGAGCGCTCCTGCGAGGACGAGGAACTCCACGAGAACATGGCAGTGATCGACGAGCAACTCGTCCGCATGGAGGAACTCATCGAGGACGTACTGGCGATCGCTCGCCACGGCCAGCAGGTCGAAGACACCGAACGCGTCGATCTCGCCAGACTCGTCGAGAGCTGCTGGCAAACGGTCGAGACGGACGCCGCCGAGATCGTCGTCGACACCGATCTGACCCTCGACGTCGACACCGGCCGCGCCCAGCAACTGTTCGAGAATCTCTTCCGGAACGCCATCGAACACGGCGGCAGAGACGTCACCGTCAGAGTCGGGACGCTGGCGGACGGGTTCTACGTCGAAGACGACGGGCCGGGCATCGACCCCGAGGACCGAGACGAGGTGTTCGATCACGGGTACACCACCCACTCGTCGGGGACCGGCTTCGGGCTCAACATCGTCAAAGAGATCGTCGACGCCCACGGGTGGTCGATCAGCGTCACTGAAGGCACCTCCGGCGGTGCCAGGTTCGAGATCAGTGGAATCGGCAACGAGCACGAGTAAGCCGCTGTCACCGCACCCTTCCTCCCGGTCTCGCGAGGTGGCGTGACGGACGCCTGGGCCCCTGTCAGCGCATCACCCGCAGGAGCCGTCTCTGCGCATCGAATAAGCGCGAAAGTATATCCAGAGGCGGCAAAAGTATTGAGAATCGAGCCGGTGATTGTGAGGGTGTGTCAACCCCAACGATACAGGTGACGCTGGTCCAGTTGGACAACTACGGTCCCTGGACGGTGACACCGGAACCGCGGCGGGAGACCGACCTCCAGTCGTTGCAGGCGCGCCTGTTCGCGGACGTGTCTCGGCAGGTCGGGACCGGTGGCGGATACGTGTTCCACTCCCGGTTCGACAACATGATCGCAGTGACGAACGGCCTCGACGACGAGGACCACACAGCGATCCAACGGACGGTTCGCAACCAGTATCCCGTGACAGTGAGTCTCAGCGTGGCGGCCAGCGACACGCCGGCCGCCGCCCTCGAACTGGCCTCCGAGCGACTTCAGCGGGTGGGCAGTGCCCAGGACAGCAACCGGGAAGAAGCGCTCGTCGGGGACCCACTCGACGACGAGGCCCGGACGGCCGAGGACGTCACCGTCGCGCACTTCGACGTGGACGACTTCACCAGCCGATACACGGATCGAGTCGACGCGTTCGACGCGCACATGTCGGTCACGACAGCGTACGCGACCCTGATGCGGTACCTGTATCGGGAGTGCGACGCCCTGTCGTTTTTCGTGGGTGGCGACAACATCGTCTCGATCTGTCCGTCGGCCGAGCCGACGAACTACCAGGGTGCCATCCAGCACGTCACCGCGGAGACCGGTATCGAGCTCAAGGTCGGCATCGGCCGCGGACGGACCGCCCACGAGGCCGGCATGTCGGCCAAGCACGCCCTCGAGGAGTGTCGAACGAACGGAACGCGGATCGAACGAGACCTCGCGACTGCCCATGGCGACTGATTCGACCCGGCAGTCGCTGTACTTCACCGACGCGGAGTCGGTGACAGTCGAAGAGCGGCCGATTCCGGCGTGTGCCGCCGAGGAAGTCCGCGTCGAGACGCACGTCTCGGCGATCAGTCCCGGCACGGAGCTGTTAGTGTTCCACGGCGAGGCGCCGGCGGAACTGCTGGCCGACGACCCCATCGACGCCGTGGGCGGAGAAACGGAGTTCCCGATGCAGTACGGGTACGCCGCGGTCGGTGAGGTGAATGCGGTCGGGGAGCACGTCCCGGACTGGTGGCGCGGCGAGCGCGTCTTCGCGTTCCATCCCCACGAGAGTCACTTCGTCGCGGAGCCGTCGACCCTGCTCCGGGTTCCGGAAACGTGCCAGACCGACCAGGCCGCCCTCGTCCCGAACGTCGAGACCGCCGTCAACTTCCTGATGGACGGCCGGCCGATGATCGGCGAGCGCGTCGTCGTGTTCGGCCAGGGGATCGTCGGGCTGCTCACGACGGCGTTGCTCGCCGAGTGTCCCGTCGAGACCGTCGTCACCGTGGAGTGTCTGGAACACCGGCGGGCGCTCTCTCGGCAGTTCGGCGCGGACGCAGTGATCGATCCCGAGTCGGCGGACGTCGCGGGGGCCGTCCGAGAGCGTCTCGACGGCAACGGGGCGGACCTGGCCATCGAGGTGAGTGGCGATCCAGCGGCGCTCGACGACGCCATCGCCGCGACCGGTGAGAACGGGCGCGTCGTCGTCGGCTCCTGTTACGGGACGAAACGCGCCGAGCTGGATCTGGGCGGTTACTTCCACCGGAGCCGCATCGACGTCAAAGCCAGCCAGGTCAGTACCATCGATCCGGTCCACCGGGGCCGGTGGTCGAAAGACCGGCGGCTCGACGAGGCCTGGCGCTGGCTCGACTCGCTCGACGCGTCGCCGCTCATCACCGACCGGGTGCCAGTCGAGGCGGCACCGACGGCCTACGAGCGACTCGACGACGCGCCGAACTCGACGCTCCAGGTGCTTTTGACCTATCCATGACCGACGATACGTACACGTTGAACGTCTCGGAGCCGTTCGTCGCACAGCACTACCTCACAGTTCCGGACCCGGGCCCGGAGGGCGATCTCCACTCCCACCAGTACGAGGTCGAGGTCGAACTCGAAGCCGAGTCGCTGAACGAGTGGGGGTATCTCGTGGACATCGACGCAGTCACCGCGACGATCGACGACCTCGTCGCGCGGTACCGCGATGCCACGCTCAACGACTTACCGGAGTTCGGCGACGACAACCCGAGCGTCGAGCGGTTCACGCGACTGTTCTGCGACCGGTTCCTCGATCAGCTCCCGACCGATCGGCTGACGAGCGTGACCGTCAGGATACACGAGGACGACGTCGCCTGGGCGGCCTACGAACGAACGCTATGAAGATCGGCTTCGCCGTCTACGGTGGTCTCGACAACACGTCCGGGGGCTTCCACTACGACCGCCGGCTCGTCGAGCAGTTGCGCGCCCGAGGTGACACAGTCGAGGTGATCGACCTGCCGTGGCCGAGCTATCCCAGACAGTTCCTCCACAACGCCCGTCCGTCGATCCACCGTCGGCTGGCCGGCGACTTCGACGTGGTCCTCCAGGACGAACTGTGTCACCCGTCGCTTTTCAGGATCAACCACCGGCTCGGCCGAGCCCGTCCCGTCGTCAGCGTGGTCCACCACCTCACGAGCAGCGAAGCGCGCGGGTCACTCGCACAGGGGCTCTATCGGCAGGTCGAGCGCGCGTACCTCGCGACGGTGGACGGCGCCATCTGTAACAGCGCGACCACGGCCGCGTCGGTCACCGCATTGGCCGACGTTCCGACGCAGGTTGCGCCCCCGGCCGGAGACCGCTTCGAACCCGACGTGGACCGAGCAACTGTCCGCGAACGCGCGCGGACCGACCCGTTCCACGTGCTCTTTCTCGGCAACCTCGTGCCGCGGAAGAACGTCGAAACCCTGCTGCGGGCCGTCGCCGGCCTCTCACCGCCACCCGAGGTGACGATCGTGGGCGACGAGACGGTCGAGCCGGACTACACCCGGCGGCTCCGAGCCGCAATCGACGAGTTAGGTCTCGACGCCGCGGTGACGTTGACTGGTCGACTACCGGACGACGCGGTCGCGGCCCACCTCGCCCGCGCCCACCTGCTCGTCGTCCCGTCCGAGTACGAGGGGTTCGGCATCGTCTACCTCGAAGCGATGGGATTCGGCGTCCCACCAGTGGCGACCACTGCCGGTGGCGCCAGCGAGTTCGTGACCGACGGCGAGAACGGACGGCTGGTCCCGCCCGACGATCCGAAGGCGATCGCTCGCGTCGTCGAATCGCTGCGGACCGACCGGGACCGCCTCGAACGGCTTTCGCTCGCTGCGCTCGATCGCTACGCCGAGCATCCCACCTGGGAGGAGTCGATGGCAGGTGCCAGGGAGTTCGTCGCTGCAGTCGCCGAGAGCAACCAGTCAGCCCCAGCAGCGTCGTCGGGAGGCCTGGTCGATGGCTGACACACCGGCGTCCTACTCGATGCAGGAGTACCTGACAGCGAAGCGATCCGTGGATGACCGGGCGCTGAATCGCCGCGTCCTCGACCGGGTGACGACGTTTCTCGACGAGCGAGACGCCCCCGACGTCCTCGAAGTCGGTGCCGGGACTGGTGCGATGGTCGCCCGAGCGCTGGCCTGGGACCTGCTCCCGGACGGGACCGCCTACACGGCCATCGAGATCGATCCCGACAGCGTCGCCCTCGCACGCGAGACAGTTCGAGCGGCCGCGAGAGCTGCCGACTACCGCATCAGCGAGCAGGCCGCCGAGGAGGTCAGACTGGTGCGCGACGACCGTGAAATCACGGTGACCGTCCGCGAAGCGGACGCGTTCGCATTCGTCGAGCGGGCGGAGCGCACGTGGGACCTCCTGATCGGGGCCGCGTTCGCCGACCTGGTGGGCGCGTCGGCCGTCGAGCGACTGCTGGGCGCGGTGCCCGACGGCGCGTGTTACTTCCCGATCACCTTCGACGGTATGACCCGATTCCATCCCGCGGCCGATCCGGCGTTCGACGCGCTGATCGAACGTCGCTACCACGCCACCATGAACGACGGCGCGCTGGGGAGTCAGGCTGGCCGGCGGCTCGTCTCGGAACTGAAAGGGGCGGGCTGGGACGTTCCGGCGGTCGGCGGCGCTGACTGGACGATCCATCCGACGGGCGGGACGTATCCCGAAGGTGAAGGATACGTCTTGCACTACCTGCTCGAAACGATCGCCAGCGCGGTCGACGACCAGCCGGACGTCGACGGCGAGCGGCTCGAACAGTGGCTCACGCGCCGTCATCGGCAGGTCACCGACGGGGAGTTACTGTTCGTCGCGCACAATCTGGACGTGTTCGGGCAGCACGAATCGAACGGTGATCGAGCGGACGCAGCGTGAGCGGTCGCGGCCCGAGACAAAGGGTCAGTAACCGACAGTTTTTGTCCGTCTGTCCCAAGCCACCAGTATGCGCAACGTGGACGCGGCCGGGCTGGGAATCGGTGACGACCATCCGCCCCGAATCATGGGCGTCCTCAACGTTTCACAGGAGTCACCGTACGATCCCAGCGTCTTCGACGACCCCGGCGAGGCAGCCGCATACGTCGACGAGCAACTCATCGACCAGGGGGCCGACATCGTCGACGTGGGCCTCGAATCGGCGAACAAGAAGTTCGAGGTGCTCTCTGCCGAGCAGGAACTCGACCGACTGGACACCGCCGTCGAAGCCATCCAGAGCGTCAGCGGCGACGCCGTCTTCTCCATCGAGACCCGGTACCACGAAGTCGCCGAGGAAGCCCTGCAGCGCGGCTTCGAGATGGTCAACGACATCTGCGGCTTCGCTGACCCGGAGATGCCCCGCGTCTGTGACGACTACGACGTGGCCGTTGCGAAGATGGCCAGTCCACCTGACCTGGAGCGGCCGGGCGCGATCGAAGAAGTGGACGACATCTACGACGCCCTCGAACTCAACGGTTTCACCGACAAGACCATCCTCGATCCGGCGTTCGGCGGCTGGAGCGAAGCCAAGACGCTCGAAGACGACCGCGACACCTTCAGGCGGCTCCGCGAGTTCCGCGGCTACGGCTACCCCATCCTGGTCTCGATCAACCGGAAGAACTTCCTCCGTGAACTGGCCGGTCGCTCGACCGAGGAAGCGCTGCCCGTGAGTCTCGCTGCGACTTCGATGGCCGTCGAGCGCGGTGCTCACGTCGTCAGGACCCACGACGTGGCAGCGACCAGGGACGCCGCCGTCATCGGCGACGCCTTCAGCCGTGACCGCCTCCGCGACCCGGACGCCGGCGTCGAGGAACTCGACGTGACGACCGTCCGAGAGAGCCAACGGCACGTGGAACGCCTCGGCATCGACGACGCGTACGCCGAGGACACGACCATCCGCGTGTTCGAGCTGTCCGATCTCGACGACGCGGCTTGCGATCGGCTCGCAGCCCAGGCCGGCACCTACGGTGCCACCGTGGCCGCGGGAACCGGCGACGAGGTGCTCCTGTTCGGAACGGTCGGGGCGCTCGCCAGACTGACCGACGGGTTCGACGGTCCCGCACAGGTCGAAACTGCCCTCGAACGAATCGGTGAATCACTTAAATGATACGGTTCCGTCTGGCGAATCCCGCTGAGAGCGCCAATCGCAAGACGGCGTACGGATCGCGTGTCTGACGGAGAGAGAAAACTTATGACAGATGCGCCTAAATGCACGAGTGAAGGCCGAAAGGGCACCCGGGTAGGGGTACCAGGTTGTGCCATTTCGGCTCGCCTCGATTTATCTGGACCAGATCGGTGAGCCACGGCTATGGACTATCCAACCTGGGCACCCGTCTACGAAGCGATCCTGGACGACTTCGGCTTCGACCGTGCCGCAGACGAGCGCGCACGCGACGTGCTCGCTGACCTCACCGACTCGTTCGACTGCTCGAAGCTCTCGTTGGCCGGCCGGCAGGTCGCCATCGCCGGTGCCGGACCGTCACTCGACGCCGAGCGGGATCGTGCGGCCTCGGCCGATGCAGTCCTGGCGGCGTCGACTGCGGCCGACAGGCTGCTCGCGGCCGGCGTCGACGTGGACTGCATGGTGACTGATCTGGACAAAACGCCCGAGACCGCGAGAGAGTTGACCGAGCGCGGGGTACCGGTGGCCGCCCACGCCCACGGCGACAACGTGCCGGCCGTTCGCGAGTACGTACCGACCTTCGAGGACGAATGGGTGTTACCGACGACGCAGGCCGAGCCGGTCGGCCCCGTTCGCAACTTTGGTGGGTTCACCGATGGCGACAGGGCCGCGTTCCTCGCGGATCACTTCGGGGCCGGAGAATTGGTGTTCGTCGGCTGGGACTTCGACGACCCCGCGGTCGGACAGCTGAAGCGGCAGAAGCTGGCGTGGGCCGAGCGGCTGCTGTCCTGGCTGGAGCAGCGACGCGGCGAGCGGTTCGGCGTTCTCGACGGGCGGCGGGACGCGATCGACGCGAGCGACCTCCCGAGATAGCGGTCACTCGTACCGGCGATCGATCTCGTCGAGGACGCGCTCGATCGTGTCCTGTTCGGCCTCAGTCAGGACGCGGCGAACCTCGTCGGTGTAGTCCAGAGTCAGCGACGGCGTCGGCATCCCGAGAGTGAGCGGGCCGGCCAGTAGCTTCGCGGGATTCACCGTCTCCGTGAACCGGAACGCGTCCGGGTGATCGCGGAGCGGGTCGGTGAACGCGAAGTGTTCCGTGACGAGCGATTCGGCCTCGTCGCGGGAGAGCGTCGCCTCGACCGCCGGCCAGAACTCGTCTTCGTCGGCCTCGACGATGGGTCTCGCGGCCGCTGCGAGCCGCCGCTGTTGCTCGACGAGTTCGTCGCGAATCTCGCGCTTTCGCTCCGCCGGCAGGTCCTCGCGGAGCTGTTGGTAGAACGTATCGTGGGAGAGCGCCTCGTCGCTGTAGTCGGCGAAGTCAGCGTCGGGGGCTTCCGCGTAGTCCAGCAGGACCTGGACCTGATCGAGCACGTCGGTCTCGTACGATTCCAGCGCCGGCTGGACGACCTTCCGATCGAGGAGGGCGTTGTTCTTGACGAGCTGGCTGACCAGGCGACCGCTGGCGGTCGTCCCGGTGCCGAACGCGGCGGTCACGTCGAACTGCTCGTAGGCCGTCGAGATGATGTCAGAAACGTACGTTTCGAACCCCTTCTCCAGGGCGTCCCGCGTCATGACGACGTGATACGGACGACCCCGCCCTAATTCTTGTGTCCTTGACGTGACGATCACGCGGAGATTTTCAGCAGCCATCCCCGCCCCTCGGCGGAGTCGGCGTCGGTTCCCCCGACGTTCTGCAGGCCGCTCGCCACGTAGTCGTCCCCGTCGGCCGCGACGCCGGTGAGTGCTGCGAGGGAGTCACTGCTACCGCGGAGGTCAGCCGTCGTGCGGACCGACCGGACGGTCCCGTCGGCAGCCACCGAGAGAAGCAACCCAGTCCGGGTGCCCTGTCCGGTTCCGTTCGTCTGGCCGACGGCGAGCGCCGAGCCGTCCGCGGCCGTCGCAACGTCCCACAGCCTGTCGCCGTTCAGATCGTCGCGGGACGTCGACCACTGTTCGCGTCCGGACGGGTCGACAGCGACCAGCCAGGCGTCCTCGCCGGAGTTTCTCCCGGCCGGCGCTGGACTCGTCTCACCGCAACAGAGGAGGCCACCGTCCGGACGGGCGACGCCGGCCCTGAACACGTTCTGCCGTGCCGCTGAGAACTGGCGTTCGAATCGCGTCTTCCCGTCGGCGTCGATTCCGACGAGGAACCCGCTGCTGGTGCCGTCACGCCGGTCGCTGGCACTGCCGACGAGCGCGTAGCTGCCCTGGCCGGTTCGGACGACGTCGTTGAACAGTCTGTAGTACCCCGACTCGAACACGCGGTCGTCGACGACCTTCCCGTTGCCATCGACCGCCAAGAGCCACCCGCTCCCGCCGCCCTGTGTAGTCATCTCGTGAACGCCAGCGAGAACGAATCCGTTCGGGGCGGGAGCAACGGCCTGGAAGATGGGATCGTTTGCGCCTTCGTATGTTCTGGACCACCGTTCACGTCCGTCAGGCGAGAGGCGGAGTGCCCAGGCCCGGGCTCGCCCGGTTTGATTTCCCCGGCGACCGACAGCGAGCACGTCGCCGTCGGCCGCGATCGTGACGCCGTGGAGTTGGGCGGCACCACTCCCGTAGGTGTTCCCCCAGCGTTCCTGTCCCTGAGCGTCAGTTCGTGTGATCCACCCGCGGGACCCGCCGCTCGGGGTCGTTTGCGTTCCGACGAGAACGTAACCCCCGTCGTCGATCACGGTGACGTCCTCGAAGGCGCCGACGCCGTCAGAGGCTGGAAACTGCCGTTCGAAGACCGCGCGGATGCCGGCGCCGTCCGACGGGTTCCCGTCGTGGTTCGAAGGTGATTCCGTCGTCCCGGGGCGGTGTTCGGTCGACTGTCCAGATCCGAGGAGATCGTTACATCCCGCCAGGCCGGCGGCCCCGACCACGAGGCCACGCCGCAAAGCGGTCCGTCGGTCCATGAGCCTCGGACCCCGTGAGTACCCATTGTTATACCCCGATTACGTTCGCGTTCGGGCCACTCGCCTCCTGTTCGACTACACTTCGGCCTCACCGATCGCTGATCCCGCCCCGGCCCAGGCCCTACCGACTGACAGCCGAGGGTCTCGGAGATCCACACCAGCTGTGTCCAATTATCGAAATGCCATTTCAGATAGTGCGATGCGCCCCAAGACGTACCCATCCGCAAACAGCAACATACACCGCATCAATCCGTTAATGACGGCTGTTCGTCTATTTCTGGGCGAAGTCCGAAACGATTAACGGGCGCATGCCCTGATATTGTATTGTACACTATATACATGACCGGAGTCAACGGACTGGACGTCGACGACCTCGAAGAGCTGATCGAAGGCGCGGCAGCGGACCCAGCACAGGCGTCGTTCACGTTCAAGGCAGAGACGGAGTGGACCGGTGGGTTCGCGAGTGAGACGCACATTAGTGACTTCGTACAGGACGGGACCACCGTGGAATCGCCGGAGTTCACGATCACCGGTGACGAGCCGGCAGCGTTGCTCGGCGACCGCGCCGGCCCGAACGCGGTCGAACACCTTCTCGCCGCGCTGGGTTCGTGCCTGAGCGTTACCTACGCGGGTCACGCCGCTGCGAAGGGGATCGAAATCGAGGACATGCGCTTCGAGTTCGAGGGCGACATCGACCTCCGCGGCTTCCTCGGACTGAGCGACGAGGTCCGGCCCGGGTACGAAGCGATCAGAGCCACGACGCACATCGACGCGGACGCGTCGGAGGAAGCGCTCCGCGAACTGCACGAGGAAGTCAAAGAGACGTCGCCGGTGTACGACAACGTGACCAACGAAGTCACGCTGGACATCGACCTGCAGTTCGAGTGAGCGTCACGATCGGGAAGCGCGACAGTCGGTGACGCGTTCAGCTGCGTTCGCTCAGGGCTTCAGGACGACCTTGCCGCTGCTCTTTCTGTCCTCGATGAACTGGTGGGCTTCGGCGGCGTCGGCCAGCGGGAACTCGTGGCCGACGATGACGTCGAGGTCGCCCGATTGGAGCTGCTGGGTGAGTTTCGGGACGGCCTGGAAGACGCGCCCGGGCTCGCGCCGCATAGCCTGCCCCAGGTGATAGCCGATGACCGTCTGGTTGTGGAAGAGGAGGTCGCCGGTGTTGGGTTTGCCCGGTTCGCCGCTGGCGGCACCGAACGACACCATCCGGCCGAAGTCTTTCAGGCACTTCATGCTCTCGGTGGTCGTCTCGCCCCCGATGCCGTCGAGGACGAGGTCGACGCCGTGGTCGGTCTGGTCGTTGACCGCCTCGACGAAGTCGACCTCGGTGTACTGGATCGGGTGGTCACAGCCGAGGTCTTCGGCGAGACCGAGTTTCTCCTCGGTGCTGGCCGTCCCGAACACCTCGGCACCGGCGTTGCTGGCGAGCTGGACCGCAGCGGTGCCGACGCCGCCGGCCGCCGCGTGGATCAGGACCGACTCGTCCTCGGTGAGGTCGCCCCACCCGAACAGGCAGTTGTGCGCGGTCAGGAACTGCACCGGGAACCCCGCGCCCTCCGAGAAACTCATTGCCTCCGGCAGGTCGAACACGCCCGACGCGTTCGCGATGGCGTACTCGGCGTAGCCACCGTGGTTGACGAAGCCCATGACCTCGTCGCCAACTTCGCGACCGACGCCGTCACCGACCGCGTCGACGACGCCTGCGACCTCCATCCCCGGCGTGTAGCCCGGGTCGGGACCTTCCGGGTAGTGTCCGCGGCGCTGCATGATGTCCGCGAAGTTGATCCCCGCCGCCTTCACCTCGATGCGGAGTTCGCCCGCGTCCGGCTCCGGCACGTCCTGCTCGGCGACCTCGATCACGGAACTATCCCCAAACTCTGTTACCTCTGCAGCTCGCATGACTTTCCATTGTAAATCATGCGTGATAAAGTCATTCCCTTCGGCAGGCCAGTCCGATAGCAAAACCCCGGAGAGCGGAACAGGCAGTGGGTTTCTTGGCGTTTTCCACTCCTCGATCTCGGCGGCGCCGGTGAGAGGCCAGCGCGTCCCGACAGTCACGATCAGCGTTCGATTCCAGGGAACGGTCTTCCGAACGCGTCTTCGAAGCGTCGATATGAATCACCTGTCGTTTACGGCGTAAATTTAAGCCGTCACGGGAGCGGGATGTTGGGTATGGGATACGATTGTGAATTTCTCACAGACTGCCTGGGGGAGGGGAACGTGTCGTTCGGCGAGTCCGCGCGGGAGAGTCACGCGGCCGACTGGGCCGCCGACGAAGCGGGAACCGGCGTGACGCCCGACGCCGTCGTCTGGCCCGAATCGACCGACGACGTCTCCGCAGTGCTGGAAGCGGCAAACGACCGCGGCGTCCCGGTGACGCCCTACGCGGCCGGAACGAGCCTGGAAGGCAACGCCGTGCCGGAGTACGCGGGCATCAGCATGGACCTCACGCGCATGAACGACGTGCTCGACGTTCGCCCCGACGACTTCCAGATCGACGTCCAGCCCGGCGTCATGGGCACCGCGATCGACGACGCGGTCAGCGGCGAGGGACTGTTTTTCCCCCCGCTCCCGTCCTCGGGCGGCATCTCGACGATCGGCGGGATGATCGCCAACGACGCGAGCGGAATGCAGACGGTCAAGTACGGCGAGATCGCCGACTGGGTGCTCGAACTAGAGGCGGTCCTCGCGGACGGGTCGGTCGTCACCGCCGGCTCGAAGGCCGTCAAGACCTCGAGCGGCTACAACCTCAAGGAGTTGCTCGTCGGGAGCGAGGGGACGCTGGGCGTCGTCACCCGAGCGACGCTCGAACTGGAGGGGATTCCCCAGCAGATCCGCGGCGGGCGCGCGATCTTCCCGACGCTGGACGACGCGGCCGAGGCCGTCTTCGACGCCGTTCGCTCCGGGGTGGACGTGGCGAAGATCGAACTCGTCGACGCGATCAGCGCCGAGATGGCAAACGACTACCTCGGGACCGACCTCCCCGACGCGCCGATGACGTTCGTCGAGTTCCACGCCAACCACGGCGTCCAGGAGGAGATCGACTTCTGTCGAACTATCTTCGAGTCCCACGACGTCGAGCGGTTCGAGCTGGCCGACGAGGAGGCGATGGACGAACTCTGGAAAGCCAGGAGCGAACTCGCCTTCGCGCTCCAGACCTGGGACCCCGACCTGAAACCGCTCCACCCCGGCGACGTGACCGTCCCGATCAGCGAACTGCCGGCGATCATCCGCTACGCGAAGGAACTCGGCGCGGAACACGACAAAATCGTGCCCTGCTTCGGGCACGCCGGCGACGGCAACGTCCACTACACGACGCTGGTCGATCGTGACGACCCCGACGACGTCGCCGTGGGCGAACAGATCTACGAAGCCGTCGTCGAGAAAGCGATCGAGTTGGGCGGCACCTGTACCGGCGAGCACGGCGTCGGCCGAGGGAAGCGTCAGTACCTCGAACTGGAGCACGGCGCCGACAGCGTCGAGGCGATGCGCGCGCTCAAACGCGCGCTCGACCCCAGAGACACGCTGAACCCCGGGAAGATATTTCCCGAAACCGCGAAGGGAGAACGCGTGCAAGCAGAGCCGACCGACGACTGACCGTCAGACGAGACGGGCCACCAGCGCGCCGACGCCCGCCCGGAGCACCATGCTCGTCCGATACTCCGCGTGCCAGGCGTGTTTCCTGACGTACCGAGACAGCGGCGTCCGACGGCCTTCGATGCGGGTCGCGCCGGCTTTGATGCCGTCGAGGACGGCTGACGGGGACACGTCGGCAGGACGGTCGGCCGGCGTGTCGACGAGGACCTGGGTGTGGGTGCGCCCGATCAGATCGGGCGTGTGCGCGTCGCTCCCCCCGATCATCGGATATCCGCACTGGGCTGCGAACAGACGCGCGCACCTGTTTCGATACCCCGTCATCGCCAGGCCGTTGTACACCTCGATGCCGTCGACGTCCCCCAGATCCGATTTTCGGATGCCGTGGCGACTGCGCTGGAACGGGTGTGGCACGACTGCTACGCCACCCTGAGTTCGGATCTGCCGGACGGTCTCGGCCAGCGGGAGGCCCAGCTCAGGGCGGCGTTCGACGCCGAGTGCGAGCAGGTGGCCGACGGCCGTCGACACCTCTACGCCGGGGATCCCGACGAGACCGAATTCGGCGGCGCGCTCGGCGGCTTCCAGTGAGGCGTCGAGTTCGTCGTGATCGGTGACCACGACGCCGTCGAGACCGACGGCCCGAGCCCGTCGGAGGATCGCGTCGATCGAGGCGGTCGCGTCGAACGATGCAGCCGAGTGGACGTGTGGATCGATTCGGAGAGAGAGTGGTGGCATCGCTGCTCAGAGTCCGTATTCGAGAACAAAGCAGAGTCCGACGACGACGAGTCCAAGCACCCCGACCACCGAGTGGCGCTCGACCGTCTTGTAACTCCGATAGTCCGAGATCATGACCGGAGCGGCCGCGACGACGGTCAGAGCCGCCACCCAGCCGTTCCACGGCGCCAGGAGCTCGAACGCGAAGTAGTTCGCCAGTACCAGGAGGTTCACGTGAACGACGGTGATGCCGCGGTAGTAACTGGTCCCGTCGTCGTCTTTCAGCCCCTCGTTGGTGAAGCGAATCAGTCGCAGCCCACCGAACATCAGCACCGCGAAGCCGACGACGGCGCTGACGACGACGTGGGGAGAGAGGACGAAATGATAGAGGGCCGCAGCGGGAACCAGGTAGGTGAACACGTCGATGTACGCGTCGATCTGCCGGCCGAGAACCGTCGGTTCCCCGAACTCGCGGGCGTAGAACCCGTCGAGTTTGTCGAATCCGAACGCACCCAGCATCGTGATGATCGCCCAGTTGGGTTCGCCCGAGAGCAAGAGCAACGTCGCGCACCAGGCGAAAAACAGCGCCACGAGACTGATGTAGTCGGCGACGTTCAGCCTGAACAGCATGTAGGGCTCGTCCACACCGGCAGTCCGACGGTCGACCTGCGTTCGCAGGCTATTCAACGCCGTTCGTACCGCGTGTCTGTTCTCGTCGGTCATTACCTGTTCACCTGAGTTGCAACATCGAGACTATATAAAATACGCTAAGATAAATATATAGCTGAAATACCGATACTGCCTGCGAGGTAGTTGCCGGGTACGGTTTAACGAGTTACCGGGGACCCTCTCGAACCGTCCGCCGCGTGAGCCCGAACAATCGGTAGTAGCCGATGACGCGGTCGGCCCGAAATCCGTTCGCCTGGAACACCTGTTTCGAGGGGTAGTTGTCGACCGCGACGAGTGCTATGGCCTGCCCAGCCCCCAGCCGTGCGGCTTCCTGGACCGCTCGTTCGACGAGCGCGGTCGCGATACCGCGCTTTCGATGCGCCGGATCGACGAACACGCGCCAGATGTATGCACCGTCGACGTCCAGTTCGGTTTCCAACGGGTCGACCCACACGGAGCGGTCGTGACTCAGGAAGAGATAACCCACGACCGTCTCGTCGTCGGTGGCGATCAGGATGCGGTCGGTCGCGGCCGGTTCCTCGAACGCGTCGACGGCGGTCGCATCGACGTCGCTGGCCTGCTGACAGGTGAACTCGACGTCCTCCGGGCCTGTGACCGCGGCCGTCTCGACGCCACCGGTCGACCGCACGTACCGCTCCAGTTTGGAGACGCGAATTCCCCGTTCCGCCAGAAACTCGTACACCCGCTTGCCGTGACGGTTCCGCGTGAGCCACCAGAATCGCCGACCGAGTGTCGTGCCCGTCATCTGTGTCCAAACTGCCGTTGTGAGACTCGTCGAGACTCCGTAGTATATACTTGACGGACGAATTATATATAAACTACGTACGAGAACCGTTGCAGGGTTCGATTCCGTCAATCGTGGACCAGTACGTCGAGCACCGTGGTGCCGTCGGCGTCGAGAGCGTCCTCCAGCGCCGGGGCGATCTCGTCTGCGGTCTCGACGCGCTGTGCAGTGGCGCCGTGACTCTCCGCGTTTTTCACCAGGTCGACCGGCGGGTCGAAGTCCATCCCGACGTAGTCGTGGTCCTCGTCGGTTCCGCCGAAGATCGATTGGGTGTTGTCCTTGAGGATGCGGTAGTTGCGGTTGTCCGGGACGACGACGGTCAGGTCCAGGTCGTGGCGCACGGCGGAGTAGATCGAGTGGGGGTAGTAGAGATACGAGCCGTCACCGACGTACCCGATGACCTCGCGAGGGTCCTCGCGCATGGACTCGGCCAGCGCGGCACCGACGGACGCGGGAAGGCCGTAGCCGAGGCCACCGCCCTTGTTCGAGACCATCTGTTCGGCCTCCATCTCCCAGCGAATCAGGAGGGGATACTTCGACGTGACGCCTTCGTCGACGACGTACGCGTCGGGCGCGACCTCCCGCATCGCGTCGACGAGTTCGTGTTTCCCGGCGCGGGTGTCGCCGTCCGGCCGCTCGTCCTCGCTCAGCCCCGTGATGGTGTCCGAGAGCGAGGCTTTCATCGTCTCGACTTTCTGGAGGCGCTGCTCCAGCGTCTCGTCCGACAACCGGTCGTCGACGCGGTCGGTCAACTGCTCTACGACGAGACCCGGATCGCCGACGACGGCCGCGTCGGCCGGCTGGTTCTTCCCGACCTGCCAGGCGTCGTCGGAGACGTGGATGCAGGTCGTGTCTGCCCCCACGAGGTCGTCGTCGTGGTTCATCAGCGTCGTGTTGGTCGAACAGCCGACGAACACGACCGTGTCGCTGCTCATGAGCATGCTCGCCAGGCCCTCGTCCGGCGGGATGTAGGAGATCCACTGGTCGTGGCCCGTGGGGAAATTCACCTCGCAGGCGAGGATCTCGCCGTGGACGCGTGCACCGATCGTCTCGGCGAAGTCCACGGCAGCGTCGACCGCGTCCGCTCCCGAGCGGGCGACGTGATCGCCCAGCACCAGCACCGGATCGTCGGCCTCGACGAGGAGGTCAGCCGCCCGCTCGATCTGTGCGGGATCGCCGCGGCCCGCGTTCGGGATGGGACCCAGCGGTTCGATTTCCGCCGGATCAGTTTCGGCCAGCATCGTGTCCATGGGGAGCCCAAGGAAGACCGGTCCCGTAGGCGGCGTCAGCGCGACGCGGAACGCCCGGCGAAGCATCGTCGGCAGCGCCTCGACGTCCAGGACCTCGGCGGACCACTTGGTGAACTGGTCGACCATGTCGACGAGGTCGCCGTACAGCAGCGGTTCCTCGTGGCGGAAGTCCCGCTCGTGATTGCCGGCGGTGACGACCAGCGGCGTCCCGGCGAACGACGCGGCGTAGACGTTTCCCAGGCCGTGGGCCAGTCCGGGCGTGATGTGGAGGTTCACCACGCCGGCTGGCATCACGTCGTCGTCGTGCGTGCTGTGATAGCGGCGCGTGCTGGCGTACCCGGAAGCCATCCCGACCGCGATGTCCTCGTGGAGCCCGAGCACGTACTCCAGGTCGCTGTCGCTGATCGACTCGAGGACCGGAAGTTCGGTCGTGCCGGGATTGCCGAACACGTGTTCGACCCCGTACTGTTCGAGGGCGTCGACGAACAGGTCGGCACCCGTGTACTCGTCTGGCATGGAGATACCTGGACTGTGCCGGCCACCCCTAAAATAGTTCACCCATGCACCAGCGGCCTTTCACCCGTTGGCCTCTCGGCCTCCTGGGTAAAATCTGTAAAGCACCTCGGGGTGAACCGAGAGACAATCGGGCTACGCCGTGGGACCGTCAGTTCCGTCGCGCTCCTCGTACAGGTAGTACGAGTACGCGACCAGCGCGAGCGAGGAGAGCAGAACCGGCCCGACGGCGAGGGCCGCTCCGTAGCGAGGGGAGAACGCCCCCAGGAACGCGAGGACGCCCGAGAGTTTGAACAGCGCGGCGCCGACGTCGTGGGTTCGCTCCCAGACCTGTTCGTCACTCAGCGTCCATGGCGTCCGGATGCCGACGACCCAGTTCTGCTCGGCGTTTGCCAGCACGCGCCCGGTGTAGAACACCACCAGACCCACGCCGGCGAAGACGACGCTGCTGATCGGCACGTCGTAGCCGAGATTGACGGCCAGGACGACGCCGTGCACACCGGCGAGGAAGGCCGTCAACAGGACGACGAACTCGTTGTACAGGGGGCGAAACGCTTCGATGTTCTCCCGTTTCGGATCGATACGGGGCGAGAGGAGTACCAGCGCGACGACCCCCAGCGCCAGCAGGGGCACGAAGAACTGCCCCCAGAACTTCGGCATCGCGCCGTCGGGCTGGTCGACGGCGTTCCAGTGGGTCACCATCGTCTCGGGGAGACGGGGACCGACGAGGACGCTCGCGCCGAACATCGCGGCGACGAACGCACCGCAGAGGGCGACCGCGCGCTTCGTCCGCATACCTACTCGTTGAAGCCTCCAGCCCAAAAGTATGGGGCCGGGTCCCGGTCTGTACGAACGTCAGTCCGACAGGATTAGCCGGCCAGGAGGTCCGGGTTCATCTCGTCCCACGCGACCGTCCGGCCGCCGTACTGCTCGACGAACGCGTCGGCGTCGGCCGTGTCCGAGAACGGCACGAAGTCCGGCCCCATCGCGCCGTGGACCGAGCTTTCGATCACGAAGACGACGTCCGCCGCCGCCGCGAACGTCTCGGAAGCCGTGGCCGTCTCGATGTAGGGAGTGCCCTGCACGGTCGAGACGTCGTACTCGACGGCCGAATAGTCGGTGACGTACACCGCGGCGGCCGACCAGTCCGACTGTTTGTGATCGAAGTAGTACGGGAGGAGACACGCGCGGATCGAGTCGAACACCGCCGGGTCGTCGTGCCCCTCAGGCGTGTGTTCCCGGTAGAAGATCTGTCCGTTCGGCCCCGGATGCTCCGAGACGACCATCCCACAGACGTCACACTGTTCGCTGTCGCCGAGCGACGTCGGGTCCGGCGACGACGGCGAGGCGTCGGACCCCGAGCCCGAACAGCCGGCGAGGGCTGCGACGCCGACGACGCCGCTCGCCCGGAGGACGGTACGGCGGTCGACGAGATGCCGACCGCCGTCGCCGCGGGAGCGTAGTCGTGTGGCCGATGCGTGTCGTCCGTCGCGTTGGTCTGCGTTGGATTCAGTCATGGTCGGTGGGTGGGGTTGTGAGTGAACGGCACCGGTCGGTTACGGCCGCCGGCGGCGGATAGCCACGACCGCGAGGGAGAGCGGAACGACGAGCCAGCCGAGAAGGGTCGCGGCCAACACCGGCGTCGAGAGGTTCGCGGCCGTGAGGACGGCAGCGAACCCACCGGTCGTCGTCCCAAGTTGGCTCAACACCAGCAGCCGGAACACGTCGGCGGGGTTCGTCAGCGCCATCGCCGTCAGGGCCGCGTCGGGCAGGTCCATGCCGGCGATGAGGCCCAGCGCCACGAGGTCGTGGAGGAGCACGAACCACAGCCAGGCGACCAGCGCGGTCCCGAGCGCCTGGGTCTTCGCACTCGCCAGCGTCGAGAGCAGCACGCTCAGACCGAGGAACGCAACCGCCGTCAGGACGGCAGCGAGCACGAACACCGCGTACTGTCCGAGACCAGCGACCCCGATGGTCGCGCCCGCGGCGACGCCGCCGCCGGCGAACCCGACGACCATCGCGCCGCCGAGGACGCAGGCGCGCCCGAGGAACTTCCCGACGATGACCTGTGCCTGCGACACCGGAAGGGCAAACAGCATGTCCAGTGCGCCGGTCTCCTCGGCCCCGACGACGGTGTCGTACCCGACCGCCAGCGCCGCCAGCGGGACGAGGTAGACGCTCAATTCGACGAGGCTGGCGACGACGCTGCCGTACCGACTCGGGCCGACTTCGGCGGTGCCGAACCCGACGACGGCCACCGAGAAGACGGCGAAGAGAACGGCCAGTCCGACGCCCCAGCGACTCCGCACGGCGATGCGGTACTCTCGGACGGCGATGCGCGCCACGGCACGCGGGCCCGAAAGCGGAATCGGAGCTTCGTGGTCGACGCTGTCGCCCACGCTGGCCTGGACGTGGCCACCGTCGGGGTCCGCCTCGGAATCAGTCACAGCGCACCACCCGTGGGGCCCGAACCGACCCGTTGGTCTCCTGACGCGTCGCTCACGCCCCCGTCGATCGCCTCGCGAAACACGTCCTCGATGCTTGGTTCGCGCACCTCGAACCCGTCCACCGCGGCGACGTCGTGAACCATCGACAGGACGCCGTAGGTGTCTGGACGGGCACACCGGACGCGGAGCCCGCGGTCGTCGGAGGGTTCGGCGCTGGTGACGCCCGGCGCGTCGCGCAGGCGGTCGGCCACGGCCGACGGGGAGTCGTCCTCGCCGATGCGGAGGTCGATGGTGACTGTTTCGCCGACGTCGCGGCGGAGGTCGTCGACGTCGCCAGCCGCGCAGACGCGGCCGTCGTCGAGGATGGCGACCTGGTCGCAGACTCGTTCGACCTCGGCGTGGCTGTGCGAGGAAAAGACGATGGTGATCGGCGTCTCCGCGGCGATGCGCTCCACGATGCGGTTGAACGCGTCCACGCCCATCGGATCGAGTCCGGCGGTGGGTTCGTCGAGCAACAGGACCTGTGGCTCGGTCAACAGCACCGTCGCCAGCCCGAGGCGGCGGTTCATCCCGTTTGAGTAGCCGCCGACGGACCGGTCGGCCGCGTCCGCGAGGCCGACCGTCGCGAGCGCGGCGGCGATGCGTTCGTCCCGGACGGTGGCCGGAACCCCGCGCACGTCTGCGTGGAACCCGAGGACCTCCCGCCCGGTGAACGAGGGCGGGAACCCGGCGTGCTCCGGGAGGTAACCGACCCGTCGTCTGACTTCGACGCCCCGTTCCGCGGGCAGGCCCGCGATCTCGACGGCGCCCGCGTCGGGGGCCTCGTGGCCGATGAGCAGGCGGAACAGCGTCGTCTTTCCGGCTCCGTTCGTCCCGAGCAGGCCGAAGGTCGTCCCCGCCTCGACGGCGAGACTGACGTCCTCCAGCGCCGTCACCTGCCCGTAGCTCTTGGTCACGCGCTTGATCTCAACGTCGTTCATAGAATCGCCTCCAGTCTTCGTGTGGTGAGTCGACGAGCGGGTGGTGGTCGACGACGCCCGGCGACTCGATGACCGGCACCGAACTCTCCGCGAGCCGGATCAGGTGGAAGGCCGGGCTGTCCACGAACAGGCCGGCCGCCGGTTCGTCGACGACCAGTTGCTCGACCAGCCCCGCCGGCTGGTAGCGCAGCTCGCTGACGCTATCGCCGTCGACGTCCGCCGTTCGTGCGCTCGCCCAGTAGTTCCCGCTCGAACTCGCGTTCCAGGCCACCTGTTCGCCGATGACCGGACGAACCTGCTCGCCGTTCCCGATGAAACTGTTGTGGTGGACCCGCTCCCTGACGCTGCCGGCCGTCAGGTGGATGCCGACGTCGTTCGCCAGGTGCAGGTTGCCAGTGATGTTGTTGTCCATCGAGTTGAACACGTACTGGCCGTTGCCGTTGTCCACCAGCGTGTTGTTCCTGATCTCCGTGTCGTCGATGCCCTTCAGGAGGATGCCGTGACTGCTCTGGCCCGAATTGTTGATGGCGGTGTTGTCGACGATGTGCAGCTGCTTCGAGACCATCAGCGCGTAGCCGATGTCGTTATCGAACGCGAGGTTCTCCCTGAGCGTGCAGTCGTCGGAGTACATGTAGTGGATGCCGTACCGGATGTCCCACAATACGTTCTCGCTGGCAGTCACGTTCGACGCCCAGGAGTAGTACACCCCGTCCCGGACGTCGGTGATGCGGTTGTTCGTGATCACCGCGTCGGTCACCTTCCAGATGTGGATGCCGTTGCCGCGTTTGGACAGCGGCGTGACCGATTCGCGCCCGATGATTGTGTTGTTGCTCACGCGCAGGTTCCGCCCGCCGTCGAGCCAGACCCCGAAGGTCATGTTCGTGACCCGGGCGTCGACGACGGTGGCGTTGCTCGCGTTGACCCAGATGCCGGCGTCGTTGTCGGACGGGCTGTACCCGCCGTTGCGGACCCACAGGTCGCGGACCGTCACGTTGCCGGCCTCGATCGTCAGGACGTCGCCGGACCCGTTTCCGTCGACGACCGTCCGATCCGGTCCCGCGCCAGCGAGAGTGACGTTGGGCGTCCGAACCACGACGCGCTCGTCGAAGCGCCCGCGCAGATGCACGACGTCGCCCGGTCGCGCCGCCTCGACCGCCGCGCCCACCGTCTCGTACGTCGTTCCGTCCACGCGGGCGACGCCGTCGGCGCTCGGCGACGTGAACTCGTACTCGTCCGGTACCGGGGGCTGGAACGCGACGGACGAGTCGGTGCGTGAGGCCGTTCCGAGCGCGCCCGCCGTGGCCACGGTGAGGACCAGTAGACCGACCGCCAGGAGTGCGAATCCGCGTTCCAGGTGGGGTGATTTGGAGGACATCGTTCCGGTTACGCGTCGCCCCCTTCGACCTCGGCGTCGGGACCTGAGCTCTTCTCGGCGCCGAAGAGGAAGGACAACAGCGTGACGAGGCCGCGAGCCGGCAGTTCGTCGACGGTCACCTCCGTCTCTCGGTAGTAGTAGGCGACGATCAACAGCGCGATGGCGGTCATCGCCATGTAGGCGCCGAGTCCGAACCGCGAGTAGGTGGTGAGGTTGGCGATCTCGTAGCGGCCCCACAGGGGTGGCGTGAACGGGTCGACGCCGATCAGCGGGGCGTCGGGATCGAGGCGGTGGCCGGCCCGGTAGAGCCGGTACTGGATGTCGGCCGTGATCACCGCGAACAGGCCGACGGTCCCGGCGAGTTGCAGCTTGATACCGCGCTTTAGCTTCTCCGTGGTCGGAGCCAGTGCGACGAACAGCGACAGCGAGCCAACGGCCACGAACGCGAGCGGACCCAGCGACCACTCGGGCACGTCGACCGCGTACGGGTCGGGTTCGAAGTTGGGGCTCCAGTACACCGGATCGGGGTAGTAGAACCCGACGTAGTGGTTCAATCGCGCCAACTCGACGTAGTCCCCTTCGATGCGAGGGTACGCGTACACCCGCACCTGCAGGACGGTTTCGGGATACTGGACGGCGTGAACCGCGATGCGCCACACCGGAAACAGGATCGCAGCGACGAACAGCAGCGCCGCTACCACCGGGAGCGCACGGCGGGCGTTGCGAAACTGGCTGACCTCTGGCAATTCATAGTTCATGGTTGATAAGGTGGGAGCCCACGGAGGCAGCGTCACTTCCGGGGTTCGACGATCATCCGGCTCCGCATCTCCAGGTGCAGCGCACTACAGAAGTACGTACAGTACAACCAGTAGACGCCCGGCTGGTCGGCCGTGAACGTGACCTCCCTGGTGTCCTGCGGGGCGACGGCGAGGTTGATGCCGTGCTTGGGAATCGCCAGCCCGTGGATGATGTCCCGCGTCGTTTCGATGTTGGTGACCGTAATCGTGACCTCGTCGCCTTCCTTGACGGTGAAGTCACGGAGCCCGTACTGGTTGCGCGTGGCCGACATCTTGACGTGGACCGAGCGGTCGCCGGTCCGATTGACCTCGCTGTCCTTCGGCGTGACGTAGGGCTTTTCGTCCGCGTAATCGCTCTTTTCCCAGGTGGTCTTCGGGTTGATCTTGTCACGGTGAGCGATGACGCAGTCGTGAGGTTCGGGGTGAACGGGGTGGTCCGCGATCAGGTCCATCCCGCCCTGCTTGTCGGTCCCGTCCTCGCTGATGTCGATGAGCTGGTCGTTGTCGGGGTGGATGGGCCCGACGGGGAGGAAGCGGTCCTTCGAGAGCTTGTTCAGACTGACCAACCAATCGCCCGACGGGTTCGTCGTCTCGGCTTCGGCGGCCTGCAGGTGGCCGGGACTGTAGTGGACAGTCACCTTCCCCTTGACCGGCTTGGTCGACCCTTTCTTGGCGTTGACGGCTTCTTCGATGTCCCACTTGGTGACCTTCGAGTCGATGAACAGCGTCGTGTAGCCGTGACCGCGGCCGTCCCAGGTAGTGTGAAGCGGTCCCTGCCCGACCTTCGGCTGGCCGACGATCGCGTCCTCGGGGTCGTCCACCTTCGGAATCTTCTCGATGTCGATGATGGTGACCGTCGGGGAGAGCTTCCCGCTTGCGGTGACGTACTTGCCAGAGGGGGTCACGTCGCACCCGTGCGGGCTCTTCGGCGTGGGGATGTAGTGAACGATCGGGTCCCCGCTGGAGTTGAGTCTCGACCCCTTCCGGCCGTCGAGGACTTTCACTCCGTTGACTTTCCTGTAGTTGCCGCTGTCGATAGCCGACTCGATGGCGTCGACGTCGAACGCTTTCACGTAGTCCCGGTCGTCGCGGGTCATGCCCTCGACCTTGAAGGCAGCTTCCTTGTTGTAGCCGGTCGCGAAGGCCCAGCGCCCGTTTTTCCCCGAGTCTGCGTTGTCGAGGTTGCCGGAGACGCGGACCTGCCACTCGACGTCCATCGACTCGGGGTTCAGGGCCGTGAAAGTCGACCAGTACTTGTCGGGGTTGTCGACGTTCCGGCCGTCGTTCGGCACGGGTTCGCGGAACTCGCCGACGCCGTAGACGTACTTCGTGTCCGGCGACTGCACGGAACAGCCGTGACAGGCCTGCATGTTCGGAATGTCGGTGATGGCGTCGGTCTCGAAGTACTTCAGGTTGATACGGGCCATCCGTCCGCCACCCTTGTCGTTGATCCAGAGGTACTTGCCGTCGTAGTCACCTCCGCTTTCTGAGAGGATCGGGTGGTGACAGTCGCCCCACTCCAGTCCATGCCGGGACGACATGTCCCCGCCCTCCTCGAGGACCTGTTTCGTCTTCTCGTCGTGGCCGTAGCCGACCGCGCCGTCCCGCTGGAAGACCGGAATCCGTCGGATCTCCCGCATCGACGGCATCCCGAGGACGCGCACCTCGCCGGAGTGGCCGCCGCTCCAGAAGCCGTAGTACGTGTCTGTCTCCCCGGGCTCGACGAAGTGGTCGTCGCTGGTCGCGTGCCCACTCTGGGTCATGAGGGAGCTGCCTGCGAACCCGGTCGCAGCACCCGCACCTGCGACGACGCCGGTCCGCATGAGGTCGCGCCGGTTGATCTCCAGGCCAGCGAGTTCGAGCGACGCCCGCTCGTCTGTGACCGCCGGGTCCTCGACCTCCGCGAGGACGTCGTTCAGTCTCGATTCGTAGTCGCTGATCGTGTCTTCTGGCGTCTTGTCGTTGTCACTCATGAGTAATCACCTCGGCAAACCGCACCGTTCGTGGCGTGGGGAATGGTGGAAGGCTCGTAGCCGCCCGTCCGGCGCACGCAGGGGCGGACGATCACACTCGCGGCGGTAGAGCCTCTCGGGATCTGGCGACGCTGCCTCGCACCCGGTAGCGAAGCGACGCCACTGGACGCGAAGCGATTCGGCCACGACGGACCGACCGTCGCTGAAGCGTGCGAACGACCTGTTTGGCCAGTGAGATCTTCCATGTGCTCCCACCCGGTAACTTTCCCTGAGACGGCCATAACGCCGGGAGCACGTTCCCATCTAATGAAAAATAAAAAGGAAGAACGGGCAATATGTTCGGTCGATCATATATAAACCGTCACTGACCGACGCGTCCTCTCGGTCCACCGCCCCCAGAACCGACCCCTAGGCTGGTGCGAGCGCTTCCATCGTCTGGAGGATCTGGTCGTGGTCGGCCGCGCGCGGGAACGAGATGTTGATCGCATCTAAGCCGTCGACGTCCGCGAACGCGTCCAGTTGGTCGGCGGCGTCCTCGGGCGTGCCCGCGACAGCGACCTCCTCGATCAGTTCGTCAGGCAGAGCGTCCATGGCCGCCTCGCGGTTGCCGCTGGCCCACTGCTCGGACACCTCGTAGGCCTCGTCCTCGTACCCCTGTCGTGCCAAGGCGTCGCGATAGAACGTGCCCATCCCACCTATATAGAATCCGATATGTTGTCGAACAAGTCGTTCTGCCTCCCCGGGATCGTCCAGCGCACAGCACGTCAGCGAGAGCGTCACGCGCTGGTCGTCGCGGTCGCGGTCGCCCATGTCGGAGCCGCGGTCGAAGTCCGCCATGCGCTCTTCGAGGCCCTCGCGAGTGAGCATCAGGGCGTGCCAGCCGTCGGCGAAGCGGCCGGCGAGTTCGACGGACTTGGGACCCATTCCGGCGGCGTCGATCGGCGGCATCGGGTCCGGGGGGTCACAGCGCAGTCGGAAGCCGGAGAGCTGGTAGTACTCCCCGTCGTACTCGACCTCCTCGCCGCGCATCACCTGTTTGGCAATGTCGATGGTTTCGCGCGTCCGGCGGAGCGGGTTGCCGAAGTCCTCGCCGTGCCAGCCCTCGATGACGATGGGGCCGGAGGGGCCGAGGCCGAGACGGAAACGACCGTCCGAGACTTCCTGGAGGGTCGTCGCGGTCTGTCCGATGAGAGACGGCGTCCGCGAGTAGATCGGCACGATCGAGGTTCCGATGCCGATCTCGTCGGTCCCATGGGCGATGCTGGTCAGCGTCGTGACGGCGTCGCGACCCCACGTTTCGGGAAGCCAGGCGCGTTCGTACCCCAGCTGTTCCCCGCGCTGGGCTTGCTCGACCAGCGTCTCGACGCTCGGCTGCGCTGCCACCGGCAGGTAAACGTCTCGTGTTACCATGGTACCGACGGCTCCCTCCTGCAACAAATACTTTCACCCTCACATATCGAGCGCCGCCGTGGCGACTCGCTGGAGTGTGAACTGCTGGGGGGAGACCGCCGAGAGAACTGGAGACTGGCGGTGCCGGATGGGCGCAGTGAGCGGCCGGGAAAACGCAGTACTGCGGAGTTAGATGTCCGGCGACTCGTCGATCTGCGGGACGCCCTTGGCGGTGATGGTCTCGCCGGTCATGTACGACGAGGCTTCGCTGGCGAGGAACTGCGCGACGTCGGCGATCTCCTCTTCGAGGCCGATGCGCCGGTGGACGTCGTCCCGCTCGATGTCGTCGGCCGAGACGCCCATCTGGGACTCGACGCCGGGCGTGGCGACGTAGCCGGGTGCGATGCAGTTGACCCGAACCTGATCGTCGGACCACTCGAAGGCGAGCGACTGGGTCAGGTTGATGACCGCAGCCTTCGCGGCAGCGTAGTGGCTCATCCACGGGGCGCCCATCTGGCCGGCGACGCTGGCGAAGTTGACGATCTGGCCGCCGCCGTTCTCGCGCATGACTTCGCCGGCGGCCTGCGTGGCGTGGTAGGTGCCGTGGAGGTTGATGTCCACGATGGTCTTCCAGCCGTTCTCGCTGATCGTCTCGAAGTTAGCCATGAACGACGCGCCGGCGTTGTTGACCAGCGTGTCGACGCCGCCGAACTCCTCGACGGTCGCGTCGACGAGCGCGTCGACGGCGTCCCGGTCGGTCACGTCACATTCGACGGGGAGACACTCGCCACCGTCGCGGTCGTTGATCGTCGCGGCCACGTCGTCGACTTTCTCCTGTTCGCGCGAACAGACGACCACGTCGGCCCCGTCGTCGGCGAACCGCTCCGCGATCGAGCGACCGATCCCCTGTGACGCGCCAGTGACGATGACCGCCTGGCCGTCGACGCCGAACTGCGATCTCATCGGGCCACCCCGCTCGGTCCGGTCGAGCTACCATCAGTACTTACCATTGTTAATCTACATCAGCCCTGTCGGGTTCATCGTTAATAAAAGTACGTTGCCACCCGATCCGGCCGAGCAGACGAGTTTACGAAATGCGGGAGATTGTCACACACGTTCGTAGCTCGTAAAACAAAACCTGGCTTCGATATCGGTTGTTAGTTTATATCAGTTCACCACATTGTATGGAAACCAAACTCTTAACGGGTCGAAACCGTTTTTCTGGGGTAATGAGCGAACAGGACGCCGAACAGCGAGCGGAATCAGTCGCAGTCCATCGGATCGAGTTCAGCGTCGACTGGCCGCCGGGACACGTGGCGGCGTATCTCGTCGACTGTGCGGAACCGATCCTCTTCGACGCCGGCATGGCGGGCGAGGACGCCCACGAGGAACTCGTCGCCGGCCTCGCCGACAGCGGCTACGACCTCGCTGACGTCGACCACCTGGTCGTCACGCACCCCCACGTCGACCACATCGGGCAAGTTCCGGCGATCGTCGAGACCGCCGATCCAGAAGTGTACGCGCCAGCGGGGGTCGACGAGCGGTTCGATCGTGATCCGGACGAACTCGCCGAGACCGTCGAGCAGAACGCCAAGGCGGCCGGCCTCCGCGGCGAGTATCTCGACGAGGCCGTCGAGATGTCCGTCGAATCCCTGGAGCGGGACGGCGGTCTCCTCAGCCCCGACTACGTGGACCACTGGGTCGACGGCGGGACGGAGATCGACATCGGGCCGCTGACGTTCGAGACGACCCACACGCCCGGGCATCAGGCTGATCACCTCGTCTTTCAGACCGAGTTCGACGGTGAGCGACGGCTGTTCGCCGGCGACATGGCGCTGGCGACCTTCCGGCCGGTCGCGATGCACACCGGCTTCGACGACGGCTACGACGAAGCGATCGACGCCTACTACACCGGGGTCGACCGCCTGGCCGAACTCACCGTCGACCGCGTGTACCCCGGCCACGGTCCCGTTCACGCCGACTTCGACGACGCGATCGCCGACGACAGGGAGAGCCTCGACCACCTCTTAGAGCGGAGCCTGGAGATGCTCGACGACGACGGGAAGACCGCCGTCGACGTGGCGTTCCAGCGGAAGGGCGACCGGGACATCCGGTATCTCGTCATCGAGACCACGAGCGCACTGGCGAAACTCGATCGCGACGGCGAAGCGTCGAGCACCCTCGAAGACGGCGTCCGTCGGTTCACGGTGGCATGACCGAGACAGTCCCCGAGGAGTGGGCGGCAGTCTTCTTCGACATCGGCGGCGTCATCGTGAACCTCCCGTCCATCCGCGCCGGGTACGCGGCGTACCTCCAGGAGTTCGCGACCGAGTACGACCTCGATCCAGAGCGGGCCATCGACGCCTGGCGCGAGACGCTCGGCGAGCACTTCAAAGCGGCCGAGGGAAACGAGTACCGGACCGCCAGCGACGGCTACACCAAGGCGTTCGACGCGCTCGTGGACGCCGACCTCACCGAGGCGGATTGGCGGCCGGGTTTCGAAGCGACGACGCGCGAAGCCATGGAACCGGAACCGCACGTCGTCAAGACGATCGAAACGCTCGACGAGGCGGGTCTCTACCTGGGCATCATCTCTGACATCGACACCTGGGAGGCACACCGGATGCTCGACACCTTCGGCCTGGACGAGGCGTTCGACGGCATCACCACCTCGGAGGCCGTCGGGTACAAGAAACCGGACGACCGCATCTTCGACGCGGCGATCGACGAGGCAGAGGTCGACCCAGCGCGGTCCCTGTACGTCGGCGACCGCTACGAACATGACATGCAGGGCGGGCAGCGAGCCGGGCTCTGGACCGTCGCTTACGGCGACAGGATCGGCGAGGACGTCGCTGACGACTCCCGTGACGGTCACCGTGTAGTCGGGGACCCAGCCGTGGACTTTTTCGTCGAAGACCACCGCGAGCTTCTCGAGATCGTCGGCGTCGACGAGTGAACAACGACTTCGAGAAGGCGAGTTCAGCGCACTGTTGGTAAGCTCACCTCGTTTGTGAGGGCGAACCGTTAACACACCTGGTGGTGAACAGTCGGTTGCAATGGATTTCGGACTCGACGACAAGACGGCCCTCGTGACGGGGGGAGCGGGTCGTATCGGAAGCGAGGACTGTCGAATTCTCGGCGAGGAGGGCGCGGAAGTCGTTGTCCTCGACGTGGACGAGGACGGTGCCAAAGACGTCGCCGACGAGATCGAGGAAGACGGCGGGGACGCCATCGCGCTGGAGTGTGACCTGACGGACCGAGACGACGTGGCCGACGCCGTCGAAGACCTTCGGGACGCGACCGGCGGCGTGGACGTCCTCGTCAACAACGCGGGGATGGTCGACGCCGTCGGCCGAACGGGCGACCTCGACCCGAGTACCTGGGACCGAGACATGAGCATCAACCTGACGGGGACGTTCAACATCACCCGAGAGGTGTTTCCACACATGTGCGAGCGCGGGTGGGGCCGCGTCATCTCGATGTCCTCGATGGCAGGCGCGTACGGCGGCTTCGGACAGATTTCGTACTCGACGACGAAGGCCGGCCTCATCGGGCTGGGGAAGACGCTGGCGCTCGAAGGCGCTCCCGATGGCGTGACCTCGAACGTCATCGCCCCGTCCATCGTCGTCGGGGACCTGGCGGAGCTGCCGGCCGACCAGATCGAGAACATCAACGAACACTGGGCGGACATCGCACGGGCGACGCCCATGGGCCATCTCGGTCGGGAAGAGGACGTCTCGAACCTCATCGCGTACCTGGCCAGCGAGCAGGCCAGTTACGTCACCGGTCAGGTCATCGGCGTGACCGGCGGCGTGGACCTGTTCACGTACTGAACCGGGGTCGCGCAGTCGGCCGACACAACGTATCGGCCAGGATACAAAGTCAATTTTATTACCTGATGCCGGAAATACCCGGCAACGCATCGATGAGCGAGGAGTCCTCGGCCACTGCCACCGTTCTGATCGTCGACGACGAGAAGCGAGCAGCCGACACGTACGCCGCAGCGCTCGACGACGAGTACGACGTGCGAATCGCCTACGGTGGCGAGGAGGGGCTCGCCCGGATCGACGAGGAGGTTGACGTCGTTCTCCTGGACCGCCGGATGTCCGATATCTCGGGTAACGAAGTCCTCCAGGAGATCAAGGACCGCCACCTCGACTGTCGAGTCGCGATGGTGACGGCCGTCAACCCCGATTTCGACATCCTCTCGCTGGGCGTCGACGATTACGTCGTCAAGCCGGTCGGCAAAGAGCGACTCCTCACCACGGTAGAGCGGCTGCTGGCGCTGAAAGAGCACGACGACGCCTATCAGGAGCTCAGCACGTTGAAGGTGAAGCGAAACGTCCTGGCCGTCGAGAAGCCCGAGGCCGAACTCACCGACAACGAGGAGTTCAGCCGGCTCGAATCCCGCATCGAGGAGTTAGAGACGCAACTCGAAGACATCGAATCGGAGTTCGAGCTGCCCGGCGAGCGAACCCGGTGATTACTCGGGCGCGAGCGCCCGAATCGTTTCGAGCGCCAGGTCGCCAGCGGCCTGTGCCGGCACCGTGACGATCGGCAAGTCGACGAGGCCGGCCTGCAGACGCTCCAACTGTTCTCGCGCAGCCGACGGCGAGCCAGCCACGCCCAGCGCGTCGACCATCTCGTCGGTCACCGCTTCGGTCGCGGCGTCGCGGTCACCGTCCCGCCAGTGGTCGGCGACGGTCGCGGCCGCGTCCGGGAACCGCTGTGCGACGGCCCGACGATACCCCTCGCCGCTTCCGACGTAGTAGGCGACGTGGCCGCGAATCGCGTCTCTCGCGGCGTCGGGATTCTCCTCGCTGACTGCGGCCGGCACGTACGGGGCGACGGTGATCTCCGCCGGGTCGCGGTCGGCCGCCCGCGCGGTCTCCTCGATCTCCGCGAAGGCGTCGTCGAGGTCCGGAAAAGGGACGTTGTGCGGAATCCAGCCGTCCGCGAGCCGCGCGACAACCCGGCGGTTCGCCGGCCCGAGCGCCGCGTGGTAGATCGGTACGTCGACCTCGAGCGGGTCGAAATCGGCGACCTCGAACAGTTCGCCGTCGTACGACACCGGCTCGTCGCTGGTCGAGAGGTATCGCTTGGCGATAGCGATGGTCTCGTGGGCGCGGCGGACGGGCCGGTCGTACTCCATCCCGTGGAGGTCTTCGACGGCTTTGGGCGTGCTGACGCCGGTGCCGAGCGTCATCCGGCCGTCGGCGAATCGGTCGACGGTCGCCGCCGCCATCGCGACGACGGCCGGCGAGCGCGAGAAGACGTTCGCGATCGCCGTGCCGAGCCCGACCTCTTCGGTTTCGCGGGCGAGCACGCCGAGCTGGACGAACGCGTCGCTGCCCCAGAGTTCGGGCATCCAGACGGAGTCGTACCCAAGCTCTTCGGCAGTCGTGGCGACCCCGACTGGGTCCATCACGTCCGCGGGCGGCAAGAGCAGTCCTGGCTCCATACAGGCCAGCCAACTGCCGTCACCAAAAAAGTCCGCTCGCGTCGACTCGGGGGTCCAGCCACCAGCGCTGGACCGCTGGTCACGCGATCACGTCGGCTGTTCGGAGGGCCACGAGCTCGGCGGCGTCGTACCCGACGGCTTCGAGCACCTCGTCGGTGTGTTCGCCGTGCTCGGGAAGCGGGCCGCCAGACGCGTCGGGCGTCTCAGACGACAGCGCGGGGAATCCGACCCGCGGACGGCCGCCGTCCCGGTCGACCAGGTCGCGGGCGTCGGCGTACTCGCTGTCCAGCGTCGCGGAGAGGCGCTGGACGGGAGCCACCATCGCTTCCACGTCACCGAGACGGTCTTCCCACTCCTCGCGCGTCCGCGTCGCGAAGATCGCGGCGAGTTCCTCACGGAGCGCCTCGCGTTCGGCGGGGTCCTGTGTCATGTGGACGTCGACGAGGTCCTCGCGGTCGACGGCCGTACAGAACTGCGTCCAGAACTTCGGTTCCAGTGCGGCGAGCGTCACGTACTCGCCGTCGGCAGTCTCGTAGACGTCGTACCACGGCAGCCCGCCGGTCAGCGGCGTCTCGCTGGGTCGGGGGTCGTCGCCGGTGAGCGCACCGTCGGCGACGGCGTGGGAGAACGACGCGACCACGTCCGTCATCGCCACGTCGACGTACTCCCCGCCGGTGTTTCCAAGTTCCCGCGAGAGGAGCGCACCGACGATGCTAAAGGCCGCGAAGAGCCCCCCCGCCATGTCGCCGATGGGGTAGCCGGGGATCTGTGGCTGACTGTCCTCGTCCTCCCGCGTCAGGTCGAGCAGGCCTGCCATCCCCACGTAGTTCAGGTCGTGACCGACCCGGTCGGCGTACGGGCCGGTCTGGCCGAACCCCGACAGCGAACAGTAGACGACGTCCTCGTTTCGCTCCCGGACGGAGTCGTAGTCTACACCCAGGCGGTCGACGACGCCCGGCCGGAACTGCTCGAATACGACGTCGGCAGTCTCGGCGAGTCGCAGGAACGCCTCGCGGCCCTCGTCGCTCTTCAGGTCGAGTGCGACGCTCTGTTTCCCCCGGTTGATCGCGTCGAAGATCGCCCCGACGCCGTCGTCAGTGTACGGAGGCATCAGCCGCGCGTAGTCGCCGGCGTCCGTGTCCTCGATCTTGATGACTTCGGCGCCCGCGTCGGCCAGCAACTGCGTCGCGTACGGGCCGGGGAGCAATCGAGAGAGATCGAGGACGCGTATCCCATCGAGTCGCATACTGGCCCCTCAGCCGGGAGCGCAATAAGTGTCAGCCGTCGTGGTTGGGGTCGACGCCGCTATCGATTCCGCGTCTCGACCAGTCACGTTTCAGAACTAACGGCTGCGAGACGGGTTTGTGCCACCGTACCGAGACTGACCCGCGGATTCGGCGTCGGACCGTCGAGCTCCGGTGCAGCGCGCTCGTGGACGGCGGCGAGTAACCCTTCCCTACCCAGCGCTTGCCAGCGGCTCGACAGACCGGGGCTCGGGAACAGATACCTTCAGCGGACACGAACGTTCGCTCGGCTTTATTCACTGTTTCGGAGACGTTCTAGTGCCAGCGGCGGCCACGACGCCGCGGCTGGTGGGGAATCAGTATGCATACACACGTCACAGCGATCAGTCACGCGACCGCCGAGCGAGAGCCGCGAGCGGGGAAGCGATGAGAGCGGTTCCGTCGCTCGTCCTCGCCGGCATCGTCGTCTGTAGCGCGTTTGTAACACCGGTTTTCGCCTCGCAGAGTCACGCCGATGCGACAGTTGCAGCACCCGGGTCCGGAGACAGCGGTGCTACAGGCGAGGTAGCCGCCCTGGCACGCGCCGAGGTCTCCCAGGACGACGACTTGCCGCCGCAGTTGCGAGAAGCGGCAATCAGGGGCGCCCGCGACGGCGCGCTGCTCGCTCAGGAGCAAGGTGTCAACGTCACGCAGCGACAGGTGCAGGCAGCCGTCGACGGCGCCGTCAGCGCAGCGCGGCAGACCCAGCGCCAGGACGCGTCGGTCCGCCAGATACAGGCCGCCGCGAAAGGTGCCTCGCACGGTGCACTCGTGCAGAGTCAGTCGGCAGCCGTCGAACAGGTGCAGGCGGGCGCGTACGGCGGCGCAGCTGGGGCGCTCGTGCAGTCACAGAACGCCAGCGTCGTCCAGTTACAGAGTGCCGGGTACGGGGCGGCTCACGGCGCGGTTGCCCAGCACCAGCAGGCCAACGTGACCCAGATTCAGGCCGCAGCGATCGGCGGGGCTGCAGGCGTCGCCAGCGAATCCACGCAGGCACAGGACCTGAGCGTCAGCCAGCTCCAGGAAGCAGCACAGGGCGGTGCGTACGGCGCACTGAGTCAGAACCAGACCGTCAGCATCGAACAGGTGCAAGCTGCCGCGTTCGGTGCCGCGAGCGGCGGCGTCGCGAACGGTGGAGACGCCGACCCCAAGAAGATCCAGGAGGCGTCGGTGGGCGCAGCCCACGGCGCGCTCTTCCAGAGACAGGCCGTGACGGTCGAGCAGGTCCAAGCGGCCGCCCGCGGCGCCTGCGAGGGGTCACTCGAACAGAGTCAGTCGGTGTCGATCGTCCAGATACAGCAGATCTCCGTCGGTGCGTCACAGGGAGCGATCTCTCAGTCCCAGCAGGCATCGGCGCGGCAGATCCAGGCGGCGGCCACTGGGGCGTCGCGAGGCGCCGTCACGCAGATCCAGACCATCGAAATCACGCAGATCCAGACGATCGTGCTGAATGCAGCGGCCGACGCGGCAGACGACGCCGCACAGACCGGGACGGACGAACCGGACGTCATCATCCAGCAGGCCGTCACGAACGTCGAGCAGAACGTCGAGGTTACTGTTGAGACCGGGGACGTCGAGAACGTTACTGATGGCGAGGACGGTGACGAAAACATCACTGACGACGAGAACGTCACCGACGACCAGGACGAGGAACCGCCCATAGACCTGGAGAGCCTGAACGTCTCGGTCGAGAACCAGAGCGTGTCGTTCGAGAACGCGAACGACGTGGCGGTCGTCGTCACTGTCGAGGGCGACCGGTTCGACGAGCAGAATGTCACCGTCGGCGCGAACGACGCGCTCACGGAGTCGTTCCCGCACGGCAATTACACGGTGACTGCCCAGACGGCGGACGGCGAGCCGGTTCCCGTCAACGGGCAAGCCGAGTTCCAGCTGACCGTCGAGCCGACCGTCGAGAGCGTGACCGTCTCCGCCACCGACGGCGTGGTCACCGTCGAGAACCCCAACTCCTTGTCCGTCGCGGTCGAGTTCGAGAACGAGACGGGCGAGCAGCGATCCATCACGGTCGGCGCGAACGACTCGCGGACGACCACGCTCTCGCCGGGCGAGTACGTCGTCACGGCAGCCACCGAGGAGCGGCGCTTCGCAGTGCCGGTGAACGGGCAATCGGAAGCCACGCTACCGGTCGAGGCGCTCCCCTCGGCAACCGCCAGCGTCGACGGACAGACGCTCAACGTCGAGAACCCCACCGACGTTCGGTTGACGTTCCTGCTCACGGACGAGGCGAACGACACGGAGCAGTTCCTCGTGCTGGCCGGAGAGAACGACACGCGAGAGCTCGATCCCGGTAACTACACGCTGACAGCGGAGACCCGAGACGACGTCCGTGTCCCAGTGAACGACGAGTCGGCCTTCTCCTTCGAGGTGGGCGCTCCCGGCCCCACGCTGGAAAGCCTGAACCTCAGCACTGACGACAGCGAGGTCACGATCGAGAACCCGAACGACGAGTCAGTCGTCGTGACCGTCAGTGACGAAGCGGGCGCGACCGATACGCTCGAAGTCGACGGGAACGAGACAGTCTCGGCGGGGCTCCCGGCCGGCAACTACACGGCCTCCGCCGAGACGGACGACGGCGAGACCGTCCAGGTGAACGACGAAGACGAGTACAGTTTCTCCATCGAAGAAGTCGACGCGGAGGTAGAGAGTCTGACGGCCAGCACGGACGACGACCAGCTCACTCTCGAGAACCCGAACGACGAAACGGTCGTGGTAACCGCGACAGACGAGGACGGAGAGGAGCAGACGATCGACGTTCCGGCCGACGACACGGTTACGTCAGCACTCGATCCCGGCGAGTACACGCTGACCGCCGAGACGGAAGACGGCGAGCAGGTCGACGTCAACGGGAGCGAGTCGCTGGTGGTCCAGATCGACGAGGCAGCGGCAGACGACGATGACGAAGACGACGAAGAGACTGAGACGGAAACCGAAGCCGAGGACGAAGACACCCCGACGGAAACTGAGGTTGAAGACGAAGACACCCCGACGGAAACTGAGGTTGAAGACGAAGACACCCCGACGGAAACTGAGGTTGAAGACGAAGACACCCCGACAGAAACGGAGGTTGAAGACGAAGACACCCCGACAGAAACGGAGGCTGAGGACGAAGACACCCCGACGGAAACAGAGGCTGAGGACGAAGACACGCCGGTCGAGGAGGAAGACACGCCGACCCAACCCGAGGAAGCGGACGCCGAAGAGCCAGATGAACAGGAACCGACGGAACCGCCGACCGAACCGGCGGAGTGAGCACCGTCACTCACTAAGTCGCCGGCTCGGGGTGTGAGCCGTTACGGGCGGCGTTAGCCGCCTGTTCCCGCTTTCGTCCGAGACACGCACGAAGGTTCAGGGGAGCGATGGGATTAATGCACCAGTGGACAGTTTAGTGCGGTATGGCAACACAGGACTCGACCCGTCCCGGCGGGGTCAGTTTCGAGACCGACGAGGAGACGCGGCTCATCCTCGACAGTTTAGACGAGTTCATCGAACAGGAAGTCGAGCCGCTCGAGTCCGAGCTGGGCGAGACGTGGTCGAATCCGCGGCTGCGACACGAGGACGACGGGCGACTGGTCGGGGAGGTGGTCGACGCGATGGAGACGATCCGCCGGAAGAGCGCCGACGCCGGCTTCTACGCGATGAACCTGCCCGAAGACGTCGGCGGCGAAGGCGTCTCGAACGTCACCTGGTATCGGGCGAAAAAGCACGTCGCCTCCCACGGGATGGGGCTCACCGAGTTCGTCCTCGCGGGTCCCGAAGGTCCGAAACCGCTGCTCCTGCAGGCCGAGGGCGAACAGGTCGAGGAGTACCTGAAGCCGGCCATCCGGGGGGAGAAGTCGACTGCGTTCGCCCAGACCGAACCCGGCGTCGGATCGGACTCGCCGAGCATGCAGACGTCGGCGGAGAGAGACGGGGACGAGTGGATCATCAACGGTCAGAAGCAGTGGATCACGAACGCGCCGTACGCCGACTTCGTACAGGTGTTCGCGCGCACGACCCCACAGGAAGACGCGGGTCGCTACGGCGGGATCACGTGTTTCATCGTCGAGGACGACGAGTACGAACTCGGATCGATGAACAACGCCGTCGGGATGCAGGGTCTCCAGGCGGAACTCGTGTTCGACGACGTGCGCGTCCCCGAAGACCGCGTCCTGGGACAGGTCGACGCCGCATTCTACAACGCGATGGACTTCCTGTCGCTCGGGCGGCTCGAACTCGGCGCGGAGGCCATCGGGTACGCCGAGAACCTCATCGAGACAGGGGTGGAGTACGCCACCGACCGCGAGGCTTTCGGTCGGCCGATCGGGAAGTTCCAGGGAATCTCGCACAAACTCGCAAAGGGGCGCGCGAAAACCTACGCAGCCGACGCCGCGGGACTCAAGCTGGCCTGGCAGATGGACCGGGGCGACCAGGCCATCGAGGAGTCGTCGATCCTCAAGTGGTTCGCGACGAACGCCTTCTGGGAGGTCGCCGACGACGTGGTCCAGGTCCACGGGGGCAACGGACTCTCAGAGGACAATCCGTTCATGGACCACCTCCACGTGGCGCGCATCCTGCGGATCGTCGAGGGGACCGACGAGATCCAGCTCAACACCATCGCCAAGCAACTCGGCGTGTCGTAAGCCGCGGGCGTCTCGGGCCGAGCGCTCGTGGGTCAGTGGCGGAACATCAGCACGCGGTCGGCTTCGCGGCGAATGCAGAAGGGCGTCACCGATGAGGGGCTGAACGTGTTGTGCTGTTTTTCGGAGGTGAACAGTTGCTCGAAGGGCTTGCCGCAGGCCGGACAGGCGTACCCTTTCTTGTTGGTCCAGAGGCTGGTCTCTCGGGTCTCCTTGAGCAGTTTCAGACCGTGGCGGTAGTCGTGGATGTCGATGGGCCCGTCGCCCTCACCCAGGGTTTCCATACTGGCGGGATGGCCCGGCCGGAACAAAGAACCTCGGGACGGCTCAGCGACCGACTGGAATCGACCGGCCCATTGCCGGGTCCCCCGCGATTAAGAAACCGGCGAGTGAATGCGAGAGTATGGTCTTGCTGGTTCCGTTCGACGGGTCCACACTCTCGAAGGCGGCGCTGGAGCGCGCGACCGAGTTCGCCGAGTACCGCGACGAAGAGGTCGTCGCACTCAGCGTCGTCCCGGACGACGAGGAGTACCTCCAGAACAGGGGACTGCTCGCCAAAAACGAGTCCCTCGACGTCGACGAACTCTGTGCGGAGTTCGAGCGGGGCGTCCGCGAGATCGCGCCCGAGGCGACCTTCCGATGCGAGACGCCGGATTCGAGCGACTCGATGACTGCGACCGTCATCGACGACATCACGCGGACGATCCGGAACGTCGCCGACGAGGTCGATGCCTCCATCATCTTCATCGGGAGCGAGAACGCCGGCCGCGTCTCGACGCCGGTCACGAGCGTCGGCAGTCCGATCTCGAAGGATCCGCGCTACGACGTTCACATCGTCCGGCACACGTAGACCCACGCGCCTTCTCCGTCTTCGTCTGCCGCGACCTTCATGTGTGTCAAGCCTCACGTAGACGTACGGGGACTCACGCGTGAAACTCGGATTGATCGGCGTCGGGCAAGCCGGTGGGAAGCTGGTCGATGCCCTCGTGGCGTACGAAGCGAACTCGCGAGCGGAGTTCATCGCCGACGCCGTCGCGATCAATTCCGCTGAAGCCGATCTCCTCGGGCTGGAACGTGTTCCGAAAGACCATCGGGTTCTCATCGGTCAAACGCGGGTGAAGGGACAGGGAGCAGGTGCTGATAACGAACTCGGCGCGGAACTCGTACAGGCAGACATCGAGGAGGTGATGGCCGCCGTCGACGAGATCCCGGTACACGAACTCGACGGGTTTCTCGTCGCTGCCGGCCTGGGCGGTGGCACCGGCAGCGGGGGCGCGCCAGCGATCGCGCGGGAACTCGGTCGACGTTACACGGAACCGGTGTACGGCCTTGGGGCCCTGCCCGGACAGGACGAAGGCCGAATCTACGCGCTCAACGCCGCGCGGTCGATACGGACGTTCGTCCGCGAGGCGGACAACCTGCTCCTCGTGGACAACGACGGCTGGCGCAAACAGGGCGCGAGCGTCGAATCAGAGTACGAGCGCTTCAACACGGACATCGCCCGACGGGTCGGGATCCTGTTCAGCGCGGGCGAAGGCGCGACCGGCACCGTGGCCGAGAGCGTCGTCGACGCCAGCGAGATACGCAACACGCTCGGGACGGGCGGCGTGACGACGATCGGATACGCAACGTCCCACATCGATAGACCGCAGGGCGGCCTCCTCTCCCGGCTCTCCGGGTCCAAACCCGAACCGAGCGACACGCAGAACCAGATCACGAGCACGGTTCGCCTGGCCACGCAGGGACGGCTGACGCTCCCGTGTGAGATCGCGAGCACCGAACGCGCCCTGGTCGTCGTCGCTGGACCGCCAGCGTATCTCGACCGGAAAGGGGCCGAACGGAGCCGCAAGTGGCTGGAGGAGGCGACCGCCACCGTGGAGGTTCGAGGCGGAGACTACCCGGTGCCGGACTCCGAGTACATCGCCGCAGTGGTCGTCCTCTCGGGCGTCTCGAACGCCCCACGCATCGAACGACTGAAACAGACCGCCGTCGAGACGCAGCGGTCGATGCGAGACGGCAGCGACGACTTCGCAGACGTCTCCTCGAGCGGCGACGGTGATATGGAACCGCTTTTCTGATCGAACCCGGGGGACGGATATAAACACCCGATAATATCGTGAAAAATACTGATGCAGACTGCAGTGGTACGTCTCGTTGCAGTTCGCACCCAATCCCTCGCCCGAATTTCCCCAGTTTCGTCGGACGCAACGTTCCGGACCAGTCCCGTCCGGAGCGATCGCTTTTCACCGTGCCGGGACCGGTCAGTGGCCGCTCGGATCACGATCGTCGATAGCCTCCCGGGGTCGAACATCGAAACCGGTAGGAGTACGGTCCCACATCGTCAGGTATGGGGGAATCCGTCGAGTCTCTCGCCCGGCAGGAAGGATGGCACGCCGAAGACGAGGCCGCGCGCGTCCACTACCAAGGTGGTACGGACCGCTACAGCATCGAGTACTACGAACCGAGCGACTGCGTGGTGTACTGGAAGGTCTCGCCGGACGGTGACGTCGCGGTCCCGGTCGGCAGAGACACCGTGCCCGACCCGCTCCGCGAACGGATTCGACAGGACCTCGCCGAGGCGGACGTCGACCCGACAGTCGAATCCAGGACGCTGTAGCCGGTCGTTCGGAAAGAAATGCGGAAGACACGAGTCCGGGGGAATCGAGCCCTGTCCCGTTCGTGCGGCGACAGAGCGTTTTAGTCGATCGAACCGCTGAGTCGTGGACATGAGCGTCGAGGACGATGAGATCGAAGCTGTCGCAGCGGCCATTTGCGACGCGGAGACGACGGTAGCGATGTCGGGAGCCGGTGTGAGTACGGCGTCGGGCATTCCCGACTTCCGCGGCGACGACGGGCTCTGGGAGCGCCACGACCCGATGGACTTTCACATCGATCGGTTCCGGGCGGACCCAGCGGGGTTCTGGGAGGACCGCGTCGACCTCCAGGCGGCCATCTTCGAAGACGAGAGCATCGGCCCCAACGGCGCCCACGATGCGCTCGCCGACCTGGAGGCGGCCGGCCAGCTCGATACGCTCATCACGCAGAACATCGACGGCCTCCACCAGGAAGCCGGCTCGGAGAACGTCGTCGAAATCCACGGGTCGGCGGCCCGCGTCGCCTGCCGGGACTGCGGGCGTCGGTTCGACGCCGACCCGGTCATCGAACGGGCACGAGACGGCGAACTCCCGCCGACCTGCAAGGAGTGTGGCGGAACGCTCAAACCCGACACCGTGTTGTTCGGTGAGCAACTCCCGGACCACGCGCTCATGCAGTCGCAGTCGGCAGCACAGGACGCGGACCTGTTCCTCGCCGTCGGCTCCTCGCTGACCGTCGAACCCGCGGCGTCGCTGCCGCTGGTCGCCAACGAGCGCGGGGCGACGCTCGTGCTGGCCAACCTCGAATCCACCCCGGCGTCGGGCTACGCGGACTTCGACTTCCGTGCCGACGTCACGGACGTCCTCCCGCGCATTCGCGACCGACTCGTCGCGTAACTGCCAGGTCCCACACGTTTTTGCCCATCGGTAGCGTGGGTCGTGGTGTCATGGATTACGAAGTAATCGACACCGAAGACGTCCCGATCACCGACCTCTCAGAGGTGGAGGGCGTGCCGCCCGACCTCGACATCAGGCCCGTCGGTCGGCAACTCGGCGTCAGTAACATGCACGTCACGCTCTGGTACTTCGAGCCCGGCGAGGAGATCCAGTATCACGCACATTCCGAACAGGAGGAACTGTACTACGCTATCGAGGGCGAGTTCTCGCTCAAACTGGGACGGTCCGGCGAGGAGGAGTACGTCGAAGTCGGTCCGGGAGCGTTCTGGGTCGCCGAGCCGAAGATCGGCCACGGCCACCGCTACGTCGGTGACGACACGGGCGTCGTGCTGGCAGTCGGTGCGCCCGCCGTCGACGACCCGGGACTCGACCCACACGGGATCAACGACGAGGAGATCGACGGCGCCTGAGTTCAGGCGTAGGAACTGTCGAGATACTCCAGGATCCGTTCGGACTCCGCCATCGTGACGCCGCGGTCCTCGTCGACGATGACGGGGACGGCCCGCTGGCCCGAGACGCGTCGAACGGCGTCGCGCTGGGAGTGGAGGCCCTCGACCCAGATGCTCTCGTACTCGACGTCGAGTTCCTCCAGCCGATCCACCACGAGTTCACAGAACGGACAGCCCTCGAGGCGATAGAGCGTCAGCGTCATGGCTCCCGGTACGAACGCGACCGGTAAAGGTACCGGGGGCTCACACGCCCGGTCTCGGGGAGAGTTTTTTGTGGCTTCCCCGAGATTTCGGCGTATGCCACCGACCGAGGGGGAGACGGTTCCCGATTTCGAGGCGCTGCTGTGTGACGGTGAGACGTTCCAGTCGACGCAGTTGTCGGACGCGCTCGGTGCTCGCGGCGGCGTCCTGGTCGCCACTGGGTTCGCGTTCAGCGCGATCGCTCGCAACTGGTGGAAACGGTTCGAGAAGTACGGCTGGGGCGAGTTCGCGGACGTCCCGGTCCTCGGTTTCGGTCGCGACGGCCCCTACGCGCAGAACGCATTCCTGCGCCGCCTCGACGAGCCGCCGTTCGAGATCTTCGCAGACGTGAACGGCGGGATCATGGACGCCCTGGACCTCCGGACCGACCGATCGCACATGGCGAACACCGCGACCCCCTGGCGGTCAGTGTTCGTCGTGACTCCCGACCGGGAGGTGCAGTTCGCCTACGTCGCCGAGGAGTGGATCGGACCGCTTCCACGCGAAGACGTCGAAGCGGCGGTGGCAGAACTGTAGGCCGGGAGTGCGCGGCGCGATTATTCGCTGTAGATGTCGTCGACCTTCCCGGAGAACTTCTCCAGGATGTTCCGGCGCTTGAGCTTCATCGAGGAAGTCAGCATGTCGTTTTCGGCCGTCCACTCCATGGGCACGAGCTCGAACTGCTTGATGCGTTCGTGTTTCTCGAAGCGGTCGTTGACGTTCTCGACCGTCTCTTGGACCCACTCCTTGACGCGGTTGTCCTCGCAGATGTCGATCGGATCGGAGGGAATCGCGATGCCTTCCTCCTCGGCCCAGCGCTCGACGGCCTCGAAGTTCGGCACGATAAGGGCGCCGATGAACTTCTCGTTGTCGCCCAGCACCATCACCTGATCGACGCGCTCGCTGGTGGCGAAGGCGTCTTCGATGGGACCGGGCGCCACGTTCTTCCCCGTCGTGAGGACGATGAGCTGTTTCAGCCGGTCGTGGTAGATGAAGTAGCCGTCGTCGGTCTGTTCGATGATGTCCCCTGTGCGGAACCAGCGCCCGTCTTCGTGCTCGGTGAAGGCGTCCTCGGTTGCCTCTGGACGTTCCCAGTATCCCTCGGTGACGTTCGGCCCTCGCACGAGGAGCTCACCGATCTCGCCGTCTGCCTTGTCACGGCGGTCTTGACCGATGACCCTGTCGTCGAGTTTGACGTCGATGTCGTGCATCGGCGGGCCGAGCGTCCCCGGTCGGGGGTCTTCCGCCGGGTTGACCGAGACGACCGGCGCCGTCTCCGTGAGTCCGTACCCCTCGAAGATTTCCAGGCCCATCCCGCGGAACAACTCGGCGAGTTCCTTGTTGAGACTCCCGCCGCCGCTGATGAAGAACTCGACGTTGCCGCCGAGCTTCGATTTCACCTCGCTGAACACGAGTTTGTCCGCGGCGTAGTACTTCATCTTCAGCGAGTTGCTCGGGTTCTCGGTGCGGCCGTACTTCCGGCCGACTTCGAGCGCCCACTCGAAGATGCGCTCTTTGATGTCCGAGGTCGCAGCCTGTTCGCGCATGGCGTCGAAGATGCGCTCGTACACGCGGGGCACGCTGGTAGCCATCGTCGGCTCGACGGCCTGCAGGTCCTCCTGGATGGTGTCGGTGCTCTCGGCGTAGGCGACTGTCGCCCCCGAGAAAAACATCGTGAAGTGGCCGGCGGTCCGCTCCAGCACGTGGGCCAGCGGCAGGAAGGATAGCGTCTTGATGTGCGAATCGAGCACCGGTGTGTCGGGGTCCTTGTCCGGGCGCGGACCGAACCGCTTGCGAATCTGCGTGAAGTTCGCCGTGAAGTTGGCGTGAGTGAGTTTCACGCCTTTCGGCTTGCCCGTCGTCCCGGACGTGTAAATGAGACTCGCGAGGTCGTCCGGTTCCTGGGCCTCGATCCACGACTCGTACTCGGACTGGTCGAAGTTCTCCTCGCCGAGGTCGTAGACTTCCTCCAGGGTGAGAATGTCGTCGCGTTCGTCGTAGATGTCCACGTCGTCCATGATGACGATGAACTCCAGGTCGAGGTCGTCCTCGACGCCGAGGACTCGTGCCAGCAGTTCCTCGTTTTCGACGACGACGCCCTTCGCCCCGGGATCGCCGAGCAGGTATCGGACCTGCCGTGGCGACGACTCCGTGTAGACCGTCGAGACGACGCCCCCTGCCGCGAGCAGGCCGAGGTCGGCCTGTGCCCACTCCATCCGCGTGTTGGCGAACATCCCGACGCGATCACCGCGGTCGACGCCGAGTTCGCGGAACCCCGCTGCCAGCTTCTTCACGATGTCGTGCATCTGGTCGTAGGTCAACAACGCGAACTCGTCGGCCGGCGGCGCCGGCACGACGTCGTCCGTCAGCGATCGATCGTACACCCCTCCTTTGTACTGCTGAGCCGGCTGGTTGGCGTGACGCTGAGCACTCTCCACGAACAGTTTCGACAGCGTTCCCCTCCCCGTTAGCTCGTCCGTGTAATCAGCCTCCGCCCGCAGCAGTTCCTCAGTCGTTACCATTAGGTCGACACTTCGGAGCAACCCCATAATAACTTCGGGAATCTTTATCACACGATTATCGTTTATACTCACGAAGGCAAGATATCCGCCTGCGAGAACTCACAGCCACAGTCCTCACAGCGGTACGATCCGATCCCGAGCTTGCGCACTGCCCCGGTACTATCGCACGACGGACAGTTAATGTCGACGAGAACCGTCATCAGTAATCACTCGTTGCATTGGCACTTGAGTGTCCCGGCCCACTGCTCCGTGTCTCCTGGTCGTCCTCATCGAACCAGCACACAGCGGGGATGTCATCTGTCGCTACGAGACTGAAATAAACCGAGTGAACAGTAACGGTTGTTTATCAGATAGTACAGAATATACGATAATATGTCAGAGTCTACAGGTGCCGTCCTCATCGCCTCTTCGTCGGCGCGTGACACCGACTACGCGGCGTGGCTCGACGACGACTGGACTGTCACGACAGTCGAGGACAGGGACGAGCTCGTGGAAGCCGTGCGTCCGGACGTTGCCCTCGTTCTCCTCGGCAGGGATCTGATCGACGGCGACCCCGAGTCCTGCTCGACGACCTCAGAGCGATGGGGATCGATCGCCCGATCGTCGGGTTGAGCGACGACAGCGAGAGCACGACTGGCCTCGGCTCTCGGTTCAGCGAAGAGTTGGTGCGTCCGGTCGCGGAGTCGACGTTGCTCGAGACGGTCGAGACGATGGCAGCCCGCTCCGACGAAGCCGTCCAGAAGCAGGAATACCTCGCACTGGCGGCAAGCCAGGCAGCGATGGAGATCGAACTGTCACCGGCCGAAACCGATGAACACGAGACGTACGAACAGGTCACGAGTCGGATCGAAGACCTCAGAAGCCGCATCGACGTGCCGCTGGAGGAGTTCGAGGACGAACTCGCCGACTCGCTCACGTGAGCCGCGAGTTTTTTGTATCGGTCGGCCGCCTGACACACGTATGGTTCGGGTTCCGCTCCTCCCGCGATGGCTGCGCTGGGTCGGCGCGTGCGCTGTGGCAGCGTTCATCTTCTACACGTCGATACTGACGACACCACCACCGAATCCCGTCGTCCCGGGGAAACCCGATCTCTTACCGTTGGACAAGTGGCGTCACTTCCTGGCGTACGCCGCACTGACGGGCGCGCTCGTGTACGCGACGGTCGACGTGGATCGGTCCGTCCGATTCAGGTTGCTGTTCGTCGTCGGCGTCGCCGTCCTCTACGGAATCGGCATCGAGGTCGGCCAGTCTCAGATTCCGAATCGGTACTTCAGCCTCGGTGATGCCTACGCGAACGCCATCGGTACCGCACTCGTCACGCCCTGGTACCTGGTTCGCTCCCGCATTCAGTTCCAGCCCGTGCTGACGCGATTGGCCGTCTTTGCCTGACCAGACGTGATACTGAAACGCCATCGTCGTTCGCGACGAGCGACACTCAGTCGTCCCCGACGGCAGCCGAGTCGCCGGCGCCCGCTTGGGCGTCCCAGAGGCCCGCGTACTCGCCGTCGGCCGCGAGGAGATCGGCGTGCGTGCCGGTCTCGATGATCTCTCCCTCTTCCAGTACGACGATGCGATCGGCGTCCTTGATCGTCGAGAGCCGGTGAGCGATGACGAACGCGGTCCGCTCGGCGATCAGTCGGTCCAGACTCTCCTGAATCAGGTCTTCGGTCTCGGTGTCCACGTCGCTCGTCGCCTCGTCGAAGACGATGATCGACGGGTCGTTCAGCAGCGCCCGGGCGATGGCGATGCGCTGGCGCTGACCGCCGGAGAGTTTGATCCCGCGCTCGCCGACTTGCGTGTCGTAGCCCTCGGGCAGGTCGCTGACGAACTCGTGGGCCTCCGCTGCGTTCGCGGCTTCGACGATTCGCTCGCGAATCTCGGGATCGGGGTCGCCGTCGCCGGTTTCGGCGTCGAGCGCCTGCTGGTCGCCGTAGGCGATGTTCGCGGCGACGGTCCCGGAGAACAGATACGGGTTCTGCTCGACGATGGCGATCTCCTCGCGAAGTGTCTGGAGGTCGTACTCGCGCACGTCGGTCCCGTCCACCTCGACGGCGCCCGAGTCAACGTCGTACAGCCGCGGAATCAGCTTCAGGAGCGTCGATTTTCCGGCGCCAGTGCTCCCGGCCAGTCCGATGGTGTCGCCCGCGGACACGTCCAGGGAGACGCCGCGGAGGACGGGATCGTGCGCCTGCTCGTAGCTGAATGTCACGTCGTCGAAGGTCACGTCACCAGCGACGCCGTCGGGTGAGTACGGGCTCTCCGGGGACGTGACCGACGGGGCGCGACCGAGCAGTCCGAACACGCGTTCGGCGCTCGATTTCGCGAGCTGGTACTTGTTAGCCGACTTCCCGATCCGGCGCATCGGCGAGTAGAGCCGGCGAAGGTAGAGGAAAAAGAGGGCGAACGCGCCGGTCGAGAGCGCGCCGGGGGTCCCGAGGATCATGTCGCGGCCGCCGACGTACAGGACGAGGACGAACACGACGCCCGTGAGCAGTCGCAGTGCCGCGAAGAAGGCCCGACGGACGCGCAGCGCCCCGACTTTCTCGTCGTGGTAGGTCTGGCTCTGGGCGGCGACCCGCTCGCGCTCGAAGGCGTGGCGGTTGAACGCCTTGACGACGGCCACGCCGCCGAGGTTGTTCTCCAGGCGCGTGTTCAGCCGGGCGACGGTCTCTCTGATCGATTTGTACCGCGGCTCGATCCAGGTGAGAAAGCGACCGCTGGCCAACCCGATGAGTGGGACCGGCGCCAACGCGATGAGGGCGAGTTTCGCGGAGTACGTCGCGAGGACGGCGGCGATGCCGCCGACCGTCGCCACGACGCGGATCATTTGGCGGAACTCGGTGTTGAGAAACTTCTCTAACCTGTTGATGTCGCTATTGAGAATCGACATCATCCCGCCGGTCTGGTGATTGGCGAAAAAGCCCATCGAGAGGTGCTGTAAGTGGTCGTAGGTGTCGTTGCGGAGGTCGCGCTGTATCTTCTGGGCCGAGGACTGGATGAGGTATCTGGAGGCGAACCGCGTGGCCGACCGGACGAGATACGCGAGCGCGGCGATGACGACTAACCGTTCGAGAAGGGCGAGTCGAGCGGCCTCGCCCGTGATCGCGGCTGACGGAACGAGGCCAGCGCGCGCCAGCAGCCCCGGTTCAGCGGAGCCGAGGACGACGCGGTCGATGGCCGTCGCGACGATGATCGGCGGCATCAGTCGGGCGAAGCGCGTCACGAACGAAGCGAGCACGCCGACGGTGAGGCGCAGCCAGTACGGCCGCGCGTAGGCCAACAGGTTCCACATCGGGTGTCCGTCCACGTTCTCCCGAACGGTCTCGAACCCACCGTGTTCGTCCGCCATGGTCGCCACGAACCGCTCCAGCCTTGAATATCGAGCGACCGACGACGACGGGGACGCGAGCCGGGGTACACATTTATAACTGTAAGTTCGAAATTCGAACGGGGCGATAGCATGCCTCTGGTCCCACACTACCCGTCCGACGAGCCGGACGACGGGGAGGTACCGGACCTCACCGACGTCGTCGACCGAATCATTCACGGGGATTCCGGCGACCACCCCGTCGTGACGACGGCGTGACGACTCGGTACGAGAATTTTTTTCCCGATCGTGCGAAAACCACTCGCAAAAGAGGTATATCGCTCGACTGCATAGCTCGACCGTGGCGAAGCCTCTCCGTTTTCGGCGGTCCACCGAGCGCTGGACCGACGGTCGCGTCCGGTCCGAACTCCTCCAGCCCCTGCAATCGAAGTTCGGGGCGACGAAGCAGGGTCCGTGGTACAAACCCCCCGAGGGCTACGACGCCTGCCGCCTCGAGATGGACAACGGCGACGTAGCGCTGTTCTGCTGGGCCGATGGCGAGGCCTACTGGATGGGGAACACCGAGACGCCGAAGACGCTCTGGCGAACGAACAAGTACACCTTCGAGGAGGTTCCCGACGGGGTAGCCGAGTGGGCCGAGACGGAACTGCTCGCCCAGCTCCACGAGGAGTCGCCCTGGCTCGAAGCGTACCCGAACGTCTCGTGGTTCTTCCTCCCAGTGCTGCTGTCGAAGGACGGCCGACACACGACCAGGGAGTTCCTCAAGGAGCACGCGGCGGGCTTCCCCGACGCCGACACCGACGAGGCACTCGGCTTTTACGAGGAGTTGCTCGACCGGGACGTGTTCGAGGACCGCTACGTGATGGCCTCGAAACTGGGGACCAGCGAGCAGCTCCACCTCGACCGGATGCGCTCGGCGATGAGCGAGTTCACGGTCGCACGCCTGCTCGACGACGCCGGTCACGAGGTCACCCCGGAGATCGAGGTCACGACCGGCCACTTCATCGACTTCCGGGCCGACAGCAACGGATCGGGGCAACTCGTCGAGGTGACCCGGCCCCGCCCACCGTCGCGGCGGTCGGCCTCCTCACCGATCGCGTCCATCAGAGAGACGGCGAAAACGAAGACCAGCGGACAGCTGCAGGCTCACGACGGCGGCGTCACGATGTTCGTCGACTGTTCGTCGTTCGACGACGACGATTGGAAGGCGCTCCTCGCCGATCAACCGGACGTTCGACACAAACCAGCGGTCGTGTTCCGAGCCCATCCGAACGGGCGCTTCGAGGGGTACACCAAGGGTTCGGTGCCCCTCGCACTGCCCAACGGCATCCAGTGACTCAGTTCTCGTCGGGGTCGTACTCGTAGTCGCGGAGCGTCGACGGTGGCACCTTCGAGAGCGCGGCCTCGGCTGTCGCCTCTAACACGACCGGCGGTGCCGCGTCGGCCTCCTCGGCTTCGAGCCAGCGGTCGATACAGACGCACCAGCGGTCGCCGGGCTCCAGCCCCGGGAACTGAAGTTCCGGCCGCGGCGTGACCAGATCGTTCCCCCGCGCCGCGCTGAACTGGAGGAACTCCTCGGTCACGACGGCACAGATCTCGTGGCGGCCGGTGTCCTGCGGATTCGAGCGACAGCAGCCGTCCCGCTCCCAGCCCGTCATCGGGTCTTTGCTGCAAGGGAGCAGCTGGCCGCCGAGCACGTTCGTGTCGTCGGTCATTGCTCGTCGTCGCTGGTCTCGGACTCCGCGGGGACGATCTCGTAGGAGCGTTCACTCATCTCGTCTTCTTCGAACACGAACACGCGGCCGTCGACGGTGTCCAGGTCCGCCTCGACGACGACGCGGTGCTGTTCGTTCGTGACCGAGACGCCCGGGAACACCGTCGTCGACTCGTCCGTCTCGAGCAGGACGCGTCCGACGCCCGTGTCACGGAGAATGTCGTCGTGGGTCTTCTGATCGTTGACGTAGGTGAGAACACCCTCGGTGCCCGTCGGGTCGGTCACGAGGACGTGCACGTCCTTGCCCGGTGCCGTCCGAACGCTCCCCTCGCGTGTGGCCGGCACGCCGCGGTAGTACACCGTGCGACCGTCCGTGTACTGGACCTGGATGCCATCTTCTTGGAGTTCCACGGGCAGCGAATCGGGTGAGATCTCGTCGCGGAGAGTCATGCTCGATGGTACCGGCGGCGAGCGGAAAAGCGCTCTCTTTGGCCGACGAGCACGCCGCGACGGGATTCCCCGCGAGTGGCGTGTTCGACGGCAACCATCACAAGTAAGTATCGAGGTATTCGAGAGGTAGGCGATGGAAGGTCGGGCAGCAGCACCCGCGGCAGGGACCGTGTTGAACGCGCTGGCGACCGGCACCGGGTCGGCGTTCGCCATCGACGTCTACACGACTGCCACCGTGGACCTGACGGACGACGACGAGGTGACGGGCACGATCGCCGGCGCCCCCGACGCCGACACGCGGCTCATCGAGCGCTGCGTCGAGTTGGTGACCGAGCGGTTCGGCGACGGCCAGGGTGGCACGGTCGAGACCGAGAGCGACGTGCCGATGGCCTCCGGGCTCAAGAGTTCCAGCGCGGCCGCGAACGCGACCGTGCTGGCAGCGCTCTCCGCGCTCGACGCGACCGACGAAATCTCGCGTGAGGACGCGTGTCGCCTCGGCGTCGAAGCGGCTCGGGACGTGGGCGTCACGATCACGGGCGCGTTCGACGACGCGAGCGCGAGCATGCTCGGCGGCGTGACGGTCACGGACAACACGACCGACGAACTGCTCGCTCGCGACGAACCCGACTGGGACGTCCTCGTCTGGACGCCCCCAGAGCGGTCCTTTTCCGCGGATGCGGACGTCGAGCGCTGCAAGCAGATCGCGCCGATGGCCGACCTCGTCGCGGACCTGGCGCTCGACGGCGCCTACCCGCGCGCGATGACGGTCAACGGCCTCGCGTTCTGTGCGGCGCTCGGGTTCCCGACCGATCCGCTCGTGGAGGCGATGCCCCACGCAGAGGGCGTGTCGCTGTCCGGCACGGGCCCGAGTTTCACCGCGATCGGCGAACGGAGCGACCTGGAACGAATCGAAGACATCTGGAGCACTCGAGAGGGTACGACATGGCTGACGACAACACAGACCGACGGCGCACAGACGAAATGAGCCTGGACGAACTCCGCGAGGAGATCCGTACGATCGACCGCGACATCGTGGAGTTGATCGCCCAGCGAACCTACGTCGCCGAGGCGATCGCCGACGTCAAGGAAGAACAGGGACTGCCGACGACCGACGAGGAACAGGAGCAGGCCGTCATGGAACGGGCCGGCGACAACGCCGAACAGTTCGACGTCGACTCGAACCTCGTGAAAGCCGTGTTCCGCCTGCTCATCGAACTGAACAAAGTCGAGCAGCGCGAGAGCCGGTGAAGGAGTTCCCTTTTCGCGGTCTGAGGCCTCGAAGAGCCATATTGGAACTGGTTTTCTGACCAGTTGATTGGTCCGGTGTGTGCTGACCGAAAGACACAGTATTCTGTGTCTCCATAGTTTTCTGCATGCCGACTATCACGGTGAGCGTCGACGACGACCTCAAAGAACGAATGGAAAAGCATCCTGAAATCAACTGGAGCGAAGTCACACGTCAGGCCATCCGGGAGAAAGTCGAGAATCTCGAACTACTTGACCAACTGACTGCTGACAGCGAGCTCACCGAGTCAGGGGTCGAAGAAATTGCCGCAAAAATCAATCAAAGCGCACGCAAGCGTGTCGATGAAGAGACGAGGTAGTTCGGCCAGATGAAGTTGGTTGTCGATGCAAACGTCGTCATCTCGGCACTGGTTGCCGACTCGAAAACGCGGGAACTCATCGTTACACTCGAACCGGAAATGCTGACGCCCGAAGTCGTCCACGAGGAAATCGGGAACTACGAAGACCTCATCATTGAAAAGTCGGGAATGGACGCAGAGAGAGTCCAGCAGTTCGTCGACCTGCTGTTCCAGTACATCGAAACGGTCCCTGCCAGCGAGTTTTACTCGTCTATCGAACAAGCAGACGCAGCAATTGGAGAAACTGACCCAGACGACGTGTTGTACGTGGCGTGTGCGCTCGCACGTGAAGCAGGTGTGTGGAGCGACGATTCGGACTTCGACGAACAAGACCTCGTTCCTGTCTTCTCGACCAATGAAGTTGAATCCTCGTTTGACACGAGGTAAAAAGCGGCAATCGAGACAGAATCTGTAACACCATTTTGGAACCTGAACAAGGTCGAACAGCGAGAATCGCGCTAGAGTTCTTTCAGACCGAGGCTGTATTCGAGTGCGGTATCGACTTCTTGCAGACGTTCGTCGGGGACGGACCCGATATTGTCCGTGATACAGTGTTCGATAGAGATCGTGCGTATCTGACTACAGAGAGCGACTGAATCCTCTCGAAGGGGGGACTCATCAGCCGAGACACGAACTTCGAACGGATACAGTTTGCCACCTCTCGACGTTGTGAACGGAACCACGATCGTGGTCGGTGCGTTCTCGTTGCCGACGTCGTTTTGCACGACGAGACAGGGCCGAGTGCCGCGCTGCTCCGACCCCTCCGTCGGGTCCAATTCGACGATGACGACGTCTCCGCGTCGAACCTTCATTACTTACCAATCCGGCGCATCATCGTGATACTGATCGGCCTCACGGGACACGTCAGCCATCTCTTCTGCGAGGGCTTCGGACGATTCCGCATACTGCCGATACCCTTCGGCAAGCTCATCACGGCTCACGGGCTTTTCGATGGTTATTTTCCCGTCTTCCTCGTGGATGATGACTTCGTCACCACCGTGGATGTCGAGCTTTTCTCGGAGTTCTTTCGGAATGGTGACCTGACCGCGCTCGCCCACCTTCCGCTCCTCGCTCTGGAACATACGTATTCATATCATATTCATACTCAAGGCAGTTTCGCCCCTGACGAGCCACTTGGGGGTGAGAAGTATTCGTAGCACGGACACGACATCAGCATCGAGAGTGATGACGGAAAGAGACACCAGTCAGCGTCTTGTACGGTGGCGTTTACCGAACTGAACGAGATTGAGCAGCGAGAATCGCGCTAAGACTGCCGTTTCCAGGCCAGCAACGACACGTCGGCACGTTTCGGTGTGTCTGTAGCACGCGGTCGAAGCGAGTTAGTACTCCCAGAGCCGTTCGATTCGCGACTCGATCGCTGGATGGTCGTCCCGAAGCGTCTTCACTGCGGTTTCGCCGTTCACGTTGATGACCTGAATCTCCCCGCGCCGGTCGGAGTACACGTCCTGGAAGTCGTACACGACGCCGATCACGTCCACGTCCGCTGGAACGTCGTCGCTCTCTCTGAGGAACGCCACCTGCCGGTCGACGTTGTACTCGACGAGGCGATTGATCGCCTCGGTTCGGTCGAGATCGTCCGGCAGCGCGTCGACGCCCGCTTCGAGATGGGGTTTCAGGAGCCCGAGACAGTGCTCGATGCCAGCGGGCTCGGAGAGGCCGTCAGTGATTTCGTCGTAGGTCGCCGTCACCGCGCCACAGCCGGTGTGACCCACGACGACGGCCGTTTTCGTGCCGGTGTGCTCGATCGGATAGAGGACGTCGCCGGAGACCGCTTCGCCGGCCGCAGTCCGCTGGACGACGCGGTTACCGATGTTCCCGCACGTGAAAATGTGCCCCGGGTCCTCGTTTCCCCACATCTGATCCTGCAGGACGCGCGAGTCGGAACAGCAGACCGTGACCACGTCGGGTTCCTGCGCGTCCTGTACGCTGTCGAATCTGTCCTGGAACGCCTCCGCATGCTCCCAGTTCCGCTCCAGGAGGTCGACCAGTAGCTGCATATCTACTGTGGGCGCCCCGGCCCAGAATAACTCTTGGTTCGACGGCAACCCCACCCAACAGGTACAGCGGAGTCGCCCCGACGATTGGAATTCGACCAGGTTTTATCACTCGGCCCAGAACCTGCGGCCAATGTCTGGAGAGTCCAGCGAAGAGGCCACCGTCCCGATCGTCTGTACGGCCTGTGAGACCACGACGCGTGTCGCCCTGTCTCAGCTCGCCGAGACACTGGAGCGACACAACGAGAACCAGCACGACGGGGAGCAAATCGCCGAAGTGGACCCCGACGTCGCAGACCAGGTCGCGGATCTCGTCGCCAAGGACCTCGGACTGCTCGACGACTGATCGCGTCCGTCGACTACTTCTCCGCTACCGTCCCGATACTGCTCAACAAGGTCTCGCTCCCACCCGTTTCCTTACGAGTTCCATCTCATCTCCGCGGAGGACTTCAGGCTCCTCACGGTATGTCAGACGATGGTTCCAAACGATCCCGAGCAGTCGGACCCGAATCACGAGCGCGTCCAGGAACAGGCCAGGGACCGCACACGCGAACGCACGGACTCCGTCGAATCCATGCTGGGACGCGTCGGCATGCTCGACGAGGCGAAGTATCCGGTCACGAGTGAAGAACTGGCCGTCGAATACGCCGACGAAACTGTCGACCTCCCGAACGAAACCGAGTCTCTGGGGTCAGTCTTCGACCGCCTGACCGACGAACGGTTCGAATCCCCCGCCGAGGCTCAAGAGGCAGTTCTCAACGAGCTCACGGGCGAGCAAGCGGGACCAGAGGAGTACAACGACGAACGGTCTCTCGAAAATCTGCAAGACGACGAGGGGGAGAGCGATCCGCTGGAATGAGTAGGTATAGTCGAAAGGGTGAGAAGGAACTACCGACGAATTCAACGACCACGGCGTAGGAAACGTGATGGACTCGCCGGGATTTGAACCCGGGGCCTCTCCCATGCCAAGGGAGTGATCTACCGCTGATCTACGAGCCCTCGCACTCTCTGCTTTCCGGTGGGTTTTCTTAAACCCATCGAAGCCACCCGGCCACCGTCAGGGAGTCACACTGTCATTTCATATCAACACTCGGCCAAAACCCATAACATATCCTTAGCCGTTTATCAATTACCAGAAGTCGGACACATAGTCGAAGAGTACAGAGTTGCGAACTCCCCCCAGTCATCGAAGACCGATCTCCGTGACAACAGATACGAACGCGAATTCCCAGTCCCACCACCCTACGCGCGGGACTGGGAGTTCACACGCTGACAGTGGCAGCGAGGCTCGAAGAAGTGGTCGTCTCTTACGACAGACCGGGACGAACACGCGTTCGCGGGGACGCGGACAGACGACGCTGGATTTCGCGACGGGGATGAGCGTCTTCTTGATTATTCTCATTTCGGTGCTCCTGTTCATCCCCGGGTCGCTGGAACCGTTCACGAAGGGCGCACAGGACAACATCGTGACCTCGAACCGAGTGGGGGACCAGCTCTCTGAGGGACTCCTCGGAGACCCGGCGAACCCGCACATCGTGAACGCGAGTTGCACGATCGACTTCTTCCAGAACACGACGCCGGGTCACGGCGGGTGCCAGTTCACCGGATCGACGTTAGAAGAGCGCATCGGCGTCCAGGACAGGCGACTGGTCAACGTAACCCTCCGGGGCAACCTCTCCGCGCACGGCGGGGCCGAGGACCTCCTGTGCTGGGACAACAACGGAACAGATCCGGGGCGACTCGTCGAACAGAGCAACGCGTCGAACAATGCGGCGAAGTCCTGTGACAGACCGTTCGCCATCGGGGAGACGCCGCCGAACCGTGCCGACGCGACCGTGACTGCGCGACGGGTCGTCTCGATCAACCGGAGCGCCGGGTCGGCGGAGAAAGTCGATGTGGTGCTCATCGTGGAGGTGTGGTGACGATGCGGGCACAGGTGCACACGCTGGAGGCCATCGTCGGCGCGCTCCTGTTGTTGACCAGCGTGGTGTTCGCGCTCCAGATGACCGCCGTCACGCCCCTCTCGGCGAGTACGTCCAGCCAGCACATCGAGAACCAGCAGCAGGCGAGCGTCGAGGGCGTTCTCGCGAGCGCGGCGGAGAGCGGTGCGCTCCGTCGCGCCGTGCTGTACTGGAACGAAACCGGTGAGCGGTTCCAGAACACGAGTTCGGAGACGTTCTACACGATCAAGGCACCGCCCAACGAGTTCGGCAGGACGCTCGAACGGCAGTTCGGCGACCGCGGGGTCGCGTACAACGTCAGAGTTTACTACCGGACGGCGAGCGGGAACGTCGGCGAGCAACTGATGGTCAACCAGGGAGAGCCGAGCGACAACGCGGTGATGTCCGCTCGGACGGTCGTGCTGACAGACGACGCGCGCCTCTACAACGAAAGCGGCGAGCGGCCCGGAACGAGCGTGGAAGATTCGTACATGTCCAACGACGTCGCCAAGAACAGTCCGGTTCACACCGTGGTGCGCGTGGAGGTGATCGTATGGCGGATCTGAGAGAGTGGATGGCCGACGAGAGCCGGAGTCGCGGCCAGATCATCCTGGTGACCGGCTTCGCGCTCGCAGTGTCGTTCGTCGCGCTCGCGCTCGTGTTGAACTCGGTCATCTACACGGAGAACCTCGCGACCCGGAGCGAGGCCGCGAAAGCGTCCGACGCGGTGAAGGTCAAATCCGACATGGCCGACGCGACGGCCGCGATCATCAGCTACGTCAACGAACACAACGCCAGCGGCGGGACCAGCTACGAGACGCTCGTCGAGCAGGTCAGAATCGGGGTGAACAACACGACCCAGTACGCGCGCGAGTTTCAGGTGGCTAACGGCCAGGCAGTCGACGCGACGCTCGTCGCCACCGACGAGGGGACCTGGATCAACCAGTCGTTCGAGGCCAGGAACTTCACCGACAAAACCTACGACGCCGACTGGACGCTGGTCGAGGACGCGGACGGCGCCCGCAATCTCCGGCTGCACGTCACAGACCCTGACGCGATCGAGAACACCGGGAACATCTCGGCGTCCCCTAGCGTCGACGACCTCGACGACCTCCACAACTTCACGATCGTCGCCGAGGATACGAGCGGTGCGACGTGGACAATGGAGATCGTACACGAGGACAACGACGAGTTGGGCCTGTCAGAGTCGGGCTACGTGGTCTCCGTCGTCGATGGTGACGACGACCGACACACCTGTGACGTGCTCGATGATACAGGCGGCGTCGAATCCTTCTGGGTCAACGTCTCAGCGGGCACGTTCAACGGAACCGAGTGCCGAGCGCTCAGGTTCGGCGAGGACATCGGTCCGACGTACGACCTGCGCTTCCGGAACAGCAACAACGTGAAGGGCACCTACCGGGTGCTGGTCAACGAGTCGCAAAGCGACGTCAGAGACGGATCAACCTACAACGCCCCCGGATCCAGTGGTCCGCCGCCGATCACGGACGAGGCGATCTACGGCGCGAAGATTTTCGTCGAGTACGAAGAACGACGCATGGAATACGAGAGCGACGCACGGGTCGTCCCGGGTGAGACGGATGACTGATCGACGGCCGCAGACCGACCGCGGGCAGGCCATCACGCTCAACTACGCCATGGGGATGGCCATCGGCGTCATCCTCATCACGGGCCTGTTGATAGCCGGTGGCACCTTCGTCACGGACCAGCGCGAGAGCGCCATCCGGACGGAGTTGCGCGTCGTCGGCCAGCAGATCGCCGCCGACGTCGCGACGGCGGACCGACTGTCCCAGTCGACTGAGGGCAACTCGACGGTCAGGCTCGAACGCACCATGCCCGAGACTGTCGCCGGCGGGACCTACAACGTCAGAGTCGTCGCGTCGAAGGACGCCCATCTGATCCTCACGACGGAGAACCCGGCCGTCCGCGTCAGAGTGGATCTGGTCAATCAATCCGACGTGCAGGACACCGCGATCAACGGCGGTACGCTCCACATCAACGAGACGGCGAGCGGTGATCTAGAAGTGGTCAGCGGGGGTGCCAGCAGATGAGTCGCCGCGACGAGCGCGCAGTGAGCGACGTCATCGGGTTCGTCCTCGTGTTCGGCTTGGTCGCGACGACGGTCGCCATCATCTCGGTGAGCGGCCTCGGGACGCTCCAGGACTCTCGGAACGCGGAGCAGATCAACAACGCCGAGCGAGCGTTCGACGTGCTGGCCGACAACATGGCCGACGTCCACCAGGAGGGCGCGCCCCATCGCGCGACCGAGATCAGCCTCGAAAAAGCCCAGTTGAACACGGCGACAGTCGTCCGCATGAACGTCACGGCGAAAAACACCACGAGCGGCAGCTGGGAGACGATCCGTAACGTCCAGGCCCAACCCATCGTCTGGACGGCGACGCGAGGGCGCGAGACTCAGATCGCCTACTCCTTCGGGGCCGTCGTTCGATCCCAACGGGACGGGGGTGTCGTGCTCAACAGGCCCCCGCTCGTCCTCGAAGACGACAGGATGTTCCTCACGATCGTCAAGACCCAGACCAACTCGCCGAAGAGCCTGAGCGGGACGACCATTCGCGTCCGCGCCAGCGAGGCGCGGTCGGCCGGCCAGATACGGGACGACGAGTTGAGCCACTATGGCCAGCTGCGGATCAACGTGACGACGCCACGGGCCGACATCTGGCAACAGTACCTGGAACGGAAGGAAGTGGTCACGTCGTGTGCCATCGACGAGGAGACCGGCACCAGCCGGGTGAGTTGTGCGCTCGACGTGCCCGAGGAACTGTACGTCTCAGTCAGCGGGATCACCGTCGCCCTGGAAAAGTAGTCCGGTTCAGTTGAACTCGACCTGCACGTCGTTTTCTGTCACGTGGAGGAACGCGATGAACTCCGAACCTTTCGTCTCGTCGTAGTTGAGCGCCCCTCGGGAGGCAGGTTCGTTGATCGGGTCGCTGTTCCCCGGCCCCGTCTTGGCAATGAGATCGACGTCGGGGCCGGTCAGTTGCAAGTAGTGGTTGACGACTGCGTTCATACTCTCCGTGTCCCCAGCGCCTTCGTCGTACTCGGCCGGCTCGTCGCTCACGGTGTCCTCGTGTTCGTCCCAGGTCGCGGTGTCACGGAGCTCCCAGCCGTTGCCGTCACAGTCCTGCATGTGCTCGTTGAACGCGTACTTGTTGCCGAGCGTGACGCCCGTCGAGGTCCCGCAGTTCGGATCGTCGATGTTCGGGTCGTTGTCGCCTTTAGATCCGATCTCGTCGTACTCCATCGGGATGGAGCTGAGGAAGTCGACGTGGAGCTTCAGGTCGCCGCCGCTGCACTGCCAGTTCATGCCCGACACCGAATCGGGATCGACGGCCGTCTCGAAGGACTCGTACTCCGTCGAGCCGTCGCCGTCGTGGTAGTAAACGCCGACGTAGACGTCCTCGTCCGGGTCTGAACATGCGTTGTTCGGGTTCACGTCCGAGTAGACGTGGATCTCGAACTCTTTGCCCTCCTCGGTCGCGTAGAACGAGAAGTGGGGCTTGTTCTGTTCGATGTCCAGCGTGACGTCGAACTCGTTGATCGGGTGGCCGTCCGAGATGCCCCCGGCGTCGACGCTGTCACCGGCCTGTGGTAACGTGAATTGGCCAGGTGCACCGCCGAAGGAGACGAGTTCCAGCCGAACGGTCTGGTTGTTGTCGTAGACCGTGACGTTCCCGGTCGTCCGCTGCCGGAAGTACTCGGCCCATCCCTCGTAGTACTCGCTGTTGACCCAGGCGTAGACGGTCCCGTTCTCGATCGGGTTCTCGTACTGTTTCGGGCCGCTCGTGTGGTTGTACGGAGCACCGACTGCGTCGACGGTCGCGCTCGTCGCGTTCGGATACACCGATTGCTCCGGGGACGTCCGGCTCACGGAGACCCGCGACGTGCTCGAGCCTTCGCTGTCACTGCGAACCCGGATGATGGGAAGCGTCAGCGTCGCCCGGCGGTAGTGGAACTCCGGCGGCGAGACCATCATCGCGTCGCCCACGTCGTCTTTCCGCCAGACGCCACCGCCCTGATAGGCGATCTCGGTCTTGCCGTTCGTGTAGAGCAGTTTGCCGAGCGACTCGTTGTACAGGACCTCCACGTTGTCGTTTTCGGAGTAGTTGTGGTGTTTGAGGGCGATCCAGCCGGCGTCCGGTTCCGTCGTGAACGACCCGCTGTCCTGGCCGAACGAGATGGTCTGCGTGTTCGACGCGCCGAGCGCGACCATGGCCGTGCGCGAGTCGAACAGCGTCATCGAGTGTTCGGCCCGCTGGAGTTCCGACTGGCCCCGCGTCGATTCCATCGCGGTCGTGCCGAGCGAAACGACCGCGATCGTCCCTGCCAGCACGACCGCGATGACGAGCAAATACCCGAGAGGGCTGGATTGACCGCGCGCGTCACCCGACAGCCGCTGGCGGACCCCGCCTGGACTCATACTGCGTGGATTTTGGAAGGTGCTGGCATAAGCCCACTGGCCATATATAAATACACTTACTATTCTGGGTCCGAGAGCCACGGCGGCGGGGCGCTCGTCGCGAGTAGCAACCGTTTAGTGTCACAAGGAGAACGGTCACGTGGGAACAGCACGGCCGCAACTCTGACTCGCCGCTCACGTGGCTCTCGGGCACGACGCCCCGAGTCACCGACCTTTCCGCGGCTTGGGATTGCGGTAGTGTTTCGGCGACACGCCGGTTCGCGGTGCTGGTCTCCGACCAGGAGCGCCTGCCGGCGACACGCTGGACAGCGGTCGATGCGGTTCCAACAATCAGAACAATGGCACGAATGCACACACGCCGCCGCGGGTCGTCCGATTCGGACAAGCCCGTGGCAGACGAGCCGCCGGAGTGGAGTGACGTCGACGAAGACGCCATCGAAGAGCGCGTCGTCGAACTAGCAGAGCAGGGGCACAACCCGAGCGTCATCGGGCTGAAGCTCCGCGACGAGGGCGTCCAGGGGACGCCCGTGCCGAACGTCAAACTGGCGACCGGCAAGAAGATCACCGAGATCCTCGAGGAGAACGACGCGGATTCGGACCTCCCCGAGGACCTCCGCAACCTGATGGAGCGGGCCGTCCGCCTGCGCGAGCACATGGACGAGAACCCCGGTGACCACCAGAACAAGCGCGCGCTCCAGAACACGGAGTCGAAGATTCGCCGCCTCGTCGATTACTACCGCGGCGACGAAGTCGACGCCGACTTCACCTACTCGTACGACACCGCGAAAGAGATTCTCGAATAGATGTCCACAGCCGACCGTCCCGCCGGGTCAGCCGCCACCGCGAGCGACGTCGCCGCCGCCTGCCGCGACGCCGACTTCGTTCGCCTCGTCGCCGCCGCAGACGGCGACGCGCTGGCAGCGACCGGTGTCCTCGCCCGTGCGCTCGACGCCACGGACCGGCCGTTTCAGGCCAGCGTCGTCGAGCCAGCGGCCGACACCGCCCGCGAGACGGAGGCCGACGTCACCATCACCATCGGACTGGCTCCCGCGGCCGGCGACTGCGCGCTCCCGCACGGACAGCAGCCAGTGAGCGAACTGGCCAACGCTGCCGCGAGCGAACTCGCCGGGAACGGCGATCCAGTGCTCGCACTGGCCGGCGCGACGACCGCCCCAGCGACGCCGAGCGGCGACCTCTTCGAGGGGGCTGCCGCTGCCGGTGCCGCACGGCGACCGGGCGTCGCAGTGCCGACCGACGACGTTGCCGACGGCCTGGTACACAGCACGCTCGTCCACGCACCGTTCTCCGGTGACGCGGATAGGGCGCGCGAGATGCTCAGCGCGGTGGGCGCTTCCGACGCAACCGACGACGTGGACGAGGAGACCCACCGACGCATCGCGTCGCTGGTCGCCGTCCACACCGTCAAACCCGAAGCCGCCACCGCGCGGGGAGCCGAGCTGGTCGAGCGGGCGCTCCGCCCCCACGCCATCGACGGTCCGTTCGCGACGGTCGAAGGGTACGGCGACGTACTCGACGCCATCGCTCGCGAGCAGCCGGGAACGGGCGTCGCGCTCGCACTCGGCCACGACGCCCGGGAGTCGGCACTCGCCGCCTGGCGAACGCACGGCGAACGCGCCCATCGCGCGCTCCGGTCGGCGACGACACACCGCTACGACGGGCTGTTCGTCGCCCGTGGCGACACCGACGACCTCGACGTCTCGGACGGTTCCGAGGTGCCAGTCGGGACGATCGCGCGACTCCTCGGTGACTTCCGGTCACCGGAACCGGTCGCGCTGTTCGTCACCGACGGCTGCGCAGCCGTCACGGCGACCGACGACCGGGACGTCACGGCGACGATGGAGCAGGCCGCTGCGACCGTCGACGGCCACGCGGCCGCGACGAGTCACGGGGCACAGGCCAGGTTCGACGCCGACACCGCGGCGTTCATCACGGCGTTCAGGGAGGCACTATGACGCGCCGCGCGACGATTACGACGACGCACGGCGACGACGAGCGGGCCGCGCGCGTCGCAGCCGCCCTGCGCCCGGACAACACCGACGAGATGGAGACGACGGCCGACGGCGAGACGGTTCGGACGACGATCGAGCGCGAGGGGACAGGCGGTCTCCACGCGACGGTCGACGACTACGTGGTCAACCTACGGATCGCAGATCAACTGACAGATACGACACAATCATGAGTGAACGATCAGTTTCACGACGGAAACAGGGCAAGCAGTGGTACGACGTACTCGCACCCGAGATGTTCGAGCGCGAGGAACTCGGATCCACGCCCGCAGAGGAATCGGAGCAGGTCCTCGGACGGACCATCGAAACGACGCTGGGCGAACTGCAGAACGACGCCAGCGAGAACAACAAGAAGCTCAAGTTCCAGGTCAACGAGGTCGCCGGCAAGTCCGCCTACACCGAGTTCTCGAAGTACGAACTCACGCGCGACTACACCCGGAGCCTGGTTCGACGCGGCTCCTCGAAGATCGAGGCGTTCATCACCGTCCTCACGACGGACGACTACCGCCTGCAGATCCAGCCGGTCGCCTTCACCACGAAGTCCGCCGACGAGAGCCAGGAGAAGGCCATCCGACGCGAGATGATCGACATCGTCGAGGAGAGCGCCAGCGACCGCACCTTCAAGGACCTCATCGACAGCGTCATCACCGGCCGCCTCTCCAGCGCCATCTACAACGAGGCAAAGCAGATCTACCCGGTGCGCCGCGTCGAGATCCAGAAGGCCACCCTCGAGGCACACCCCGAAGAGGTCGCCGCCGAGGAGGAGACCTCCGTCGACCTCGACGAGGAAGAGACCGCTGTCGACCTCGACGAAGCGGAGGAAGCAGCCGAAGACGAAGCAGCTGACGAGGACGCGGCCGCAGAAGCCGACGACGAAGAAGCCGAAGCCGACGAAGAGTAACTCGTCGCTGCTTTCTATTCGGTCGCGGTCACAGTACGCTCGTTCTTTTGCGGCGTCGAGACGGTTTCACGACCACCCGTGGGTGTGCGCGTCGCGTCGTCGGTCACCTCGATGGTGCCGATCATCCCGTTTTGCTCGTGGGGGATACAGAAGTACTTGTACGTCCCGGGGACCGTGAACGTGTGTTCGTAGGCCTCCCCGGTCTCGATTGCGCCCTGCAGTCCCGACGTCCAGCCGTCACGAGCGGCGTCGAGCGTCGCGAAGTCTCCCGAGGCGAAGAAGTCGGCCTCGTCTGGAATCCCGCTCTCGTAGGCGGTCACGGTGTGGGAATGCGAGCTCGTGTTCTTCCAGACGACGGTCGTGCCGGGAGCGACGGCGTACTCGCCCGGCAGAAACCGGGACGACGACATGCCGACGTCGTGATCGCCGCTGGATTGCCCGCCGGCGCCCAAACAGCCCGCGAGTGCGACGGTACTGCCGCCGACCGTCGCGAGGAAGGCCCGTCTGTCCATGGTCGATTGTCAGGACTCGACGGTCAAATGTCGCGCGGTTTCGACCGGATGGGCGGACTTTTCACCCAGGCCCCCCATCGACGGAGTATGGGATCGGACACGTTCGGCTACGGATCGATCGCGCTCGCCGTCGTTCTGGTGGCGGTCGCGGCCGTCCAGTTGCGCCACGAGATTCCCCCGCTCGCCGCGCTCGGCGTCGTCACGGGCGTCGTGCTCGCTGCCGTCGGGGCCGTGACGCTCGCGGGACGAGGCTACGGCTTCGACGCCGACCGGGACCGGCCGCTGCTCGGACTGGTGACGGTGTTCGGGACCGTCGCCGGCTTCGGACTCATCGTGACGAGCGTCATGCTCCTGCTCGGGTGAGGTGACGACGCCGTGACGGGACCGTATCGAACCGACTAAGACGGCGGTGGGCGGACCGGGACGTATGCAGCCGCGGTTCGTCGGCCGGCTGGGACCGGCAGACGCGATGACCGTCGCAAACGCAGCGCTCGGCTTTGCGGCCGCCGTCGCCGCGACGATCGACCCCAGCCTCGGCGCGCGCCTGATCCTCCTGGCAGCCGGAACCGACGGCCTCGACGGCGTCATCGCCGAGAAGTACGGCGGCACGCCGGTGGGCGAGTTCATCGATTCGCTGGCCGACGTGGCCTCCTTCTGCGTCGCGCCCGCCGTCTTCGTCTTCAGCGTCGCCAGCCAGGAGTGGGGACTGACGCTGACGACCGCTGATCCGCCGCTCGCACTCGCTGCGTCCTTCCTGATTCCGGCGCTGTTCGTCGGTGCCGGCGTCGTCCGGCTCGGAATGTACACGGCCTACGACATCGGGAGCGACTCGACCGAGGGCGTCCAGACCACGCTCGCTGCGACCATCCTCGCTGTCGTCTACCTGGCCGGCTTCCAGCAGGCGGCCCTGCTGGTCGCACTCACCGCGGCCTTCACCTACCTGATGGTCACGACGATCACGTACCCGGACCTCAAGGTGAGTCACGTCATGGGCATGGCGATCATTCAGCTGGGCGCGATCGTCGCGCCGACGGCGTTCAACCGCCTGTTCCCGCGCGCGCTGCTGTTCATGGCCGTGCTCTACCTCATCGGGCCGTGGTTCTACCGACGCTACCTCGTCTAACCCGTTTCCCGCTCGGATACCCTCACTTCGCTGCCACTACTCGCGACGGAACAGGGAAGTCGGGAGCCGAGACCGACCGAGCGTTCGATACAGCTCCGAAACGTATTCCCTGGGGCTGAGAACCGATACCAACTGTCATAGGCAGTCTGACCAGTTCTACGGATGGTGAAGACCGTGGAAGAACCAACCTGCGCTGCCGTCGGTCGAACCGACCGCCAGCGACTGGTCCGACCGATCCGGTTGCTCGCTGCCGCCGGGATCTGGGTTGGTCTGGTCATCCTCGCGCTCCTCAACGCGATATGCCGGGAGCCGGTACTCGCCCTCAGATCAGCTCAAACCGGGGTGAGTTTCCCTCTCACGCGAACTCCCGGATTCACCGAAGCATCTTAGTGCCTCACCAACCAACCAAAAATCCGATATGTTGAAGGTTATCGAAGACGCTGCGCGCACCATCGCAGACAATCACGACGTCACCATCCGCTTCATCGACGAATTAGAGGATTCCACGATGGTCGCGTTCACGACTGATTCTGACGAGCGAGACTCCGTCGAAGAAGGCGAACAGTTGCAAGTAATCCGGGTCCACACTGACAACGGAAGAGCAGTAGTCCACGACGCGGTCGGGTCCGGTGACGGTCAGTGGGACATCGAAGGTGAGAGTCACTTCCTCAATTATCACGACGGTCTCTCTGCAGCCGCGCAGAAAATTGCAACCAATTAGTAAGTGGACGAACACAGACACCAACTCCGCTTCGACGAATACGGTGCTATATGCAGTCGGCCCTCTCCATCTGATAGACCATTGCCACTAACTCTGCTCCTGCTACTCAGCACGGTGTCGTGACGACCAGCGAGTTGACGGAGCGATCGAGAGTCTCGATCGGGGACGCACGAGCATCCGCCGAGCGTCGCGAGGCGGTTCCCTCGGCGCGAAGCCAGTTGCTTCGCGCCGAGCAGTTTTAGTCCAGGTTTTACGAGGGGGGTTCCCGCAGGCCCGAACGGGCCGAGGAAACCCCCCGAAGTAAAAAGTGGAATGGAAACGCCTTTTGTGGGGACTCTCGCAGGTTTAGGTATGTTCATCGGGGACGACGACGAGCCGGACTGGCAACCCGTCGTCGAGGACCTCAGCGCGCGACTCGACGACGTTCTGGAGACGGTCGAGGACGGCGTCGAGACGAAGGAAGAGATCGTCGCTGCCGAGGAGGAACTCGACGACATCGAGAGCACGCTCGACGCGTCGGACGTTCCTGCCGACGCCGAGGAGCGCGAGACGCTCGAATCCTGGATCGAGGAGCTTCGCGACCGACTCCCGCCGGCGTGGCAACCGGCGGCAGAGTCGTTCGAGGGCCGCCTCGACGAGATCGAGACCGAGATCGACGCCGTCGAGACCACCGAGGAGATCAACGCTCTCCAGGCGGACCTCGCCGACGTCGAATCTGACGTCGAGGACTCGGACATCCCGGCCGACGCCGAGGAACGCGAGGAACTCGAGAGCCGGGTCGCGGACCTCGACAGCGAGATGCCCGAGGAGTACCACCCGACCGTCTGGGACCTCGAGGCCGAACTCGACGAGATCGAGGCAGAACTCGACGACGCGGAACTGGAGTCGGAACTCGACGAGATCGAGACCGAACTCGACGCCGTGGAGGACGAGGTCGAGGCCTCCGAAGTGCCTGAAGAGGCGGACGCACAGGAGGACCTGCTCGGCCGCATCGACGACCTCCGGAGCGCCGTCGAGGACGAGCGCGGCCCGTACAGCGAGGACGTCCAGGACGAGATCGAGGCGGCAGAAGGGACGCTGACCGACGGCGACTGGACGCCGGAGGGCGCCGACGACGCCGCCGTCGCCGTCGAGGAGTTCCTCGATCTCGCCGGCAGCCAGTTCGTGGACACGTTCGAGCCGGACAGCGACAGTCCAGACGACCTGGCTGCGGCACTGTCCAACGTCCGCGGAATCGTGGACGAAACGGACCTGGACCCGGACGACGACAAGGGGACAATCGAAACGCTGCTCGAGAGTGCCGAGACGCTCACCGACGACCTCGACGCCGCCGAGCAGTGGACCGATCTCTCGGTCAGAGAGCAACTCGAACGGAAAGGGTTCTACGAGCCGCTCGAATCCGAGAACCGCAAGGACTTCCCGGCCGAGTGGAACGCGATCATGCTCCACGAGAAAGCCTACAAGGAGGGCGACACCGACGCCATCGAGATGATCCTGCTCGGGCTGGAGACGTTCGATTCGGACTACATGGAGGAGAACATCCTCGACACGCTGCGCCGGATCGCGCCGCCGGAAGCCCTCGACGCGCTGGAACCGCTGGCCACCAAGCGTAACAAGGACGCCATCGAGATCATGGGCAAGATCGGCGACGAGGCCGCACTGGAGACGATCGCCGACTACGTCGAGGGTGGAGACGTGGCGCTCCGGAAGACCACGCTCCGCGCGCTCGGCGCCATCGGCAGCGAGGAATCCACGCAGTCGGTCGCCGATCAACTCGTCGACGACAACCCCGAAGTCCGCAGCACCGCGGCCCGAGCGCTCGGCCTCATCGGCGACACCCGCGCGATCGAGCCGCTGGCGGACGTGCTCGCCGACGACGACGCCGACGAGGTTCGCGCGAGTGCCGCGTGGGCACTCAACCAGATCGGCACGCAGCGCGCACGTGACGCCGTCGCGTCGTACACCGACGACACGGCGTACATCGTCCAGGTCGAAGCCGAGAAGGCAACGACCGAGTCCGCGGCCTAGAAAGCCAACCGTTTTTCGCGTCCGGTGTCGAAACCCCGGACATGACACCTGCGCCCGACGCCGACCCAGCAGTCGACCGGCGTGCTGACTACGACTACGCCGGTGGCGACGTCGCCCGATCGGGCTTGGTCAGGGACCTCGACAAACGCGTCGAGGGCGAGGTACGCTTCGACGAGTACTCCCGGGAGCTGTACGCCACCGACGCCAGCATCTACGAGGTGACGCCCATCGGCGTCGTGTTCCCCACCTCGACGGCAGACGTGGCAGCCGTCGTCGAGTACTGCGCGCTGCGGGAGATTCCAGTGTTGCCTCGGGGCGGCGGGACGAGCCTGGCCGGCCAGACGGTCAACCGGGCCGTCGTCCTCGACACCAGCCGCCACATGACCGACCTGCTGGCCGTCGATCCCGACGAGCGCCAGGCGCGCGCCCAGCCCGGAATCACGCTCGGCCACCTCAACGGAGCGCTGGCCGACCACGATCTGAAGTTCGCGCCGGACCCCGCGTGGGGCGACAAGAGCGTCCTCGGAGGCGCCATCGGGAACAACTCGACCGGCGCACACTCGCTGAAGTACGGGAAGACCGACGCCTACGTCGACGAACTGGAGGTCGTCCTCGCCGACGGGACCGTGACCAGGTTCGAGGAGCTGTCGGTGGCGGAACTCGGCGAGCGGGCCGATCCCGACGGCGACCTCGAGGCCCGCATCTACGCCGAGGTCCAGCGCGTCATCGACGACGAAGGCGACACTATCGAAGCCGCCTATCCCGACCTCAAACGGAACGTCTCCGGATACAATCTCGACTGGGTCGTCGACCGCGCACGCGAGGACGGCGTCGTCGACATGCCGGGACTGATCGCCGGCAGCGAGGGGACGCTCGCGATCGTGACCGAAGCCGTGGTCTCGCTGGAGCCGATTCCCGAAACGAAGGCGATGGGACTGCTTCGATACGAGACGCTGCTCGACGCGATGGAGGACGTGGGAGCGATCCTGGAGCACGACCCCGCGGCCGTCGAGGTACTGGACGACGTCCTGCTGGATCTCTCCCGCGAGACCGAGGAGTTCGGCACCCTCGTCGACGAGATGGTGCCCGAAGGGACCGGTGCGGTGTTGCTCGTGGAGTTCTACGCCGACGACGACGAAGACGGCCGTCAGCAGGTCGCGGACCTGCTGGCGGATCGGGCACCGGGAACCGACACCCAGGCGACGCCGACCGACGGCGGCGTGGCGACCGGCGAGCCAGCCCGTGCGGTGTCGGCCGACGAAGCCCACGACGCCGCCGAGCGCGAGCAGTTCTGGAAACTCCGGAAGTCCGGACTGCCGATCCTTCTGGGTCGGACGACGGACGCGAAACACATCGCCTTCGTCGAGGACACCGCGATCCCGCCCGAACACCTCCCCGAGTTCGTCGCGGACTTCGAAGACGTGCTTGACGATCACGACACCTACGCGAGCTTCTACGCACACGCGGGGCCGGGCGTCCTCCACATTCGACCGCTCGTCAACACCAAAACGGACCCGGGCGTCGAGACGATGGAAGCCATCGCCGACGCGGCGACGGACCTCGTCGTCGAGTACGACGGCAGCGTCTCCGGCGAACACGGTGACGGTCGCGCGCGTACGCAGTGGAACCACAAACTGTACGGCGACGACGTCTGGGAGACGTTCAAGGACCTCAAGTCGGCGTTCGATCCGAGCTGGCTGCTCAACCCCGGCCAGGTCGTCTTCCGCGACGACGACCCGACGGACATGACGGCCGATCTCAGATTCTCGCCGGAGTACGAGTTCGATCCCGGGTTCGAACCGACGCTCGAGTGGGACACCGAGAACGGCTTCGAGGGGATGGCGGAGCTGTGTCACGGCTGTGGCGGCTGCCGCGGCCACCAGGACACGACCGGCGGCGTCATGTGTCCGACGTTCCGTGCAGCCAACGAGGAATCGCTCTCGACGCGCGGTCGCGCGAACATGCTCCGGCAAGCCATGGCCGGTGACCTCCCGGACGGCGAACAGTTCGACGACGAGTTCGTGACCGAGATCCTCGACCTCTGTATCGGCTGCAAGGGCTGTGCGAAAGACTGCCCGAGCGAAGTCGACATGGCGAAGCTGAAAGCCGAGCTTACGCACGCGTACCACCAGCGCGAAGGGGCGAGCAGCCGGGACAAACTGTTCGCAAACGTCGACCGCCTCTCCGCGCTGGGCAGTCGCCTGGCACCGCTCTCGAACTGGCTGCCGAAACTCCCGGGGATGCGAACCGTCATGGAGAAGACGCTCGGTATCGCGCGCGAGCGGTCGCTCCCGACGTTCCGACGGTCGACGTTCGTCGACTGGTTCGAGGCCCACGACCCCGCCGTCCCGGCGACCGAGGCCGACCACCGCGCACTGTTGCTCCCGGACACCTACACGAACTACAGCCGGCCGGAAGCGGGAAAAGCGGCCGTTCGAGTCCTCGAAGCAGCAGGCGTCCACGTCGACGTTCCGACGAGCGTCAGCGACAGCGGCCGTGCGGCCTTCTCGAAGGGATTCCTCGAGGCGGCTCGCGAGACGGCCGCAGCGAACGTCGAGACGCTGGCGCCGAAGGTCGCGGACGGCTGGGACGTGGTCGCCGTCGAGCCGTCCGACGCCGTGATGTACCAGTCCGACTACCTGGATCTGCTCGATTCGGACGACGCGGACAGCGTCGCCGCGAACAGTTACGGCGTCCTGGAGTACGTCGACGCCCACCGGCTCGACGACGCCATCGCCTTCGACGCGCCGGACGAACAGCTGACCTATCACGGTCACTGCCACCAGAAAGCGCTGACGAAGGACCACCACGCGGTCGGCGTGCTCCGCCGCGCGGGCTACGCCGTCGACCCCCTGGATTCGGGCTGCTGCGGGATGGCAGGGTCGTTCGGCTACGAAACTGAACACTACTCGATGAGTCGAGCGATCGGTTCGATCCTGTTCGACCAGGTCGACGCGAGTTCGGGCGACGTCGTCGTCGCCCCCGGGGCGTCCTGCCGGACGCAACTCGGCGACAAACCCGACGCTGACGCGGAGCCACCGCATCCGGTCGAGAAAGTCGCCGACGCGCTCGCCCGGTAGATTCCGGGGGTCCGTCCCGACGTGCGTCCGTGCGTTCCAGTTGCTCAGGCTTAGTTCACCCTATGCAACGTATAACGAAGCGCTGAGCGGTGGACAGCCCCAGCATGGCTAATCGCGACGTGGACGAACTCGAAGCGGAACTCTCGAAGAAACAGCGGCTCATCAACGCCTGGATGGCGGTCGGCCCGGAGGGGAAAACGACGGACGTCAGCGATCTGACCGACTCGTCGCGAGGGTACGCCTCGGACCTCCGACGGGCACTCGAAGGCGAAGACGAAGACGAGATCGACATCGACGAGATCAGGGACGCCTACCACCCGGAACTCGTCGAGAAGTATCGCAACGAGTTAGGAACGGACGCCATCGACGGCGAATGGGAGTTCATCGACAGGCTCCGACGACGGCCGGAAGCCGAGCAGCCATCGACCGAAACGCCGGAACCGACCGGACGAACGCCACCGCAACCGGAGCCCCAGGCACCGAGCGAGACGCAGGCTACAGGGGGTCGAGACCCGCGCCAACCCACAGGTGCCGGACCGGAGGGGAGCCCCTCACCGCCAGGACGCGCCGCGACACCGCCCACCACCCAGCCCAGTCAGCAACCGTACGGACGGCCGGCACAGCAACCGACGCCACAACGCGGGCCACCGCAACAACCCGGCGCCCCCACGGCCGCCACCGGCCAACCGACTGCGCGATCTGGGCAGCCCCCAACCCAGCAGGGGCAACCAGCCCCCGGCGGACAACCGGGTCAGCCACAGCAGCCCACGACGCAACCGAACGTCCAGCAGTTGTACGATCGACTGCAGGAGTTCGACAACTCGCTCACCGTCCAACAACAGAAAGCGCAGGCCGAGATCAACTCGGTTCCACCGCAATCAGCCGCTCAGTCGATTGCGATCTCGAAGTACAACCTGATCGTCGAGATCCGGCAGTCACTGCAAGAGCTACGAAACAGCCTGACTGCGGGGCCGTAGCCGCTCGTCGTCGATTGCGCCGTCCGTTCCAGGCGACCCGCACCCGACAGCATTCTATATCGCGGACGAAGGTTTATGACCAGAAACGGGACCACTCGCCCGTGTGGTGTCGAAAACCGCTGCACTCACGGCGTTCGCTCTCCTCACTGTGCTCGCGATCGCCGGTGTCACCCCGGCCAGCGCTCACCCCGCCGACGGCAACCGAACAGTTCGCATCGCCGGCGTCTACCCGAATCCCGTCGCCGACGGCGACGCCGGCGAATTCGTCGTTCTCCAGGTCGACGAGCCCACATCGCTGCGGAACTGGTCGCTCGATGACGGCGAGCGTCGCGTCCAGTTGCCAGACGTCACCGTGCAAAATCACACGGTTCTCTCGATGGCGCCGAACCGCACCCGGAACCTCACGTCACGTCGAGTCGTCCACCTCACACCCGGCCTGCAGCTCGCGAACAGCGGCGAACGACTGACGCTCGAACGGGGATCGACCCAGGTCGATTCGGTCAGATACACCGATGCACCGGAAGGTGAACGGGGACGTGCGACCGCTCGGGGTCTCCAGTGGCAGTCCGTCGGTGCGACGAATTTCCCCGTCGTCTCGGGGTCAGGCGGCCAGGTTCGTGCGTTCGTGCTCCCGGACGGGAGCGACGTTCCCGCCGAGACGATCGGGACTGCCGACGACCGAATCCGCTTGGCGGGGTACACGTTGACCGCCCAGCGAATCGTCGACCGGCTCTCGAACGCCGCAAACCGTGGCGTCGACGTGCAGGTGCTCGTCGATAGCAGTCCAGTCGGTGGACTCACCCGGCGCGAAGCGACCGCGCTCGACCGACTCGTCGCCGAGGGCGTCACCGTCACCGTCCTCGGCGGGGACCGAGCCCGCTACGAGTTTCACCACGCCAAGTACGCCGTCGTCGACGACAGGGCCCTGGTGACGACGGAAAACTGGAAGGCCGCCGGAACCGGCGGCCACGCCAGCCGGGGGTGGGGCGTCGTCGTCTCGGACCCCCGTGTCGTCACCGGTCTGGCAGAGACGTTCCGCGCTGACGCGACCTGGCGGGACGCACTCCCCTGGCCGGACTACCGCCAGGGACGAACCTTCGAGCCCCCCCAGGCTCCGCCTGCAAACCAGACGTACCCGAGTCGGTTCGATTCGCGACGAGTGACCGCCGAGCGGATCGAACTGCTTCGCGCACCGGACAACGCCGAGCGGCGGCTCGTCGCACTCATCGACAACGCCTCCGAATCCGTGCGGGTCGAGCAGATGTCGATCGGAGGTCGCCGCCAGCCGTTTCTGCAGGCCGCACTTCGGGCCGCGAGACGTGGGGTTCGCGTCCGAATCCTGCTCAGCAGCGCCTGGTACGTCGCCGAAGACAATCGACGCCTGATCCAGTGGCTCAACGACCGGGCGGCTCAGGAGAACATCCCGCTGAAGGCACGAATGGCGGCACCCAGGGGACGCTTCGAGAAAATCCACGCCAAGGGCGTCGTGATCGACGACGAGCAGGTCCTCGTTGGATCGCTGAACTGGAACAATCACTCCGCGCGCCAGAACCGGGAAGTGATGCTCCTGTTAGAGGGGGCAGACGTCGCGGAATACTACGCAGCGGTGTTCGACGCGGACTGGCAAGGCGGCGACTGGACCCTTCCGCTCGGGCTGATCGGCACCCTCGTGGTCGGGCTATTCGTCGCCGTGCTACTCGGCCGCCGCATCCAGTTCGAGGCTGGCGACGATGCGAGGGCAGGTCTCGGATCGGGAAGAGAGGTGTAAGGACCCGGGAAACGGCAAGTTCGGGCCTACAGAGAGTTATTCGTCGCTGTCTGAGAGGATGTGCCACCCAGCGACGCCGAAGCCGGCAAGCGTCGAGAGGACGCCGAAACCGGGGCCGTCCTCGTCGGTGGTCGCCGTCTCCGTCACGACAGTGGCCGGCTGATCGTCTGCGGGCGAACTCGCCGTCGACGCCGTGACCGTATCAGTCGACGAAGACGAATCGGAGTCCGTCTGTTGGGTCGTCGTTCGGGGAGCAGTCGTCGGTTCTGTGGTCGATTCGTGAGCGGGCGTCGTCTGTGTCGTCGTCGACGGCGGCGACGAGGTCGTCGTGCTCGGGGTTGGCGACGACGTCGACCTCGTGCCGGACAGGGCGTACACCGTTCCGCCCGGTTGCGGTCGTGGGTCCCGCGTCACGAAGAGAACGGTTCCGTCGACGACCGCGGGCGACTGTTTGACCGGCCACTTCGTCTCGAAGTGCCACCGCTCGGAGCCATCATCGACGGCCAGCGCGAAGAGCCCCTCGGCGGTGCCGACGTAGACAGTGTCACCGACGACGATCGGACTGGTTCCGGTGATCTCGGCGGTGTACCGCCACCGCTCGCTCCCGTCGGTTGCCGACAAGGCCGACAGTCGCTCGGAATTTTGGACGTAGACAGTGTCGTCCGTGACGACCGGGGCGGTTCCGGCGCTGGTGACAGTCCTCCAGCGTTCCGTCCCGTCACTGGCTGCCACTGCGTACACCAGGCTCGCGCTGGTCTCGAAGTAGACGGTGTCGCCCCGTACGACGACCGTCGAGACTTCCTTCCCGTCTGGCTCGAACGTCCACTGCTGAGAACCATCGCTGGCCGAGAACGCAAACACCGCCTCATCGTCCTTACTGGGGTGAGTCTCCGGGTCTCGAACGCCGACGGTGTAGACCGTTCCGTCCCCGACCGAAACAGAGGAGAACCGCCCATCGGTCCGCCATCGACCCAGTCCGTCTTCGGTTGCCGTCGCGACGAGGCCGTTGGCTGTCCGGTACGCAACGTCGTCCACGATCGCAGTGGCGCCGTCTGCACGTTGCCACTGTTCGCTACCGTCGGCCGCAGACAGAGCGTGCAACGTCGGATTCTCGGGATCGTTCCCGGACGCCATCTGGACGTAGACGGTTCCATCGAACGCCGACAGAACGCTGACCGACTCGGCGTCGAATTCGACCCACCAGCGCTCGGTTCCGTCAGCCATCGCGTTCGCGCTGACCGCCCCGTCCGCCGTTTCCCGAATCCAGTTCCCGTTCACGATCACCGGCTGGAACGCTCGCCACGACTCGACGTCGAGCGTCCACGCGACCGCCACCTCCCCTTCTGGGCCCGTGTTCTTCGGGGCATAGCCGGAGTGACCCGCGTCGTATCGTGGCCTGGGCCACGACTCGGCGTCGGCCTGCTGGGCACGTGTCCCCTGTATCGCCCGACCGGCGATACCGAAAACACCCACACACCCCATCGACCGCAGCACTGTTCGCCTGGAGGGCTGCATCGCATCCATATTTACACTATACTAACTATTGTAAATTAACAGTTTGGGCCGTCTGTCCACTAGGGCGGATCGCAGGTGTTCCACCGGCCAGGCCGGATGTCTGCTGACGTACCGTCTATGAATCGCATGCCGCTATAACAAATACAGGGGTCGAGTGGTGAGACTACAGTAGGTTTAGCGGCCGTGTACTGCGTGGTCGCGAACGAATCAGCGATCAGAAACAGGGTCGGAACAGCCCACCGACGTTTTCCGGACCGAAGAGAGAGTTAATCGTCCGCGACAGCGGAAGCGGTCGGCATCTCCGGGGATGCTTCGGTCTGTTCGGACACTGGCGTCCACTCCAGATCCTCCTCGTAGTGGAAAGCACTGTGACCCTGAGTCGGGTCGACGACCGTCAGCGAGAGCCAGTCGTTGTCCAGCAGTTCGATCACCTCTTCGTGGTCGGTCAAGACGTCGGTGACGCGGTCGACCGGCGCGTGGACGACCGTCGAGAGGCGAAGCGGCTGGTGGTACGGTTCGTCGTCGGCGTTCATCAGGGACTGGAGCGGGAGCCCGGTCATCAGGTCGCCCCCGTTGCCCTGGTAGACCCCGACGTTCCCGACCGGGTTGTGGGTCACCTTCGACCCGCTCCCGTAGGCCGCGTTGTCGACCGCCGCGAAGTAGTACTGGGTGTTGATCCACTGGGTGACGATCATGGGGCCGGTCACGATCGCTTCGAGGGCGTCGCCGTCCGGGTCGGTCGTCCAGTCGTAGGAATGGAGGAACGACCGCCCGTCCAGGTCCAGCCCGTCGGTGAGTTCGCGGGGGCCGACCACGAACCCGGCGTTCCCGGCCAGTCCCCACTCGGGGCGCGTCTCCGCCCAGTCTGCGGCGCGGCGCTCGGTCTCGCGGACGGCCGAGTCGGCGTCGGCACCCATGTCGCCTGCGCGTTCGGTGGCCGCGCCGGCGCGAGCGGTTGCGAGGTCCGCACGGAGCTGTTCCACGTCGTCCTCGTGGGACGCCGGGACGTCACCGTCGTACAGTTCGATCTCGTCGGTGGTCGTGTTGTGTTCGCCGGCGACGAAGACGGTGTCCTCGGGAACGTCGATTCCGCGCTCGCGAAGTTCAGCTTTTACCGCGTCGTCGTTACAGATGGCCGCGAGCGTGCGAGCGTTCGGGCCGCCCGGGTTGCCGGCACAGGCGCCGCAGTCGAGACTCGAATCGAAGGGGTTGTTGGTGGTCTGACTCGCGTGGCCGGTGAAGACGACGACGCGGGCGAACTGCTCCCAGCCCATCAGTTCGAAGGCAGTCACGGCGTACTCGACCTTCTCGTCGAGCGTGAGCCCCTCGCGGAGGCTGTGGACCGAATCCGGGTTGTAGTCGACCGAGGGCTCACAGACCTCGTGGTCGTCGGGGACGCACCCGTCGGCGCCCTCGAGGAGATCGTACACGCGCGCCGGAAGGAGTGTGCGTGCGGTTAGCGCGGCGCCGTACCCGACGCCGGTGCTCTCGACGAAGCTGAACGCCGTCGCGGCGTTGGACTTGAGACGCTTGATGACCCTCTGCCCAGCCTCGACGGTGCGCTGCCAGCGATCGTAGGCTGCCTGTCCAGCGTCGCTTCCCTTCGCGGGACGATCCGCGATACGGTGCTGTGGGTCGAGGATCGGCGGGCAGGCGTCCACAGTCACGTCAGCGTCGTATCCGGCGTAGCGCATCGGAATGCCGAAGAACCCGGCGTAGCCGTGGGTTTCGTACTCGCCGACGGCTTCGATGTGGCGGCGGATGATCTCCGAGCGCGTATCGATACAGAAGACCAGCTGGGCGTCCGGACGGTCGGCGCTCTCGGACTCGGCCACCGACGCACTGGTCTCGGTAAGTGACTCGACCAGCTCCGAGCGGTACGTCGCTTCCCACGCGCTCAACCAGACCTCGGGGAGAGGGACCCGCTCGTCGGACCCGGTGTCGTCGGCCTCGCTGTCGAACCCCTCTGGCGGTTCGATCGGTGCGTCGAACGCCTCGGCGAGCGCCAGGCGCACCGCGAGATAGCCAGTGAGCGTGATCGGGTACGCCGACTGCCAATCGTCGCCGTCGGCCGCACGCTGTTTGAGATATCCCGTCCAGCCCGGGAGCGCCGACAGGTGGTACTCGAAGATGTCCTGCCACTCCCCGACCGGATACGCCGCGAGACGGTCGCGGATCGCGTCGACCGGCTGGTCGGGAAGATCCGCGAGTGCGCTCCCGTTCGGGACGTCACCGTCGTGTGGGGCCACGGTCCTGAACGCGTCGTAGAAGCCCTGCTCGCGGTTCGGCATCGACCACGTCGCCTCTCCCTGGTCGAGGAAGGCCGCGAGCCACTTCGTCAGTACGGCGTCCACCACGCGGTCGGTGGCCGTCGTCGTCGCGTCGGGCGTCGCTCCTGCGTCCGGAGCGTCCATCTCCGCGAGCGACGACTCGGGATCGGCCTCGTAGCCGTGCTCAGTCAGCTTGTCCGAGATGATTTCGCGGTCGATCTGGCCGGATTCGAGCGCCCGGCAGAACACGTCGGCGCTCGGATAGCCCTCGCCGCCGAGGACTCGTTCAGCGTCCGCGACGGCCTCGTGGAACGGCTGGTCTTCGTAGCCAGCCAGCGGGTTGGCCGTCACGAACGAGTGGAGCGGCCAGACGGATCCGACCGCGTCGGCTGCTGCGTCGATACTCTCGTCGATCGCGGATTCAGTACTCATTGTAGTCCTCCGTAGATGTCAGCAGGGTTTCAGACGAGGGTTGGGTCGCGTTCACCAGCGCGACGTACAGGCGGTGGCTGTGCGTGTAGACACCGCTCTCAATGGCGAGATACGCCACGACGAACGCGGCGGCGACGAGACCGTGGATCGCGGTCAGTTCAGCCGGCTGGCCGATCGCAGGCAGTCCGGCCAGAAGTCCTTCGATCAGCCTGTAGACCGCCGCGTAGACCGCGATTGCCGGTAGGGCCACCAGCGGCATCGCACCGTACCGGATCGCAGCCGGCACCGAGGCGTCCGTGACGACGTCGCGGGCGGCGTGGAGCACGGTCAGGACGACGAGCAACACGAGCAGGAGGCCGCTGCCCAGCTTGGTGCCCTTGCCGGTGAGGACGGCAAACAGGACGCCCCCTGCGAGAGCAGTGGCAGCGATCACGGCGACGCCGACGACGCCAGCAGCGCCGGTCGGCTTCGCCTTCGCCGGGCTCTCGTGTGCGACCTGGCTTCCCGACGCGAGGAACTGGTAGGCCTTGTAGAACCCGTGGAGGACGAGGTGCGTGATGGCGGCCCCGAAGAATCCGAGCCCGGCTTGCATGATCATGAAGCCCATCTGACCGACCGTCGAGCACCCGAGCGTTCCCTTGACGTCCGTCTGGACGGTCTTCAGGAGTTTCCCGCCGAGCGCGCTCGCCGCGCCGACGAGCACGACCGCGAGCATGAATCCCGACTCGACGGTGACGACCGGCGCGAAACGCACCAGGAGGATCCCACCCGCGTTGACGAAGCCAGCGTGCATCAGCGCCGAGGCCGGCGTCGGTGCCGTCATCGACGAGAGCAGCCACGTGTGGAAGGGAACGAGCGCCGACTGAATCATCGCCGCGAGCACGAGCCCACTGGCGGCGACGAGCACAGCCGTCGACGACGTCGGTCCGACAGCCGACGCGACCCCTGAGATGGTCGTCGCTCCGGTCGTCCACCACAGCGTCGCGAGCGCGACTCCCAGGAACGCACTCCCCGCGAGGAAGTACCGACGCGCGAGCGACCCTGCGGCCTGTGCCTGTGGCCACCCGTCGACATGGCCGATCAGACTAGCCATCACGAGCCCCATCACGAGCCACGCGATTCCGAACACCAGGAGGTTGTCAGCCGCGACGAGCGCCATCACGACGAGCGTGAACGCGAACACACGGCCGAAGAACTGGTCGATACTGCGACTCCCGGCCATGTAGCGCCGCGAATAGCTGTGGACGATGCCGCTGAAGAAGGTGACCGTCACCCACATCACGACCGTCAGTCCGTCGATTCGCACGAGTCCGGGGACTGCCCAGGCCTCACCGCTCCAGAGATGGGCGGTAAACGCGCCGACGCTTCCGATCCACAGCAGCCACACGAGTCGCGTCAACAGCGCCGGCAGACGCGCCTGCTCGGTCGTCGGAGTTGGAAGCTGTCCCACGGTCGTCGCCTGTTCGTCTCCTGTCATCGTTTGATCTATCTGCGACCGACCGCCGTGTCAGCGGGCCGAACCGACCCGCGACCTCGACTATCGGTCGTTGCTACCCACATCTACGAACAATACGTCTATTAAAGCTATCTATATTACCAGAGTGTTCGCAGAGTTCGTTATTATAGAACATTATGGTTGTGTGGCTCGGGCTGCGCGAGGAGATCTAACAGTTAGGAATAATGCAAGAGACTCGCGACCTGGACCGAAGTGTCTTCGGGGAGCAACGTCCTGATCCGAGACGGGTCGGTCTCACCGTCGAGCGCGACCAGATACCGATTGTCGGGGAACGAACTGTACGCCCCGTCCTGATCGTGAACGTAGCCAGCGATCGTGACCGACGGCGGGAGTACCTGCTGGAGGTACTGAACCTGGCGGCTGACGTTGTACTCGACGAGTCGATACCACACCGTCCGCAGCGGTGTGGATTCCGCGAAGAGGCCCCGCTCATCGACAGGTGACCTCCTCCGTTCGCGCGCGTCAGTATCGACCATCGGCACCCGGGACAGATCAGGCCCCGTGCCAAAGTAAAATTACCGAACTGTTCGATATATCGATTTGAAAAACCATATCGTTACCTGATCCGAGATCTTCGTATGAAGGAAATCGCTGGGACCGTTCTCGTCGGGCGGTCGTTCGAGCCGATCCGAGGTCGTGTCGTCATCGAGGACGGTCGGATCGAGGCGATCGAGGAGGCGGAGACGGCATCGACCGACGTCGTACTGCCGGCGTTCGTCAACGCCCACACGCACCTGGGAGATTCCGTCGCGAAAGAAGCGGCCGTCGGGCTCTCGCTCGACGAGGCGGTCGCACCGCCGGATAGCCTGAAACACCGGCAACTGGCGGCTGCCGATCGGTCCGATCTGGTGACGGCCATGCGTCGGACCCTTCGATACATGCAGCGAACCGGGACGATCGCCTGTTTGGATTTTCGAGAGTCCGGAACCGCCGGCGCACGCGCGCTCCGAGAAGCGGCACGGCCGGTAGACGTCGACCCGTTTATCTTCGGGAGCGGAGCCGAATCCGTCCTCGACGTCGCCGACGGGTACGGAGCGTCCGGCGCGAACGACGACGACTTCAGTGAACAGCGTGCTGCGTGCGAGGAACGGGACGCCCCCTTTGCCATCCACGCCGGCGAACCGGACGCGACCGACATTCATCCGGCGCTCGACCTGGAGCCGGAGCTGCTCGTCCACATGGTACACGCCGAACAGGAGCACCTCGACCGAGTCGCGGAGCAGTCGGTTCCAGTCGCCGTGTGTCCGCGCGCGAACACCGTTCTCGAGGTCGGAACCCCTCCGATACGGGAGCTACTCGACCACACGACGGTCGCACTCGGAACGGACAACGTGATGTTGAACTCCCCGTCGATGTTTCGCGAAATGGCGTACACGGCGAAGCGGTTCGACGTGACAGCGCGGGAAGTGCTCCGGATGGCGACGACGGCGGGTGCCGAGCTTGCCGGGCTCGACTGTGGCGTCATCGCCCCCGGCCGGCGGGCGGCGCTCACTGTTCTCGACGGTGACTCGGACAATTTGGCTGGCGCGGTCGATCCGATACGGGCAGTCGTCCGGCGCGCGACCGGACTGGACGTCAAACGAGTCGTCGTTTAGCCGTCGTTCTCGGAATCGAACTTGCCGAAGGGCGTCGTCTCGTGGCTCCGAACGAGTACCTCGTCGGCGACCGTGAGTCCCATGTCGAGGAGTTCCTGTGCCACGGGCGTGATGTCGCTGTCCGACTCGCCGACGACCGTCACGAGGAGGTTCTGTTCGCCGGTAACTAGCTCCTGGACCGAGACGACGCCGTCGATCTCCAGAATCTCGGCGATCATGTCGCCGCGTTCGGGGATCGAAGCGGTGCAATAGAGCAACATGCGGAGCGGATAGCCCGACCGTTGATAGTCGACGTTCGCGCTGTATCCTTTGATTACGTCGTCGGATTCGAGACGCTGGATGCGCTTGCGGACGGTGCTGTCCGACGTACCGGTCCGTTCCGCGATGTCTCCAGACGACATGTTCCGAGCGTCTTCCTGGAGTGCGTAGAGAACCGCCCTGTCCACGTCGTCGATCTCCTCGTCGGCCATACCAGTGTCTCCGAGACAGAGGCACTTTACCTTTTGATGTCGCTCGGGTACGCCGCCGCGTTCTCTGCGGGGGCCTGCGTACCGGACACTCGACACGCTCTGGCATATCGCGTGTTCGACCTCAGCGTACCCAGTGACACCGGATTCCCACGTTCAGGCGCTGTCTGCACTCACAGGCCGAGCGGTCGACGGAGCGCACTGCGGCACTCGATGGAGAAGAACAGCGATCAGCGAACGGGGTTACTCGTCTGCCTGGAACGTGGCTGCGAGCGCCTCGTCGAGTTCGGCGTCGGCCATCTTCTCGACGAGCGCGTCGAGCACTTCTTCGCGCATGCCAGAGACGAACTTGATCGAGCCGACGACGAGGTGGCCGCCGCCGGAGACGCCACCGCCGTCGATCTCCTCGGTGAGTTCGACGACCATCTCGGGGATGTCGAGACGGACGCCGTCCGAGCGCAGGACGGCGAAGTCCGGACCGTAACCGATCGTGATGACGGGATCGCCCGTCTCCTGGACCTTCCGGTCGTGGATCTCGCCGGTCGTCTTCCCCGGAGCGGGGTAGGTGAACCGGTGTGCGAAGTTCTCGACGTCGATCCGGTAGAGGTGCGCGCCGTTGTCGAGTTCCTCGTGTTCGACGTGGCTCATCGCGGCGTCGAGCTGTTTCTCCACGTCGCGCTCGGCGCGGGCGGCGAGGAACTCGACCAGTTCCTCGTGACGGTCCCGGTCGTCGCAGTTGACGTTCAGGACGTCGTTGATGAGCTGGCGCCCGTCGTTGTACTTGAGCCAGTGGGTGGCGTAGTCGAGCGCTTCACCGATGTCGCGCAGGTCCGCCTCGTCGTACCCTTCCTGTGCGGCGAGGTCGATGAACTCGTCCATCGCCTCGGCCTGGGACCGGTCGGACAGCCCGGCGACGGCCGGGACGTGCCTGAGTTCGTCCGTGAGCGACGGGTCGATCATCCGCGCGAGTTCGACCGAGAGCATCCCGGTCGTGATCCGGTAGTCCTCGTCGTGGAGGTACGGGTTGACGTGGTCGGTGACGAGCGGGCCGACCGCGTCGGGGTCGGGGTGGTGGTGATCGACGACGATGATCGGCACGTCGTAGTGCGCGAGGTTGCGGTAGGCCGGCGTGTCCTCTTCGGTCGACCCGTTGTCGAGCATGCAGAGCATCGGCAGTTTCTGGCCGTGGCGCTTGCGGTTCTCCAGTGCGAAGTTGAGGTCCCGCGTGACGTCCTCCATCTCGTAGAAGGGGGCCTTGCTCGGGAGGCGCTTGAGGAGGTGACGCGGGGCGTCCGGATCGTGGTGGTGCTCGGCGAGGAATCGCTCCAGGGCGAGCTGGAGCGGCACCGAGGCACAGAGGCCGTCACCGTCGGCGTGGTGGCGCATCCGGATCGGACGGCCGTCGAGGGCGGCGGCACGCAGGCGTTTGGCGACGCGTTCCAGATCTGGCCGGAGCTTCTCGAACGCCGGCCAGTCGACGAGCGGTTCGACCTCGGCGGGTTCGGCCTGCTCGTCGAGGGCGTCGTCGAGTCGCTCGCGGATGGGTTTCGCGTCCATCGGCTCGAACCGTTCGATCTCGTCGACTTCGATCTGGACCGACTCCTCTCGCCGCTCGACGCGTCCGGTCAGTCGGACCACGTCGTCGAGTTCGACGTCGGGATAGGCGCGGACCCCGGCTTCCTCGAAGGCGGCACAGGGGACGACGCCGGATTCGCCCCGAACGTGGAAGATCGTCGGGCCGCCGGTCTGTTTGATCTGTACGACGATACCGTCGAGCGTCACCGTGTCACCGACGGCGGCTTCCAGATCCGTGACGGGGACCTGGGCACCGGCGTCGACGCGTTCGGTTTCGTAGCTCGCCAGTTCCACTTCCTCGAAACTGATGTCGCCGTCCTCACGGATTTCCGCGAGTTCGACGATCAGTTCGTCGCCGACGTCGTAGTCGGCGACCAGGTTCGATTCGTGCACGAGTCCTGAAACCGAAGCCGAGAGGTCGACGAAGACGCCGTACGCAACGACGCCGTTGACCGTGGCGTGATAGCGGTTGCCTTCGGAGACGTCGTCGAGTGTACAGCCATCGGCGAGGTCGTAAACGACAGGCTCCCCGTCGGCGGATAGGTCCGCCCCGTCGTCGGGAGTCGGCGTTGGAGACATGTAGCCGTGCTTCGACACTCGCCGGTTTCAAGCTTTGGAAACCGTCTTCTTGGAGGCGGCACGCGGGTTCCGGAACCCTTAGAAGGCAACCGCACCGAGAATAAGCTATGCGGCTGTTTCGGTCGGGTGAAATCCTCGGGATCGCCGAGGCGGCCCTCGACTTCGCCCGCGAAGCTGCGGAGGGTGCACACCCCAACGAGTACATGGGACTCCTCCGCGGCGAGGACGCACAGAAACTCGGCCTCGAACGAGACGGGACGGTCATCACCGACGTGCTCGTCATTCCGGGCACCGAGTCCAATCCCGTCAGCGCGACGGTCAAAACGAGCATGATTCCGAACGACATGCGTGCGGCCGGGTCGATCCATTCTCACCCGAACGGCGCCCTCAGACCGAGCGACGCCGATCTCCAGACGTTCCACAAGGGCAACGTCCACATCATCATGGGCGCCCCCTACGGGCCGACGGACTGGCGGGCGTTCGACCAGGACGGCGATCCCCGCGACCTGGACGTGCTGGACGTCGAACTCCCCGATGAGGAGTTCTTCGATTTCACGCAGGCAGACATCGACGCGGAACTACGAGACGATCTATGACGCCATCGCCATCGGACACATCGACGACAGTCGTCGCACAGGGCACCTTCGACATCCTCCATCCGGGCCACGTCCACTACCTCTCGGACGCGGCGTCGATGGGCACGGAACTCCACGTCATCATCGCCCGCCGCGAGAACGTCACCCACAAGGAACCGCCAGTGCTCTCGAACGAGCAACGGCGGGACATGGTCGCGGCGCTGGAAGTCGTCGACGAGGCGCGGATCGGCCATCCCGAGGACATCTTCGTCCCCATCCGCGACATCGAACCGGACGTCATCGCCCTCGGCTACGACCAGCATCACGAGGAAGACTCCATCGCCGAGGCCCTCGACGAACGGGGCATCGACTGTGAGGTCCGTCGCGCGTCCGGTCGCGAACCGAACCACGACGACGAGTTGCTCTCGACCGGCGACATCATCGACCGGGTCTGCGACCAGCGCTGTTGACCGCGCGCCTCAGTGCTCGTAGTCGACGAACCTGACTCGAACGGCGACGGTCCGCCCAGTTTTCTCGCGAATGGCGCGCTCGAGCACCGACGGTAACTCCGAGAACTCGCGGTCGGACGTGCGGCTGATCGTGACCGTAATCACGGGCTCTTGCTGGACGAACACCGGGGACGTGTACTCCATCGTCAGCCCTGCAGACTGGAGGCTCTCGTACTGTCCGTCGTCCAGCGTGTTCGAGACAGCGACGTTGACCTGCTGTTCGAACACGGCCTGCTGTGTGAACCCACCGAGGACGACCAGGGAGATGAACGCAGCGAGCAGGAGCGTCGTCCCGACGACGACCCGGGCTTTCGTCGACTCCGGGACGAACGAGCCGTCGCTGTTCTGTTCGTCCGGTCTGTAACCGAGATACAGCAACGCGGCGAACGCGCCGACGTTGACGGCCACGACGGTGACAACGAGCAAGAGTAGGGACCCCACCGTGACGAGGACGTTCTGCCAGGCGAGGGCGATCCCGGTCGTCGCCGCCGTCGGGATGAGGGCAGCCGCGATCATCACTCCCACGAGACTCACGCGACCCTTCGTGGCGATACTGAACGCGCCCGCCGCGCCGGCAGCGAGCCCGACGGCCGCCGACAGGACTCCGGGGGAGACGCGGAGTGCGACGAGTTCCAGCGTTTCGATCGCCAGCGTGGGCGGCACGATTTGCAATCCACGGACGAGCATGCTCACGACGACGGCGCCGAGGATAGCTACCCCTAATCCGAGCGCCTGCATGTGGAGGCTCTGGACGACCATCCGACGGTCATTGCGGACCGCGCCGACGCTCGCGGTCAGCATCGGGCCGACAAGCGGGGCGATGACCATCGACCCGACGATGATCGCCGGCGACCCGAGCAACAGTCCCGCGGTGGCGACGATCGTACTCAGAAACATCAGCCAGACGTACGACCGGGTGTTCAGCCGGATGTCCTTGGCCTTCGACCGGAGGGTTCGCGGAGCGATCTTGTTCGAGGTGTTCGCCCAGTGGTCCTGGACGGAGTCGAGCCCCTCGACTTCGGCGAACTCCGCGCTGAGCGAGACGGTGAACTGATCCTCCTCGAACCCGGTCTCCCGGAGATCTTCGAGCACGTGCTCGACGGCGTCCGCCGGCAGGACGAACGAGACCAGCGACCGGTCGGACTGCTCGCCCGCGCCCGCCGTGATGGTGTAGCCGAGATTGTTGTCACGAAGCACGTCGAGGACGGCGTCGCGCGTGTCGTCGGAGACTGAGATCTGCACGAGCCGCATGGGATCGGTACGCCGAGGCGGCGGAAAAGGATTGGTCCGCCCGCTTGCGGTTTTCACCCACATACGACCGGAACACAGGCAGATCGGTGTCGATCCCAGCGGCGTCCGAACCGCTCACTCGTCGGCGCGCGTCCGCCGGAGGGAGTCATCGTCGACGTAGTAGACGTACGTCTGCGTGAACCAGTCGGCGTGGACGTCAGTGGCCGTCTGCGTTCCGGCTGTCGGACCGCGGGTGTTCGAATAGCCGGTACAGCTCACGATCGCCTCGTACCCGTCGCCGGCGGGGCCGACCTCGTTCACGGAACAGTCCAGCGTCACGTTCGTGTGCTCGTTGACCCACAGCGAGTTGTACACGTAGCGGTACTCGTGGGTCTTCGCGAACTCGCGGACGCGCTCGGTCGTGAGGGTCGCTGGCCGGTCGGGTTGTGACTTCGGTCCCTCGGGCCACTCGACGGTCGCGTTCTCGTCGGGCGTCGGTTCGTCGGTCGTCGTCGACGGCGACTCCGTCGCGGTCGGAACGGCTGTCTCGGTGTCCGTGGGCGTCTGGCCGGGGCCACCCACACAGCCAGCGACCAGCATCGCGGCGACGAGCAAGAGCGGAAGCGCGCGCTGGATCATCCTACTCGATTGCTGTCCAGCCAGGGATATACGCCTTGGTGAGAGTAAAAGAGCGGTGTGAGTCTACAGGTAGCCGTTCTCGGCGAGTCGGTCGACGCCTTCCTTGAGGCGCTCTTTGCTCGCCGCGTAAGAGAGCCGGGCGTAACCGGGCGTCCCGAACGCGCTGCCCGGAACCGTGGCGACGTGGGCGTCCTCGATGGCGCCCTCACACCAGGCCTGGTCGTCGTCGTCGACCGGGAGCATCATGTAGAACGCGCCGTCGCCGACCGGCACGTCGACGCCGTGCTCGGCGAACAGGTCCGCGAGCATGTCGCGCCGTTCCTCGAACGCGTCGCGCATCTCGACGACGGACTCCTCGGTGTTCTCCAGTGCTTCGACGCCCGCGTGCTGGACGAAGTTGACGGCACACGAGACGGAGTGGCTGTGCAGTTTGCCCGCCTGGGAGATCAGTTCCTCGGGGCCGGCGAAGTAGCCCAGCCGCCAGCCGGTCATCGCGTAGGCCTTCGAGAAGCCGTTGACCGTGATCGTGCGGTCGCCCATCTCGTCGAGCGTGCCCAGACTCGTGTGCTCGACGCCGTAGGTGATCTCCTTGTAGATCTCGTCGGAGATCACGGTGATGTCGTGCTCGACGGCGAGGTCGCGGACGCCTTCGAGGGCGGCGTCGGAGTAGACGGCTCCAGTGGGGTTCGACGGGGAGTTGACGACGAGCAGTTCGGTGTCGTCAGAGACCGCGTCGGCGAGTTCGTCCAGCGCGGGCTCGAGCTGGAAGTCGTGGGGCGAGAGGTCGACCCGGGACAGCGAGCCGCCGGCCATCTTGACCATCGCCTCGTAGGAGACCCACGCGGGGTCCAGCAGGCAGACCTCGTCGCCGTCGTCGATGAGCGACATGAAGATCTCGAAGAGGGACTGCTTCCCACCGGGGGTGACGATGACGTTGTCGGCCTCGTAGTCCAGGCCGTCGTCCTGCAGTTTGTTCGCGATGGCCTCTCGGAGTTGTGGGATGCCGTTCGAGGACGTGTAGCCGGTGTGGCCGGCGTCCATCGCGTCCTTCCCAGCCTGTTTGACGTTCTCGGGGGTATCGAAGTCCGGTTCGCCGACCGAGAGGTCCACGACGTCGACGCCGTCGGCCTCCAGTTCGGACGCCAGGTTGCTGATCGCGAGAGTTGCGCTCGGTTCGACTCGTCGTACGCGGGATGCAAAGTCCATGCTCATGCTAGTGACTCCACGAGGTCGACGGCTCCTTCCAGTGCGCTCGCGCCGTAGCCGGTGCGAGCGTGGGCCTCGTCCATGCTCATGCCGGGGCCAGTGACGCCCAGCGTGACGGGGGTGTCTCGGTCGAGGCTCACCTCGGTCAGGCCCTGGGCCATCGCGTTGCCGATGATCTCGTCGTGGTCGGTGTCACCCGACTTGATGGCGCCGATGACCGTGACTGCGTCGATGTCGTCCCGACGAGCCAGCCGATCCGCTGCCAGCGGTGCGTCGTACGCACCGGGGACGTGCGTGGTCTCGACGACCTCCGCGTCCAGTTCCTCGGCGGCTTCCAAGGCCGTCCGCTCCATTTCCTCGGTGACGTCGCGATTGAACCTCGCGACCACCAGTCCGAGCCGTACCATATGGCGGGGATAGCAACGGGGACCTAAAGAAATACCGTTCGGCACCGACGGGCATCCGGAACCAGAAGAATCCTAACCCCCGGGAGCATGACGACTCACAATGGCAACGGTCGAGGACGACGACTCGCCCTCCACGACTGATAGTAGCCACCAGTCCGAGACCGGCTTTCTCACCAGATACGGCGTCGACCGCCTGACCCTCGCGGTCGGCGCCGTCGTGGCGTTCGCTCTCCTCATCCGCCTGTTCGCCCTCGGCGAGCGCACCGCCCACTGGGACGAAGCCCGCGTCGGCTGGTGGATTCTCGACTACATGCAAACCGGCGACATGTACTATCGCCCGATCATCCACGGTCCCTTCTACCACCACGTCAACGCGCTCGTGTTCGATCTGTTCGGCGTTTCGGACGCGAACATGCGCCTGGTCGTGGCGCTGCTGGGTGGCCTGACGCCGCTGGCAGCCCTCGGTCTCCGCGAGCGGCTCCGCGACGTGGAAGTCGGGGCGCTGGCGCTGCTGCTCGCCGTCAACCCGCTCTTGCTGTACTACTCCCGGTTCATGCGCGGGGACCCCCTCGTCGCCTTCTTCATGCTGTTCGCGTTCGTGCTGTTCGTCCGCCTCATCGACACCGGCCGGCGGCGATACCTCTTTGCGGGCGTCGCCTGCGTCGCGCTCGCGACCACCGCCAAAGAGAACGTGCTCATCTACCTGGTGACCTGGCTGGGCGCGACAGTGCTTTTGCTCGACCACCGACTCCTCTACGCGACCGAACAAGACCAGAAGTGGTCGACGCTGCTGTGGGAGTACGTCAAAACGACCGCCTATAAGCTCTGGCACTGGCTGCCGTCCCTGCTGTTCGCGATCCTCGAATTCGTGGCTATCATCGTGTACTTCTACGCGCCGCGCGGGGACCTGGAGGGGACGGATCTCGAGGGAACGGCGACGTTCGGCGACGCGCTGAACGATCCCACGCTGTTTCCCGCCGTCATCGAGGAAGCGGTCGTCGGTTCCTGGAAGCGGTTCTTCGGCCTCTGGGTCAACGGCGGCCACCAGGACCACTCCTACCTCCCGTATCTTGGCGACCTCCTCGAAACGCTGGGATACGGCGCGCTGGCGCTGTGCCTGCTCGCCGTGCTGGGATTCGTCGTCGACCGGTACGCAGAGGACGGGCCGCGAGACGTCGTCGCGTTCAGTTTTTACGCGGGCTTCGTCTCCGTGCTCGGCTACCCGATCATCACGGACATCCAAGCACCGTGGGCGGGAATGCACGCCGTCGTCCCGCTGGCGATCCCCGCCGCCGTCGGGGTGGCGGTGATCGTTCGCTGGGGCCGGTCGGCACTCGCCCGTGACGACTCACTGTCCGTCGGACTCAGCGCAATGCTGTTGCTGGTCATCGTCGGCTTCGTCGCCTTCTCCGCGGGCCAGTGGGTGTACATGCAACCCCAGTCCGACGAGAACAAGCTCGTCCAGTACGCACAGCCCGCCGGCAACCTCCAGCCGTCGCTCGACCGGATGGCCGCCGCGTCGGATCGGCACGACAACGGGACCGACGTGCTGTTGTACGGGTCGTTCTTCGTGGACGGAGCCGAAGAGGCCGATAGGCAACCCGCGTGCGCGAAGTGGTTCAACTCGCTCCCCTTACCCTGGTACTTCGAGAAGCAGAACTCGACGGTGAGCTGTGCCGACGACTCGGCCGAGTTGAGCGAGTACGAGTCGGACCCGCCGCCGGTCATCATCACGCGGCAGTCCGAGAAAGACACGGTCCGCCAGGAGTTCCCGGACTACTGGCTCGCGACCTACGAACTGCGCTCCTACGGGACGGAGACCGTCTTCCTGTTCCACCCGGACTACGCCACGGAACCCAACGCGACCGGGTAGCTCGGGCGCAGTTGGACGGGGAGCGACCCGCTGTAACAACGCTTAAGCAGGTCGCTCGGGAAGCGGCGCCCAATGACACTCACCTCGCCAGGACCGACGCTGGGTGTGGTCGGTGGCGGCCAACTCGGCCGGATGCTCGCTGAAGCCGCCGGGCCGCTGGGCGTCGAACTCGTCGTCTCGGACCCGACGCCGGACGCACCGGCCGCACCGGTCGTCCGCGACCAGGTCGTCGGAGACTTCGACGACCACGACGCGCTCCACGAACTCGGCGAACGCGCCGACTACCTCACCTACGAGATCGAACTGGCCGACCCGGACCTCCTCGAAGCGGTCAGCGAGGAGACCGGCGTGCCGGTCCACCCGGCACCCGACACGCTCCGACTCATCGAAGACAAACTGGTCCAGAAAGAACGGCTTCAGGACGCGGGCGTCCCTGTTCCGGCGTTCCGACAGGTCGATACCGAGGACGAACTTCGGGACGCGCTCGACGAGCTGGGCTATCCCGCGATGCTGAAAGCCCGGACCGGCGGGTACGACGGCCGCGGGAACATCCTCGTCGAGTCGCCCGACGACGTCGCGGCGGCGTTTGACGAGATCGCGGGCCCGGCGATGGTCGAGGAGTTCCTCGACTTCGAGCGCGAACTCGCCGTCATGGGCTGTCGCGGCGCCCACGAGACGACGACGTTCCCCGTGACCGAGACGATCCACGAGGAAGAGATCCTCCGCGAAACAGTCTCGCCCGCACGCGCGAGTGAAGTGGTCCGGAAAGACGCCCGAGACGTCGCGACCGACGTCCTCGACGTGATGGAGGGCCGGGGCGTCTTCGGGATCGAACTGTTCGACACCGGCGAGGAGATCCTGCTCAACGAGATCGCACCGCGGCCCCACAACTCCGGCCACTGGACCATCGAGGGCTGTCACACCTCCCAGTTCGAACAGCACGTCCGCGCCGTGACCGGCCGTCCGCTCGGGTCGACAGAGCGCCGAGCGCCGACCGTCTCGGCCAACATCCTCGGCGACGTTGCCGAGCGTCAGGACGCAACGCTCACCGGCGAAGAGTCGGTGTTCAAGACCCCGCAGGCACACCTCCACTGGTACGGAAAGAAAGAGGTCTACGAGCTCCGAAAGATGGGCCACGTGACCCTGACCGGTGACGCCGACGACGACCCAACGGAACTGCTCGAATCGGTACGCGAACTGCGCGACGGACTCACCTTCCAGTCATGACCACCGCAGAGAACGTTCAGTCACTCATCGACGACCTCGAAGCACAGGCACAGCAGGACACCCCCGACGAGGCGACGCCCGAGATCGGCATCATCATGGGGTCCGACTCGGACCTCGACGTGATGGCCGGGTCCGAAGCGGGCCGCCCCGGCGCGTACGACGTTCTGACGGAGGAACTCGGCTTCGAGGAACAGACCGACTACGACGACCCCCCCGAGTCGCGGTTCACGTTCGAGACGTTCGTCGTCTCGGCCCACCGCACCCCAGGACTGATGTACACCTACGCGGAGACGGCTGCAGACCGCGGACTGGACGTCATCATCGCTGGCGCGGGTGGAAAATCCGCCGACCTGCCGAACATGACCGCCTCGATCGCCTACCCGCTCCCGGTCATCGGGGTCCCGGTCCAGGAGAAGTCGCTCCCGTCGGTCATCGGGATGCCCCAGGGAGCCCCAATCGTGGCCGTCGACGCCGGCAAGTCGTTCAACGCCGCGCTGTCGGCCGTCCAGATACTCGCCCGCCAGCACGAGGACCTCCGCGACCGTCTCGTCTCCTATCACGAGGGGCTCCAGGACGGCGTCGGCGACGTCTCGCGTGACCTGCACGAACTCGGCACGCCCGAGTTCAAATCGCAGCGGGACTGAGCCTCCCGGAACCACGCTGTTCTGGAACGACCAGCCCTTTCAGTAACCGCTACGGGTAGCCGAAAGTATAAGCACATTTTCTAAAACCCCACACATAACAGAACACTGTGACACTCAGTTATAATATGGTGAACATATGTTGACACACAATAGCATTTTATGACCAATAGACAAACTAGCTGGCATGGGACGATTAGCAACCCGGCAGACTGTCGGCGTCCTGTTGATGAGTCTGTTGCTGGTACTGGCAGGCTGTAACACCGGCGGACAGTCACCCACCACGGACGCGCCCACAGACGCACCCGCGGAAGGGGACGGGGGTGGGTCAGATCCAGGGGAGATCGGACTCTCGACCTACGAGTTCACTGACGGTGAGTCGTACACCTACGACAGCTCGTTGTTCGGATCGACGGCGACGGAGACGTGGACAGTCGTCGCAGTGGACGGTGACGACGTGACAGTCGAGGTCACCTCCAGCAACGGAGACACGACCAAGAACACGACGATCACGGGAACGCACAGCGAGATCGTGCGAAAAGCGGGTCGTGACGAGGTGGCTGGGATGTTCGTCTACGCACGCGCGCCGCTCGCGATCGCTGGGATGGGCGACGGGTCCGGTCAGAACTTCACCGTCGACGGCAACGAACTCCCGACGAACAGTTCGGTGGCTGGCCGAACTGCGACGGTCGCACCGCAGGGAGAAACAACCGTGAACGGCATTCAGTGTACCGAGTACGTCGTCGTCCCCGAAGACTCCCAGCAGCAACTCCGGACCTGCGTCAACGAGGACTATCCCTTCGCCGTCTCGATGCGCGGTTCGCAGGCCGGACAAACCTTCCTGACGATGGAACTCGTCGATTCGAACCGGCCGTAGCGTTCCGTCGGGTGCGCGCCGATGCGTCGCCTCCGTCGAGCGTAGTCCCGACGCTTCCACTGGATCGAGCCGTGACGGGAGCCAGAAAGACCAGCTTACGAAGCAGCGATCGTCAGTTGGCAGACGAGTGCATACGGCGTTACTACGGCTCGTAGCATCCTCTGTACCCGGTTCCCGGCAGGTAGATGCGGGTAGGGTATGCGAAGTCGAGGTCGGGGAACACCGGTGACCGCTCGCCCGAGGAAGTAACGAGCGGGGCCAAATCCGGAAGAATGAACCCTTATATGGCCCCGTTCCTAACCCGCAAAACGATAGGTGCACACGGATGAGCAATCCATGGATAGCCATCGGGGCGCTGGCGCTGGTTGGTGTACTCATCCCACTTGGGATGATGGCGATTTCAAAGCTTCTCCGGCCAAGCGTGCCCGAGCAAGGGAAACTCACCACCTACGAGAGCGGTGAAATTCCGACGGGTGACACCCGCATACGGTTCAACATCCAGTACTACATGGTCGCGCTCCTGTTCGTTGTCTTCGACATCGAGACCGTCCTCATCTTCCCCTGGACGGTCATTTACCGGAGCGCACTGGAGAGCGGCGTCGGGCTGGACAAGGCCCTGGCGCCGATGCTGGTGTTCATCGGCGTACTCGTCATCGGTCTCGGGTGGGCTTGGCGCAACGGCGCAGTCAAATGGGTCCGCTCCCCGCGGGCTGCGAGTGAACGGAGGACAAACCAATGAGCAGTAACGACACGACAAACGACTCACTTTCGACGCAGGAAGCCCGGATGGGGCAGGAAGCGGACAACCGGTTCAACTCACCGCTTCGGGAGGCGTTCGGCTCGTCGCCGTTCATCCTCACGAAGTTCGACAAGTTCATGAACTGGGTCCGGGGTTCCTCGATGTTCATGCTGCAGTTCGGAATCGCCTGCTGCAGCATCGAGATGATTCACACGTACGCGATCAAACACGACCTGGACCGCTTCGGTGCAGGGGTTCCGCGTGCGTCACCACGACAGGCTGACGTGATTATCGTTCCGGGGACGATCGTCTCGAAGTTCGCGCCCCGGATGAAGCGCGTCTACGACCAGATGCCCGAGCCGAAGTTCGTCGTCGGCATGGGCTCGTGTACGATCTCTGGTGGCCCGTTCCAGGAAGGATACAACGTCATCAAAGGTGCAGAGGAAGTCATTCCGGTGGACATTCACGTCCCCGGCTGTCCGCCGCGCCCGGAGGCACTCATCTACGGAGTCGCGAAGCTCCAGGAACGTGTCGCCAACGGCGAGTCCGCACCCGTGACGGTCAAACCCTACGAGCTGGAGCAGTTCGGCGACCTCGAACGCGACGAGATCGTCCAGAAGCTCGCCGACCAGATCGACGAGGACGACCTCGTCATGCGCTATAACTGGACTGATTCGCCATGAGTTTAGAAGAACCACGCGACGCCGAGATGGAAGTCGGCGTCACCGACGACGGCCTCGACTACGACGCTCTGGAAACCCTCCTGGGTGACCTGGTCCTCGACCGCGAGGAGCACGTCAACGCCGAGGGGTTCGTCGTCCGTCCCGACGACGTCCAGGACGCACTCAGCACGCTGAAGCAGGACGCCGGTTTCGACCACTGCTCGTGCGTCACTGCCCAGGAGTACCAGGACCGCTACGAGTCCATCTACCACCTCAAGAAGTACGACGACCCGACGCAGGAGCTGTCGGTCGTCGTGCCGACCAGCAAAGACGATCCGGTCAGTCAGAGCGCGAACGACGTCTATCGAACCGCAGACTGGCACGAGCGGGAGGCCTACGACCTCGTCGGCATCGAGTACGAGGATCACCCGGACCTGCGCCGCATCCTCCTGCCCGAGACCTGGCAGGGCCATCCCCTGTCGCTGGACTACAATCAGACCCAGCCCCAGATCGTCTCGCTGCGCGAGCACGCCAACCCGCTGCAGGAGGACCACCGTGCGGGCGAGAACTCGGACACGATGTTCATCAACATCGGCCCGCACCACCCTGCGACGCACGGCGTCCTGCACGTCAAGACCGTCCTGGACGGCGAGCAGGTGGCCGACCTCGACCCCGACATCGGCTATCTCCACCGCTGTGAGGAGCAGCTCTGTCAGCAGGGAACGTACCGCCACCAGATCATGCCGTACCCGGACCGCTGGGACTACATCTCGGCGGGGCTGCTGAACGAGTGGGCGTACGCGCGCGCCGCGGAGGACCTCGCAGACATCGAGGTGCCCGAATACGCCCAGGTCATCCGGACGATGGGCGCGGAACTCTCCCGCATCGCCTCGCACATGCTCGCGCTCGCGACGTTCGCGCTGGACGTCTACGGCGACTTCACGGCGATCTTCCAGTACGGCATTCGCGACCGCGAGATCGCACAGGACATCCTCGAAGACCTCACCGGCCAGCGGCTGATGTTCAACTACTTCCGGCTCGGTGGCGTCGTGTGGGACCTGCCCGAACCCCGCGAGGAGTTCTTCGAGAAGATTCGTGACTTCCTCGACGGCATGCCGGAGAAGCTAGAGGAGTACCACAACCTCATCACGAGCAACGAGATCTTCCAGCTCCGGTGTGTCGACACCGGCGTGCTGGAGCCGGAGGTCGCCAAGAACTACGGCGCGACCGGCCCGGTCGCTCGTGGCTCGGGCATCGACTACGACCTGCGGCGCGACGACCCGTACGGCTACTACGACGAACTCGACTGGGACGTCGTCACCGAGGACGGCTGCGACAACTACGCGCGCGTCCTCGTGCGCATGCAGGAGGTCGAGGAGTCCGCGAAGATCATCGGGCAGTGTGTCGACCTGCTGGAGGACTGGCCCGAAGACGAGCGCGAGATTCAGGCCAACGTCCCGCGGACGCTCAAGCCCGACCCCGACACGGAGATCTACCGCGCGGTCGAAGGGGCCAAGGGCGAACTCGGGATCTACATCCGCTCGGACGGGACGGACAAGCCCGCCCGGTTCAAGATCCGCAGCCCGTGTTTCTCGAACCTGCAGACGCTGCCCGTGATGTCCGAGGGCGAGTACATCCCGGACATGGTCGCGTCGCTTGGTAGCCTCGACATCGTGCTCGGGGAGGTGGATCGGTGATGGTACCGCTCCAGAACGCACCGAGTGCACCGCTGCCGGAGACCCTCGTCGACCTGCTGGGTCTCAACGCCGACAATCCGCTGCACTTCTTCCTGGCAGCGATCATCGCGTCGGCGCTGGTCGGCACGTTCATGCTGACGAACACGGCACTGGTCATCTGGGCGAAGCGGAAGATCACGGCCGCGTTCACGGACCGCATCGCGATCAACCGAGTCGGACCGTTCGGCCTGCTCATCATCGTGGCTGACGCGGTTCGACTCCTCTCGAAGGAACTCATCGTTCCGGAAAAAGTCGACCGCCCGGCCTACGACCTCGCGCCGCTCGTGCTCGCGAGCTCGGCGCTGCTCGGCTTCGCGGTCATCCCGATGGGCAACGGTATCCAGGTCGCCGACCCCGAGACGGGGCTGGCGTACGTCTTCGCCGTCGCCTCGATCGCGTCAATCGGCCTCGTGATGGCCGGCTACGCATCGAACAACAAGTACTCGTTCCTCGGCTCGCTGCGTGCAGTCGCGCAGAACCTGGCCTACGAGATCCCGCTGGTACTGACCGGCGCGTCCGTCGTCATCTTCGCGGGCACGCTGCAGATGAGCGAGATCGTCGCCGCACAGACCGAGACGCTGTTCTCGATCGGTGGCCTGGCCATCCCGTCGTGGTACGCGTTCGTGAACCCGTTCGCGTTCGTGCTGTTCATGGTCGCGAACCTCGCGGAGGTCGGACGGAACCCGTTCGACATCCCCGAGGCGCCGACCGAGATCGTCGCCGGGTACCAGACCGAGTACTCGTCGGTGTACTTCGTCCTGCTGTACCTGGGCGAGTTCATCCACGTGTTCCTCGGCGGTGCCATCATCGCGACGATCTTCCTCGGCGGCCCGGCCGGCCCGGTCCTGCCGGGGATCGTCTGGTTCGTCATCAAGATCTGGGGCGTGTTCCTGTTCACGCAGTGGGCGCGGTCGGCGCTCCCCCGCGTGCGCATCGACCAGCTCATCGAGATCGGCTGGAAGGGCATGCTCGTGCTCTCGCTGGCGAACCTCGTCCTGACGGCCGTCCTCGTGGGGGTGGTCGTCTGATGTACTCGACGCGTTCCACGACCGGAGGTGACTACCAATGATCGGACTCCTCAAAGGCATGGCGACGACGATGAAACACGCGCTCGACGGCGAGACGTTCACCGTCGAGTATCCAGACACCGCACCCGACGTGAGCCCGCGCTTCCGCGGCGTTCACAAGTTCAGCCAGGAACGCTGCATCTGGTGTCGGCAGTGTGAGAACGTCTGCCCGAACAACACGATCAACATCGTCACCGACGAACAGCGCAACGGCGAGCAGTACAACCTCCACATCGGCCAGTGTATCTACTGCCGACTCTGCGAGGAGGTCTGTCCCGTCGACGCCATCCTGCTCACCCAGAACTTCGAGTTCACCGCCGACACCAAGGACGAACTCGCCTACAACAAAGAGCAGCTCAAGAACGTCCCGTGGTACAAAGACATCGACCCGCTCGAATCGCGTGAGCCGGACCGCGGCGCGTGGATCGGCGAAGGCGACGGCGAAGTCGACTACCAATAACCACTTTTTACTCACTCGGGTTTCCTCGCTCACTTCGTTCGCTGCGGGAACCACTCGTTCGCAAAACCTGGACTAAAACTTGCTCCGCGCTCGTTATACTCGCGCGGAGTGAGCCGGCTCACTTCGTTCGCCGGATGCTTGTTTTATGATGGCCCCACCGACCCCAACGCTGAATGTCGCTTAGACTGTACGTTTGCCCATGCAGTGGGTCGTGAGTCGATACGTGGACGACCCGACGAACGCGGCGGATGTCCGCCGACTCTTCTGTCGCGTTGCGGCCGTCTTCAGCGGGGTGTGGTTCGCGACCGTGTATCTGGGGACCGCAATCTTCGATCCCGTTCAGCGTGAGGCGCTCGCAACAGGGGAATGGACCAGCCTCGAACTCGCCGGGTTGGTCGTCGGAGCGGTGGCTATGAGTCTCTTTTGTGTACTGAACGCCGGCTACGTCGGCGGGTGGCTCTGGAACCGGTTGGCTGAACACAGTGGAAGCAACCTGACAGCAGGGGGCGGGACAGTCGTAGGCGGCACCATTGGACTCGTGACCTATCTCACCGGGACGATGCCCATCGCAGCCTTCCTTGCGGCCAGGTTCGTGATGGGAGCGCCAGGTCTCCCATCCGTACTGAGTGGAGAGCCAAGTAAAGCCATTATCACACTTCTCACTGCTGGCGGCCTGTGGCTCTACTTCACGCTTTTCGGCGCCGCCGTCATGGCAGTGGTCACCCTCGGCATCCCGTTCTTCCTCAGCGTTGCAGTCGGACGCGCGCTCGGTGCGACCGCCGAGCAGAATCGAACACCATGCGATTCCGCTCGTTCCGTGACTGTTAGGGTACCGCTCGATCGCAAAACCGGCACTCCAATCACTCGTTCACCGCAGAAATACTCGCTTGCGACTCGGAGGTCCGTCGTACCGTTTCCGCGTGGTATCTCCTCTAAAAAACTCCCGGTCGAAAGCCGGTCTTAGTGACACCGGAGGACCAGTTGTGACGAATTGTCACACGTAGTTCACACCCCGAGCACAAAATAACCGTGGATTAGTTGGCAGATTCGAGGGGTCATAGCGCACGCGCGTGAATTTGATAAAGAAATCTTCAAAGGCCCGCCGGAAGGAGACTCATGTAAGATGGCACTGTACGAAACCATAGCGTTCGGGTTGTTCGCGTTCGTAACCCTCGCGAGCGCCCTGGGCGTCGTCCTACTCCGGGACGTGTGGCACTCCGCGCTCATGCTCGGGATCGCACTGCTGAGCGTGGCCGTCCACTACGTGATGTTGCGCGCCGAATTCGTGGCGGCGATGCAGATACTCGTGTACGTGGGCGGTGTGCTGATCCTGATCACCTTCGCCGTCATGCTCACCCGCCAGGAGAGCATGGACGAGCTAAGTGAGGTGACCACATGACTACCCGACCCGAGATCGCGACCGAGGCGAACTGGCTCACCGGGCTGGCCGCGGCCGCGCTGTTCGCCGTGTTGGCCGTCGTGTTCCTGGGTGCTGACCTGCCCAGCGCAGCCGGCTTCCCCGGAAGCGGCTCGATCACCGCGTCGATCGGCTACGCGATGTTCAACATGGGCGACCTGGCTGCCTACGAGAGCGAGCAGTTCCTGGTCGTGTTCGAGATCATCGACGTCGTGCTGGTCGCCGCGCTGGTCGGCGCGGTCATGCTCGCCCGACGCGAGGAAGGGAGCGTCCGCGGCGCACTGACCGACGGCGGTCGGGACATCCGGCGCACGCTCGAAAACGACGAGGGAGGTGACGACTGAATGGCCGTTCCAGCCGAGTACTACCTCGTCCTGTCGGCGGGCGTATTCTGTATCGGCCTGTTCGGCATCCTGACGCGAAAGAACGCGCTCATCTTCCTGATGTCGGTCGAGCTGATGCTCAACGCAGCGAACATCAACCTCGTCGCGTTCTCGTTCCTGTGGGGCAACCTCACGGGACAGGTCTTTTCCCTGTTCACGATGGCGTTAGCGGCCGCCGAAGTGGCGGTCGGTATCGGCATCATCATGGTTCTCTACCGGAACTTCCAGGACGTCGACGTGACCAAAGCGACGACGATGAGGTGGTAAGATGGCAGGAGAAACACTCACCGCGTACGCGTTCGTGCCCGCGATAGCGGCACTCCCGTTCGTCTCCTTCCTGATCTCGCTGCTGTTCGGGCGTTACATGCCCAAGGGAGGTGCATTAGCCGGCATCTTCGCGCTCGCCGGCTCGCTGGCGATTTCGATTGCGACCCTACTGACCGTCGCCGGGATCCTTCCCGGTGAAACGGCCCATCACGCGACGATCTGGCACTGGGTGTCCGGGATCAACACGTTCGACCTGCATCTGGGCGTGTACATCGATCCCCTGTCGGCGCTCATGCTGGTCATCGTCTCGTTGATCGCACTGCTCGTGTTCATCTTCTCGCTCGGATACATGAACGACGAGGGCGAGACGGGGCTGGCACGCTACTACGCCTCCCTCTCGCTGTTCAGCTTCAGCATGCTCGCCTTCGTGTTCTCGGACAACATCCTGATGGCGTTCATGTTCTTCGAGCTGGTGGGCCTGTGTTCGTTCCTGCTCATCGGCTTCTGGTTCCGCGAGGACGGCCCGCCGAGCGCAGCGAAGAAGGCGTTCCTGGTCACCCGCTTCGGTGACTTCTTCTTCCTGATCGGCGTCGTCGGCATCTTCGCGACCTTCGGCACGGGGCTGTTCGCGAGCGTCCACGGCGACGGGACGACGCTCCACAGCTTCCCGCACATGGCCGAACAGATGCTCACGGGCGGAGAGACGCCCGAGGCCGCGAGCGAGATGCTCAGCCTCGTGCCGTTCGGTGCTCAGGAGTGGATCACGATCCTGGGCGTGCTCGTACTGGGCGGTGTGATCGGCAAGTCCGCGCAGTTCCCGCTGCACACGTGGCTGCCCGACGCGATGGAAGGTCCGACCCCCGTCTCCGCGCTCATTCACGCGGCGACGATGGTCGCGGCCGGCGTCTATCTCGTCGCGCGCATGTACGGGTTCTACGCGCTGTCGCCGACGGCGCTCGCGATCATCGCGCTGACGGGCGGGTTCACGGCGCTCGTCGCCGCGACGATGGGCGTCGTCAAACAGGAGATCAAGCAGGTGCTGGCGTACTCCACCATCTCCCAGTACGGGTACATCATGCTCGCGCTGGGTTCGGGTGGCTACATCGCTGCTGTGTTCCACCTGACGACCCACGCCGTGTTCAAAGCCCTCCTCTTCCTCGGCGCAGGGTCGGTCATCATCGCGATGCACCACAACGAGAACATGTGGGACATGGGCGGCCTGAAAGAGAAGATGCCCGTGACCTACTACGCGTTCCTCTCCGGATCGCTCGCACTCGCTGGCATCGTCCCGTTCTCGGGCTTCTGGTCCAAAGACGAAGTGCTGTTCGAGGCGCTCATCCACGGGCTTGGCGGAAACCCGCTGTTCCTCGCCGCGTGGGCGATGGGTCTGCTGGCGGTGTTCTTCACCGGGTTCTACACCTTCCGGATGGTCCTGCTCACGTTCCACGGTGAGCCGCGGTCCGACACCGCAGAGGACCCACACGGCGTGCGCTGGAACGTCAAGGTTCCACTCGCCGTTCTCGGGATTCTGGCAGCGACGATCGGGTTCATCAACATGGCCCCGGTCGCGAAGATCACGGGTGCACACATCGACTTCCTGCACACGTGGCTCGGCGGATCTGAACTCGTCGCCGATGAGTTCGGCACTGGACTGCACCACTACGAAGTGGTGCTCGAAGAAGTCGCGGGCGTCTCCGCGGCCTACCCGCTCGGCGAACTCGGTACGATGCTAGCATCGGCCGCCGTCTCGCTGGGCCTGGCGCTGTTCGGTGCAGGGCTGGCCTGGATGCTGTACAGCGGGCCGGAACCCACCGAGCACACGAACAAACTCGGAGGTGTGAAGACGATACTCATGCACAACTACTACCAGGACGAGTACCAGGTCTGGCTGGCACAGGGCTTTACGCTGCCGCTGGCTCGTGCAGCCGACCGCTTCGACCAGGGAATCATCGACGGCGTCGTCAACGGCATCAGTAGCGTGAGCCTGTTCTCGGGCGACCGCGTCCGCCGTATCCAGACCGGTGTCGTCAGCAACTACGCCGCACTCCTGACGCTCGGACTGACGCTGTTGCTTGTCGCGTTCGGCATCGTCGGGGGGTGGTTCTAGATGCTGGTCGAACTCCTCTTCGTCACGGCACTGCTGTCGTCGGTGCTCGTGATGCTCGCACCCGACGAGTACGCCGGCAAGTTCGCAGCAGCACTCAGCGTCGTCCCGGCCGTGCTGAGCCTCTGGATGTACAGCATCTTCGACGGCTCGGGCAACGCGCTGCTGGGCGGCGAACTCGCCTTCGAGACGATGGCCGAGTGGATCTCGTTCGGTGCCTACACGATCAACTGGCACGTGGGCCTCGACGGCGTCAGCATGCCGCTGATCGTGCTGACCACCATCCTGACCACGCTCGCGATCGTCAGCGCGTGGACGCCCATCGACGAGCGGGAGTCCCAGTTCTACGGCCTCGTCCTCTTCATGGAGGCGAGCCTCATCGGCGTGTTCGCCGCACTGGACTTTTTCCTCTGGTTCGTCTTCTGGGAGGCAGTCCTCGTGCCGATGTACCTGCTGATCGGCGTCTGGGGCGGCCCGCGCCGGAAGTACGCCGCCATCAAGTTCTTCGTCTACACGAACGTGGCGAGCCTGGTGATGTTCGTGGGCTTTTTCGCCCTCGTCTTCGGCCTCGGCGACTCGATCACGTCGCTGGGCCTGCCCGAAATCGCCCAGGCACTGAACGACGGCCAGCTCAGTTCGCTGGCCGGCATCGAGCCGGGCATGCTGAAGCTCCTGGCGTTCATCGCCATGTTCGGCGGATTCGCGGTCAAGGTGCCCGTCGTTCCGTTCCACACGTGGCTGCCGGACGCCCACGTCGAAGCACCGACCCCGGTGTCGGTGCTCCTGGCCGGCGTCCTGCTGAAGATGGGGACCTACGCACTGTTGCGGTTCAACTTCACGATGCTCGCCGACGTGGCGAAGGCCAACGCGGAGATCATCGCCATCTTCGGCGTCGTGAGCATCATCTACGGGGCGATGCTGGCGCTGGCCCAGCAGGACTTAAAGCGGATCGTCGCGTACTCCTCCATCTCGTCGATGGGATACGTCATCCTGGGCCTCGTCGCCTTCACGCCACACGGCGTCGGCGGCGCGACGTTCCAGATGGTCAGCCACGGGCTGATCTCCGGGCTGATGTTCATGACGGTCGGCGTCATCTACAACGAGACGCACACGCGGATGATCGGCGACATGTCCGGGATGGCCGACCGGATGCCCGTCACCGCCGGCGTGTTCGTCGCCGCGGCGTTCGGGTACATGGGCCTGCCGCTCATGTCCGGATTCGTCGGTGAGGTGCTCGTGTTCCTCGGTTCGTTCCACTCCGAGGTCATCCAGGCCGCACCGCTGTTCACCGGTATCGGGATGTTCGGTATCGTGATCGTGGCCGGCTACCTGCTGCGGGCGATGCAGAAGACGCTGTTCGGGCCGTTCCGGCTCGAAACTGACTACGAGGTCGGACGCGCGCCGTTCCAGGACGTCGCACCACTGATCGTCCTGCTCCTGCTCGTCATCGCGCTCGGTGTCGCACCGGACCTGTTCTACACGATGATCCAAGATGCGATTACGCCGATGCTGGGAGGTGGTGCCTAAATGATTCCGCTACAATCCGGCGCGCCGCTGCCGCTGTGGACGTCGCTGGCACCCACCCTCGCCCTCGGACTGACGGCGCTGGTGCTGCTCGTGGTGGACAGTATCGACCCAGATTCGAGCGCGCCGGGCCTGCTGGCCGGAATCGCGAGCCTCGGCTCGCTGGTTGCGCTTGTGATCACCGGCTGGTTCCTCGTCGCTGGGACCGGCATGGAACGCACCGGCGGTGCGATCGTCCAGTTCAGCGGGGCACTCGTCGTCGACGGGATGAGCCTGTTCTTCACGTTCATCTTCGCGAGCGTGGCAGCGCTCGTCACCGTCGCGAGCTACGACTACCTGAAAGGGCACGATTACGAGGCCGAGTACTACGCGCTCGTGATGCTCGCTGCGACGGGGATGAGCCTGATGGCTTCGGCCAACAGCCTCGCCACGGCGTTCGTGAGCCTCGAACTCGCGAGCCTGCCCTCGTTCGCGCTCGTCGCGTTCCTCAAGAACAACCGCGGGAGCGTCGAGGCGGGCCTGAAGTACTTCCTCATCGGCGCGCTGTCCTCGGCCGTCTTCGCGTACGGGATCAGTCTGGTGTACGCCGCGACCGGCGTCCTGAAACTGCCGGCCATCGCGAGCGTCATCACGGCTGGCGAGTTGCTCGACCCCGGCATCCTCGGCGTCGGCATCCTGATGATCGTCGGCGGCGTCGCCTACAAGACCGCCTCCGTCCCGTTCCACTTCTGGGCGCCGGAGGCCTACGAAGGCGCACCCGCACCGATCTCGGGCTTCCTCTCGTCGGCCTCGAAGGCCGCCGGGTTCGTCCTGGCGTTCCGCGTGTTCACCGTCGCGTTCCCGATCGAAGCGGTCGCCGGCGTCGCCATCGACTGGGGCCTGGCCTTTACGGTCCTGGCAGTGGTGACGATGACGCTCGGGAACTTCGCGGCTGCAACGCAGGACAAGGTCAAGCGCATGCTGGCGTATTCCTCGATCGGACACGCCGGCTACGCGCTGATCGGGCTGGCCGTGCTCTCGGGTGCTGCTGACCAGAGCTTCGCGCTCGGAGCCAGCATGATGCACCTGTTCGTCTACGGCTTCATGAACACGGGCGCGTTCCTGTTCATCGCACTCGCCGAGTACTGGGGTGTCGGGCGCACCTTCGAGGACTACAACGGACTCGCCAAGCAGGCACCGATCGCCTGTACCGCGATGACCATCTTCCTCTTTAGCCTCGCCGGGCTCCCGATCGGCGGCGGCTTCTTCTCGAAGTACGCCCTGCTGGTCGCGGCGACGAGCGCGAGCGCGTGGCTGCTGGCCGCGGCGCTCATCGTCAACAGCGCGCTGTCGCTGTTCTACTACTCGCGGGTCGTCAAGGCGATGTGGATCGAGGAACCCGACGGGAGCTTCGAGGTCTCCTCGTACCCGACGGGCCTGTACGCCGCGGTCGTCGCCGCCGGCGTCATGACGTTCCTGCTGCTGGTCGCGTTCGGTCCCGTCTCCAGCACGGCGACCGACGCCGCCGCGATGCTGTTCTAACCACCGAACACGCGATTCGTTTTTCTGCCCGACTCGAACGCTCACAGCGGCAGCGAAGTCGCAGTACTCGGCCGGAGCGTTGGCTCGGCACCTCGTTCAGAAAGTCTGGAAAGCCGCGAGTCGTCGAAATGACTCCCGTGAAGGAGCACCGCGGGCGTGGAACAGGCAAGTGTCGACGTGGCGGAAAAGTAGCTACTCGAACGAGCCGTGAGAGACGATGTCGGCGAGCGGCTTCCGGTCGCTCGGTACCTCGCGTTCCTGCAGTTCCTCGGGGAGGGTGTCCGTGGCGGCCTGCTTGCCGATGGCCACCATCGCTTCCGCATCGAACTCATCTTCGGGGACGCCGAGGGCGTCGTGGATGCGCTCCCAGTCGAACCCGGCCATCGGGTGCAGCGCGAGGTCGCGTCGCGTCCCCTCCAGAGCCAGGTTCTGCCACGCTGCACCCGTGTCGAAGGAGTGGGTGAGTGCAGGTTCGCCGTTGTGCTCGAAGGTCGTCTTCGAGAAGATCGCCACGAGGACGCTCGCGTCAGTCGCCCACGCCTGGTTGTTCTCGGTCAGCAGATCGACGAACGTCTCCCACTCGTCGTCGTCACGCGTCGCGTACACGAACCGCCAGTGCTGGTTGTTGAACGCCGACGGCGCCCAGCGGGCGGCCTCGAACAGCGGCAGGAACTCCGCTTCGGCCAGCGGTTCGCCCGTCATCGCACGCGGCGACCACCGGTTCACGAACAACGGATCGACGTCGTGTTCGGGCGTGCGGTGCGCGGCGACTTCGTCGTCGAGTTTGCGGTCTTCGTCTGTCAGAGACATCGTAGTATCTTGTCGGTCCTGCGGACACATATATTATTGGCGACATACCTGTAACCAGGTTACACCGATGACAGTGGTCGCAGTGAGTGTCGTGAGTGTGACAGCGACCAGCCGTGACTGGCTGCGTGGCCGAATTGGCGGTCGGGAGCAGAGAGGCAACCCAGAGACGCTGACAGGTCACCGGTTTCGGGACGAGAGAAGAGGTACTTAGAAGTCCCGGTGGCTCCGAGCGGGAGGTATGAAAGCGACCGCGAAGGCTCACCCCATCCAGGGGCTGGTCAAGTATCACGGGATGCGCGACGAGGAGTTGCGACTCCCGTATCACGACTCGATCAGCGTCTGTACCGCACCGAGTCACTCGAAGACCACCGCCGAGTTCGACCCGTCGCTCACCGCCGACCGCTACGTCATCGACGGCGAACAGGTCACCGGTCGGGGAGCAGAGCGAATCGAGGCAGTCGTGGATCACGTCCGAGACCTCGCCGGCATCGATCACCACGTTCGCTTCGAGTCCGAGAACAACTTCCCGACGAACATCGGCTTCGGCTCCTCGTCGTCGGGGTTCGCGGCGGCAGCGCGCGCCCTCGTCGAGGCAGCGGGGCTGGACATGTCCCTCCCGGAGATTTCAGCTGTCGCACGCCGCGGATCGTCGTCTGCGGCACGCGCCGTCACCGGCGCGTTCTCACATCTCCGCACGGGCCTCAACGACGAGGACTGCCGCTCCGAGCGCATCGAGACTGACCTGGAGGACGATCTCCGCATCGTCGGCGCGGAGGTGCCGGCCTACAAGGAGACCGAAGAGGCTCACAAGGAAGCAGCGGACAGCCACATGTTCGAGGCGCGGATGGCCCACATCCACGGGCAGATCGCCGAGATGCGCGACGCGCTCCGCGCGGGCGACTTCGACCGCACCTTCGAGCTGGCCGAGCACGATTCACTCTCGCTCGCGGCGACGACGATGACCGGACCGGCCGGCTGGGTGTACTGGCAGCCCCGCACGCTCGAGGTGTTCAACACCGTCCGGGAACTCCGCGAGGAAGACGTACCGGTGTACTTCTCGGTCGACACCGGCGCCAGCGTCTACGTGAACACGACGGCCGACTACGTCGACCGCGTCGAGGGTGCCATCGCCGACTGCGGCGTCGACACCCGCACCTGGACAGTCGGCGGTCCCTCACAGATCCTAGACGAGAGTCAGGCACTGTTCTGAGCGACGGCGGTCTTTACCACGGCCCAGCCCCATACTCCGGTATGCGAATCGCCGTCTTCGGAGCTGGGTACGCCGGTCTCACCCTCGCGCGTCGCCTGGAACGGACGCTACCGCCCGACGTGGAACTCGTCGTCGTCGACGAGGACGAGTATCACCTCGTCCAGCACGAAATCCATCGCGCGATTCGCCGGCCGGCGATCGCCGACGACCTACGGATCCCACTCACGGAGGTGCTCGACCGTGCCGACGTACGACGGGCACGGGTCACCGACGTCGAAAGCGACGCCGGCGTCGCGACGCTCGCCGACGGCGAGACGCTCACCTACGACGTGGGGGCAGTCTGTCTCGGTGCCGAAACCGCCTTCTACGACCTCCCCGGGCTGCAATCCCATGCGACGCCGCTGAAACGACTCGAAGACGCAGCGCGGATTCGAGCCGACTTCCTCGACGTCGCCACGGGCGACGACACGGCACAGGTCGTCGTCGGTGGTGCGGGACTGTCCGGCATCCAGACTGCCGGCGAACTGGCCGCGCTCGCCCGGGAGGAGGGCGTCGCGGGCGACGTGGAGATTCGACTGCTCGAACAGAAAGCCGCCGTCGCACCGAACTTCCCCGAACGGTTCCAGTCCGCCGTCCACGACGAACTGGTCGCACGCGACGTGGTCGTGCAGACGAACGCGACGGTCACGGAGGCAACAGACGCCGCCGTCCGTCTCACAGACGGCTCGACCGTCGCCTACGACCAGTTAATCTGGACCGGCGGGATTCGCGGACCGACGGCACTGGACGGCGAGCGTCCAATCGTCAGGAGCCATCTCCGACTCGTCGACGACACGTTCGTCGTCGGCGATGCGGCGCGGATCGTCGACGCCGACGGAGAAGCCGTGCCAGCCAGCGCCCAATCGGCAGTCCGTGCGGCCCGCGTCGCGGCCGACAACGTCGAGCGACTCGTCGAGTACGACCGGACCGACCGGCGCGGCTTCGAGCCGAGGCTGGCGAACTTCACGTTCGACTCGCCCGGCTGGCTGGTCTCGATCGGGAACGGCGCCGTCGCACAGGTCGGGTCCGCCGTCCTCACGGGATCCGCAGCAGTGGCACTGAAGACGACCGTCGGTGCCGGGTATCTCTCCTCGGTGGGAACCGTCCACCAGGCAGTCGATCTGGTTCGCGAAGAGTTCGGACTCACAGGAGAGACCACCAGCGAGGCCCAGCCGAGAGACGGGGAGCCCGGCGACTCCGACGACCGGATCGTGGGCGGCGAAAACCCAAACGAATGAACCCGCGACAGGCAGAGACTGACGACGGTGCGTCCAGCGAGTCGGTCAGCCGCCAGTGTGTCTGATGATGACCACGTCGTAGGCCGTATCGGCGGCGATGCTACTGCCGACGCTGGAGAGGGAGTTGACCACCTGCCCGGCGTTCTCGCTGCCGATGAACACCATCGTCGCGTCGAGTCGGCGGGCGACGCGTCGGAGGCGGTTGGCGATCGAGCTGACCTGTGCGTACTTCCCGACGACCTCGTAGTGGAACTTTGCGTCGGGGACGATTCGGGTCGCCTTCGAGCGGAGGCGCGCCGCGACGGCGTCGGTCTCTGGCGGACTGTCCGCGTTCAGCCCGGCGTTGGTTCTGGCGAACTCCGCGTTCCGTTTCGGGATGACGCTCACGGCGACGACCGACTCGTCGAATCGGCCGTGGAACTCGCCGGCGCGGGCCAGTGCCGCCTCGGACAGCGGCGAGCCGTCGAATGGAACAACGAAGGTCATAGTGAAACGGAGAGTACAGCGATCACAGGAGAGTGTCTGGGTTCGAGAAGGCCACCGTTACGAGGAGTTCAACGCGAGCTCGGGCGTCGTCCAGACGACGAAGTCGTCCTCGTCTTCGCGGTTGATGATGCCGTTGATGTATTCGGCGTCCTCGTCGGGCGAGTCGTTGACCTCGTCGTCCGACACCGGCGTGACCTGCCGGACTTCGTCGACGACCCAGCCGAGATGGCCCTGATCGCCGACTTCCTCGGAGTCGAAGACGATGATGAGGCTGCCGCCGACTTCCTCCTCGACTTCGAGCGCGTCCTTCGGATTGATGATGGTCGTCACCTGACCGCGGAGGTCGACGACGCCCTCGACGAACGAGGGAGAGTTGGGGACGCGAGTCATGTTCTCCAGTTCGACGATCTCTTCGATGTAGTCGATGTCGAGACAGAACCGCTCGTCGCCGAGTTCGAACTCCAGTACGCGGGTGCGAGCGCCGACGTGGGCAGTCCCGCGAGACGCCGCCGCGGCGCGGGCCGCCGCGACGCTCTGTTCGGCGCCGTCGAGCGTGGACTGGTCGTCCTCCTCGGTGACTGTCGTCGCCTGGTCCGGAATGGCGAACGTGTTACCGGCGTTCAGGTTGTCGACAGCAGACGACGCGTCGGTCGTGCTGACCGTCTGGGCGACGCCCGTCTGTGGCTCCGCCGCGTCGTCGGCCACGGCCGGCGCGTCGACGTCCGTTTTCTCGGCTTTCTCGTCGTGGGCGACCGCCTTCTCGGGCGAGTCGTCGAACTCGAAGCCGCTCTCCTCGACGCCGGACCCGTCGTCCTCAGTTTCCGTCTCCTGGCCGTTGGTTGAGTCGGCGGCCGAGGGTGCAGGTTCCGTCTCCTGGCCGTTGGTTGAGTCGGCGGCCGTGGATTCGGGCTCGGTTGAGGTCGTCGCGTCGTCTACCGGTTGGTCCTCCGAGGCCATCTCCGATTCGCTGCCACGGTCGGACGTCTCAGTCGCCTCGTCGGATTCCGTCTCGGTGTCGTCGGTTTCACCGGCACCGTCCGCCGTGGGACGTTCGTCTGTGTCGCCATCGCGGGATCGGCCACGGCGACGTCCCTCGCGCATTTCTCGTAGTCGATCCGCCCGATTCATCCGGTCGTTGTCGTCAGTGTCCTCATCAGTCATGCTGTCACCTCCTCGACGAAGCCGAACTGCTCGTCGAGGTCTGCCGCGATGTCCAGGAAGACGTCGGTCATGTCGACGTTCGCGTCGTAGGCGAACACGGAGTTGCCCTGGGAGAACGCCCGCTGCAGCGCGACGCGTTTGCGGACCTGCCACACCGGCACGTCCGAGAACACGGCCTCGAACCACTCGAGCATCTCCTCGTCCTCGTTCGTCGATTCGACCCGGTTGGCGACGACGCCGACTTCCGAGACGGAGATGCCGGTCCGGTCTTCGAGGGCGGCCACCTGGTCGAACAGGAGTTCGATGGCGCGCTCGGACGTCGCCTCGGTCAGCGCCGGGATGAGAACGTTCCGCGTCGCGTAGATGGCCGTGTCGGTCAACTGGCCGTAGAACGGGGGCGAGTCGACGATGACGTAGTCGTAGTCGTCGGCCACCACGTCGAGGGCTCGGTCGAGGTGGTCCATCGGTTCCGACCCGGCGATAGTCTCCGGCGTGACGACGTTCGTCAGTGCCGACAGCGCCGACGGGTCGGCGTCGATAGCGGGATCGGACTCGATCGTCGCCATCGCGTCGGCGAGCGTCAGTTCGTGTTCGGCCTCCAGCAACTCGAAGTGGCTGGGGAGCACGTCCATCTCCTCGTGGGAGACGATGACGTCACGGATCACGTCCCGCTGCGTGGCGTCGGTCAGGACGTCGAACAGGGTCGGCGGGTCCCTGTCGTAGGCATCGACCAACCCGAGCCCTTCGGTTGCGTTCCCCTGCGGGTCCAGATCGACGAACAACACGTCGTGGCCACGCTCGTTGAGCGCGCCCGCGATGTTGATAGCGACTGTCGTTTTCCCCGTCCCGCCTTTCGCGTTCGTCACGCAGATCGACGCAGGACGGTCTTGCTCCCGGCTCATCGATAACTATCGGGGTGTCAGTCCCACCAACTAATAAAAATAAGCTCCCGATTCTCAATTGTTGTAGCAGTGCAGGGCGGGAAATCCGCCGCTCAAAAGCGGGCGACCGGTCCGTCGTCGGTGTCCTCGACCGTGATGCCGAGGGCTTCGAGTTCGTCCCGGAGGTCGTCCGCCCGCTCGTAGTTGCCGGCCTCGCGCTCTGATTCGCGGACCGAGAGCACGAGATCGGCGAGTTCCTGTGCGACTCGAACGTCACCGTCGGTGTCGCCACCGAACGAGAGTCCGAGGACGCCCTCGCCGAACGCCTCGAACGTCTCGATCGCGCGTCGAAGCCCGACGTAATCGTACTCGTCGTGCTCGTCGACGTGACGGTTGACAGCTCCGGCCAGATCGAGCAGCGCCGTCATCGCTTCGCGGGTGTTGAAGTCGTCGTTCATCGCCGTCTCGAAGTCCGAACGGGCGGTCTCGACGCCCGCTCTGAGGGGGTCGTCGGGGACTTTCGTGTGTGCGTCGACGCTGTCCGCCGCCTCGACGGCCCGCTGGTAGCCGCGTTCGAGACGCTCCCAGCGTTCGGTGGCTTCCTGGACGGTCTCTTCGCTGTAGACGGCGCTGTTGGCGTAGGCCGTCGAGAGCAGGAACGTGCGGGCGACGTTGGCGCCGTGCTCGGCGACGAACTCCGCGACGGTGAAGAAGTTCCCCAGCGAGGAGGACATCTTCTCGCCTTTGGTTTCGAGCAGGCGGACGTGGAGCCAGTAGCGGGCGAACGTCTCGCCCGTGGCGGCCTCGCTCTGGGCGATCTCGTTCTCGTGGTGGGGAAAAACCAGGTCCTGGCCGCCGACGTGGATGTCGATGGTGTCGTCGAGGTGTGTCATGCTCATCGCCGAGCACTCGATGTGCCAGCCGGGGCGGCCCTCGCCCCACGGCGAGTCCCAGGTCTGGGCGGTCTCGCAAGCTTCTTCGGCCGGTGCGGCCTCCTCGTGCTGGTGTTCGGCGATGTCCCCTTCGCTGACGCCGTCGGCTTTCCAGAGTGCGAAGTCGGCCGGGTTGCGCTTGTCCGAGCGCTCGTCGGGGTCGCCCTGCGAGTCCAGTTCCTCGACGTCCTGGTTCGAGAGTTTCCCGTAGTCCTCGAACTCGGTGACGTCGAAGTACACCGACCCGTTGACCTCGTATGCGTAGCCCTTCTCGACTAACGTCTCGACGAGGTCGATGATCTCGGGGACGTGCTCGGAGACGCGTGGGTACACCTCCGTCCGCAGGAGATTGAGCGAGCGCATGTCCCGAATGGTCTGACCGACGTAGTGTTCGGCGACCGCGGCTTCGCTCGCTCCGTCCTCGCCGACGCGGGCGACGATCTTCTCGTTGACGTCGGTGAAGTTCTCGACGTGACGGACGTCGTAGCCCAGGTGTTCGAGCCAGCGGTGCATCACGTCGACGTGGACCCACCCGCGAGCGTGGCCCAGATGGGCCGGGTCCGAGGTCGTCAGGCCACAGTAGTAGAGCAGAACCGAGTCGGGATCCTGTGGCTCGAACGCCTCGCGCTCACCGGTGAGGGTGTTCGTCACACGAAGGGTCATTACGACCTACCAGACGGGGCCGGCGTTTCAACGCTACGATAGCGCGGAGTTTACGAACGATCGGGAACGGTCTCCAGTGCCGCCTCGACAGCGCGAAGTGCGTCCGGTCCCGCCCGCCGTGAGACGACGACGGTGAGCGCGTCGCTCGCAGTCCCAGCAGCCTCGACGTCGATTCCTTCTGCCCCAAGATGGGTCAACACGTGTCCGAGCGACCGTGCATCCACGTCACCACCGGCGAGGATGGCAGTCAACGACCCGCCGCCGGACACGAGTCGCGTCTCGCCGACGGTGAGCAGTGCGTCCGCTTGGTCTGCATCCTCGGCGACACCCACGCCGCTCTCCATGTTTACCCGAGCGTCCCGCCCAGTCGCGTCGTACTCGGGCAAGTCCTCGGCGTATCGGCGGAGTGCGGCCACGACCGCCTCCTGGTCGTCGACGCCCAGATCGAGAAAGCGAGCAGCAGCGGTGTAGTTGACCACGCCAGCCCGGAGTGCCTCGTAGAGGAACGGGTTCGCCCGGACCGCCTCGCGGGTGCGTTCAGCCAGCGACATACTCGCTCCGGCGAGCGCCGACGACAAAAGCCCGCCGGGTTAAAAGTGACCGCAGTATTGTTGCAAACCAGCCATGTGAGACAACATCATACGTACTGCTGTGTCAACGGGTGACCGGAACGGTGGGGGAACCGCCAGCGGGTCCAGCCGCCTGACACGAGGCAATCATGGCAACGAACGACGATCCCTGTGCGAACTGCGCCGCCTGTGGCGACTGTGAGCGCATCGACGTGGAACCGGAGACCGACCAGCGCGACGTGGCCGACGCAGACATCGAGAAGCCCTACTCCGAGGAGGTGAACGAGTGACAGCGAAGTCCCTAAGACCGACCTCTCCCTAGACGCGGGTATGCAAGCGCTGGTCATCGCGGCGCACGGATCGCACCTCAGCGCGGGGTCTGCCACACCGACGTTCGATCACGCAGACACCATCCGCGAATCGGGGGCGTTCGACGAAGTGCGGGAGTGTTTCTGGAAGGAGGAACCGTCCTTCCGAGAAGTCCTGCGCACCGTCGAGAGCGACGAGGTATACGTCGTCCCGCTGTTCATCAGCGAGGGCTACTTCACCGAACAGGTCATCCCACGGGAACTCCGTCTGGAGGAGTGGGACGTCGACCAGTGGGACTCTGACGGGACGTCGGCCACCCACACGACGGTGACGGCAACCGACACGGACCAGACCGTACACTACTGTGGCCCTGTCGGAACGCACGACGCGATGAGCGACGTGATCGTCCAGCGCGCCGACAGCGTCACGGGCGACCGCTCGGTCGACGACGGGGAGTTCGGGCTCGCGGTCGTCGGCCACGGCACCGAGCGCAACGAGAACAGCGCCAAGGCAATCGAGTATCACGCCGACCGCATCCGCGAACAGGGCCGCTTCGGCGAGGTCGAAGCGCTGTTCATGGACGAAGACCCCGAGGTCGACGACGTGACGGACTACTTCTCGACCGAGGACGTCGTCGTCGTCCCGCTGTTCATCGCGGACGGGTACCACACCCAGGAGGACATCCCCGAGGACATGGGACTGACCGACGACTACCGGAAGGGATGGGACACGCCCACCGAAGTCGACGGCCACCGTATCTGGTACTCCGGTGCCGTCGGGACCGAACCGCTGATGGCCGACGTGGTGCTCGAACGTGCCGCCGACGCCGGTGCCGACGTCGGCGACGCCATCGAGCGCGTCCGCCGGGAAACCAGTAGCGCCGGCCCAGCCGCCGGCGACTGAGGACGAAGCCGACCATCACACCCGGGAAGGGTTTTTTATTTGTGCATCGACACAAGGGGGTATGGCCAGGTCGCGGGTTCTCTTGCTCGGACCGAGGCGAACGCTCCCCGAGGGACTGACCGCAGGGGACTGCGCCAGCGCGATTACGACAGCGTTCCCCGACGTCGACGTCGAGACCGTCACCTCACCAGCGGCCGCACTCGCCGCACTGGACGGGGGAGTCGCCTGTCTCGTCAGTAGTCTGCCCCTCGACGACGAGGGTCTCGCCTTTCTGCGCGACGTCCGCGACCGGAACCAGAACGTTCCGATCGTCTATCTCGCGAACGCACCGAACGAGCGAGTGCCCGTGGACGCGCTGTCACTCGGCGTAACCGAGCATCGGTGTCTCCGCACGGCCGACGATCCGGCCGACGAGTTGGCCGCGGCAGTCCGGTCCGTGCTTCCCGAAGCCGAACCGGACGACCCGCCGGCCGCGACAAGCGAATCGCGCCAGACCGAGGACGCGGCCGGCGACGACGCGGGTCGATACCGACAACTGGTCAGGCACATCGCCGACCCGGTGTACATGATCGACGACGCGGGGTACGTCACGATGGTCAACGAGGCACTCTTGACGAAGGGCGGGTTCGAGCGCGAGGAGTTCGTCGGGACGCACGTCAGCGAGGTCATGCCCCCGGACGACGTCGAGCAGGGGACCGAGATCATCCTCGAACTGGTTCAGTCCGAGGTGACCGAGAGCGAGACGTTCGAGATGGAGATTATCCACGCTGACGGAACCCGCCGGGAGTACGAAGACCACGTCTCGGTGATGTACGACGAGGCGGGCGCCTACGAGGGATCGGTCGGGATCGTCCGCGACATCGAGGAACGCAAGGAGCGCGAGCGCGAACTCGAACAGTACGAAACCATCGTCGAAACCGTCCCGGACGGCGTGTTCGTGCTCGACGAGGCGGGACGCATCGTCGGCGGCAACGAGCGCGCGGCCGAGATGGTCGGCATCGAGAAGGGCGCTGCCGTGGGCACGTCGGTGTCCGATCTCGTCGAGCAGGGGATCCTGCGCGCGACGATACTGGAAACGTACAGCGAGATCGTCAGCGACCTCGTCTCCGATGCGTCCGACCGGGAGACCGACCGCTTCGAGTTCACGGTCCGACCGAACGGGTCCGACGAAGAGCGGATCTTCGAGGCGCGGATCGCGCTCCGCCCGTACGACGACGCGTTCCGGGGAACGGTCGGAGTGGTGCAGGACGTCACGGATCGCAAGCAACGCATCGAGGAACTCGAACGGTACGAGACGATCGTCCAGGCGATCCCGGACACGCTGTGGGCTGCCGACGAAGACGGCTACTTCACGTTCATCAACGAGGCCGGTGCCGAACAGTTCGGGTACACCCAGGCGGAGATCGAAGCGAACGAGATCCACTTCTCGGAGATCGTCAGCGACGACGAAGTCCAGAAGTTCTCAGAAGCGCTGGTGCGGCTGCTCTCCGACGAGTACGACACCGGTGAGAACGCCGTCGTCCAGTACACGGGCATCAGGAAAGACGGGCGCCGCTTCCCGGCCGAGACGTACCTCTCCCCGATGGAACCGACCGCAGCGGGCGTCGCCAGTGCCGGCATCGCACGCGACATCACCGAGCGCAAGCAGCGCGAGGAGCGAATCGAAGTGCTCGATCGCGTGCTCAGACACAACCTCCGCAACGACCTCAACGCGATTCTCGCCAACGCCGAGTTACTGAGCGATCGGCTCCGAACGCGACACGACGACGAGGCGGGAGCCAGGATCGCCGAGGTGGCCACGTCCCAGACGGAACAACTCGTCGAGACCAGTAGCGACGTCAGGCAGATCCAGCGAGCGCTCGAACGGGATCGGATGGACCACCCGGAGATCGACGCCGTCGACCTCGTCTCCGACGTGCTCGCGTCGTTCCAGTCGGCCAATCCCGGCGTGACCATCGAGACCGACCTGCCGGACCGAGCCGTCGTCGAAGCCGACGAGTCGCTCGAACTGGTCGTCGAGAACGTCGTCGAAAACGCGATCGAACACCACGACAGCGACCACCCGAAGATCGAGGTCACGATCGCAGAACAGGATCGCGAGCGCGGCGAGTGGTTCGAGATCACCGTCCGCGACGACGGCCCGGGGATTCCGTCACAGGAACTGGTCGCGGTCGACGATGACCGAACCGTCACACCGCTGCAACACGGGAGCGGCATCGGACTGTGGGCCGTCGCCTGGATCGTCCAGTCGTTCGGCGGGAGCGTCGACGTGGCGGCAGACGGAGCCGGCAGCGTCGTCACCCTCTCGCTCAGGAAGGCGCGGTAAGGCCGACCGCACGCGCGGGTTCGACCGTTTTTCAGACCTGGAAAAGGACGCCCGGTTTTTAAACCGTACCCATTCGTTGCGTGAGGTGTGAGTGAGGATTGGGAGTTACACGAGGTGCTCGACCTGCTGAGCGACGAGTACGCTCGCTCAATCCTCGCAGCAACGAGCGTCGAACCCATGTCTGCCAACGAACTCAGCGAGCAATGTGATGCGTCCCTGCCGACCGTCTACCGGCGTATCGAGTGGCTCCAGGAGTACGACCTGATCGAAGCACAGACCAGAGTGGAGTTGAGTGGAAACCACCACAAGGTGTTCTCGGCGACGCTGGCCGAGTTCTCGATGGAACTCGACGACGGCGCCTACGAGGGAACCATCGAGCGAACCTCCCGCGCGGACTTCCCGGAGGAGGAAGACACCGCCGACCGGTTCACTCGCATGTGGGAGAACCTCTGACCATGGTGGTTTCGACCACGCTCGTCAACTGGGCCATCATCGCGCTCGCCTTCGGCTCGACGGTGTTAGGAACCTACATCGCCTACCAGGCCTACCGAGGCTTCCGGCGCAACGAGAGCCGTCCGATGCAGTTCCTCTCGATCGGCCTTCTCCTGCTGACGGGCGTCGCGTTCGGCACCGCCTTCGTCGGCTCGGTCCTGCTCCGCGAGGGACTGATACCCATCCGCTACCGCCAGCCGCTGACCCTGCTGACGCGACTCTTCCAGTTCCTGGGGGTCGCGTTCATCGCGTACTCGCTGCACAGACGACCCTGACGGGACGGGACGACGCTCACGCGCACACTCTCACTCACACTGGACTGCGACACTGCTGTTCACCAGCGTTTTGCTGCCGTCACTCCCGCTGGCGGCGTATCGAGACTCCCAGCAGCATGACGCCTGCGACCGGCGGTGTCGACGGTCGCCACCGGTTCACCGAACGGATCTGCAGTCAACGGGCGCTTCGTTTCTGTGTCGGATACCTGCGGGCACTCACGACAGGGGAAGCTACTACCCACGGGAAACAAAAGACGACAACGGAACACCCACACGAGTAGAGAGCAGCGTCAGCGGGGACCTGGAAGGCGCGTCAGCGGAGACCGGGAGGGCGCGTCAGCGGAGACCGGGAGGGCGCGTCAGCGGAGACCGGGAGGGCGCGTCAGCGGAGATTCGGACAGCGACGAGCCAGAACGGCAGGTGAGCACGCAGGCCTCACGCGCACTCGACGGAGGCCGCGACGTCGACCAACTGGGCGCGTGAGAGGCCACCCGAGACCGAGTACCGGGAGCCGTCACACGACCAGACGATCATTCCGGCAGAGCCGAACTCGTGGTAGCTGCCGGTCCGTTGGCCGATCTGCACCGTCTCGTTGGAATCAGTCCCGTTGTACGTCGTCTCGTTGGCCTTGGTCACCGTGAGCCGCGTCGACTCGTTTCGGTACTGGAGGGAGACCGACCGACGGTCACCGCGGGTGACTCGCCCCTGTTCCAGGGAGAACCCCGCAGGGAGGTCCGGTTCCGGCAGGGACATCGTCGCGTTGGCCCGAAGATCGGCCAGCGAGTCGTACACGCGCGAGTCGGGGAGCGAGACGTCAGACGTGTTCGCGTCAGCGGGGACGTCGAGCGCGAACTTCGAGTCCGGGATCGTCGGGTTCAGTTCGACGTTCTCGTACCGCGTGACCGAACTGAAGTTCACCCGATCGGAGTTGGACGCCGTTTCGACGCGGACCGGGAAGTGCGTATCCGCGTCGAGCCAGGCGGTGATCGTCGCCTGCTCGCTTGCCATGGAGGCGTTGGGCTCCAGGCGGACGCGGTACGTCTTCTCGCCGTCGACCTGTTCGGTCCCGAGCGTTTCGACCGTCATCGAGTCCACGACGGACCCGATCATCGTCACGCTCGCGCTGCCGGACTGGCCCATCTGGTAGTTCGAGCGGTTGATGCGGGTGAGCTCGTTCGATTCCCGACTGTAAGTCACCACCATGGTCTCGTTGATGACGGTGACCATCCCCTCGGTGTAGGGGGAGGAAACCACTTCACGACGGACCTGCCCGGTTTCCGGGCGTGCCCAGACCTTCGTCGTCGTGTTGGTCTCGTTCTCACCGAACTCGCTGTGGGAGACCACCGTGGCAGTGTAGCTGTCGAGTTCAGACAGCCGTTGTTTGAACGCCGCAGCGACGTCACCGTCGCCGTCGCCGTCGATCGACTCGTTCGTCGGCGTCGCGTCGCCGGGGGAGGTAGTCGTGTTCGTCCCGGGGTCGCTGCCGACACAGCCGCTCAGGCCGAGTGCAGCAGCCACCACCACCACCAGGACGACAGATCGAACCGTCCGTGAAACCATGCACGTCACCGTAGTACCGAATCCCCCATAAGCCGAGAAGGACAGTTTCCGGCCTGGAAAGTTACCCCAAGATATTAATAACAGGTTTCCAACCGGCCGACAACGACGCGAAAGGCCGACTTTATTCCGGTGGCATCCCTCGGTCCTCGTATGATCGAGACGGCGGTCGACCACCTCATCGAGGCAGCAAACGAGGGCGACGGCGTCGAGTTCGACGGGCTCCACGTCCAGGCAACCGACGATGGATACGAGTTCCGGACGCCCCAGACCGAGCAGTCGGGACTCTCGGCCGAGCAACTCCGTGACGTGGCGTCGGAGCAGGCAGCGTACGTCACGAACTGGCACTTCTTCAGCGACGTGGCGTCCGACGAACCGGCCCGGTGGGCGTTCCTCCGGTGGCTCGAACACGCCGACGAGGACGACGTGCTGGCTCGGTACGGTGCGCTCGACGACGGACGCACGCGCGAGTGGGGACAACTCCACGTGACCGTCGAGCGCGACGACACCGGCGCTCGCCGGTACGACCTCCGGCACGTCGACGACGTGGACACGCCCGACGACGAGCTTCGCGTCCACGAGGACCCACTGGACGCACGGGACCTCGTCCGACACGACGAGACGGGGCGATACCGGCCGCTGAAAACCGCGCCGACGCTCCGCAGCGGCTGGGTCTTCCCAGATCTCGGTCCGGCGGCGCTGGTCGAGACGGTCGAGTTCGTCTATCCGGCGACGATCGCCAACTGGCATCGCGAGCGGGAGGGAGAACTGGACGTCTCACACTGGCACGAGACGGTCGAGCGCCAGACCGGCATCTACGGCGTCGTCGAGACGTGGGACCGACAGGAAGGCCACGAGCACGTCGACTGGGTCGCTGAGGCCTGCTGTGCCGACTCCCAGTGTCTGAAACGGCGGGAGTGGGAGTACGACGACGAGACCGACCTTGACGTCGACGGCGGCGACGGCGAGTTCCCGTGTCGGGAGCCCTGTTCGATGGTCATCTCTGCCGCCCGTCGCTGGACGAAACTCGAAGCCGAGCAGTCACAGACCTACGAGTTCGAGTTGACTCCCAGCGAGAAAGAACAGATCGAAGAGATCATCGACGCCGTCGCCGACGACCGCACGGACGAGATTCGGGAAGCCGACACGCGAGAGGGGGCGAACCGCTACCGAGCGCGGTTCCTCCGTGCGAAACGCTTCGACGACGACGGGAACCTCTGTGGCGTCCCGACCGAACGCGAGGACGACCAAGACGAGTCCGGCCACTGACGCCGGTCACTGCTGAGCGAGGAGGTAGCCGGCGACGAGCACGGCACAGAAGACGAGCACCGCGCCGACGGCGACGACCGTGCTCTCGAAGACCGCGGCCGAACCGACAGCGACGAGGAGTGCGAGGAGCCCCAGACTGGCGACGGGAAGGACGGGACTGTCACCGAGCAGCGGGGTGCCGGCCGCCTCGTCGGATTCGTCCTCGTCGCGGGGTTGTGGCTTCGCGAGTTCCTCGTCGATCTCGACGGCGTCGTCTTCGTCCGGTTCCAGCACTTCGACGTCGACCCAGCGAGTCACGGCCCCGTAGCCCGAGACGAGTTTGATCTTGCCGAACACGTGGTCGGTTCCGTGGACGCTGACGGGAATCTCCTTGGTCGCGTTGGCTTCGACGTAGAAGTTCGTGTCTTCGATGGACGCGATCTCGGGGAGTCCGTCGTCGAGATGGACGTGAATCCGGCTCGCCTCACCGTGGTTCGTGACCGCGAGGACGAACGAGTCCGCGGTCTCGAACGACGGCGGGACCTCCAGGGAGTGACGTTCCTGGCGGTTGATGTACACGGGTAGCGTGTCGGGCACGACCGACTCTGCGCGCGGCTTCGGGAAAAAGGTTCAGTTTATGCGGGAGACTCTTCGCGCATGTCCGGGGGCAACAGGTTCGGGATGCCCTCCTCGACGGGGTACTCCTCGCCGCACTCGGAACACACCAGTCGCCCCTCGATGACCTCGCCCTCGTCGTCACGCTGGGTGACCTCGAGTTCCAGGTCGCTTTTGTCCAGCGGACAACAGATGATGTCCATCAAGTCCTCTTGCATGAGTGAACGTGCGACCGGGGCGGTCAAAAACGTGCCGGACCGCCGCGTTCTCACGGTCTGGGGACGAAGTCGGCCACTTATGCCGATCTCGCGGGTAGCACCACCCATGACAGCCGACGAGACGCTGTACGAGAGGCTCGGGGGTCGCGAAGCGATCCGCGCCGTCGTGGACGATTTCTACGCGCGCCTCCTCGCGGACGACGAGCTGGGCCCCTTCTTCGCCGACACGGACATGGAGTCGCTGAAAGAACACCAGACGGACTACCTCTGCGAGGCCGCGGGCGGCCCCGCCGAGTACACCGGTCCGGACATCCGGACAGCGCATCTCCACGTCCCGTTTACCGAAGCACTGCTCGACCGGTCGATCGAGCACCTGCTCGCGAGCTTAGACGAGTTCGACGTCACTGGCGAGGACAGAGAGGCTGTCGTCGGCGCGATCACGACGCACGCGGACGATCTCCTCGCGACAGCCGACGAAAACGAGTGAAACGCTCAGGCCTCGAACGGCCGTTCGAGCACGATCGTCTGTGAGCGGTTCGGCCCGACGCCGACCGCGTAGATCGGCGTGTCCAGTTCCTCGCTGACGTAGTCGAGGTACGCACGCGCGTTCTCGGGGAGAGCCTCGTAGCCCTCGGCGGCGACCTGTTCCCAGTCGGGGTCCGGCCAGCCATCGAACGTGCGGAGGTTCGGCTCGCAGTCGCCCCAGCGTTCGGTCGTCGCGGGCATCGTGAACACTTCCTCGCCGTCGAGCTGGTAGGAGTGCCCGACTTTCACTTCGTCGAGCCCGGCGAGAACGTCGAGGTGGTTGATCGCGAGGCCGGTGAAGCCGCTCGCGCGCGCGGCGTGGCGGAGCATCGGCATGTCCAGCCAGCCGACGCGGCGCGGGCGACCGGTGACGGTGCCGTACTCCCCGCCCTCTTCGCGGATGTAGTGCGCGAGGTCTTCGGACTCCTCGTCGCCCTCCAGTTCCGTCGGGAGCGGGCCGGTGCCGACACGTGAGAGGTAGGCCTTGACGATCCCGATGATCTCACCCTGGCCGACGGTCGTCGGCCCGATGCCGGTGCCGGTACAGGCGCCGCCCGCGGTCGGGTTCGAGGACGTGACGTAGGGATAGATCCCGTGGTCGATGTCGATCGAGGTGCCCTGCGCGCCCTCGAACATGACGTTGTCGCCCTCGTCGATGCGGTTCTGGACGAACTCGCCGGCGTTGACGGCCATGCCGTTCTCGCGGAGGCGGCGGCCGTACTCGCTGAACTCCTCGTGAAGCGCGTCGACGTCGAACTCCTCGCCGGCGTCCATGCCGTAGACGTCCTCGACGATGGCGCGGTTGTACGGAACGACGTACTCCAGGCGCTCGCGGAGGACCTCGGGATCGAGCAGGTCGCCGATGCGGATGCCCCGCCGGCCGACCTTGTCCTCGTAGGTGGGGCCGATCCCCCGGCCGGTCGTCCCGGCTTCGAGGTCCGAATCGCTCTTGGCTTCCTCCTCGATTCCGTCCAGAACGCGATGATAGGGGAGAATCGTGTGTGCGCGCTTCGCGACGCGGACGTCCGGATCGAGTCCGCGCTCCTGTAGGCCGTCGATCTCGTCGAAGAGAGTGCGGGGATTCACGACGCAGCCGTTGCCCAGCAAGCCAACCTTCCCGCGGATGGCACCACTGGGTACCAACGACAGTTTGTACTCCTCGTCGCCCTCGACGACGGTGTGGCCGGCGTTGTCGCCACCCTGATAGCGGACGACGATGTCAGCGGCGTCGCCATACAAGTCGACGATGCCGCCTTTACCCTCGTCGCCGAGTTGCGACCCAACGATGGTTACGGTCATCAACGGCGTTTACGCCCACCGTGATAAACAGATTACGGTCCCCTCGCTGTCGCGAACCACCACCGTTACCGACGTCACGGGCAGCTGTTCGCGTCTTGCCCTGCTCACGTATCACAAACGTTTATCTACGTGCCAGTCGAATCGACGTATTCAGGCAGTTGTTTAAGTCGCCCCGACAGCAACCTTTAAAACCCGCGAACACAAGTTAACAATTGCCATGATAGACAGGCTTGAGAAGGAAGTCGATATGCTCGAGCGTCATCTGCAGGTCCTCCGGATGGTCATCGAGAACGAGCCGATCGGCATCGTGAAGATGTCGAACGAGACGGGCTACCCGCATCACAAGGTTCGCTACTCGCTGCGCGTGCTCGAAGAGGAGAACCTCATCGAGCCGTCGAGCCAGGGTGCCATCACGACCGAGCAGACCTCCGAGTTCGTCGACGATCTGGACGAGAAGATCAACCACATCATCGACAAGCTCGACGACATGAAAATCGAAGACGTCGCGGAAATCGAAAGTTAGAGCTCCGGCACGGAGAGCTCGAACTGCCCATCCAGGTACTGGACGAGACAGAGGTGGAACCCTTCTTTCCGTGACAGCTTGACGAAACTCTCTCGTTTGTCTCGACTCAGGAGACCGCTCCCAGTCGCGTCTTTGGCCGCTTCCATCGCTTCCGGATCGAAGAAGCTCGAGGTGACGAGGAACGAACCGGCCAGGGACTCCTTGGACTCGCCGACGCGGTTCGAGGCCGTAATCAGCGACTCCATCATCGACTGACTCGCCGGCTGGCGCGACTCGTTCATGTTCGCGACGACCAGCGGGTTCCCCATCCGGTCGCGGAGCACCACGTCGAAGGTCTCCTGGCTGCGTTGTTCCTGGCCCTCTTCTTCGTAGACGACGCTGATAGTGCCGTTCAGTTCGGCCCGGTCGATCTCGGGGAGCGCCTGGTAGAGATCACTGAGCCCGCCCTCGTGACCCGTGTCGCGGATTTCGTACGGGAGGACGCGCGTCGTCCACTCGACGAACTTGTACTGGAGCGTCCCGTGGAGGAACTCCGTGAACGGCTCGCCGTTGACCGCGACGTCCTCGGCGTCGAACTGGGTGTGGTGCTGGATGTCGAGGTTGTCGTTGACCGCGGTCGGTTCCGCGTTGCCCCGGTAGGCCGACTCCAGGGTCGCGTCACCCTTCGACTGGTAGCGGACGAACAGGTTGGTCCCGTCGATCACCTCGCCGGGGCTCATGCGGCGACGGTCCGCGATCGACTCGCCGCCGTCGTCACTCCGGAGTTCGCTGACGCGGCGTTCGAGTTGCTCGACGCGGTCCTGGAGTTCGTCTCGCTCGGCTTTGACTTCGTCCAGTTGTGCTTCGAGGTCGTCGCGCTCCCCTTCGACCGATTCGAGTTCGGCTTCGAGTCGCTCGATCTCGTCTTCGCGCTCCTGGAGTTCGGCTTCGAGGTCGCCCTGGTCACTGGACGCCGTCGCAGCGTCTGCACTCCCCGCGTGCTGGTCCCGTTGTCGTCCCGTCTGCTGGGACCCCTCGGACGGTTGCGTGGCCGGGGACGGACCGGCTGGTTGCTGTGGAGCGCTGTCTTGCGGTTGCTGGCGCGACGACCTGGTCGGTTGCTGGGCGCCCCGCTGGTGGCTCGCCTCCGCTGGCCGTCCGCCGGGCGCCGGCCGGTCTGGTTGCGGGTCGGGAGTCGGACTGGAACTCCCGTCGTCGCTCGCCGTCTTCGTCCGGCCCGGATCGAGCGACGGGATCGAACGCGTTTCAAGTCCACCGACGGCTTCGGTCGGCGTCGGTGCGCTCGCGGCGTCCCGCTGGCGAGTGTCGCCGCCGTTCCCGCTCGGTGACGCCTCGGCCGGCCCCGACGTCTGACCGCCGTTCTGGCTCGGCTGTGGCTCGCGGTGTGAGTGGCCCTGCTGGGGACGTTGTCCGCGCTCACGCTCCTGTGGCTGGGGGTCACGTCCCTGCGACGCGGTTCGCTCGCTGTCGGGCGACTGTGACGCCGACGACGGAGTGCTCGACGCTGGTTGCGATTGCTCCCGAGTGGCCTCCTGGTGCGCCCGATTGGCAGTCGCACCGTCAGCTCCGTCTCCGGACGGTGCCGCGGACGACTCGGCCGCGTGGGAGTCACCGGCGGCCGCACCCGGCGTAGAGGACGACTCGTCCGAGTCCACCGTCTCCGTGTCCGGCTCCTCAGTCGGTTCCGCCGCGGCCTCGTCCGACGAGTCGGCGGCGTCGCTCGTCTCGGCGTCGGTCGTCGCCGTCTCGATCGGCCCGGTGTCGTCAGACGGCGGCGTGGCTGGTTCCGGAATCTCGATGACGTCGATGTCGGCCGGTCGGACTTTGTAGATCCCGACCTCGCCCTGAGTGCGCTCGAAAGCTTCGTCCTCGATGAGCAGCTGCTGGCTCTCACCGACCCACGCGACGTTCATCGAGCGTCCCTGGTGGTAGACGATGTAGTAGTCACCGCTGAGAACGTTCTCAGAGAGTTCGACGTAACCGGTGAAGTTCCCGTCGGTCAGCGTCTGGTCGACCTCCGAGACCGGTGTCTCTTCCGTGTAGTACTGTGCGCGGACTTCGTCACTACGCTCCTGCATGACTGCGAGCAGCGGGAGAGCCGGTGAGGGCGCCTCGTGGACAGTGCCCGAGGCGTCCTCGAAGTCCTCGATATCGCCCTCGAGAACGCCGACCACCTTGCCTTTGGTCATGCACAGTCGGGTCGGTCCTGCCGTCACGATGCCGGAGAAGCGCTCGTCCGACAGCTCCTGTAAGCCACGGTAACCTCCGGAAAACGACCGTGACTCCCAGTTCCCGACCTGCTCGACCGTGCGTGTCGTCATTGCTATGACCAAGTCCCATGCGGTCCAAATACTTTGCGGGCTATGTAGCGTTCACGCGCCGAGTGATTGCGCAGGCGTAGTCGTGAACTTTAATGCTGCCAAGTGTCCAGAAGCGGGTATGGAACTGCGGGTTATCGAGAAGACCGATACGGAACTCTCTATCGAGATTTCGGGCGAGGATCACACGTTCATGAACGTGCTGAAGGGGGCGCTACTGGAAACCGACGGCGTCGACGCCGCGACCTACGACGTGAACCCCGAACAGTCCGGTGGCCAGACCGAACCGATCCTCACGATCAAGACCGACGAGGACGTCGACGCGCTCGACGCGCTCGAAGACGGCGCCCAGCGCGTCATGGACAAAGCGAACAACTTCCGCGACGCCTTCCAGGCGGCCTGAGTCAGCACGCGAACTGCGTCACGTAGATTCTCCCGTCCGGTGCGACGTGAACGTCGACACCCACGATGCCGTTCGAGGTGTTTGCGAACGACGCCGGCGCGTCCGGACTGTTTCGATACGCGCTCACCAGCGCCTGCGCCATCGCTCGCTCCGAGTCGAAGCGTTGGCTTGCGTCCTGTCCCTGCCCGGCTTCCACCGCGAATATCACGGACGCGGGGTCGGCGTCGCCACAGGCGTCGTCCACGCGCCGTCCGACCGCCTTGCTGTTCGGCCCCTCGCCGTCAGCGTATTCCGCACGGACGCGATCCTGATTGAACGACGTCGCGGCCGACGAGAGCGGTTGGTCCCGCGTGAGGTTCGCGTCCCCGTTCGCCGCGCGGCGTGCGTTCAACTCCGAGACGTACTCCGCTTCGACGGTCGACAGTGAGAGGCCCTGGTACGTCGTGGCGTTTCCGGGAACCGGCCCGCCGTCGTTCGGGATGCCGGGGACGTCGACGATCCCCATGAACCCCAGTGCGAGGACGACCACCAGGAGTCCGACGCCGACGAAACCGAGGACGAGTTTCGTATCCAGCACGTCGAGGTAGCTCACGTCCGCCGAAGGGGAGCGGCCGCCCTCGTCGGCGCCGAGCATCTCGGCCATGACCGCCTCTTCGTCGTAGTCGACGTCGCGGCGTTCGAGCGGGCCGCCGCCACAGCGGTCACAGGGCGGGGTGTGTTTGGGATGGTCGTTCCCACACTCGGCGCACACCCAGACGGTGATCGTGTCACTGTCGTCGTCATCGGACTCGGGTGCCATCGGGACGACCGCCTTCTCGAACTCGCCGTGGCCACAGTTGTCACACGGTGGATCGTTCTCTTCGTGGGGTTTGCCACACCACGCGCACCGCCATTCCATTACTCGTTCGCTCGAAAGTGGCAGACAGGCAAATAGCTGGCGGGGACGGACGCGACGGCGACCGCCGTGACGCTTCGAGGACTGTACGACGTTTCGACGACCGGACGCGAACGCCCTTTGAGGAGATTCGGGAACGAGTAGATATGCGGAACCCGCTTCCGACCAACCGACTGGTCGCACTGACTCTGGTAGGAGCACTCGCCACGGCCGTGGTGGCGTCGGCGCTGATCGTTCCCGGCGTCATCGACACGTCAGCTGACACCAGTGGCGCCACACCGACGGCGGCAGGCAGTGACGCACCACAGCCCAACCAGAACTTCACGGCTGCCGTCTCGAACGGCAACGACGGTCGCGGTGGAGAATACGAAGCACACGAGGAAGAAGAGGAGTACGAGGACCACGAGGAAGAGGAAGAAGAGTACGAAGAACACGAGGAGCACGAGTAGGGGAGCATTGATGGTCGCCATTTCAAATCGGATCTCCAGCGCCGTCGCTGGAGCGCGCGAACAGTTGGGCGATGCGAAAGTCCGGTTCGAGTGCTGTGACACGACGTTCGTGGCCGCGGCAATCGGGCCGGGCGCGCGACGCGCCGTCCAGCGGGCCCAGCAAACGGCAGCCAGGCTGGAAGGCGTCCTGAACGCGTTCGACAGCGACAGCGCTGTCGCGGTACTCAACAGAACCGGACGCGTCGAGAACCACCACGTCGCGTCGGTCGTCCGGCGCGGACTGGCGTACGCCGATCGGACCGAGGGCGCCTTCGACGTTCGCCACGGGCAGTTCGAACACGAGCTGAAAGCCTACATCCGAGACGGGGGCGAACAGCCATCCGCGACGGACCGCGACGAAGCGACGGTCACCGTCGACGGGAACGAGGTCAGAACCGACCAGCCGCTCGACCTGAACGGCCTGGCGAAAGGGTACGTCGTCGATCACGCCTTCGACACGCTGGACGGACTGGGCCGTCACGGATTCGTCAGCGGCGGGGGCGACGTCGCGAACCCGACGGGACCGATCGGCATCGAGAACCCGTACGGTGCCGCGCCGGCAGAGGACGATCACCTCAAAGTACTGGACACGGAGTGGCACGTCGCGACCTCAGCGGGCTATCGGCGGGGCCGCGGCGGCGTCGACCACGTCTACGATCCCCGGACTGGCGACGCCGGGGCGCGACACGATCTCGTAACGGTCGTCGCCGCTCGCGACTGCACTGAAGCGGACGCGCTCGCGACGACGCTGGCGGCGTCGCCACTCGAGGACGCACTCACGCTCGCCGAAGCGTGGGACGGCCTCGAAGCACTCGTCGTCCACGACGGCATCTTCCACGAAACCGAGGGATTCGGAGACCATGTCGCGGACTAGACTCGCCGTCACGCTGGTGTCGCTGTTGCTCGTCGCCGCGACGATGCCCGTCGCGTGGCAGCTCGTGGATACGCGGGAACAGCAGACGATGCACGCGAAGGCCGCCGATCTCGCGGCCGATCAGGTGACGAACCGACAGGCGCCCGCGGACTACGACGGCGACGGGGTCAACGACACCGCCGACGCGTGCCCGACGCGACCCGAGACGGTAAACGACTTCCAGGACGGCGACGGCTGTCCGGACGTCGTCGCCACGACGGGGGCGTCCTGATGGATCTCGTCTGGCTCCTCGACCGCGCGACCGGACTCGTCGCCTATCCGGCGCTGTACGCCGCGACGGTGACGGGGATTCTGTACGGCGAGCCCCAGTTCGGGACGCTCGCGAAACTGGCTCGGCGCGTCCACGTCGAGATCGCCGTGTTCGCGCTGGTCGTGACGCTCGCCCACGGTCTGCTCGGCGTCCTCGACACGTGGCTCGTGGCGACCGGCCAGGCACCCGAGCCGCAGTACGGCACCACGTTTCTCGTCGCCGGTGCCGCAGTCGGCGTGGGCGCTCTGCTGTTGACCATCGTCGCTGCCCTGGGCTTTCTCGATGCGACGCGGTTCAGCGCCCCGTGGGGGCCACAGGTCGTCCACGGCTTCGCCTACGCAGGCTACGCCTTCGCAACGATCCACGCGGCGGCGATCGGCACGGACGTGCTCGGGCTGATCCGTCCGGCGATCGTTCCCGCGACGGCGTTCGTCACGTACCTCTTCGCGCTGCGCGTGCTGGTGTCGCACGGGCCCGTCTCTGACGGGGCCCCAGCGAGTCAGTAGGCGTCCCAGAGGTCGAACAGTCGGTCGACGAGTCTGTCGGCGAACGAACGGTGGTGGAGGGCGTACAGCCGTGACACGCGCTCGGGGTCGGTCACTTCGTATTCGACGGCTCGCCCGTCTCGTTCACTGGTCACCAGATCCGCGTCTGCGAGTTGCGAGAGGTGAAAGGAGACCGTCGACGCGGCCTTCCCGATGCGGTCGCTCAGCTCCGAGGTCGTCAGGGCCCCCTCGCTGACCAGGTACCCCAGAATCCGCCGCGCACACTGGCGCCGGAGCGCGTTCATCACCGCACGGTCCCCTTCGTCGAACGAGCCTTCCGGGTAGTAGCGGGTGTACTTCCCGTCCTCGGAAACTGCAACGAGGTCGGCGTCGGCCAACCACCGGAGGTGGTACTGGAGCGTCCCCTGCGCGTAGTCGAGTTCGTCGAGGAGCGCCCGGAAGTGAATGCCGGGCGTCGACTCGACGGCCTTGTAGATCGCTCGCCGCGACTCGAGTTCCAGTTCGGCAGCGTCGTCGTCCGCCCCCGTCATCTGTCTCCGGTGAGGACGTAGAAGAAGGCCAGGAGGCCGGCGAGTATCAACACGGCCGAGCTATGTTCGAGCAGTTCGACAGTCACGCCGCCCAGAATCGGTAGCAGAAAGTACTCCAGAAAGACGATCAGACCGTACAGCGCGAACAGACCGTACGCGCTGGCCACGACGAGCATTCGCCGATCGCGCTCGCGGCGCCAGGCCATCGCACTCAGCGTCGCCAGGGCGAGCGCGACGACGAAGATTCCGAGGCTGACGACCTGCTCGATAGTCTGTGCGAGCGTCAACACGACGAAGGGGCCGCCAGTGAGCATCTCCCTCAATTTCGGTGTCGGCTCCCGAAAAGCGTTCACGTCCAATCGTCGAAACCTTCCGCCGGTCGCTCGCGGTACAGTAACAAGTTACAACCGCACCGGCACGTCTCGCTCCTCCCCACCTTTTTCTGCGTCGGGTTCGCTCTCTCCGCTCGCGAACCCTCCTTGAAAAATCTGGACCAAAAAAGCCGCTCGCTCCCGACGGTTGCTCGCGGTACAGTAACAAGTTACAACCGCACCGGCACGTCTCGCTCGTCCAGGTACTCTTTGACGTGCTGGATGGAGTACTCCTCGAAGTGGAAAATAGAGGCCGCGAGACCCGCATCAGCGCCGGCTTCGGTGAACACCTCGTACATGTCTTCTGGGCCGCCACAGCCCGAGGAGGCGATGACCGGCGTCGAGACGGCGTCACAGACGGCCGTCGTCAGCGGGATGTCGTAACCGTCCTTGGTCCCGTCGGCGTCGATGGAGTTGACGAACAGTTCGCCGGCGCCCCGCTGTTCGGCCTCCTTGGCCCACTCGATCACGTCGATATCGGTGCCCTCGCGACCGCCCTTGACCGTGCACTCGAACCAGCAGGACTCCCCGTCGACCTCCGCATAGTATTCGCCCTCCTCGTCGAAGCGGCGCCGGGCGTCGACGCTGATGACGATGCACTGACTGCCAAAGGAGCGCGCCCCTTCCGTGATGAGTTCCGGCCGTTCGAGCGCGCCGGTGTTGATCGACACCTTGTCCGCGCCGGCGCGCAGCGTCTCCTTGATGTCCTCGCGGGTGCGGATGCCGCCGCCGACCGTGAGCGGGATGAACACCTCGTCGGCCACCGATTTGACGGTGTCGAGCATCGTCTCGCGGCCCTCGGCCGAGGCGGTGATGTCGAGGAAGACGAACTCGTCTGCGCCCGCCTCGTTGTACTTTTTCGCCATCTCCACCGGATCGCCGGTGTACTCCAGATCCTCGAAGTTGACGCCCGTGTACACCGCCGCGTTCCCGTCCTCGTCGATGTCCACGTCGATACAGGGGATGATGCGCTTGGTCAGGACCATGGTCTGTTACCTGTCAATCCGCGGCCGGGCAGTAAAAGCCGTCCGGACCGTCGTCACTCCCGCCCGACGCGTTTGCGAGCGTTCGCCGGGATCGCGTCGGTCCACACGAGTGCAGTTCACTCGGCCGTCCTTTCGACAAGCCGAAGTACCCCCCGCGTGAATCCCCGCGTATGACTGACGACCACGGCGAAGATCGCCCGGACTACGATCCGACGAGTCCGGACCTTCCCGAGAAGGAGCCGCCACTCCGGAGCACCGCACCCCAGAGCGACTACACGATGGGCCAGGTCGGGTTCGGCATCGTCGTCTTCCTCGTCGGCGTGGCCATCACGTTCGGCCTCCCGCTGCTCCTGTAAGGCCACACTTTCTTCCGGGTATGCAGCCGCCTAGAGCCCCGCCAGCGTGATCGCGTTCAGCGCGATCGTGAGCAGCGAAATCACGGCGAATCCCGCGAGAACGAGCGTCGCAGACCGCTCCGGGAGCACCCACCAGGCGACCACGAGAAGCGCCAGCGCGACGAACTTGAGCAGGCCGATCCCCGGATCACCGTACGTGTCGATGAACGCGCGAGCCACGGCGTTTCCCTCCTCGAAACCGAGTGCGATTCCCCGCATCGTCGCCAGCACGTCGAACACGGACGCGACGACGATGACGCTCCAGAGCACCGCCTCGGAGTCCGAGAGCTGACGCTCGACGCGCCAGACGAACGCCGGTTCGTCCCGCTCCGCGTCCATCTCTCGGAGAGAAATCGCGCGCCACGGACAAATAACGGACGGGTCGGTGCAGCGTGGTTCGACTGCCGTGGCCGTGGCGGTCGTCCCTACTCCAGTTCGCGGTCGATGATCGAACGACGCTCGGCGATGGCGTCGGCGTCGGTGGTGATCGTCTCGTCGCCGACCGTCAGGTCAAGTTCGGCCGACTCGTCGGTCGTTCCGACGGTCTCGACCGGTGCGATCCCGTCGAAGGCGGCCGCGACGGCGTCGGCGTCCGTCGTTTCGATGACGACCCGACCGGGTTGCTCGTTGAACAGCAGGTGTGCCGGCGATGCGTCACCGTCGAGCGTGATCGAGGCACCGGCGTCGTCGGTCACCATCTCGGCCAGCGTGACCGCCAGCCCGCCGTGGCTCACGTCGTGAACGGCCAGCGTCTCTTCGGCGTCGGCCACCGCGGCCAGCGTCTCGACGAACGCCGCGCGCTCGTCGGGCAGGTCGGGGTACTGGTCGCTGCCGTCGAACTGTGCGAGATACTCCGACCCGCCCAGCCGCGCGTCGGCCTCTCCGGCGAGGCTGCGGTCGTTGACGACGACTAGTTCCCCGTCGCCGGAGAACGCGGCGGGCGGCGCGTCGTAGCCTTCCTTGGTTCCGACCAGCGCCAGCGTCGGCGTCGGCGGGATCGGGCCGGCCGTCGAGTCGTTGTACAGCGAGACGTTCCCGCCGACGACGGGCACGTCGAGTTCGCTGCACATGTCTGCGAGGCCGTCGATGATCCCCTTGAACCCGCCGTAGACGTCGGGTTTCTCCGGGTTGCCGCCGTTCAGACAGTCGACCGCGGCCAGCGGCGTCGCGCCCTTGGCCGCGACGTTCGTCGCGTTCTCCAGCGCCACGGCCCGCGCACCGTCGTAGGGGGCCGCCGTCGTCCAGTTGGGGTCCGCGCCCGCCGAGAACGCCAGGCCGACGCCTTCCTCGCGGATGGCCAGCAGCGCCGCGTCGTCGCCCGGCGCGGTCGCCGTCCGGACCTGGACTTCGTGGTCGTACTGGCGGTAGACCCACCGCTTCGAGGCCGTGTTCGGACTGCCGACGACCGCCTCGAACGCCTCGGTCAGGTCGACGTCCGGCAGATCGGTCTCTGGTTGCGCGGGTTCGACCGACTCCAGATCGTTGAACGGCGCGCCGTCCCCGAGGAACTCCGCGGGCGTGTCGACGACCGTCTCACCCTCGAAGGTACAGACGTAGTTGCCCTCGGTCACGTCGCCGATGACCGAACAGCCGAGGTCGTAGCGCTCGGCGATCTCCCGGACTGCGTCGACGTTGTCCGGCTCGACCTCGTAGGCCATCCGCTCCTGGGACTCGGCGAGCAGGATCTCCAGCGCGTTCATGTTCGGTTCGCGCTGGTGGACGCGTTCGAGTTCGATCTCACAACCGAGGCCGCCCTTGGCGACCATCTCGCTGGTCGCGCCGCCCAGGCCCGCGGCACCGAGGTCACGCGCCGACTCGACGAGGTCCTGATCCACGAGGTCCTCGTTGGCCTCGATGAGCAGTTTCTCCGTGTACGGGTCGCCGACCTGGACCGCGGGTCGGTCCTCCGTTTCGGCGTCCTCCGCGAGGTCCTCGCTGGCGAACGAGGCCCCGCCGAGTCCGTCTCGACCCGTCCCGTTGCCGACGAGGACGAGTTTGTTCCCCGGCTCCTGCGCTTCGGCGGTGACGAGCCGATCGGCGTTCGTGAGGCCGATACAGGCGACGTTCACGAGCGGGTTGCCCTCGTAGTCGTCGTGGAACGCGACGCTCCCGGCGACCGTGGGAACGCCGATACAGTTGCCGTAGTGGCTGATTCCCTCGACGACGCCCTCGAAGAGGTAGCGGGAGTGTTCGCGGTCGAAGCCGCCGAAGTACAGCGAGTCCGCGAGCGCGATGGGATAGGCGCCCATCGACAGCGTGTCGCGGACGATGCCGCCGACGCCCGTCGCGGCGCCGTCGAACGGGTCGACGTACGACGGGTGGTTGTGGCTCTCGATCCCCATCGTGATGTACGTGTCACTGTTCCCGTCACCGTCGGTCGACGGGAGCGCGACCACTGCCGCGTCGTCGCCGGGACCGACGACGACCTGGTCGCCCTCGCTGTCGAACGCCCCGAGGAGCGGTCGCGACGAGCGGTACGCGCAGTGTTCGCTCCAGAGGTTCTCGAAAAGCGCAGCTTCGGCCGCCGTCGGTTCGCGGCCGAGTTCCGCGGTGACGAGTTCGCGGTCCGAATCGGAGAGACTCATTGAGAATCCGTAGCTCCAGGCCGGCTAAATCGCTTTCCATGTCCAGCCTGGACACCGGCCTCCGACCCCTGTGTTTCGTCAGTCGCCGGCCCGTCCAGCCAGCCAGTCGCTCGCCTCGGGGTCGACGAACCGGTGTTGGTGACGATCACCGACTGGGCCCGCCGACGAGGAATCGTCCCCGCTCGCGATGCCGTAGGCCTCGCTTGCCCCTGTCAGTCCGTGTGCGGCGAGTCGGTCGATCACCGCGTCGGGAACGTCGCGATCGTCGGGCACTTCCACGAACAGGACCTGATCGGTGAAGCTCTCGGCCGCCCAGGCCGCCTCGACGCCCTCGTGCCCCTCGACGTCGGCGGCGAGTTCGTCGTGTTCAGCGTGACAGCCGGTCATACGAGTCAGTGACGACTCGCGGTCAAAAGAGAACAGTCCCGAAGCTGTTCGGGACGAAAGAACGGAAAAGGAAACGGCGGCGTTCGATTACGCGTCGTCGGCGTCGGCCGGCTGGCCGCCGTCCGTCATCGCTTTCTCTTCCTCACCGCCGTCTGCGATGGCGGTCTCGATGCGGTCCTTGTGCCAGACGAACTCGCGGCCGTACAGTTCGGGAGCCTCTTCCTTGAGGTTCCACGGGTCCGCGCCGACCTGGCGGCCTTCCAGCCAGGAGGTGACGATGTTCCAGACGAAGATCATCTGGCCGACCAGCAGGATCAGCGCGCCGACCGTCGCCATCTGGTGGAAGTTGACGATCTGGGTGAGCGGCGAGATCGCGGCGCCGAAGTCGTAGGTCGCGTAGCGGCGGGGCATGCCGAGGTAGCCCAGCACGAGCATCGCGAAGAACGTCAGGTTCGTCCCGATCATCGTGAGCCAGAAGTGCCACTTCGCGAGCGTGCGCTGGTACATCCGACCGGTGTAGATGGGGAACCAGTAGTAGACGCCAGCGTAGACGCCGAACGCGATGGCGCCCATGATGACGTAGTGGAAGTGCCCGACCACGTAGTACGTGTCGTGGAGGATCATGTCGACCGGGATCGACGCGAGGAAGACGCCGGTGACCCCGCCGATGATGAAGTTGGCGACGAAGCCGATACAGAACAGCATCGGCGTCGTCAGGCGGAGTTTCCCGTTCCACATCGTCGTGATCCAGTTGAACGTCTTGACCGCGCTCGGCACTGCGATCGCTAACGACACTGCCATGAACGACGCCCGAAGCCGGGGGTCGATGCCCGTGGTGAACATGTGGTGCGCCCAGACCCCGAAGGAGAGGACGCCGATCGCGAGCGTCGAGTACACGACGAACTTGAACCCGAACAGCTTCCGGCCGCAGAACTTCGGCAGGATGTAGCTGACCAGGCCCATCGGCGGCAACACGAGGATGTACACTTCGGGGTGGCCGAAGAACCAGAACAGGTGCTGCCAGAGGATCGTCCCACCCGCTTCGAGCGCGAAGAAGGTGGTCCCGAAGTTCCGGTCAAGCAGCAGCATGATGAGCGCGCTCCCCAGCAGCGGGAACGCGAACAGAATGATCCCCGACTGGGTCAGGATCGTCCACGAGAAGATGTCCAGGCGCGCCCAGTTGACCTCGTCGTCACGTTCGGTGAAGATGGTCGCGACGAAGTTGATCGCCCCCATCGTCGCCGAGACGCCGGTGAGGTGCAGGCCCAGCATCATCAGGTCCGCACCCGCCTGGGTCTGCTCGACCGACAGCGGCGTGTACATCGTCCAGGACGTCTGTGCCGCTCCGATACCGGGAATGAGGAAGCCGCCCCAGACGAGCAGTGCGCCCGGCGGGAGCAGCCAGAACGCGATTGCGTTGATGCGGGGGAACGCCATGTCGTCGGCCCCGATCAACAGCGGAATGAAGTAGTTCGAGAACGCCGCGAGGATCGGCGTCCCGAACAGGAACAGCATCGTGATCCCGTGACTCGTCAGGATCGCGTTGTAGAAGTTGTTGTCGATGATGGCGCCAGTCGGAACGAGGAGCTGCAGTCGGATGAGCACGGCCATGATGCCACCGACGGCGAAGGCGAGGAGGCCGTACGCACCGTACAGCATCCCGATGTCCTTGTGATCGACCGTGGTCAGCCAGCGGATGATGCCGCCGGGTTTCTCGCTGTGTCCGTGAGCCGATTCCTCACCGAGCGCGCTCCCACCAGCCAGCGGTGTGTAGGAGCGCCAGTTTTCGACACGCGCCAAAAGCGCTGCGACGGCGACGAGGAAAACCCCCATCAACACCGTCAGCGCAAGCTGCCCTTCAGCCATGATATGCAAGTCTCTGACCTGGGGGCTAAAGAAAGGTTCCATTTTGGTGTCCGTGGGGACGCGTTCGTACCCACTCTGTCAGGCAGAACGGACGGAAAGTTCGTGCGACGAACGGCAATGCGGCGGGGAACTGGCCAGCAGTCAGGGTCGATCGGACTTCCTCGACGCTGGACACGATCCGCTGGTGGAACGACGTGAGCGGAAAGACGAAGGGGTCAGTTCGCCGATCGGTTACTCTGCGGCTTCCATCTCGGCTTCGGCCTCGGAGATCGCCTTCCCCGCGAAGTACGTCAGGATAGAGAGCAGAAGCGCCGTGACGATGATGATGGAAAACTGGAGCGTCGATACGAGGTCGTTCCAACCGAAGGGGTTCACGAACGCGTACGCGATGACGAAAAAGACCATGATCCCCAGCGGAATGCCGTTGACCGTGAGGTCCAACAGCGTTTCACGGTCGAAGGTCTTCGATGACATGTTCCTCCATTCGTAGACGCAGGTAAATAGATTGTCGGAATCGACCGCCGACGCGCGACGGGGCCGAAAGGGTCTCAGGCGTCCATCGCGTTCGCTTCGAGCACGCGTCCGGCCCCACCAGCGGCGACCAGGATGACCCCTGAAATCGTGATCGCGAGCGCACGCGGGACGACCGGTCCGAAGTCGCCGGGGTTCGCGATCACGTCGACCATGACGCCCGCGTCGACGCCGACTTGCGACGCGAACAGCGCGCCACCGGCGACGAGGAGCAGGGCGCCGAACCCGACGAGCGAGCCCCAGAGCGCCTCCACGTAGCCCGACTCTTTGAGGATGCCCGCGACGCTGCCGCCGAGGAGCAACAGTCCGCCGACTGCGATGGCGAAGATGCCGATAATGATGCCGACCTCGGAGAGCGTCACCCCGAGCGCCACGAACAGCGGCCAGGGACTGGCCATCCGGTACTGGTCGCTGAGTCCGGGTTCCTCGTTCATACCCACTAACTGGACCTCTGCAGTGAAAGGCGCATCGGAACCTGTCCGAGCACCCGGGGTGACCCCGGTGGAACGCAGACGAACCAACATATTCACTACATCCCCTCTCTAACCGTCGCACATGGCTGATAATGCGGGCGTTTCGCGCCGGGGATTCCTGCAGGCGGCCGCTGGCGGTACCGCGGTCGCAGCGGCATCCGGTACGGCAGCCGCACAGGAAAGTAACGAAACGAGCGGTAACGGGACTGCTGGCAACGAAACCAGTGGCAACGAGACCGGCGGCGGTGGCGGCGGAGGCGGCGCACCCACGGGTCCGCCGGACCTCGGTGGCTACCTCGACGACGCCAACAACTACGACGGGAACGTCGTCGACGAGACCGGCAGCTCAGAGGTGACCGTCGAGGTCGGTGTCGGCGACGGCGGCCTGGCGTTCGGGCCGGCTGCGGTCCACGTCGACAACGGCGCCACGGTCAAGTTCGAGTGGACGGGCGAAGGTGGCGCGCACAACGTCGTCGCCGAGGACGGCTCTTTCGAGTCGGGTGCGCCCACCGCGTCGGCGGGCGTCAACTTCGAGCACACGTTCAACTCCGACGGCGTCTACAACTACTACTGCAACCCGCACAAGGCGAGCGGAATGCTGGGTTCGATCGTCGTCGGGACCGACTACCCGACCAAAGCCCCCGCTGGCAGCGGTGGTGGTGGTGGTGGCGGCGTCCCGGTGCTTCCGGACAGCGCGAAAACCATCGGCGTCGCCACGTCGCTCGTCATGAGCGCGACGCTCGGACTGGCGTACTTCTTCATGAAGTACGGCGGCGATTACGACGTGTCGCAGTAACGAACGGAGCCGTCGCAGTCAGCCGTTCGACTTTTCCACCGTGACCTGGACGCCCAGGTCGAACCCAGGTTCCCCACTCGCGAGACGCAGTCGCGCGTCGCTCCAGTCCACACCCTGTCTGAGGTCGCCTGCCGGATCGCGACCGGCACCGATCGCCCTGAACGTTCACACCGTCTCTGGGGTCGTGTGAATCTCGAGGTCGACGGGGCGCCGACGGCCTTCGAGGTCGGCGACGATGCGTTCGACGACTCGCTCCGCTTCGTTTCGGATCATCGGCTTGACCTTCTCGATGACCCAGTCCAGCGAGACGAATCGGGGGAGGTCGATCGAGTCGGAGTCAGCAGAGTCGGGGTGGAACTGGACGAAGAGTCGGACGCGACAGGCCGTCGGTTCGTTCGGTGGCGCTTCGTCGGGGACGTGATCGATCCCCCAGTAGCCCTTCGCGTCGATGTCTTTGGTGATCTGCCAGTCGATCCTGGCTGGCGGGTCCACGTCGGTCACCTTCGAGTGGGCAGTGTAGGACAGTTTCCACCAGGCGAAGGTGATGTAGTAGTTCGTTCCGGGGCTGCCGTCGCCGTCGTGCCGGACTTCCTGGAGGTGTTTCGAGTAGTCGGCGTACCGGGGGAAATCCAGGAGGAAGTCGTAGACCTCCGCCGGTGGCAAGTAGACGACGGTACTGACCTCGACGTGATCCACGGGGGATATTCAGGGAGACATCACCGTAAGGGTTCCGCAGCCCCAGGACGAGACAGCAGTCACGAGAACCGGGCTACGTTCGCCAACACTGGGCGATTCGATACACATTTGTGCATCAGTAGAGACACACAACCCACTATGAGCAACGAGCAAGAGCGCAAAGCCGCCAGCGGTGAATTCGGTCAGTTCGGAGGGCGACACGTCCCCGAGCCGATGCAGGAACCGCTGGCACAGCTCGCCGCTGCGTTCGACGAGATCGTCGACACCGACGAGTTCCAGGAGGACTTCCGCGCAGTGCTGGAGCAGTTCGCCGGCCGTCCGACGCCGCTGTACCACGCCGAGCGGCTCTCCGAGGAGTACGGCGCCGAGATCTATCTGAAGCGCGAGGACCTGCTGCACGGCGGCGCCCACAAGATCAACAACGCTCTGGGACAGGCGCTGCTGGCGAAGAAGGCGGGCAAAGAACGTCTCATCGCCGAGACCGGCGCCGGTCAGCACGGCACGGCGACCGCGATGGTCGGCGCGCTGTTCGATCTGCAGACGGAGATCTACATGGGGAGAAAAGACGTCGAGCGCCAGAAGATGAACGTCTTCCGCATGCGCCTGATGGGCGCCGAGGTCAACCCCGTCACCCAGGGTGGCGAAGGGCTGGCCGACGCCGTCGACGCAGCGCTCGAGGACTTCATGGAGAACGTGGACGACACCCACTACATGGTCGGCTCGGTCGTCGGTCCCGACCCGTTCCCGCGGATGGTCCGGGAGTTCCAGTCGGTCATCGGCGAAGAGGCACGCGAGCAGATCCAGGACCAGATCGGCGGGCTTCCCGACGCCTGCGTCGCCTGCGTCGGCGGTGGCTCGAACGCGATCGGCCTGTTCCACGCCTTCCGCGACGACGACGTGGCCTTCTACGGCGGCGAAGGCGGCGGCGAGGGCGCGGAGTCGACTCGCCACGCGGCTCCGCTGGACGACGGCAAAGAAGACGTCATCCACGGCATGAAGACCCGGGTCATCGACGACGACACCGAGGTCCACTCCGTGTCCGCCGGGCTGGACTACCCCGGGGTCGGCCCAGAACACGCGATGTTCCGCGAACTCGGTCGCGCCGAGTACCGCGCGATCACCGACGAGGAGGCCCTCGAAGCCTTCCGCACGCTCTCGATGACTGAAGGCATCATCCCGGCACTGGAGACCGCCCACGGCCTCGCGATGGCAAAGCGAGTCGCCGAGGAGACCGACCACGAGACGATCGTCGTCAACCTCTCCGGGCGGGGCGACAAGGACATGGAAACTGCAGCCGAGCACTTCGACCTCGGGAACTGAAGCCGGCGAGATCGTTCTTGCCTATTCTCATCGCCGTGAGTTGACGAACCGGTCGAGGATGGCGTCGCTGCGTTCGGACTGAACGGGGCTGTCCGAACTGGGCAGGTCCGATCGAAAAGAATGGAGACGGCTGAAGACAGTGTGGGATTTTGGCGTTACTGCGGGGTGCCGCTGGTAGTCGTATTTCCGCCGTCCCCGTTGCCGTCGCCATCGAGCCACCAGTCTTCGTCTTCGAGCAGAGAGTCCTCTTCGTCCTCGCCGACGGGCGAGAAGTTGACCGTCACCAGCCGTGAGGCACCGAAGGGCGCCCATTCCTGTTCCATGGAGAACACTTCTGGTTGGGGATTGCCCTGCTGGGTGTCGCCCTCGGCGTCGACGACGTAGCCGGCTTGGTCGTCGTAATCGGGGACCTCAGCGTCCTCGGCCATGAAGAACTGCGCCCGCTGTCCGGTGTTGAGGTACCGGATCATCCGGGTGTTGTACTCCGACCAGTCGGCGTCTCTGACCTCCTGGACGTTGGGGTTCCACCGGATGACCGGGGAGGTGATGACGAACCGCGAGTTGGGGTTGAACTCGTCGGCGAACATGAGGGCCTTGTCCGATCCCCCGTCGACGACGTCGTCGTCCTGTGCGGCAGCCGACCCGACACCGGTCAGCGTCAGCCCTGCCGTGGTGAGCGCCCCGGTCTTGAGGACTGATCGACGCGACGAGTCACCCGTGAGAGTCTCTAAAAGGTTGTTTTTGTCTGTCATAAATTGCCTTCACCGCATGGACTCTTCGCCGCACAGACCGTTAAACGCGGACGACTGTTCAGCAGATAAGGACCTGCCAGCGGAAGGTAGCGCCGGATTATCTTCGAGACATGATTGGTTCGGTCGCGTCCCGGCTGTTTTCCTCCAGACCAATCATCGCTCTTGCATTGTTGGCCACCAGTATCGAGCGTGGTCTGTCAAGGCGTCGGAAGACAGTAAGACTGGCTTTCGATGCGGCTGACCCGGCCGAACCCGTCAGGTACTATTCGCTCCCCCGAGAACCCGCGCTTGCTATGACCGAAACCAGAGACGTCGTCGTCGTCGGCGGGGGTGTCGCAGGTCTCACGGCGGGCGTGTTCACCGCCCGTCACGGGCTGGACACGCTCGTCTACGACACCGACGAGTCGATCCTGAACCGAAACGCGCATCTGGAGAACGTCCCCGGTTTCCCGGCTGGCGTGAACGCCAAGCTCTACCTGGAGCTGCTCGGTGAGCAGGCAGCGCGCGCCGGCTGCGACCGCGAGACGGCCGAAGTCACGGAGGTCTCGGTCGACGACGAGGGGTTCATCGTCGAGACGGCCGACGGAGAGCAGGTCTGGGGCGACTACGTGATCGCTGCGACGAAGAACACGGTCGACTATCTCCGCGGGATCGACGGCATCGGGTTCGTCGACCGCGGGAAGACGTTCGTCGACTGCAACGAACAGGGGGAAACGGGCGTCGACGGCCTGTACGTCGCGGGTCGACTCGCCGAGAAACCGTATCAGACGATCATCTGTGCCGGCCACGGTGCCGAAGTCGCCGTGTCGCTCCTGGACGAGGACGACCGGCCGTTCTACCACGACTGGACGGCACCCGAAGGCTACTTTACGGGACGCGGGCGCGACGTGCCGCCGGGCTGTGAGGAGATCAGCGACGAGGAACGGCGCCAGCGCGAGCAGGAGTCACTCGACGTGATGAGCGAGTACTTCGCCGACCCACACCCCGAAGAGCCGACGCAGCACCCCAGCGTCGCCGACGACGAGTAGCGATCCGGAAGGTCGGCCTAGTTTCTTTTCGTTCGCAGTGGAACCTCCTGTGAGAGGGACCTACTATGGCCGACCTCCACCTCACGAGTCCGGCGTTCGGTGACGGCGAGCGGATTCCGGACCAGTACGGCTACACGGCGGCGAACGTCAATCCGCCGCTGACGATCGAGAACGTGCCCGAGGACGCCGAATCGCTCGCGCTGATCGTCGACGACCCGGACGCGATGGAGCCAGCGGGGAAGATCTGGGACCACTGGCTCGTCTGGAACGTCGACCCCGACACCGAGGCGTTGCCCGAAGGCTGGTCACCCGAAGAGACCGACGCAGTCGAGGGACAGAACGACTACGGGGAGCACGGCTACGGCGGTCCGAACCCCCCTGACCGCGAACACACCTACCGGTTCATGCTGTACGCGCTCGATACCAGGCTCGACCTGTCGGCGGCAGCCGACAAGGACGCGCTCCAGGACGCGATGACCGGGCACGTGATCGCAGACACGCGGCTCGAGGGCACGTACGCACCGTCGTAGCCGAAACCGAAAAGAAACGCGCCCACCCCCTCCGGGTACAGGCGCGGAAGTGGTCGAGTCGGTCGTCTATTTCGCGTACTCTTCGTGGGCGAACACGGCGTCGACCTTGCCGGCGTCCTCGGTCAGCAGCGTCGCTGCGTCGGAGTACTGCAGGACTTTCTGCATGTCGCCGTCGAGTTCGAACTTGCCGGACATGAGCCCGTCGACGGCACCGATGTTGCCGCGGATCAGTTCGACCCAGTTGTCGTAGGTGCCCGTGAGGACGAAGCCCTGATCGACTTCGTCTTCGGACTCGATGAGATAGGCTTCGGTACAGCCGCCGTCCTCGAGACCGACGAACGCCTGGCCGGTCCCGCCGTCGACGTACGTGTCGAGTTCGTCCTGCAGGTCGCCCGGCAGGGCGTCGACGTCGATCTGATCGATCGGCATGTCGGTCATCTTGAAGATGAAGTCACCGTTGAAGTCGACGCCCCAGCCCTCGGACTTGTCGGCGTACTCCTCGTCCTCGTTTACCTTGTTCTTGTACTCGTCGAACCACGCCTGACTCGGAAAGATGATTTCGTCAGTCATGACATCTCCACCTGTGAAGCGAATCATACTAAATCTTCCCTGATACATACGAGGTTGTTTAAAGTCCCAGTCCGGTTTGCATCCATAGGAATTTACCCCCAGCCGAAAGAAGAGAAGGACAATGCTTGACGGAGTGAACGTCGCGCTCGGGGTCTCTGGGTCCATCGCGGCAGTGAAGACGGTGGAACTCGCCCACGAGCTTCGTCGCCGCGGTGCAAACGTTCGGGGCGTCATGACAGACAGCGCACAGGGGATCATCCATCCCTGGGCGCTCGAGTTCGCCACCGACAATCCAGTGGTCACCGAGATCACCGGGAACGTCGAACACGTCGCGCTCTGCGGCCGCGACGAGTGGGCAGACGTCCTGCTCGTCGCCCCCGCCACGGCCAACACGGTCGGGAAGATCGCGGCCGCCGTCGACGACACGCCGGTGACGACCTGTGCCACGACGGCGCTGGGTGCAGGGCTGCCAGTCGTCGTCGCGCCCGCGATGCACGAACCGATGTACGACCACCCGGGCGTGCTCGAAGCCATCGAGACAGTCGAGTCCTGGGGCGTCGAGTTCGTCGACCCGCGCATCGAAGAGGAGAAGGCCAAGATCGCGACCGAAGACGCCATCGTAACCGCTGTGGCCCGTGCCGCGACCCCCCACCCACTCGCCGGCGAACACGTCGTCGTCACGAGCGGGGCGACGACCGAATCGGTCGATCCCGTCCGAACGCTCTCGAACCGCGCCTCGGGGCGAACCGGGCGCGCGGTCGCGAAGGCGTGTTTCGTCCGCGGCGCCGACGTGACCCTCGTCCACGACGCGGACAGATACGGCGACGAGCTCCACTATGCCACCGTCGAGGACGCAGAGAGCGCGGAAGAGATGATCGACGGCGTGCTCGCCCACGCCGAATCGACGGACGCTCTGATCTCGGCCGCGGCCATCTCCGATTACACCGTCGACGCCGCCCCCGAGAAGATCAAGTCCGGGCAGGACGTGACGCTCGAACTCTCGCCGACGCCGAAGCTCATCGACACCGTTCGCGAGGAACGGCCGGACCTCCCCATCGTCGGGTTCAAGGTCGAGACCGAGGGCGGCGAGGACGCGCTCGTCGACCGCGCTCGCGACACGCTGGAGCGCGTCGGTCTGTCGTTCGTCGTCGGCAATCACGCCGACGTGATGGGCGAGGCCGAAACGGAGGTGCTCTTGGTCCGGAGCGACAGCGTCGACGAATACGCCGGCAGCAAAGCGGGATTGGGCGCGCGGGTAGCCGACGAACTCGCGAGCGAGCTCGCCTGAGTTACAGCACCAGCACGAGCGCGAGGGTGAGTGCGACGACGACCAGCAGGATGCTGGTACCGAAGCCGGCTCGGATGTCGACGCGGTCGGACCCGCGGAGTCGGCCGGCGACTTCGTCCGGGTGTTCGACCGCGTGCACGGTCTGCTGTGCGAGTCCGACCACCGCTCGATCGACGGCAGCGTACAGTTCAGTGACGCCGACGACGAACCCGCGGGTGCCGTAGAAGACGCTGGGGTTGTACAGGCGGTCGAGGTCGGGCGCCAGCCCGATCTTGTGAAGCGGCGTTTTCAGCACGACGAACCCGACGATCCCGGCTGCGGCCAGGATGAAGCCTTCTGCGAGGTGGCTCGGCGTGAACGCGGTGTAGCTGAACGACCCGGGCAGGAGCGCGTACAGTGCCGGCGGGTAGAGCCCGTAGACGACACAGAGCGCCGCCACTGCAATCATCGCCGCGCTCTGGCCGACGTTGGCGTCCTTGACCATCCCGTCGTACTCGCCCTCGATGAAGACGTAGTAGCCCAGTTTGATGAACGAGAGGAACGTCCCGACGCCACCGGCCAGCAGCAGGTACCAGAGCACGTCCAGGTGCTTGTGGTGGGCAGCGACGATGACCATCCCCTTCGAGACGAAGCCGTTGAAGCCGGGGAAGCCCGCGATCGACAGCGCGGCGACGAAGAAGGTGATCGCGGTGATGGGCATCTTCCGAGCGAGGCCGCCGAGGTCGTCTAAGTCTTCCTTCCCAGTGCGGTAGATGACGACGCCGACGGTCATGAACAGCAGACTCTTGTAGAGGATGTGGTTGAACACGTGGCCGAACGCGCCGGCGGTCGCCAGCGCACCGCCGAGGCCGACGCCCGCGATCATGTACCCGACCTGGGACTGGATGTGATACGAGAGCAGCCGACGCATGTCGCTCTGGAGGAGCGCCATGCTCGCGCCGAAGACGGCCATCAGGCCGCCCATGTACGCGATGGCGATCTCGCCGTTCGGGAACGCGCGGTACATCCCGTAGACGCCGGTCTTCGTGGTGAAGACGCAGAGGTAGACGCTCGCCGCGAAGTGGGGGGCCGGATAGGTGTCGGGCAGCCAGGTGTGCAGGCCGACGAACCCGACGTTGACGCCGATGCCAACGGCTGCCAGCAGCGGGGCGACGGCCCCGGTCAGGCCGTCCGGCGACGCTGTGAAGAGGAACGACCCGACCTCGACGTAGTGCCAGACGATGGCGCCGAGCAGGAGCGTCCCACCGATGCCGTGGTAGATGGCGTACCGGAAGCCCGAGCGGACCGCCCGCCCGCCGTAGTACCAGACCAGCGCCGTGCTCGTGACGGCCATCAGCTCCCAGAAGAAGATCAGGGTGAGCCAGTCACCGCCGAAGACGGCTCCCAGACTGGTGCCGACGTAGCCCAGCGCGAAGGCCGTCTGGGGCGCGTCGGCCTCGCTGGCCCAGGAGTACAGCACCGCGACGGCACCGATGAACCCGAAGATCAGCCCCATCAGCCTGGAGAACGGGTCGACGTTGAACAGGATCGCGTCGAACCCGAACAGTTGCGCCGGCAGGAAGGCTCCCTCGGGGACGAGCCAGACGTACGGAACGACGGCGGCCGTCGCCAAGAGCCCCAGCGCGTGCCCGAGTTTGCGCCCGACGAACGGGAGCAAGACTGCTGCGAGCAAGACGGGCACGAACGGCGGAACAACGGGATCGACCATCAGACGGTCACCCCCGTCACGCCCGCGACGATGAGACGGACGATTCGCAGGAACACGGCCGCGTCGGGTGCGATTCCAAGCGCGATCGAGCCGGCGGCGGCGAACAGGATCGGCGCGAGCATGAACCACGTCGACTCGTCACCGCGCCAGCTCCGGTGTTCCCAGTCGAGCCTGTGGTCTGGCCCGTTTTCGTGGTGGAGTTGCTCGGCGGTTTCGATGTCGTCCTGGAGGCCCTGGCCCTCGTGGTCGGCCGCGTAGCCGTGGTCGTCTTTGTGTGGCTCGTCGCCGCCCTCGTCCGGCTTTCGACCGCCGTCGGTGGCGGCTTCCCGGGCGACCCGGCCGCCGAACACGCCGGAGACCAGCGGTTTCTGATCGGACTCGATCGGCGACTCGAAGAAGGCCGTGTAGACGACCGGCCAGAAGTACGCGATGTTCAGGATGCCCGAGAGCAGGAGCGCGCCGGCGAACACCGCCTGACCGGCGGAGATCGATCCGATGAGCAGGAAGTACTTGCTGACGAACCCGGCCGCCAGCGGGATCCCGGCCATCCCCATGGAGGCGACGGCAAAGGCGCTCATCGTCAGCGGCATTCGATGGCCGATGCCCGCCATGTTGCTGATGTCGTCGGTGTGGGTCTCGACGTGGAGCGCCCCTGCACAGAAGAACAGCGTGAGCTTCATGAACGCGTGAGCGGGGATGTGGAGCAGTCCGCCGACGAGCGAATACGGGGTGAGCACGGCGAGTCCGAGGACGATGTACGAGAGCTGGCTCACCGTCGAGAACGCCAGCCGGCGCTTCAAGTTGTCCTGTCGGAGCGCGATGACGCTGGCCACGGTGAGGGTGAACGCCGCGAGCGCAGCGAGCGGCAGCCCCATCCCCAGGTCACCGACCAGATCCGGACCGAACACGTCGAGGATAAGCCGGGCAATGCCGAACACGCCGGACTTGACGACGGCCACGGCGTGGAGCAGGCCCGAGACGGGCGTCGGCGCGACCATCGCGTCCGGGAGCCAGGAGTGCATCGGCATCAGCGCGGCCTTGACGCCGAACCCGCTCGCAAGCAGTGCGAACGCAACGCGGGCCAGCACGGGATCGGCGGTCGCGAGTTGCGCGATGCCGCCCGGCGTGAATGCGGTCGTGCCCGTCAGCCAGAACACGAGCACGGTGCCAGCGAACACCGCGACGCCGCCGCTGAACGTGTACGCGAGGTACTTCCGACCGGCCGCACGGGCCTCCTGCGTCTCGTCGTGTGCGACCAACGGGTAGGTCGCGACCGTCAGCAGCTCGTAGAACACGAAGATGACGATGAGGTTGCCTGCGAACGCGACGCCCACCGCCGAGGCGACGCTCGCCGCGAACGCCGCGAAGTAGCGCGTCTGATCGTGCTCGTCCAGTCCTCGCATGTACCCGATGGAGTAGAACGTCGTCACGAGCCAGAGGAGGCTAGCGAGCAACCCGAACAGGATGCCGAGCGGGTCGGCCCGGAGCGCGAACCGAATGCCGGGCAGAAACGTCCCGAAGTCGGTCACGTAGACGTTGCCGGCGAGCACGCCCGGCACCATGCTGGCGACGATACCGAGGTTGGTCACTGCCGCCAGCACCGACCAGGCCTCCCTGACGTTGGGTCGGTTCCCGGTCGCCAGGATGGGCACGATTGCGAGCGCCGACACGAGCACGGCCGCGATGGGGCGAATGGATGCGATGTCAGTCATGAGAGGAGTAGGTTCAGCGTCGGTTCGAGCAGTCGTCCGTACTCTACCACTGCGAGCCCCAGCGTCGCCGCGAGGACGGCCGCGACGAGCACTGCCAGGTACATCCCCGCCGTGACGCGGCCGCCGTCGGCCAGGACGGTGTCGCTGGTCGGCGACCCGGCGTCAGCCTCCGCGGCCGCCTCGTCCGACAGGGGCGTCGCCTCCCGGAAGTACATCCGCTCGATCAGGCGGACGAAGTACGCCAGGGTCAACAGCGTCGAGAGGAGGATGACCACCGCCAGCGGCCACACCTCCGCCTCGACGGCCCCGAGCGCGATGTACCACTTGCCGGCGAAGCCGACCATCGGCGGGACGCCGACCATCGCCAGCGAGAGCACCGCGAACGCCCCGGCTGCGACCGGCATCCGATCGCTGAGGCCCTCGTAGGCGGCGACGGTCCGTGCGCCCGTTCCCGTGGCGACGAGTCCCGCCGTGAGGAACAGGCCGCCCTTCATGATGGCGTGCCCGACGAGGTGGACGGCGGCGCCGATGAGCGCCGTCTCGTTGGTCACCGAGAGCGCCGCGAGCACGAGCCCGAACTGCGACACCGACGAGTACGCGAGCATCCGTTTGATCTCGGTCTGTGCGACCGCGAGCGCGCTGCCGGCGACGATGCTGACTATCGCGCCGGCGATCATGAGATCGCGGGCCAGCGGGTTCGCCGCCAGGAACTCCACCGTGAAGACGTCGAGCGTGATCCGCGCGAGCGCGTATGCAGCGACCGTCGAAACCAGTGCGGCGATGAGCGCGCTGACGCTGTCCGGCGAGCCGGCGTAGGCTTCCGGCTGCCAGGTGTGCAGCGGGAAGACGGCGACCTTGATGAACAGGCCGACGACGATGAACGCGAAGGCCGTCTGGACCAGCGTCGAGGTGTAGCCGACCGCTGCCAGTCCCGTCGAGAGATCGGCCATGTTGAGCGTCCCCGTCCCGATGTAGGCGTACCCGACGCCGAGCAGGAACAGCGACGCCCCGACGGTCCCGACGATGAGGTACTTCAGTGCCGCGACCGCCGACCGGCCCGACTCTCCGCTGGCGACCACTGCATAGGCCGCGAGCCCCGTGATTTCGAGGAAGACGTACATGTTGAACACGTCCCCGGTGATGCTCATGCCGGTGAGACCGGCGACCAGGAGCGCGTACATCGTGTAGAACGCGTTCGAGCGCGGGCCAGCAGCGTGCGCGTAGGCCAGCACGCCGAGTGCGACTGCGGCGATCAGCACGATCATCGACGCGGAGAGGCCGTCGATGACGAGTTCGATGCCGTACGTGTCCTCGAATCCACCGACCACGTACTGGATTCGGCCAGCGGTAAACACGCGGTACGCCAGCAGCCCTGCCAGTCCAGCCTGGCCGGCCATCCCGACGACGGCGACCGGCCAGCCAGACTCAGAGCGCACGAGGCCGGCCAGGAACGCGACGACGGCCGTCAGGATCGGCAACGCGATCAGGAAGGGGGCAAGATCACTCATCGGCACGCACCTCCTCCAGCACGTCCGTTTCGAGCGTCCCGTACTCCCCGTAGATGCGGACGATGAGGCCGAGCGCGACGGCGGTCAGGCTCACACCGACGACGATAGCGGTGAGAATGAGCACGTGCGGGAGCGGACTGACGTACGGTCCCTCGCCGTGGATGACCGGGTTTTTCGCCCCGTCGATGTAGGCAGAGGCGATGAAAAACAGGAAGATCCCCGTCTGGAAGACGTTCATGCCGATGACTTTCTTGACGAGGTTCTTGCTAGCGATCATGATGTAGGTGCCGATACCCAGCAGGAGGAAGGTCGCGAGATAGTAGCTCCGTGAAGCGATGATGTCGATCATAGCAGTCCCTCCGAGTCCTCGGATTCGGCCTCTGGCGCCCGAGAGACGCCGGCCGCGATGGCGAAGAACAGGCCGACGACGACGCCCGAGACGATGACGCCGATAGCGATTTCGAAGAGTTCGATCCCGTACTTGCTCGCGTGATGGATGGGGTACGCGTGGTAGTCGAGGAACCGGCCGCCGAGCGCGACTGATCCCATCGCGATGAGCAAGATTACGCTCACGCCGATCCCCATGACCGCGACAATGGTCGCCGGGTCGACCCAGTCACGCGTCGGCTCGATCCCGAACGCGATAGCGACCATGAGGATGACCGTGCTGACGATGACGCCGCCCTGGAAGCCACCGCCGGCCGAGTCCGCACCGTGGAACATGATGAACAGGCCGAACGTGAGCACGAACGGCGCGACGACGCGTACCGTCGCCATGATGATCGGGCTCTCGACGTAGAGGCGCTCTGCGGCCTCGGTCTCGTCTGCGTCACTCATGCGAACTCCTCCTTTTGCAGCACGACCAGCAGGCCGACACCAGCGGCAAAGACCACCACGGCTTCACCGAGCGTGTCGAAGCCACGGTACGCAGCCAACACCGCCGTCACGGCGTTCTCGACGCCGGTCTCGTCGTAGGCATTGCCGAGGTAGTACTCGGTGACTTCCGACGTGGCGACCGGCGTCTCGGCCGATCCGACGGGCGGGAGTGCACCGAGCGTCGATGCGAGCACCCCGACCAGCAGGACCGCGACGAGGAGCCCTCGCCAGTCGATCGGTTCGATAATTCGCTCTCCAGGCGGTCTGACCGTCTTCGTGATCGTCAGCAGGAAGAGGACGGTCGTCACTCCCGCACCGACGGCCGCCTCCGTCAGTCCCACGTCGGGCGCGCGGAGGAACACCCAGATTATCGAGATGCCCAGGCTGTACGCGGCAAAGGCGATGATCGCTCCGAGCACGTCGCGAAGCACCGCAGTCGCGAGGGCGCTCGCGAGCACGAGTGCCAACATCACGAGGACCAGCGTATTGCTCACGACTGGTCACCTCCGCCATCGCTCGTCCAGGGCTCGATTCCTTGCTCGGTGGCTGCCCGGGCGATAGCGTGGGCGGCCGTGGGGTTCGTGATGAACAGGAACACCAGGAGCAGGACCGTTTTGACCGTCGGCAGTCCCGCGTCGAACACGATAGCGACGGCCGCCAACGTGAGTCCCGCACCGAGCGTGTCCGTCTTCGACGCCGCATGAGCGCGCGTGTAGAGGTCAGGCAACCGAAGTAGGCCGATCGCCGCGACGAGCCCGAAGAAGGCGCCGCCTGCGAGCAGTACCACGACCGTTCCGTCTGTGATCGACACCATCTACATGACACCTCCGCGTTCGACGGTGAACTTCGAGATGGCGATGCTCATCAGGAAGTTCAACAGCGCGTACACGAGCGCGATGTCCAGGACGCCGGGGTCGTCGGTCGCGGCGCCGAGGAGCGCGATGATGACGACCGTGTTCGTCCCGACGACGTTGACCGCGATGACGCGGTCCTGCATCGTGGGCCCCCGGAAGATCCGGTAGATGATGACGAGCGAGAAGCCGACGAACACCCCGACGGTCGCGAACAGCGCGTCGGTGACCAGCGTCACGACTCGTCACCCCCGGCCTCGCCTCGCTCTTTGGGACTCGGGATTCGCGCGGCGACGCGTCCGTAGAAGACGAACCGGACGGCCCGCTCTAGCGAACCGGAGAACAGGTCGTCACGCGCCCCGGGCGTGAGCGTGTGTACGGTGAAGTTCTGTCGGTTGACGTCGACCGTGAGCGTTCCCGGCGTGAGGGTGATACTGTTTGCGAGCGTCGTCACTGGGATGGCAGACCAGACGGCGGCGTCGAACTCGACCATCTCCGGGTCGATGGGGAGCTTGGGATGCAACACGACGTAGGCGATCTGGAAGTTCGCCAGGACGATCTCCCAGAGGAGGTACGGCGCGTAGACGACCATGCGGGCGAGTCGCACGAGCAGTCGGTCGGGCCGCACCGGCCCCGTAAACGAGATGTGCCACAGGACCGTCGCGACGACGAGTCCGGATATCGCGCCGGTCACGAGATCGAAGACGGCGAGCGAGCCCCCGACGAGGAGATAGAAGCCGTACGAGAGCGTGGCGAGGAGGAGAAATTGACCCACCCCCGCTCCGCGGACCAATCGAGGGCGCTTCGTCGGCCGCTCGACGGGCGCCTGGAGTGCCTCGAACCCCGCCTGTTCGAGTTCAGACTGGAGTGGCGGCAACAGCGGCGTCGTTCCCGACGGATTGAACTCGGGATCGAGCACCACTGTCCGGAGGTCCTCTCGATCTGCGTACCGCGTCAAGACGTCTGCGTAATCGCCAGGACTGAAGAGATACACGTCGAGCCCGACGACCGCCGTTTCGATGTCCACGGCACCTTCGTCGTCGCCGATGTCGTCCCGTGCCCAGACTTCGACGCGCTCCAGGAGTTCCTCGGCGTCTGCAGTGTCTTCATCACTGGCCGATTGTCGGGAAAACGGGTAGACGAAGTGAACGACCGGCCGTTGGACGTCTAGTTCGACGGCGTGGCGGACGGCGTACGCGACGGTGTTGCGGAGGGTGACCGACTCGCTTATCGGCACCATCAGTCGCCCGCTCGTCATCCTGTCTCACCCATCGAGACCCGTGACCGAGTGGTCCAAACGAGTGCAGGCCCTCGGAACCTGGCAATATTCACTGTTATCCTTCGCGTTGGAGGCATCCAATCAAAGCCATTTTGCTTTCCATCGGCGCTGGGCCAGCGACCCATCTATAAAAATATTTACTTGTATTGGACAAGTTCACGATCGACTGCCGGATTAGTGATGCAAGTATTACATGTAGCAAACAAGTTTGCAATCGTCCGATGTGCCAACAATTGTACGTGAATCGGCTATCCTGGCGGCGCTGTAACAGGTAAATACGTACTTACCGAAGCAGTAAACAGTGGTTAAAACAGGCCGAGCATTTATATGAGCTTGCTTCCATGTTTCGAGATAAGCACGCCCTCGGGTATCACTTCGAAGCCGGACGGCATCGTCAGGGCTGATGAATCTTGACTCCCCATCCGTGGGCTGTGTGTGATTCCACCCACCCAAACCATGCAACTCAAACAATTACTTTCAGATGACGACGCAGTGAGTCCGGTCATCGGGGTCATCCTGATGGTCGCGATCACGGTCATCCTGGCAGCAGTCATCGCAACGTTCGTGCTCGGTCTCGGTGAGCAAGTGAGTTCGACCGCACCGCAGGCCTCGGTTACTTTCGAGTACAGTAATGAGAACCTGACAGCCACTCACGACGGCGGAGATACGATCAAAGCCGAGGAACTGTTCGTGCGTGGGCAGCTTAACGATCCTGATAACAGTGCAACGACGATAGATAGTGACAGCTCCTGGAAAGAGATTGCCAGTGACAACACAGCAGCGACCATCCCGAGTTCAAACGACGCAACTACGGGCACTGCCAGCACTACGGAAGGCGGAGCATCGGCAGTCGTCGGCGGTGACTACATCAGGTTCCCGCTCGGCAGTGACAGTCAGCTCCGCCTCGTCTACCAGGGCGCGAGCTCCGACAGTTCGGCAACTATCGCATCCTGGGAAGGCCCCGACGCATAAGACACATTTAATTCTATTTTCGACTCTTAATACGGTCTTAACAGCGCCTGTCTTTCGGTTTCTCCATCCGCGCAGATATCAAATTAAATTATAACTAATAGTTGATTTGGCCCAAACAAATAAGTAAAGAAGCAAGTAACCGGGTAACCATGCAGGTGCGCAAACTGTTGAAGGAAGAAGACGCGGTCAGCCCGGTCATCGGGGTCATCCTGATGGTCGCGATTACGGTTATCCTGGCCGCCGTCATCGCATCGTTCGTTCTGGGACTGGGCGGGTCCACGACCAAGACACCGCAGGCGAAATTCACGTGGGACTATAATTCATACAACGGTTGGGCTGGTGGAAATCTTACAGTTACGCATGATGGAGGAGCCACGATCAAAGCAAAAGAGTTGGTGATTCGAGGCCAGGGATTCAATTCCACGGTCGATTCAAGTCTCCCATTTAAAGAAGTAGATATTGTGAATAAAGGTGACAGAACGTGGGCTGACGCTGAAGCAAACCCAACCACAACCACAAGCTCAAAAAAGGGGGGCGACAGCGCCGTCGTCTCCGGTGACTACATGACCGCTTGGGTGAACAACGACTACGATCTACGGCTCGTCTACGAGTCCTCGGAAGGCGACAACTCCGCGACCCTCGCTTCCGACACCGGTCCGAACACCTCGTAATTCCGCGTTACACTGTTTTTTGTGTCCGCTATCGACGAGCGACAGCGCTCCCCAGACCAGCCAGTACATTTATACGATATATCTCCGAGATGTTAGCTGATGGAAATTGCGTCCCAGAGTCCACTCATCGCAGCGACGCTCATCGTCCTCGGGACGCTCGTCGCCTCGCCTGCTGTCGGTCTCGTCGATTTCACTGACAACCGGCAGTCTCAGGGCGAACTCGGAACTGGCAACGTGACTGTTACCGAGGCGTCGCTGCCGTCGTCGGCTGGGTTCGAGAAGGGACAGTACGGCTCCGAGAGTTACTACCTCCGCGTTCCCGCCGCCACAGTCACGTTCGAGCGCGTCACTGGTCGGCCGGTGCTCAACTACAAGCTCGACGTTCCCGGACTCAGCTACAGTCGCCAGTCCGTCTACTTCGTCGACGAGAGCGATTCGGGAGAGCGAGTGACGTTCAAACTGAACAAAGACACGCTGCCGCCCGAGACGTTCACGCGCGAGGAATACACTGGCGAGGTGCGACTGGTCATGAGAGCGAACGGAAGCGCACGGGTGCTCGCGAACCGGACGATCACCGTCGAGGTGAGAGAATGAGCACACAGCGAGTGACGAGATCGAGCACACTGACTGCGCGAGGTAAAGCGTACGGCAAACTGGTCGGTCGAGCGATCTTCGGAGATCGGCGTGGACTCGCGCTCTTTCTCGGTGCGCTCTGTTTTTTCGCTCTCTACTGGCGAATCGGCGTGTTCATCACGGACACGAACGCCATCGGGACTACGCTCGTCAACGTCGCCGACGGTCACCTCTCCATTTCAACGGCCCCGTACGGAAGCGGACTCAATGCACCAGGGACCTACGTCGCGAACGGGAAAGTCTTCGGTCGTGACTACGGGATCGTCTTCCTGGCACTCCCCGTTCTGTGGGCGCTCCGAGCGTCGGCAACAGTGCTGGCACCACAGGTCGTCGTCATCGCACTCTGGAGTCTCCTCCTTCTCAGTTTTGCGGCGACCGTCGGACGGCTACTCGACAGCGACGGGCTCGTCGTCGGCGGGAGTGGGTTCGCGGTCGTCGCGTTCGTGGCGAACGTCAGCGTCGCGACGCCTATCGAACAGTCACTGTTCCCGATCCTGGCGTTGCAGATCGTAACGATGGCCGCGAGTGCATTCACTGCCGTGTTGCTCTATCGCCTCGTTGCCGACCTCACTTCACACCGGCTCGGCCTCATGGCAGGGACAGCGACAGTCATCGGAACCCCAGTTGGGTTTTGGGCCTCACTGCCCAAGCGCCACTCGTTTACCGTTCTCGCCGTCGTCATCGTCATGTCCGGCCTCTATGAGAGTCGAAAGTCGAGCGAGAAGGTCGTGCCGCGTGCACTCGCATACGCTGCCGTCGGATACATGGCTTGGATTCACGCCGCGGAGGCCCTCATACTGGTTCTCCCGCTGGTCGTGATCGACGCCGCTACGGCGCCCTCGAACGACCGTCGGTCCGTCGGTTTCGTCGCTTTCGTGTTCGTCGTCTCCCTGCTTCCCTTCTTCCTGACCAACCTGCTGATCTCCGGGAATCCTGTCAAACCACCGCGAATGCTTCCCTCCTATCAGCCATCAGCGGCAGATTTGGATATGAGTGGCGGGGACAATATTTCCTCAGTTCCCGTCGTGGGAAAGGTGATTACCATCGCGTCGGCGTTCGGATCGCTGCTGTGGGACGGCGTCCTCGTCACGGCATCTGAACCCGTGAGATACTATCGGACGTTCGTCCGAAGTGGGTATCTTCCGGGAGTCGCTCAGAAGGACGGGCTCGAGGCGATCAACCTCACGATTCTCGAGTCCGCGCCGCTCGTTGGCGGGTTGCTCGGACTCCCAATCGCGATCGTAGCGTCGTTCAGGAGCCGAACGACAGGAGTGCGGCGATACCTCCAGTCGCCTGCGGGCGCGACCGACGCGTACGTGCTGGCGTGTTCGACTCTCTTCGTGCTCCTGTACATTCCAAAGCTCCCCCTGCATGCGCAGGTCACTGTCCGCTATCTTCACCCGCTGTTCCCCCTCGCGATCTACGCACTGATCCGCATTCCAGCCGTTCACCGAACGCTCGATGCACACTGGAAACCGGCGCTCTGGACGTTCGCCGGGACCGTGTTCATCGGCAGCCAACTCGTCGTCGCCTATCTCGGTCTCACGAACCCTGGCCTCGGTGAAGCACTCCAGTTCCACGCGCTCCTCGCAATCGCGACCGGCGGATTCCTCGGTAGCTGGACTGTCGCGGGCTCGCTCTCCGGCCGCGTCCCAGACCGGATCGGTGCGGTGACGCTCGGACTCACCAGCGGTCTCGGGACGACTTTCGTCCTCCTGTCCGGGGTGACGTACTTCGACTACGCCGGGGCGTTCGCGTTGCCCGTCGTGGGTTTGGTAAGCGATCTCCTCGCGCTCGTGTGACGCGCATCTTTTTGTGGTCGCAGGTAAAGCGGGCGATATGGACCGATTGCAGGAGTCGCTGCGCGACGCCCCTATCGTCGAGAAAAGCGGCTATCAGTACTTCGTACACCCGATCAGCGACGGCGTTCCGATGCTCCGTCCGGAACTGCTCCGCGAGATCGTCATCAAGATCATCCGCAAAGTAGAGCTCGAAGACGTCGACAAGATCGTCACGCCCGCCGCGATGGGCATCCACATCTCGACCGCCGTCTCACTGATGACCGACATCCCCCTCGTGGTCGTCCGCAAACGCCAATATGGGCTCGACGGCGAGGTCGCCCTCTCGCAGGTCACTGGCTACTCCGAGAGCGAGATGTACATGAACGACGTCTACGAGGGCGACCGCGTCCTCCTGCTCGACGACGTTCTCTCGACCGGCGGCACCCTCAAAGCACTGTGCGGAGCCCTCGAGGAGATCGGCGCCGACATCGTCGACATCGTTACCGTCATCAAGAAAGTCGGCGGCGACAACGCGCTGGAGAATACCAAATACGAACCGAAGACACTCATCAACGTCGACGTCGTCGACGGCGACGTCGTCATCGTCGACGAAACCGGCGACGACTGACGCCACGACTGCCTTTTCGTTTCCACGTTCGAATCCACTCGACTACACTCACGGGATGTGAACCACGTGAACGTCGGTCGCTTCGCTCCCTCGTTCCCAGGTTCAAATCACCGTGACCCGATGTACAGCTCACAGGTGCCGCAGAGACGAGACGCTGCGGCGTGTTGGTCGCTGAAAAGTAGCGGGAGGTGGATTTGAACCACGGTCGTTCCGTGATACTCCACTCCCTGCTTCAACTCCACACAGCGATTTCGTCGCTCATGGTTTGTGAGCGACAGAATATAGCGGGAGGTGGATTTGAACCACCGGTCTGCGGGTTATGAGCCCGCCGGAATCTCCTGGCTATCCCATCCCGCTACTCTTCTGTAACGCCGACCGCCAATTAAGGGTTGTGATTCGGAAGCCGTCTGTTAATTATCCCCGCTGTGGCTCGTGTGCACACGCCACGTCAGCAGGCTCTCGAACACGAAGTTCACGACGAACCCGACGCCGATACCGATCGCGTTCGCAACCGGCACCCACACGCCGAACCAGCCGTTCAGCGCGAGCAACACAGCAGTGGCCACTGCGACCCCGCCGGTCCGGACGAGATTCGAGGTGACGAATCGACGAAGCAACGAGACCAGTTCCGCCTCGCCCCACCGCTGGAAGGTCCAGCGTTCGTTCAGCGCGAACATGACGATGATCGCCGTCTCGGCACTGGCCAACTTGGCACCCAGCGTTGGTACCGTGAATCCGACCGTGAGAAGCGTGATGACGATCGTGTCGACGACGAAGCCGACGACGCCCACGGAGACGAAGCGACCGAACCGCATGCCTGACGCGATCGCGCGCAGACGGGCACGAATGATTCCGAGCAGTCGGTAGTCGTCACTCATAGTTACATCTCGGCGTCGTCGCGGTCGATGAGCGCCGGTTGCTCCTCGCGGCCCTTGGCGATCACGTTGTGCAGCCGGCTATCACGCAGTCGCTTCGCGCGATGCCGGGCGACGAACAGTGCCCGTCCCATCGACAGCGTCGTCCGAATCGGTGAGACAGTCGACCCCGGTTGGTCCTCCCAGTCGATGGGCACCTCCGCGATGCGCTGGTTCACCGCAGCGGACATCGCGATCAGTTCGATGTCCCAGGCGAACCCCGGCTCGTAGATGTGGTCGCGGATGCGGTCCCAGGTCGGCGCTGCGATCGCTTTGGCCCCACACTGGAAGTCGTGGAGATCGACATCCAGGAGGAGTCGACCGAGCAGCGCGAAGCCGTCGCCGAGGTATCGCCTCGCCAGCGTCTGGTGGCTGTGGATGGTCGCATCGGGATGACGCCGCGAGCCGACGGCCAGGTCCGCAGCATCGGTCAGCACCGGCCGGACGACTGCCGCCATGGAGGAAGCGGGCGTGCTCCCGTCGGCGTCTGCGAACGCCAGCACGTCCGCTTCCAGTCGTTCGAACCCGGCGGTGATCGCCGCACCCTTCCCTCGTCGGTACGGGGAAACGCCGACGGAAACCGGGAGGTCCTCCAGCGTTGCGACCATCTCCTTCGAGGGAACGTCGATCTCGACGCGGATCTCGGCGGGATCGAGCCGCTCGCGGAGGGCTCCGACGTACGAGGACAACCGCTCGGCATCGGGTCGGAACGCTGGTACGACGATCCCCAGAGACCGACTCATTGTGGTGAAAAATCAGATGGGAGTGTAAAAACTGTTCGACTTCACACCCTCGTATCGCGACGGAGGTACCGAGTCACAAGAGGTATAGGGCCGGACGCGCCTCTCTCGGGTGATGGCATACGGCCTCGTCGCGCTCTGGTTGGTCGTCTATCTCGCCCTCCTCCTGGCCGGCGTGCCGATCGCCGCGACGCTCTTCCCCCGACTGGCCGACAGGGGTCTCGGCGTCGCACTCCCCCTCTCCGCGGCGATCATCTGGCTCACGGGGTACTGGATCGGCCAGTTCTCCCTCGCACTCGCCGTCTGGGCGGGCCTCCTCACGCTGTTCGGCCTCGTCATCGCGCTCGTGTACGTCCGAGACGTCGAAATCGACGCGCGTGTCCTCGCAGAGACCGTCGGCGTGTTCACCGTTGCCTTTCTGTTCCTGATCGCGATTCGGGCAGTCGATCCCGCCGTCCACCCCCTCGGCGGGGAGAAGTTCCTCGATTTCGGCCTGCTGCAGTCGCTCCTCCGCGCAGAAACGTTACCGCCAGAGGACATGTGGTTCGCCGACGAGCCGGTGAAGTACTACTACGGCGGGCACCTGCTCGCGTCGCTGTTGACTCGGCTGACGGGCACCGAGCCGCAGTTCGCGTACAACCTCGCACTCGCCGGGTTCTACGCGATGCTCGTGACGGCGGCGTACGGACTCGCAGGCTCGATCACCGCAGATCGAGGCAGTCCCCGGTGGCTCGGCGGGCTAATGGGCGTGTTTTTCGTCGGCATCGCGAGCAACCTCTCGACGCCAAGTCGCCTTCTCATCTGGCAGTTGCCGGACGGTCTCGGCGGGTTCGTCGCGGGGCTGTTCTCGATGCCCGTCGAAGGGTTGGCCACGGGGACGCAGGCGTTCAGCTACTGGGACGCCAGTCGCATCATCGGGGGAACGATCAACGAGTTCCCGCTGTTCGCGTGGCTCAACGGCGACCTCCACGCGCACATGATGAGTACGCCGTTCCTCCTGCTGGTCGCGACGCTGCTCTACAGCTACTATCGGACTCCCGAAGCCGAGGTCACGCGGCGTCGGCTACTCGTTCTCGCGACGCTCCCCCCGCTGGCAGGGTTGTTGGCCGTCGTCAACACCTGGTCGTTCCCCAGCGTCGGAGGGCTGACCCTGCTGACCCTGTATTTCGCTCCGAGCGACCCGCGGACGCTCGCTCCGTCGCCGATCGCCAACCGACTCGCTCGACCGGACCGCTGGACGAGCGACGAACTGGCGAGACTGGCGACGGCCGGCGCGGTCGGCGTCCTCGTCGTCGTCATCGGCGTCGTCGTCTCAGGGCCGTTCTGGTTCGGAACAGCGAGCGGGCGTAGCCTCGGCCTCTTCCCCGACCGGAGCGCCCTCGGCCCGCTCGTCACGGTTCACGGCACCTTCCTGCTCGTGTTCGTCCCGTATCTCCTCAGATACGCGCTCCCAAAAGTAGAGAACGCCGGACGCGTCGCGGTCATGCTTCTGCTGGTGGTCGGCATCGGCGTCCTCAGTAAGGCTCCCGCTGTCGCCCTGTTCGCCCCGCTCATCGCCGTCGGCTGGGCGCTTAACCGACTCGACGCTGGTCGTGCCGGGCGCGCCACAGGCGCTGAACGGACAGACGGTGGCCGCGACGCCCAACCCACGAACGGGACAGCGAGGGCGACAGACGGCGACGCCGAACAGTTGCTTGGCAGTGAGGAGACCGCGGGTGCAGCGGCGACCGAGTCGGCAGACGAACGGCAGCCTGGGCTCCTGTCCGAACTGGGCTTCGAGTCAGTGTTGCTCATCGCCGGGGCCGGACTGGTGGTGCTCGTCGAGTTCCTGTACGTCAAAGAACAGGCTGGACCCGGGCGGATGAACACGGTGTTCAAGACCTACATGCAGGTGTGGGTTCTGTGGGGCGTCGCCGCTGGGGCAGCCCTGACCGACCTCGTCTGGCGACACCGGCCGTCGCTGGCACTCAGCGGCGGTCGCTGGAAACCGACACTCCGGATCTTCGCCGTGGTGTTGATCGCAGCGACGTCCATCTACGGTGGCCTCGCGCTCACCGATCACTTCACGGCCGAGGGGCCGACGTCACAAACCGACGATCCGACGCTGAACGCGACGCTGTTCGTCGGGACGACTCACGCCGACGAAGCGCCCGCGATCCGCTGGCTCGATCGACAGCCCGGACGACCGACCATCGTGTCGGCCCCCGGCGGCTACCGATGGAACGCACCGATGGGCCACGGTGCGAGCGCGGCCGCCAGCCTCACGGGCGTCCCGACCGTCGTCGGCTGGCACCACGAGATCGGCTACCGCGGCGAGGAGGCGTACGAACGCCGGGCGAGCGACGTGCGGACGATCTACACCGGTCCTTCGGGCGACCAGGCGCGGCTGTTGACCGAGTACAACGTGAGCTACGTCTACGTCGGGCCGGCCGAGCGGACGACGTACGGTCCGGTCGACGTGGCCCAGCTCGAGGGAGTGACGGTGGCGAGACAGTGGGACGAGGTCACGATCTATCGCGTCGATCAGAGCGAACTCACCGCTGCGGAACCGTTGTAACTGCGCTCAGACCGCGTCGACCCCAGTGATCTCGAACCGTGCCCCGCCCTGCCGGCTCTCGGTCACCGAGATCGTCCAGCCGTGTGCCGCCACGATCTGCTCGACGATCGACAGCCCGAACCCGGTTCCGCCGTCGCTCGTCGAGAACCCCGACTCGAAGATCTGCTCGCGTTCGGCTTCCGGGATGCCCGGGCCGTCGTCCGCGACGAAAAAACCGTCCGACTCGCTGTCGGTGAGGCAACCGACGCGAATCGTGACGTCAGCGCTCCCGTGTTCGATCGAGTTCCGAAAGAAGTTCTCCAGGAGTTGCTGGAGGCGATTCCGGTCGGCCTCGATCGCGAACGCGTCTTCGACGAGGAGCGTTCCCGCTTCCGTCTGGACGTGGGACCAGGCGGCGTTGGCGACGGCAGCGACGTCGACCGGTTCGAGTTCACTGACAGTCCGGCCTTTGCGGGCGAGTGCCAGCACCTCGTCGATGATCTCGCCCATCCGTTCGTGTGCCTGCTCGGCTTTGCGGTAGTGGCTCTCGTCGCCGGTTTCGGCGTACAGTTCGAGTCGCCCCTGCGCGACGTTGAGCGGGTTCCGCAGGTCGTGAGACACCACGCTGGCGAAGCGGTCGAGTCGCTCGTTCTGTCGCTGGAGTTCCCGCTCCCGGTCCCGCAGTGCCTGTTCGCGACTGGTCGCCGCCAGCGCCGTCTGGAGGTTCGCGGCCAGGACCTTCGCGAGCGCCACGTCGGATTCGTCGAAGTCGTCGGGCGCGGTAGACCCGATCAGCAGGACGCCGTAGTCACCGAGCGGCAGGATGAACTCGCTTCGAATCTCCGTCTGCGGGTTGTACGCCTCGGACGTCTCGCTGACGTCGGCGAACACGCGTGCCTCCCCGCGCTCGAACACGTCCCAGGCGATGCCATCACCGCGCTCGAATCGGATGTCCGGGTCGAGCAACGTCGCGGCCCCCTCGGACACCACGACAGGGACGAGCGCATCCGTGACCTCGTCGTACCAGAACATCCCGTTGACCGGCATGCCGAGGACGTTACTCACCGTTCGGCTGGCGATCCGACCGACGTCGTCCGGTTGCTCGGCCGTCATCATCTCGCGCGTCGCGTCGTGGAGCGCCTCCAGCGCCTGCTCTCGGCGTTTCCGCTCGGAAATGTCGCGCATCACGCCGACCGTCCCGGCGAACTCCCCGTCCGGGGACGGGAGGAGCGCGATGTTGTTTTCACAGGGAATCCGCTCGCCGTCCCTGGTGACGAGGTCCATTTCGACGGTGCCGCGCTCGCGCTCGCCGGCGAGCAGGCGCTCGATGAGTGCCGTGCCGTCGGCGACGTCGTCCTCGTCGATGACCGTCGTGACGTGCTCGCCGACGAGTTCGTCGGTCCCGTAGCCAGCCAGACTGCACGCCGCATCGTTGACCATCGTGATGACCCCGTCGGGGTCGAGCGTGTAAATCACGTCTCCCACCGTGTCGAGCATCGTCTCGTAGCGCCGTTCGTTGGCCTCGAACGCCCGTTCGCGTCGGTACCGCTCGACGGCCGAGACGGTGCGTTCCCCGACTGTCGCGGGCGACACGCCGTCCGGCCCGCCGGGGAGGTACTCGGTGACGCCGGCCTGGAACGCCTCGCGCGCGACAGTGGAATCACTGTTGGCAGGGTACAGCAGCACCGGGAACACGGGATCGGTTTCGCGCACGCTGCGAAGCAGGTCGAGGCCGGTTGTCTCCGGTAGCTGCTGGCCAGTGACGAGGCAATCGACCGCCCGGTCTGCGATGCGAGTCACGACGTCTGTCGGTGCCGTCTCTGAGACGGTGAGGCGTCCATGGCTCCGTTCGAGACCTGCAGCTACGGCCGCGTCGTGCGTTCCAGGAACCCAGGCTACCCTCACCACCTCCCGCTCGGCAACCCCCATACTCACTATTACTGTGCAAACTCCTATAAATAGACTATCAAATTATCAACCCCGCATCGCCGGCGAACGACCAAGCGGGGAAACAGCTGGGGAGTGAAGCAGTGCTCTGCGGTGTCGCAGCGCGAGTGTGAAACGAAAGCGAGACAGTTAGAGGAAGTTCTTGGCGACGACCCCGATCTCGTCGGCGTCGGCGTCTACGGTTTCGAGGTGGTTCGGGATGTAGTCGCGGCGCTGGTAGTCCTCGTACTCGTCTTCCTTGCCGATGGTGCACCACAGCTGGACGCGGTCGGGACCGTGCCACTCACCCTGGCGCTGGATGCCGAAGCAGACGTACTCCTCGCCGTCGTACTCGATGACGGCGTTCTTCCGGATGCCTGGGTCCCCGTGAATGATGAGCTGCTTCATGGCCCGAGGTTCGTATGACCGTCCATTAAGCGTTCCGAAGCCACGTTTTTCCCGCTCGGGTGAGCGCGGAGCGCTCACCGTTCGCGGCAAAAACGTGGGCGAAAAAGGCTGAACGCTCGGCTTCGCCTCGCGTTCAGTGAACCGCACTCCCTGCGGTCGCGCGGATGCTTGCTGCTCACTGCGTCTGCGAACACATCAAATTCATAGTATTACATACATAGGTCTGAAACATGCATCGACGCTCATTTCTGGCGACTGGGGGTACATCGGTCAGTTTGTTCAGTGGAGGTTGTTTGTCTCTATTTGAGGATTCCTCAATTCAGCTGGGGTATCTAGACGTTGGTAACTTTGACAGGGAACAACACGAGTTCGATGTTCAAGTCAAGCGGGACGGCAAACAAGTGCACTCTTCATCACACACTATTGCTGGGAAAGACGGAAACGTCGTTCACAGTGAGGCAGTCGAGTGTACGTGGGGAAGCACCGCTGGGGAATATACAGTGTCCGCCAGAGTGGACAGCAATGAATGGAGGAACCAGTCACTACTTCCCGCAGATACTTTGGTTAGTTCTGAAACCGATTGTGTTGTTGCGGGTGTCTGGTATCGCTTTGATGGCCTAGAATTTCAAATCGGGAGTGGTTGTAACCGTGATTATGACGAAATGTGTTCGTTCACCTCTCAGTAGCCCCTCTATACTGACCACCAGCATCCGGC
>NZ_JBHUDJ010000003.1:396467-434803 GCF_042678165.1 Halorientalis brevis | reverse complement strand
GCGACCGAAGGGAGCGCGGTTCACCGACGGCGAACGAAGTGAGCCGTCGGCCTTTTTCACCCATGTTTTTGCCGGGAGTGGTTCCCGCAGCGAACGAAGTGAGCGAGGAAACCCGACCGGCAAAAAGATGGGCTTGAAACCAAACGGGTTTTAATGGGGACTCTCATACGGGAACACAAGGTCGATATCTATGCAGATGCCACGCCGATTTAACACGTACTGTCCGCACTGCAACGAACACCAGGAACACGAGGTCGAGAAGGTCCGTTCCGGCCGTTCCTCGGGAATGAAGAAGGTCAACGACCGCCAGCGCAAGCGCCGCGGGAGCGGCATCGGGAACAAAGGTAAGTTCTCGAAGGTGCCCGGTGGGGACAAGCCCACGAAGAAGACCGATCTGAAGTACCGCTGCTCGGAGTGTGGCAAGGCTCACCTCCGCGAGGGATGGCGCGCAGGCCGACTCGAGTTCCAGGAGTAAACGATGGCAGGAAACTTCTCTACCGTCGAGTGTCCGGACTGTGAGAACGAACAGACTGTCTTCGAGAAAGCCGCCACGGAGGTCTCCTGTGCGGTGTGTGGTCACACGCTGGCCCGCCCGACCGGTGGCCTGGCGACTATCGAAGGCGAAATCGTTGAGACCGTCGAGGCACGATAAGCCCACATGAAGTACAGTGGCTGGCCAGAGCCCGGCGAGTTAGTCGTCGGACGCATCGACGAGATCGAAGACTTCGGTGTGTTCGTCGACTTGGACGAGTACGAAGACAAGCGTGGCCTCTGTCACATCAGCGAGGTCGCGTCCGGGTGGATCAAGAACGTCCGCGACCACGTCAGCGAGGGCCAGACGGTCGTCGCCAAAGTGCTCGAGGTCGACGAGGAGTCCCAACAGATCGACCTCTCGATCAAGGACGTCAACAACCACCAGCGCAAAGACAAGATCCAGGAGTGGAAAAACGAGCAGAAGGCCGACAACTGGATGGCCGTCGCCTTCGGCGAGGACATGGCCGACGAGAAGTACGCGGCCATCGCCAACGAGTTCCTCGCCGCGTTCGGCTCGATGTACGACGGGTTCGAGCAGGCCGCCATCCACGGCCAGGAAGCGCTCGACGACACCGACCTCTCCGAGGAAGAGATCGACGCCATCGTCGAGACCGCACGCGAGAACGTGTCGGTCCCGTACGTCAACGTCACCGGCTACGTTGACCTCCGCTGTCCGGATTCCGACGGCGTCGAGATCATCCGCGACGCCCTCAAAGCGGCCGAGGGCAACGGCGAGATCCCCGAGGAGGTCGACCTCGACGTCACGTACGTCGGCGCGCCCGAGTACCGCATCAAGGTGAAAGCGCCCGACTACAAGACCGCCGAGAGCCACCTCGAAGAGAGCGCCCAGCGCGCCAGCGAGGTCGTCGCCGAGCACGGCGGCACCGGCGAGTACCACCGCGAACGCAACACCGAGGAAGAGTAACGGCAGTTCGTCGGCCACGTTTTCACTGCCATGAAATCAGACATCCACGTCTGCGCTGCCTGGGAATCCGAGCACGACCGGCCGGTGTACACCCTCGGTGACGCCTGTCCGGAGTGTGGCGCTCCAGCAGTCAACAGTGCCCCGGCGCCGTTCAATCCCGAGGATCCGTACGGAAAATATCGACGCGCTATTAAACGCCGGAACCGCGACTAAGCCGTATGGACGAATTCGAGACTGAGGCGCTCGCGGACCCAGAGCTTTCTGACCCGGTGCTGGTCGAGGGGTTGCCCGGCGTCGGTCACGTGGGGAAACTCGCCGCCGAACATCTGCTCGAAGAACTCGACGGCGAGCCGGTGCGGAAGGTGTACTCGCAGCACTTTCCACCCCAGGTCAGTATCGACGAGGGTCGCTCTGAACTCGCCAACGCCGAGTTCCACGCCGTCCAAACCGACCAGGGCCAGGACCTGCTGGTGTTGACCGGCGACCACCAGGCCCAGGACAACCGGGGTCACTACCGGATGACCGACCAGTTCCTCGACGTCGCCGAGGAGTTCGGCGTCGAACGCGTGTTCGCGCTCGGCGGCGTGCCGACGGGCGAACTCATCGAAGAGTACGACGTCCTCGGCGCCGCGACGAGTACGGCGTTCGTCGACGAACTCGAAGACGTTGGCGTGGAGTTCCGCGAAGACGAACCCGCGGGCGGCATCGTCGGCGTCAGTGGCCTCCTCCTGGGTCTCGGCGAGCGCCGCGACCTGGACGCGGCGTGTCTGATGGGCGAAACGAGCGGCTACCTCGTCGACCCCAAGAGCGCCCAGGCGGTCCTGACGGTGCTGCAGGACCTCGTCGGATTCGACGTCGACTTCGGGTCCCTGGAAGAGCGGGCCGAGGAGATGGAAGAAGTCGTCAGGAAGATCCAGGAGATGGAACAGGGGACGCCGACGCCGACCGACGAAGACCTCAGGTACATCGGATAACACTCCGCCGCGGGAGAGTGTCGACTTCGAGACTTTCTTTATCGACGGCCGCGTAGCGCTCACCGTGCTTCCAGAGGCGCTGGACACGCTGCCGCAGTGGGTGGTCGACGGTGCGCTGCTCGGACTCGCACTCAGTTTGGCAGTCGCTGGGCTCTTCTACGTGCTAGTCCGCTTTTTTCCGAGCGAGACGCCGGAGTACCAGACAGAAGTCGACAGCGAGACCCGCCGTCGGGCGGAGATGCGCGACTACCTCGACGCCATCGGCGAGCAGTACGCCGAGGGTCACTTCGTCGAAGGCCAGCACGTCGCCTTCTACCTCCCCAAGCGCGACGTCGCCATCACTTTCGACGCGCGAGCGTACTACCGCATCGCTCGAACCGACACCGAACCAGTCCTGGTCGAACACGAACTCCCGGGCGTCGCCCTCGGCTATCGGCTCCCGTTCGAGACGCCAGACGTGGACTTCGGGGCTGACGAGAACGGACGACTCTCACCCCGCGAGGCCGCCCACGCCGCCCTCGGTCTCCCGGTCGGTGCCACGGTCGACGAGATCAAAGGCGCCTACCGCGAGAGAGTCAAGGAGGTCCACCCGGACCACGGCGGCGACGAGGACGAGTTCAAGCGCCTCCGCGAGGCCTACACGACGGCGAAGAAACACGCGGGCTAACCGTCGTCCCGCGGACGCCAACCATTTAGCTGCCCGACCCAGACCCACCGCCAATGGACTTACTCGTCCGCGACAGAGCGGTGGTGCTGGGCGACACCCTCGTCTGTGCGGACCTCCACGTCGGGAAGGGCCGGACCTCGAACGTCGAGATTCCCCTCGGCGAGCGCGACCACCTGGTCGACCGACTCACTGCGCTGGTCGATCGATACGAGCCCGAGGAAGTCGTCTTCGCCGGTGACCTGCTCCACTCGTTCGACCGCGTCCCCTCGCTCGCCGAAGACACGGTGACCGCACTGGAACGAATCTGTCGCGACGCTGGCGCCCGTCCGATCGTCACGCCCGGCAACCACGACACGATGCTCGACGTGGTCTGGGACGGCCCCACGGAGCACGAGTACGTCCTCGACGGCGTCGAGTGGTCACGTCGAGACGGTGCGGACGGCGAGACCGGCCCGGTCGTCGCCTGTCACGGCCACGTGGAACCGGACACGGCGGCGGCCCTGTACGTCGTCGGTCACGACCACCCGACGATCACCATCGAGGGCCAGAAGTGGCACTGCTATCTCTACGGCGAGGGCGTCTACGACGGCGCGGACGTGCTCATGCTCCCGGCGTTCACGAAGCTCGTCGCGGGCGTCTCGATCAACCGCCGGTTCGGCACGGCCGGGCTCAACTCGCCGCTCGTCTCGAACCTCGACCGGTTCCAGCCGATCGTCTGGGACGGGAACGCCGAGGAGACGCGTCGGTTCCCCCCGCTCGGCGAGTTCCGGAACTTACTCTAGTAGCGTCTCGGCGGCGACGCGACCGCTTTCGAGCGCACCCTGGATCGACGACCAGCGCGTGTAATCGCCGGCGAGGACGACCGGCCCGTCCGGCGCGTCCACGTCCGGAAGGCGCCGGCGGAAGCCCGGTGGCTGGTCGAACTGCGCGACCTCGACGCGCTCGGTGTGGAGCAGGTCCAGGTCGTCGAACCGCCGCTCGGGGTACCACTGTCCGAGCACCTCGCGGGCGCGGCCGAGGAGCGCGTCGTCGGAGTCATCGGGCGTCCCGAGCCACGTCGCTGACAGGAGCGTCCTGTCGTCCGGTGCGTACTCGGGCGCGACCGTCGAGAGCGGAACGACCTGATTCGGCTCGGCGTCCCGAGCGTTGAGGATGATCTTCTTCCCCGTGTCGAGTTCGACGTGCCCGGGCAGGTCGTAGTACTGGGTGACACACCCTTTCGTTCCAGTCGGAACCTCCGCGACGCCCGTCAACTCCGCCGCCGTCGGCGGATCGGTTGCCACGACCGCGCCGTCGGCCTGCAGCGTCTCCCCATCGGTTTCGATCGTGACGGTGCCGTCGCTGTGGGGTTCGAGCGCCTCGACAGCGGTTCCACACTGGACGGCAGCGCCAGCTGCTCGGGCCTTGTCGGCGAGTTGCTGGGTGATCGCGCCCATGCCGCGGGCCGGGATCGCCGTCCGTCCCGCTCGGAGCATTTTGAACGTGTAGCGGAAGACGCCAGCGTCGCCCGACAGCGACCGATCGAGCGTGATGCCGCCGTAGAACGGGGCAGCGAAGTTGTCGACGAACTTCCGGGAGAACCCCTGGTCTAGCAGGTACGCCTCGATGGACTGCTCCGATCCGTCGAAACAGTCTGCGGGGTCCCGTCCGGCGAGTTCGCGCCCGAGCGTGAGCAGCCGGAGCTTGTCCCCGAACGTCACGTCGGTGTTGAAGATCGTGTCGCTCAGGTCGCCCAGGCTTCGGGGTTCGGCAAGGACCGACCGGCGTCCGGGATGTGCGATCGTCGCACCGCCAGTGAAGTATCGGAGGTCGAGGTCCGCGTAGTCCAGTTCCCGCTGTGCGGCGGGGTACGCAGTGAAGAGGACCTGGAACCCGTGGTCGAAGACGTAGCCGCCCTCGCGGGTCGAGCGGACTCGACCACCGACCTCCTCGCGCCGTTCGAGCAGCGTCACGTCCACGCTGGCGTCGGCGAGGTGCCGAGCAGCAACCAGTCCAGCCAGTCCGCCGCCGACGACCACGACCCGTGTCATGCCAGCAGCTTCGGACTGCGACCACTAAACGACAGTGGGGTCAGCCCGCCGCGCGGCGAGTTGCCGGAGCGACGAATTCGCAAGCCGGACTTACTGCGAGTACGCCGAGCGTAGTGACGCGCACAGTGGAGTTGCCACTAAATAACTATCCGGCGACCGTCCCTGGGTCCCGCTATGGCGGTGTCATCGCTGGTCCTGGCAGCGGCAGTAATGGGGCTTCTCCTGCTCGTCATCGCGTTCTGGCTCGATTACCGTGTGGCGAACCGCTCGTACAGCGTCCTCGGTCTCGATCGACTCGGCTCACCGAGCACAGTGCTCGACGACGTCGGGATCTACGGGGGCGAAACCGAACACGAGGAAAAGCCCAGCGGCATCACGCGCTGGCTGACGACGGTCGACCACAAGGACATCGGCATCATGTACGGCGTGTACGCGGTCATCGCGTTCGCGTGGGGCGGCATCGCGATCACGTTGATGCGGACTGAGCTGATCACGCCGAACCTGGCACTCCTCGACGCCAACTTCTACAACGCATTGCTCACGAGTCACGGAATCACGATGCTGTTCCTGTTCGGGACGCCGATCATCGCGGCGTTCGCGAACTACTTCGTCCCGCTGTTGATCGGGGCCGACGACATGGCGTTTCCTCGTATCAACGCCATCGCCTTCTGGCTGCTCCCGCCCGGTGCCCTGCTCATCTGGGGCGGCTTCCTCATCCCGAGTATCGCGGCGTCACAGACGTCCTGGACGATGTACACACCGCTGTCGGTCGAACAGGTCGGCGCCGGTGCGGATCTGATGATGCTAGGGCTTCACCTCACCGGCGTCTCGGCGACGATGGGGGCGATCAACTTCATCGCGACGATCGTCAGCGAACGCGGGGATGACGTCAACTGGGCGAACCTCGACATCTTTTCGTGGACGATCCTGACCCAGTCGGGGATCATCCTGTTCGCGTTCCCGCTACTGGGCAGCGCGCTCATCATGCTGCTGCTGGACCGGAACGTCGGCACGACCTTCTTCACCGCCGATGGTGGCGGCGCGATCCTCTGGCAGCACCTGTTCTGGTTCTTCGGCCACCCCGAAGTGTACATCCTCGTGTTGCCGCCGATGGGCCTGGTCAGCTACATTCTCCCGCGGTTCTCCGGGCGGCGGCTGTTCGGGTTCAAGTTCGTCGTGTACTCGACGCTCGCGATCGGCGTCCTCTCCTTCGGGGTCTGGGCGCACCACATGTTCTCGACCGGGGTCGCACCACAGCTAAAAGTGAGCTTCATGGCAGTCTCGTTAGCGATCGCGATTCCGAGTGCGGTGAAGACGTTCAACTGGATCACGACCATGTGGAACGGGAAACTCCGTCTGACGACGCCGATGCTGTTCTGTATCGGCTTCGTCGCCAACTTCATCATCGGCGGGGTCACCGGCGTCTTCCTCGCGTCGATTCCCGTCAATCGCCTCGTTCACGACACGTACTACGTGGTCGGGCACTTCCACTACATCGTGATGGGAGTGATCGGATTCGGTGCGTTCGCCGCCATCTACTACTGGTTCCCCATCTTCTCCGGGCGGATGTATCAGCGCACGCTCGGAAAGTGGCACTTCTGGCTCTCGATGCTCGGGACGAACATCGCCTTCTTCGCCATGCTTCTGCTGGGCTACGCGGGCATGCCGCGCCGGTACGCCAGCTACGAAGTCACCGTCGCCCCACAGGAGTTACTGACGCTCCTCCATCAGGTCACGACGCTCGGCGCGTTCCTCCTGCTCGTCGGCCAGATCATCTTCGTCTGGAACGTCGTCCAGTCGTGGGCCGAAGGCCCCGTCGTCGGCGAGGACCCCTGGAACCTCCAGGAGGAGACGCCAGCGCTGTTCGGGCGCGAATACGCCTGGCACGAACGGCGGCTGGAAACCGCGATCGCCGACGGCGGCGAGGACTCGGACGCCACGGACGAAGACCCGAGCGCCGAAACCGGGTCGGAACCGGATTCCGACGACCGCTGACCGAGCGCGAACCCGCAGAGATTAGTCGGTCGCGGTCCGAGCGACGACCATGAACATCTCTTCAGCGGTCCACGAACTCGTCTGTACGGACTGTGCGGCCACGTTCGATCCGGCCGACCAGACGCACCGCTGTCCCGACTGCGACGGCTTTCTCACCGTCGACTACGATCTCGATGCGGTCGACGTCACGCCCGAGACACTGACAGCCCGTCGCTTCGACGGCGTCGAGCGGTACGCAGAACTCCTGCCCTTCGAACGGGAAGCGCTCGTCTCGACGGACGAAGGGACGACGCCGCTGGTCGAGTGCCCGACGCTGGCCGAAGAACTCGGCGTTGGCCGGGTGTTGGTCAAAGACGAGGGGCGAAACCCGACCGGGAGCGTCGCGGACCGCGGCCTCGCGCTCGCCGTAGCTGCGGCACGCGCTCACGACGCCAGCGACGTGGCACTCCCGACCACCGGGAACGCCGGACAGTCCGCGGCCGCCTACGCTGGCCGCGCGGGACTCGCCTCCCACTCGTTCGTCCCGTCGCGAGCGACGTTCGGGAACAAGGCGATGATCAACGTCCACGGCGGCGACATGTCCGTCGTCGGCGGCCGGTACGACGACGCCGCGGAGGCCTTCGCCGACGCGATCGCCGACGAGGACTGGTACTCCGTCGCCGCCTTCGAGACGCCCTACCGCGTCGAGGGCCAGAAGACGCTCGCCTACGAACTCGCCGAGCAACTGGACTGGGACGCCCCCGACGCGGTCGTGTATCCGACCGGCCAGGGCGTGGGTCTCGTCGGCCTCCAGCGAGGGGCGAAGGAACTGGCCGAACTGGGTCTGATCGACGACACGCCCGCACTGTACGCTGCCCAGGCGGAGGGCTGTGCGCCCATCGTCGAGGCCGTCGAGGAAGACCGCGACGAGCACGAGCCGACCGAGGTACCGGACACCATCTGCGGTGACATCGAAATCGCCGATCCCGCGGGCGGGTCGCTCGTCCTCGAGGCGATTCGCGAGAGCGACGGTGGCGCGGTCGCGGCCGACGACAAGGACGTCCTGGAGAGTGCGGTCACGGTCGCTCAGGACGAGGGCGTCGAGATGGGGGCGAGCAGCGGGGCAGCAGCCAGCGGTGCCGCAGCGCTCGCCGACGCCGGCGAATTCGACGCCGACGACACCGTCGTGCTCGTCAACACCGCTGCGGCCGACAAGGAAGCCGACGTGCTCCGCAGTCACCTGATGAGCAAAGGGATCTAACGCATGGCTGCTGGTGGTCTCGTCTCGACGCTGTTCGCGGGCGTGGTCTTCGGCGTCGCGCTCGCCGCACCGCCGGGGCCGATGAACGCCATCATCGCCGAGGAGAGCGTCGTCCGCGGCTGGGTCGCCGGCTTCACCGCCGGCCTCGGTGCGATGACCGCCGACGCCTGTTTCTTCCTGCTCGCGCTGGTGGGCATCGTCACGGTCGTCCAGGAACAGCCGACGCTCCGAGGCCTGATGATCCTCGCTGGCGGCGGTCTCATGCTGTACTTCGCCTACGGCGCCGTGGGCGACGCCCGGGAACAGTTCAGTTCGGAGTCGACCCAGCTGGCCGAAGACGACGCGGCGACCGGCCGCGGCTTCCAGAAGGCGTTCGTGCTCGCGCTGACGAACCCGTATCAGATCGCGTTCTGGTTGACCGTCGGCGTCGGCCTGCTCGAACCAGGCACCGTCGACATCCTGTCGAAAACGCCGTACGTCGGGTCGTCACTCACGGGCGTGCTCGTCGTAACCACCGGAAGCCCGGCACTGATCGCGGGACTGTTCGGCGGGATCGTCCTGTGGATCGTCGGCTTCCCGGCGACGCTCGTTGCGGCGGGCCGACGCGTCGACCGCCTCGCACCGCTCGTCGCGGCGGGGAGCGCCGTCGTCCTCGGCGGCTTCGGCGTCTACTTCCTCGTCGACGGCGTGACGACGCTGAGCTAGTCGTCCTCGGCGGCTTCGGCGTCGAGTTTCGTGGCCATCTCGGGACTCAGCTCGGCGTCCGACCCGCCCATCATCGCGACCTCGTCTTCGAGCCACTCCTGGAACCACTTGACGCGTTTGAGCCGGCGATGGACCAAGCTCTCGGCGGCGTCGCTCTCGACGCGTTCGGCCGCGTCCCGACCGCGTTCGAGGACGCGGCCGACCATCTCCGACGAGTCCATGTGCGTCCGGGACTCGTAGCCCATCCGCAACAACATTAGTGCCGTGCCGTTCGCACCGATCTTGTCCAGCAGGTCCGCTTCGATGAGACACTGCGTCTCGAGTGGCAGATCGGTCAAATCCCCCTGATAGGAGTGGTCGCGGACCGCCGCACACACTTCGTCGATGAACGACTGCGGGTAGTCTGCGTGCGTATTGAGGTACTCGCGTGCAATGCGGGCACCCTCCTCGGCGTGGACGTCCTGGTCGGCTTCCAGTTTGGCGATGTCGTGAAAGAGCGCTGCGACCCTGGTGACGTCGACGTTCGCTCCCTCTTTCTTGGCGATGCCGGTGGACAACTCGACGACGTTCATGATGTGATTGAACCGGTAGGCCGCAGAGTGCCAGGGATACCATCGCATCCGACCGCCCTCGTCCTCGTTCTCGACGCTCGCCTCCAGATAGTCGTGGACGAAGGCTTTCATCTCCTCGAATTCCGCGTCCGAGACGGGTGATTCCCGTATCTCAACACCCACGGAACCACCTCCAAATATAACGTTCGTTGTTCATCTTACGGATATAAAGGCGTCTGCGGGTCTTTAGCGTTACGACACCCCACAAACCGGCTCTGGACCCACAGCAAACGACCAGCGGTTGCCCATTCGGCGGCCGGCTAACTGAGTCTTAGGTGGGCAACAGCGTCGAAACGACCGATTACTGATCTGCAGATACGACATTCGTATCAGCCAACCACTAAGGGGCTACCCGTATCGACCAGAACAGAGACCGCAGCCGAACGACGGAAGGTGACGCGGAATCCGGCATACGTGTACAAAACCTGACGACGAGACGTAGATTTATGATAGCGACACACATACGTGGCTGTATGAAGGTGAGAGAGGTAACTGCCGACGACCAGGCGGCGATTCGGGAGATCGCCAAACGGTCGCTTCAGGCATCGTACTCGTTGAGTCCGCAGACGATAGAGAGCGCCGTCAGACAGTGGTACGACCCCGACGAGTTCGAAGCGAAGGTGACCGGTGACGAGGTGCTGATCTTCGTCGCCGAGGAAGGGGACGAACCCGTCGCCTTCACCGAGAACGCGCTGCTCGAAGAGGGCGAGGCAGACGTGCTCTGGTTGCACGTCCACCCCGACTACCGCGGCCAGGGGATCGGGTCGGAGTTGTTCGAGACGACCCGGAGTCGCCTCGAAGACTACGGCGTGACGCGCCTGCACGGTCGCGTGCTCGCGATGAACGAAGCCGGGAACACGTTCTACAGGAATCAGGGCTTCGAGAAGGTGAGCGAGGGCGAGGTTCGGATCGACGACAGCCCGTACACGGAAGCGATCTACGTCGAAGCCGAACCCACGGGCCTGCAGCCGCTCACCGACGACGGGAAGACGGTGTACGTCGACCACGACGACATCGAGCGCGGCTCGCTGGCCAGTTTCCACGTCGTCTACACCGACCAGGACCGGCAGGAGCGGTACGGCTACCACTGTGCGAAGTGTGACACGCTCGCGAACGCGATGGACTCCATGGGGCGCATCGAGTGTGGCACCTGCGGCAACAGCCGCAAGCCGACCCGCTGGGACGCCTCGTACCTGTAACTCTCCCTTAGGGAGACGTGTTCTGCATCTCGGCCTCGTTTTGCAGTTCGGCGAGTTCCTCCTGCCGCTCGGCGATCCCGGTCGTCACCAGCAAACGAATCCCCCGGCGAACGCTCATGTCCAGGTGCTGCACTTGCTCCGCGGGCGCCATCACCAGATTCCCACCGGTCGGGTTCGGGCTTTTCGGGACGAAGACGTTGTACACGTCGCCCCCGGCGATCGATTCGACCTGCGCCGGACTGTCACCGGTGACGAAGCCCAGCGCGTAGATCCCCTCGCGGGGATACTCGATGAGCACGACGCTCTCGTAGCGGTTCGATCGCTCAACGAGCGCGTTCGATACCTGGCGGACGCTCGAATAGATCGTCCGGACCAGCGGGACCAGTCCGATCCCGCGGTCGATCCAGCCGAACACTCGCTGGCCGAAACTCCGCTGCGCGAGATACCCCAGTGCGACGACCGTCGAGACGATGATAACGAGCGCGAGACCCTGTGCGACGACGTGAATGTTCGCAGTGTACGTGGCGAGTTGCGTCCCCTGGACCACCGGGTCGATGAACGTCGTGAGCCAGTTGACGAGAACTCGGAGGACGAAGATCGTCACCACGAGCGGCGCGATCAGCGCGATACCGGCGATGAAACTATCCCGCAGTACCTTCCCGAGACCCATGTGATGTCCTGTCCTGGCGGCGACAAAAGGATGTGGTTCGGGGCCGGGACAACGCTTTCCCACTCTGTCCCGTATCGACGACAGTGACCAACACGGACGACGCGCCGACCGCAGACGGGCCATCGGACGAGCCGTTTCCGCTCAGCGGCCCCTGGACCCACTCGGACCTCTCGGCGTTCCTCGACGAGGCCACCGTTCCGATCCGCGTGAGCTGTCACACGCCCTCGGGCGGCCTCTGGATGCTCTCGCTGTGGTATCGCTACGAGGACGAGCAACTGTGGTGTGCAACCGGTGCCGACGCCGACATCGTTCGGTTCCTGCGCGCGGACCCCCACGTCGCCTTCGAGATCTCCGTCAACGAACCGCCCTACAGAGGCGCCCGCGGCCAGGGAACGGTCACGGTCGATGCCGACCCCGAGAAGACGGTGCTCCGCGAGCTCCTGGATCGCTACCTCGGTGGAACGGACTCGACGCTCGCCCAGAAACTCCTCTCGGCGGACCGAGAGGAGGTGTCACTCCGGATCGATCCGACGACTGTCGCCACATGGGACTACAGCGACCGGATGAAAGACGCAGTCGAGTGACCGGAACTCACCTGCTACTCTGCCCCCGGCCGTCCGGAGAGACGTAGAACCGCAGGAACAGATAGTACAGGACCACGACCGTGAGGCCCAGGGCGACGCCCAGAACCGAATCGAGGAACAGGTGAAGCTGCGTCGGCTGCCCCGCATGCAAGATGAACGGCGAAATCATACTCAACGTCGGTTTCAGTAACAACTACAACGTCGTGTACTTGAAAGCTACTGATTCACTTCAGGTTAGTGTCGGGTTTTTGTCATAGTCCCGAGCGGATTCGAACCGCGAAGACTCGAATCCTCTCGTCTTCTGGGCTCGGATCCACAGGACGATTCACTCCTCACATTCGTTCGTCGCAGAATAGTCCCGAGCGGATTCGAACCGCTGTCAGAGGCTATCCTCAGAACACACTCCGAATGTATGATTCGGATTGGAGTATGCTCTTCCAAAGGCCTCTATGATTGGCCACTACACCACGGGACTTCGATTGGTGATGTGGCGTACAGCCGTAAGAAGATTACCTTTCCGGAGAGGGTGACGGAGCGCTGATGTTTCGTTCTTCAACGTGGCGGTGGCAGCTCCGGCACAGCGTGATCACGTTGTCGAGCGTATGCGCTCGTTGGGGGTCCTCAAACTCACGAACGGGCGTGAGATGATGGACATCGGGCCGCTTGCCGAGCTCCTGGGCTGTTTTTCCACATTGCTGACAACGATTGTCGTCCCTGGCGAGCGCCGCTCGTCTCACCGTCCACCACCGGCCCCCATACTTCGCCTTACCGCCCTCCCACTGATGGTGGTCCTCGCCAGTGACGTTCTCGGACAGCCATTCACCGTAACAATCAAAGTCACAGAAAACACCGCGTTCGTTCCGTTCAACTCGAGTGGGGCGAACCCTTAGTTCGCACCCACAGCCCCCACATTCGACCGTCACCCTTTCGAGCGGTTCGCTGGGATTCTCGGGGAGAAGCCCGTTGGCGCCCGCAACGCACTCCTGACAGTACACGCCGTCTTTGTCCGATGGATAATACTCGAACTCGTCGCCGCACACCGCGCAGGTCGCCGTCTCCGTGGCGTCTTTCCAGTTGCCGTTGTTCACGCCGTCCTCCGAGTAACAGTCGTCGCAGTACGTACGCTGAGCCTTCGGGTCGTAGAACTCGCAGCCACAGTCAACACATTCCCTGTTTGGAAGCGGTTCGTCGTGAACTTTCGTGTGGTGTTGTCGCATCCCCCGTTCCGTGTTGAGCATCTTCCCACAGGTCGGACACTCCATACTCGCATTGCGGTTAGATGTTTGAAAAGTACACCCCAGCCACAGTGAAAGTGAAACTAAACGTGCAAACTCAGCTAGGAACCAAATCGATCGGGAATTCGTCGCGGCGACAACAATCAGTCCGCCGCGTCGACTTCGAGTTCGAGGAGCGCACAGACGTCCTCGTCGGGCGCGAAGCAGTCCGGACACTGCGGCTCCCGGTCGATGATGGTGTCGAGGCGGTCGGCGACCGTCTCGTCGATGACCGGTTCGAGTTGCTTTGCCTCGTGGCGGAACTCCTCGACGTCGAGCACTTCGTAGAGGAAGCGTTCGATGATGCAGTACGTCTGGAGCGCCTCGCTGGCCTGGACGATCCCCTCGTCGGTCAGCGTGACGCCCTTGTACTTCTCGTGGTCGAGCAGGCCGCGGTCTTCGAGTTTGCCGATCATTTCGTTGGCGCTCGCCGGACTGACGTCGAGCATCTCCGCGACGCGCCCGGTCGAGGCCGGCCCGTCCGCTTCCTCCTGGACGAGATAGATTGCCTTCAGATATTGGTCTGCTGTGTTCATCGAATCCACCCCTGAATGCTCATTCGCGTGCCTCCATGAGATCCGTCACGTCCTCGACGCCGTCGGCTTCGTCGTCGCGAATCGCCGACAGCGTCCCGAGGAGACGGTCCCGGTCGATACTGAACTCCGCGTCGGACTCCTCGATCGCATCGATGAGGTCGTCGTAGAACTTGTACGCGGTTTCCTCGTTGCACAGTTGGTCGTAGAGGATGCCGTCGAAGTCCGCTTCCGCTTCGTACTGAGCGGCGACGAGTCCTTTGATCTCCTCGAAGGGGATCGTGTCGGCATCGAGTTCGTCGATCAGATCCTCGAGTTCGTCGCGATGGGCCGCCGATTCCGCGGCGGCCTCGTCGAGTAGCGCTTCGAGTTCCGGATCGTCCACGTCGAGGCTCTTCTCGTGTTCGCCCGCCCGCGCCTCGACGACCTCCTCCAGGACGACCCCGATCTGGAGCAGTCGCGCAAGCTGGTGGTCCGAGGAGACGGGCTGCTCGACGCTCATGGCGACCACCCCGCGTCCTCGACGACCTGTACCGCGAGCATGTCCACTACTCCGAGCGGGCCCAACTTAAGTCCGCTGTCACGCACTGCCGGGTCACGGTCGTGCGAAAAACGAAGTGGATTCGGTGGTTATTCTCGCAGCCGCTGTGCGATCAGTTCTTCTAAGTCGTCGCGGAGCTCGTCGACTTCGACCTCGTCGAGGACGGGGACGAAGAACCCTTCCACGAGCATGTTCTTGGCGACCTGCTCCGGGATGGACCGAGAGGTCATGTAGAACATGTCCTGTTCGTCCACCTGGCCGACCGTCGCGGAGTGGCTGGCCTCGGTGTCGTGGTTGTTGATGATCAGCTTCGGGGACGCGTCGGCCTCGCTCTCGTCGGAGAGCATCAGCGTGTTCTCGCGCTGGTAGGAGTTAGTGTCCCAGGCCTGGCGACCGACGTCCTGGACGCCCTCGTACACCGAGCGGGCGTGGTCGTCGAGGACGCCGCGGGTGATCAGGTCCGCCGTCGTGTGTTCGGCCTCGTGCCAGACGCGGGAGCCGAGATCGAAGTGCTGGTCCTCGTGGCCGAAAAAGGCGCCGACGATCTTCGACTCCGAGGAGTCGCCCAGGAGGCGTGTCTCGACGCTCGTCTTCGTCAGGCGCGAACCGATGTTGCCTTCGATCCAGTTGACCTGGCCGTAGGTGTCGGCGTGGCCGCGCTTGACCGAGAAGTTGTACGTCTCCTCGTCGAGCTGCTGGAGCGCCCCGTACTGGACGTGGGCGTTCTCGCCGGCGACGGCCTCGACGATCCCGCTGTAATAGCGGGCACCGTCGCGATCCTCGCCGGTCTCTTGCTTTTCGAGGATCGTGACCGAGGAAGACTCCTCGGCGACGACGAGCGTGTAGTTGAACAGCGACTGGCTGTTCATCGTCGTCCGGATCTTCACGTCCTCGGCGTCGACGCCCTCGGGGACGTAGACGAGCGTGCCGGCCGAGAACAGCGCCGTCGACAGCGCGGTCAGATAGTTGCGCTGCGGATCGACGACGCTACCGAAGTGTTCCTCGACGACGTCTTCGTGCTGGTCGAGCGCCTCGTCCCAGGAGAGGACGTCGACGCCCTCGGCCTCGACGCGGTCTTTCTCCTGTGCCCGGTCCAGCGGGTCGACGAAGCTCTCGTAATCGAGCGCGTCGAGGTTCGTCCAGTCGCGACCCGGCGTCCGGATGACGTCCGGCATGTCGAGGTCGGCAAGCGCCTCGAGCGCCTCCAGTCGCGTCTCGAGGAGCCACTCGGGCTCGTCGAGGTCCTCGCTGATTGTCGTTACCTGCTCCTCCGTGAGGTTGGCGTGTACCTGCGTGCTCATGTGTTGTCCCGGGTATTACCCGAGGCTACCCTCCATTTCGAGTTCGATGAGGCGGTTGAGTTCGACCGCGTACTCGATGGGCAGTTCCTCCGTGATGGGCTCGATGAACCCGGCGACGATCATCTGCTTTGCGTCGTCGTCGTCCAGCCCGCGCGTCTCCAGGTAGAACACGTCCTCGTCGCCGATCTTCCCGACGGTCGCTTCGTGCGCGACGTCGACTTTGTTCTCCTGGATCTCCATGTACGGCATCGTGTCCGAGGTGGACTCGTTGTCGAACATCAGCGCGTCACACTCGACCGAGGTCGAGGAGTGTTCCGCACCGTTCGACATGTGGACGAGGCCGCGGTAGTTCGTGCGGCCGCCGTCCTTCGAGATGGACTTGGACTCGATGGTCGACTTCGTGTTGGGCGCGTTGTGGTAGACCTTCGCGCCGGTGTCGATGTTCTGGCCCTCGCCAGCGAACGCGATGGTGATGTGGTTGTCCGTCGCCCCGGGACCCTTCAGGATGGTCGCCGGGTACAGCATCGTGGCTTTCGAGCCCATGCTACCGGACACCCACTCCATCGTCCCGTCCTGCTCGACGATGGCGCGCTTGGTGTTGAGGTTGTAGGTGTTCTTCGACCAGTTCTGCACCGTCGAATACTGGACGTGGGCGTTCTCGCCGACGAAGACCTCGACACACCCGCTGTGGAGGTTGAACGCCGAGTACTTCGGGGCGGAACAGCCCTCGATGTAGTGCACTTCGGAGTTGTCCTCGGCGACGATGAGGGTGTGCTCGAACTGGCCCATCCCCTCCGAGTTCATGCGGAAGTACGCCTGGACGGGCATTTCGACCGTCGTGTCCTCGGGGACGTAGACGAACGAGCCACCGGACCAGACGGCGCCGTGCAGCGCGGCGAACTTGTTGTCGCTCGGCGGCACGCACTTCGTCATGAAGTACTCTTTGACGAGGTCGGGGTGCTCCTGGACGGCCTTGTCCATGTCCATGAAGATGACACCCTTCTCCTCCCACTGTTCCTGCATATTCTGGTAAACGATCTCGGACTCGTACTGGGCGCCGACCCCGGAAAGCGCGTTCTTCTCGGCTTCCGGGATGCCCAGTTTGTCGAACGTGTCCTGGATCTCCTCGGGGAGGTCCTCCCAGCTGTCCGCGCCGCCGCGCGTCTCGATGTCGGGGCGGATGTACGGGACGATTTCGTCGATGTCGACCTCGGACAGGTCGGGCTGGCCCGGCCAGTCCGTGGGCATCGGCATTTCCTGGTACTGCTGGAGCGCGCGCAGACGACGCTCGAGCATCCACTCGGGCTCGTCTTTGTCCTCGCTGATCAGCCGGATCGTCTCCTCGGTGAGGCCTTTGTCGGTTTTGAACGCCGACTTCTCCTCTTTCTTGAACGAGAACCGCTCTTCAGTGTCGGTCTCTTCGAGATGGTCTTGTTCCGAACTCATTGTTGTTGATGTTAGTTTATCTCTCTAGCCTTATGAGGCTGTGCTAGCGACCACTGGTTACGCAGCCTCGTAAACTTCCTCGCGGACCCAGTCGTAGCCCTTGTCTTCGAGCTTCTCGGCCAGCGATGCGTCATCGGACTTGACGACCTGTCCGTCCAGCATGATGTGGACGTGGTCGGGCTCGACGTAGTCGAGGATGCGCTGGTAGTGGGTGATCTGGAGGATGCCAGTGCCCTGCTCTTCGCGCAGCGCGTTGATCCCCTGCGAGACGTCCTGAAGCCGGTCGATGTCCAGCCCGGAGTCGATCTCGTCGAGCACCGCGATCGAGGGTTCGAGAATGGCCGCCTGCAGCACCTCGTTTTGCTTTTTCTCCCCGCCAGAGAATCCGGCGTTGAGGTAGCGCTGAGCGAAGCTCTCGTCCATGTCCAGCTGCTCCATCTTCTCCTGGAGGATCTGCTGGAACTCGGCGACACCGATCTCGCCCTCGTCAGCAGGGCCTTCCATCGGCGAGGTCTCGTAGCCGGCTTCCTCTTCCTCGTCTTCGTCGCCCTCGTCTTCCTCGAAGAGCTCTTCCCGCTCTTCAAGTTTGGCGTTCAGGGCCGTGCGCAGGAAGTTGACCATCGTGACGCCTTCGATCTCGGCGGGGTACTGGAAGCCCAGGAAGATACCGAGCGCCGCGCGCTCGTTAGGCTCCAGGTCGAGCAGCTCCCAGGTCTGCAGATCTTCTGGGATCTCCTCGCCGAACTCCTCGTCCTCGAGGTGGAGCGTGACCTCACCGTCAGTCACTTCGTACGCGGGATGGCCAGCGATGACCTTCGCCAGCGTCGACTTCCCACTGCCGTTGGGACCCATCAGCGCGTGGATCTCGCCGGAGTTGACCGTCAGGTCTACCCCGCGCAGGATCGTCTCACCGCCCTCCTCGGCAACTTCAGCGTGTAGGTTGGAAATTTCAAGGGTTGCCATAGTTTAGGGACACCTAAGTCGTGCTAACATCGGAACGAGTCGTTCATAATGCTTTCGCATTCGCCCGTATAGGTTTTTGGCATTGGAAAATTGATTTTCGTTAGCGGAAACCTCGCTCTGAGCGCGGCCGCTGGAAACAACGCGGACGAGGTGGATTCGACTAGAAGTTTATGTACTTCTATTGTAAACTTCTACTGAACGAATGGCGTGGCAGCAAACACCATATACGCTCCCTCTTCTCGTGGCAGCAATGGTCTCGGGGGGATTGCTCGTCTTCACCGCCAGGAGTCGGACCAATCGGGGAGCGGTGCCGCTACTCGGCGTCCTCGTCGCTGCTACCACGTGGTCAGTCGCTGACGCGGTTCGGTTGTCCAGTACGGACGTCACTGTCAAAGTGGTGATGAACGACATCCGTTTCATCGGGCCAGTGCTCGTCACTGTGTCGATATTCCTGTTCGCAGCGGAGTACACGAACCGCGAGGAGTGGCTCGCTCCCAGGCGCGTGCTCGCACTGTTTTTCGTTCACGCTGTGACGCTCGTCTTCGTCGTCACGAACCCGTGGCACCATTTGGTCCGACAGCACATCGAGGTCGACCAGAGTGTCAGCTACGTCCTGATGGACATCACCTGGGGACCGTGGTATTACATCCACGCGTCCTACTCGTATCTCCTCCTCGTCGCAGCGGCCATCATGCTCGTGATGAAACTGAGCCAGTCGACGGGCGTGCAGACGTACCGGGGACAGGCTCTGGCGATCCTGATCGCGACGCTCGTCCCCTGGGGAATGAACGCAGCGTTCATCGCCGGCCTCACGGAGGTGGATCTCACCTCCATCGGGTTCACCGTCACCGGGTCGATGTTCGTGGTCGCCGTCTTTCGCTATCAGATTCTTGATATTCTCCCGATCGCCCGGAGCACGGTCGTCGACAACATAGAAGAGGGTTACATCGTTCTGGACTCCAACGATAACGTCGTCGACGTCAACGAGAAAGCAGCGGAGATCCTCGGCACCGAGAGGGACCGTCTCATCGGCAGACCGATCAGGGCACTCGACGACGAGTACCAGGAGACCCTGGATCGGTTCAGTCACGAGCGGGAGACGCGCGATCAGGTCCGCATCGAACTCGACGGAGAGACGCGACACTACGACATCGACATCTCACCGGTGTACGACCAGCGCGACCGGGTCACCGGTCGCGTCGTCCTCATCAGGGACATCACCGAACAGGAGCGCCGACAGCGCCAACTCGAGCACCAGAAGGCACAGCTCGAACGCCAGACGGACCAGCTCGAACGACAGAACGAACGACTGGAGGACTTCGCCAGCATCGTCTCCCACGATCTCAGGAACCCAATCAACGTCGTCAGCGGCCGCCTCGAACTCGCTCGGCAGTCGCCCGACGAAGAGCACTTCGACGAGATGGAAGCCGGACTGAAGCGGATGGAGTCAATCATCGACGACATGCTGATGATGGCGCGCCAGGGCCAGGCCGTCAGCAAGACGGAACTGGTGTCGGTCCCGGCGATCGCAGAAGACGCCTGGAGCAACGTCGACACGAAGGCCGCGACGCTCGACGTCGAGACCACCCGCGAAGTGCAGGCCGATCGGGGCCGTCTGCTCCAGATCTTCGAGAACCTCTTTCGAAACGCGATCGATCACGGACGCGAGGACGTCTCGATTCGCGTCGGCGACGTCGAGGACGGCTTTTTCGTCGCGGACGACGGCCCGGGCATCCCGGAAGCCGAGCGCGACAGCGTCCTCGACAAAGGGTACACCACCGCAGATGACGGCACGGGATTCGGGCTCTCGATCGTCCAGACGGCAGTCCAGTCCCACGGCTGGGACGTCGAGATCACTGACAGTGAAAGCGGTGGGGCTCGCTTCGAGATCAGCGGCGTCGGGGGCGCCGTCATCACGAACAGCGATCCGATCAGTCAGGACTGACCAGTATTCGACCGCTCGCGCTACATGAAGCTGCCGAGCCCGGTCTGTTCCTGCCCGCTCTTGACTTCGTCCCAGGAGACGTCGAGCGCTTCCAGAATCCGTTCGATGGGGCCTTTCAGCGTCTTTTCGAGCATCTTGTCCCAGTCGACCTCGAACTCCTCGGGGACCTGGTCGGCGTACTCGAAGCAGATAACGTCCTGTTCCCGTTTGAACTCACCGTACAGCGGATCTTCCGAGGGGTCCAGATCCAGTTCGTCCTCGACGCGCTGGAAGAAGTCGTCGTGAACCCGCTTCAGGTACAGACGCTTGGGTTTCGACCCCCGCGCGAAGTTCGTTCCGAGGAGGAGGTTCGCGTACTTCGCGCCGCGCACCTGCGCCGTGTCGGTGTCGTAGTTGTCCAGTTTCTTCCCGATACCGCCGGGGATGCCGACGTCCTCGGGGTCGACGTTGCCGTCCTGGAAGTCCGCGATGACGTCGTGAACGTACGATTTGACGTTCTCGGTGTCCTCGCCTTTCACGATGCGGTCGATGACCTCCTTCTGGACGCGCTTGGTGATCGGGGCGATGTCCGAGCGCTGGTACTCGAACCCCGTGATGTCGATGTCGTCGACGTCTTTCCCTTCCTTCCAGACGATGTGGCCCGCGTAGCGTTTCTTCTTGCCGGCCTGGAAGAAGCGCCGGTAGAGCTTCTCGAACTCGATCTGGAAGCGATGCTCGTCGGCGTTCAACTCCTCGGCCGCGAACTCGTCGTACGCGGCGTTGATCGACTCTTCGAGTTCGAACGACTGCTCGATCGCCTCGTCTTTGGAGACGTCGCCGCCGAGTTCGATCATCACGCTGTCTGTGTCGCCGTAGACGACCGATTTGTCCAAGCGGTCGGTGACCGCTTCCGTAAACGAGATTACCTCGCGACCGGTCGCAGTGACGGCAGCTCCCATCTCCTTGTCGTAGAGACGGAAGCGATCCCATCCAAGAACTCCGTACAACGAATTCATAATCACCTTGACAGCTGCCTGTTGGCGGTCGAACCGCTCGTAGTCCGGACTGTCGGGGTCGAACTCGTTGCGCTGGGATTTCTTCTCTTCGCGTTCTGTCAGGAGTTCGTCGACCATCTCTCGGATGACGCCGTCCGGTTCCTTCCGGAAGTGCTGGCCGTTCGGTGCCTTGAACGTCTCCCCGTCGAAGGCGTCGGGATCGACCTTCGTCTCTGGGCTCGCGTTGACGGTCACCATACACATCGGATACAGCGACTTCAGGTCCAGCACGGTGACGTTCTCGCGCACGCCCGTGATCGGGTCGAAGACGGCGCCGCCCTCGTAGTCCTCGGCGTCGTGTTGGCCCTTCGAGGGGAGCGCGAAGTTGCCGTGGAGTTTGTGCAGGACGTACATGTCGACGGCGTCGCCGGGCGTCGTCGCGTCTTCGAGCTTGCAGCCGACGAAGGAGGCGACTTCCTGCCAGAACGGGATGATGTTCTGTTGCTCGTTGAGTTCGACGCACAGCTCGACGTCCCGGAGGTTGTACTCCAGCAGGCGTTCGGGGTCGTCCTCCCAGAGGTCGCCGATGTCGCCGGGGTACCGTTCTTTCCCGACGCCGAGTTCCTGTTCGCCCACCGCGTCGAGGCGGTAGGAGTCGAGTTCGGTGAACTTCGTGCGCTGGTAGGCATAGAGGAGGTCGAAGACGACCCGACCCTTGATGTTCGGGCCTTGCCAGTTGTTGCGCCAGACCTCGTCGACGCGGGAGAGGCGCTCGATCGAAAGGTCGTACTCGTGGTGTGGCCCCTGACACTCTTCGAGGCGGTCGAGGAAGTACGGCGCGTCGAAGTCGTCGAAGTTCCAGCCCGTCAGAATGTCGGGGTCGGTCTCCTCGAGATAGGTGAGGAAGGCGTCGAGCATCCGCTCTTCTTCCTCGAAGACGCGCACGTCGGCGTCGAAGTCGCCCTCGATCGGGTCGTAGTTTCCGAGCGTGTCCGGCGGCGTGGCTCCCATGTCGGCGTCGTACAGCCAGACGACGTACTCGTCGTCGTAGGAGTCGTGGGAGGTGAGACAGACGATGGGTTCCTCGCCCTCTTCGGGGAAGCCGTGGCGGTCGTCGACCTCGATGTCGAAGGTGTTGACGCGGGGAGCGGCGTTCGCGTCGACCGCTTCGACTTCCTCGTGGGGCACGCGAATCGGCCCGTCGTCACCGTCACGGCGCTCGGGAACGCGGATGCCGCTGGTGACGTCCTTGTCGATGAGGAGACGATTGGGAAAGAGAATGTCCGCTTCGTAGTGATCGAACTCGTCGCGCATCTGGCCGACGTCGCGGGGCGTCTGGCCGAAGATTTTGGTCAGGCGCTCGCCCCGAATGGACTCGTAGGGCTCGCCGTTCTCGTCGGTCTCTTCGTAGCCCGTGATGCGGTCGCGGTTCAGGTCGCGGTCGGTCAGCGAGTCTGTCGGGGCGTAGAAGTACGGCTTGAACTCGTAGACTTCGACGTGGACGGGCTCGTTGTCCTCGGGCGTCCGTCCGAACACGTGGATGACGGGGAACTCGTCGTCGCCGTGGCCTTCGATCGTGTAGTCGACCTGGGTCACGGCGAGCGTGACCTGGGTGTCCGCGTCGGGGTAGCGCACGTCGTCCAGGTCGACGATGTCGAACGAGCCGCCGCCGTTCCCGGCGACGGCCGCGGCTTCGGCCTGGACGTCTCGTTCGGTGTCCCCGCCATCACCGAAGTCCCCGAATTCCGTTTGCTCCATTGCTGTGGCTCCGTTGGAGACCCCCACCTAAAATCCCGACGGTCCCCTCTCCGTGTTGAGACGTGACTCGCCCACAAGGTATATGACATGGCACATCTTACCACAGTCTGAAGACGCTATGACGGACCGCGCCAACGGTAGTCGGACTAAGTTGGACAGCGCGGCAGAATCACGGGACCCCGACGTTCCCGCCGCAGTCGAGACCATCGAAGCGTACGAAACCGACGACGGCGTCGTCCTCTACGACGCCGAGAACCCGCTCGCGTGGGTCCAGGCGACTGACGCGGTCCCCCTCACCGACGCAGTCTGAACCGCGGCACGCAACCTTTTTTCGCAGCCTTCTCGAACGGAGGTGTAGTGACCGGCTCGGACGACGAACGGCGGCAGCCCGAATCCGACGATGCCAGTGGATTCGTCGATCCAGGCAAAGCCGCCGAGCCAGACGACCCCGGCAAAGCCGCCGAACCCGACGAGCAGGACTTCGTCAAAGACCTCGGGCCGGACGTCCCCGAAGTCGACGTCCCGGAGCCGCCGGAGCTCTCGGAGACCGACGTTCCGGACGACCTCGCCAGGTCGTTCTGGAAGCTCGTCATGGTCTTCAACCTCGCTCTGTTCGCCGCGTCGCTCGGCCCGATGCTGATCTACTTCCGCGGCGAGTGGACCAACGGCACCGCGGTGTTCGCGCTCGGCGTCGGCGCGTTCGTCTACGGCTACCGCCGGTACAAGCGCGTCACGAGCGACGACGACCACAACGGCTAACCACGCCTGACCGCTAGCTCGGCGTATGCGTAGCGTCCGCGACGAATCGGGCACCCTGTATCTCTTGCTCAAACAGTCCGGGGAGTCCAGCCGCGTCCGACATCCCGAAACCGGCGAGGAGCGCTACATCGCCAACGACGAACTGGAACCCGTCGACGGCGAGTCGCCCCTCGCGACTGCGGCCCGCGCCGTCCCCGACGCCGCCCGGACCGTTCTCACCGCCGTCCGCGACGATCGATCGCTGGGGTTGCTCCTCGACCTCGACGCCCGCGGCCCCACGCCCGTCAGAACGCTGCTCTCGGCGTACGACCTCTGTGAGAGCGACCTCCACGGAATGCTCGCCGAATTTCGGGCCGCCGGCCTCGTCGAAGAAACGCGCGTCGCCGGCGAGCGCGGCTACGAGACCACCGAAACCGCAGCAGACGGGCTAGACCACCTCCGAACCTGAGCCGCTCAGTCCGAGGGGAGCACGACCGCGTCTAGATCCGCGGCCCCGCGCTCGACTGTCGACCGGTTCGTCGTCGCGTCCTTCGTGACCAGCACGAGATCGTCTGCTGCGCCGACGAGTTCCTCGTCGTGACTGACGACCACGATCTGCTCGACGCCGAGTTCCCGCATCGCCTCGACCAGTTCGACCAGTTGCGAGACGTGACCGGAGTCCAGGAACACCGTCGGCTCGTCGAGAATGAGCGGGGGCATCGGCGCAGACCCCTCGATGCCCTCCGCCAGCAACCGATAAATCGCACACCGGAGGCTGAGGTTGAACAGCGCGCGCTCACCGCCCGAGAGCTGCTCGGGGTCGAGCGCTTCGCCGTCTTTCTGGTACACCGTCAGTTCGTACTCCCCGTCGAGTTCGATCCGCGAGTACGAGTCGTTCTGGTACACCAGGTCGAAGGTCTCGTTCAACATTCGTTCGAGGCTCTCGACGTTGCGCTGGCGCAGCTCCGCCCGCAACGTCCCGTACATCTCCTGGAGCTGTTCGGCTTCCTCGTACAGCGAGTCCAGGCGCTCGACGGTCGCCGACAACGATTCGCGGCGGTCTCGCAGACTCTCCAGGTCCTCGATCTCCTGTTGCACGCCGCCGATCTGTCCCGTCACCTCGTCGCGTTCCTCGCGGAGTTCGTCGAGTTTCGGGTCGACCTTCTCGATGTACTGCGTCGCCCGCTCGTTCTCCTGGCGCGCCTGTTCGATCGCCGACTCGTCGAACTCGGCTTCCAGGTCGGCCTTCCGCTCGCGCTTGTCGGCCAGTCGGTCCCGCCGCTCGTCGTTCAGCTCCGCCTTGTTCGAGCGCTTCTCCCGTAATCGTTCGAGTTCGTCCTCGAGATCGGCGATCCGGTCGACGGCGTCCCGCAGTCGTTCGAGTTGCTCGATCTGCTCGCGGAGGTCACCGCGCTCGCTGTTGCACTCGGCGATTTTCTCGCGCTCTTCGTCCGCCTCGTCGGCCGCGTCCGCCGCTTCGTCACGCTTCGACTCGGCGTCGGACTCCAGTTCGTCGGCCTCCTCGCGGAGTTCCGTCACCTGGGTCGTCTTCTCCTCGACGCTGCCTTCCTGTTCGGCGACGAGTTGTTCGACGTTCTCCAGGTTGTTCCGCAGCTGCGCGAGGTCGTTCTGCACGTCCACCAGTTCGTCCGCTCGTTCCAGCCGTTCCTCCAACTGCTCTCGCTCGGCCCGAACCGTGACGAGGTCGTCCTGGATCTCGGCCACGCGGTCGCGATGCTCGTCGATGGACTCGACGTGGGGCGACCCGTCGACGGACTGCCCGCACTCCGGGCACTTCCCGGCGTCGAGCAGCTCCTCGGCCTCGTCGAGTTTCGCCTGTGCGCTCTCCAGTTTCGCTTCCAGTTCCGTCTCGCGCTCGCGCGCTTCGTTCAGGTCGTCGGCGACCGCGTCCCAGTGGTCGTTCGCCTCGCCGATCGCGATCGGTGCGTCCTCGAAGACTGCTTCTTTGTCCTCGATGCGCTCCGAGAGCGTCTCGATCTTCTCGCGGCGGTCGGCCAGCTTCTCGCGCGTCTCGGCCAGGTTCGCTTCGAGGTTCGCCGCTTTCTCTCGTTTCTCCGTGGCCCGCTGTTCGAGGTCGTCGGCCGTCGCGCGGAGCGAGTCGGCTTCGCTCGAGTGTTTCTGGACCGCCAGCTGATACTCCTCGATGTCGCTCCGGAGTTCGTCGTCCCGTTCGCGAAGCGAGTCGAGGCGGTCGGCCACGGCCTCCTCGGTCGCCGTCTCCAGGTCGGTGTCGGCGAGCAGGTCGTCACGGCGCTCGCGAGACTCGTCGAGCTGTGATTTCAGCTCGCTGATGCGCTCACCGACCTGTTCGCGCTCCTGTTCGGTCTCCTGGATGTCGGCGGTCAGCGACTCGATCTCCTCGGTCAGCTCGGCCAGTCGTTCGCGTTTCTCGTCGTACTCCTCGATGATCGACTGCGCTTCGTCGCGGGTTTCGACTGCGCTCTCCCGGTTCGTTTCATACCGCTCGATGTCGCTGTCGATCTCGTTGAGCCGCGACTGGAGGGAGTTCAGTCGCTCGTGGAGGTCTTTGTCCTCCTTGCGTTCGATCTGGCTCGCCACGTCCGTCAGCAGTTCCTGCTTTGCGTCCCGGACGTGCTTGACGCCCAGTCGGGCGTTGCTTGCGCGTTCGCGGTAGTCTTCCAGTTTCCCGAGTTGCAGGAGGTCGTCGATCATGTCCTGGCGCTCGGTCGGCGTGGCGTTGATGAGCTTGTTCACCTCGCCCTGGCGAACGTACGCGCAGTTGACGAACGCCTCGGCGTCCATCCGGAGTAGCTCCGTGACGTGCTCGCGGACGTCGCGGGCACCCTCGAAGACCCCGTCCGGCGTCTCCAGGACGCATTTCGCGGTGCTCGCCCGGTCGTCCGTCACCCGGACGCGCCGTTCCAGGTGGTAGGACTGCCCGCCGTGGGTGAACCAGAGTTCGACCGTGGCGTCGTCGGCACCGATCGTCACGACCTCGTCCAGTTTCTTCTCCAGCGCGCGGGCGCCGTACAGCGCGAAAAAGCACGCCTCCAGCAGCGACGACTTCCCGCTGCCGTTCAGCCCGTGGATGACCGTCACACCGGTGTCCAGCCGCAGGTCCGCGTCCGCGTAACACTTGAAGTTCTCCAGCCTGACGCGCTCGAACTTCATCGCTCGTAGTCCTCCATCGTCAACTGCCCGTCGGTGCTCTCGCCGTCGTTCCCGCCCGACGCCCCGTCGGGCTCGCTCCCGTCTGCAGTCGCCGCACCGCCGTCGGCCGTCGCTTCCTCGTCGGCGCCGGCGGGATCGCCTGCTTGGGACTCGTCGGTCTCGGCCGGCTGGAAGGCGCTCGCTTCGTCGTCTTCGACGAGGTCGCGGACCCGCCGTTCCACTTCCTCGGTGACGTTCGAGTCCGCGACCTTGCTGGCGCGGACCGTCTCGTCGATGTCCCGTGCGGCCCGACTCAGCCCGAGGTCTCTGATCCGTTCGCGGACGGCGTCGTCCGGGTCGGCGAAGCTGACGTCGACATCGGCCGTGTCGGCCACCTCGCGGTGGTCCGTGACACGAGCGACGAGAGCGCCTTCCTCGTCGGCGTACTCCTCGATCTGAGCCGGCGTCACGGGGTCGCCGTCGCCCTCGACGTTGACGACGACCACGGCGTCTTCGAGGTCGTGTTGCCCGACGCGCTCGCAGACGCGTTCGACCCCTTCTCCCTCGCCGAGTTCGACGTCGACGAACACGAAGTCGCGGGTGGGGATTCCGCGGCGTCGGATGGACACCTCGTCGTCGAAGGTCACGATGTTGTAGCCGCGGTCCTCGCGCTCGTCCGCACTCGCGCGCTCGGTGGACCCGCAGTAAGTGACCCACGTCCCTTCCAGCTCTGCTTTCTGCGGTTTGTGGTTGTCGCCGAGCAGCAGCGCGTCGAAGTCGACGTTCGACTCGCTCAGGACGGTCTCGGTGTCCCAGTCGGCGTAGTCGAACGGTTCGAACAGGCCGTGGGCCACGAGCGCCGCGTGGTCGGCGTCGTGGGGCTCGAAGTCGTAGGCCAGGTCCTCGCGCTGGGAGCGGGCGACGAAGTCCAGGCCGTAGAAAGCGGTGTTCCCGACGGTGACGGGGTCGGCACCGAGGCGCGTCGCCAGGCCGAGCGACTCGAACAGGTCCAGCCACTGAGCGTCGCGTTTCGTCTCGTGGTTGCCGACGATCGCCAGGAAGGGCACGTCGGCGGCGGCGAGATCGCGCAGAACGGAGAGCGTGCCGAGAATGTCTGGGAGGTCCGGACGGCGGTCGTGAAAGAGGTCGCCCGCGTGGACCAGGGCGTCCACGTCGTCGTCGATCGCGTCGTTGGCGACCTGGCGGAAGGCATCGAGAAAATCCGCTCGGCGTTCCGGCCGGTGATACTGCCGGTAGCCGAGATGTGTGTCTCCCGTATGAATCACCCGTGTCATTTTCCTGCCCCTTCGTCGCCACCCCCTAAATGGGTTCCGCGACCGGAGTGAAAGTGGTCGCGGTCCGGTACTTCCGCGGCCGCCCGAACTCGCTGAAACGTCGACAGCGCCTCGCGGCCGCGGCGGGCCCCAGCGTGGTCGCCGGCAGCCTCCGCGGCGTCGATCGCCGCGGCGAGTCGCTGGAGTCCGTCTGCTTCGACGAACGCTGCCGCTGTGGACAGTTCCTGGACGGCGGCACTCGCCTGGTCGATCACGGCTCGGTAGTTCCCCGTCGGATCAGCAATCAGGCGTGGCGCCGTTCCGCTGGTAGCGCCGGTCGAGCGGGCCGCGAGACGGGCGAGCGCCCGTTTGACGGATTCGTGGTCGGGCACACGGTGCAGTGGTTCCGTGTTCGCACTTGAACGTTCGGCTCGAACGGATCAGGCCGCGTCCTCGATGCTGAGCGTGTAGATACGTTTCCGTGCGTCCGAAAAGGAGAATCGAGAGTCGACGACGCCGACTTCTTCCAGTCGGTTGAGGGCGTACCGGACGGTCCGCGGCGGCAACAGCGTCTCCTCGGCCAGTTGGCTCTGGGTCAGCGTGTCGTTGTACTCCAGGGTTTTGGCGACCAGTTTCGCACTCGGCGGCAGTTCTCTCACTGCCTCCCAACTCCCAGCGTCGGCGTCCGCTTGGGTTGACTCTGAGGCGCTCATCGTACCACCGAGTTTCACATACAGCTTAATAATATTTCTTATTCGTATTTATTACCGTAGCTCATCGCACATCGGGCAAATCGCAAGCAAACGTTCGTAGTTCACGGCCTGTGTCTACCCGAAGCCTCTTATTACTACATCCACTACGAAGGGTCAATGACTGACACTGTTGACGACGTCGATTTGCCGTACGATGAAGACGCGTCACAGCAGGAGAAGATCAGCGCCCTCCAGGAGCGGCTCGAGGTGCTCGAGTCTCAAAACGAGGAGATGCGGGACAAGCTGCTCGATGCGAACGCCGAGAACAACAAGTACCAGCAGAAGCTCGAACGGCTGACCCACGAGAACAAGAAGCTCAAGCAGTCGCCGCTGTTCGTCGCCACGGTGCAGGAGTTGACCGACGAAGGCGTCATCATCAAACAGCACGGCAACAACCAGGAGGCCCTGACGGAGGTCACCGACGAGATGCGGGAGGACCTGGAACCCGACAGCCGGGTCGCTGTCAACAACTCTCTCTCTATCGTCAAATCTCTCGACGACGAAACCGACGTTCGCGCTCGCGTCATGCAGGTCGACAAGAGTCCGGACGTGGGCTACGAGGACATCGGCGGCATCGAAGACCAGATGGACGAGGTCCGCGAGACCGTCGAGATGCCCCTGAAGAACCCCGAGATGTTCGAGGACGTCGGCATCGACCCGCCGAGCGGCGTTCTGCTCCACGGCCCGCCGGGTACCGGGAAGACGATGCTCGCGAAAGCCGTCGCGAACCAGACCGACGCCACCTTCATCAAGATGGCCGGCTCGGAACTGGTCCACAAGTTCATCGGCGAGGGTGCAAAGCTCGTTCGAGACCTCTTCGAGCTCGCACGCCAGCACGAGCCAGCCGTCATCTTCATCGACGAGATCGACGCCATCGCGGCCAAGCGCACCGAGTCCAAGACGAGCGGGGATGCAGAGGTCCAGCGGACGATGATGCAACTGCTCTCGGAGATGGACGGCTTCGAGGACCGCGGCGAGATCCGCATCATCGCCGCCACCAACCGCTTCGACATGCTCGACCGCGCCATCCTCCGCCCCGGTCGGTTCGACCGCCTCATCGAGGTGCCGAAACCCGACCGTGACGGCCGGGAGCAGATCTTCAAGATCCACACCCGCAACATGAACGTCTCTGACGACGTGGACTGGGCAGAACTCGCGGACGTGGCCGAGGAAGCCTCCGGCGCCGACGTGAAAGCGATCTGCACCGAGGCCGGGATGTTCGCCATCCGCGACGACCGGACGGAGGTCCGCATGGAGGACTTCGAGAACGCCTGGGAGAAGATCCAGGCCGAAGAGGAAGAGGACGAAGACGTCTCGAAGACGTTCGCGTAGTCGTCACTCACGGGCACTGATTTTTGCGAGCCGGAGTCCAATCGTTTCTGCGACCGCTTCAGCAGCGAAATCTGCTCCGACCTACAGGAAGGAAAACAGCACGAACGGGACGACGAACAGCAGCACGGTCATCACGGCGAGAATAGCCAGGTAGCCCAGGACAGTCCCACCGGCAGTGAACCAGGACGGGTGATCGAACTTCTCGGAAAGCGTAGTCATACCTGTGTGATACGTACGCCGGCAGTTAGTAGTATCGACTTCCGGGCAGTTGACATGGAACGATCAGTCCAGAATCTCGGCGATCCGCCGTGGCTCACCGGACAGTGCGGGGTCTTCTTCGACGATCTTCAGGACCTCGTGATCCGTCACGTCGGGATAGGACTTCCCGATCGCGTCCTCAATGAGCGCCTTTTCGAGACGGAACTCTGTACCCTGGTAGACGACGTCGACCCCCTGCTCGTCGAAAGAAAGGACCGTCATGCACCAGGGTACGCCCCACCCAGGTAAAAAACTGCGCGATACGCACGATGGCGTGCACGCCGGGACGACCGACAGTCGCATATGTGTGACATGGCAGAAATCGTATATGCGTCAGACATTCGTCAGACGGCGGCAGGAGGTTTAATACGGCCGACTGTGCACATACGGGTGTGCCGCTGCGCTCGGACCCGTTAGACGAACTGTCAATTCCGGACGGGACGACCGTCGAGGAGCACGACCTCGTGACGGACGGGGACGTGATCGTCGGCGGACAGAGTACCGTCGGATTCGGCGTCCGTGGGCACCACGTCATTGCCGGTGAACGCGTTCGCTTCGGTGGCGACATCGAAGCCGAGGGCGACTGCCGGCTGGACATGTGGAGTGACGTCGACGGTAACGTGCTCGCCGGACGGAACGCGTACATCGGCGAGCGAGTGCACGTCGACGGCCAGTTGATGGTCTCGGGCGACCTCGACATCGGCGACGACGTCGACATCGAGGAGGGGTTCGAGGCCAACGGGTGGATCGTTATCCGAAACCCGATGCCGACCATCGTCTTCCTCTTCGTGTATCTCTCGCAGCTCCTGCGCATCGGTGAGGAGGAAGCCGCCGAAGACCTCATGTCCGACTTAGTCGACGACGAGCGGGACCACGACCCGATTCTGGTTCCACGGAACGCCAGCGTGAGCGACGACGCCTGGCGGGTTTCGACACCGGCGACGATCGGAGACGATTGCCGGCTCCACGGCAACATTCGAGCCCAAGAGCTCACCGTGGGAGCCGACAACAACGTCTTCGGCAGTCTCCGGGCCCGCGAGGACATCGAAATCGGACATGGGACCGAAATTCACGGCGACGTGACCACCCGGAACGGGACTGTTGGCGTCGGCCCGGACGTTCACGTCTGGGGCGACATCTCCGCAACGGACGTGGTACTCCACGAGGACGCCGTCGTCGACGGGTCGATTCGAGCGCGCGGCGAGATGACCCTGGTCCGTGACGACGACCAGCCGGACGATGCGACCAGCAGCACGGACGACGAGTCGGAACGCGAGACCGCAGACACTGAGGAGAGCGACGTCGACGAGAGTGTCGAGACTGACGAGCACGACGCCGACGAGGACGTTGCCGACGAGCCGGAGGAACGAGACGAGACGACGGACGCCGAGGAGTCGAACGACGAGGAGTCGCCAGACGCAGCCCAGTCGGACGACGAGGAGACGACGACAGACGAGCAGCCGACCGCAGCAGCGTCGGAGCAGGACACCGTCGCGAAAGGGACTGAGCGTGTGACTGCAGACGGGACTGACCCCGACAGCTATCGCGAGAACGGCCACAGAGACCCCATGGAGCGGGGTTCGACGAGCCCTCGGTAGCGCGAGGACGCCGGCCGCTCGCGTCGCGAAGACCGAAAGCCCCTTCCTTTTCTCCCGGGTACCTCCGGGCATGCTTTCGGTCGCACTTGCCGGGAAGCCGAACGCCGGCAAGTCTACGTTCTACAAGGCCGCCACCATGGCCGAGGTCGACGTGGGGAACTACCCCTTCACCACCATCGACGCCAACCGCGGCGTCAGCCACGTCCGCACCGAGTGCCCCTGTCTCGAACGGGACGAACGCTGCGGCGACGAGCACTGCCACGACGGCAAGCGCTACGTCCCCATCGAACTGCTGGACGTCGCCGGACTCGTTCCCGGTGCCCACGAGGGACGCGGCCTCGGCAACCAGTTCCTCGACGAGCTCTCGAACGCCGACGTGATCCTCAACGTGGTCGACGCCTCCGGCGGGACCAACGAGGAGGGCGAACCCGTCGAAGTGGGCGAACACGACCCCGTGGAAGACGTGGACTTCATCGAGGAAGAGATGGACCTCTGGCTGGCCAGCATCGTCGACCGCAACTGGGAGTCGGTCGAGCGCCAGTCCCGCTCGCCGGACTTCGACATCGACGAGGCGCTCGCCGAGATGCTGACCGGCATCGGCGCGACGGAGCTGGACATCGCACGGACGCTGCGTGACCTCGATTACCCCGCAGACCCCCGCGAGTGGACCGACGACCATCGCGAGGAACTGGCCCGGGACATCCGCGAACGGACCAAACCGATCGTCGTCGTCGCAAACAAGGCGGACATCGCTCCCGAGGGGAACGTCGAGCGCCTCGAAGAGGCCGCCGAGTACGTCGTCCCCGCGACGGCCGACGGCGAACTCGCCCTGCGCAAGGGTGCCGAGGCCGGCATCATCGATTACGATCCGGGCGATCCGGACTTCGACATCGTCGGCGACATAAGCGGCGAACAGGAGCAGGGTCTCGAACGCATCCGCGACGTGATGGACGAGGGGAGCGGCACGGGGATCCAGGAGGCGCTGAACACCGCCGTCTACGACCTGCTCGACCACTTCACCGCCTACCCGGTCCAGAACGAGAGCAAGTGGACCGACGCCAAGGGAAACGTGTTACCCGACGCCTTCCTCCTACCCCAGGGGTCGACGCCGACGGACCTGGCGTACGCCGTCCACTCCGACATCGGCGACGGCTACCTGCACGCCGTCGATGCGAAAGACGGCCGGAAGATCGCCGACGACACCGAACTCGACGAGGGCGACGTGGTGAAGATCGTGAGCTCGGCGAAGTGATCGGCACGGGAAACGCGTCGCTGTCGGAGCCGTGCACGGAGCGCTCCTGCGAAGCAGTATGCACGACGGCCGACAAGATTGGGATCGGCGTCGATGAGTTCGGCGCTGGACGGACGTCCGCCGCGGCTCGTTAAATTGACAGTACGTGGACGGAGCATCCATTAGTTACAGGTATTGCATTATCAGCCGACACCTATACGATTCGTAGTCGATTTCATCCTCACTGCAATCGTGTGGGGGAGCCGCATAACAAAGGCCAGAACTGGCAACCATTCCCAGTAGGTCGGGGGTACACAGAAATCGTGCACTCGGCAAGTCAGGAGCCAACAGTGGTCGACGGTGAGGAGCGGTCGGTGTTGAGAGCTGACGACGTGTTCGAGGTTCTCGGAAACCAGCGGCGACGATACGTCTTCCATCATCTGAAACGCCACGCCGGTCGAGACGTGTATCTCGAAGAACTAACCGACAGAGTCGCAGCCTGGGAAAGTGGTGAACCAGTCAACAACATCAGTCAACGCAAGCACAACAGCGTCAGAACGGCACTCAGACAGAGTCACCTCCCGATGATGGACGATCGGGGAGTCGTCGAGTACGATCGCGATCAGCAGACGGTCTCGCTCGCACCCGCCGCCGCGAATCTCGACGTGTATCTCGACGTGGTCGGTCGGGGCGACATCCCCTGGAGTCTCTACTATCTCGGCCTGACGATCGTCTGTGGGCTGTTAGTAGTCGCCGCCTTCGTCGGTCTCCCGCCGTTCGCGGCGGTCGGCGAGATCGGTATTACGGGACTCTTCGTCGCCATCGTCGGCGCGTCCGCGCTCGTCCAGCGCTACGTCGGGTACACCGAGATGCGACTCGGTGCGGACCACGAACCGCCGGACCTCATTCGACAGTGACCGGCTACGGACGCGATCAGCGACGACGGGGCACGCCAGCAGGGACCAGCGTCTCTCACCCAGCGAGTCAGGCCTCGGCGAATTCGACTTTGCCGGCCATCCGCTGCTGCCGCGTCGCGAGCGTGTCGAGCACGCGCTGGAAGTAGTCCTCTCGGTCGACGTCCCCGAGGACGCAGGCACGTGCCCAATCGGCGTCGATGCAGTAGGAGGCGACTGGAACCGACGCGTCCTCTTCGTACAGTTCGACCGTGAGTTCTGTGCGGCCGGAGCCATCGCGAACGGCGAGCAGATAGGCTGCCGCAACCGCTGCCACCTGCTCCGTAATGGCGTCCGGGTCGTCCGTGTCTGACACGCGATAGCTCAACGACATCGCGTCGTCAGCGACGACGAGCGATTCGAACGTCGCGTCGGTTGTTTTCAGTGACCGCGAAACGACTGTTTGGAACGTTGGCATGTGGTTCCTTCCCGTGGACGTGTTATCGGTACTCTCCCGGGAGAGGGTGGTGCCGGGTATACCTGTCCATTTATAGCAATCTTGATTGTTACATCTAGCCAATGGCAGGAAGAAACAGTCGCCTGCACGTTCCTCACCGTCTCGTTCGACTGAAGTTCACGTCCTAATTGTTACATTTCCCGTGCGAGAGCGGTGACGGGTGGCCGGTTGTTCGAAACGATGACAGGCGCTGTGCGGTCGCCGGTCAGCGGAGCGGCTGGAACCAGACTGCGGCGACGAGGACGGCGAGGAAGAGATACGAGCCGCGAATCAATAGCATCGTTGATAGTTCTGCGTCGGCTCGGTGAGTCAACGTCGCGACACCAGCGAACACGATCGGCGCGAGAGCCGCGCTCGGGGGGAAGACGGTCGCAGCAGCGAGTGCGAGGACGGTCAGCAGGCCCACGGCCATCAGTCCGTAGGCGGTCAGGCGGGCGCGTGCCCGCCCCAGTTCGACCGCGACGGTCCGTTTCCCGATCGATCGATCGTACTCGTAGTCCTGTGCGTCGTCGACGACCTTGATTCCGGAGAGAACGAGCAGGAAGACGGCGGCGAAGGCCAGCGGAACCGGCGCGACGGCCTCGGCCTGCACGTAGTAGCCACCGACCAGCGCGAGCGCGATTCCAGACGGGTAGCCAGCGGTCGCAGTCACGGGATGCATGTCGAGTTGCGGCGCGTGGAAGTACCCGATGATCCACCCCGGGAGCGTCAAAAGTGCTGCAAGCGGGCCGACCAGCAGAAAGATCGCGCCGAGTGCGATGGTGAAAGCGATCGTCGCGGCCGCGAGTGCGACGCGGCACCCAGTCGCCGTGAGCGGATGGTCGTCGTCCTCACCGCGGTGGTAGAAGTCGACGTAGCCGTCCTTGACGTGGGCCGTGTAGAGACCGCTGAACACGGCGGCCAGGTGGAGGGCGGCCAGAGCGACAGACACGTCACCGGCGAGGATCGCGCCGAACAGCGACGACGCGAGCGGCGGCAGCATGAACACCGGGTGGATCTGCGAACCGAGCGCCCTGAGTCCGGCACTGGCCCCCGACCCGTGACGAGCAATCGCCATACTTACACGGTCGGCGCACGCGCTGAAAAAAATCGTTCAGCGGCACGTGACAGGACAGATCGACGAGTTAACAGCGAGGTTATCGAACTGCCGTCGTCGCCTCGTCCATGATTTCCAGGGCGTCCTTCAGGGTCTCGACGTCGGTGGCGTAGGAGATGCGAGCGTAGCCAGCGCCGTGTTCCCCGAAGGCGTCACCGGGCACGACGACGACGCCGCGGTCGATGACTTCGTCGACCCAGCCCTCGGGCACCTTCGGCATCGCGTAGAAGGCGCCCTTCGGGGTCGGGCAGTCGATCCCCATGTCGGCGAGGCCGTCGAGCAGGACGTCTCGTCGCTCTTCGAACGCCGCGACCATCTCCTCGACGGGGTCCTGGGGGCCGGTCAGCGCTGCTTCGGCGGCGTACTGTGACGCGGCCGTGGCGCAGGCCTGGCCGTACTGGTGGGCGCGCAACATCCGCTCGATCCGCGGGTTACTGCTAGTGATCCAGCCGAGGCGCCAGCCGGTCATCGAGTAGGTCTTCGAGCACGCGCCGACGACCGCGACGTTGTCGCTCTCGGCGAACTCCAGGGGCGAGCGATGTTCGCCCTCGAAGACGATGTGTTCGTACACTTCGTCTGAGAGACACAGCACGTCGTGTTCGTCCGCGATTCGGGCGAACTCCCGCATGTCCTCGGGCGACTGGACCGCACCGGTCGGGTTCGACGGGCTGTTGACGACGAAGACGGCCGTGTCGTCCGTGATGGCCTCCTCGACCGTCGCGGGGTCCAGCGTCAGGTCCTCCCGGAGCGGAACCGGTTTGGGGTCCCCGCCCGCGATGTGGGTCAGCGCCTCGTAGGAGACGAAGCCCGGGTCGGGATAGATGACCTCGTCGCCCTGATCGACGTGGGCTTCGAGCGCGATGTGGAGCGCTTCGCTGCCGCCGGCGGTGGCGATGACGTGCTCGGGCTCGACGGCGAGGCCGTAATCGCGGTCGTACTTCGCACTGATTGCCTCGCGGAGTTCGAGCGTCCCTTTGTTGGAGGTGTACTCGTCGGCCTTCCCGGCCTGGATGGCGTCGACCGCGGCCTGCTTGACGTGGTCGGGCGTCGGGAAGTCGGGCTGGCCGAGACCGAGGTTGATGGCGTCCTCGCCGGCGGCCTCGAACACCTCGCGGATGCCCGAGATCGACACCTGCTCGATTCGCGATGAGAACCCTGTCATACCGTACTCACCGGAGCGCCACCCTCTAAAGCTTTCCAGTGCGCTACCGCTCCAACAGCGCCATGATCGCCCCGCCACCGCCGACGCTCATGCCGACGAGCCCGTAGGTCGCGTCCTCGCGCTCCATGGCGTAGGCCAGCGACGTGGCGAGCATTCCGCCGCTCGCCCCGATGGGATGGCCGAACGCGACCGCGCCACCGTTTGGATTCAGGCGGTCTTCGGGAATCCCCAGGCGGTCACGGACGTAGACGGTCTGGGCGGCGAACGCCTCGTTGACCTCGTAGTGATCGACGTCCCCGACGGACAGGTCGTTCCGGTCGAGCAGCTTCTCGATGACGTCCCCGACGGCTTCGTTGAACTCCGCGGGCGGCCGGTAGCTCACGGCGTAGTCGACGAGATGTGCCATAACGCCGAATCCCCGTTCGTGGGCGACCTGCTCGTCGGCGAGCAGCACGCAGCCGGCGCCGTCGGCGAGCTTCGAGGCGTTGCCGGGCGTGATCGTCCCGTTCTCTGCGAACGGCGTCGGCAGACGACCCATCGATTCCTTCGTCGATTCGGGTCGCGGCCCCTCGTCGCGTTCCACGAGGCCGTCGGACGTCTCGACCGCCACGGTCTCGGCGTCGAAGGTACCCTCCTGAATGTTCTCGGCAGCGCGCCGGTGGCTCTGGAGCGCGTACTCGTCGATTTCCTCGCGGCTGAGGTCCTCGCGTGCGACCATCTCTTCGGTGATCTCGCCCATGTGCCCCTCGTAATCGAGGTCCCAGAGGCCGTCGTGGACCATCGAATCGACGACCTCACCGTTGCCGTGGCGGCGGCCCTCACGGTAGTCCGGCAGGAGAAACGGTGCGTTCGACATCGACTCCATGCCGCCGGCGATGACGAACTCGGCGCGGCCGGCGTCGATGCGGTCGGCAGCGAGCGCCAGCGCCCGCACCCCAGAACCAGAGGCCTCGTTGATCGTCGTCGCGGGCGCGTCGAGCGGGAGCTCCGAGTCGACGACGGCCTGTCGGGCGGGAACCTGGCCGACGCCGGCCTGGATGGCGTTGCCGAGGCCGACCCAGTCGACGGCGTCGGGTTCGACGCCAGTTCGATCGAGCAGGCCGTCCAGTGCGGTCGCGCCGAGTTCGACCGCGGAATCGTCGGCGAGTGCGCCCAGTAGTTCCCCGTGTGGCGTCCGTGCCCCGTCGATGAGTGCGATGTCGGTCATTGGCAGTCCCCACTGACCGCATCCACGTCCCGGGTTTTCCCCTTTGTCCCGGCTGGCAACGAGGACACCGAACCGCCCGTCGGGTTACTCGGTCGATTCTTCGAGATTCTCGATTTCGGTCCGAAGCCGCCGGAGCGCGGCGTCGGCGTCCATGTACCCGTCGTCGTACTCGCCGAAGACGGTGTCTGCCTCGCGGAGGAACTTCTCGACTGCGTCGTCAGTATCAGTCATATCTCCCTCTCGGCCCGCGAGGCGGGTGAAAGTTGCGGATAATCGA
>NZ_JBHUDJ010000003.1:384477-396459 GCF_042678165.1 Halorientalis brevis | reverse complement strand
ACGGAACTCGCGGCAGGGTCGCGAGTTCCGCTTTTTTTAGCGTAGATTTTTTGACGGGGGTTGAGCGCTCGCCAGGGGCGAGCGCGATGCCCCCGCTAAAAAAGGTACTATTGGAACATCCCCAGCGGCTTCGCCTGCGAGCTCTCGTCGGTCTGCTGGCTCATCTGCTGGGCGAGTTGCTGGCGGGCCTCGGCGATCTCCTCGGCCTGGTCGACGAGTTTCTGCGTGTCGACGTCGACGTCGGCGAGGGGAGCGATCGCGTCGGTGATCAGCACCCGGGCGGACTCGGGGTCCGGGAACTGGGCGTTCGATTCGATGACCAGACCGACGCCATCGAGATCCATCCGTTCGGCGTGGGCGAGCAGTGCGCCGGTGGGGCCGCTGACGAGGCCGCTTTGGGAGGGCGCGTCGATGTCGTGTTCGTCGAGGCGCGAGCGAGCGTCGCCGGTGGCGACGCCGTGAAGCTTCGGCATGCCGTCTTTTTCGGCGGGGAGGCCGCTGAGATAGAGGGGGAACGCGTCGATCTCGGCGAGCCACCCGCTGAGACAGGCGGCGAACTCCGAGGCTTCGTTCGGCGAGACCGGAACGTCGCTCTGGAGCGCCAGCAGATCGCGCTCTTCGTCGGCGTAGATGCGGACGGGACCCCTTACCGCAGCGTCGTCCTCGCGGTAGACGGCGACGTCGGGCAACCCCTCGCAGCGACAGGTGGCGTAGTGGGTCATGTCGAAGGCGTCGACGAGGTGATCGGTCGCGATCTTTCCGACGAGGCCGACGCCGGGCAGCCCCTCGACCAGCACCGGTGATTCCAGTTCGATTCCGTCCGCGTGGAGGTCGACGTGTGCCATGTCTGGCCAGAGGGAGCGCCCTCTCATAAGCCCGCGGGCGAGTGTTGTGGGTGAGACACGGCCGCGCCCAGTGACAGTTCACTGCGAGTGAACTTTTGTGGCGTGGCGCCGATACGACGGGTATGAGCGAGGCGTCAACGCGCGGCCCGATTCTCGGCCCCCTCATCGTCGTGGTAGCAGGGATCGTCATCGCCGTGGTCCCGTACCGATTCCAGCACCTCCTCGATCTGATCGGCGGTGGCGGGAACGCGGCCGTCGGGATCATGCTCGGCGGTGCGATCGTCGCCTGTGGCATCCTCGCCCACGTGAAACACGACTTTTCGACGGAGCTGGGAGTCGTCGCGATGGTGCTGTCGATCCTCTCGCTGTTCGGCGCGTTCGGGGGGCTGCTCGTCGGTCTCGTCCTCGGACTCATCGGCGGGAACCTGATGCTGGCCTGGAAACCAGCGCCCGACGCGGAGTAGCCCGAGCGCGGGGAAATGACAACAGACGTTATCCGTGCCGAGTGACTGGGAGAAGGCATGGATGCGATCACGCTGTTCACCACGGCGGAGTACGAAGCCCAGGAGTTCGACGCGGTCCTGTTTCGAGACGACCTCGTCGTGTGCGTTCGCGCAGCCGAGTCGGACATGCGGCTCGTCCCGATCGACAAGGTCAACCACGTCGACGGGGACGCCGAGCTGTTGTTGACCGACACGGAGATTCCCGAATCGTTCTACGGCGGCGCGGAGTGTGGCTTCGTCGACGTCGAGAAGTTCCCGGAGATCCAGGAGCATCTGACAGCGCTGGAGAGCGAGGACTACTGAGCGGTCGGCAGTCATCGACGGAGGTTTCTATCGGGCGGCGACAACACAGTCCCAATGGAGGTACTGGAGCGGTACGAACCGCTGATCGACGACGTCGACGCGTTCTACGCGGCGTGCGAACGCCCGCTCCCGTCGGTCGTCCGGGTCAACACGATCAAAACGACCGTCGAGCGCGCCCGGCGCGCACTGGACGACGAGGGGATTCCGTACGAACCCACCGCGTGGAATCCCCGCGTGCTGAAACTGCCCGACACGCAGCCGGGGAGCAACTGGCCGTACTTCCACGGCTGGCTCCACGGTCAGGAAGAGGTCTCGGCCGTTCCCGCGACGGTGCTCGACCCGGAACCCGGCGAGCGCGTCTGGGACGCCTGCGCCGCCCCGGGAAGCAAGACCACACAACTCGCGGCCATGATGGAGGATTCCGGACTTCTGGTCGCGACCGACAACAACCTCGGGCGCATCTCCGCGCTGCGCTCGAACGCCGAGCGCCTCGGCGTCACCAACGTCGGCATCACGCGCGAGGACGCGCGCAACCACTCGCTGAAACCGTGGGACGGCGAGGAGTACGACCGGGCGCTCGTGGACGTGCCCTGTTCCTGCGAGGGGACCATCCGGAAGAACCCCGACACGCTCGACGAGTGGTCGTTCGACCACGTCGAGGGGATCGCGGGCATCCAGAAGGGCATCCTCCGCCGTGCGATCCAGGCCACCCGCGAGGGCGGGACGGTTGTCTACTCGACCTGTACGTTCGCACCCGAGGAGAACGAGGCCGTCCTCGACCACGCGCTGGCCGAGGAGGACTGCGAGATGGTCCCGTTCGATCTCGATCTGGAGTCCGCACCCGGCATCACGGAGTGGCAGGGTCGGACCTACGACGATAGCGTCCGTGAGGCCAAACGAATCTACCCCCACCACAACGACACGGGCGGGTTCTTCTGTGCGAAACTGGAGGTGACGGGATGACTGACGACCACGATGGCCAGCAGTTCGACCGCCTCGCGCCCACGGCTGACGAGCGCGAGCGCGAGGGACGACCCACCCGCGAAGAAGTCCTCGACTGGTGGGACGAGCGGTTCGGCATCGACCCTGAAGTCTTCGAAGACGTCACGTTCTGGGAGAAGGGCAAGGGGAAAATCTGGGCGTTCCAGAGCGAGGTGGAGTCACCGGTACGCGTCGAGGGGCTCGGCATGAGCATGCTCCGAACTCGCGGGGAACACTGGAAACCCACGACCGACGCCGTCCAGCGCTTCGGGTCACACGCCACCGAGAACGTCATCCACCTCTCCCTTGTCGAGGCCGAGGCGTTCGTCGCGGGCCACGACCAGGAGATCGAGTGGGACGGCGACTGGGGGTATCTCGTCGTGACACACGACTTCGTCGGCGAACCGGAGCCGCTCGGCGTCGGCCTGTACCTCCACGGCGAACTCCGCTCGCAAATTCCGAAAGGTCGACAGCGCGACCTCTGACGGCTCAGCGGGCGACGCGGTACTCGCCGTGTTTGACGCCGAGGAAGAGACAGATCAGGCCGAACGCAAGCGTCGTGGGGAGGACCATCATCAGGACGGTTTCCGTGGCCATCACGCCAGACGCGGCCAGTCCGCCAACGCCGATAGCGATCAGTCCGAGGAACACCGCACCGGTCGTGGCCAGGTCGAACTCCATATTCGTCCGAGAGGAACCGACAGCAATCAGGATTGCGTTCGCGGCGATTACTCGTCGTCGTCCTCGTCCGTGCTCGTGGGTTTGGGCCGGACGAGGTCGGCGAGCGTCACGAGGACGCCGAGTACCCAGCCGACGGGGACGGCGAGGCCGAACCACATGCCGGCGTAGGCGACCCCGCGGAGGTCGTACGTCCGGCGCAGATACTCGCCCAGGTCCAGGAAGGACAGGGGATTGTCGAGGATCCAGATGGCGATGGTCTGGCTCCGCGGGAAGATCGCCGCCGCCAGGGTCGGCGAGTACAGCGCCGCGACGACCGGTGGGAGGAAGATGGCGGTCATCGCGAACGGATAGGCGAACACGACGGTCGTCAGTCGACCGCCGAGCGACCGGAACAGCAGGGCGAGCAGCGCCGAGAAGACGGCGACGCCCGAGGCAGCGCCGACCGCGAAGAAGCCGGCCGGCGTGAACCGGACCCGTGCCACTGCCGTGAGTCCGCCCCACAACAGGAGAAAGAGGGCGAACACGCCGATTTTGCCGAGTTTGGCTGCTGTGTAATCGATGCGTCGACTCTGGAACCGCAGGAGATAGCCGAACAGGACGAGGGGATAGAGCAACCCGATGACGGGGGCGCCGATGAGCCGCCAGGAGTTGTAAGTGAGTTTCTCGCGGGCCGTCTTCGGTTGCCACTTCCCGAGGACGGAACTCCCTTCGCTGCGCTGGCGTGGGAAGAACAGCTCCATCCAGGTCTCGTGCATCCGCACCAGATCGTACCGGATACCGTCGATGACGCCCGGTTGGCTACTCGCGGTCCGGCTTCCGGCTGCCATACGCCACGGGTTCAAACGCGCGTGGTATAACCATTCTGGGTGCCGAGACTTCGCTAAAAATATGCCGGTCGGTTACCAGGCGTCCGGCGCGAAGTCCGGGTGGACTCGCCGGTCGACCTCGTCGATGGCGTCGATGGCTGCGACGTCTTCGTCGTCCAACTCCAGGGCCAGGCTCTCGAAGTTGTCCGCGATGTGGTCCTCGCCCGTCGCTTTCGGGATGGCCGTGACGCCCTTCTCGCGGAGCCAGGCCAGGCTGACCTGGGCGGCGCTCACGTCGTGTTTGTCGGCGACGTCCGCGATGGTGTCGTTCTCGAACACGTGACCGCGAGCGAGCGGCGAGTACGCGACCAGTTCGAGGTCGGTCTCCGCGGCGAACTCGCGCAGGTCCTCCTGGGGGAGCAGTGGATGGCACTCGACCTGGTTCGCGAAGATCGGCATGTCAGCGTGCTCGCGGGCTTGTTCGACGTGCTCGGGCTCGAAGTTCGAGACGCCGAAGTGCTCGATCTTCCCCTCGTCGTACAGCTGATTGAACGCCGGAATCGTGTCGGCGGGGTCGTACTCGCGTGCCGGCCAGTGGACGTACAGGAGGTCGACGTAGTCCACGCCCAGTTTTTCGAGGCTCTCCTCGGTCGTTTCGAGCACGTCATCGTGCGAGAGGTTCGAGATCCAGACCTTGGTCGCGAGGAACACGTCGTCGCTGTCCACGTCGGCCTGTGCGATCCCCTGGCCGACGGCCTCCTCGTTCTCGTACGCTTGGGCGGTGTCGATGTGACGATACCCCATCTCAAGCGCGGTCGCGACGCTATCGGCACACTGCTCGGGATCTTCGTTCTGCCAGGTTCCGAGTCCGAGCATCGGCATGCCACTGGCGTGCGGGACGCTGTCGGGATCTAGTCGCTGGGAAGACATAATCAACAAAAATCACGGCTGCCACGACAAAAGACGTTGGGAAAGCGGCGAATCCAGCTATCAGTGGCAGAACAAAAAGAGGGCGCTCAGTACTTCGCTTCCGCGCCGGTGACCTCATAGAGGTCGTCCATGATGGCGTCGCGGCGGTCACGCCAGGCCGCGAACTCGTCGGGGCTGCTGGGGTACTGATCGTAGGCGTCCTTGAGCTGTGACGCGAGTTCGTGAACCTTGTACAGTTCGTAGATGGTGCCCCAGTGGCCGAAGGTACGGACGGCGGTTCTGAGCTTCAGGCCGAGACTCATCGAGGCGGTCCCTTCCTTGCCCATCACGTCGAGCAGTTGCTGGCCGGGCATGGCGCTGATGAGGTCGACGAGTTCGTCCACGTCCTGGGCGCTGCCCCAGATGTTGTACAGATCCATCGCGGCGAAGCGCTTCCCGAAGTCGGTCATCACCTTGCGGTTGTACTCCCAGAGGGCGTCCTCGCCGACGTTTCCGTCCTCGATCGCCTCGATGGCAACGTTCGTCGCCCAGTGACCGGCCTTCGCAGCGCCGGGGATGCCACCGCCCGTCGTCGGGTTGACGTGTGCGGCGGCGTCGCCGACGGCGATGAACCCCGGTGCGACTGCCGAGTCGTAGGGCCGCCGGGTCGGCAGCGCCGCGCCGAGTTTGTCCTTGACTTCGGCGTTCTGGTACTCGGGTCGGGTCTCCAGGTCTTCTTTGAGCGACTCGACGAGCTGCATCGGTTCCTTGTTCATCTGGAAGCCGAGCCCGACGTTGATCTCCGTCGGGGTCCGCGGGAAGTACCAGAGATAGCCCAGTTCCTCGGTCGGCTTGAAGTAGAGAGCGTCGTCGTAGGGAACCGGCTCTTCGACTTCGACGACCTCGCGGTAGGCGGAGCAGAACTGCGAGTACTGGACGTTCGTGTCGAACGTCGCGTCTTCGAGGTCGGCCTTGTCCTGCAGGATCGAGAGCGAGCCGGCCGCGTCGATCGTCACGTCGGCCTCGTAGGTCACGGTCGAACCGTTTCGGGTGGCCGTGACGCCCTCGACCGTGCCGTTCTGGACGACGTCCTGAACCACGGTGTCGTAGTGGATCTCCGCACCGACGCGGTCGGCCTCTTCCAGGAGGACTTCACCGTAGCGTTTGCGGTCGAGAATAGCCCCGTTCTCCTCGAACGGGATGTCCAGCGTCTCGCCGGTTTTGGGGTTCTCGAAGACGGCTTTCTGGATGTTCTGGTTGATGAACGACTCTTCGCGGAGGTACTCGCGGTCGATCACGTCAGGGAACGTCGCCTTCCCCTTGACCGCGTCCCCGCAGGCGATGTCGCCGGCGTCCTCCTCGCTTTTCCGTTCCAGGATGACGACGTCGAGGCCTGCTTTTGCCGCCGTTGCAGCGGCGAACGATCCCGCTGTGCCACCCCCAACGACGACGATGTCGAACTGCTTAGTCATTGCGAGAGCCTATACGGTCATCTCATAAAAAAGAACGTATCCGCGATGCAAATTGTAAACCACTCTGGGCTAGTCGGCTTCCAATAAAATTGCCCTCTGATGTACGGTGAAAGATTGATATGTGTAACTGGCACAATGTGGGCTATGTTCGACGACCAGCCGGAACGGGGGGAACTCGACGAGCACGTCGAGAACATGCTCGATCTGCTCAACGATTACGACATCACGCTCGCGCAGGACACCGCCGAGGAGTCGCGCCAACAGCTCGAGATCATGGTCGACCTGGCCGGGGACGATCCGGTCGAAGTCGGCACCGTCGAAAACGTCGAGATCGAGGAGGGGCTCGAAGAGGGGCAGGATCCGATTCCGGCGCGCGTCTACGCGCCGGCGGGCGACGGTCCGTTCCCGACGGTCGCCTTTTTCCACGGCGGCGGCTTCGCCATCGGCGACGTCGAGACGCACGACAACCTCTGTCGGCTGCTCTGTGACCGCGCCGAGGCAGTCATCGTCTCCATCGACTACCGCCTCGCGCCGGAGCACCCGTGGCCGGCCGCGGCGAAAGACGCCTACCAGGGTGCGCTGTGGACGGCTCGAAACGCCGACGAGTGGGGCGGGGACACCGACCGACTGTCGGTCTGTGGCGACAGCGCCGGCGGGAACCTGTCGGCAGTCGTCTCACTGATGGCGGCAGAGCGCGGGATGCCGGACATCTCGCGACAGATCCTCCTGTACCCGGCGACGACGTACATGGACCCGATGCTGTCTCGCTCACAGAACGGCACGGGCTATTTCATCACCGCCCACGACCTCCTCTGGTTCGCAAACCAGTACATCGAAGACGAGATCGACGCCCACCACCAGTGGGCCTTCCCGATGAACGCCCGGCAGGACAAACTCGCCGAAACGCCGCCGGCGTTCGTCATGACGTGTGGCTACGACCCTCTCCGCGACGAAGGACACGCCTACGCCACCCGCCTCGCCGAAGCCGGGGTCGACGTCGAATACTCGAACCACGAGTCGATGGTGCACGCCTTCCTGAACATGGAAGGGATCGTCGATCACGCCTACGACGGGATCGACGAAGTCGCAGAGCAGATCCACAAAGCCTGATCCACGGCGAGTCTTTTTGTGTCACAGCGTGTAGGGCGTCGTATGCCTGCCAGCGACGTCCGCGTCGCCGCTACCGAATCCGACCGAGCGGCTGCCTTCCGCGTGCGCCACGCCGTGTTCGTCGAGGAACAGGGCGTGGACGAATCGCTGGAGTACGACGGCAAAGACGACGACGCCGTCCACTTCCTCGCCAGCGAGGAGGGGACTGCGATCGGTGCAGCCCGACTTCGAGAACTCGACGACGAAACGGGAAAAGTCGAGCGCGTCGCCGTTCGCGAGGCACACCGTGGGAACGGCTGGGGACGCGATCTCGTGACGGCCGTCGAAGCGGAAGCACGTCGCCGCGGGCTCTCGACGCTCGTTCTCCACGCCCAGACCGCCGTCGAATCGTTCTATCACCGTCTCGGGTACCGCACAGTGAGTGAAGAGTTCGAGGAAGCAGGAATCGCCCACGTCGAGATGACAAAGCGACTGTCCTAGCCGCCCACCGCCACGGGACTCCGGGAACGTTCTGCCGAGCACTGGCGTCGCGAATCAGAGTCTGATTTCCGATCACGGATTAACACTTCGGGGTAGTGCCAACAGTGAATAATTAACTGAGAGATATGTATGTCGGCATCGACCATTCGACGACCGGAATCAAAGTGGCGAGTCGAGAGGGGGGACGAGTGCGGTCCGCGTTTCAGATCGATCGCCGTGAACTCGAAGCGTGTGAAAGCGTCCTCGAGATCATCGACGAGCGGATCGGCGTCTCGAACGTCACGCTGGCGACGGTCACCTACTCCTACGGCAACGGCATTTCAGAGATCACGGACATCGAATCCGTCTCCAATAGGGGAGTCAAGGACTTGCTCGGCCTCGGGTACGAAACCGGAGCCGGCGCCGTGGTCTTCGATCAGTTGCAGGACTCGTCGATCCCGGCGGTCGTCCTCCCGGGCGTTCACGACGGCCTGGAGACGCTCCATCCGCTCTTCAGACACCATTCGACGTGGAGTGGCGGTGACAAGGTGGCCGCCGTCCGGAGCGCACAGGAGCGGTTTCGGGCGACGAGTGAGAACGGAGACGCGTTCATCTGGGCGTGTGCCAGTTCCTCCTGTATGTCCGGCCTCGTCTCCGATGGCCGACTGAGGGGGTTTTTCCACTGGCTGGGCCTGGTCCACGGCTGGCCCGACCTGGAGGCAGTCCGGCACGGGAAAGAAGAGGGATTCGACGACATCCTCATGCAGTGTGGCATCCTGCCGCGCCAGGGCCACGAGCTCTCTGACGCACACGAGATCACCGATCCAGAGATCCTCAAACAGGTGTACTGGTCGACGCTGTTCAACATCCACTCGCTGGTCCCGTTCGCAGAGGGGATCTGCGGTGAGTCACTCGACGGCGTTCTCCTCAGCGGGCGGCTCGTTCGTCGCGAACAGCCGATCGACGTCGCCCGCCGGATTTACGAGCAGTGTACCGACACCGCACCCGTTCACGTTCTGGAACCCTATGCGTCAGCGCGGGGCGCCGCGCTCGTCGCCGAAGACGTCGGCACGGGCGCCGAGCACGTCCTCGGAATCCCGGTGGGTGACGTCCCGATTCAGAACGACGAACAGTCGGAGATCACGCTGACAGTCGACGGCTCTGGTCAGACGCAATGATCCGCTCGAGGAACTCGGAGGCCCACTCGACCGCCGAGTCGGTGTCGTTGACGATGACCGCGTGCAGCCGATCCCGTTCGTTTCCCACTGGGACGGCGACGGTCCCGTCGCCGATGACTGTCCCGTAGGTGTACACCTCCGTGGTCGCGTAGATGGTCGAGTTTTCGGCCGCGACGATCTCGCCGAACTTCTCGGCGTAGTTCGAGTGGCCCGTCTCGACGACGTCCTCGGTAAACACGAGCGTCGTGGGAACCCCCGCTTCGACGACGAGCGAGTGAAACGAGTCGACGTAGTGGGGCATGATCGTACTCGAATACCCCTTGACTTCGCTCGCATTCGCCGCCACGTCGACGATTTCCACGAACGGTTCCTGGGGCGCGTGTTCCTCCGCGTAGTGAACCGCTGCGCCTTCGAGCAGTCCCACGTCGAAGCCGGCGTCTCGCGGCAGATACGAGAGGATGTCCTCCATCCCGGTGACCGTCTGGAGGGTGTCTTCCGTCCGCGCGAACTCCTCACAGCAGAGTTTGCCGAAGTTCGTCAGTTCGTACGACGTCCCCGTCGACGCGAGCATCCCCAGGTCTTCGAGTTCACGGTACGCCCGGTCGATCGTCGGGCGTGACGAGTCGATCTTGTCCTCGATCTCCCGTTTGTCCAACTGTCCGTCGCAGATACATTTCAAAATCTCGTAGCGTTTGTGGAAGACGTGGAGAATCTCGGCGACGGGATCGGCACTCATGTACGCGTATCTGACCCCGTTACCGAGTAAAGCGTTCTGGTGGAGTCAGATTATGATGGGCACTCAGTCTGGAACTAGACGCGGATATACCATTTCATAACAGTTTCTCGTCGCCGGGCAGCTCGATCGCCTCGTCCGCCGCGTCGAGGTAGTCACCCCGGACGACGAGAACCGGGTCGACTGTTCGTCTGGCGATTTTCTTCGCCCGATCGCGGAAGACGAATCGACGGATCGACGGCCGGCTCTCCCCGACCACGAAGAGGTCGTACTCGCCAGCGACGTCGAGGATCGCCTCGATCGGAGACCCGTTACCGACCACGTTGCTTTCGACGCGATTCGGGTCGACGCCAGCTTCGACGAGTGCCGACGCCCCCGTCTCGACGAGTGTCTCGCCGTCTTCGCGGTGGGCCTCGTTGGCGATGACGTGAAAGAACGTGACCGCGATCTCGGTATCGGCCACGATTGCCCCGACGAGTCGGGCGATGCGCTCCACGTTGACGTCGCCACGAATCGCGACGAGAATGCGATCGAGGACTGGGGCGGGATTGAGCAACAGCACGGCGTCACAGTCCAACAGCACTGCGCTGCGCTCGAACGTCTTGAGAGGCCTGTGCGTGAACACGAGCTTCGACGTCACGTCACAGCCGGCGGCTTCGAACACTGCGTGATGATCCGAGAGTTCCGATCGGGCTGTCTCCCCGAACTCCGCGCGCGCCTGACTCGGCGCGGTCTGATCGGGGATCTCGTGGTACCCGAGCAGGACGACCGGCACCGACGCGAACGCTTCGACCAAGGTCCGTGAGATGTCCTGCCCTCCGAGCACGTCGACGGGGACGAGCACGCGATAGTCGTTGGTGTTCACCATTGGCGAGTGACCACATACACCATACGAACTCGCTCGTCTTAGTGGCATCACCTCCACGCGGCCGAGGGGCCGAACGGACCATCAGTCACTGGGATTGGCGCCACCAGTCTTCGCGTTGAAGGAGCCGATCCTCGAGATCTTGACGAACAGTGTTCACGTGAACGTCGTACAGTTGCGGATTGTCCCCGAACGGCGAGAACTGTCGTCCCATCTCGAACAGTTGCGGCTGTCGTCGTTCCTTGTCCGGATCGATCACGTATCCCAGTTCAGGGACGTACGCGCTGAGATCCGCGTCGTGCGCGACGAACAACTGGGTGACTTCGCCGGTGTTGAGCCAGCGAATCATCCGCGTGTTGTAGTCGGCGTACCAGCTATCGCGCACGTCCGCTGGTTCGGGGCTCCAGTCGACGACTGGCGAGATGATCGCGAACCGCGCGTTCGGATAGTAGTTCTCGACGTCCGTCAACGCCTGCCAGCTGTAGTCGATGTTCGGTTCCTCGTCGTCCTGTGCCCGGCTGTGAGTCGGAGTCATGACTTGCCCCCGAAGGGAGACCCACTAGGGACCGCACACTGAAAGTGGACACGACCGTCGGCCACGCGACAGGTCGCATCCCGAAACCGTGCCGACCGCATCTCGCCGCAAGCACTCCCCGTGGATACGACCTCGCCGAGAGAAGTAGGGAGCGGCTAGACCGGGAGCACGCAGGGTTCGACCGCCGGTGCCGGGATCGCTGTGACGCCCCGTCCAGTAAGTGTCTCCATCGTCGACGGAAAGCACACGTCCACGACAGTGGCCCGGAGCCCAGTATACGGCTCGTACCCGCGACCCAGAGCGCGTATAGACCGAATAACAACGTGTGCTGCCGGCGTGGACGTAGACGCGTTCGCTCGAAAGGGTCGCTCAGCCTGGCAGAGCATCCACCTTCTGGGTGGGTGGCCACTACGGCCTCGAAGGTTCGAATCCTTCCCCTTTCGTTCGCGCGAAGGTAGTGTAACCGGCAACACGCGGTCTTTCCACGGCCGAACTGGATGTTCAATCCATCCCCTTCGCACTGTACCGTTAGTACCTTTTTTGCGGTCGGGTGTCCTCGCGCCGCCGAAGGCGACGCTGTGGGCACCACTCCTGCAAAAAAT
>NZ_JBHUDJ010000003.1:319552-384447 GCF_042678165.1 Halorientalis brevis | reverse complement strand
TCCGCGCCGCGAAGCGGCGCGGATGCGTGACTGCAATACAGCCATCTCGATTAGTTGACGACCAGTAGCATCCGCCGAGCGGCGTGGCCGCGAGGCGGTTCACTCCAGGCGAACGAAGTGAGCCTGGAGCAGTTTTTAGTCCAGGTTTTTGCAACGGGGGTGCCCACAGCGAGCGAAGCGAGCGAGGACACCCCCGCAGTAAAAAAGTGGGTTTTAGTAGAACTCTCTCACGAGGTCCATCGCGTCGTCCGGCGCGCCGTCCGGGATGTCGGCCATGGAGTCGGTCAGGCCTTCGCGTTCGTCGAAGGGGACGGAGTTTTCGCTCTTGTAGAGCACGCCCTGGTACTCCTTGTCGGCGTCGAGGATCTTCGACTTGGCGTCGTCGTAGTCGGTCGGGTCGTGGTCGGTGTCTTCGAGGTCGACGATGGCGTCGCGGAAGTAGTCGTACGTGTCGACGTCGTTGAACGTGACACACGGCGAGTAGACGTTGACGAAGCCGAAGCCGTCGTGCTCGATGGCTTCCTTGACGATCTCGGTGTGGCGCTGGGAGTCAGAACTGAACGACTGCGCGATGAAGGAGCCGCCGCCGGCCAGTGCGAGCGCGAGCGGGTTGACCGGAGGCTGCTTGGGACCGTCGGGCGTCGTCGAGGTCTCGAAGTCCTCGCGGCTGGTCGGCGAGGCCTGGCCCTTGGTGAGACCGTAGATGCGGTTGTTCATGACGACGTAGGTCATGTCGACGTTCCGACGGACGGCGTGGATGAAGTGGCCGGCACCGATGGAGTAGCCGTCACCGTCACCGCCGGCGACCATCACTTCGAGGTTCGGGTTGGCCAGCTTCACGCCGATGCCCACGGGGAGTGCGCGGCCGTGGACGCCGTGGAGCGCGTAGCTGTGCATGTAGGTTCCGATCTTCCCGGAACACCCGATTCCGGCGACGACGAACGTGTTGTCCGGGTCGTTGCCGGTGTTCGCGAGGGCTTTCATCATACCGTTCATCGTCCCGAAGTCACCGCATCCGGGACACCAGGTCGGTTGCTCGTCGGACTTGAAGTCGGTGAATCTGACGTCTGAGCTCATTATTCGGCCTCCACTTCGGTGGGTTCGGCGAGTTTGTTCTCGATCTCTGCTGCGAGTTCGTCGGCCTTGAATCGCACGCCGTTGTACTTGTTGAGTCGCTTGAGTCGGGTCAGCGAATCGTGTTCGAGGAGGTCGGCGAACTGCCCGGTGGCGTTACACTCGACGACGATCACGTCGTCTGCGGCCTCGATCTCCTCTGAGAGGTCGGGGCGCGGGAAGATGTACGGCACCGAGATGAAGCGGACGTCGATCCCCTTCTCGTCGAGGAAGCCGAGCGCTTCGCGCATCGCACCCTCGTTCGAGCCCCAGGAGATGATCAGGTTGTCCGAGTCGGGGTTGCCGTACTCGCGGTAGTCCCAGTCCTCTCGCTCGCGGGCAGTGTCGACTTTCTGCTGGCGCTTGTCGACTTGCTCGATGCGTACCTGCTTGTCCTCGGTCCGGCGACCGAGCGCGTCGTGTTCGAGGCCGGTCGTCATGTGCGCGCCGCCCTCGGTGCCCGGGAACGTCCGCGGACTGATCCCGTCGTCGTTTGCGAGGTGGGGCTGGAACTGCCCCTTGTCGTTCTGCCACTCGCTGATCTCGTCCTCGTCGACGACCTTCCCGCGGTCGATTTCGACCTCGTCCATGTCGAAGGTCTCCGGCGGGAACGTCTGTTCGGTCACCGACATCGCGAGGTCGGAGACCAGGAACACCGGCGTCTGGTACTTCTCGGCGAGGTTGAACGCCTCGATGGTCTTCCAGAAACACTCCGAGATGCTGGTCGGCGCGACGACGAAGCGCGGAATCTCGCCGTGACCGCCGTACAGGGCCATGTTGAGGTCGCCCTGTTCCTGTTTCGTCGGCATCCCGGTCGACGGACCGGAGCGCTGGACGTCGGTGATGACCAGCGGCGTCTCGCTCTGTGCGACCAGGCCGAACGTCTCGGTCATCAGGTCGATCCCGGCACCGGACGTCGCCGTCATCGCACGGGCGCCCGCGCGGGCAGCCCCGAGTGCCATGTTGATGGCCGCGAGTTCGTCCTCGGCCTGGACGACCTTCCCGCCGTACTTGTCGAGGCGGCCGGTCAGATACTCCATAATGGAGGTCGCGGGCGTGATCGGATAGCCAGCGTAGAACCGACAGCCAGCAGCGAGCGCCCCCATGCCGAGGGCCTCGTTCCCGTTCAGGAGGATGTAGTCGTTGTCAGTGCATTCGAGGTCGTAGTCGAACTCGTAGTCGTACTCCTCCTGGACGTACTCCTGACCGACGCGTGCGGCCTTCTTGTTGTTCTCGACGATCGCCTGGCCTTTGTCCTTGAAGCGTTTTTCCAGGGCTTCGTCGAGGTTCTCGATGGGGAAGTCTGCCACCTCGCAGGCGGCACCGAGGGCGACCACGTTCCGCATGATAGCCCCGCCGGCGTCCTCGGCCAGCGACTTCAGCGGCACGTCGAGCCCGATCATTTCCTCGGGGATCTCGACGTCACGCATGGTCGTGCGTTCGCCGTCGTAGATGATGACGCTCCCGTCGTGCAGTTCGTCCATGTTCTCGTCGATAGTCCGCTCGGTCAGCGCGATGAGAACGTCCAGCCTGTCGACGACGCTCTCGACGCGATCGACCGAGGTTCGTACCTTGTAAGCCGTGTACCCGCCGCGGATACGCGACGCGAAGTCCTTCGACGTGAAGACGTGGCGACCGGCACGGGACAGAGCCTGTGCGAAAATCTTGCCCGTAGAGTCGATCCCGTCGCCCGCTTCACCGCCGATGGCCCAGTTCAGGTCCTCGGGCATACTAGCGACCGACTACCCACCCATAAAGCAAAAGCCTTCTGCAACGGGTCCCTTGCAAGAAAAATAGCCTGAAACGAATATGAACGAATGTGAGGTTTTCTTATCGGACCGAAAGCACCTTTCGAGACGACGTGGACAGTCCGAACATGGAAGACGTACCCGTCACCGTCGCCGCCGTCACGACGGTCGGTGACAACGCCAAGGTTATCGAGTTCGAGTCACCCGACGGCTTCGAGGCCCAGCCCGGGCAGTTCGTCAAACTCGGGACCGTCGTCGACGGCGAAGAGATGAACCGCTTCTACACGATCTCCTCGGCCGACGTCGACGAGACGTTCGACGTCACCGTCGAGATCGACCCCGAGGGCGAGTTCGGTCCGTACCTCGACGACCTCGCTGCCGGTGACTCGCTCACCATGTCTGGCCCGTACGGCAGCGATTACTACGAGGACGAACCGCGCGTAGTCGTGCTCGCAGGCGGTCCCGGCGTCGGGCCCGCCGTCGGCATCGCCCGGCGCGCCGTCGACGACGGTGGCGACGCCGCCATCGTCTACCGCGACGACGAGCCGATCCACGAGGACGCCCTGGCCGCCCTGGAGTCCGACGGCGTCACCGTCCACGTTCTCGACGCTGACGCCGACATGACCGACACCGTCGCCGACGTCGTCACCGGGACCGACGGCGAACAGGTGTTCATCTACGGCTTCGCCGACTTCCTCGACGCCGCGACCGCAGCCGTCGAAGCGACCGGCATCAACCCCGACAAAGCGAAGGTCGAGAACTTTGGTTAACTAATCAATACGTTTAATTTTCCGGTAGCGCCCCTAGCAGCCGGATTTGCACCCGTTCACCCCAAAATTCATAGATATTATGTGATACCCATCCGTTCGTTGGGTAATGAGTTCGGGTCGTCGCACCTGTCACGTCGCACTGTCTCTGCTTCGTCCTCTCGTACTCACGCTCTGTCTCCTGACGAGCGTGGTACAGCCGGTCGCTGCAGCGGCACCAGCCGTCGACGGGCAGACCGCCCCGACTGCTGAGCTGGCGGGTTCGTACCTGCAACAGGGCGCGGGCAACGAGACCGGCAGCGGGGCCGCAACCGCAACGACAACCGCTACCGGGAACGAGACGAGTGCGAGCAGTAGCGGCATCGTCGGGACCATAACTGGATTCCTCGGTGGCATCGCGGGGTTCGTCGGTGGCGTCCTCGGCGCGATCTTCTCGTTTTTCGTCGACCACATCATCGGGCAGGCCATCATCGGGCTCACCCTGGGCGTCCTGATCGGGCTGAAGCTCATCGCGATCTACATCGAGCAGTACGAGGAGTGAAGGAGCGGCTGTCGAGGCCACTCGAATCCGTGCGACCGACAGGATATTCCTCGTCTCGGACAAACAAGTCACCATGGCCAGTCTCAGGAGCTTCCTCGCGAACCGATTGGGAGACGGCGAAGCCGCGTCGACGGCGATCACGACCGGCGACGACCCGCCGGTACTCGAACTCGCGGCCGAAATCATGGACGACCCACAGACGGCCGACACGCGTGACGGTCGCACCATCGGCTACGCCGACGTGGGCGATCCGGACGGCGACCCGGTCTTCGTGTTCCACGGGTTTCCGAACTCCCGGGTGTTCGGCGCGCTGTTCGACGAGGCGGGGCGCGCACACGGGCTTCGCATCGTCGCCCCGGAACGACCGGGTCTCGGCGTCTCGGACCCCCAGCCGGACCGGACGCTGACCGACTGGCCCGCCGACGTCGCGGACGTCGCCGACGCGCTCGGCGTCGACGAGTTCGCCGTCTTCGGCATCTCCGGGGGCGGGCCGTACGCGGCGGCGACCGCCGCGTTGCTCGGCGAGCGCGTCGAGCGCGCTGCGATCGCGTGCGGCCTGGCACCGATGGATGCAGTCGACGTTCGAGAGCGGCTCTGGTACTACAGCGCGCGCTTTCTCCCGTCGGGGAACAAACTCGCGCTCTGGCTGCTGGGTCGGCGAGCGATGGACGACCGGGAAGCGTTCCTGGAATCGATGGCCGAGTCTGCAGCGCCCGCTGACGAGGCGTTGTGGACCGGCGAAGTGGGGAAAGTCGTCCACGCGAGCATGATCGAAGCCCGTCGCAATCACGGCCTGGACCCCCTCGTCACCGAAACGAGGGTTTTCGGGAGCCCCTGGGGGTTCGATCTGTCGACCATCGACGTGCCGGTCGGTCTCTGGTACGGGAAAGCCGACGTGCTCGTTCCGCCGGAGATGGGGCTGTACCTGACCGAGAAGATTCCGACGGCAGAGGCACACATCTATCCCGACCTGGATCACCTCTCGATCGTCACGGAACACGAAGCGGACATCGCGGCGTGGCTCGCCGCGTGAACGCCGGAGTCGGAGGACATTTCAGTGCGAATCAAAAAGGGCGGTCAGGAACATGGCACCCACAGACGTCAACCGCGAGGAGGTCGAACGCCGGAAGTCGAGACTCCTCAGCGAGCACGACGGGGTGTCCGTTCGGGAGGAACACGAGGAAGTGCCCGCCGACATCTTCCCCGACCTCCGTGACCTGGCAGTGGAGGGATACACGGGCGGCGGTTACGTCTGGGTCGTCCGGGACCCACAGGAGACGGCCCCCCTGGCCGAGCCGCTGCCCGACGACATCGAAGAGCGCGAGCGCGTGCTCATGATCCTCAGCCGCGGAACGAGTCGCTGGGGCCTCCCCGGTGGCGGCCGCGAGTGCGGCGAGACCTACGAAGAGGCCGCCGCCCGCGAGGTCAACGAGGAGACGGGCATCGAGTGTTCGATCGAGAAGCCGTTTCTCATCCGCCAGCGCGTCAGCGTCTCGAAGGGCGACCACGACGAGCGACTCCACACGCTCTGGGTGTTCTTCGACGGCCGCTACGAGGGCGGGACGATCCGCGTCCAACCGGGCGAACTCAACGGCGCCGCCTGGTTCGCCGATCCGCCCGAGCGGATGCATCCGGAAAACGAGTTCCGCGCTGCCGAGTGGAACCCCTAGTGCTGGACGTACTCCAGGAGGACGCCCCCGGTGTCTTTCGGATGTAAGAACGCGACCTCGTGTCCCCAGGCTCCCTCGCGCGGTTCCTCGTCGATGAGCGTAATATCCAGTTCGCGTGCGTGTGCGAGCGCCGACTCGATGTCGTCGGTTGCGAGCGCGAGATGGTGGATGCCCGGACCGTTGCTGTCGAGATAGGAGGCGATCGCGCCCTCGTCGGACAGCGGCTCCAGCAGCTCGAAGTAGCTGTCGCCGAAGTCCAGGAAGACGACCTGCATGCCGTCGAACTCTTCCTCGTGTGCGACCGGTGCGTCGAACAACGTGGCGTACTGGTCGGCGAGCGCCGCGGCGTCGTCCGTGGCGATGCCAGCGTGGTCGAAGTGCATATCGGGACTTCCGCGAACGCGCTCTTCAGCGTACCGGAACGACCGCCCGGGTCGATTCCGATCAGGGTTCGATCTTCGTCAGGAGGACTTTCGAGACGCCTTCTTCGATTTCCAGATCGAAGGGGAGGTCGCGCGTGCTCTTGCGCAGGAATCGGAGGATGAACCACTTGACGTCCTCCGTCGGGAAGACAACGTGGAACGTGTCGGCGCTGCTCTCGCGGACGGTGAGAAAGCCACAGACGGAGAGCCAGTCGAGCAGTTCGCCGAGCGTGTCGAAGCGGTCCGCGTACTCGGCGGCGTGGAAGTTGGCGACCCGGTCGACGTCGGCGACGAACGTCTCGGGCCACTCGCCGTCGTCGTCTTTGACGTTCGCCAGCAGGACGTGCAGGAAGTCGATGTCGAGCAGCGCGTGTTCTCCCCCCGCGAGGAGTTCGTAGTACTCTTCGAGGTCCACGCTCGCCTCGGCCGTCGCAGCCTGGTAGTTCGCCGCGTAGAACGAGAGCGCACGCCGGACGAGGACGCTGTTTCCCTCACCGGTCTGGGAGACCAGCTCGTCCAGCGCGTCGCGAGCGTCGTCGTCGAGTGAGACGGTGATCCGGTCGGCGACCATGTAGAACACCGGGAGCCAGGACCGGAAATACGCTCCGCTCACTGCCGGCGTTCACACGGATTCACATCTCGGATGTCACGGTCATAACAACCCTTTTGCGGATTTCGGGACCTGTGAGAGATAGTCACAGATACGATGCCAACGATAGTCACAGCACCACGATATCGAAGCCAACGGGAGGTGACCACCGCGTGAAGCGACCGCGCGTCGGCGTCGACGTGGGCGGCACGTTCACCGACGTCACGCTCATCACCGAAGCGGGCGATCTCGTGACCGCGAAAGTTCCCTCGACGGCGGACCAGAGCAACGGCGTCATCGAGGGCATCCGGAAAGCCTGCGCTGACGCGGGCATCGACCCGAGCGAGATCCGCGAGTTCACCCACGCGATGACCGTCTCCGTGAACGCCTTGCTCGAACGCGACGGCGCGAAGACGGCCCTCGTCACGACCGAGGGGTTCCGCGACGTGCTCGAAATCGGCCGCCAGGACCGGCCCGCGCTGTACGACCTCGACGCCGAGAAACCGGCCGCGCTCGTCCCCCGCCGCCGTCGCTTCGAGGTGGCCGAACGAGCGACGCCCCAGGGCATCGAACAGCCGGTCGACGAGTCGGCCGTCAGAGCGGTCGCCGCAGACATCCGCGCCGCGGACGCCGAGAGCGTCGCCGTCGCGTTCCTGCACGCCTACGCACATCCCGAAAACGAGCGACGAGCCGCGGAGATCCTCCGCGAGGAACTCGACGTGCCGGTGTCGGCCTCCCACGAGGTGCTGGCCGAGTTCCGCGAGTTCGAGCGGACGGCAACGACGGCCGTCGACGCCTACGTTACCCCGAAGATCGACGCGTACGTCGGCCGCCTCGAAGAGCGAGCGGCCGACGAGGGCGTCCCAGCACCGCGCATCATGCAGTCTAACGGCGGCATCGCCGACGCGACCACCGTCCGAGAGCACGCCGTCACGACGGTCCTCTCGGGGCCGGCGGCGGGCGTCGTCGGCGCCAACCGAGCGGCGTCCACAGTACAAAACGAGAACGACCTCGACGGCCTCGTCACGTTCGACATGGGCGGGACCTCCAGCGACGTGAGCCTCGTCCGGGACGGTGACGCCGAGCGAACGACGGACACCCAGATCGACGGCATCCCCGTCCGGACGCCGATGGTCGACATCCACACCATCGGCTCCGGCGGCGGGTCCATCGCGTGGGTCGACGCGGGCGGCGCGCTGCGCGTCGGTCCCGAGTCCGCCGGCTCCGAACCGGGACCGGCCTGCTACGGTCGCGGCGGCGAGCGAGCGACGATCACCGACGCCAACGTCGTCCTCGGCTACATCGGCGACAGCACCGCGCTCGGCGGCGAACTCGACCTCGACGTCGAAGCCGCACACGACGCACTCGCGGCGCTGGCCGACGAGGCGGGCCTCGACTCGGCGCTCGACGCTGCACACGGCGTCTACCGCGTCGCGAACGCGAAGATGACCCGCGCCATCCGGGAGGTGACCGTCGAGCGGGGGTTCGACCCGCGTCAGTACGGCCTCGTCGCGTTCGGGGGTGCCGGCCCGATGCACGCCGCGGAACTGGCCGCCGACCTCGACATCGAGTCGGTCATCGTCCCGATGGCCGGCGGCGTCCTCTCGGCGTACGGCCTGCTCGACGCCGACGAGCAGTACGACGCGGTCCGGACGCACCTCACGCTGCTGGCCGACGCCGAGCCGGCGACGGTCGACGATGCGCTCGAGGAACTGACTGCCGAAGTCCTCGCCGACGTCGCCGACTCGGCCGACGCGACCGTCGAAACCGTCGCGGACCTCCGCTACGAGGGACAGAGCTTCGAGTTGCCGGTGCCCATCGACGACGACTTCGACGCGGCCGCGCTCCGCGAGCGGTTCCACGCCGCCCACGAGCGCGCGTACGGCTACAGCATCGACGAGGCGATCGAACTCGTCAACCTGCGGGCGACCGCACGCGTCGAGCGAGGCATCGCCGAAACCGCCTACGACGCCGCAGGCGAGGCACGCCTCGGCACGCGCGAGTCGTACTTCGGCGGCGACGCCTACGAGACCGCCATCTACGACCGGCGGTCGCTCCCGCCGGGTGCGACCGTGTCCGGCCCGGCGGTTCTCGAACAGAAAGAGAGCACCACCGTCGTGCCCCCGGCCTGGACCGGAGAAGTGCAAGCGGACGGCACGATGGTGCTCACGACGGAGGGCGACCAATGACCGAATCCGACATCGACGCGATCACGCTCGAAATCCTGCGCAACCAACTCGAAGGCATCGCCGAGGAGATGGGCCACGTGCTCATCCGCGGGTCCTACTCCCCGAACATCAAGGAGCGCCAGGACTGTTCGGCGGCGCTGTTCGACGCCACCGGGCGACTGGTCGCCCAGGCCGAGCACATCCCGGTCCACCTCGGCGCGATGCCCGAAGCCGTCGACGCCATCCGGGACCGCGATCCCGAACCCGGCGACGCCTACCTCCTGAACGATCCCTTCGCCGGCGGAACGCACCTCCCCGACGTCACCATCGTCTCCCCGATTGCCCACGAAGGCACAATTGTGGGATACGCGGTGACGCGGGCACACCACGCCGACATCGGTGGCATGACGCCGGGGAGCATGCCCGCCGGAGCGACCGAGATCTACCAGGAGGGGCTTCGACTGCCGGGCGTGCGGCTCCGAGCCGACGGCGACGTCGTCGACGACGTGCTGGACGTGGTGCTCGCGAACGTCCGCAACCCCGACGAGCGCCGTGCGGACATCCGGGCACAGCTCGCGGCCAACGATCGGGCCGCCGAGCGCGTCGGCGAACTCGTCGACGAGCACGGCCGCGACCGACTCGCCTCGGCCTTCGAGGCCGTCATCGAGTACTCCCACGACCGCGTGGCCGCAGAACTCGCCGACGTTCCAGACGGAACATACCACGCCAGGGACGTGATGGAAGGGGACGGCGTCACCGACGACGACGTCCCTATCGCGGCGACGGTCACGATCGACGGGGAAAGCGTCACGGTAGACTTCGACGGCACGGCTGACCAGGTCAACGGGAACATGAACGCGCCGCTGGCAGTCGCCAAGAGCGCGGTCTACTTCGTCGTCCGAGCCGTCACTGACCCCGAGATCCCCCCGAACCACGGCTGTTACGCCCCCATCAGCGTCGAGGCACCCGAAGGCTCACTGCTGAACCCGACGCCGCCGGCGGCCGTCGTCGGCGGCAACGTCGAGACGAGCCAGCGGGTGACCGACGTTGTCCTCGACGCGTTCGCCGACGCCGTCCCCGAGACGGTCCCCGCCCAGGGCCAGGGCACGATGAACAACCTCATCATCGGCAGCCGGGACGCCGACGGCTACACCTACTACGAGACCATCGCGGGCGGGTTCGGTGCCCGCGCCGACAGCGACGGGATGGACGGCGTCCAGGTCGGGATGACCAACACGCTCAACACGCCCGTCGAGTCCATCGAGACGGAGTACCCGCTCCGCGTCGATCGCTACGCGCTCCGTTCCGACAGCGGCGGCGACGGCGAGCATCGCGGCGGTCTCGGCCTCGAACGCGCGATCACCGTCGAGACCGACTCCGTGGTCTCACTGCTGACCGAACGCCGACGACACGCACCGGCCGGCGTCGACGGCGGCGAGGACGGAGCCACGGGCCAGAACCTGATCGACGACGACGCAGTACCGGCGAAGACCACGCAGGACGCGCCGGCCGGAACCACCGTCACCATCCGCACACCGGGCGGTGGCGGCTACGGCGACCCGGCTGACCGCGACGAGGCGGCACGTGACAGCGATCGCGCGGACGAGAAGGTCAGCGACGACTGACGATCGCAGTTCTTTTTCGAAAACGAGTCGGCGCGACCGTTAGGTGTCGCCCAGCTTGCCGGGAATTGCCGTCGTCGGAAGTTCCAGTTCCCGACAGAGGTCCCAGGCAGTCGTCTGGTTGCTCGTCACGACGGTGACCCCGAGATCGGCTTCCAGCCGTTCGACTGCCGGCAGGGTATTGTAGTTCGTACACGAGACGAACACGGCGTCGACGGTGGTGGGATCGACCGCGGCCTGCACCTGTGAGACGGCGTCGTCCGGCGTCAGTTCGCCGATGACCGTGTTGTCGACGATGCCGCGTCCGTCAAGCGTCTCGACCGCGAACCCAGCGTCGTCCAGGTAGTCGCGTTCGCGCTCGTTGATGTCGTCGACGTATGGCGTGACGACGGCCACCGCATTCGCGTCCAGGGCGTCGAGGGCTCGCCGGACGGACAGCGCCGTCACGACTGCGGGCGCGTCCACCGCAGTCGCGAGTTGCGACTCCAGCTCGCGCGCGAACGACGCGCCGTGGAGGAAGCTGCCGGACGTACACGCGTAGGCAACGCCGTCGACGTCGGCGTCGGCGAGGCGCTCGGCAGCGTCGGCGGCGCCGTCGGCCATCTCGTCGAGTGCGTCAGCCGTCACGTCAGCTAGCGGCATCCGCGCGGTGTGAACGGTCGCGACCCCCGGGAAGGCGGCTGCGAACTCCGGTTCAGCGGTCGTGTTCGAGGAGGGGACGATGACGCCGAGTCTGGTCGTCACAACCGTCCCTCCTGGCAGCCTGTCACAGTGGCTGGGTCTGTCGGTCGCGCGTCTGTACGGTCGCCGTCGACGTCGAATCGGATGTGCATGAGAAGTGAGTGTGTGGAAGACTCAGATAACGCCAGCGATGGACAGGAGCGTCCGGAGGCCGAGCCAGACGACGACGACTGTCACGACGCCGCCGAGGACGTTCTGTGGCGTCGTGTTGACGTAGTCGCCGAGCGTCGTCCGGTCGTTCATCACGTAGATGAGGAACAGCGCGATGATCGGCAGCAGGATGCCGTTGGCGACCTGTGCGAACAGGATGGCCTGAACCGGGCTGGTTCCGAGCGCGGAGAAGACCACGCCGACGAGCAGGATAGTCCCCCAGACGGCGCGGAAGCGCGTCGAAGTGAGATCGCGTTCCCAGCCGAGCGCGCCGGCGGTCGCGTACGCGCCGGCCAGCGGCGCCGTGGTCGCGCTAGTGAAGCCGGCGGCGAACAGCCCGATGCTGAAGAAGATCTTCGCGTGCGTGCCCACGAGCGGTTCGAGCTGCTGGGCCATCGTCCCGACGTCCTCGATGTTGGTGCCGACGGGGAACGCGGCGGCCGCCGTCGTCAAGATCGCGAGCGTGATGAACCCGCCGACGACGATCGAGAGGACCGTGTCGGTCCGGCACTCCCCGAGGTCCTCGACGCTGCTCCAGCGTTCCTGGACGCTGCTCGCGTGCAAGAAGAGGTTGTAGCCGACGACGGTCGTCCCGATGAGGCCCGTGATGACGAACGCCGAGCCGTCCGGAACTCGCGGGACGAACCCGCCCATGATGGCGCCGACGTCCGGCCCGATGAGGATCGCGTCGATGAGAAAGGAGACGCCCATGATGGCGACGAGGCCGATGAGCGCGCGTTCGATGAGTTTGTAGTTCCCGGTCCACAGCAGGACGCCGGCGATGAGACCCATCAGGGGACCCCAGACCGTCTGGCTGACGCCGGTGATCGTCGCGAGGCCGGCCGCACCGCCGAGGATGTTCCCGGCCTCGTAGGCCGCCGTCCCGATGCCGATCGCGCTCACGACGAGGGCGATGCTCACGAACTGCGGCAGCGGGTTGTCGAACCGCTCCCGGAGCGCTTCGCCCAGTCCTTCGCGCGTCACCAGCCCCAGTCGCGCGCTCATCTCCTGGAGAACGATCGTCGCGATCACCGAGAACGCGATCGTCCAGATGAGCGCGTAGCCGAACCGCGCGCCCGTTACACTCGCCGTCGTGACAGTTCCCGGACCGATGAACGCCGCGGCGACCATCGCACCGGGACCGATTGCCTTGATTCGTTCGACAATACTCATATGTGTACTGACCTGCGCTAACTGTTCTCAACCTGCTATGAGACGGAGATAACAGTTGTTATGAGGGGTGTGTACGGCAGGGGCACCGGATGTGATTCAGTATGAAGACGGCGCCGAGAGATCGAGGCAGTGTCCCAACTGTGAGTATTCCCCTGACACGACCGATGTTACCACGAGTCAAAAACTAAGTTCCAGGGGCGCCGACAGGGACCACATGGATTCGCTGGGGCCCGTCGACCTGGAAGCAGAACGACAACGCGTCTACGAGTACGTCGAGCGCCACGGTCGGGTCAGCCGCGACGAACTGCAGACTGCGATGGAGTACGAATCCAGACGGCTCGGACACCACCTCTCGATGCTCACGCGCGACGGCTATCTCGAACGGCACGACGGCGCCTTCGAGATCGCCCTCGACACCGGCGACGAGGAGGAGTACGAGCTGGGCGAGTTCACGGCGACGATTCGCCCGGCCCGCCAGGACGACATCGGTGGCATCGTCGGTACCATCCGACAGGTCGTCGAGGCGGGCACCTACATCGAGGCCGAGAGCGTGGCTCAACAGCTCGACTACGAGGGATCGCTGCTTCGGCACAACGAGTTCGAGTCGCGCGTGTTCTTCGTCGCAGAGGTCGAAGACGATGTCGTCGGCTGGGTGCACCTCGACGTGCCCGAACTGGACAAACTCGACCACACCGCCGAAGTCACGATCGGCCTCGTCGAGGAGTACCGCGGCAACGGCATCGGCCGCCTCCTCATCGAGCGCGCCCTCGCATGGGCGCGCGAGGAGGGCCTGACGAAGCTCTACAACAATTTCCCGGCGACCAACACGGCCGCCATCGAGTTCTTCGAGGCCTGCGGCGCCGCCGTCGAAGCAGTCAGAGAGGGGCACTACCGGATCGACGGCGATCCGGTCGACGAAGTGATGATGGAACTTCCCCTCTGAGAGTCGCCGCTCTCAGGCCTCCGTTTCTGCGATCGCGTCGTCGAGACCCGTCGCCAACCGTGAGAGCCCGTCGGCGAACGGACCTTTGCCTTCGCCGGCGTCGTCGACAAGGCCCGTCCCCGTGAGTTCGTCCCGTGCAGCCCGGAGTGCGTCGATCCCGCCGATCGGTTCGGCGTGGAGTTCGAACTCGCCGTCGTGGAACTGAATGTATCCGCCGAGCAACGCTGCGACGTACTCGTTTGCCACCAGCGGCCCGCCGCGGTCGAACAGCAGGTGGCCGGTGTCCGTCAGCAGGCAGGCGGTCGCAGCCGGGTCGTCGCGGGCTCCGAACTCGACGAGGACGAACTGTTCGTCGACGGCGCGACGGCCGAACACCCACGTCGTCGCTTCGCTCCCGCGGACCGACCCCGCCGTGACGAGGTACGTCCGGACGCGTTCGCAGGCGTCCGCGTCCGTCGAGAGGGACACTGAGTCGGCCGTACATCGGCGATCTTCGTCGACGAGGTGGCCGAGCGCGACGGATCGTGTTGTCACTCCCGGTGAGAAGGACCTCGGAAACTAAACGATTGTGGCGCACCCGCGCCGAGAACGCCGACCAGGACCAGCGTCGGCCGGCTCAGACGCCGCCGCCGCGGTACTCGCCGAAGACGTCGCGCATCGCGTTACAGATCTCGCCGGTCGTGGCATACACCTTGACCGCGTCGATGAGATAGGGCATCAGGTTCTCGTCGCCGCGCGCGGCCTCGCGAACGGCTTCCAGTTTGGCCTCGACGGCCTCGTCGTCGCGCTCGGCGCGGAGCGAATCGAGGCTGTCGATCTGCTGTTGTTCCAGTTCCTCGTCGACTTCCTCGATGTCCACGTCTTCCTCCTCCTCGACCTGGTACTCGTTGACGCCGACGATGATCCGGTCGCCCGCTTCCTGTTCCTGCTGGCGCTCGAAGGCGGTGTCCTGAATCTCCCGCTGGACCCACTGGTCCTGAATCGCGGGGAGCATCCCGCCGCGGTCGTCGATCTGGTCGAGGATCTCGAACGCCTCCGCTTCGAGTTCGTCGGTGAGGCTCTCGACGTAGTAGCTGCCGGCCAGCGGGTCGATGGTGTCGGCCGCGCCGGACTCGTGGGCCAGGATCTGCTGGGTGCGCAGCGCCGTCCGCACGGACTTCTCGGTCGGGAGACTGACCGCTTCGTCTTTCCCGTTGGTGTGGAGGCTCTGGGTGCCACCGAGCACGGCGGCGAGCGCCTGGTAGGCGACGCGGACGACGTTGTTCTCGACCTGCTGGGCCGTCAGCGTCGAGCCGGCCGTCTGCGTGTGGAATTTCAACTGCTTGGACTTGGGGTTGTCCGCGTCGAAGCGCTCCTCCATGATCTTGTACCACATGCGGCGAGCGGCCCGGAACTTCGCGACTTCCTCCAGGATGTTGTTGTAGGAGGCAAAGAAGAAAGAGAGCTGCGGGGCGAACTCGTCGACGTCCAGGCCGGCGTCGAGGGCGGCCTCGACGTACTCGATGCCGTCCCCGAGCGTGAAGGCGATCTCCTGGGCGGCCGTCGAGCCGGCCTCGCGGACGTGGTAGCCCGAGATGGAGATGGTGTTGAAGCTCGGTACCTCGTCGGCACAGAACTCGAAGATGTCCGTGATGATGCGCATCGACGGCTCGGGCGGGTAGATGTAGGTGTTGCGCGCGATGTACTCCTTGAGCACGTCGTTCTGGATGGTGCCCCGCAGTTCCTCGCGGTCGACGCCCTGCTTGTCGCCGACGGCGATGTACATCGCCAGCAGCACGCTGGCCGGCGCGTTGATGGTCATGCTGGTCGAGACCTCGTCCAGCGGGATGCCCTCGAACACCGTCTCCATGTCGTCCAGCGAGTCGATGGCGACGCCCGTCTTCCCGACTTCGCCGGCGGCCATGGCGTTGTCGGAGTCGTAGCCCATCTGCGTGGGCAGGTCGAACGCCATCGAGAGGCCGGTCTGGCCTTGATCGAGCAGGTAATTGAATCGCTCGTTGGTCTCGGCGGCCGTCCCCATGCCGGCGTACTGGCGCATCGTCCACAGGCGACCCCTGTACCCGGTCGAGTAGACGCCGCGCGTGTACGGTGCCTGCCCGGGGAACCCGAGGTCCTCCCCGTAGTCGAGGTCCTCGACGTCGGCCGGCGTGTACAGCCGGTCCACGGTGTGGCCCCCGGTATCGGTCGTGAACTCGTCTTTGCGCTCGCCGAACCGTTCGACCGTCGGCTCGACCGACTCCTCTTCCCAGTCGGCTTTGGCGGACCGAATCTCCCGGAGGTCCTCCTCGTCGAACATATCTCCGATTCCGAGGCGGCAGCGTATAAACATTGTTCGAGCGCATCGAAGTTTATATATTAGCCAGCCAACTCGCCGCGACCGAAACCGCCGATTTTGCCAATGAGTATATAAATCGGCAGTGAATAAACCTGGGACATGAGTACCCACGCCATGCTGTATCACAGTATTCTGGCGGTCGGGATACTGCTGTGCGTGGGAGTCGGCGTGTACGCCTGGCGACGCCGCGAGCGACGCGGCGCCACGCTACTGGTCGGGATCTTCGCCACGCTCGTCTACTGGATGGCGACCACGTCGTTGATCGTCCACTTCGCCGGAACGCCGATCGTGCGACCGATCGCACGGTCGCAGTTCCTCGCGATCCCGGTGCTGACGCTGCTGTTGTTCCTGCTCGCCCTCCGATACACCGGTCGCGAGCGATACATCACGCGAAAGACGGTCGCGCTGTTGCTCGTCCATCCTGTCCTCACCAACGTCGCGGTGTGGGTTCCGCCGTTGAAACAGCACTTCGTCCAGTACGGGGCGAGAGACGCGAGTTCGTTTTTCGGCTACGCGTTCATCAAAGGGCCGCTGTTCCTCGTCCACACGACCTACTCGTACGTGTTGATGGGCGCCGCCGCAGTCATGTTCGTCACGTTCGCGTTCCGCTCGGAGTACATCTATCAGCGTCAGGTCGGCATATTCCTCGTGGGCGTGTTCGCACCCTGGATCGGCAACGTCCTGTACCTGTTCGGACCGGTCTCCGTGGACATCACCTCGCTGGCGTTCGCCATCACCGGGTTAGCACTGTGGTGGGCGATGTTCAGTCAGGACTTCCTCAACATCGTCCCGATCGCCCGCAGCACGGTCGTCGACAACATCGGTGCTGGCGTGTTCGTGCTCGACGTGGACGACCGCGTCGTGGACGTCAACCCGAAAGGGCGAGAGTTGCTGGACCTGCAGAACGAGGACGTCATCGGACGCCACGCGACGGCGGCATTGGCCGGCTACCCGGCGGTCCGTGACACCTTCCAGAACGCCGCAGACACCACAGACGAAGTCGAAGCCGAGGTCGACTTCGGCACGAACACGTACCAGGTTCAGAACACACCGCTGTCCGACGAACACGACAACGTCATCGGGCGGCTGTTCCTGGTCAACGACGTCACCGAGCAAAAGCGCCGCCAGCAGGAACTCGAACGCCGGAACGAACAGCTCGAACAGTTCGCGAACGTCGTCTCGCACGACCTGCGCAATCCGCTCAACGTCGCGTCCGGGAAACTGGAACTCGGCATGGTCAACGACGAGCCCGAACACTTCGAGGACGTCAAGGAAGCCCACGAGCGCATGAACCGCATCATCGACGACGTGCTCACGCTGGCCCGCCAGGGCCAGCAGGTCGACGACCGGATGCAGGTCTCGCTTCAGTCCCTGGCCACTCGCGCCTGGCGGAACGTAGAAACCGCCGACGCACAACTGCAGGTCGTGGCCGACTGTCCGTTCGCGGCCGACGAGTCTCGACTCCTGCGAGCGTTCGAGAACCTGTTCCGGAACGCGATCGAACACGGCCGCGAGACGACCACCGTTACCGTCGGCCAGACCGAAGACGGGTTCTACGTCGCCGACGACGGCCCCGGCATTCCCGCGGACGAACGCGACGACGTGTTCGAGGACGGCTACACCACCAACGAGGACGGAACCGGGTTCGGGCTTTCCATCGTCGAGAGCATCGTCGAGGCCCACGGCTGGGAGATCGCAGTCACGGAAAGCGAGTCGGGGGGCGCACGGTTCGAGGTGACCGGCATCGCGTCACTGACAGACCGGCAGCCGCAGGAACGAAACAACGAGCACGGTCCACGCTCCTCGGTCACCGAGTCGTCGAACTGACGAGGCCGCCCGACCCTTAGCGGCCGGTGTCGTACTTGTAGGTGGCCTCGTCCGGATCGATGCCGAAATCTTCCGGTCCTTCCTCGGGTTCCCCGTCGCCCTCGTTCGGGTCGGCGCGCTTGAACGCCTCGCGGAACTTGCGAGGCATCGTGAACTCGTCGACGGTCAACTGCATCGGAACGGCGTCGGGTGCACTCATCTCGCGTTTCTCGTCGAGTCGGCTCTGGAGTTTCGCTGGGAGGTTGCCGGTCTGGATGCCGTCGAAGCCGAACTGCTTGAGATACTCCGGTGCGTCGGTCAGGGAGTACACGGTCTCGAAGCCCTCGTCACTGGCTTTCTGAATCAGTCGCTCGACGACGTGTGCGCCCACGCCCTGCTCGCGCCAGTCGTCGAGGACGCCGATGGACGTGAGTTCACACACGTCGCCGTCGTCGGTCTTGTGGATGCGGATGCGCCCGAAGCCCGCCTTCTCGTTCGTCTCCTCGTCGATGGCGATGACGTAATCGCGCGAGCGGAAAGCGGTCTCGTCCAGGCCCATCTCCTCGATGTGATCCAGCAGCCAGACCTCCTCACGGTTTTTCGCGTCCCGGACGTACATACTCGTCTCTTGGCTGCCCCCAGTGAAAAGGGTTTATCGCACTCAGACGACGCGAACGTCCGCAGGGAACGTCCCCGACCGAAACCTATTTTCACGGCGTTGTTTTAGGGTAGCCTAAAATGGTCGGAGAGACCCTCGGAAAGCTCCGCGCGCGAATCGAGTCCCTGGCGAGAGACGACGGCGACTTCTGCGTCCTGTGCGGGCGAACAGGGGTGCGCCCCGTGCCGGTCACGGACGCGCGGTTCGAGGATCGGGCGACGGCCGAGCAAGCGGCCGAAGCAGCGACGACATATCGCGCCGTGCTCAGGCGGTGGGACCCGCGCGCGCCCTGCTACGACTTCATCGCCTGCGAGGTCCCCGAGGGCCTGGGCGTCGGGCCGGGTCGGCGAGCAACGGCTACGGGACGACGGAACGCCTCGCTGACGGGGTTCTGTCACGACGTCGCCGCCGCCGTCTTCGAGGCGCTCTCCGCCGAAGGGTTCGCCGACGCCGAATCCGCAATCATGGACGCGTACTGTGAATCCGCCGACGCCATCGACGACCCCGACGACCTCTGCCTCCACCTGTTGACGACGCTCGCGGCGGAGTTCGATTCCCAGTTGACCAGCGCCGAACAGGCCCGAGTCCTGCGGACCGCCGCCGGCGAGTTCCCGGGACCGAACACTGGCGGGACGCCGCTGACCCAGACGTTCGAACGGCTACAGACCGTCACCATCATCGGGGACTACGCGGTCGAGAGCTCCCCGGAGTGGGTGGTGGGACAGCAGTCCTGGACCGTGACCATCGACGACTACGCGCTTCCGACGGCACCAGACGCGATGCCGACGCTCCCCATCGTCATCGACCTGCTGCGACGCCTCCCACGAGCGCGACTCGCGCTCAGTGACGTCAGGCAGCTCGACGGCGGCTCCTGGCGATTCGAGGTGTCGGCGAGCGAGAACGGACCGTCCACCGGACTGGCCTGGGTGCAGGCGACGGGGTGACTCCCCGGACAGCGATCACCCGACCGAGACCGCCCGGACAGCGTGGCGGGGCCAGCGTTTCACGCAGCAGAAGGGCAGATCGGCAGTTCGAGACGGACAGCTCAGTGGACAACTGCTTCGATCACCTTCGTGGACGCACGTGACGGCTGGCGGCTGACGGCTGGTGTGGTTTACAAGTACACCCTTAACACTACTGTCCGTCCGGTCCAAATGTCCGTACGGGATACCAATGGCGTCAGAATCACAGACCGAGATAGACGAGGTGATCCACGAACCGAGCCAGGAGTTCGTCGACTCGACGAACGTCTGGGAGTTCATGCAGGCGTACGACGTCGACGACTACGACGAACTCATCGAGCGCACGACCACCGAGGTCGACGGGGAACCCGAGTCGGGCGTCGAGTGGTTCTGGGACGAACTCGTCGACTACCTCGACATCGAGTTCTACAACGAGTACGATCAAGTTCGCGACGACAGCGACGGCCCACAGTTTTCCGACTGGTACCCGGGCGGCGAGCTCAACATCGCCCACAACGTGCTGGATCGCCACGCCGCCGTCGACAGCGAGACCCGGAACAAAGTCGCCTGCATCTGGGAGGGCGAAGACGGCGAGATTCGAGAAGTCACCTTCCACGAACTCAATCGCCAGGCCAACAAAGTCGCCAACGCCCTGGAAGCGCGCGGCATCGAGACTGGCGACACCGTCGGGCTGTACATGCCGATGGTGCCGGAGGTCGTCTCGATCCTCTACGGCTGTTTCAAAGTCGGCGCCATCGCCGTCCCCATCTTCTCCGGCTTCGGCGTCGACGCCACCGCCACGCGCATCGAAGACCCCGAGTGCTCCGTCTTGTTCACCGGCGACGGCTTCCAGCGCCGCGGCAGCGAAGTCACGCTCAAGGAGACAGCCGACGAAGCCATCGAGCAGGCCGGCCACGTCGAACACACCATCGTCTTCGATCGGTTGGGGCTCGCGAGTTCGGGAGAGATTCCCTGGGACGACGACCGCGACGAACTGTGGACCGACGCCGTCGAATCCCAGGACGACGACTACGACACGAAAGCACTCTCGTCCGATCAGGAGTCGATGCTCCTCTATTCTTCCGGGACGACGGGCAAGCCAAAAGGCATCGTCCACACCCACTCCGGCGCGCTGATGCAGGCCGCCAAGGAACTCCACTTCGGCTTCGATCTGAAGCCCTCGGATCGGTTCTTCTGGGTGTCGGACATCGGCTGGATGATGGGTCCGTGGACGCTTATCGGCAACCACGCCTTCGGCGGCACCATCTTCATGTACGAAGGTGCGCCCGACTACCCTGAGCCCGATCGGTTCTGGGAGATGATCGACCGCCACAAACTCACCCAGTTCGGCATCTCTCCGACGGCGATTCGCGCACTCCGAAAGCAGGGCGACGAGTGGGTCGAGGGCTACGACCTGTCGTCGCTGCGCCTGCTCGGCTCCACGGGCGAACCGTGGGACCCCGAATCCTGGCAGTGGTTCTACGAACACGTCGGTGGGGGAGATACGCCAATCATCAACATCTCCGGTGGGACCGAGATCATGGGCTGTTTCCTCATGCCGATGCCGACCCAGCCGCTCAAACCCTGCACGCTCGGCGGGCCCGGACTGGGGATGAACATCGACGTCGTCGACCGGGAAGGCAACAGCATCAAGGAGGATCACGAGCGCGGCTATCTCGTCGCGCGCGACTCCTGTCCGTCGATGACCAAATCTCTCTGGAGCGGCGACGACCGCTACCTCCAGGAGTACTGGTCGTCCTTCGAGAACCCGCCGCTGTGGGACCACGGCGACTGGGCACAGAAAGACGAGGACGGCTTCTGGTTCCTCCACGGGCGCGCCGACGACGCGCTCAATGTCGCCGGCCGCAAAGTCGGCCCCGCCGAAGTCGAAGGCGCCGCCATGGAACACGACGCCGTCAACCAGGCCGCGGCCGTCGGCGTCCCCGACGACACGACCGGGACCGCCGTCGTGCTGTACGTCATCGTCGAGGAAGGCGTCGCGGAGACCGACGAACTGCGCGAAGCAATCCGGGCGATGATCGGCGACGAACACGGCAAGCCGTTCCGGCCGCGCGAGATTCTCTTCGTCGACGAGTTCCCCAAGACCCAGTCCGGGAAGATCATCCGCCGGGCCGTCGAGGCGACCTACACCGGCGAGGACCTCGGCGACATGAGCAGCATCGAGAATCCCGACGCGCTCGACGAGCTCGAAGACGCTCGCTGACCGCCCTGACTCAGAAGTCTTTCAGTTGAGCCGCTGGACCGAGTCGTTGATTTCCTCGATCCGGCGGGTCTGTTCCTCGTTCGCGGTCGCGACGGCGCCGATCTCGTCGGAGATGTCGTGTACCTGCTCGACGGCCTCGTCGATCATGCTCGCGACTTCCTCGGTCGAAGCCGCCTGGTCGTCCGTCGCGGCTGCGACCTCCTGGATGCCGTCCGAAACGTCCTGGATGCTCTCGACGATGTCGGTCAGTTTCGCCATGGCGGCTTCGACCTGCTCGATTCCGTCGTCGACCTGGGTGGTCGTCGTCTCCAGGCTCTCGACCGTCTGCTCGGTGTCGCGCTGGATGTTCTCGATCCGCTGTTCTATCTGGCCGGCGTACTCCTGCGACTGCTCGGCGAGGCTCTTGACCTCGTCGGCGACGACGGCGAACCCCTCTCCGGCCTCGCCCGCGCGAGCGGCCTCGATAGAGGCGTTGAGCGCGAGAATGTTCGTCTGGTCGGCGATGTCGTTGATGACGTCGACGATCTCGTCGATCTCGCCGACGCGGTCGTTCAGCTGGTCGACGTCGGCTCGGACGGAGTCGGCCGAGTCAGCAGCAGTCTCCATCATCGAGATCGCTTCCTCCGCCGATTCCTGACCGTCGACGGCGAGGTCCGTGGCCTCCGTGCTTCGTGCGTCGACCTCGTCGGCCGTCGAGGCCACCTCCTCGATCGTCGCCGAGAGGTTCGAAACTTCGGCCGCCACCTCCTCTATGTTCGCGGCCTGCTCGTTCGAGAGGTCGCCGATCTCCTTCGAGCGGTCCGATACCTCGCCGGCCTTCGCCTGCAGGTCGGTGACCTCCTGATCGACGGTCTCGGCCACCTCCCGCTGGCGGTCGAGTTCGTTCTCGAGTTCGTTGCTGTACGAATCGATGTACGTGTCCATCGCGACGCCCTGGTCGAGCAGGAACAGCTTCAGCAGCGATCCCATCCGTTCGGAGAGAGCGTCGGCGACCTGCTGAGCCGTCTCTCGCGTCTCGTCGGCGGCCCCCGGTGGCACGAACTCCGACACCGCATCGTCCGCCAGTCCGTCCAACAGTCCCTCGTAGTAGACGCTGTACGCGCCGAGATAGACCTTCGGCCCGAGGTCGAGCATGTCGTGAATCTTCCCGATCCGAGCCCGGCGGGCGAAGTAGTCCGACTCGTAGGTTCCCGCGCCGAGGTCGAGGAGATACTGCGTTTGATCGCGCTTGAGCATCTCGACGCCCTTCGAGGAGGACTGGAGGATCGCGACGCTCTCGTCGAACGACTGGAGATGCGCGTAGAACTCCTCGACCAGGTCCTGGGCCACGTCCTCGAACACGTGAGAGACTGCCGCCAGTTGCGCTTCGTCTTCCTCGTCGAACCCGGTGAACGCCTTGCGCCACTGGATTTCGGTACTGTCGATGCCGATCTCCGTCGCCAGCGCGTCGCCGTCGACCCCTCGCCGATCCGCGGCCGAGATCTTGTACCCGTCACCGGCGTCGGTTGCCCGATCCGTGATATCGCTCGTCATGATATTGATGTTTCGATACCCCTACCTAAGCGGTTACCCCGACTAGTTAGGTATCTTCCCGTGCACTGGGATCGGACCGCTGGTCGCCGCCGAGACAGTGGCTAAAACCCGCGACCGTCGTCACTGGCCGGGGAGGAGAACGTGACTCGGTACTGACAGGCGACCGGATTCAGAGAACAGTTCCGGGGGAGAGCGTCCGTGCTTCTGCTGCGTCGTCCGCTGTGACGGCAACCGTCCCCGTTCGGTCCGCCCCCGGAACGAGAATCGTCGCGTCGACGGACAGCGGTGCGAGAACCCCGGCGACGAGCGTTCCCGGCTGTGTGAGCGAGGACCTGACGGCTACCTCGTCGTCTGCCGAGAGGTCAGTCTCGGCGACGACCTGCTCGGTCGCGGCGAGGAGGTGATCGTGACTGTAGGTCTCGCCGTCAGTCACCAGCAGGTCCGCGTCAGCGTCGACCCGGTCCGGTGGCATCGTCGGGTTCTCGCTCCAGACGTCGCGCTCGAAGTGGATCACTTCCGGATCGTCGGATTGGCCACCGTACGCGACCCGTTTGGTACCCGGCGTCGGCTCCCAGTCGGTGACGGTAGCTGCCGGACCGATCACCAGCCTGGCGTCGGCCTCCAGCGGGTCGCCGAAGCGGACAGGTGCCCCGAGCAACGCGGCGCCGAAGAACGCGAGCAGGGTCTGTGGCGTCGCGTCGTCGACGATCGCGACCTGCCGGCCCGGGCCGACGCCGTGGTACCGGAAGAGGCTCGCTGCTTTCCAGGCGTCCGTGCAGAACTTGTGCGCAGTGTACGGTTGCGAGGCGTCCGAGTACACGAGCGGCTCCTTCCGACGGCGCTCCCGTGCGACGAGGTCCCCGATGACGTCCATACCGACGGCTACCCGTTCGAGGGTCATATACTCCCGGAAAAACGGCGCGAGGCCGCCGAGGGGAAGGGGGTGGGGTTACAAGTAGCGGTCGATCGACCGATACCGACCCCGCGCCGAATTTAGATACGGCCGCGATAATATTAAGCGTAATTGAAGGTAAATAATACATTCTGGCGACGAGACGTGTTCTCGGCGGTATGACGGGGGAACGAATCCAGTCAGGAACCTTTCAATTCTGGCGGTCGGAGGACCGGCGGTCAGAAGCTGTTTTTGATTTTCTCGAAGAAGCCCTGATCGACGTCGATCTCTTCGCCGCCGGCCTCGGCGAAGGCCTCCAGCGCCTCGCGCTGTTCCTCGTTGAGACTTTCGGGCGTGACGACCTGGGCGCGCACGTACAGATCGCCCTGGCCGCGCCGTCGCAGTTGCGGCATCCCTTTGCCCTGCAGTCTGAACACTTCGCCGCTCTGTGTCCCCGCCGGGATTTCGAGTTCGACGGTCCCGTCGATGGTCGGCACCTCGACGGTGTCACCGAAGACCGCCTGGGGGAACGAGATGGCGTGCTGGTAGTAGAGATCGGAGCCCTCTCGATCGAACTCCGGATGGTCCGCCACCGACACCTCGATGAGCAGATCGCCGTTGGGACCGCCGTTCTCGCCGGGTGCGCCCTCGCCGCCCATTCGAAGCGTCTGGCCGTCTTCGATTCCTGCGGGAACCTCCACCGACAGCGTCGCCTCGTTGCGGACCGTCCCGTCGCCGCGACAGGTGTCACAGGTCTCGTCGTACAGCGTCCCGTCCCCGCTGCAGCGTCGACAGGTCGTCGTCTGCTGGACCCGTCCCATGGGCGTCTGCTGCACCTGCGTGACCTGTCCGCGTCCGTTACACTCCGGACAGGTTTCCGAATCGGCGCCCGGGGGATGGCCGCTGCCGTCACAGTCCGGACAGCTCTCGGGTCGCGTGAGCGTCAGCTCCTTCTCGGCGCCGTTGAAGGCGTCTTCGAGGTCGATCTCCAGCGACGTTCGCAGGTCTGCGCCCTGGCGTGGCCCGTTTCGGGACCCGCCGCCGCCGAAGAACTGCTCGAAGATGTCGCCCATGTCGCCGAAGGGGCCGCCCCCGCCACCGCCGCCGAAGGGATTGCCGCCGCCTGCACCGCGGCGGCCGCCACCGCCGTCGAAGCCGCCCTGCTTCTGTGCCTGCTCGAAGCGGTCGTGGCCCAGCCGGTCGTATGCCTGCCGTTTCTCCTCGTCGGTCAGTACTTTCTTGGCCTGCTGAATCTTCTTGAACTTCTCCTCTGCGTCGTCGTGGTCGCTAACGTCAGGATGATACTCCTGAGCTTTCTCCCGGTACGCCTGCTTGATCTCGTCTTCACTGGCGTCTCGGGAGACACCGAGTACCTCGTAGAAGTCCTCGCTCATTCGTTACCGATCCATATTCGATTGAGGTACTTGAAAAGAACGGGTCGATCATCGGACGGCCGACTGACGCTCATCACGGGCGTCAGATGTCTTCACTGAGCTGTTTGAGATCCGAGGTGACCTTGAACACCTTGGCGGTCTGTTGTTCGTTCGCTCGCGCGATCTCCTCGATCTCGTCGTTGATCTCGTTGATGCGGTCGGTCGCGTCGTCGACCATCGTCGCGACGTCTTCGGCCGTGACCGCCTGACTGTCGGTCGCGTCGGCGACCTCGCGGACGCCGTTGGCCGCTTCCTCGACGACCGTGACGATCTCGTCGAGTTGGGCCATGGCGTTCTCGACCTGCTCGATGCCCGTCTCGAGATCCGTCGCCGTCGTTTCGATGGTGCCCGCAGTCTGTTGGATGTCGGTTTTGATCTCGGAGATCATCGACTCGATCTGATCGGCCTGCGACTGGGACTCCTCGGCCAAGTTCTTCACCTCGTCGGCGACGACGGCGAACCCCTCGCCGGCCTCGCCCGCGCGAGCGGCCTCGATGGAGGCGTTGAGCGCGAGAATGTTCGTCTGGTCGGCGATGTCGTTGATGATGGTGACGATCTCGCCGATCTCTTCAGTCTGGGCCTCCAGATCACTGACTTTCGCATCGATTTTGGCGGCGGAGTCCTCGATGTCTTCCATCACGTCGACCGCCGCTGACGCCGACTCCTGTCCGTCGGCGGCGGCGTCGAGGGCTCGCTCGCTCGTCTCGTGGACGTCGTTCGACGTGGCGGCGATCTCCTCGATGGTCGCGCTCAGATTCGCCATCTCGGATCGTATCTCGTCCATGTTCCCCACTTCGGTGTTCGTGAGATCGCTGATCCGCTGGGAACTCTCGGACACCTCGGTCGCGAACTCCTGCAGGTCCTGCGCCGCCGATTGGGTTTCCTCGGCGATCTGGCGACGACGCTCGACTTCCGCCTCGATCTGTTGTAAATGGCTGTCGATGTACGTGTCCATCGCGACCTGCAGATCCAGGTTCATGATCTTGAGCGCCGAGAGGACCCGGTCGGATCCGTCGTCGATCTCCGCGGCGACGTCATCGATGGTATCCTCGGAGACGCCGGCCTCGCGGAGTTGGGATGCGACGTTCTCCTGGACCTGCTCGGTCAACACGGAGAGCAACAGATCGAAGTAGACGCCGTACTGCCCGATGTAGAGGTTCGCGGGCATATCGAGCAACTCGTGCAGTTTGCCGACGCGAGCGCGGTTCTGGAAGTACTCGGTGTCGTAGCCGCCGGTCGTGAGCGTCGTCCAGTAAGCGCGCTGGGTCTGCTTTAGCTCCTCGATCCCCTTCGGCGAGCGGCCGATCACGTCAGTCGCCCGGTCGTACTGGGAGAGGTTGTCGTAAAACCGGTCCGCGATTTCGTCGTCGTGTTCACGGAACGTCTCTTCGAGCGAACGGAGACGGCGCACGTCGCCCTCGTCGAAGTCGATGAAGTCCTTTCGCCACGCGATCTCTTCCGGGTCGAGTCCGATGCTGTCGACGAGGTCGTCGACGTCTACCTCGTCGTTGAGCCCGCCCTGCCCGAAAACGTGCATCTCGTCTGAGGATTGTTCCATAGATTGAACAGAAATTCCTGCTGTCGTTGTATTTCTGGGGTCGTACGCGGCTTCGAAGCCACTCGATATCCGTCACTCGAACTCGTACTCGTCGACTTCCTGCTGGAAGTACTCGCCGTAGCTTTGATCCTGCTCGTCGCCCGCAATGTGGCTGTCGAGCCAGTCGCGGGCGAACTCCAGTACCTCCATCGTGATGAACTCGCCGTCTTCGTGCTTCTTTCGCAGTTCGGTCACCTTCGACGCGAAGTTCTGGTGCATCTCCTCGTGGTTGTGGAAACACTCCGAGCAGTCCCGCGCGTACCCACAGTCCTGCATGAACTCCTCTTCGTCCCCGAAGTGATACTCGGTGTACTCTTCGAGTTCCTTGAGGATGTCCCCGAGTTCTTCCTGGGCACGCCCCTCCTCCATGGCCTCGTGGAGGTCGTTGAGCAGCGAAAACAGTCGCTTGTGCTGGTCGTCGAAGCGATCGATGTCCGTGCTGTACTTCGTCTCGTTCCACTCGATGAGCGCCACTGATAGATCCCTCGACAGGTCAGTCGGAGATACAGACCATAGTGAATGAGGCCGATTTTCAAAGTGTGAGAATTGCTCGACGCAGTCGACGCCGTCCACCCCGGCGCGAGAGTTGAGTGCCATTGCTCCGGCCGGTCTCGTCGAGATCGCGAAGGGCGACTTCAGTTCCTTCAGCGTGCCTCGGTCGCCGGGGTCTCGCGGGCCTCGGCCCGACCGCTGACCCAGCCACCGAAGGCACCGGCGATCGCACCGGGAATCGCCTGGCCGAACAGAACGACCAGACCGACGATGAACGCCCCCAGGGTGAAGACCAGGCCAGTGAACAGGGCCGCAAACACGGTCAAGACGACGAGGGTGAGCAGCCCACCGAAGACCGTCGCCAATCCGCCGTGAAGGGCTCCGTCACCCACCCCGGCGACCATGTATCCGGCGACCGCGCCGCCGATCAACCCCGGCAGTACGTGCACGAACGCGGTCGATTGTGTGGGCGGCACCAGCCACGAAACGATCAGTCCGAGCGTTACGGCCACGAGGAACCCGACGAACACCGCACGCCAGTTGATGTCCATGGGCGACGATACCACCCGCCAAGCAAAAGACATTGTTTTTAAATTGATAGTTTTGCCAGCCAGTCAGCCGTAACGAGCGCGGCAGGTTGGCTCGACGACGCTACCAAAAGCAGTCAGTTACTTACGGCGCATCACGGCCCGTTAGGCGCAGAGAGATAGGGCGCGCGATTCCGGTCGCGTTACTTTCCGAGACGCCGTCAGAGCGAATCTCTGACGTGTTGGCGAGGACTCGTCTGTTACTCTTCGTCTTCAATTCCCTCGAAAAACCTCCCTTCGGTCGGTTTTCGAGACGCCGATAGACTTCGCTTCGCTCGTCTATCGAGCCGACGAGAGCGACGACTCGCGTTACTCGTTCTCGTCCGTTCAGAAAGCTCGCTCACGCTCGCTTTCTGAAACACCGGAAGACGTCACTGCGTTCGTCTTCCGAGCCGACGAAGACTCGTCCGTTCAGTCCTCGTCTTCGTTTCCCTCGAAAACCTCCCTTCGGTCGGTTTTCGAAACACCGGAAGACGTCACTGCGTTCGTCTTCCGAGCCGACGAAGACGACTTGCGTTACTCGTCCTCGTCGTCCACGTCCTCGAAGTCGGCGTCGACGTACTCCTCGTCACCCGCACCGGCGCCCGCTGCGCCCGCGCCCGGACCTGCTCCGGCACCGGGGCCAGCGCCGCCCGGACCAGCGCCCGCGGCACCGCCGGGGCCTGCGCCGCCAGCGGCCTGCTGGGCCTGCTGCTGGTACATCTGCTTGCCGATCTCCTGGAGTTCTTCGGAGAGGTTCTCGGTGACCTCCTGGAGTTCCTCCTTGCCGGCGTCCTCGTCTTCGAGCGTCTCCTCGACCTCGTCCATGGCGTCCTCGATGGACTCGCGGAGGTCGTCGTCGACGGCGTCCTCGTTCTCGTCGAGGAGCTTCTCGGCGCGGCGGACCGCAGCCTCGGCGTCGTTGCGCGCCTCGATGCGCTCGCGACGCTCCTGGTCTTCCTCGGCGTGTTGCTCGGCTTCTTCCTGCATCTGCTCGATCTGGTCGTCCGAGAGACCGGCACCGCCCTCGATGGTGATGGACTGGGAGTTACCCGAGCCCTTGTCCTCTGCCTCGACGTTGACGATGCCGTCCTCGTCGATGGAGAAGCCGACCTCGATCTGGGGCGTTCCGGCCGGCGCCGGCGGGATGCCCGTCAGCTGGAACTCCCCGAGGAGTTCGTTCTCCTCGGCCATCTCGCGTTCACCCTGGAACACGCGGACCTGCACGGAGGTCTGGTTGTCCGCGGCCGTGGTGAAGATCTTCGACTCCTCGGTCGGGATGGTCGTGTTCTTCTCGATGAGCCGCTCGAACAGGCCGCCCTTGACCTCGATCCCGAGCGAGAGCGGCGTCACGTCGAGCAGGACGATGTCGTCGACCTCGCCGCCCAGCACGCCGCCCTGGATCGCCGCGCCGAGGGCGACCGCTTCGTCGGGGTTGACGTTCTTCTGGGGTTCCTGGCCCGCGAGTTCCTCGACTTTCTCCTGAACCTGGGGCATCCGGGTGGAGCCACCGACCAGGAGCACTTCGTCGATGTCGTCCTTGGAGTAGCCGGCGTCTTCGAGCGCCTGCTCGGTCGGGCCGACCGTCCGCTCGACGAGGTCCTCGGTCAGCGACTCGAACGTCGCGCGCGTGATCTTCTGTTCGAGATCCTTCGGGCCGTCGTCGTCGGCCGCGATGAACGGCAGGGTGACCGTCGTCTCTTTCCGGGAGGAGAGTTCGATCTTGGCTTCCTCTGCGGCCTCGGTCAGGCGCTGGAGCGCCTGGCGGTCCTCGCGGAGGTCGATCCCGTGTTCTTCCTCGAACTCGTCGGCCAGATAGTCGATGATGGCGTGGTCCCAGTCGTCCCCACCGAGTTCGTTGTCACCGTTGGTCGCGACGACCTCGTAGACGCCGCCGCCGAGGTCGAGCAGCGAAACGTCGAACGTCCCGCCACCGAGGTCGTAGACGAGCACCGTCTGGTCGGACTCGTCGTCGAGTCCGTAGGCCATCGACGCGGCGGTCGGCTCGTTGACGATCCGCTCGACCTCGAAGCCAGCGATCTCGCCGGCGTCCTTGGTCGCCTGGCGCTGGCGGTCCGAGAAGTACGCCGGAACGGTGATGACGGCCTTCTCCACCTCGTCACCGAGGTACTCTTCGGCGTCGTGTTTGATCTTCTGGAGGATCATCGCCGAGATCTGCTCGGGCGTATACTCCTCGCCGTCGAGTTCGACGTAGTAGCCGTCCTCGCCCATGTGGCGCTTGATGGACTGAATAGTCTGTTCCGGGTTCTGGACGGCCTGGTTCTTCGCGGGCTTGCCGACCAGCCGCTCGCCGTCCTCGGTGAACGACACCATCGAGGGCGTCGTCCGGTCTCCCTCACTGTTCACGATGATTTCCGGGTCGCCACCCTCCATCACCGCGAAGGCGCTGTTGGTGGTACCGAGGTCGATACCGAGAATCTTGTTGCTCGCCATTGTTATCATCCCCTACCGGTCTGAATCGGTTAAAAGTTGCTAGATTCGTGACGACCGACCACGGCCCAGTTCGGCCGTGTCCGGCGTTTTCGACCGCCGTCCAGCGATCTGACCGGGACTTATATTAGGTACCGCAAATCAATCGTTCTTCGGACCGCTAGGCGTCGGTTTCCAGGCCGACTAACCGTCCGATCCAGGCCCGTCGCTAACTGTGACCTGTGCGGTCCGGATTACCTTTTCGGCCATCTCGTAGCCGGGGCGGTGAACCTCGTCGATCGTTCCCTCCGGGTGGTCGCTCTCGACGCGGAGGAGCACCTCGTGGCGCTGGGGGTCGACCTCCTCGCCGGGTTCGGGCTTGATCTCGGCGACGTTCTCGCGTTCGAGTTCCTCGTCGAACTGCCGGAGCGTCGTTTCGATCCCGTCGCGGATGTCGGCGTTCTCGTCCTGGTCCAACGCGCGCACGAGGTTGTCGCGAACTTCGACCAACCGCTCGACGAGGTCTTCGGTGGCGCGCTGTTTCTCCTCTTCCCGGCGTTTCTTCATCCGCTTCTTGTAGTTCTGGAAGTCCGCTTGCGTGCGCTTGAGCCGGGATTCGAGGTCGTCCTTTTCCTGCTCGGTCGTGTCGAGTTGTTGCTCCAGCGAGGCGACTTTCGTCCGGAGTGCGGTGATCTCAGTCGCCAACTGCTCGGCGTCGGTGTCCTGGATGCGTTCGATCAGGTCCGCGTCGGCAGCGGCGTCCGCGTCAGCGATCTCGTCGAGTGATGCGTCCTCGGGAACGTCCGCGTCGTCGAGAATGTCGTCGAGCGCGTCCGCATCTCCGGAAGACGCCTCGGCAGCTGACTGCTCGTCGTTCGCTGTACCGTCGTCGTCGGGCTCCGTCTGATCGTCCGCCGTCTCGGAGGCGTCCGGCTCGCTCATGTTCCCGGGAAGGCCCGGGACGGGTAAAAGGGTTCAGAAAGCGGCTCTTCCCACTGGCAGGTACGCGGCGGACCTCGACACACTCATCTGACCGACTCCCGAACGAACGGGCGTGCTGAGGCTCGCCTACGAGGAAGGGACCATCCGTCTCGCCGGCGACGTGCCGACCGGACTACCGGGCGTCGAACGCGACCCGCGATCGAAAACTGCCCGTGCGCCCGGGTTCCGCTATCGCGACATCCGCGACGCTCTCGACGAACGCGGCGTCCCCTACGAGGACCGCGTCCTCGATCTCCCACCGCTCGACCTCGCCTCGACGTACGAACTCCGGGGGTACCAGCAGACCGCGCTGTCGACCTGGCGGGACAACGACGAGCGGGGAGTGCTCGAACTTCCGACCGGCAGCGGGAAGACAGTCATCGGGATCAAAGCCATCGAGTCTCTGGCCACGCCGACGCTGGTCGTCGTCCCCACGATCGACCTCCTGGAGCAGTGGCGACGAGAACTCGAAGCGGAGTTCGACGTCCCGATCGGGCAGTTCGGCGGCGGCGAGCAGCGCCGCGAGGACGTCACGGTCTCGACGTACGATTCGGCGTACCTGCGAGCCGACGAGGTGGGTGATACGTTCGGGTTCGTGCTCTTCGACGAGGTCCACCACCTCGGTGGCGAGGGCTATCGGGAGATCGCACGGCTGCTCGCCGCACCCGCGCGGATGGGGTTGACCGCCACCTTCGAGCGCCCGGACGACGCCCACGAAGCCGTCGCAGACCTCGTCGGGCCACTGGTCCACCGCGTGGGCGTCGACGAGTTGGCCGGCGAGCACCTGGCGGACTACGACATCAAGCGGATCGAGGTGTCGCTCACCACCGAGGAGCGCGCGGAGTACGAGCGCAATCAGGAGGTGTTCACCGACTACCTGGCGCAGTCGAACATCCAGCTCCGGAGCGGCAGCGACTACCAGGAACTCGTCAAGCGGTCGGGCACCGATCCGCGGGCGAGAGAGGCGCTGCTCGCCAAGCAGCGGGCGCGGGACGTGATGCTGAGCGCCGACCGGAAAGTCGAGGAACTCGAGTCGATCCTCGCCCGGCACCGCGAGGATCGGATCATCGTGTTCACTGCGTCGACGGACCTGGTGTATCGACTTTCGGAGCGGTTCCTGCTGCCGGCGATCACGCACGAGACGCCGACCGCTGAGCGGCGAGAGATCATCGAGCGGTTCCGGGCCGGTGAGTACTCGCGAGTCGTGACGGCGAACGTGCTCGACGAGGGGGTCGACGTACCGGACGCGAACGTGGCGGTGGTGCTCTCGGGGAGCGGCAGCGAGCGGGAGTTCACCCAGCGGCTCGGACGGATTCTTCGGCCGAAGGCGGACGGGAAGCGGGCGCTCCTGTACGAGGTTGTGAGTCGTGAGACGGCGGAGGAGCGAGTGGCCGAGCGGCGTCGGTGAAGACGCTCACAGTACGTGGTCGGCCGGGAGCAGAGTGGCCGAGCGGCGTCGGTGAGGGAAGTCAGTAGTCGAAGGCAAAATCGAGCGACGTGGCGCTGTCTCGCCACGCGTCGTAGTCGAACGAGAACACGAAGGAGAGATCAGTGCTCTCGCCGCTCCCGAGGTCGAGGGGCTGTTCCTGTTCGATCTCGTCGCCGTCCAGGCTGGCCGTGACCCGGATGGTCGCAATGCGGTCGACGGACGCCGGGTTCGTGACGGTGAGGTCGATGCGGACGTTACCGTCGGCGCTCTCACTGATCGCGTAATCGTTGCGGACCTGGAGGGGACGGCGCGTCGTCAGCCCGCCACCACCGCCGTCGTCGTCGGGCTCAGCCGGCGTCCCAGTCGGCGGTGACGGCGCCGGTGCGGGCGCCTCCGAACAGCCCGCTACCCCCGCTGCCAGAAGGCCGAGCGAGCGGACGACCTGTCGACGCTGCATACGCCAGGGGTGTCGCGGCGACGGTATGAATCTTCTCTCTCGCGTGTGCCTTCCGTCCGCTTTTGCCCGTCGAGACCCGAGTAGCGCCCGTGCTGACGAAGGACCTGCTCAGAGTGTCCCGCGCGGGGGGTGGCTTTCAGCCGCAGTTCGCCGGCGACAGCGACCGCCCGCTCGCCGCCCGCGTCATCGGTACGTACCAGGGCCACGTCGACCACCCGCGAAGCGACCTCGACGACGCGCTCACGGACCTCGAACGAGACGCCGACGACTTCAAACTCGTCCGCGGATTCGCAAAACTGCTCGACCGCGAGGCGACGTTCGAGACGCGGGCCCCCGTCGACCCGCGACGTGCTCGCGAAGCAGCGTTCACAGCCGCCGAGTCGGTCGGTGTCGCGTCCGAGACGGACCGCGAGCAGGCACTCTCACGGGCGGCCGACCGGCTCGGCACCGCGGCGAGTGACGTGGCAGCGGCCCTCTACGCCGATCGCGAACAGCGGCAGGTCCTCACGAGTCTCGACGTGCGCTGGAGCCCCGACGAACTGCTCGCCCAGTACAACCTCTCGCTGGCCCAGACCGCCCTCTTTGACGCGACCGAAGTTCGGGTACGCTCGTCCGATCCAAAGGGAGTCGTCTCGGCGGTCAAGCGACTCCGGTTGCTGTACGAGATCCGACGGACGGACGGCGACCGCGAGGTCGTGGTGACAGGACCCGACGCACTGTTTCGTCGAACCCGCCGGTACGGGACCCGATTCGCCAGATTGCTCCGGACCGTCGCCAAGACTGCCGACTGGCGACTGACGGCGACCATCGACGACCGCGGAACCGAACGGGAGATGACGCTTACCGACGCGGACGTGTCGGTGCCGGGCGTCGAACCGGTGACCGAGGTGACCTACGACAGCGACGTCGAGGCCGACTTCGCTGCGCGGTTCCAGTCGCTCGACCTCGACTGGGATCTCGTGCGAGAGCCCGAACCGCTGGAAGCCGGCGCGCACGTCGTCATCCCGGACTTCGCGTTCGACTACCGACACGCCGACTTTCGCATCTACTTCGAGATCATGGGCTTCTGGACGCCCGAGTACGTCGAGAAGAAACTCGCGCGGCTGGCCGACCTGGAGGACGTCGAGATGTTGGTCGCCGTCGACGAGACCCTCGGAGTCGGGGAGGACATCGAAGCCCGCGATCACCGTGCGATTCCGTACTCGGGACGCGTCCGTCTCAAAGACGTCCGTGACGCGCTCCGACAGTACGAAGAGGAACTGGCTGCACACGCTGCTGCCGATTTGCCGGCCGACGTGACGCCCGACGCGGACGCGATCGCCATCGAGACGCTGGCCGACCGCCTCGGCGTCAGTGAAAGTGCCCTCGAAGGCAAGAACTTTCCCGAGCACGAGGTGGTCGGCAGAACCCTGATTCAGCCGGCCGTGCTGGACGCACTGGACGACAGTATCGAGGCGGGAATGGATCTCGGAACAGTCGAGGCGACGCTCGACGAATACGGTATCGACGACGCCAGCGCGGTGCTCGCTCAGCTCGGGTACCGCGTCGAGTGGGAGGGTCTCAGCGGTGGGACCGTCCGGGAGAAGTAGGTATCGCCGCGGCGAGTGGAGACGAAGTGGTTTTCCGGCTTTCCCCGGGAGGGACAGATATGCAGGACCTCAGCGCACACCACGTCGGCATCACCGTCAGCGACCTCGACCGCGCCGTGTCGTTCTACCGTGACGTGCTCGGACTCGACGTACTCGCCCGCTTCAGCGTCGGTGGCGAGGAGTTCGCGACGGGCGTCGGCGTCGCGAACGCCAGCGCGGACTTCGCCCACCTCGACGGCGACGGTGCCCGCATCGAACTCGTCGAGTACGAGCCCGAAGGTGAAGACGCGACGGGCGGCGACGTCAACCAACCCGGCGCGAAACACGTCGGACTCGCGGTGGACGACCTCGACGCGTTCTACGAGACCCTGCCCGACGAAGTCGAGACGATCAGCGAGCCGCAAACGACGGAGAGCGGGACGCGCATCCTGTTCGTCCGCGACCCGGACGAGAACCTCGTGGAGATACTGGAAACGTAGAACCGCAGGCAAAACGTCATTGTTGCGCGTTGTCTATCCGTTGTATGCGCCTCCGTAACGTTGCGCTCGTCGTGGCGAGCGGCATCGCCGCGTTCCTCGTCGTCGGCGTCCTCGCGACCGAACTCGCCGCCCCGTACGTCGAGTTCTCGCTGTTCGTCGGGATTCCGGTTGGGCTCGTCGCCGGCGTGACGACGGCAGCCGTCGTCACCCTCGGGCTCGGTCCCGCGGCCGGACCCGGACGCCGTCGAGTCGCCCTCTCGCTGGGGACCTTCGGCGTCGCCTTCCTCGTCGTCCTCTTTGGTGCAGCGGGCGGCTTCGGCACCGGGACAGTCATCGCTCTGGTCGCCGGTGTCATCGTCGGCCTCGTCGCAGCCACGGCTGCGTATTTCTGGTTCGACAGCGGACAGGCGAATGGTGCTGTAGCTCACGGCCGATAGGTGCTGTCGTCAGCAAGCATCCGGCGCGCGAAGCGCGCCGGTTCACTGCCGGTGAGTGCCGGAGGCACGAACCGGCAGCAGTTTTTAGCGTAGATTTTTACGAAGGGGGTTCCCGCAGCGAGCGCCTAAGGCCGAGCGAGGAAACCCCCTGAAGTAAAAAGGTACTACATGTAACCGAGGTCGCGCAGGCGCTCCATCAGGTCCTCTTTGTCCTGGGCGCGGCCCGCGCGCTCGGTCGTGTTCTCCATGTCCTGCAGCCAGGCAGGCTCTTCGGCGGACTTGTCGGTGCTCACTTCACTGCCGAGCGAGCGGAAGCCGGCGAAGTACTTGGGGCTGACCGGGATGTCGTCTTTGGTCAGGTCGTTCGGCAGGTCGTCGTCGGCCTGCGGGACGTAGCCGTCGTCCGGGAACTCGGGGACGGTGTCGGGGACGACGAAGTGCCAGAAGGCGTCCCAGACGTCCGGTTCGGCGAACTGCAGGATCGGTTGGATGCGGTCGTGCGGGGGGTAGATGTCCGGGTCGTGGCGCGGCGAGAAGAACGTCTCGTCGGCGCGGGCTTCCTGCTCGTCCCAGCGGACGCCCGAAATCACGCCGTCGACGTCGTACTCTTCGAGGGCGTCGTTCAGCGCAACCGTCTTGAGCAGGTGGTTGCCGACGTAGGTGTCCAGCAGGAACGGGAACGTGTCCTCCTCGTACTCGAGCAGGTCGCGGATGTGGTGCTGGTTGTGTTCGGAGAGGTCGCTGATCTCGATGTCGTCGCCGGGCGTCAGGTCGTGCTCGTCGACGTACTCGCCGACGTCCTCGTTGCGCGCGTAGATGAGGTCGAGGTCCCACTCGTCGGCCCACTTCTCGACGAAGTCGTGGAGGTCGTCGAAGTGCTGGAAGTGGTCGATGAACACGACGGGCGGGACGTCGAGGTCGAACTTCTCGGCGACCTCTTTGATGAAGTACAGCGTGAGCGTCGAGTCCTTCCCACCGGTCCACATGACAGCCGGGTTCTCGTACTGTTCGAGTCCCTGGCGGGTGACTTCGATCGCCTTCTCGACTTTGTCCTGGATGGTCGGATAGTCGGCCGGGTCTTCGCCGTCGCCGTCCTCGTAATCCACGTCCAGGTACTCCGGGAACTCTGACATGGTGTAATGAGATATAATTAGGTGCGGTAAGTGTTTTTCGGCCTGCCAGTCGAGTGCCGTGTTATCGCACGACACGAGTGTCTCGGCAGTCCCGGACCCCACGTCGGCCTGTGGGTTTTAGGCACTAGCCATAGTCACTCTGGGTATGAGCCAGTTGCACGACGAGCTGCGAACGGCCTACGAAGACGAAGGGTACGACGTCGCCGAGATCAGTGCGAATCGCGAGACGATCCGGGTGGTCGTGCTCGACGAGGACGCCGAGGCGTCGGCCCTGCGCTCGATCGCGACGGCCGTCGTCGACGACGAGGACATGCTCGCGCTGAACGTCACCACCGAATCCGTCGACGGGCAGGACAGGATGGGAACAGTGGTCTCCTTCCGGCATCGGCCTTCCTGAGCGAGCGCCACCGCTGGGGCTCTTGATGCACAGAAGATGGACGAGATCAGTCCGTTGCAGTTAGCTGATGAACTTGTTGTCGCGCCAGTTGACGCCGCCGCCCTGTTCGTCGTCTTTCGGTTCCTCGACGACGTTGATGGAGGCGGGTCGTCTCTCGCCGTCGACGATGCGAGTGGCTCGGAGTTCGCCATCGACGGCGGAAACGGCCGTGAGCGTCCCTTTCTCTGCGATCGTTGCGATACCACAGAGGACCTCGAACATCGGGTACTGAAGTGCTGTGTTCTGGAGGACGGTCTCGCGATCGCCCTTGAAGCAAGCGTACTCGACGAGCTCTGACTCGATTTCCTCTTCTTCCTCTTCGAGCGTGCCCCACTGCGGGCCTGTGCCACCACCACTCCGACCACCCGGACCGCCCGGACCGTCTTCGGGTTCCTCTTCGTAAACCCGATTTTCTGTGATGCTGGCTTTGAGCTGTGCCGTCGGCGTGTACTTGCTCATGCTCTCGTCGGCTGCGACAGCACTGATGATGAGCGTGTTGTTGCGACGAGTGATGTCGATGTCCTGCATCTCCACGGGGAGTTCAGGATCCTCGAAATACTCGTAGACGTCTTCCAGCGGCAATTCAAGTGTCGAATGAAGTCTGTATACGCGGCTGGTCATGATTTGGAATGAGTGGCGGTCGGCTGACACCGGGCTGTTCACTGGGATATACGCACCCCTACCATATATGGCCTGTCCTTCCTGTGAAGCCTGTAAACTGTGTATCGTGTTAACTCCAGCCACACAGAGAGGCCCTGTTTTCGGTGGCCTCGAGGGGAGTCGACCAGGGGTAGCGAAAGCGGTAACGTGCAGGTTACGGGAGAAGTTTAGTACGGCCACCGTTCTAGGATACGTATGACCGATACCAAGGAGTACGAGGTCGTCGTCGTTGGTGGAGGCCCCGCCGGGTTGACTGCGGCACTCTACACGACGCGGCTGGGACACGACACGGCAGTCATCAACCGCGGTGGCGGACGCGCGGCGATGATGCAGGAGACGCACAACGTCATCGGCACGACCGAGGACGTCTCGGGCAACGAGTTGCTCCAGGCAGCGATCGACCAGATCGAGGGCTACGGCGCGGACTACCACCAGGACTTCGTGACCAGCGCCGAACGGACCGAAAACGGTCGGTTCCGGCTCGAAGCCGGGAACGTCACCGCCGTCGCCGACCGGGTCGTCCTCGCGACGGGATTCAGCGACAAGCGCCCCGAGCCGCCGCTCCCGCGCACGGGCCGCGGCCTCCACTACTGTCTCCACTGCGACGCCTACATGTTCGTCGACGAGCCCGTCTACGTGATGGGTCACGGCGAGGCCGCCGCGAAGGTCGCGATGATCATGCTCAACTTCACCGACGAGGTCGACATCCTCACGCGCGGGCACGAGCCGACCTGGAGCGAGGAGACCGCACGGCAGGTCGAAGCCCATCCCGTCGAGGTGTTCGACGCCGACATCGAGGCCGTCGAGAACGGCGACGACGGCTGGCTCGAAGGGTTCGTCTTCGAGGACGGGACCTTCGAGGAGTATCGCGGTGGCTTCGCGATGTACGGTTCCGAGTACAACACCGACCTCGCCGAGCAACTCGGCGTCGACTTGAACGACGACGGAACGATCGCAGTCGACGACCACGGCGCGACGAGCGTCGACGGCGTCTGGGCAGTCGGTGACGTCGTCCCCGGCCACAACCAGATTCCGGTCGCCATGGGCCAGGGTGCGAAGGCCGGCATCGACATCCACTACGGCCTCCGAACGTTCCCGATGTCGCTCGACGAAATCGAAGCACAGGGCGGGATCGACGACGCCGACGCACCGGGGATGTCCGATCGACTCCGCGGCCGAGCGCGCGCCCACCGCCGCGATAGCGAGGCGTCAGCGGACGACTAAACACCCGTTCTCTCCTTCCGTCTCAGACCGATGGTCAGTGTGAAGAGACCACGAGAAACTCGAAGTTGTCCGCACGTCACCCGTACTCGTAGATGCGGTCCTCGTCGGGGTCGTACTGGACTTCGAGTCCGAGGTTCGGGAGCGTAATCCGATTGGTCGCCAGGTAGGTCGCGCGGATGTCCGCGTATCGCATCTGGAGACCGGGATTCGACCCGCCAGTCAGTTCGATCTGTCGCGTGCCACCAGGAAGGTCGGCGTTCGTCCCGTTGCGAGTCGGTTCGTCGTGCGTTCGGAGCGTGATTATCCGGCTGAATCCGTGCCTGCTGTCCGGCACGTTCCGCTCGGACACGGTCATACCGTTGAACACGACGGTCTCCGCGCTCAGCGCCGGCGTCTTGAGGAGCAACTGGCCAGTCGTCACGTTGGCGCCGTCCGACCCGGCGGTTATCACCAGGCGCGCGTTCCCCCGCATGCCGTACTGATCGAGGTTGAATCGCTTGCCGAGTCGCAACTCTTCGATCTCGACCTCGCGGAGTTCCGCGACACCCTGTGGATAGTTCGAGTGGTTCTCGGCGTCGCCGCTTCCCGGGTAGAGGATGAAGTCGTCGCCGGCGATCCTGTCTGCCTGGATTCGGAACCCGCCGATGCCCGAGATCGGGACTGCAAACGCCACGCCCGTGCTCAGAAAGAGCGTTCCTACGACAGCAACGACACCGAGCGATGCACCAGTGCTTTTCGCGAAGATCCCCGTATCGTACATTATCGTTCCCCGTCGTGTCAGTTTCTTCCAGGAGAACGACGTTTGAACCAACCCCTCCTATCGAAGGACGTTTATTACAACGACCGGACACCAGCGAGAAACAGATCGGCAACCTCGCGTTCGGAACTGGCGCAAACGAGTCTGTTGTTGGGTAACGATTACAATGACCCACGCCCGGGCTAGCAGCATGACGGACATCCAGTTCCAGTCCGCGACGGCCCTCGCCGGGGCCGTCCGAAGGGGGGAGCGCTCGCCCGTCGATCTCGTCGACGCGTACCTCGACCGTATCGCCGACCGAAACGAGGAATTGAACGCCTACGTTACCGTGTTAGAGGACGAAGCGCGCGAACGGGCGCGTGAAGCCGAACAGGCGATCGAAGAAGGGGCCGACCTCGGACCGCTCCACGGCGTCCCGATCGCGATCAAAGACCTTCACCAGCCAAAAGCGGGCGTCCCGAACACGAAGGGACTGAAACCACTGGCCGACAACGTCGCGACCGAAACCGCGCTCGTCGTCGAGCGGCTGGAAGCCGCGGGGGCGATCGTCCTCGGAACGACGAACACCCCTGAACTGGGCCATACGATGCGCACGGACAACGAACTCCTCGGCCCGACGCCGACGCCGTTCGATCCCGAGGGAGAACGCAACGCTGGCGGGTCCTCGGGCGGGAGCGCGGCCGCCCTCGCAGACGGACTCTGTGCACTGGCGACGGGATCGGACATGGGCGGGTCGCTCCGCAATCCGGCGGCCTGCTGTCACGTGGTCTCGGTGAAACCGACCTACGGGCTGGTTCCGCACGACGACCGTCCGGACGCATTCAGTTCCCACACCCCGTTCGGCGTGCTCGGCCCGATGGCCCGGACGGTCGACGACGTGGCGCTCATGCTCTCGGTGATGGTCGGCAAGGACGACGTCGACCCCTTCAGCGTCCCGGCCCCCGACGTGGACTACCAGGCCGCGACCGACCGGCCAGCCGACGAGTACAGCCTGGCGTTCACGCCCGACCTCGACACCTTTCCCGTGGCCGAGTCAGTCCGGGCGGTCTGCCGCGACGCCGTCGATGCGGTTGCCGACGCCGGCGTCTCGGTCGCAGACATCACGTTCGGAGGGCCGGACAAGGGCGACCTGACCTATGCGTACGGAACGACCGCCGCTCCGCAGTTCGCCCGCGGCGCCCGCATCCTCAAAAGAGAACACGGGATCGACGTGACTGGCGCGGCCGCCGACGACCTCTCTCCCTCGTTCGTCAGCACGGTCACGATGGGGCAGGGCTACGACACCGACGAGTACCTGGACACGAACACGATTCGGACGGAACTCTACGACGCCGTCGAGGCAGTGCTGGCCGACCACGACGCGCTGGTGATGCCGGCACTCGCGACGCCGCCCCTGACGCACGACGAACCCTACCCAACCGAGATCGAGGGCGAGTCCGCCGGCGGGCTCCCGATGGACTGGGGACTCACCTGGCCGTTCAACATGACCGGTCACCCGGTGATGTCAGTGCCCGCTGGACTGACCGACGACGGACTGCCCATCGGCCTCCAGCTCGTCGGTTCGCGGTACGCCGAGGACGACCTCCTCGCCATCGCGGCCGCGTTCGAGGAAGCGAATCCCTGGGCCGACGACTACCCGGGCGCCCGAGGGAATTAGTCGTCGCTGGCGGCCCCGGCGTCGTCGGCGCCCTCGATCTTGACGAGTTCGTCGACCGGCGGGACCGCCGCGTCCGACTCGGTCAGGATTTCGACGCGCCGGGTGAGTTTGTCTCGCGAGTACTCGACGAGCGGCACGGGGTCGGTCGCGACGTTCGCTGCGCTCTGGACGATGCCGGCGACGTGGGGCATCAGGCTCTGGAGCGTGTCCTGGACGATCTCTGGATCGACGCCCTCGTCGTGGATCAGCCGCCGAACCTCGTTCATCCCGAAGCCGACGTGGCGGCCCTCGTCGCTGCGAATTTTCGTGATGCCGCCGACGAGACCGTTCAAGTTCGGGAACTCCCGGAGCGCCACCTCGTCCGATCCCGAGTCGCTGAACGACGACTGAAGTCCGAAGTAGGCCGTCTGAGCCAGCACCGACTCGATGACGAGATGGTAGTGGCAGTACGCCTTCGCGCGGTTCTCGGGCGTGTCCGCCTCCAGCAGTCTGTTCATCGCCGCCTCGTTCTTGTCGAAGAGTTTGACGTAGGCTTCGCCGAAGTAGCGCTGGTCGGTCGGCGACGTCACTTCGTACCCCAGCTCTTCGGCCACCGGGTCGATGACGTTGCGCCAGTACCGATCGAAAAACTGCGTGTGTTTGGCTTCCTCGTAGATCTGGCTGGAGACGAACATCTGCTTGTCGATGTCGTCGAGCGCCAGCCCCAGCGGCATCAGGTCCTCCGTCACCGCCTCCTCGCCCGCCCCGAACAGCGCGATGGTCGTCCTGAACTCGTCGAACTCCGCTTCGGTCGGTTCGTCCTCGACGAACTTCTCCAGGTCCGCTTCGAGATCCGCTTCCGGGACGTCCTCGTACGGGCCCCAGTGCCGATACACCGCGTTCTCGAAGTACCCCTGTGCGAACGACTCCCTGTCCAGTCGCATCGATCGACTGGTGTCCTCCACCTGTGTCATTGTGGGTCGTCCACAAACACCACGGCCACAGGGTAGTTGTTACCCCCTAAAAATTACGGCCATTTATTCCGTCGAAGAAAGGCATCAGTGAGGAGACGTGACTGCGGCCGTCACTCGCTGTCTGCGCTGGACTCGCCGCGTTCCAGTGCCATGATGCGATCGACGTACAGTTCGTGGAGCGTGTCGCGCTCGCCGAGCGAGAGAGCGTCGCGGTCGGCGTCGACGACGACGTCGCCGTCGTAGAGCACCGTGAGGTGGTCGACCAGCGGGTCGAACTCGGTGAGATGGTGCGTCGAGACGACGACGGCGTTGCCGGCGTCGCGGTACTCGCCGAGGAAGTCGAGCAAGCGGTTCTTCGACACGTCGTCCAGGTCGCCGAGCGGTTCGTCCAGGAAGAGCACGTCCGGCTTGTCGAGCAGCGCCAGCGCCAGGTCGAGTTTCTTCGCGAACCCCCCGGATAGCTCGGCCGCGCTCCGATCCATGACGCGATCCAGCCGGAGCGTCGTCACCAGTTCCGCCCGCCACGCGTCGTCGGTCGCGCCGACCAGCGCACTGAACACCGAGAGGTTCTCCGCGACCGTCAGTCCCCGGTAGAAGTTCGCCCGCTGGAACCCGCAGCCGATCCGTCCGTCCGGGAGCGACACCTCGCCGCTCGTTGGCGTCGTCAGTCCCAACACCGTCCGAAACAGGGTGGTCTTCCCGGACCCGTTCGGGCCGACGAGGCAGTGGAAGGTGCCCTGCTGCACGGTGAGGTCCACCCCCGTCAGGGCCGTCACGTCGTCGTAGCGCTTGGTCACGTTCCGGAGTTCGACTACTGCCATTGCACGACCTCCGTTCTCGGGGGTGGTAGCTCGTCTCCCATGTTCAGATCGTCCGTTTGTAGCGTTCGATGGAGAGTTTCAACAGCAGCACAGTCACCGCAGTGAACCCCAGCAGCGCGAGCAGCCAGTCCGCGAACAGTCCGACGTGCAGGTCCTTCAGCGTCAGACTTCGCGCGACGATCATCGAGTAGTGCAGGGGGATCTGGCGAGCGATCTCTTTGCGGAGCGGCGAGAAGAACCCGACCGGGTAGACGATGCTGGAGAAGGTCAGTAACGCGAACATGACCGCGACGTTGACGAACCGACCGAGCGTGCTGAAGTCGCTCAGGATCATGATGCTCGCGCTGATCGCCGAGAGGTAGACGAACGTCAACAGGAAGACGCCGACGACCGCCAGCGACAGGAACGTCACGGTGTAGCCCAGATGCCACGCCGCCCCGTAGAACGCCGAGATCGGGACCAGCATGAGCAGCGTCATGTAGAGGATCTTGGTCGCGACCACCGCGTCCATCGAGGTTTCGACCAGTAACCGTTCGAGCACGTCGGCTTCCCTGGCCAGGTTGTAGGGGAGGTACGTGAACGCGAACAGCATGACGATCCCCATCAAGAACACGGGCACGAGATACTCCGAGAGCGTGTGCTGCTGGCCGACTACCTCCCGCTCGACGGAAATGTCGGCCGGCAGGTTCCGGTCGAGATAGAACGCCATGATACTCCGGATGGCCTTCGACGGCTCCTTGAACGGCACCATGCTCCCGTCGATGTACAGGAAAAACGTGGCGTTCTCCGTGTTCTCGTCCAGAATGCCGGGCGGCACCTCCAGGACCGCGTACACCGACTCCCGTCGGAGTGCGGTCATCGCCGCGGACTTGTTCTCGTAGCGCTGCGGGTCGGAGAACGTGGCTGCGCCACCCTCGATGATCGTCAGGCCGTCCTCGGAGACGGTCTCGTTCTCCGGGACGACGGCGATCGGGGCGTCCTCGGGGACGACCGTCTCGAAGACGACGGTCGTGAGAGCGAAAAAGCCCGGCAGCAAGAGGAGCAAAAAGAGGAGCGTCACCATTCGGTGCCGGCTCCAGAGCACCTCCTTCCGTAAGAGCGACAGAATATTCATCGAGACTACGCTTGGGGACGAAGCCAGGGGACTTCAGCCTGGTGTTGCGCTCGGAATCAGGACCGGGCGCCTCCATCGCGGCAGACCCGAACCCGTGTCACTTAGGTCCCGCTCCCGACAGGCGTGGCAGTTTCCGTCGGGACGTCGTCGCCGAACCCGGACTCAGATCCGTAGTCGGATTCGCTCTCGTAGCTGGAATCGGTCTCGGAGTCAGAGCCGTAGTCGAGGTCGTACTCCGAGCCGGTTTCGTAGTCGTAGCCGGAGTCAGTGTCGGTGTCGAAGTCGGTTCCGTAGCTACTCCCGTACATCCCGCCCCACTCCTCCATCGCGGCTTTCCACGCGTCGACGATCGTGTCGACGTCGCTCTCGAAGGTCATCTTCACTGCCGTCCCGTCCTGTTCGACGTTCACGTCGTTGAGGAGGGCTTTTGTCTCGTTTGACTGTGTGAACTGTTCGGCTCCGACGACGCCGGCCTTGACCAGAGCGGCGACGTCGTCAGCGTCGCTCTCGTCGCCGGTCTCCATGCGCATCTGCATCCCGATATCGTCCTCTGCCGTGTAGTACGACCCGGACACGACCGAGATGCTCTTGACTGACTCGAACCGTTGGTCGCTCGTCACGCCCGTTCCAGTCTGGTTCAGTTTCTCCTCGTCCGGGAACGTCGCAGCGAACTTCATGTACGTGTTCTCACCGCTCTGCGTGTCGTCGTAGGCGGTCCGCAGGTCGCCGTCGAACGCGTCCATCTCACCGCGGTCCACGTCGATGGCGTCCTTGACCGCGTCCTCCGATCCGACGACGTACTGGCCGTCTGCGAGCACGCCGATCCAGCCCCGGTCCTCGTCCTCCGAGACGTTCTCTTGCTTGTAGATCGTGTAGCCCTCGTAGTCGTCTTCCGCGTACTCGGTGCCGTTCGAATCGGTCTCGTCGATGAATTTCTCTTCGCTCCACTCCGAGTCGATGACGAACCCGGCGTAGCTGTCGTCGGGGAGACCTGTACTCGCGGACTCGCTCGCGTCAGGGTACTTCCCGTACATCATGACGCTGTTGAGCTTGTCCATCTCCAGCGACGTGTTCGAGGAGGTGTTCGCCATCATCTCCTCGTAACTGTCCGGCCCCGTGTACAGCTCACCCTGTTGTTCCTTCGACATGTTGATGAGACTGTTGACGAGTTCCTTCGTGGTCTGGTCTTCGGCGACGTCGGGATCCATGTACATCACCACGTCGACGTCCTCGGGGACTTTGTCGGCCATCTGGTCTTCACCCAGGAACGGAAGGTCACCGTCGAGTACCACGTACGTCGCCCCGGCACCGCCGATGACGACCATGCCAGCGATCACGACCTGCAGTTTATTCGCGAGGAGCGTCTCGGTGATCGCCATCACGCCACCTCCGTTCGGAAGCGAGCGTCACACCACTGCGGGTGGGGAGCGGACGGGACGGCAAACGTATCTGAGAAACGGATGTGCTGCATACCTGATAGCTGCATGTGGACGAATAAAGATGTTACTGCCGAAATATAACGGGCGAAACCCGCGACGCGCGAGCGTCGCGCTCAGTCCTCGTGTCGTTCCTTGAGCTGCTGCTTGTCCGTCTTGCCGATGTCCGTCAGCGGGATCTCGTCGACGATGTGCACCTCTTCGGGCATAGCCTGACGCGGAACCTTTCCTTCCAGGTGCGCCTCGATGTCCGCCTTGGTGAGGTCGCCGTCGTAGTCCGGATCGGGTTCGACGTAGATGACGACGATCTCGCTGCCGGGACGGTCCGGGTCGGGCGCGCCGATGGTCGCCGGCCGGTGGACGCCCGGATGGGAGAACAGCACCTCGTCGACCTCCTCGGAGTAGACCTTGAGGCCGGACACGTTGATCATGTTCTTCACGCGGTCGACGATGTAGAACCGACCCATCGGATCGACCTTGGCGACGTCACCGGTCGAGACGTAGCCCTCCTCGTCGAAGGGGTCCTTGTCCTGATCGAGGTAGCTCTTCATGCGCTGTGGCCCCTTCATGAGGAGTTCGCCTTCGCGTTCCTCCTCGATGGCGTCCTCGATCGGGATCTCCTCGTCCGTGTCGACGTCGCGGAGTTTGATCTCCGTGTCGGGCGCCGGGACGCCGATCGTCGGCTTGTCGAAGCCTTCCTCGGCCGTGTCCTGCCCGAGCAGCATGTCCTGCAGCCCGCGGACGTTGAAGTGCGTGATCGGCGACATCTCCGAGAGCCCGTACCCCTGCGAGATGCCCTTGGACTTCTCTTCGAACTCCTCTTTGGTCTCGTCGGCGAGCGGCGCGGACCCGGACAGGCCGATGACGTCCTGTTCCAAGTCCTCGTTGACGATGTTCATGAACTGCGTCGGGACCCCGAGCATCACCAGCGGCTCGTACTCCTCGATGAGGTCGGTCATCATCTCGGTGTCCCGCGCGTCGGGCACGAGCAGGAGGTCCAGCCCGAGTTCGACCAGCGAGTGCGCCACGGAGTAGCCGTAGGCGTGGTACATCGGGAGCGACATGACCGCTGCCTCGCTGCCGCGCATCATGTCCGCCATCCGAGACTGAACGGCGACGCCCTGCAGCGTGTTGGCGACGAGGTTCCTGTGCGTGAGCTGGCAGCCCTTCGGGAGTCCGGTCGTCCCACCGGTGAACAGCAGCGTGTGGACGTCCTCCTCGACGTCGAACTCGACGTCCGGCGGGTTCGGCTCGGTGTCCACGATGACCTCGGTGAGCCACTCGACGCCCTCGACCTCGTCGTACTCTGCCGGCGGGTTCGGACCGTAGTCCTCGACCTCGGTCAGGATGACGTCAGTGAGGCCGAGTTCGTCTTTGAGCGAGAGGATGAGGTCGCGGTGCTTGTCCTGCCCGATGAGCACCTCGGGGTCACCCTGTTCGAGCCGATAGATCAGGTCCTCCTCGGCGTCGAGGAAGTCGTTCGGAATGTGCACCCCGCCCGCTCGCGAGATGGCGTTCTCGGCGATGATGAACTGCGCTGATGTCGGAAGTACCGTTGCCACACGGCTCCCCTTCTCTACCCCACGTTCGCGGAGCGCCGTGGCGAGTCGGTCGACGTGATCGACGACCTCGGTGTACGGGTGCTTTTCCCCAAGTTGCACCACGCCCTGGTCGGGATGTTCCTCGGCTGTCTCGTAGAGGAACTGATGAACCGGCTCGTCGGGATACGGCTCGAGCGTCTTCGGTACCCCGAACTGCTCGTATTCCTTGAACCACGGCTGCTCCGGTATCTCGGATGCGTCTGACATCTGTCTATAATGTCGTGAATCCTACTGCTTAAACCTGGTTGGTTCCGTCACCATTTACCACGCATATTACTCGAAAAGCCGCGGATAAATGCCGATTTGAATTTTCACCAGGGTTCCAGACGCACCCACCGGCCGAGTATGGATACAACTAGTTGTCGTTAGTAGTACCACGTGGACAGCAGCGACTAGTCGACCTACAAGCAGTTATCTTGCGTCTTCACGTGCATGTCTGTTGGATAATATCAGTTTTCGCTCGCGTTCGCAGGCGTCTGTTGCAGCGAACAGGTGACCGAGACGGATTTCGTCTTTTCGACTGTCGTCGAACCAGTGCTCGCTTTGATGTAAAGATCGACGGTCCCGTCACCGCTGGCGCTACAGACCACAGCAGCGGAAATCGTCGTTGAGGACCCAACTTCAAGACGGTTTGGAGTCTCTATCGAGCCTATAACGTGAGGCGTCCCGTGGGACGCGTCTGTTACCGTAAGGGAGGTGATGTCGCTCTCGAACTGGTTTTCGATGGTGAGAAGTCGGACGTCCGAGTGGGTCGTTTCCTCGCTCGTGGTGCCATAAGGGAGTTCCCGTCCGTGGGCTTCGAGTCCGAGAAACGCGCGTTCGTCTTCGACGACCGAGATATCGGTGCTGCGGTCGATGCTCGTGGCGCTGAACCCGCCTGTCCCCACTGTGAGCAGAGCGGCGGAGAGGATCAGCACGAAACTGAGGCGTTTGAGTCGGATCATGTGTCTCGGAGTTCTGGCGGTTTCTCGTTCGTCCCGAGTTGCATCGACGAATCACGATACACGTGTGCGATCGCGGACACCAACACGGTCGTCACGATGAACGCTGCCCAGGCGATATCTGACAACAGACTCAGCGGCCAGACTCCGACGGCGACGGCGGCGACTATCGTCGCATTGACCGCTGACAGTCCGAGGTAGTACTGACTCCACGGGATGTCACGTCCGGCGACCACCTCAAGATAAACGTCCAGTTCGTCGCCCTGGTCGGTCAGTTCGATGACGCCCGCGCGAGAGTCGTATTCTATGATCCCGCGCTCAGCCATCTTCGGCAGGTGATGTGACTGGAGCGACGTGTACACGCGCTTGCGTTCGTTTGCGCTTATTTCCTCGACGGTCGTTCCGTTCTCCCAGGCAGCGATGTGTTCTGACAGGTCGCCTAGCTGCACGCGCGGACCACTCTGTTTTAGATGGTGGAGCGTGTACCGACGGCGCCTGTTACTCAACAGCTCGAACGCCTCGTCCGTCGAAACGACTTCGCCCGCCGTACGAGCGCCCTCGGCTTGTAACGTCGGTTCACCCTCTGTCCCTGTTTTTTCCAGTACTGCGTCACTCACGGTTACCCCCATTTCTAGCTCCTGCACGACCGATGAGTCGGTCGGAACCTCCCCTCTGAGACGATGGGGCCAGCAGTGGCTACATAGCCAGCTGTTATCGGAGCCCCATCACTACCCTTGGATGCCACCTACTATCGTTCGCGACTAGTTAGTAATCCAACAGCATTGATATACCCTTCGATAGTTTGACCTGAAAAAGAGGTTTGAGGGGATTCATACGGCTTAGATGCGCGAATTCAGGAAAATAATCAAGTCCCTAATTGATTTCAGATATAGAGGCGGTCGTTTTTCGGCCGGTGATACGATACTACTGCTTAGTTTCTCCTGGAAGTCGAGTTATTCCCCACCTATAGCAGTGTAATTGGATGTTATGGTGTCCTCTGGCCGGTTTTGCAGAGGCGATAGCTGTGCCAGAACACAGATAGGCCACCATAGAAGAGCTTCCGCCACGTTTTGAACGGTGTTCAATCGTGTTAATACAATCACCATCCCGGTCGGATAGCATGGTGAGCGCAGCCCGCCTTGGGGGTGGGTGCGTGAGAGTACGACTATGGAACGACGCAAATTCCTAATTGGCGCAGGATCGCTCGCTGCCGGTTCGGCAGCTGCAGTAGGGACAGGTGCGTGGGGGAGCGTTGAAGCAACCCGATCTGTTCAAGTTAATGTTGCTGGCGACAAGTCAGCGTACCTCGGCCTCGAGGGTACCTCTCCGTACGCCCAAGTCAACGGTAAACAGCTTCAACTGAAATTCGCTAACAATGATAACGGTGGTGAGGGCGTGAACGCAGATGCTGTGACCACTTTTAACGGAGTGTTCAGAATGACAAATAACGGTCCGAACGACATTGACATTACCATCGATAAGACCGGACTGAACAATCCCAACAGATGGGAATTTGTTCCAAAAGAGGTGTACGAAGAATACAGTGGTAATTATCCCGAAGACAGTTTCTACCCCAGTTGGGATGACTTCGGGGGATACGATAGTACCAACGCAAGTGGAGGGGGTCTTGAGTCGGGTAAATCAACACTTGTGGGTGTTATGATTGATACTCGCGACAAGGCTCACTTGCCCGGTGGAGAAATCACATTCGCCGTCACAGATGAGGACAACCCTCTTGGGAGCGAGAGCTAGTCTATTAATCAATTGAGACTCACTCGGTGGTAACGTTTTGTTAAGCTTTTTCTTTTGAAGTCAGCCTGCGCAAGGTAGCGAGAAGACTCCTTAGCATCGAAAGCATCTCGTCGCCTGTAATAGAGATGAGCGAAAAATTTCTTGACGAGTTATCTTATCAACCGTAAGTGGTTTTTGAGCGCTGATTGAATTATGTGATCATGGTACGGGAGGTGGTGGGGGCCACACTGAAGCTGTGCATAGTTGTATTCGTAGCTGCATTACTCGTCGGCCAGATACTTGGCCAGCCGGTACTGCTTAGCTTTGTGAAGACCGAAAGCATGGAGCCAACACTAAATCCGGGAGATGGCTTCATTGCGATACCCTCAGCGATTGTAGGCGACATTGAGAAAGGTGATGTTGTCGTCTTTCAGGCCGAAGAACTCCACGATGGCGGGCTCACAACCCATCGAGTTGTCAGGGAGACTAAAGAGGGATATATTACTAAGGGTGATGGCAACCCGTTCACGGATCAAGACAACGAAGAGCCACCCGTTAAAAATGCACAAGTTGTGGCAGTTGTCTGGCAGTCGGGTGGAAGAGTGGTTTCAATCCCACATCTTGGAACACTCATCACCAGTTCACAAACAGTACTGGAAACAGTTCAGAGAGAACTGGCCGCAGCTTTAGGAACCAGATCACTGCTCGGAACCCAGGGACTCGCATATATCTTGCTCGGAATATCGGTCGTCGCTTACTTACTAGATCTGTGGCTCGGTGGAAGTGAGGAGCGGCCGCGAGAAAGACAACGGTCCAGAAATTCGGGAACAAGTGTGCAGCTCCTTATTGCAGTGTTCGCAGCTTTGATCGTGATTTCAGCGACGGCTGCGATGGTCATTCCCGCTGGACAAGAGAAATTCGGCATCGTAAGTGCCGAATCAGACTCGCCAGGACCGAGTGTCATCAAACAGGGGACGAACGAAACTGTCGGTTACCAAGTATCGAACTCGGGACTGATTCCAGTAATGGTATTCTTCGAATCAGCAACCGACGGAGTCACCGTGGAACCAACAGAGCTCAAACTTTCGCCGCAGACGACTGTCAATGCTTCAGTGACCCTTTCGACACCACCGGAGACGGGCTACTACCGGGAGTTCCTCGTCCAGCACCGTTATCTCGCTATCCTTCCAGCGCCAACCATCCGGACATTGTACGGGATTCATCCGTGGCTTCCGATCCTCGTTATCGATGGAATTCTTGGGGGAGGCTTCTACCTTGGCGGAATCGCCGTTCTCGGAACCGGTCGTCTTCGATCTCGGGCACGCACTGACTCACCAACGAGAGACCTTCTTGACTAAGCATCAGGAACGATGAGGGAACAAAATAAGTTAACAATATGAACATTCATATACAGCATGAACAATGGGCAGGTGGGGGAGACGAATACGGGCAGTCCTTGACTCGCAGTTCGCGACCATCGCGATCATCTTGTTTATGGTCGCGACCGTCGGGGCAGAGATAACCTACACGGCATACGGTGAACAGGGGACGGAAATTAACCAGAAACCAGGGTCGGAAGCCACTTACACTGGAGAATTTACGCACCAGGCAACAGTTAATCGGTCGAATCCAGTGTTCCCGCAGGGGGCGACGCTGTCTAATCGAAGTGTCTACTTCAGCAGACTCACGCCGACACTCAACGGGACGTTCAGCTACCGCTACACCGCATCGAGAGACGGGAACGTGACTGTCGACGGCACACTCACACTCATCATTGCATCCGTTGACTCCGAGTCCGAGGATACGACTGTTGAGTATTGGCGGGACACTCAACAACTAGATCAGGGGACCGCATCACTCGCACCGGGAGAGTCTCTCAACCTCACCTTCTCCGAGAACGTGACAGAGGTGGCGAACAGGTCTGAACAGTTTGATAAGATGGTCGGCGATACGCCTGGTACCATTGAGACGAAAGTCGTCGCCGATATTGAAACCGACGGCACAGTCAATGGAAAACAGATTGCCCGCGAACAGCAGTATACGCTCGGTATTTCACCGGACGGAGGGATCTATCGTATCGCGGACCCGGGAACTGTCACGAACACCACGCAACAGAAACGGACGGTCACGGTGACGAAAACACCAGGACCGCTCCGTCGTCTCGGTGGCCCGGCTCTGGCAGTCGTCGGCCTCAGTGGCCTGCTCGTTCTCGGAATTGGCCGGTTCCGGGGGATGTTAGAGTTGGACGAGCACGAACGGGCGTACCTTGATTACGAGAGCGCCCGTGCCGAGTTCGAGGACTGGATCACGCGTGCGCAGTTACCGGCGGATGCGCTCGACGGAACCGTGGTCCCCGTGGAGTCGCTCGAAGGACTCGTCGACATCGCCATCGACAGCAACCGTCGCGTCATCGAAGACGGTGACGGCGAGTACGTGGTCACCGTCGAAGACCTGGTGTACCGCTACAGCGCACCACCCGAACCGGGGTCGGCGTCGTGGTCATCGTACGAACGTCGAGGATATGAGCTTCGAACTGACGATTCCCGTGAAGCATGGGAAAAAAGGACCGATGAAGCAGAAAACGACGCAGACGGGCCCAACGACGTAACAAACACCACTCAAGAGGGTGCGACAGACGGAACAAAGAACTAAAGATCGCTTCAGTCGTCGGCCGCGGCGGCCTCGTCGGCGCTCGCTTCGGGGACGTCGTCCTCGATGCTCGGCGGGTACTTCCCGCGGTCGAGTTTCAGGTCGGACTGGGGTCGGGCCATGCAGGTGAGCGCGTACTCTTCCTTCTCTTGGTCGGTCAGCCCGTGTGCGGCCGGCTGCGTGACGTCACCTTCGACGATCTTCGCTGAGCACGCGAGACACATCCCCACGCGACAGGAGTACTCCTGCGCGATCCCCTCTTCGATGCATCGGCGCAGGATCGTCTCTGTGTCGGAGACGGTGATCGTCTCGCCCGTCCCCACAAACTCGACGGAGTAGTCGGTCATGGCGAGCGATATGACAGGCCCAAACAAAACTCTTTATTCCCGATTTGACCTATAAACTGCGACAGAATATCGACTGCGATCACCGGGTCCGTCGCCGTTCTTCCGTGAACAGCCGGCCGTAACGGGCACGCGTTCGGGGGCGACCAGGCAAATAAAGAGTTTTCTCCATGGGGTTACCAGAACTCGACATGGCTACACAGGAGACCGACGCTGGCACGCCGACTGCCGGCGGCGGGACCCGCACGTACGACGTCGTCGTCGTGGGCGCTGGGACCTCGGGGTGTTACGCCGCGGCCACCATCGCCAACGAGGGCCTCGACGTCGTCATCGTCGAACGGAAACCGGAAGCGGAGGCAGGGCACATCGCATGCGGCGACGCGCTGAAAGGTGCATCCAACTTCCCGAAAAGCATCCCGAAATCGCAGATCGAGCCGGCGTTCACGAACACGGACGTGGACCACGGTCGCTTCGAGATCCCGGCAGAGAACGCCGTCCTTGACATCCCAGTGCCGGGCGAACTCGCCGTCATCGACCGCTGGAAGTACGGTCGCCTCATCATCGAGGGCGCAGAGAAGGCCGGCACCGAGTTCCACTACGACACCGTCGTCAAGGACGTCACCCAGGACGAAACCGGTCGCGTCACCGGGATCGAGGCCGTCAGACAGGGCGAGCCGGTGACCTACGAAGCAGACGTCGTCATCGACGGGGCCGGGTCGCTGTCGCTGCTCCAGGACAAGGTCGACTTCGAAGACGCGACCTTCGACACGAACGTGAGCTACTCCCAGTTCTCCTCGGCGTACCGCGAAGTCGTCGAGGTCGACGAACCGGTCGAGTGGTCCGACGCGCTCGTGTTCAAGCCGACCCAGCGGTCGGCGGGGTATCTCTGGTACTTCCCGCGGACGCCCACGGAGATCAACGTCGGCCTGGGCTTCCAGATGAACGAAGAGCCGATGGAACTGGTCGAGGACCTCAAACGGGACATCCGGAACCGACCCGAGTTCAAGAACGCCACGGTCAAGGACAAACTCGGCGCGGCGCTGCCGACCCGACGGCCCTACGACTCGGCGGTCGCACCGGGCTACATCGCCGTCGGGGACGCCGCCGCACACGTCAACCCGACCACTGGCGGGGGCATCGCTGGCGCGGCCTACGCCGGGCAGTACGCCGCCGAAGAAGCGATCGACGCGCTCAGCGACGGCGCCGTGACCGAGGAAGCCGTCTGGGACTACAACACCCGCATCATGGATCACTTCGGCGGCCGCTACGCCGCGCTCGACGTCTACAACATCTTCACGACGGCCTACGAGCTCGACGATCTGATGGCGCTGATGTCCGCGATGCCGGCCGAGCAGATCTCCGAGGCGCTCTACTCGGGGTCGGCCGAGATCGGACCGTTCCTGAAACTGAAAACGGCGATCAAGAGCTTCGGTCACTGGAAGACCATCTACGACCTCTATCAGACGAAGCAACTCGCCGACGAGTTGCTCGACCACTACGGCGACTACCCGGACAGCCCCGCTGGATTCGAGACCTGGCAGTCGCAGCGGGATGACCTGATGGATCAGATCTACGAAACCACTGGTGCAGAGCCGAAGTACTGAAAATCCACCAGAGAACGCTCGGGTTCCTGTTTTCAGTATTAAAAGTTGCGCCCGTGTCGAGACGTGTAACGTGGATAAAGGGCCGGGATGACACTGCTCAAAACTTACCGACGTAGAGAGGCGTTATCGTAGTAGACATACGGCGGGGAACGCGGCTCCAGTGCTGCAATCGCAGCAACGCAGGTCGGGAGGGCGACGGGGGTCGCCGACCCGGTCGTACGTTGGGGGAAGGAAGATGGACATCACGAAACTCATCACAGACGATACAGCGGTGTCGCCAGTCGTTGGCGTCATCCTCATGGTTGCGATTACGGTGTTGCTCGCGGCGACGGCAGGGTCGTTTTTCCTGGGGCTGGCGGGCGACAACACGAGTACACCGAAGGCAGCGATCACGTTCGAGTACACTGCGGACACGGACGTGATCGGCGGCAACGAGGTACCGTATCACACGTTGAAAATAGAGCACAACGGCGGCGACACGGTGAACGCGGACACCATCGCGATCGCCGTGAGTGACGTCTCGACTCCGAAGCCAGCTGACGGGGGCGTCGGAGTTGTCGACCCGAGGGTGGGATGGAACGATCTCCAGCAGGGCTCCGTTTCCGACGTTTCCGCTGGGATGGCGGTGAACGTGTCCGCAAAGAGCCTCGACAGCGAGTACAGTAAGAGCCTCGACGACGAGGCCTTCTCGCTGAAGCACGCCTCGGCACAGGTCGTCTGGGAAGACCCGGACGACAGCAAATCCTTCACGTTGGCGGACTGGACGTCACCGACGGCCTGAGACTGGCTCGCAGTTCGCCGTCGATCGGGTCGGCGAGAAGAAGCTTGGTCGCCGCATTCAGCCAGTGATGCGTCGTCAGGGACGGTGCTCACCGACCTGCCGAATCGCGTCAGCGAGCACCGAGACACCGATCGGGAGCGACGCCTCGTCCACGTCGAACGTCGCCGTGTGGTGGCCGCCGGGGTGATCGGTCCCGACGCAGACGTAGGCGGCTTTCCCGCCCTGTTCCTGGACGTGGCGCATGAGGTAGGTCGCGTCCTCGCTCCCGCCGAGGTCGTCGTGGCGAAGCACGGACTCGACGCCGTCGGTGGTGCCAGCCACGGCCTCGACGAGATCGACCAGCGCTGCGTCGTTCGTCGCGCTCGGCGCTTCGCCTTTCGTCTCGATCTCGACCGAACAGTCGTGCATCTCGGCGGCGTTTCGGAGCACGCGGTCGGCTTTCTCGCGCATGTACTCCATCAGTGCCGTCGTCTCGCCGCGGACCTCGCCTTCGATGTAGGCGTCTTCGGGAACGATGTTCGCGGCCGTCCCGCCGCCGACGTCGCCGGCGTTCACGCGGGTCGCACCCGCCTCGTGGCGGGGGATCGCGTAGAGGTTCTGGACGGCAGCGGCCATGGCCTGGACGGCGTTGCGGCCCTGTGCCGGGTGGCCGCCGGCGTGGGACGGCTCGCCGGCGAACTCCGCACGGAAGTGACTCACGGCGAGGAACCCCTCGATTCCCGCGACGACCTCCCCAGTGGGGTGGTCGAGTCCGATGTGCACCGCGAGCAGGTAGTCCACGTCGTCTATGTGGCCACTTTCGGCCATCGGCGCGGCACCGCCGACGACCTCCTCGGCGGGCTGGAACAGGACTTTGAGTTGACCGGTGAATCCCCTTTCTTTGAGGGCTTCGATGACGCCGATCCCGATGGTCGCGTGGGCGTCGTGCCCGCACGCGTGCATCGCGCCGTCGTTTTCAGAGCGAAATCCTTCGGCTGCTGGCACGTGGTCGCCGGCGTCGGACTCGGCTCTGGGCAGGCCGTCGATGTCGACGCGAAGGGCGATCGTCGGCCCGCCCTCCGGGTCCTCACCGTCGAGGACGGCGATGGCGCCAGTTGTCCCCCCGGCCAGACGGTCGAGGAGGTCGTCGGATGCGCCGGCCTCACGGGCGTGGTCGATCCAGGCCTCGAGGTCGTCCGCGTCGGGCGTGCCCATACGGGCCTCGGCGTCCAGCACGTCGGGCCCGACGAACAGGTCGTCGACGCCGATGGCGTCGAGTTCTTCGACGATGCGCGCGGTGGTCCAGAACTCGCGCCAGGCGGGCTCCGGTCGGCGATGAAACTCGCGGCGCAGAGAGACGAGGCGCTCGGTCTCGGGAGTCATAGGAGAGGGAAGCGAGCGCAGGAAGGTAACGGTTCGCCCCGGAAGCTCAGTTCATCTGGCGCTGCTGTTCGATCTCGGCGGAGACGTGGACGCCGTCGGGGAACTCCCGGCCGGCGACCGAGCGGGCGAACTCGTCGTGGCCGACGATCTCGATGGTCCGAGTGTAGACGGTGTAGTTCCAGGAGTCGAACTGCGCGTGTTCGTCGACCAGTCCCTTGAGCTGCGGAACGTTCTTCTCGTCGGGCGGGTGCGGGTGTGGCCCTTTCAGTTCGACGCCCTTGCGCGCGGCGGACTCCTTGATCGTGTCGACCACGTCGTCGAGGCTGTGGCGATCGCCGCTTTTGAGCGTGAGCTTGGTGACGAACGGCATCTACCACGACCGAGAACGCCCGTCGGCAAAAAGGATTCTTTTGCCGACTACAGGCCCACGGTGGCCTCCGACATTCTCTTAAGTAACCCGCGAATAGATTGGGATAATGATAGAGGCCACGAGCGCGGGAGCCATCCTCTTTCGCGATACGCGTGGCCGACGCGAGTACCTCCTGCTCAAGAGCCGACCCGGCGATTGGGAGTTTCCCAAGGGCGGCGTCGAGGGCGACGAGGAACTGCAGCAGACCGCCATCCGCGAAGTGAAAGAGGAGGCCGGAATCAGCGATTTCCGGCTCATTGACGGCTTCCGTGAAGACTACGACTACGTGTTCGAAGCCAACGGGAACACGATCCACAAGACAGTCCACCTGTTCATCGCCAAGTCGTTCGAAGCGAGCGCGGAACTCTCGAACGAACACCGCGACATGCAGTGGCGCGACTACGAACAAGCCATCAACACGGTCACGCAGGACGGCCCGCGCGCCATCCTGGAGCGAGCCCACGAGTTCATCGACGAGGAGACCGAGTTCTAGCCGCTCGGACCGTCGACTCGTGGCGTGACCGCCCGCGGTCGCTAGCGACCGCGCCGGAAAACGTTACAACCCGGGCACTCCAGATCCACACGTGACTCGATCGTCCCCGGCGGAAAGCGAGTTCACCTTCGAGTTGCAGGTCTGCCAGTGGGCAGAGCGCGAGTGGCCACCGGCGGACTCGCTCGACGCGGACACCACCGCGATCGTGGCCCGCCAACTCGGCGTCAAGCGCCGTCGCTGGGACACCATCGTCATCGAAGCCGACCGTGACGCGCTTCGGCAGCGCGCCAACTTCGGCGCCGACGCACTGGATTCGGACCTTCTCGACGTCGTCCGGTACGCGCCCGCCGACTGGGAGTGGTACCGCGACGCGCTCCCGTATCCCGGGTACCCGTGGCGATACGTTCGAGAAGCGGTCCACCGGGCGAGCGACCGCGGCATCGTCGAGACGCGGCGCGGCGCTAACGGCCGGATCGAACTCCGCCGGAACTGGCGCTACCCGGACTGGGTCGAACGGATCGTCGCTATCGAGAACAAACCGGACCTGGACGCCAGCGCGGCACGGAACCTCGCGCCGCAACTCGAACGCGACGTGGCGCTCGCGCTCGCCGACGAAGTGTGGGTCGCCACCACTGCCACTGGCTCGACCGTCGAACCGGCACTGCTGGAGGACATCCCCGTCGAGGCTGGCATCCTGACCGTCGACGCAGAGCGGTCGACGGCCGAGGTCGCGTGGAATCCACGGACGCTCACCGTCGAGGACCCCGGGACGCGCATCACCGAGCGGCCGTCCGGCGGCGACCACGACGCCTCCGCGGCCCGCTTCGAGTACGCAGACCCGGAGTGGAAAACCGACAAGCGACTCGAAATCGCCGAGCGAGCCTACGAGCGCGGGTGGCGCGCCTACGCCGACACCATGCGACCGGACTGCCGTCACTTCGAGCTCGCGACGGCGGACGGTGACGTGCTCCCGTGGTGCGGTGCGAAAGGCTGTCATCCGACTGCGGCCGAGTGTTCCGGGTCCTGTTCCGCGTGGGAACCCGAGCCGCCGACCTGGCGACAGCGCGGCTGGCCGATCGAGGGCGGGCCGGGAAAAGCGATCAAACGATTGCTCGACCGACAGCGCCACCGCGAGCGACCTGGCCTGGAGAAGTAGCGTAACTCAGTCGAGTTCCTCGACGGCGAGCTCGTCGCGCGACACGGCGAGACGGAACGTCGGGACGGTGCGCTGGACGCGCTCGCAGAGACCCTTGTCGGAGAGGCTCCGGAGACCGGATCGAACGTCGTCCACGTCGGGATCGAGACCGGCCTCCTGCAGCGAGTGGAGGACGGAAACGACGCTTTCTGGGTCGTCGTCCGGCCCGGCGATCGCGTCGAGGATCGCCGCCTGGAGTTCCGGCAGGCGGACGATGCGCTTGCCCTCCTCGGTTTCTGTCTCCGCGCCGACGAGCGCGGCAGCCTCCTCCGTGGCGCAGATGAGGCTGTTCTCGTTGCGGTAGTAGTACTCCTTGAGTTCCGATTCAAGGTACTGGTGGACCTCGCTCCCGCTGTCGAGTTCCCACCGGTCCTGTAGCTCCGCGTTTTTCGTCGGCTGGAGAGCGACGATGTCCTCGAGCCGCTCACGGGCCTCATCCGAGAGGGTCATCGGTCCGGGGTACAACAAGCACGTATTTCGGTGTTCTGAATCTCACCAGGGGTGACAGTCGGCCCCGCGGTCACGTCAGGGGAACACCGACAGAGACGACCGGGACCTCCCATGAGGGTACCGACACCCAGGCCAGCGTTTATCCCCTCGCTCGTCGCAGTCACCGACATGGACTGGGACACAGTCTCCTTCGATCACGACGCGGGTATCACCACGATCACCGTCGACCGTCCGGACCGGCTGAACGCCCTGAATCGGGAGACACTCGTGGCACTCGACGAGGCACTCGACGAAGCCGCCGAGCGGGACACGCGTGTGCTCGTCGTAACGGGAGCCGGTGACGACGCGTTCGTCGCCGGGGCAGACATCGAACACATGCAGGACCTCACCGTACCCGAGGCCCAGGAGTACGCCCGGCTCGGGCACGAGGTGATGGACCGCGTCGAGACGTTCCCCGCGCCGGTCATCGCGGCGGTCAACGGCTACGCGTTCGGCGGCGGCTGTGAACTCGCGCTGGCGGCCGACCTCCGGGTCGCGAGCGAACGGGCGGTCATCGGCCAGACGGAGGTCGACCTGGGCATCGTCCCCGGCTGGGGCGGCACCCAGCGACTCGCCCGCCTGGTCGGCGACGAACTCGCGCGCCGGCTCATCTTCTTCGCCGAGCGAATCGACGCGCAGGACGCCGACCAGTACGGGCTCGTCGGCGACGTGGTCGCCCACGACCAACTGGACGCGTTCGTCCAGGAGATGGCCGAAGACCTCGCCGAGAAACCCGCCTTCGCCCTCCAGGCCGCGAAGGAAGCGCTCAACCAGACCCAGCGGATGAACCTCGATGACGGGCTCCAGTACGAACAGCGCCTGTGGAGCGGTCTCTTCGGCACTCACGACCAGCGAGAGGGGATGGCAGCGTTCGTCGAGGACCGCGAACCGGAGTTCGAGTAACACACGCTGGACGGCCCGTGAGTCACAGAACGCGTCGGGAGCGTCGGTGGTGACGACCGGGGAATTTACAACGTCCTGAGGGTCTCTCCGACGTCGTCCCAGTGACTGCCTTTCCAGAAGTACTGCCCGCAGTCGACGCAGCGCCAGACGGCGGTCTCCGAGGTGTCTGGCGCGTACCCCGGCGTCGCCTCCGAATCGTCGACGCGTTCGACGATCCCGTTACACTGACCACAGCGCGCCGGCCGGTCAGCGAGTGCCAGACGGTACCCGGCGTCGCTGAGTTCGCGCAACTGATCGTCGACGTCGCGCGCCGTCAGCAGCACTGAGTCGCTGGTCCTGTTCGCCAGTCCCCGGTCGCGAGTCACCAGCGTGCGCCCCTCACTTCGGGCCATCGCCAGCAAGCGGTCGTCTGCCTCTTCGTCCCGATCCAGCGCGTACGCGGCGTCGTACCCGCACATCCGCAGATACCGCGCCAGTTTCCCGAGCATCACGTCGAGTAAGAGTCGGTCGGTCGCTCGGACCGGCGTGTCGGCCTCGTCCGTCTGCTCGTGGCCCATCACGAATCGAGGAAGTCGCGGAGTTCGGCCGTTTCGCTCGCGTTGAGTACGTCGTCAGCTGCTGCCCAGCCACGTCGAGCAGTGTGGACCCCATACCTGACGTACGAGAGCGTGCCCGGCTGGTGGGCGTCGGTGTCGACGGCGATCGTCGCACCCGCTTCGAGGGCGACTTTGACGGCGCCGCCGTCGAGGTCCAGTCGCCGCGGATCGCTGTTGATTTCCAGTGCGACGCCGTGGTCTGCTGCAGCCTCGGCGACCCGCTGGACGTCGACGTCGATCCCGCTCCGCTGGTTCAGCAGCCGTCCCGTCGGATGCCCGATGACGTCCACCTCGGGGTGTTCGATCGCGGTCACCAGTCGGTCCGTGCCGTCGCCGTCCAGACTGACGTGGGGCGACGCGACGACCACGTCGAGCGCTTCGAGCACGTCGTCGCCGACCGACACCGAGCCGTCCGCGCCGATGTTTGCCTCGACGCCCGCCAGCAGGTCGATCTCGACGTCCTCGTCCACGGCGCGGACCTCGTCGATCTGGTCGGACAGTTCCGCGTCCGAGAGGCCCACGCCGCCGACCATCCCGGGACCGGTGGCGTGGTCCGTCACGGCGAGGTAGTCGTACCCTCTCTCGACGGCGCCCGCGGCCATCTCCCGGATCGTGTTCTGGCCGTCCGACCACTCCGTGTGGGTGTGGAGGTCGCCGCGAACGTCGTCCTCCTCGACGAGGGCCGGCAGGTCGCCGGCGGCAGCGGCGTCGATCTCCCCGCGATCCTCGCGCATTTCGGGCGGAATCCACGGGAGGCCGACGGCGTCGTACATTCCTTCCTCGGTTTCGCCGGCGATGCGCTCACCCGCTCGCTGGTCGTCGTCCGCGTCGACCTCGCTCACGTCAAACACCCCGTACTCGTTGACCTTCAGATCGCGGTCGATAGCGCGGTTGCGCAACGTGACGTTGTGATCCTTGCTCCCGGTGAAATACTGGAGGGCGGCCCCGAACTCCTCGGGGACGACCACGCGGAGGTCGACCTGAAAGCCGTCGGCACGGAGGCTGGCTTTGCTCGTCCCGGCCTCGATGATCGTATCGGCCTGTGGCCAGTCCGTGAACGCGTCGATCACGGCCTCGGCGTCGTTCGTCCCGACCAGCACGTCCACGTCGCCGATGGTCGGCCGCCAGCGCCGGATCGAGCCGGCGAGTTCGACCTCCTCGGCCGCCGGCACGTCCGCCAGGTAGTCGCGGACACGGTCGCCGTACGGACGGGCTTCACCGAGCAGTTCCCGGTCGTGCGCCTGGCGGGCGAACGCGATGTTGTCGAGGATGTTCTGTTCGGTCTTGGGGCCGAATCCCTTGACCTCCTGAATCTCGCCCGCTCGTGCGGCCGTCTCGAGGTCTTCGAGCGTCTCGACGCCGAGCTCGTAGTAGAGCGTTCCGACGGTCTTGGGACCGACGCCCTCGACGCTGGTCAGGGCGCCCATGTCGACGGGGAGCTCCGCTCGGAGTTCTTCCAGTTCCTCGATCTCGCCGGTCTCGACGTACTCGACGACCTTCGAGGCGATGGCGTCGCCGACGCCCTCGACGTCCTTGACGGCGGCTTCGCCGTCCATAGCGAGGCCTTCGACGTCCGCAGGGGAGCCACGAATGTTCTCCGCTGCCCGCCGGTAGGCACGGGGTTTGTACTCGACGTCCTGGGCCTCGAGGAGGTCGGCGAACTCTTCGAGCAGGCCGGCGATCTCCTCGTTACGACTCATGGTACACCTGTGCTCGCCGTTCGGCGGTGGACATAGCGTGCAGTCATCTGTCTGGCTCTCGCTGTCAGCGACCCCGGCCGGTTCCGATGCCTTTCTCGCTGTCCTCGTTCCCGAGCGCCTTCTTGAGGAACTTCATCCAGCGCTTGCGGTCGGCGGCCTGCTGGGCCTGCTGTTCGCGCTCCAGGTCGGTCGGACCGAGATTGTTCAGCGCGTTCAGCGCGCGATCGATGCCGATGATCGCCGTCGCGACCTCCTCACCTTCCGCAAAGGTGATGTCGCCGTCCTCGATCCGCTGGCGGCGCTGCAGGCGCTCGCGTCGGAGGTTCTTCTTGGCCTGTTCGACGCGGTCGCGTTCGCCGGACGGCACGGTGTCGCGTCGCTTGATCTCGAAGACGAACTCCCGGAGGTCGATCTCCTCGCCCTGCACGTCGATGGACTCCGGGATGTCCGCGCCCACCGTCGCACCCTCCTTATCGATGCGCTCGATGAGCTGTTTGCGCTCGTACTCCTTCACACATCACCGTGAGCGTCCCAGGAGCAAAATTCCCTCGCTGTACCTTTTTCCGGCTCGGGTGTCCTCGGCCTCCGGCCTGCGGGCACCACTCGCCGCAAAAAGCTACGCTAAAAAGGCTGAACGCTCGGCTTCGCCACGCGTTCAGGGAATCGCGTTCACTGCGTCGCCGGCCATAGGCCGGCTTCCAGAGGGACCTTCGGTCCCTCGCTGTTCGCGCGAATGCTTGCCGCTTAATAGCTCACCTGCACTGACCGAGCGGGCAGCAGACCCGGTGCTCATTGTGCGTGCATACCGAGCAGTTCCCCCGGCCGGCTGTCCAGCGCTCCCGACGTCGACCGGGTTTAGGTAGCCGAAGTTATGATATTCAGCTGTTGAATTACCTTCCCTCGATTACCGGTTCCTTTGTCGATATTGACTCTAGCTTGTTTCGTTCTATAGTTACTACGAGCCGGAGCTTCAGATACGGATAGTCTGATTGGGGGAGTAACGCCCAACTCTCGAAGACGTATTTCCCATCTGGGAAACACGCCCCGTTCTCGGGCATATTGTAGATATCGTATTTGTTACTGACAGCATCGCCTGGCCCAAGGTTCGACGGTGTGGCAATAGAGTCAATCTTTATTCTTTCCCGGGTAGATTCCAGTTGCCAACAGCCATCAACCGGGGTTGATGGCGGAGTATTTGACCCCATCTCTGGATGATAGAGGAACAGTTGATCGGAAGACCCTGAGCTATCAGACAATGCCGACGAGAACGGAGGTGTCGGCCCAAACTCAAGCTCCACTGGGAAATCGGCTGAATTGCCCAATTTGAGTCTGATTCGAGCAGGGTGTGATTCGTCCGCTCGGTGAAGAAGGGCCGCACTCCAGTCGAATGAAAACTTGGAACGTGGAACCGGGGTCATTGTCGGTGTATTATGCGTCTCAGACACAGTACGGTTTGTGTTATTATTAGATTGATCCGGTCGTTGACAGCCCGAAAGACCCAGTCCTACCAGAGGAATTCCAATGAAAAATCTTCGTCGTGAAAGTGGAGGGGACATACTCCCTAAAGTATAACCGAGATATAAATTATTTCTGTCGACATTACAGGTGAGGGGACTCACTTTCAGTTACGCCGGCCAAAAGGACACGGGACGGACGTCAAGGGAGAAATCGGCGTCCGTTCCGGGTGTGACGAGCCGACCGATTCGCCCGCAGCCAGGTGATAGCCATCTCGCGGTTGATGAACCACGCCGGGTGTGATCGGACGCTCGCGGACCCCGTAGGCTAAGACCAATCATGACCACGAGGCCTGGGCCTCCGAACTTACTATACGAGATTGCTCTCTTGACAAACTGTACTGACCACCAGCATCCGCGCGAACGGAGCGGGACCGAAGGTCCCGCAGGCAGTCGAACGTAGTCCGACGACGCAGTGAGCGCGGTTCGCCGTCAGAGCGGAGCT
>NZ_JBHUDJ010000003.1:170903-319525 GCF_042678165.1 Halorientalis brevis | reverse complement strand
GTCACTCGTGTAGACACCGAGCGCGGCCGCCGGCCGCGCTCGGCCTTTTTCGCCCACGTTTTTGCGAGGAGCGGTGCGCGAAGCGCACCCGACGAGTAAAAAGGTGGTGGGGAAGACATTTCTGGGCCGGTCCCTTACCGCCTTCTAATGGCGAAGTGTGACGAGTGCGGCAAAACGGAAAACATGCCGTACCAGTGTCGACACTGCGGTGGGACGTTCTGTGGGGACCACCGGCTCCCGGAGAATCACAGCTGTCCGGGCCTCGATAACTGGAACGACCCCAAAGCTGTCTTCGACAGCGGCTTCGACGATTCGGTGAACAGCGGCGGTCGGACGAGCGGGTCGACGAGCGAACGTGTCGCCCGGAAACTCGGCATCGACACCGGCCCAGGGAGTTTCTTCGGCTACTTCCGGGGGAACATGAGCTACGTCTTCCTCGGCGTGATGTGGATCTTCTTCCTGCTGGAGATGGTCGTCCTCTACGTCCTGCAGGCGCCGGGCCTGTTCGGGTCGCTGTTCGTTCTCAGTCAGGAGAACATCCTGTACGTCTATCCGTGGTTTACCTCAGTGTTCTCGCACTCGCCGACCGGCCTGTTCCACATCGCCGGGAACAGCATCGTGCTGTACTTCTTCGGCCCCGTGCTGGAGCGCCAGATCGGCTCGAAGAAGTTCGCGGCGCTGTTCCTCGTCACCGGTGCCGCCGCCGGCGTCGCACAGGTGGCGACAGGGATGGCGCTCGGAACCGGCGGGGCGGGCGTCCTCGGCGCCAGCGGTGCCATCATGGGCATCCTCGGCGTGCTTACCATCCTGGCCCCGAACCTCAAGGTGTACCTCTGGTTCCTCCTGCCGGTGCCGCTGTGGGTGCTCACCTTCGGGTTCGCGGCGCTCGACCTGTTCGGCTTCCTCACGCCCACCTCGATCATGGGCGGCAACGTGGCTCACGCAGCCCACCTCTCGGGGCTCGTCATCGGCCTGGTGTACGGCCAGCGCGTCAAAGACAAGCTCCGCCGGCCGTCGCAGATCCAACTCGGCGCCGGTCGCGGCCCCGGCGGTCCCGGCGGCCCCGGTGGACCGGGCGGTCGCGGTCCCTTCTGATGGAGCCCGTCCACCCCGAGTTCGTCCCCGACGCCTCGCTCTCCCGCGAGGAGATGGAGGCGCTCCAGCGCGACATCGCCGAGCAGGCGGTCTTTACAGACGATCTCCCCGTCGATCCGGAGTCTGTGTGTCACACCCGCGACGCCGGCCAGCAGCGACTCGACGAGACCGAGTCGACCGGGAGCGACGAGCCGCCCACCGTCGTCGGCGTCGACCAGGCGTTTCTCGACGACGATCGCGCCGTCAGCGCCCTCGTCGCGATGCGAGGCGGCGAGGTCGTCGAACGCGTCCACGCCGTGGCACCGACGGAGATCCCTTACATTCCCGGGCTGCTCTCCTTTCGGGAGGGCGGCGCGATCCTCGCGGGTTTTCGCGAACTCACCGTCGAGCCGGACCTCGCCTTCTTCGACGGGAGCGGGCGCATCCACTTCCGCGAGGCCGGCCTCGCGACGCACGTCGGCGTCACGCTCGACCTCCCGAGCGTCGGCGTGGCGAAGAACCTGCTCTGTGGGACGCCGCGCGCACCCACGGACGGCCTGGTCGAAGGCGACCGCGTTCCGATCGAATCGAATCAAAAGGTGACGGCACCGGACGGGACTGTCATCGGCTACGCCGTCCAGACGCGCCAGTACGACTCGCCGAACCGGCACGTCAACCCCCTCATCGTGAGCGCCGGCCATCGCGTGAGCGCCGAGACGGCGGCCGACCTTGTGCTGGCCTGTTCAGCAGGCTACAAGCTCCCGGAGCCGACGCGGCTGGCCGACAAATACGCCGACGAGGCGAAAGCGACTGTGACGTAAGCAGGACTCGGCAGAGTGTCAGGCCACGTTGGGATTCGAGCGGCGACCAGTCTGCTGGAGCCAATCGGTTATACCTCGTCGCGTGGAAAGGCAAGGCGCGATGAGCGCAACAGTGTTCCTCAAAGATCCGCTCGGCGACGACAGAACCCAGATCGACTGCGAGGAGGTCAAGATCATCGGGGAGATCGTCTGGGCGACTCCCGAGAGCGGCGATCAGGAGACGGTCATCCCGCTCTCGAACGTCGCCGGCGTCGACGGCGAATCCGTCGATCAGGAGATCAAAGCGATCGAGTCACCGGGCGGACAGTTCACGGAACTCATCACGGACATCGCCTGAGAGTTCGCCGCCCGTGCTACACGGGGCAGGGCACACCGAACTTCGTGGAAACCGTCCGCCGTGATGGGCCAGGTCGGAAGTCAGGCGGTCTCGTCGACGGTGACCTGCCCGTCGGCGTACACAGTTACGGTGTACCCACAGTAAGGAAACGTGACGTGGCCGTCAGTCGTCGTGAACAGCGAGTCGAGCGCGTCCGGGTCGATGACGTCGAAGAGTCGGGGAGAGAGGGACGCCGGACCGATCCCTTCGCGCGCCGCAACCGAGCGAACGACCCTCGAACTGAGTGCCTCCCCCGAGTCCACGTCTCTCACCATTGTTGTGTGTCACAGAGTAGTCCACCACGGAGCTACTTAAATCTCACAACGGATGCAGCCGCTCGGTTCCGATCCGCTCAGGGCCATCCGAACGGCAGCTCGTCGGCGTTGTCGTCCAGCAGTTCGACCAGCGGTCGGATCTCCTCGTACTGTGGGCCCGTCGTGACCTCGTGATCGTCCCTGTCCCAGCGGATCAGACCCTCGTCCTCTAACTTCGGCAGGTGCGTGTGGTAGAGTTCGATCTGCTGGCGATCGATGGCGACCGGCGCGTTCTCGTCGTCGACCGGGAGCTGTAACTGCTCGTTTTGTGCGTTCTGCTCGAGAAGTTCCAGCAGTACGCGTCGCCGCTGCGAATCCGCCAAGATCCTGAAATACTCGTCTGGCATGGTTGTGACTAGGCGCTGGCGGTGTGCCACCTACAATCAACGATTTCCCACGTGAAACAATTAGTGTTGCGTGTCCAGTAACCGACTCGTTGCGATTTTCGCAGTCGCGCTTCGATTCGTCGCGGCCCGGACGTCCTCGGCGGGACCGAGGCAGTGTTCCACCGATGAGACCGCCCGTCCAAGCGCACGACCGTTGTGACCGCCACGACAGCGGAGTCGGTGTCGGTCCCGGTATCGAGTCAAACCGTCGGAACTTACGTTCCGGCGACCGACTGATTTGTTATGAGAGACAAGACGGTGTTGATTACGGGGTCGTCATCGGGGATCGGACGCGCGACGGCGGAAGCGTTTCTCGACGAGGACTGGACGGTGTACGCGACGGCTCGCGACACCGAGGACATCGAAGCCCTGGCTGACGCGGGCTGTGAGACCCAGGAACTCGACGTCACCGACGCCGACGACGTCGAAGCCGCCGTCGACCGCGTCGTCGAGGAAGAGAGTCGCATCGACTGTCTCGTCAACAACGCGGGCTACGGCCAGTTCGGCCCGCTGGAGGAGGTGCCCGTCGAGGACCTCCACGCACAGTTCGACGTGAACGTCTACGGGCCACATCGGCTGGCTCGCGCCGCACTCCCGCACATGCGCGAGCAGGGCGAGGGGACGATCGTCAACCTGTCGAGCGTCGCCGGCCGCGTCGCGACGCCGGGTATGGGCGCCTACTGCGGCTCGAAGTTCGCCCTGGAGGGGATGAGCGACGCGCTGCGCGCCGAGGTCGACACGCACGACGTCGACGTGGTACTGGTCGAACCTGGCCCGGTCTCGACGAACTTCGACGACCGCGCCAGCGACGAACTCGACGACGGCCCGGAACGCACGGGTGCGTACGACTCCCTCTACGAGTTCTACGAGGAACAGGAGACCTTCGGCGGGGCGTCGGCACTCGCGATCGACCCCGAGAAGGTCGCGAACGTCGTTCTCGAAGCGGCCTGCTCGCCCGACCCCGACCCGCGGTATCCGGTCGGTCGGGTCGCGAAGCTCACCCTGCTGGCTCGGTACGCCCCGGACCGCATCCGCGACGGGGTGTTCCGCCTGATGAACAAACTCGTGTAAATGATTCGCGACCGCGACGCGCTCGCTCGCACGGCCGCTCACGAGGTCGCACTCGACTGCGTCGAGACGGGCATCGCAGCCGCCCATCCCGAGCAAGTCGTCCGCGAGCGGGTCACCGTCGCCGACGGACGGCTACGGATCGGTGAGTCGGCGTACCCACTCGACGAATACGGCGACGTCGTGCTCGTCGGCGGTGGGAAAGCCGCGGCACACGTCGCTGCGGCGCTGGAAACCGCCCTCGGTGACCGGCTCACGGGGGGCGTCGTCGTGACGAACGACCCGGTCTCGACCGACGCGGTCGACGTCGTCGAGGCGAGTCACCCCGTACCGGACGAGCAGGGCGTCGAGGGAGCCAACGCAGTCCACGAGACGGCCGATCAGGCCGACGAAGACACCCTCTTGCTCGCCGTCTTCACGGGCGGCGGTAGCGCGCTCCTGCCCAGCCCCGCGGACGGGCTCACGCTGGCCGACCTCCGAGGCGTCACCGATCGACTGCTCCAAAGCGGGGCACCGATCGACGCGATCAACGCCGTCCGCAAGCACTGCTCGGCGCTGAAAGGCGGGCAACTCGCTCGGGCGGCCGCTCCCGCTCGCGTCGTCACGCTCCTCTTTTCCGACGTGGTCGGCGACGACCCGGCGGTCATCGCCAGCGGCCCGACGGCACCGGACCCGACGACCTTCGCGGACGCGCTGACGGTCCTGGAAGAGCACGGCGTCGACGCACCAGATTCGGTTCGGAACCACCTCGAAGCCGGGGCCGACGGCGCCCGACGAGACACTCCCACGGCCGACGACCCGCTTTTCGACCGGGCCAGCACGCACGTCCTCGCCAGCGGCTGGACCGCCCTCGAAGCGGCTCGGGAAACCGCCAGCGCGGCTGGCTACGAGCCGCTGGTACTCTCCTCGCGGGTCGAAGGTGAAGCTCGCGAAGTCGCACGGACCCACGCCGCCGTCGCGATCGAAATCGTCGAGACGGGGAACCCCGTCGACCCGCCCGCAGTCGTGCTCTCTGGCGGCGAAACGACGGTGACGGTCAGCGGTGACGGGCGCGGCGGCCCGAACTGCGAGTTCGCACTGAGCGCAGCCCGGACGCTTCCCGACGAGGCGGTGCTGGCAAGCGTCGACACCGACGGTGAAGACGGGAAAAGCGGCGCTGCCGGCGGCCTGGTCGACGGTGACACGGCTACTGACACGTCGCGGGCGACGGCGGCGCTGGCCGACAACGACGCTGGGAGTTATCTCGCCGAGCGCGACGCACTCGTTCGGACGGGACAGACGGGGACGAACGTCAACGATCTGCGGGTGCTAGTCGTTCGTGGCGACTAGCGACGGCCCCTGAGCGGTCCGGTGGCGTCATCGCCCGCGGCGGCGATTCAACGGACGGAACCAGTGAACCACGCCACACTATTGCTGATTTTCCACAATATCTAGCGATGGGTTCGTCGTGACGCCGGATTACCGGACGGTCGGGGTCGACCCGAGAGAGGGGCGGCCCGGGCGTCGAAAGGCATCGTAACCGCAATGTAATGCGGGTGCAAAAGACGCACCACATGACAGAGGACACGGGAGCGTCCGAAAGCGGGTTCCGAAAGAAGCGATACACCCCTCGCTCGTTCCTTCTCGGGACTGCTCAGTTCGTACAAAACATCCCACGACTAGTACGGGCGAAGCGGGCCGACAGAGTGAGCGATCAGTTCGCGGAGAAGATCATGCTGGCAGTCACGGCAGTCAACGAGTGTCAGTACTGCACCCGGTATCACTCGGAGTTAGCGCGCGAGACCGGGATGGACCAGGCGACGATCGACCGACTCCTCGAAAGCGACATCGACGCGGCGGTGGAGGACGGAGAGCGACCCGCACTGCTGTTCGCGCAGGCGTACGCCGAGGCCGACGAGGACCCCAGCCCGGAGGCCGTCGGGGAACTGCGCGAGGCGTACGGGCCCGCGAAAGCCAGCGACGTCCAGGCCTTCGTCCGCGCGATTTACTTCGGCAATCTCGTCGGGAACACCTACGACGCGGCCAGGTTCGCCGCACGACGGCGCGCACGAGACGGTCGCCGTTGCCTCCGGAACGCAGCAGCGAGCGTCGGGCAGGCCATAGAACGCGTACGGGAACGCTGTCCAGTCTGACGCGGACGGCGAGCCGAGTTCAGGGACCCTGTGACTGTCACGCGCCTGCCACGGACAGTTTTACAGTGCGAGCCACGACCAGACGCATGGACTTCGATCTCTCGACCGGCCTCCTGGCGCTCCACGTGTTCGTCGGTGCACTGTTCATCGGACTCGGCGTCCAGAACCTGCTCGCAGGCCGGCCGCTCGGCCTCGTGCTGCAAGGATTCATGGGAGTGCTGATCATCGGACTGGGCGTCGGTGCCTCGCGACTGGTCGGCAGCCCCGAGACGAACTGACGGCTACTCCAGACAGGCTGCGACGACGCGCAGGAGTTTTTCGCCACGGACCTCGTCGGCGAACAGCGGCACGCGCTTGACGTCGTGGCCGCGGAAGAGGTCCTGTGCTTCCCCGAGCGCGTTCTGCTGAACCTGCCAGCGACGCTGACAGAACTCGCAGTGGTCGAGGTCGGGCATGACGAACCAGTCGGCGTCCACGTCGGCCACGTCGGCGAGGTCCTGCATGACGCGGTTGACCACGACGGTCCCGACGGGAATGCCGAACCCCTCTAACCGACTCAGCAACCGCTGGGACTCCCAGACGCTCAGTTCCTCGGGCACCATCACGATCCGGAAGTCGGTCTTGGCGGGGTCACGGAGGACTGCCCGCAGCCGCTCGATGCGCTCGCGGAGCACGTCCAGGTCTTCCAGGTCGGGTTCGGCGGCCTGGTCCATCTCGTCGTCACCGCCGAACATGCCGCCCAGGTTCTCGAACATCCCGCTGAGGCGCTGGCGCAGCGTCAGGATGCGCCCGAGCATCGAGTCCATCAGTTCCGGGAGTTCGAGCAGTCGGAGCGTGTGCCCGGTCGGTGCGGTGTCGATGACGACGCGCTCGAAGCGCTCGTCGTCCATGTACTGCAGCAACATGCGCATCGCAGCGGCCTCGTCCATCCCCGGCATCGGTCCCGACAGGGGATCGGCCTCCTCGCCGCCGAGCGGTCCCTCTTCGCCCGCCATCGGTCCCTGGCCGCCACCGAGGAGTTGGCCCAGGCCGCCGAGTCCGCCCATGCCGCCTTCGGCGTCGAACGGCCCGTCGCCGACGGCGGCGTCCGGGTCGATCTCTGCGGCGTAGAGCGGGATCTCCTCGTCGATGCGCGCGGGTTCGGCGGGGATGTCCGTTTCCAACGTGTCGGAGAGCGAGTGGGCGGGGTCAGTGGAGACGACCAGCGTCGACGTGCCGTCGCGAGCGCTGGCGAGCGCGGTCGCTGCTGCCATGGTCGTCTTGCCGACGCCGCCTTTCCCACCGTAGAGCACGTAGTCGGCCGCGTCGACACCTTCGGGGACGGCCTCGTCCTCGATGTCCTCGACGGCCTCGACCTCGATATCCATGTCTGGTGGTTCGGCGGCAGGCTTGTGTACTCGTCGGTCTCGAGCAGAAAGGAGAATCCGCAATTAGGACCGCGAGGAACGCGCCTCACGGACGTCGTTCCCGTCCCGTATCTTGTCCTCACAGTTGGGACATACACGCGGACCGTCGTGTATCTCGGGTGTGAATACCCGCACATACGCCTCAGTCACAAAGGATCCGCAGTTCTGGCACTCTGGCATCCAGTTGAAACGCTGGAATCACCGGACATATGCTTTCTGAATTGTTCCTCAGACTGGTGGGTCCCGGTCGCGCCAGAACGCGTCGAACTGCGACGACAGGAACTCCGGCGTCATGCGCTTGAACTCGCGCCGTTCAGCCGGCGAGAGGTACTCGTGAACCGAGTGGACGGCGTCCGGCGTGAACCGGTTGCCGACCAGCAACCGGACGCCGACCTCGTCCGTGCCGCGGATGACCCGGCCGATCGCCTGGCGAGCGCGCCGCACCGCCGGCACCGTCAGCGCGTACTCGAACGCGACGTCCTCACCGAAGGCCCGGCCGTACGCCTCCCGGACCGCCCGGACGCGCGGCGACCCGATGTTGACCAACGGGATGCCAACGACGGCGCAGGTGTGGAGTTTGTCGCCGTCGTAGTCGACGCCCTCCGTGAGCGTCCCGCGGGTGCTCGTGACGAGGACCTTCCCGCCACCGGCGACGAAGTCGCGTTTCAACTCCTCGGTCGCCTCGTTACTGGAACTCTCGTCGACGAGCACCGGCTTGTCCACCACGTCGCGGAGGTAGCTGCCGGCCCATGCCGCCTCCCGGTAGTTCGGCATGGTTATCATCACGTTGCCGGGGCTGCGTGCCACCGTCCGGAGGACCTGCTCGTACTCGTCGCGGACGGAGTTGCCGTGGTCGCGGACCGGGTCGCCCCGATTGCGCGCCGTGTAGGCCGTCGCGTCGACCAGCCAGCTCGCTCGGTTCTCCGCGGGGAACGAGAGGCCGTAGCTCCGCGTCGTGACGGGCCGACCGGGGTCGTCCTCGTCGGCGACCAGTCCACCAGTCCCCGTCGCTGCGAGGGCGTCCAGGCCGGACACGCGCGTGAACACGTCGATCGGTTCGAGCGTGGCGCTCATCAGGACGCCGCCGCCGAGTTCGTCGAAGATCGTTCGCAGGGCCTCGGCGGGCATGCAGTCGTACAGCAGCAGTCCCGCGGTGTACATCTCCTGCCAGGGGTTGCTGGTCGCGCTCTCCTCGGCTGGCGCGTGGTCGAGTTCGATCTCCCGGAAGTAGGTGACGTGGTCGCGCTCCCACCAGTTGCCCATGATCGCGCCGACGGCGGCGGCCACAGTCTGGCGGTCTTCGCCGATCTCCGAGAGGACAGTCTCGACGGCGGCGCCGACGGCCGACAGCGACCGCCAGAACTCGCCGGTGTAGCCTTCCCGTTCGGCCCACTCGGTCAGGTCGTCCCGTTCCTCGCGCTCGGGGTTCCGAAGCGGAATCTCCAGGTCCTCTTCCGGGAGCGACCTGAGGTCGGCCTCCCAGCCCCGTCCGAACTCCTCGGTCAGGTACGACTCGACGCGGTCGGTGAGCCACCGGTCGAGGTCGTCGTAGAACTCCGCGGCTCGTTCGACGGCGTCCAGCGGCACCTCGTGGGTCGCCAGGAGGTTCGAGATTTCCTGTTCGTGTTCCCGGCTCTGTCTGGTCTGCTGGAGCAGGTAGTTGCAGTCGTTGCGAGCGCGGACGAGCGTGTGCTGCCCCACGCGATCGGAGAGGAGGTCCCGGACCCGGTCTTCGAGGCGGTGAGCCTCGTCGACGATGACGAACGTGTCCTCGCCGAGCACGTCCGAGAGCAGCGGTCGAGATTTGGGGTCGAACAGGTGGTTGTAGTTGCCGACGACGACGTCAGCCTCGCCGAGCAGGACGCCCATCGCACGGTGCGGGCAGGTCCCGCGCTCGACCGCCTCGGGAAGGAACTCCTCGACGGTGAGCACGTTGTCCTCGCCGGCCGTGAAGTCGACCGGCGAACCCTTGTTCCGGGCGTACCAGTCGGCCTCGAACGGGCAGTACAGCGGCGGGTTGTTGCCGTCGTGGAGTTCGTCGGGAGCGCTCGGCTGCTCGCGTCGGTACGGCGATTCCGCGCCGGCGGTCGCAAGGTGGTCGTCGGTGACCGTGTTGAACTGTTCTGGATCGCGGCGGGCCGCCTTCGCGAGATCGCTCGCGCGTTTGGGGTCCCACCACTGCTCGTCCTCGTCGTCGCCCCCGACGGCTGCAGTCGCAGCGGGCGTCATGTGGGTCTCGGCCCCGGCCCCGTCGGCTTCGACGAGGCTTGCCGTCGCATCGCGGAGGTCCTCACAGCGGTCGTGAACGCTCGCGTCCCGCGGGAACACGTCCTCGCGTTCGTACGGACAGAGATCGCGCTTGCCCACGAGGGCAATCCCCGACAGCGGATCGTCGAGGCCGCCGTTGATCGTCCGGAGGTCGTCGACGAACTGCTGGAGTTGCTGTTTGACCGGCGTGACGACGACCACGTTCTCGTAGTCGCCGTCCCGGGCGAGCGTCGTCGCGGCGGTGAGCGCCGCCATCGTCTTGCCAGTCCCGCAGGGTCCCTCCATCGCCAGGTAGCCCTGCCGACGCCCGGCGTCGAGTGCTGCCTCGATGGCGTCGGGTTGGTTCTCGTAGGGCTCCGCGAAACCGAAGTACTGCCGCCAGGCCGGCTCGCCGTCCTCGCCGGTCGCACCGCTGTCGGCCGTCTCGGCCTGTTCGTCGGAGCCCACTCGATCACTCATGCGGTGTCTACTCGTACTGGTGACCTCCTCGGGTTTGAACCTCCGGATTCGTCCCGAACCGGAAGAGATTTGCAATCGAGCAGGAACATCTCGCAGAGAGATGGACACCGCCCGGAGCACCGCACTCGTCGTCGCTGGTATCGTGTTGGTGTCGGCGACCTTGTTCGTCAGTGCCGCCACTGCCCCCTCCCGCGACGTGCAGCGAGCAGCCCCCGCCGCCAACGGCTCGAGCGCCGATGGGACAGCGGGAGTCCTGGTCGGCTCGCAGGGCGGCGGACAGAACTGGCAGAAGAAAGGCAGCGTGTACCGACTCGACGGGCACGACGTCCAGTGGAAGATCAACGACCGCGACAGTTACTTCGACGTGACGCGGCTCCCCAACGGGAGCGTCGTCGCCGGGTTCCTGCACAACGGCTACGAGAAGGGCTGTGAGCCGTACGAGCCGCCGTGTACGAAGACCGGCTTCCGGATCATCGACCCGTCGGGCCCCGAGCCGTCCGTGGTCAACGAGTGGTCGTTTCCCGTCCGGACGGCGACCCACAGCGAGGTTCACGACGTCGAACCGCTCGGGAACGGCCGTTTCCTCGTCGCCGACATGGAACACGAGCGCATCGCGATCGTCGCGAACGGCTCGGTCGCCTGGGAGTGGCGCCCCGCGGAGACCGGCTTCTACGACGCCCCCGCAGACCCGACGAAGCGAGACTGGCTCCACATCAACGACGTCGACGCCATCGGCGAGGGGCGATACCTCGTGTCGGTTCGGAACGCGAACCAGCTCGTGATCGTCGAACGGGGCGAAGGCGTCGTCGACGTCATCAACCAGGACCGCTCGGACGACAACGACGACAGCTGCACGAAACATAGACAGCTCTCGGACTTCGACGGCGACGGCGACGTCAGGTGTGGGAACCCAGACGTCCTCAACCACCAGCACAATCCCCAGTGGCTCGGTGAGGATGCGGTGCTGGTCGCCGACAGCGACAACGACCGCGTCGTCGAACTTCACCGCACCGAGCAGGGCCGCTGGGAACCCGTGTGGGCACTCGACAGCGCACAGGGAATGCGACTGTCGTGGCCCCGCGACGCCGACCGCCTCGACAACGGCAACACGCTCGTGACCGACTCGCTCAACCGCCGCGTGTTCGAGGTGAACACCACGGGCGAGGTCGTCTGGAGCTACTCGACGCCGCTGATCCCGTACGAGGCCGACCCGCTCCCCGGCGGCGAAGTCACGACGTACGACCCGCTGAACGGGTCCGCAAACGACTCGACGGCATCACAGAACAAAGGCGACCTCGCATACGGCGAGAACGGGAGCGTCGACGCCGGCGGTGACGTCCCCGTCCTCTCGCTGGCGCTCGTCGGGCTCCAGGCGCTGTTCCCCCGACTGCCGATCTGGTTCGGTGAACTCCAGCTCGGGATCAGCGTCGTCTCACTGCTCCTGATCGGTGCTGGCGTCGTCGTTCGCGTCAGGAGCTGAAAGCGCCCACTGCGTTCTCCGGACACTTTCGATCTCGAACTACGGGACCAGGAGGCAACCGCCGAGTGATCGCTACGCGAAGTAGTCGGCGAGTCGTTCGGCCGCTTCTTCGGCGCGGGGCGTCACGAGCGCGAACCGGAACCAGTCCGCGCGGCGCTCGCCGAAGGCCTCGCCGGGCATCCCGGCGACGCCGGCCTCGTCAATGAGGCGTTCGACGTTCGCCATCGTCCCGGGGAAGCCCTCGAAGCGCGCCATGACGTAGAACCCGCCCTCGGGCATGGAGTACTCCGCACCGGCCGCGTCCAGTGCGGTCGTGAACGCGTCGATCCGCGCCTCGAGGTGGCGGCGGTTCTCGGCGTAGTAGTCCGGCGGCGTCTCGCGGAGCGCCCGGTAGACGGCCTGCTGAGCGGGGCGGCTGACGGTCAGATTCGTCAGCATGTGTCGAGTGCGAACGCGGTCGACGAGGCGGTCCGGATAGATGCCGTACCCGACCCGGAACCCGGTGATCGCCATCGACTTCGAGAAGGAGTTGGTGACGACGCGGTGCTCGGACTCGACCGAGAGCGCGCTCTCGAACTCGCCGGTGTAGTCGAAGTGGTCGTACACCTCGTCGCTGACCAGTAGCGCGTCGTGTTCCTCGGCGATCGCGACGAGTTCCCGGATCGTGTCGCCGGGATAGACCGCGCCCGTCGGGTTGTTCGGACTGTTGACGACGATGAGCGCGGTGTCCTCGCTGGCGACCGCTCGAACGGCCTCCGGGTCGAGTCGCCCGGCGTCGTCTACAGGCACGTACTGTGCCTCGCCACCGAGGAGATTCGTTCGGCCGGCGTAGTAGGGGTACACTGGATCGGCGAGGATCACCTCGTTCCCGGAGTGTTGGGCGAGGCCTTCAGTCATCGCGAGGTGGTTCGCCTCCCCGGCGCCGCACGTGACGACGACCTGGTCGACGGGCACGCCGCGACGGGCGGCGATCTCCTCTCGGAGCGGGGCTAACCCTTCGCTGGCCGGATACTGGAACTCCGGCGGGTCGGCGTCGGCGTAGTCGTGCAATCCATCGCGGAGCGAGGCGGGCGGCTGCCAGTCGGGGTTCCCGCTGACCATGTCGATGACGTCGCCCGTCGCCGCGTTCGCGTACTGCATCACCCGAAAGAACTGCGGCGTCTCGTAGTCCATACGACCACTCCGACAGCCCGGACCGTGTGTCTTTCCCACTCGACCGACAGGAGTCGGGCGATTAGTTGGAGAAACTGAGAGTGTGATTTATTACTGGTACGTACCTGGTACCGAGCAATGGAGCGTCCCTCGATAGGAAGCAAACCATCGAGCAAGCACATCGTGTGGACACCAGATCCGAAAACGGACGTAAAACGATTCGACGAGCAGTATCTACGGAAGTGGTGTCGGCACTTCGGGTTCGATTTCGAACAGTACAGCAGGGTCGATCACAAGCGGGCCGACGAGTCGCGGACGCAGTACCAGTGCGTGTTCAGCTATCAGAAAGACCGCACCGAATCCATCGAGATAAACGGCGAAGAGTGGTCGATCGCGGCCGAGAAGACGCCGCGAACGTTCGTCGAGATCGACGAGGAGGGCGTCATGCGGGTGCAGGGCTGGTCGACCGATCGCATCATCGACGTCAAACAGCTCTGGCACGACGGGACCAAACTCCTGATCGAAGCCACTGACGGTGACACCCGGCTCCGGGTGGATGTGGCAGACCTGACACCTTGACCGACGATCGAGGCGTGGACCTCGGACGATTCCACCTCGTCGCGTGAACGTTTCTGACGGAAGGCATATGCGTCACCCGGTCGAGTCTCCGGTGGAATGAACAAGGACGGTCACGTGTTGAACGCGGTGTTACTGAGCATCGGGCTGGGGTACGTGCTCGAACCTGCCGGTGACTTCACCACGTTCCAGACCATCGCGGAGGTCACCATTCCGGTGACGCTCGGCGCGCTGTTCCCGGACGTGGACACCGCCTTCGGCCGTCACCGCAAGACGCTGCACAATCTCGGCGTCCTCGGCATCTTTCTCGCCTACCCCATCGTCTTCGGCAATCTCAGGTTCGTCTGGATCGGCGTGCTCACCCACTACGTGTTGGACCTGCTCGGGAGCAAGCGCGGCCTGGCGCTGTTGTATCCCTACGAAAAGGAGTACAGCGTCCCGTTCGGCGTGTCCACGAGCAGTAACTACGCCAACGCCGCGACGCTGGCGATCACCCTCTTCGAACTCGTGATCGCAGCAGTGGTGGTGTACTACGCGCCACTGTACCTCCCGCAACCCGTCGTCGAGGGCGCGGCGACCGTGCTGGGTTAGTACACGCGAACGTCGTCGAACCGGTTGTCGTAGGCGATGTGTGACGGGTGGGTCGGCTCGGTCCCCTGCAGGTAGAGCCGGTCGAACTTCTTCCAGGTGTTCTCCCAGAACAGGTGTGAGAATTCGAGTTTACACCCCAGTTCGTGCCCGACGCCGTCCCGGTGGAAGACGCGCCGCGAGGCGCCCGACCGAAGGACGTCGAGCACGTCTGCTTCCTCGGCACACGACCCCTCGAATGTCGTCCAGGCCTCGCCCACCGTCCGCGGGAGGTGCGCGTACGAGGAACCGAAGGCCGGGAGCTCCGTTTCGCTGGCGATCTCGCGGGCGCGCTCGTTGTGCATCCACCAGTGTTTCGGGTTGTACACCTCCACGCCGTCGATGAGTTTGCGGTACTGCCGGATGTCGCCGATGTCGAGACTGACCGAGAGGAACTCGGGATGCGGGATCAACACGACGGCGTCCTGCCGCTCCAGTTCCGCCATCGCCCCGGAGAGCGTGAGGAAGTCTGGCACCGGCTCGGAGAGACCCAGCGCCAGGACGTGTTTGCGGCTCTTCCAGTCGCCGGTAAACAGTTCCCGTGCCGGGATCACGAGCAGGTCGTCGTCCGAGAACTGAGCCGCTCGCTCGCGAATGTCCGGGAGCCGCTCGAAGTGTGGCGCGTACACGAGCGCGTCGATCCCGCGTGCTTTCGCCCGGCGCACCACCGCCTCGTTGAGTACCTTCACGTGCATGTCGACGCGAAACGTCGCCTCGTCACCGGCCCCGGACATAATTCGGCCGAGGGTTTCGACGGTCGAGACATAGAGATTTTGATTCAGTGACTCACCAGCAGCCCTCGACGCCACGCTGCCCGATCACGGACGGGGAGGCCAGTTCGGCGCCGTTACTGCCGAACGTTTATACTCGTCGGGGGTAACGTTCAGCACAATGCCCCAATGGGAGTGTGCGATCGAGGGAGACTCGAACGTCTACGACAGCGTCGAGCACCTCATCATCCACCAGGCGACGGAGCACGAACGTATCGAGTGCAAAGTGTGTGGCGCCGTGCTCCCGGACGGCTACTTCGCGATTCGACACGCCTTCGACGAGCACTCGCGCGCCGAGTACGTCCGCGCGTACGACGCCACGAGTGACGAGGTCCGCCGTCGCGAGAAGATCAAGGAGGCAGTCGAAGAGACCGCCGACCTCAAAGCAGTCGTCAAACGACTGGAGAACAACGGCTCGGTCTGATGGCCGAGACGGCCAGTCGAAGTAAACTCGGTGCCACGCTCGTCACTAGCGGCGTCGCCGTCGCCGGCAGTATTCTCTCGATTCTCACGGCGGTCCCCGTCGTCCTGGTGCTCCAACCCGGCTCGGACCTCTCGGCGTCGCCCGCCGGGTTCGCCGCCCTGTTCGTCGCCTCCTACGTCGGCTACGCGCTCGCCGGCGTCGCCTACCTCGCCTGGAGCGACCGCGGCTTCGGATACCTCGACGTCGAGATTCCCGACGTGCGCGACCTCCTGTACGTGGTCGTCGGGATCGTCGGCGTCTTCGCCGCAGTCATCGCGCTCGGCGTTCTCATCTCGCTGCTCGACACCCCCAGTACGCCCCACAACCTCTTCGAACCGGGGATGAACCCCCAGATTCTCCTCGTCCTCATCCCGCTCGTCCTGTTCGTGAACGCGCCGGTCGAAGAGTTGGTCTTCCGGAACGTCGTCCAGAAGCGACTCGCCGAGAGTTTCAGCACGCCGAGCGCGGTCGTCCTGGCCAGCGTCATCTTCGGCGTCGTCCACCTCCCGTCGTACTACAACCCGGACCTGCGCGCGACGGCCGTCTCGCTCGGTTTGGTCACCGTCGCGTCGCTCGTCTTCGGCGCCGTCTACGCCAAAACGGACAACGTCGTCGTCCCGAGCGTCGTCCACGGCGTCTACAACGCCGTCCAGATCGGACTGTTCTATCTGTTCGTCTCGGCGGACCAGACGCTCACCGCCGGACTCGTCCCGTCACTGTGACTGCGCTCACAGACCTGCGACCACGTCGGAACCGCTGACGACCTCTGGGATGATCACCGTATCAGCACCGGCTCGGCGAGCCACCGACTCGTACATCTCGTCACCGACGCGGACCACGAGCCGCGCCTCCGGAGCGAGCTGACTCGTGACGACCCCGATCTGGATGTTGACGTTCGAATCGTCGATGCCAGCGATCACCGCCCGGGCACGAGTCACTCCCGCTCTGCGAAGGGCCTCCTCTCGTCGAGCGTCGCCTTCCACCGCCAGGATTTCGTCCCCGATGCGGGCGATTTTCGACTCGTCTGTTTCGATGACCACCACGTCGTCACCCCGGCTTTGCAGTTGTTGTGCGACCGTGCGTCCGAACATCCCGTGCCCGCAGATGATCGTGTGGTCTGACAGGCTGTCGATCGCTTTCTGAGTTTGCATGCGTCGTAGTTCCTCCCCGAACTGGCCGCCGAATACCGCGTTCAGTACCGTTTCCCCGATCCACAGTCCCGTGAGAATCAGACCCGAGAACACGACCAGTGCGAACGCTTTCGTCGCCGTTTCCGGACCGCCGTGGCTCTCGAAGTACAGTTCGATGCTGGTCGGGTCGAGCAGCCAGAAGGCCGCATCCACGAGGCCGATCCCGGTCAGGAGTGTGAACCCGGTCACAGCCCCCAGTACGATCAGCACGAACAGCGAGACCGGCAGGAGGGCTGCACGAATTCGACTCCGAACCGATCCGGCCGTTGGAGACACGGTCAGATACTACAGCGAGAACGTCATTAAAGAATATGCTGAATGCGGTGACAGTGGTGCAATGGGGGCAGCAGAACCACACCACTGGGTCCCGCCGTCTGAGGAGTGGCGGATTGGGTAGCAGACGCGGCCTCGGCTGTCAGGACGACGTGACGCCCGAATCTAGCCACCCCGCACGGTCACGCGGCCAGCTTTTTCGAGGGGTGGTTGCCGGCGGCAACCCGACGAAGAAAAAGGTGGGCCAAAAAGCCGCGACTCACGTCGTTCGTCGCGGGCGCTACCTTACCGCTCTTCCGAATCGAGCACCCGAATCTGGTCACCACGCACGGTGACCGGGATCGGAACCGTCGCTTCGTACAGTTCGACCGTCACCTGATCTTTGGCCTCGTCGATCCGCTGGACCTGCGCCTTCTCGCCTTTGAACGGCCCGGCGATGAGTTCGACGATGTCCCCTTCGGCGATCCCCTCGACGTCGGGTTTCGGCGAGAGGAAGTGCTCGACTTCGGCGATGGAACTCTCGCCCTCGACGACGCCCCGGGCGTGGGGAACCTCGTCCAAGATGCGCTCGAACACGCTGTGATCGTCGGCTTCGACCATCACGTAGCTGGTCAGCGAGTCCGGCGCCAGCGCGGCGTGGATGCTCTCTTCCTCGCGGTTCATGATCATGTCCGCGACGGTACGTTCCTGGCTGGCCGTGGTTTTGACTGCGTAGATGCCCATGATTACGAGGGAATGAAGCTCATGAAGATGAAGATGATGAATCCGAGCAGTCCAACGAGGACGATGCCGGCTCCCGCGATCTTCGCGATCTGGGAGAACTCGTTCCACGACGGCGTGCTGGCTAACTTCAGCACGCGGACGTAGGAGGTGAGGTCGAACGGAACTTGCATACCGGGGCTTAGCCGCTCCCCCTTTTTCTATCTATTGATGAGGCCCAAAGCAACAGACAGAACTGACGAGATACAATCGCTCACACCGGATCAACACACCAAAAAACGAGACTCTCGCGGAGGCAGAGTTATTCGACGTAGTCGATGTCGTCGCCGCCACCGAGGTTCTTTGCGGCTTCCGCGGCCTCGCCCTCGTTTTTCCCGTAGATCTGCGGGCTCTCGACGCCCGTGACGACGATCATCGTCTCCATCTTGCCCTCGAACTCGTTGTTGACCGAGGCGCCCCAGATGATACGCGCGTCGGGATCGATCCGGTCGTAGATCTCTTCGACGACGCCCTCCGCTTCTTCGATGCTCATGTCCGGCCCACCCACGACGTTGACGAGCGCGCTGTTCGCGCCGTCGAACTCGACGTCGAGCAGTGGCGACCGGAGCGCAGAACGGATCGAATCCTGGGCCTTGTTCTCGGAGTCGGACTCGCCCAGCCCGATCATCGCGACGCCACCGTTCTCCATGATGGTGCGAACGTCGGCGAAGTCCACGTTGACCAGTCCGGGCTTGGTGATCAGTTCGGTCATGCCCTTGACCGAGCGCATCAGCACGCGGTCACAGATCTTGAACGCGTCCTGCAGCGGCATCGAGGGCGCGTAGTCGAGCAGCCGGTCGTTCGGGACCACGATGACCGTGTCCGAGACCGCGCGCAGGCGTTCGAGCCCGGCGTCGGCGTTGGCTCGACGGCGCTCACCCTCCGCGGTGAACGGGATCGTGACGATGGCGATCGTGAGCGCGCCCGCTTCCTGTGCGGCCTGTGCGACGACTGGGGCCGCGCCCGTCCCGGTGCCACCGCCGAGACCGGCGGTGACGAAGACCATATCAGAACCGTCGATAGATTGCTGGATGTCCTCGATGTTCTCCTGGGCGGCCTCCTCGCCGATCTTCGGGACCGACCCGGCACCGCGTCCCCCCGTCCGTTTCTTCCCGATGAGAATCTTGGTGTCGGCCTGTACCTCGTCCGCGAGGTGTTGGGCGTCCGTGTTGGCGGCGACGAGTTTTGCACCGTGAATGCCCTCTTCCATCATCCGCGTGACGGTGTTCCCGCCCGCACCGCCGCAGCCGACCACCGTGATCTTCGTCTCCAGGTCCGTGACGACGCTGGCCAGTTCCTCGTCGGTCATCGTCCCCGACGTGGAAACGTCGTCAGGGGACGGCGACGAACCGGTATTCGACGGCTCGTCGTTCTGTGGTTGCTCCTGCTCCGCTTCGGCGTCTTCCATCGCGTCGTTAATAATCGAGTCCATATTTAAATGTGGGATTGGGTACAAGCATTAATTATCTTTCCCCTAGTGTCAGACTCTCGTCAGACGTTAATTATGTCTCGTTAGGAAGCAATTAAACTACACGGGAAAGCGATCGACCCGTTCGGTACGTACCTGTTCAGGGCGGATGGTTTCACCCTCGACGGCGACGGAATCACCGTCGGCGAGTCGACCGAACTGGGGACCCTCCGGGACGCCCAGTTCGCGTGCCGTCTCGGGATCGAACGCCGATTTTTTCGCGACGACTGTGTCGCCTTCTCGCTCGACTGACTCGTACGTATTGTGGAGTAGGTCGAGTATACCGTCGATAAGGTCGTCGTAATCGGCCGGCGACGCGAGCGCGGCGCGGCCCGCGACGCGATTCCCGTTCTCCGTCGTCTCGTAAGCGAGCGCGTGTGCCCCGACCGTCTCCCTAGTCGCGGCCTGGTCGATTCCCTGCGCTTCCCCTAGCAGTTTCTCGGGAAGGTCCCGTCTCTCGAACGAACATCCCGGCTCGGCAGTACTCGCTGGCTCCCCGAATCGAAGTCCGCCGTCGACCGGAACCAGGTCGTCTTCGAGCCGCTCTACGAGTGCGAGGGGGACGCCGTCGACTTCTCGGAGCCAGGTCTCGCTGACGGTCCGATACCCCAACGCCTCGAGCTCCGCACGGAGGTCGGGATGGTCACCGTCTATCACCGCGATCTCGGCCGCGCTTTCGGCGAACGCCTGGGTGAGAAGGTCGCGGTGGTCGCTCGGGTCGCCCAGCGCGTCGAGTCCCCAGTCCGCCGCCAGGTGGCCGACGGCCCAGTCCGTCTCTCGGACGATGCGCGTGAACCGCGGGGCGTAGTGCCCGCCGCCGAAGCCGACTACGTGTCGACGTGTCGACGTTCCGTTCTCCGATTCGGCGTCTGGTGCAACGCCACGGAGTTCGAGTATCGCGCGAGCGACGGCACGGGCCGCCGCGGGATCCTCCCACTGTGGTTCGTCGCTGCCGACCTCGACGAACATCGACGGAACGCCGACTTCGCTCGGCCCGTGGTGGGTGCACTCCATGCCGACTTCGTACCCGTCGGGCGCGTGCGCGGCGAGCGCAGCCAGCACCTCGCTGTGTGCGTGTGGGCAGGCTCGCGCCAGGTCGTCGTCGGCGCCGCCGTGGTCGGCCGGCCCGAAGTTCCCGGTGTGGTGAGCAGTCAACAGCGGACCGGTGTCGCCGCTGTGGCGCGAGGCGAACACGAGCAGATCGAGGTCCGCGTCGAAGACCGATCCCACGTCGTCGAGGTGGAGATGCAGGTCGTCGAACTCGCGGAGTTCGATGCCGTCCGTGCGGTAGACGGTCCCGCCACCGTCGGCGTCGGTGCGGGTTTCGTCAGCTTCGAGCGACCAGTCTGCGAGGTCGAGGAGGTGTTCGCCGACGTGTTCGGAAGCGCTGTCAGCCCGGGAGACGACGATACCGAGCATCAGTCGGCCCGTTCCGGTTTGGCCGTCCGGCCCATCGCTTCCCGCGCGGTGTCACCGGCCAGCCCGAGCAGTTCGACGACCGCCCGGCGGCGGCGGACGAACAGCCCAACGCCGAGGACGACGTAGATCGCCGTGAACGCCAGCAGGACGGTGTGACTGAGCTCTGCCGCTGCTGCCGGCGAGAGGGCCATCCCCTTGAGGATGTAGAACTCGATGAGGACCTGCGAGAGGAATAAGACGAGGAGCGTCACCGCCTCGCGCAGCGAGATGGTGAAATCGACCAGGATGGCCATCGCGAAGAAGGACTGCGCGGCGGTCAGCCAGATCTCCAGTTGCTGTTTGAAGTCGAAGGGGAGCGCGCCGTACTGACCGAGCGCGACGGAGTAGACGACTGCGAGCGTCCCGATGAGCAGCGTCCACTGGTTCAGCTTCGAGGAGATGAGCGCGTTGAACCCGGCCGTCGCACGGGCTTTCATCACGAGGACGGTCACGACGATGAGCTCCGGCGACTCGCTGGCCAGCGGCGCGATCCACTGGATCATGAAGAACTCGGGAATACCGAACTGGATACCCAACTCCTCGAGGCCGTGTGCGAACGGCTCGACGGCAGTGAGAATCAGCAGGCCCGAGTACGCGAACAGCGAGAGGACGACCGAGATTCGGGGAAGCTGCGAGAACGACTGGAAGTACGCGGGGACGCCGATGTGTTCCTCTTCGGCTTCGGCCCCGGCGCGGATGATGATGCCGATGTAGGCGACGTACAGGCCGACGAGGATCGCCGTGTCCAGAGCGTCGATTCCGCCACCCAGCGGCACGAAAAACGCCCACACCGTCGCAGCCGCGAGGAACGTGATCTCGGTGGCGATCCCCCGGTCGAGGGTGACGAAATCAGTGAGGAAGCCGTCGGTATGCGTCACGGGCGTGTCGCCGGCACCCCGTGCTCGGAAGATCGTAAAGAGCGCGATGCCCGACCACCCCAGACCGATCAAGATGCGGTTCGCACCGGTCATGTTCGCGACGGCGAGGTTGCCGGCTTCGACGCCCCGCGCCGTGCCGGCCTGTGCGCCCGCAGTCCAGGCGTAGAGCGCGTCGACGGCGTACTCGGGAGCGACCGCGAGCACGGCCAGCACGGCCAGCGCGAACGCACGCGGGACGTCCTCTTCAGCAGTTTCAGCGCCCCACGCCAGCAGGAACGACGCACCGAGAACCGCCAGCCCGCTGACCAGGACAGTAGCTCCCGGACCGAAGTGGCTGCCAGAGAGTTCGACGCCGACCCATGGAACCGTCAGCACGACGGCGACGGCGACTGCAGCGAGTGGATGGCGGAGAGAGGTCACTACCGAGACCCAGACAACATCGGAATGAATGTCTTGCGGAACTCGAACGGTCCCGATAGCGACCGCCGCACACGCCGCAAAAATGGGAGAGAGCGGTGTGGTTATGTCCGTTCCCTCAGTGGCCCCGAGTATGGACGTGTACGGACTCATCGGGAATCCCGTCGGGCACTCGTTGTCGCCGCCCATGCACGAGGCGGGCTACGAGGCGCTCGACATAGACGCCCGCTACGTCACTTTCGAACCGCCGACAGACGCAGGGGCCGACGCCGTCGAATCGGCCGCCACCCTCGGCGTGTCCGGCCTCAACGTCACGATCCCGTTCAAGCAGGACGTCATGGACGCGGTCGAGCCCGACGACCTGGCGCGGCGCATCGGCGCAGTGAACACGATCGACTTCTCGACGTCGCCACCCACCGGGTACAACACGGACGCCGTCGGCGTGACGCGCGCACTCCGAGAGCACGACGTGGCACTCGACGGTCGTGCACTGGTCGTCGGTGCCGGCGGTGCCGGGCGGGCGGCCGCTTTCGGGCTCGCAGACGAGGGAATGACCGTCGACGTCGCCAACCGGACAGTCGAGACCGCACACGAACTGGCCGCCGACGTCGACGGCGCGACCGGTCACGGACTCGACGCCGTGCCGGAACTGCTCGCGGACGCGGACGTCCTGATCAACGCCACCAGCGTCGGCATGAAAGAGGACCGCTCGCCGGTCCCGGCCGACGCGCTGCACGCTGACCTCGCCGTGTTAGACGCCGTCTACGATCCCATCGAAACGCGACTCCTCCGGGACGCGGCCGCTGTCGGTGCGACGACAGTCGAAGGGACGTGGATGTTGCTCTTCCAGGGCGTCGAGGCGTTCGAGCGCTGGACGGGGCAAGACGCTCCAGTCGATCGCATGAACGCGGCGCTACAGGAGCGGCTTTAAGTAGGCGCATTGACTATATTCGATCATGGGGCTACTCAAGCTTATAAAAGCGGTTATGGGACTCAATGGCACCGGGTCCAGCGCGCATTCGAGCGCTGGTGACTCCGGCGGAAAGGACGTCGACGTCACCGTCGAACACGAACCCGAACCTGCGACGGAAAGTGAAGGTGCAGTAAAGGGAACCACCGACGTCGAGATCAGCGACGAGACGGGAGCGGCCGAGCCATCCTCGGACCCCACCGTCGAGACCGACGCGGAACCGGACGTCGTGGACGACGCCGTCACTGAGACCGCCACCGACTCCGAACCGGAGCCGGAACCCGAGAGCGAACCGGACGCCGAGCCGGAACCGGCTGCGGAATCCGACGACGAGGGCGACGCAGAAACGGACGCGGCTGCCGACGACGAGAGCGAACCGGCAGTCGACGGCGCCGACGAGCCGGTCGATACGATCAGCGGGATCGGACCGGCCTACGCCGACCGACTCAGTGACGCCGGCATCGAGACGGTAGGGGACCTCGTCGCAGTCGAGGCCACGGACGTCGCCGCCGAAACCGACCTCTCCGAGAAGCGCGTCCAGCGCTGGATCGACACCGCACGCGGCGACGAATAGAACCGCAAAACGGTTACTTTCCCTTCTCCTCTCTTCCCGTGATGACCCAGCCGACGGTCGTGACTGACAGGGACGCCTTTCGAGCGGGCGCTGAGGGCGTCGCTCCCGGCACCCGCGTCCCCGTCGAGGTGCAGGTGACGGTCACGGACCCGTTCGTCGCCTATCGGCGCGCCCGCGAAGGAGACGGCCGGGGCGGCGTCTATCTGGAGACGACCGGGGGCCAGTCAGGCTGGTGCTACTTCGGCGTCGACCCGATCGAGCAGTTCTCGGTCGGCCCCGACGACGGACCGGCGTTACAGGCGCTCGTCGACAGGCTCGCTGCCAGTGACCTCGCGCGAGGTGACTGTTCCGTTCCGTATCCGTGCGGTGCGGTCGGGTGGCTCTCGTACGACGTGGTCCGCGACCTCGAAGTCCTGCCGACAGATGCCGTCCGCGATCGGGACCTCCCGCGCCTGCAACTGGCAGTGTACGACTGTCTGGCGGCCTGGGAGGAACCGCGCGACGGGCCGACGACGCTCCGCGTCACTGCCTGTCCGCGCGTCGATCCCGACGGCGAGCAGGGCGTGCCAGTAGACGCTGCCTACGAGGCGGGACTCGACCGGGCACACTGGCTGATCGACCGAGCCACGGACGGCGATCCGACCGTCGGCCCGCCGCCAGTTCCCGACCGCTCGACCGCGCGCTTCGAGAGCGAGTACACCCGGGCGGAGTTCGCCGACCGGGTCGCTCGCGTCAAGGAGTACGTCCGTGACGGCGACACGTTCCAGGCGAACGTCTCACAACGACTCACTGCCCCAGCGGCGGTTCACCCAGTCGAGGCGTTCGATGCGCTCCGGGCGGTCAACCCGGCTCCCTACTCCGCACTCGTGGAGTTCCCGGACGTGGATCTGGTGAGCGCCAGTCCGGAACTCCTTCTCCACCGCGACGGCGACCACCTCGTGACGGAACCCATCGCGGGCACGCGGCCGCGCGGGGAAACGTCCGACGAGGACGATGCACTCGAAGCCGACCTCCGGACCGACGAGAAAGAGCGCGCCGAACACGCGATGTTGGTCGACCTGGAACGCAACGACCTGGGGAAGGTCAGCGAGTTCGGCAGCGTCGACGTCACCGAGTACCGGCGCGTCGACCGCTACAGCGAGGTGATGCACCTCGTCTCGAAAGTCGAGGGGCGACTGCGAGCCGGCGCGGACCTGGCCGACGCGATCGCGGCGGTGTTCCCGGGCGGAACGATCACCGGCGCCCCGAAACCGCGGACGATGGCGATCATCGACGAGGTCGAAGCGACCCGTCGCGGACCCTACACGGGGTCCATCGGCATCTTCGGCTTCGACGGCCGGGCGACGCTGAACATCGTCATCCGGACGCTCGTTCGATACGCCGAGGAGTACCACCTCCGGGTCGGCGCGGGGATCGTCCACGATTCGGACCCGGAGGGGGAGTACGACGAGACGCTCGACAAAGCCCGCGCGCTGGTGACCGCCGTCGACGAGGCGCTCGGTCGCCGCGGCGACCTCGCGGTGGAGGAGAACTCACGATGACGCCCCGCATCCTCGTCGTCGACAACTACGACTCGTTCGCCTACAATCTCGTCCAGTACGTGGGGGAGGTGATGACCGATCCCGCGTGGGGAGTCGTCGACGACGGGACGACCAGCGAGGTGCTCGTCCGCCGGAACGACGAGGTCACCGTCGAAGAGATCCGCGACCTCGATCCGGACGGCGTCGTCGTCTCGCCAGGTCCGGGGACGCCCGCGGACGCCGGCGTCTCGATGGCCGTCTTCGCCGAGTTGAACTATCCGACGCTCGGCGTCTGTCTGGGCCATCAGGCGCTGTGTGCGGCCAACGGCGCGCCCGTCAGCCACGCCGAGGCGGTCGTCCACGGCAAGCCCTCGCCCGTCGAACACGACGGCCGGGGCCTGTTCGCGGACCTGCCCGAGCGGGTCGAGGTGGGTCGGTACCACTCGCTGGCCGTCGAGCGCGACGACTTGCCGGACGTGCTCGACGAAACCGCCTGGACCGTCGACGACGGCGACGGGAAAGACGAACCGAGCGTCGTCATGGGCGTCCGGCACCGGGAGCGACCACACTACGGCGTGCAGTTCCACCCCGAGAGCATCCTGACCGACGTCGGCAAACGACTGATCGCGGCTTTCTGCCACACATGTCAGACCGAGAGTACCAGTACCACGTAGACGGCGACCTCGTCCCGGCGGCCGACGCGACCGTCAGCGTCCGCGACCGCGGGTTCATGTACGGCGACGCAGCCTTCGAGACGCTTCGGGCCTACGGCGGCACTGTCTTCCGGTGGCCGGCCCACGAAGCACGGCTCCGACGGACGTGCGAGACGCTGGGGTTCGCCGAGGCCGTCCCCGGCGACCTCCGCGACCGCGTACAGGAAACGTTGCGGGCGAACGATCTCGAAGACGCGTACGTCCGCCTGTCTGTCTCCAGGGGCGTCCAGCCAGGCAAACTGACCCCGGACCCCGACGTCGACCCGACGGTCGTCGTCATCGTGAAAGAACTCCCGCGGGGCGGCGTACAGGGGACGACGCCGTGGGACGACCACGCCGTCGTCCAGACCGTCAAGACGCGACGGACGCCAAGCGAGGCAGTGCCGGCCGACGCGAAGACGCACAACTACCTGAACGGGATTCGCGCGCGGCTGGAACTCCGACGGGCGGCGACCGACGAGTTCGCCGCCGACGAGGCGCTCATCCGCACGACCGACGGCGCGATCGCCGAAGGCGCGACGAGCAACGTCTTCTTCGTCGACGGCGGCGTCCTCAAGACCCCCAGCGACGACTGCGACATCCTGCCGGGCGTCACCCGCGACGCGGTCGTCGAGTTAGCTCAGAACGAGGACTTCCAGGTCGAAGCCGGCCGCTACGAGGTCGGCGACCTCCGGGACGCCGACGAGGCCTTCCTGACGAACACGACCTGGGAGATCCGCCCCATCGCCTCGGTCGACGGGATCGAGGTCGGGACCGGCCCGATGACGAAACTCCTCTCCCGGCTGTTCGACGAGCGCGTCGAGCAACGCCATTACGTCGACGAGTAGGTCAGAACGAGGTGTCGTCGAGGACGAACTCGACGACGGCCAGGACGAACAACACACCGGCGAACACGACGCTCTCGCGCCACCCCAGTCTGAGCGGAAGAGTCGGCAACAGCAGGCCGATGCCGGCGGCGNNNNACCTCCCCGACGACGCCGACGAGGACGGCCTGCTGGCGCCGGTCGAGGTCGACGTTTGCTGTCATTATTCGACGTCTTCACGCGCAGTCGCTTCAACGTCGAGGATCAGATCGGCGCCGTAAGCGCCCGCGGGCGTCTGGTAACCGGCGGGCGCGTCGCCGTCGAGTGCGCGCGTCGCCGTCGCCAGCGCCGTCTCGACGGTCAGGGCGTACGTCTCCGGCGTCTCCAACCGCGAGACGACGCGGTCGCCGTCGTCGTTCGTCGCCTCGCCCCAGAGGTAGCTCCGCCCACCCTCGCGCTGGCGCTCGCTCGGGCCGTCGACGGTCGCATCGACGAGTTCCTGCAGCGTGGATTTGACCGGCCCGCAGCCGAGGAGCGGCGCGAACAGCCGCGTTCCGCGCATGCTCCAGATGATCGGTTCGGGCATCGCGGCGTACACCTCGACGTTCGGAATCCCCGTCGTGTGGGCCGCCGTCACGAGATCACCCCACGGGATGGTCGCGGCGGTGCGTTCGCCCCGGCCGAAGTCGATCCGACGGGTCTTGTGTGCCGGCGCCACCGGTTCGAGCAGGCCGTCGCGGCGGACGACGCCGCCGTCGCCCACGAACTCGATGGCAGTCTTGGCCGTGCCCGCCGAGACGCTGGAGAGCGCCTCGAACCCGAGCGCGAGATGCGTCGCGTCGGGCAGTCGGTCCGCGAGATGCGCGGCCAGACAGTCCGTCGGGACGACGTCGAACCCGACGCCGGACATGAGCATGACGCCGGCGTCCCGGGCGGCCTCGTCGTGGGCGGCCACGCCCTGGAACACGTCGATCTCGCCGGTGATGTCGAGGTAGTGAGTGGAAGACTCGATACACGCTTCGACGAGCGGTTCGTACGTGTCGACGAACGGCCCGGCGCAGTTCAGGACGACGTCCACGTCCGCGAGTGCGGCTGGGACGTCGTCGGCGGCGAGATCGAGCGGTCGCGTCGGACAGTCCAACTCGTCGGCCTGGCGAGCCAGTTTCCGTTCGGAGCGGCCTGCGAGGATCGGCGTGATCCCTCGCTCGACGGCGGCCTCGGCGATGAGTTCCCCCGTGTACCCGTAGGAGCCGTAGATGAGCAAGTCGGCCATGTGTGTGACACGGGACCGAACAGCCGTCAACCTGACGAGAAGGGACAATTTTGTGCTGCCGAGTGCGCGTCGACGCGAGGCCGGCTCGTAGACAACCGCATGCTTGAAACCAGCGGCCCAACAAGCGGAAATATGGCCGAGGACGGGTCGATTACGTCCGTCGCGGACGTCCCCGACGAGTCGACGTTCCTGTTCACCGTTCGTGACCTCGACGAGGACGAACAGAAAGAAGCGATACTGGTCAAACTGGATGAGGAAGCCGTCACCGACGGCGGGAGCGAGTCGGCCGCGATCACCGGCTGGCTGAACTACTGCCAGCACTTCACCCACATCAAACTCGACAAGGGATCGGGCGCCCCGATGCGCGACGGCGAACTGGTCTGTGCCAACCACGGCGCGTACTTCGAGTCCGACTCGGGTCGCTGTACCTACGGACCCTGTGAAGGCGCGTACCTCACTGAACTCGACGTGGTGGTCGAAGACGGGACTGTGTATCTGACCGACGACGACTACGAATTCGTGGACACCGGCCCGATGGAAACCGACGACCTCGATCTGTCCTCGAAGTCGAACTACGAGTTCTGACGCTTGCGCGGTTGGTACTTGAGGCCGCCAGCAGTTCCGAAGAGAACGAGGAGCGCGCCGACGATCGAGAGGAGGCCGGAGCCGAGAATCGCCGTCGACGAGCGCAGTCCCGTCTGCGCGGCACTCCAGACGACGAGTGGCAGTCCGACGACGAGAAACGCACCCAACAGGGTGAACGCGCGTTGGCGGCCGGTGAACTGCTGTTCCGCGATCAACCGGTACGGACTGCGGCCCGGCATCGCGAGACCCGCAGCGACGATCGTCATGCCCCAGACGATCCCGCCGAGCGAGACCAGCAGTGACGGTCCGAGTCCAGTCGCCTGCGGACCCGCACCGCGCGCCGAAGCCGTCCCGGCGTCGTCGCCGCCAGCGAGGCCACTCAACGCCGGTGGGTACGCCAGCGTGACGATCCCACCGAGCAGCATGGCGAACCCCCCGATCACCAGCACCGTCCGAACGACGGCTCCGAGCGTTCCACGCACAGTCCAGTTGTTAACGTGCTCCACCCTATAGTTTGCTACATCGAATCCAGTCGAAAAATCAAGCGATGGGCGCCACGTTAAAACCTCGACGGTCCACACGGCGCGACGGCTGTCGGTTACTCGATTCGGAAGGCCGGTTCCTCGACGGATTCGCTCTTGCACTCCGGGCAGCGACCGGGACGGTTGAGCAGGTCGTCGAAGTCGTCGAACCCGCAGTCCCGACACGTCGGCGGCGCGACCAGGAGTTGTTCGTCGGTGTGATCCAGCGACTGGGCGATGTGCTCGACGTGACTCACGGCTGTACTGGCCTGGATCTCGAAGTCACGAGCAATCGCCCCCGCGGACAGCGCCTCCTCACGGAGTCGGTCCGCGACGCGCTGGCGGGTCGTCTGTGTCGCCTTCGCCTCGCGCATGTCGGTGATTTGCGGTGGAGTACCATACGCTTTCTGGACCGGGCACCCGAGAGCCACAGCCCAGTGGAGCGGGTCGGCCCGCCTCGAACTCGCGACCTGCCGCTCAGAACGGGACGAACGGGCGAACGGCGAGGGCGGTCTCCCGGGTGAGCCACTTCTGGACGGTGATCGGCCCGCGGAGGGACTCGTCGACCACGAACTCGGCGAACGAGCGGTCGGTGTACTCGAAGAGGAACTCCGTTTCGACGTCGTCGGCCGCGATGTCACAGAGCAACTGCAGTTCGGCGAGGTACTTGAGTCGCAGCCACTGGTTGCCGATCACTTCGAGATCGCCACACAGCGCCGCGGCCATCGCCGGCCGCCCGGCGACGATCGACTGCCAGGTGCGCGCAGCGGCCTGGAAGATCGAGTCGACCTCCAGATCGGACAGGTCAGTCACGAGCGAGAGCCCGTGACAGTTGCCGCCCTCTAACTCGATGTGCACGAAGATAGTGTCGTTGACGACGTCTCGCTCGGTCTGGTTGAGCAGGTGTTCGACCGATTCCGGGAGTGAAGAGCGGACGCGCTCGTCGATCAGCGAGAGGGCCTCCGTCAGCGACGTGTCGGCGAGGCCGTCACGGACGTTCGCAGGCATCTCACTGAGAACGTCGTCGCTGAGGTCCCCGATCGTCAGGTCGTCCAGGCCGAGATCGGTGATGACCAGGAGAATGTTTTCGCTGAACCCGAAGTCCTGCAGCTCGCTGCTCTCGTTGAGCGCTCGGCAGTACTCGTCCAGCCACTCTTCACTCGGATACAACGCCATAGTACCAGCTCCGTGTTATCATGACACAGCTATAAGCGCGATGGGGGTTTCGAGGGACGATGCTGTCTGTTCCGTACGGCAGCGACGATGATAACGGTAGTGGCGTTCGCGATCGGCCTCGACGGCTATCCGGAGTGCGTTCGGATGACGGCGGTCCAAAAAGAACTTACCCCCGTGGATTGAGGGTCGGAATATGGACGCTGTGGTTCTCGCCGGGGGATACGCGACGCGACTGTGGCCAGTCACGAAACACAGACCGAAGATGCTGCTGCCGGTGGGGGAAACGACGGTAATCGATCGCATTCTGACCGAGTTAGAGACGGACGACCGTATCGAGAACGTCTACGTCAGTACCAACGAGCGCTTCGCCGCCGAGTTCGAAGCGCACGTGGAAGAGGAAGGCTACGAGAAGCCCCAACTCTCGATCGAGGAGACCAGCGCGGAAGACGAGAAGTTCGGCGTCGTGGGGGCGCTCGGCCAGCTCGTCGCCCGCGAAGGGATCGACGACGACCTGCTCGTGATCGCCGGTGACAACCTCATCGGCTTCGACGTGAGCGACTTCATCGACTACTTCGCGGAGAAGGGCACGCCGACGCTGGCAGCCTACGACGTCGGGACCCGCGAGAAGGCGAAATCCTACGGTCTCGTCGAGTTGGAGGACGAACGCGTCGTCGATTTCCAGGAAAAGCCCGAGGAACCCAACAGCACGCTGGTGTCGATCGCCTGCTACGCGTTCCCGGAAGAGAGCATCCGCTTCCAGGAGTACCTGGACGGCGACAACAATCCGGACGAACCGGGCTGGTTCATCCAGTGGCTTCAGTCACAGGAAGCCGTTCACGCCTTCACGTTCGACGACGCCTGGTACGACATCGGCACGCCCGAGAGCTATCTCGAAGCCGTCGCCTGGGAACTGGACGGCGGCAGTCTCATCGCCGAGAGCGCGACCGTCGAAGGGTCCGAGATCGGCGAGAACGTCCACGTCCTGCCCGACGCCGAGGTCGTCGATTCGACCATCGAGGAGGCAGTCATCTTCTCCGACACGACCGTCGAGGACTGCGAGATCCGCGAGTCGATCATCGACAAGGACACGCACGTCGCCAACCTCGACCTGGCTGGCGCTCTCATCGGCGCCCACACGCAGATCACGAACGGGCAGTAGTCACTCCCAGCCACCTTTTTCATCGTCGGGTCGCAGCGAACCCGCGACCACTCCTCGAAAAAGCTGGACCAAAAAGAGCCGTGACCTCACTTCGTTCGGTCACGGTGAACCGGCTCGTTCCCGATGGTCACTCACCGGATGCTCACTCCAGCCAGGCGTCGGTAATCTCGACGTGGCCTCGCATCCCTTCCCAGACGGAATCGTACTCCAGTCGGATCGCTCGCTCCATGTGGGGGCCGTCGGTCACAGAGCCACCTTTTTCATCGTCGGGTCACGGCGACGCCGCGACCACTCCTCGAAAAAGCTGGACCAAAAAGAGCCGTGACCTCACTCCGTTCGGTCACGGTGAACCGGCTCGTTCCCGATGGTCACTCACCGGATGCTCACTCCAGCCAGGCGTCGGTAATCTCGACGTGGCCTCGCATCCCTTCCCAGACGGAATCGTACTCCAGTCGGATCGCTCGCTCCATGTGGGGGCCGTCGGTCACGAGCGTCTCGAACTCGCCGCCCTCCCCGAGGATGTGCACGCCGTACTCCTCGTGGAGCGCTTCGAGGTCGGCGATGGCGTCGGCGTCGAGGGTACGACCGAGCCACGACTCGTCCAAGCCGTGGGCGGCCACCTGAATGATTTTGATCTCGAAGTCGGCGTCGAGCATCGCGTCGGCCAGGTCGCGCGGGTCTTCCTGCCAGAGCGGTGCGAACAGGTCGGCGTCCAGGCGGTCGCACATCGCCTCGATGCGGGAGGTCTGGTACTCGCTCTCGACTGCGCCGGCGGTCACGCCCGCGATGCCGCCGTCGAGGTCGGCGGCCAGGTCCTGAAGGGCCGTCTCCAACACTGCGAGTTCGGCGTCGCCCTGGTCGCCCGAATGCGTCGCCTCGGCGGCCGCGAGGTCGTCGGGTTCGACGTCCACGAGATCGATGCCGATGCTCTCGGCGGCGAGGCCCGCGAGGTCGGTCGCCGGCACGTGGTACATGTACGAATCCTCTTCCGGGTGGACGGTGACGAGCCGTTCGACCGGGAGGCCGCGTTCGAGCGCCTGGTAGAGCGCCCACGACGAGTCCTTGCCGCCTGAGAAGAGCGAAACCCACGCACCGGTTGTCATACCCGTCGGGTAGCGGACGAGTGCCTAAATCCACTCCGGTTGCCGACCGGGGGAGACGAACGTTTTTATCCGGAAACGGGTCCAGCCCGTGCCACGAGAATGAATTCCGTCGCCCGAATCAGGATCGCCGTTCGTGCGCTCGCAAAGACGGGACGCGTCGTCGTTCGGCGGCCGACGGTCCTCGTGTATCCAGTGGTACTGACGCTCTCACTCTTCCTGTTGATTCCGGCGGTCGCCGTCCCGATCGTACTCACTGAGGGCGGTATCGTTCGCCTCGCGGTCTGGCTGTCGAGCGTGGCGGCCTACTTCCTCGGCGGTGGCGTCCTGTGTACCGTCTTGTTCGGGGCGATGGTCTACGAAACGAACCAGCTCTTCCGCGGACAGCCGGCCGTTCCGTTCTCGGGAGTCACCGCCGTCTGGCGAAACCGACGAACGCTCACAGCGTTGGGGCTCGTCCTCGGTACGGGCGGTATGCTGTCTTGGTATGGCCGAACGCTCCTCGAACGAGTTCTCGGCGACCTCCCCGTAGATGTGCTGACGGCACTGCAGGGCAGCGGCAGCATGTTCGCAATCGTGATCGTAATGGTTGAGAACAGGTCACTCTCTGAGATCGCCGACCCAGTCGTCGATGCCGTCTCCGAGACGGCGGTCGAGTCGATCGTCACCACAGAGGTCATTCAGGGCCTCGCAACGATCAGCCTGTACGCGGGTGCAGGGTTCGGCATCGGCTCGACTCTCTTCGGGGTTCGAATCGACCCGCTCGGGTTCTTCACGCCGTTTCTCGGCTTCCTGCTCGTTCCGTTCCTCACGATCACTCTCTGCTGTCTCCTCGAAGGCGTGTCGCGGACGGCGATCTTCCTCCATGCGACCGGCCAGAGGGGCGAGGACCTGCGGATTACGCCGGATCGAGTCCTCAGAGGTCGCAACGAGCCCCGCATCGAGTGAGCAGTGTTACTGCTGTTCGGCCACCTCGTCGTCGACGTCCTCCTCGACCTCGGCACCGTTGAAATACGAGGAGAACCTGACGCCGACGAGACTGACGAGGATGCCGGTGAAGATGAACACCGCCAGCCGGACGCGCGGCTCCAGCGTGAGTCCCTCGACGGCGATCGGTCCCACGTCGACCGGCTGGACGGTGAAGGGGTCGAACACGCGGGCTCGTTCGAGGAAGTACGCCGAGAAGCCGCGGATGACCAGTCCGACCGCGACCGCGCCGAAGGGGAGGTTGACGTAGGCGCCCCGGACGCGCTCCTCGCGGATGATCTCGTCGAGCAGCCGGCCGGTACTGGCCGCCAGCGCTGCGGCCGTCAGCCAGGGAATGCTGTCGAACGCGAACCGCATCGCGAGGATGAAGGGCGGCTGGCCGCCCGTCGAGGAGACGCCGATCGCGCCCGCGAACACGCCGATGAGTCCCAGCCCGCTGGCGACCACGTACGTGACCAGCGACACCTGCCCGGAGTAGAACGCGTCGCGGATCTCCCCGGGCAACCGCGCCAGGAACGTGTCGATGCCGAGCCCCTTGTAGAGGAAGAAGGCCCCGATGACGGCGGCGATGGCGGCAGTCGCCACGGCGGGGCTCTCAGCCAGCAAGAGCAACGCGGGGAAGGCAAGCAGCGCGACGCCGACCGGCACCAGGACGGTCTTTCGCAGTTCCTCGTCTGCGAGGAACTGTTTGAGGAGGTAGTAGGTCGACTCGATGTCGCGGGCCTGGCGGACGACGACGCGGTCGACGGCGTCGACGCGGATGCGGCTCTCGACGATGGGGACCAGCCGTTCGTCCTCGGCGCTGTCGACGACGACGATGGCAGAATCGGGGTCGTACTCGGCCACCAGGTCGTCGGTCTGGCGCGCGACGGCCCGGTCGCTGGAGACGGAGTCGCCGCTCGCGGAGACGACCGCGACGACGGCACCTTCGTCTTCGTCGTGGAGGTCGCGGGTGATACGCAGCGCTTCGAGCATACAGTTGACGCGACTGTCTTCGGGGTCCGCGACGCCCGCGTCAGTCACCAGCGATTGGACTGCCTCCCAGCCGACGACCGGCGGGTCGATGCCGAGGTGCCCGCTCCGGTCGATACACACCACCAACGTTGTCACTGTCGGTGGTTGGAGCGCCAACCATTAAAAAAGGTTGCAGCCGTTCATCGCCAGACTGCATCCGATCGGCCCTCGATACCCCTACTTCAGGCGGAAGTCGAAGCCGTCAGTCGCGTCGAACGTGCTGGCGACCCCGGCGCCGAAGGCGTACGCCACCGACTGTACGCCGCCTCGCAACCGCTCGCGGATGGTGCCCGCCGGTTCGAACTCCTCGACGGTCACTGCCGTCCCGAGTTCGTCTTCGAGTCGCTCCTCGACGTCGCGTCGCGTCCCGAGTTCGTCGACCAGCCCGAGTTCGGCGGCGTCCTCGCCGAGGTAGATCCGCGCCTCCGTGTCCCTGACGGTCTCGGGGTCCAGGCCGCGGCCCTCGGCGACGGTCTCGACGAACGAGTCGTAGTAGTCGTCGACGATTCCCTGGAGGTAGGCCCGTTCGTCCTCGTCGAGGTCCTTCAACGGGACGCCGGCGTCCTTGTACTCCCCCGCCGTGAACTGCTCGTAACTGACGCCCAGGTCGTCGGCGAGGTCGCTGACGTTCACGCGCGACCCGATGACGCCGATGGAACCGACGATACTCCCGTTTCGTGCCCAGAGTTCGTCACAGCCGCTGGCGATGTCGTAGCCGCCGCTGGCACACACGTCCGTCGCGTAGGCGATCGTCGGCCCGTCGAATCGCTCGGCCGCCAGCCGGATGTCCTCGCTGGGGACGATCTCCCCGCCCGGCGTGTTCAGTTTCACGATGAGCGCCTCGGCGTTGTCGTCATCGTCGGCTCGTTCGATCTGGTCGACGACGTCGTCGGCGTGTGCACCGGTCGGCGACGTGACGCCGCCGCCCGCCGACCTGGTGATCGGTCCCTCGACTGCGACCTCGGCGACGTTGTAGCCCGGCACGACCGACGATGCGACGTTCCCTCCGACGCGCAGTGCCAGCGGGATCACCAGGACGAACAGCACGATCCCGAGCAAGTGCGTCAGATCGTCCGGGAGATCGACGAACAGTTCCCAGGCGAGGAGTGCGACGACGAGTGCAGTCCCGAGTGCGACGGCGCCGCGAACGGCGGACTGCATCCGTCCCTGTCCACGAAGAGCCATGCTTCCGTCTCGGGTCTGAGCGCTGAAAAATCCGTATATCGAGAACCGCGTCGCTAGGGATGGCGAGAAAACGAGAAATCACTGCTCGCGTCGCGAACGAATTCAGTTAGATCGGAATTAGAGCAGCCCCGTCTTCTGGAGCTTCATCAGGTCCTCGGTGTCGAGGGTTTCGCCTTCCTTGAACTTCTGGTAGATCTCTTCGGCCTCTTCGCGGGCGGCCTCCTGCTTTTCCTCGCGCTGGGAGCGCTCCTCTTCTTCTTCCTTCTTGTCGAGTTCGCGCAGGCGCTTCTGGACGCGGACGAAGTCCTCGTGGTGCTGGTCCGCGGCTTCCTGGGCCTCGACGAACTGCTCGTGCATCTCGTCGGCCTCGTCGCGGATCTCGTCGGCCTCGCGATAGGCCTCGATCATCTCGTTGTGGTGCTTCTGGGCCTCGTCGGCGAGCTCCGTCACCTTCTGGTGGTGCTGGGACGCCTCGGAGCGGATCTCCTCTGCTTCCTCTTTGATCCCCTCGACGTCGTCAGTCTGATCGAGTTTCTCCTTTTTCTCCTGGAGCTCCTCGCGCTTGTTCTCGATCTTCTCGATGAGCTCGCGCTCTTCTTCCGGGTTGAGGACCTCGGTCTGCTGTTTGAACTCGAGATCTTCGATCTCCTCTTTGAGCTTCTCGATGGACGCCCCTTCATCCAGTTCGAGGTCCGATTTCTTCTCCTCGACCTCGTCGAACAGCTCGTTGGCCTCGGCGTTGAGCTCGTTGCGCTTTTCCTTGTGCTCTTGAACCTGAGAGTTGAGCTCGTCGCGCTTCTCGCGGTGTTCCTGTGCTTCGTCGACCTTCTCGCGAGTCTTCGCGTTCAGGTCGTCCCGATTGGAAGCGCGCTCCGACGCGAGCTGGTTCAGCTCGTTTCGTCGGTCGCGCAGTTGGCCGGCGAGCTTGATGAGTTCGCCTTTGGATTTGTTTTCGATGTCGTCGTCTGTTACTTCGATGTTTTTGGAATCGTCGATTGACTCTGCCATTGTTGGTACCTCTATGCCATTACCGCTCCGACGGTCGACAGCGTACGCTCTTTGTTGGTGGCTGGCGCCTGATAAGGAAGATTCCCTGTCATCTATGGGCGTCGCACGATACTGCCGGAACGCCGGAGGCGTTCTGGTGATTCATAGTACCGTCTTTGATGGTTTAAATATTCCGGTCGCTGAGGAGCATGTAACCCGCTAGCAAACGCCTGAAGGCGCCACGGGACGGTTTCGCACAGTCGTCGAATAGTGGTCGATGTACTTATATATAGTAATCGTTACCAACGGCCCGTTGCTCGACCATGTCGCCTTCCTCGTTTTCCTCGTAGAGGGCGACCATCAGCGAGATGCCGTTGGCGTCGTCGGGAATCGTCAGCGTTCCGAGCGTCTCCCGGCTGTGGGCGTCGAGCGCCATCTCCGTGTCTCCCTCCAGGTCGCCGGCGACCCACTTGACGATCCCCTCGACCGGTTCGGGAGTGTCGTTGACGACGGTGAGTTCGCTCGTCGCACCGGGCGTCGGCTCCGCGAGGAACGCCTGCACCGGTTCGAACGCGTCCGTAAGTGCCTGGTAGGCGTCTTTCTCTGTTCCGTTGCGTTCCATGACGCCCATCCCCGCGTCACCGGTATCCCGGAGTGCGAACGCGGTGAACAGAGCCGTGTCGCGCAAGCGGAGCGTTTCCGCGATCTCCGAGACGACTCTGGCCTGGTATCGCTGGGAGGCCTGCGTGTCGTCGGCGTCAGCGACGTGGCTCGCGTGTTTCCCCTGGTCAAATCCCGACGTGTTCGTCAGTTCGCCGAGCCCCAGTGCGCCGGCCCCGAACTCGGCGACGACGTCGCCGACATCGTAGTGATCCAGGACCCAGTCCGTGCTGTCGACGGTCCCGTAATCCCAGCCGGGATAGATTGCGGCCGCGTCGGGATCGATGCCGACGGATCCGACGACGGGGAACACCGGCCGGTCGTCGGGGAGTGACTCGGCCAGCGTCTCGGCAGGACCGCGGTCGTAGCTCGCCCGGTGGGTCCGCCACCGCATGCGTAGCCGGTCGAGAAAGCCCGATCCGAGCGCGGACGGGAAGAGATCGACGGGGTCGTCGTGGACGCTGAACGCCGCCAGGGACGGATGCTTGTCGAACGTCCAGAGGAGATGCTTTGCGACCTCCTGCCCGCGACTGACGCTGAACCCGCCGGGACCGGTCAGCGGAAGGTCCTGCCAGACCAGCAGTCCCGCCTCGTCGGCCGCCTCGTAGACGGCCTGGCGCGGCGCGTGGGCGTGCAGTCTGACGACGGTCGCGTTGGCGTCGACGGCGCGTTTGACGTCGGCCGGCGTCGCCGTCTGAAGGTTGAACCCGCGCCCGGGGACGCGTTCCCCGTTGACGAGCAGGCTATCGTCGCCGCGTTCGATCGAGCAGAGTCCGGTCGTCACGCTCGTCGTGAAGCCGTCCAGTTTCGCTCGCACCGAGTAGCGGTGCTGGGGACCGTGCCCGCGCGGGTACCACAGTGACGGGTCGTGGACGTCGATGGTGTGCGTCACGACCGTGCGCTCACCGGCACCGGCCTGCACCTGGGCGCGGTCCATCATCCCGCGACTCTGGAACTCGCCTTCCGGCCGGAGCGAGAACGTCATTCGATCGTCGATGGGCTCGGCAGTCTCGACGACGGCGCGGACGTCGATCGCCGCCTGTTCGTCGTCGACGGCGCGGGGCCGCACGTCCAGCTCCGAGATGAACGGCTCTGGGTAGGTCTCGATGGACGCGTCCCACCAGATCCCCGGGACGCGGTGGATCTCCGGCATGGCGTCGGTCGCGTACACGCCGCCGAACCGATCCTGTGGCGCCCGACACTCGACGACGAGTTCGTTTGTCTCGGCCGGTTCGAACGAGTGACGGAACGGACGAAAGTAGGCGTCGTGCGTCCCGACGAGATCGTCGTTCAACCAGATGCGCGCGTGAGCGAACAGTCCGTAGAGTTCGAGGACGGCGCGTGTGTGATCTTCCGGTCGGGGATCTTCGAATTCGGTTCGGTAGGCGACGGCGTCGGCGCCTTTGAACGCCGACGGTCGCCCGGGAACGTCCACCGGCGTCCACATCTCCGGATCCGGTTTCCCGTCGTCCGACTCGACCGACGCACCAGTCCACTGACCCAGCATATGTATGCCCGCGCGTCCGCCTGGGTCATATCCTTTACGCGACTGTTCCTAAATTCCTGACTGGTCACGTGAGTAATACAAGTTGCAGGACCCGATCGACCCCAGCCGATCCGGAACGCGCCTGCCAGTTCGTCTCGCGAGCGAGAGCACCGTGGGAGACAGCAGGCACAGAGGCCGCCAGATTGCGGGCACGAACGGCGGCGGAACGGCGACTGCGTCGCCCCCGTTTACTTTCACTTTCACTCCGCGGACGGCTCGCCTTGATACCACTGACGTCCGTCTCTGCAAACATGTTCGAGGAGTTGGCCTGTACCTGTGACAGTTGCGAGCGTGAACTGGGCGACGCTGCGCTGCAACTCGTCTACCGGACCGACGCGGGAGCGCGCCGCGCCTACGAGTGTGCCTGTGGTGCCGTGACGGTCACTGTCACCGCGTGATCGCCCGTGAAACGACTGCCTGAAGTGCAGTCGTCGGGAACGGACGGTCATGGAAGAAGTGGTCCGCGCACACGGACACGAGCACGTGTCGGCCGAGCACGCGAGCACGTTCGAGTTCACGAGCGACGACTACCTGACGCCGGCGGGCGACTGCATCCTCGCCATCGAGGCGGATCGGGTCCCCGCCGACTTCGATCCCGAGTTCGTCGCCGCCTGCCAGGACGCCGAGGCGACGATCACGGCGACGATCGAGGCAGGGGGCTACGCCGAAACCGTCACGGGGAGCGGCCACCCGGATCTCTCCTTCGAGAACGAACGGAGCATCGTCGGCCGCACCAGCGACTACGTCGACGATCGCACCGTCATGGTCGGCGCTGACGGCGCAGCCGGCGACCTGGACCGTGACCTCGTGACCGCGCTGTCCGAGGGGGCCGAAGCGACGCTGACGCTCCGCGTCGAGTAACCAGCGCGCCTGACCGCGGGTCGAACGCGAACACAGGAGACCGAGCCTTCACGGACGCTGGGGCACCAACGGTTCTGGGCAACTAGGACGCTGGGCCTGGTATCACCCTAAACGTCCCGCCGAACGTGTTCGGGAGGGGTACCGGACTGTGAAAACGCCGTCGTCACTTTATGCAGGCGATCGGTGAAGGCCGGAGTATGCTGTGCAATCAATGTGAGCAGACCCCTGACGGCGGCTGTACGGTTCGTGGCGTGTGTGGCAAAGAAGACGACATCAACTCGATGCAGGAGTTGATTCTGTACGCGCTCAAAGGCGTCGCCGCCTACGACACCGAAGCGCGGAACTTCGGCTACAGCTCGGAACTGGTGAACGAAACGATCTCAGAGGCCCTCTACACCACGCTGACGAACGTCAACTTCGACCCGGAACAGCACCTCGACCTCGCGATGGACGTCGGGGAAGCCGCCATCGAAGTGATGGAGCAACTCGACCGAGCACACACAGAGGCATTCGGGCTTCCGGAACCGGCGGAAGTGCCCCAGAACGACGTCGACGGCCACGCGATCCTCGTGACGGGGCACGACCTCCACGCGCTCGACCAACTCCTCGACCAGGCCGATGGCGAGGACGTGACCGTCTACACGCACTCCGAGATGCTGCCGGCGCACGGCTATCCCCGTTTCGCGAACGACGATCAGTTGCGCGGTAACATCGGCGGTGCGTGGTACGACCAGCGCACCCTCTTCGACGAGTTCCCGGGCGTCGTCGTCGGGACCTCGAACTGCGTCCAGCCGCCAAAAGACGAGTACGCCGACCGGATGTACACGCACGGCGTCGCGGGCCTCGACGGCACCGACGACCTGCCCGAGGGCGATTTCACGCCGGCCATCGAGCACGCGCTGGAAACGCCCGCAGCGGACTGGAACTCGGACGAACGGATCACGACCGGCTACCACCACCAGAACGTCGTCGACATGGCGCCCCAGATCGTCGACGCCGTCGAGGACGGCGACCTGTCTCACTTCTTCGTCATCGGCGGGTGTGACGCGCCGACGCCCGGCCGGTCGTACTACCGAGAACTCGCCCAGGAAGTCCCCGAGGACTGCGTCATCATGACGACCTCCTGCGGGAAGTTCCGGTTCAACGACCTCGACTTCGGGACCGTTCCCGGGACCGACATCCCGCGGTACATCGACCTCGGTCAGTGCAACGACTCCATCTCGACGGTCAAGATCGCCAGCGCGCTCGCCGAGGAGTTCGACTGCGCGGTCGGCGACCTCCCGGTGAGCATCGCGCTCTCCTGGTTCGAGCAGAAAGCCGTCGCCATCCTCCTCGGTCTGTTCTCCCTCGGCATCGAGGACGTGCGCCTCGGTCCGAGCCTCCCCGAGTTCGTCACACCCGAGGTCGCCGAAACCTTACAGGCCGAGTTCGGCCTGCAGCCCATCGGTGACGCTCGTTCGGACCTCGAAGCGATGCTCGGCACCGGCACGTCGTCTGCCGCCAGCGCGGACTGATCGATCGGACAGACCGTTCGAAGCGGTCGCTGCTCGTTCGGATAGTCGCCGGTCTCGAACGGGGGAATTGTCTGCTATATACTCGTAATTGCTGATAGTAGGGTATATACCCCACATAGCAACCGGTTACCTGAGGGGGTCCCTTTGTGACGTAAACGCTGGCCGACCCATCAGCTGTCAGTCACGTGACGGCAGTCTACCTTCGGACCAGTCGTCAAACCCACCCAGAACAACCAATGTCGGACAACGCAGCATCCACCGAACGGACAGTCGACCTGTCAGATCCAGAGTACTATCTGAACCGCGAGTTGAGCAAGCTCGAGTTCAACGAGCGCGTGCTCCACGAAGCCCTCGACGAGCGGAATCCGCTGCTCGAGCGGGTGAAGTTCCTCTCGATTTTCACCCAGAACATGGACGAGTTCTTCATGAAGCGGGTCGGGGGGCTGAAACAACAGATCGTCGCGAACGTCACGGACACGACGCCCGACGGGCGCACGCCGCGCGAGCAGTGGGAGGCAGTGCTCGAGAAGGCAGCCCCGCTGTTCGAGCGGCAGGCCGAGTGCTATCACGAGATGATCAGGCCAGCGCTCTCGACGGCCGGCGTCGAGATCGTCGACTACGACGACCTCGACTACGGGGAGCAGACCGAACTGGACGCCTACTTCGAGAACTCCGTGCTCCCGACGCTGACGCCGCTGACGTTCGACCCCGCTCACCCGTTCCCGCACATCTCGAACCTCTCGCTCTCGCTGGCCGTGTTGACCAGACAGGACGGCGAGAGCGACCCGACGTTCTCTCGGGTGAAGATTCCCCAGAATCGCCCGCGACTGGTCCAGATCGATGACGACACCAGATACGTCCTGCTCGAGGAGATCATCGCCGCGAACCTCGAACACCTGTTCCCTAACGTCGAAATCGTCGAACACGCGACGTTCCGCGTGACGCGCAACGCCGAGGTCCGACGCAACGAGGAGGTCGCCGAAGACCTCATCGAGATGATCGAAGAGGTCCTCGAAGAGCGGCGGTTCGCGACGATGGTCCGCCTGGAAGTCGAGTCGGACATGTCCGACCGGGTGCTCGATCTGCTGTTGGAGCACCTCGACGTGGAGGACCGCGAAGTGTTCAGGCTGCCGGCGCCGCTCGATTACAGGGAGTTCATGCGGCTGACGGGCCTCGACCGCCCGGATCTGAAACTGCCCGAGTGGACGCCACAATCCCATCCGCGGCTGACGACGCGTCGCGGCGACGAGCCCAGGGACATCTTCGCCGAAATCAAGCGCGGCGACATCCTCGTCCACCACCCCTACCACGCGTTTACTGACACCGTCCAGCGGTTCATCGACGAGGCCGCCCACGACCCCGACGTGCTGGCGATCAAGGCTGCTATCTACCGGACGGCAAGCGACTCGAAGATCATTCAGAGCCTCATCGACGCCGCCCAGAACGGCAAGCAGGTCGCGGTGATGGTCGAGCTGAAAGCGCGTTTCGACGAGAAAGACAACTTAGAGTGGGCCAAGAAGCTCGAAGAAGAGGGCATCCACGTCGCTTACGGGACCATCGGCTACAAGACACACACGAAGACGTCGCTCGTCGTCCGCGAGGAGTCCGACGGCGTCCAGCTGTATTCACACGTGGGCACCGGCAACTACCACTCCGAGACGGCCAAGCGGTACGAGGACCTCGGGCTGTTGACCGCCAGCAGGGACATCGGCCAGGACCTCGTGAAACTGTTCAACTACTTCACCGGCCACTCGCTCCACAAGGAGTACCGCGAGTTGCTCATCGCGCCCGGCAACATGCGCCAGCGACTGATCGATCTGATTCGACAGGAGGCAGGCCACGCACGCGACGGAACCGACGCGAAGATCGTCGCGAAGCTCAACCGTCTGGAAGACCCCGAGATCGTCGAGGAACTGTATCGGGCGTCTCGCGCAGGCGTGGACATCGACCTCATCGTCCGGGACATCTGTCGGCTCCGCCCCGGGCTGGAAGGCGTCAGCGAGAACGTCGACGTCGTCAGCATCGTCGGCCGGTTCCTCGAACACTCGCGAATCCTCTACTTCCGCGACGACGGGAACGAACACTATTACATCGGGTCGGCCGACTGGATGGAGCGGAATCTCGACAACCGCGTCGAGGCCGTGGCACCGATCCACGACCCGGCCCTCCAGCAGCGACTCCAGTACGTCCTCGACGTCTGTCTCGCGGACAACCGAAACTGCTGGGAGATGCAGGCCGACGGGAGCTACGTCCAGCGGACCCCGGACGAAGACGAGCCCGTGAGAACCGCACAGGAGACGTTCATGGACCAGGCCGAAGACGCCATCCCAGACGCGAATATATAGAGTACGTACCATCTAGCACCAGCATAGAGAGCAATTAGCAATTTCTTACAGTCCGTCGCCGTCAGTACCAGCATGACGAGCGAGGGGACCGACGGACTGACGGCGCACAGCCAGGCGACGACCGATGGCGAGCGACTGACGGGAAACACCGACCGAGATCTGATGCTTACCGACACGGACTTCGCAGACGAGGTGGCGGACCGACACCTGCGATTCGACGCAGCACAGTACGACGACATCTACGTCGTGGGGGACGTCCACGGCTGTATCGACGAACTGCGGACGCTGTGGGACCGGGTCGACCCCTCGGGCGACGACGTTGTCCTGTTCGTCGGTGACCTCATCCGGAAGGGGCCGGACAGCGAGGCGGTCGTCGAGTTCGTCCAGTCGCGGCCGAACGCGCTGAGCGTCCGTGGCAACAACGAGGCGAAGGTCATCAACGACCGGATCGACACTGGTCCGTTCGCCGCGTTCGAGGACGGCCTCGAAGAGCTGCCGGTCGTCATCTCCTGGGACGACGCGATGATCGTCCACGGCGGCGTCCACCCGGAGTGGGCGCTCGCCGACCACGACATCGTCGACTTCCAGGAGATGCGTGGCGTCCCCGTCGGGAACAGCTACGACGGCCCCTACTGGTTCGATTCCTACCAGGGACCGCCGCGCGTGTTTTTCGGCCACACCGTCCTCGAAGACCCGGTCGTCCGCGAGTGGGCCATCGGCCTCGACACCGGCTGCGTCTACGGCGGCGACCTCACGGCCTACGACTACCGGTCAGACGAGTTCGTCAGCGTCCCGGCCGAGGAGACCTACCGGGACCGCAGCGACGACAAGATCCTGGACGTCTGAAACGAAGTCGCGGAGTGTTTTGTCGTTCGGTTCGTACCGACTGCCAGCATGCCCGAGGACCCCGAACCGGAGATGAACATCAGCGGCGGCCGAGACGGCGGCGGCTTCACCGCCGCCTTCGAGCCCGGCGACGCGGCCACCAGAGCTGAAGCCGTCGTCGACCGGCTGGGAGAGCTGTACTGGCAGAAGACCTACGGCGGACGCGACGGGTTCGAGTGTCTCGTCCGGACGATACTCAGTCAGAACACGAGCGACAGGGCCAGCCAGCCCGCCCACGACGCGCTGATGGACCGATACGCAGACCGTGGGGACCTGGCCGAAACCCTGGCGAACGCGGACCAGCAGCGACTGGCCGAAACCATCAGCAGCGCCGGACTCTATAATCAGAAGTCAGAGACGATCATCCGCCTCGCCGGCCGTATCTGCGAGGAGTACGGCGGAGAGGACGGCTTCGACGAGTTCGTCAGGACCGCCGACCCCGCCGACGTCCGCGACGCGCTGCTCGACATGAAGGGCGTCGGGCCGAAGACGGCCGACTGCGTGCTGCTGTTCGCCGGCGGCCGCGGCGGCGTCTTCCCCGTCGACACCCACGTCCACCGGATCGCTCGCCGGATGGGACTGGCGCCCGCCGACGCCGACCACGAGGAGGTCAGAGAGCACATCGAACGGGACGTACCAGCCGAGAAGTGTGGCTTCGGTCACACCGCGATGATCCAGTTCGGTCGCGAGTACTGCACTGCGCGAAAGCCGGCCTGTCTGGACGACCCCGAGGCCTGTCCGCTGGCAGCCCAGTGTGACCGGGTGGGCGTCGACCCCGAATCGGGTGAAGTCGTCGACCCCGCAGAGACCTGACGTCAGTCGCGGTGGCCCCACCGACGCCCTTCGTCGTCGTATCGGGCGTCCAGAATCCGATCGAACTGGTCGTCGCTGAGTTCGACGTCGACCGCGCCGACGTTCTCGTCGAGTTGATCGACGGTCCGGGCACCGACGATGGGCACGCAAGTGAACTCGTCGTGTTCGATGAGCCAGCGGAGCGCGACCTGTGCCGGCGTCGCGTCGCGTTCGTCGGCGACCGCTCGGATCGCGTCGAGGACGTGCCAGCCCCGCGCGGAGACGTAGAAGTCGTCGAACCGGTCCGACAGCGACGCGCGGGAGTCGTCGGGGGCTTTCACCGTGTACGGATCGTCCGCGACGCGCTCGTACTTCCCGGTGAGGAAGCCGCCGGCCAGCGGGGAGTACGGACACACTGCCAGGTCCTGGTCGGCACACACGTCGAGGTAGTCTTTCACGTCGTCGCGATAGGCGGCGTGGAACAGCGGCTGGGTCACCTCGAACCGCTCCAACCCGTTCACGTCGGCTTTCCAGAGCGCTTTCGTCAGTTGCCAGGCCGCCATCGTCGAGGCGCCGAGGTAGTGGATCTTGCCCTCGCGGACGAGGTCGGTGAGCGTGCGCAGTGTCTCTTCGATGGGCGCGTCCTCGTCCCAGCGGTGGATGTAGTAGAGGTCGAGGTAGTCCGTTCCGAGTCGGTCGAGCGTTCCCTCGATCTGGCGGCGGATGTGCTTGCGGCCGAGCCCGCTGTCGTTCGGGCCCGGCTCGCCCCGGCCGTCGAAGGGGAAGTACACCTTCGAGGCGAGGACGAAATCCGAGCGGTCGTGGTGGGCCAGCCAGTCGCCGATGTACTCCTCGCTCAGGCCGTTGGGCGTCCCGTAGACGTTCGCCGTGTCGATGAAGTTGATGCCCCGGTCCCACGCCGCGTCAAGCAGGTCGTGGGCTTCGTCCTTCCCGGTCTCGACGACGCCACCGGTCTCGCGGCCGAATCGCCACGTCCCGAAACAGAGTTGCGACACCTTCGTCCCGGTCGAGCCGAGCCTGACGTACTCCATATCTGGCTCTCCGGGCGAACCGGGATAAGATTCTCGCTGGCCCGTCAGGATCGCAGCATCGTATCACGACAGACACGTCAGCATCTCCGACAAAGTGGCTAACTCACCGACTGTGGAATGGACACGTATGACGATACGGGAGGCGTCCGAGAGCGACGTGGACGGGATTCACGACGTGGCGCAGGCGTCCTGGGAGACAGACTACCCGGACATCCTGAGCCGGGAGACCGTCGAAGAGGGGGTCAAGGAGTGGTACGACACAGACAACCTCCGCGAGGCAGTCAGGGACTCTCGAACGCGGCTGTTCGTCGCCGACGAGGACGAGGGAGTCGTGGGGTTCGTCCACGGTATCCTGAGCAACGAGGACGAGGGACACATCCTGCGCCTGTACGTCCACCCAGACCATCGAAAGCAGGGCCTCGGACGACAGCTCTTCGAGCGAGTTCACACGGACCTGACCGACCACGGCGTCGACCAGCTCTACGCAATGGTGCTCGCGGACAACGACCTCGGGGAAGCGTTCTACCAGTCGCTGGGCTTCGAGAAAACCGGCGAGAGCGAGACGACCATCGGCGGGAACGCCTATCGAGAGAGCACGTTCGTCCTCAAGCCCATGACCTGAGTGCTGCGCAGTCACCTAGAGCGGTGGCCAGGAGTGCGTGCCCGCGCGACAGCGCGGGCCGCACGACTCGGGGAAAGGCAGGCAAACCAGCAAGCAGCAGTGCTGCACCGTCGCGGTCGCGCGTCATGGCGACCGCCGCGGTGCAGACGCAAGCGCGCTCGCCAGTTACCGCTGGCGTGCGCGCAATGCGGTACCTGGCGGAATACTAAGGGCGAGGCGGGTCGCCAGGCCCGCCGAGGGCTTAGAGGAACCTGAAGGTCTCCAGGTTCTTCGGCGCGAACGTCCGCATGTTGAACTCGTGGTACAGCGCCGAAGACAGGTCCTGCGTGGACTTCTCGTCGCCGTGGACACAGAGCACTTTCTCCGGGCGCGGGTTCATCGTCTTCACGAAGTTCTCCAGTCCCTGCCGGTCGGCGTGGCCGGAGAACCCGTCGACGGTCTCGACGTCACACTTCAGCGTCAGCGTGTCGCCGCGGCCGCGGCCGTTGCCGTTGCCCATCGGGATCTCGTCCCAGCCGTTCTGAATGCGGCGGCCGAGCGTTCCCTGCGCCTGGTAGCCGACGAACACCATCGTGGTCTCGGGGTCCGGCCCGACGTGTTCGAGCCAGGACATGATGGGACCGCCGGTGACCATCCCCGAGGTCGAGAGGATGATCGCCGGGCCTTCGTCGGCGACCTGCTGGCGTTCCTCTTCGCCGCCGTCGATGTGGTTGAACTCGTCGGCGAGGAACGGGTTCTCGTCGTCGTGGAAGATGCGGTCCCGGAGGTCGTCGCGCAGGTACTCGGGGTAGGTGGTGTGGATGGCCGTGGCCTCCCAGATCATGCCGTCGAGGTGGACGGGCATGGAGGGGATCTTGCCTTCCCGCATGGCCTCCTCCAGGACGAGCATGATCTCCTGGGAGCGACCGACCGCGAACGCGGGGATGAGCACCTTCCCGCCCTTGTCGTGGGTCTCGTTGATGACCTCGATGAGGTTCCGTTCGGAGTCTTCCTGGTCGGTCTGGTAGTCGTTACGACCGCCGTAGGTCGATTCGAGGACCAGCGTCTCCACGCGCGGGAACTCGTTGACCGCGCCGTTGAACAGGCGCGTGTCCGTGTAGTGAATGTCGCCCGAGAACGCGACGTTGTACAGTCCGTCGCCGACGTGGAAGTGCGCGATGGACGAGCCGAGAATGTGGCCCGCGTTGTGCAGCGTGAGTTTGATGTCCGGCGAGATGTCCGTCACGTCGCCGTACTCCAGCGGGATGCAGTGTTTGATGGCCTCGCGAACCATCTCGGACTCGTACGGTGGCGCGCGGCCTTCCTTCGCCGCGACGTCGAGGTAGTCCAGCGTGAGCAGCCCCATCAGGTCGCGCGTCGGCTCCGTGCAGTAAATCGGGCCGTCGTAGCCGTACTTGAACAGCAGCGGGATCAGCGCCGAGTGGTCGAGGTGGGCGTGCGTGAGTACGACGGCGTCGAGCGATTGCGCACCCGACCCAAGCGCTTCGGGAACCTGGAGATACGGCACTTCACCTTCAGCCCCCGGTTTGTCCCCACAGTCGATGAGTACGCGCGTCTCCGGCGTCGAGATGATAAACGAGGCGCGGCCGACCTCGCGACAACAGCCCAGCGTGGTGATGCGCACCCACTCGTCGTCGGACATCTCCTCGCGGTGGATCTGCCGACCGATGCGTTCGAGAATGTCCCGACGGTCGTCGCGCTCTTGCTTCAGGAAGTTCCGAACGTTCGAGACCGTCGACGACTCGATCGGCGGCGTCCTGACGACCTCGGGCGTCCACCCCACCTGCTGGGTGATCTCACGCAGCGTCGACCCGTGTCGGCCGATGACCATCCCCGGTTTCTGGGCCTCGATGACGACCTCGCCGGTGTCGGCGTGGAAATCCAGATCAGTCACGCCGGCTTCCTCCGGGATCACGTCCATGATCGTCTCGCGGGCGCGGTCCGGCACCGAGAGCACGTCCGGGTCGGGGCGGACCGTGATCCGCTTGCGAAGTTGGCTCGCCAACTTCCGAATGAGGTCGCCGTTCTTGGCGAACTTCTTGGGGTCGCGCGTGTACACGACGAGTTCTGGTCCCTCGTACTGGACGTCCGAAATGGAAATGTCGTTCGGGACTTCGTTAACGATCTCTGCCTTCAAATCCTCTAATTGAGTTTCTACCTTGCTCATAGCTCAACAATGGTGAAAAAACGCACCTGCGTTCGGGCGGCGGAACGCAGGCTGTCTCCTGTAAGCGTCATGATGGTTCCGATGATTCCGATGGTGCCGATTGCTACACCGTGAAGTCACGGTCCGGACACTAACTGATGAATCCGGAAAACCGGCCTGTAGTGGCTCCTATTGCCTCACCATTATAAAAGCCTTCGCAAAACAGTAGGTATTTCGCCACGAGCGGTCAGTATGAACGTCTCAGCCGCGACCGTCGCCGATGAGCACCAGTGGGTCCGCGAGCGGGCTCCGACGATCGTCGCCCTCGTCAACAGGACGCGTGCCGAACTCGGGGCGCACTTCGGCACTGACGTCGACGAGATAACCACAGAGCAGTACCACGACGCCGTCGACGCCGTCTTCGCGGACGGTGACCTCGCGGTCAACGTCGCCGCACTCGTCGCGCTGCTCCGCGATCTCGACGTGTCGGGGGACTACCCCGGGTTCGTCGTGGACGAACTGCTCGGCAGAGAACTGGCGGGGATGATCGCCGGCACGCAACCGCTCCGCCTGCTCGGGGAGGCGACCTTCCACTACGCCGACGTCCTGACTCACGGCGGCCCGGGCGATGCCGCCGGTGCTGACGACCTCGACGCAGCCCTGGCGGCCGGCTTCCAGACGCGGCTCCCGGGGTGGGAGTGGACTGAACGCGACAGTCCGTTCCGAAGCAGCCGCTAGTCAGTTGTACTGGTGAGACAGTGGCTGCCAGACTCGAAAACCGTCAGCAAAACGAAGGTGGCGCGTGCAGTGCCACCCCACTGGACCCCACCCCCGGAGTCCGGTACGGTGAGTCCCCCCAGACTCACCACGGAACAGCGTGGATTCGCCATCCACGCATCGTCTAACCCCCGATGGCCCCCATAGCCACCGGGCTATCTGTAATGAGCGGGGCTTCTGGGGAGAACCCTCTGCCGGATATAGAGGGTCGTTTATTACAAAGCGTGTACGACGGTATCTCGACACCGGCGGCGACCCCTATTGATACGTCGTTTCGAGATACGCAAGCAGCGATTCGACGCGGGACGGATCGTACGTCCAGAACCCGCTGTAGCTACTTGATACGGTCTCTTCGGCGAGAAGCGCACACGCCTGTGACGACCGCCCGGCCCCGTTGCCGCCGTCGAAGGCGACGAACCAGAACTGACCGATTTCGTCGTTGCGGACCGCGTGCATCCTGACGCCGGGGATCGTTGGTGTGTTCCAGTCGCCGTCGAAGTACACGTGGACGTCGAGGCCGCGGTCGGCGAGTCGCTCGTACACCGACCGCTGGGCTTCGAGTGCTGCCGGACGCTGGAATCCGGCCGTCAGCCGGCCCGTCCCGACGCGCCAGGCGCGATCTTCGAACTCCCTGCTGGCCGCGAGGAGTTGCCGGCGATCGGTCCCGTGGAACAGCGTCTCGTCGAGGGAGTCGAGGAACGTCGCCAACGCAGGGTCGTCACGGGCCTCGCCCGGAAGCGTGAGTGACGGCTCGAAGAAACCGGCGAGTACGCCCACGTCGATACCTCCCATGAACTCGCCGCCCTGGCGGATAGTGACGAACCCCTCCTGGGTCCCCTCCGGAAGCCGGTCGAAGCGGAGTTCCACGTTCCAGTCCGCGAGTCGGTCGGCCAGTTCCGGATGAGGATCGTCGCTATAGACGGTTACAGTCCGGCGTGCCGCCCCCATCTCGGCGATGTGTTCTCGAAGGGACACGATCACTCGGTGTCATCGGCGATAAATTTCGCGGGCTGTCCACGAGGAGAGGCCAGAGCCTGCTCGCTCTCGAGCGCCGCGTCGAGGCAGCGTTCGGCCCACGGCTGCAGGTCGGTCAGCCGAACGACGTCAGTCTGGGGGTCGTATTCGACCAGGGCGTTGTCCTGAAGCTTGGGGAGATGGACGTGGTGAAGGCGAGTTTTCGTCCTGGTCCAGTCAGCACGGGTCGTGACCTGTTCCGCCCGGTCGGTCGCAGCCCATCCCGTCAGGACGTCGACGAGTTCGTCTTTCGTGGCCGAGCCGTGTTCCCGGAGATAGTAGAGCAGCCGTCGGCGCTCCCGAGTAGCGATGGTCTCGAAGAGCGCGTCCAGTTGTGCGACTCCCTGTGGCCCGGCCTGCTCCATACTGGCATTCCCACAGGAGCCGATTTAGGTATTGTTGCCGTTTTCTTACAGGTACGTCGCCCAGGCGCCCGGTACTGGCGAGCGAGACGGAGGCGGTCGCGGGGTCGCGACCGACGACACGGCGGCTTTAATACTCCCGTCCCGGACAACCTCGATATGAGCGAACAGCAGGAACTCGGGATCACCGAGAGCAAGGAGTACGCGACGGGCGAGTGGTACGCCGAAGTGATCCAGAAGGCAGAGTTGGCCGATTACGCGCCGATGGGGGGATTCATCGTCACGAGACCCAGAGGGTACGCGCTCTGGGAGAACCTGCAGTCGCACCTCGACTCCTGGTTCAAAGACACCGGCGTCACGAACGCGTATTTCCCGGTTTTCATCCCCGAGAGCTACCTCGAAAAGGAGAAAGACATCGTCGAGGGGTTCGACCCCGAGGTCGCGTGGGTCACCAAAGGCGGCTACGACGAACTCGAAGAGCCCCTGGCCGTTCGGCCCACGAGCGAGAGCATCATCACGCCCTTCCTCGCGCAGTGGACGCGCAGCCATCGTGACCTGCCCCACCGCGTGAACCAGTGGTGCTCGGTCGTCCGCTGGGAGGCCACCGAGACCAAGCCGTTCTTCCGCACCAAGGAGTTCCTCTGGCAGGAAGGCCACACAGCCCACGAGGACGAGGACGGCGCCTGGGACGAGACGATGACCCGCCTCAGTCAGTACGAACGGCTTTACGAGGACGTGCTCGCGATTCCGGTCCTGAAAGGTCGCAAACCCGCACACGACAAGTTCCCCGGTGCTCACACCACGACGACCGTCGAGGCGCTGATGCCCGACGGCAAATCCGTCCAGGGCGGCACCTCTCACTACCTCGGTACGTCCTTCGCCGAGGCGTACGACGTCACCTACGTCGACGAAGACGAAGAAGAACAGACCGCACACACGACCTCCTGGGGACTCTCCTGGCGCGCACTCGGTGCGCTCATCATGACTCACTCGGACGACCAGGGACTCGTGGTCCCGCCTGCGATGGCCCCCACGCAGGTCGTGATCGTCCCCATCTGGCAGGAAGACACCAAAGACGACGTGCTCGAATACGCCCAGGACCTGGAAGCCGAACTCGGCGACCGCTACCGGGTCAAACTGGACGATCGCGACGAGCGCAACCCCGGCTTCAAGTTCAACGAGTGGGAACTCAAGGGCGTCCCGCTCCGCGTCGAAGTCGGCCCCAACGAGGTCGAAGACGAGGAGGTCACGCTCAACCACCGGCCCGACGGCGAGTCCGAGACCGTCGACCGAGAGGGACTGGTCGAGACGGTCGACGACCACCTCGACGCGATCTTCGCGAAGCTCAAGGCACGCGCCGAGGAGAATCTAGAGGAGAACGTCCGCGAGGCGGAGAGTCGCGAAGAGATCCTGGGCACGCTGGGCCAGCACAAAGGCTACGTGAAAGCGCCGTGGTGCGGCGACGAAGCGTGCGAGGAGCCGATCAAGGACGCGATGGCCGCCGAGATCGTCATGGTCCCACTCGACCGTGACGCCGAACCGATCGGTGACGAGTGCGCCATCTGCGGTGCGGACGCCGAGGAAACGGCGTACTTCGCGAAGTCGTACTGACTGCCGCTGCGTTTTCGAGTCCCGTTAGCCGCCGATACTCGTCACGTTACCCGTGAGCGTGACGTTCCCGACGTCGAGTCGGAGCTGTTGTCCGATTCGGAGTGGGCGTTTCCGAACGGTAGGGCCACTCCCGGAGTGAATAACGTCACTGAAAAGCATGTCAGTCGACTTTCGCGTCGTGTTGAGTTCGAGCGTGAGAGTGACGTCTTTCAGTCGCGGATGCTGCCGAACGTGTAGCTGACCGTTCTGATCCGGAACAACGACCGTTGCAGGTTCGACTGTCTTCGACCGGACGGCCATAACTTCCGGCCCACCGACCGACCCGTTCTGAATTGCCGCGGCGACGTAGGGTTCGACTGACTGTGATTCGAAGACGACAGTGGTCGTGGGTTGGGCGTCTTCAGCATCCGAATCAGGACTGGAGCCAGAAACGAGCGCAAAGCCGGCGGCTACCATCGCGACGACGAGCAACACCACGAGCAAGTCGATAATATTCACGAGCCCGAACAGCCGTCCGTTCTCGTCGATGAGATCAACCATTGTCCAGCGTGTGCAGTACCTGTTCAGCCGTGGATAATGAGCGTATCCCCTTTCTCTCGCTGACCGAACCAGCTCTCGGCCAAATACCAGACGTCGCGACTCCGCATTCTACCCAGTTGTTTGTGATTGTATATCAGTATACTACAGCAGACGATTATATCCCCTTATTTGAGTTTAACAGACCCTTAGCCCTTCAGGGTCAACCTCTTATTGATCCGGTTGTTGGAGCAAGACATGGTTGGGCAACGGACTACTGATGAGTCTGCGAGCGTCGCCGGGCTCGCAGATCCGACTGACGAACGGTCGAACTGCGGCGTCGGCGTCGTAATGGACCTCGACGGGGGTTCGAACCACGATATCGTCGCAGACGGACTCGAACTGCTAGAAAACCTCGAACATCGCGGGACGACTGGAGCCGAATCGAACACCGGTGACGGTGCCGGGATTCTCTTCCAGATGCCCCACGAATTCTTCTCGTCGGAACTCGCCGTCGATCTCCCATCTCAGGGCGACTACGCTGTCGGCTCATTCTTCCTCCCGAAGGACGACGACGAAGCCGCCGAAGGCCTCAAAGATCTCGTCGAGACGGAACTCGAAGCCGAAGGGCTCGACGTGTTCCACTGGCGGACCGTCCCGACGAACAACGAGAGCCTGGGTGCGACTGCGGTCGAATCCGAACCACGCGTCGAACAGGCGTTCGTGCGGCCGACCGACGAAGTCGACGACGAGGAGTTCGACAAGCGCCTCTACGTCGGCCGGCGCGTCGTCGAGAACACGGTGGAGGACGAACAGCCCGCCGGGTCGGAGCGGTTCTACGTCGTCTCGCTCGATCAGGACACGGTCGTCTACAAGGGGCTCCTGCTGGCCGAGCAACTGCCGGAGTACTACCCGGAGCTCACCGACGAGCGGATGGCTTCCACGTTCGCGATGGTTCACGCGCGGTTCTCGACGAACACGCTCGGCGCGTGGCATCTCGCACACCCCTACCGGAACATCATCCACAACGGGGAGTTCAACACGATCCAGGGCAATATCAACTGGATGCGCGCACGCGAGACCGACCTCGCGTCCGAGCAGTACGGCGACGACATCGAGAAGGTCAAACCGATCATCGACGATCCCGAGCAGTCCGACACTGCCAGCGTCGACAACGGACTGGAACTCCTGCTGGAGACGGGCCGTGACCTCCCGCACGCGCTCCGGATGCTCATTCCCGAGGCCTGGCGCGGCGAGGCGAACATGATCTCCGAGGAACGACGGGACTGGTACGACTACCACGCCTCGCTCGTCGAACCGTGGGACGGCCCCGCGCTCGTCGCCGCGACCGACGGCGAACGCGTCGGTGCAGTGCTGGACCGCAACGGCCTGCGTCCCTGCCGCTACGACATCCTCCAGAACGGTCGGCTCGTGATGTCGAGCGAGGCCGGCGCGCTGGACCACGATCCCGCGGACCTCGAAGAGCGCGGTCGGCTCCAGCCCGGCCAGCTGTTCCTGGCGGACCCCAACGAGGGCCGCGTCATCCCCGACGACGAGGTCTTCCAGCAACTGACCGACGAGAAGTACGCCGAGTGGGTCGCTCACGAGCAGGTCAGCCTCGAAGACATCGCCGAGCACGACCCCGAACCGCGGAGCGAGATCGAGGAGCTCCGCTCCCAGCAGGCGCTGTACGGATACACCTACGACGAGGTCGACCACCTCATCCAGCCGATGGCCGAGAAAGGGAAAGACCCGATCGGCTCGATGGGCGACGACACGCCGCTGTCGGTGCTCTCGCAGTTCAACCGCCCGCTGTTTTCCTACTTCAAGCAGCTGTTCGCACAGGTCACGAACCCGCCGCTGGACTACATCCGCGAGGAACTGGTCACCTCCCTGGAGTCGCGGCTTGGCTTCCAGCGCAACCTCCTCGACGAGAGTCAGGCGCACGCGCGACAGCTCGTTCTCGAATCGCCGATCCTCACCGACGAGGAGACGGAGGCGATCAAAGGGATCGACGAGAACGGGATGTCCACGAAGGTCATCGACATCACGTACGACCCCGACGACGACCTCCGGGAAGCCGTCGAGGAAGTACGTCAGAAAGCCGACCAGGCCGCGACCGAACACGACATTCTCGTCCTCTCGGACCGCGGCGCTGGCGAAGACGCGATCCCGATCCCGAGCCTGCTCGCCGTCGGCGGCGTTCACCACCACCTCGTCCGCAACGGCCTTCGCAACCACGTCGGGCTCGTCCTCGAATCGGGCGACCCGCGTGCGGTCCACCACTTCGCGACGCTCATCGGGTACGGTGCAGGCGCGGTCAACCCGTACCTGGCCTACCAGACCATCGAGGACCTCGTGGCCGGTCCGGACGGCGCGAACCTCGATACGGCCATCGAGGCCTACATCGGCGCCGTCGAGGACGGCCTCCTGAAGACGATGGCCAAGATGGGCATCTCCACCGTCGAGAGCTACCAGGGCGCCCAGATCTTCGAGGCGGTCGGCCTCTCTTCGGATTTCATCGCGGAGTACTTCGAGGGGACGACCTGCCGCACCGAGGGGATCGGCATCGAGGACATCGAGGCCGACCTCCGCAAACGCTACTCGGTGGCGTTCAGCGACGAGGACCCGGAGATGGAGCGCCAGGGCGAGTACGAACACCGCTCCGACGGCATCAAACACGAGTGGAACCCCGAGACGGTCGGGACGCTCCAGCAGGCAGTTCGGACCGGCGACTACGAGAAGTACCAGGAGTTCGCCGAGATGCTCAACGACCAGTCCGAGGAACTCCACACCCTCCGCGGGCTGCTCGAGTTCGACGACGAGGACCGCGAGTCCATCCCGATCGAAGACGTCGAGCCCATCGAGGACGTCGTCGAGCGGTTCGAGACGGCCGCGATGAGTCTGGGGAGCCTCTCCCCGGAGATGCACGAGAACAACGCCATCGCGATGAACCGTCTGGGCTCGAAGGCCAACACCGGAGAGGGCGGCGAACCGCCAGAGCGGTTCGGCACCGAGAAAGAGTGCAAGATCAAGCAAGTCGCCTCCGGTCGCTTCGGGGTGACCTCCGATTACCTCACCTCGGCCGAGGAGATCCAGATCAAGATGGCCCAGGGCTCGAAGCCCGGCGAAGGTGGCCACCTGCCCGGGAAGAAAGTCAACGAGATGATCGCACACGTCCGGTACGCGACGCCGGGCGTGGGCCTGATCTCGCCGCCGCCGCTGCACGACATCTACTCCATCGAGGACTTGAAGCAGTTGATCCACGACCTGAAAGCCGCGAATCCCGACGCGGACATCAACGTCAAGCTCGTGGCCGAAGACGGCATCGGTACCATCGCGGCGGGCGTCGCGAAGGCCAACGCCGACGTGGTCCACATCTCGGGCCACTCCGGCGGAACCGGTGCGTCGCCGAAGACCTCGATCAAGAACGCGGGCCTGCCCTGGGAACTCGGCGTCGCCGAGGCCAACCAGATGCTCCGGGCGACCGGCCTGCGTTCCCGCATCCGCGTGACCACCGACGGCGGGATGAAAACCGGTCGCGACGTTGCGGTCGGCGCACTGCTCGGCGCGGAATCGTTCGCGTTCGGGACGGCGTCGATGGTCACGTCCGGCTGCGTGATGGCGCGTCAGTGTCACGAGAACACCTGTCCGGTCGGCGTCGCTACGCAGAACGAGGATCTGCGCAGTCGCTTCCCCGGCCAGCCGCAGCACGTCATCAACTACATGACGTTCATCGCTCAGGAACTCCGGGAGATCATGGCCGAGCTCGGCTTCGGGACCGTCGACGAGATGATCGGCCGGGTCGACGCGCTCAGACAGCGCGACGACGTCACCCACCCGAAGGCCAAGAAGCTCGACCTCTCCTCGATCCTGGTCGACCCCGCGGGCGACGACGACCGCTACAAGACCCGCGAACAGGATCACGAAGTCGACGAACAGCTCGACTGGGCGATTCTGGAGGAAGCCGAGGCCGCCATCGACGGCGGCGAGCCGGTCTCGCTGGACATGGACATCCAGAGCGTCAACCGCGCGGTCGGAGCCACGCTCTCGAACCGTATCTCCCAGGAACACGGCACGCCCGGCCTCCCGGCCGACACGATCCGCGTGGACTTCGACGGCACGGCCGGCCAGAGCTTCGGCGCCTTCCTGCAGGACGGCGCGACCTTCGAGCTGACCGGGACGGCAAACGACTACGTCGGCAAGGGGCTCTCTGGCGGGAAGCTCGTCGTCAACACGCCCGACGCAGCCCCCATCGAGCCCGAAGAGAACACGCTCATCGGAAACGTCGCCCTCTACGGCGCGACCCAGGGCGAACTGTACGTCAACGGGCAGGCCGGCGAGCGCTTCGCCGTCCGGAACTCCGGCGTGAAGGCCGTCGTCGAGTCGGTCGGTGACCACGGCTGTGAGTACATGACCGGCGGTGCCGTCGCGGTGCTGGGCGACACGGGCAAAAACTTCGCGGCCGGGATGTCCGGCGGCGTCGCCTACGTCCTCGACCGCGAGGGCGACTTCGAGCAGAAGGTCAATCGCGGCATGGTCTCGACGTTCGACACCTTAGACGAGAAGGACCGCCAGATGCTGCGTCGTCTCGTCGAGAACCACGTCGCCTACACCGACAGCGACCGCGGCCAGTACGTCCTCGACAACTGGGACGAGGAACTGGACAACTTCGTGAAGGTGCTGCCCGACGCCTACGCGGAGATCATCGAGGAGCGCGAAGACGCCGACGTGCGAGAGAACCCGCCGGCCTCGGCGACCCCGAGCGCGACGGCCAGCGACGCGGTGCAGGGCCAGGCCGATGACTGACGGGTGAGGAACGCCACTCGGCGTGTCCAAACCGCAGTCTCGGCCTGGAAGGCCGACGACTAACCACCTTTCTGCTTCGCAGGGTTGATCCACAACCCTGCTCGTAAAAACGTGGGCGGAAAACTGCTCGACGCTCGCTACGCTCGCGTCGAGTGAACCGCCTCGCTGCGCTCGGCGGATGCTAGTTTCTTGAATGGGAGTCAGTCGGACTTCGCCTGTTTGAACCGACTCGCCGGCAAGAGGAGTTCGTTGACGCCCGGGAGGTGTTTGACGTTGTAGACGATCTGCGCGTCCTTGGTCACCGGCGTGGTGATACAGGAGAGCCGAATCCCGCTGTCGATCAGTTCCGGTGGGAGGACGTGGCTGTTCGGCGGCGGGACCTCGCCGTCGATGAGCGCGATCGCACAGTTCGAGCAGGCGCCGCCGCGGCAGGCAAAGGGCCAGGCGAAGCCGTGTTTCTCCGCGGCTTCCAGGATCGATTCGTGGGGCTCGACGAGGATCTCCCCGTAGTCGACCCGGTCGAGGTCCGCGCGGGCTGCCTTCTCGAACAGGTCGTCGTCAGTGAGCTCCCACCCGAAGTCGTCGAGCACCTCGTAGTTGAGATACTCGACGAAGTGCTCGTCGTACTGGGGAGGGTCGTCCGCCTGCTGGTCGAAGTCCTCGTGCACGCTGCTCGGGTCGTCCGGATCGTACCCGTCCTGGAGTCGTTCGTAGGCGGTCTGAACGGCCCGAAATTCACTGACGGTGCCACCCTGGTCCGGATGGACTTCCTTCACCCGTTCCCGATAGGCGCGCACGATCTCCGACTCGTCTGCGTCCGGATCGAGCCCGAGGACGTCGAAGGGGGAGTCCACGCTCGCCACTAGGTAGCTGAAGCATAAAGTCCCTCCTCCCTCCGGCAAACTGCGGGACAGCGAGTGGCTAGCTCAGCGACGACGGCCGTTTCGGTCGTCCCAGCCAACGTCGCCGTCCCGCCCCTCGTCAGAATCACGTCGTGCCGTCCGCTCCGCTTCTGTCCGGTCCATCGTCGGCACGTCGTCGGTTTCGGACTGGATCAGCGCGTACAGCACGAACGGCCCGGCCACCGCGAGCAGTAGTACCAAGATCAAGACGGCACCCTCCGCCATGGCTCACCCGAAGAACACGTCGAGGAGGTTGCTGGTGCCGGCGTCGGACTTGTAGAGTTCGGTGTAGCCGCAGTTGGTACAGGAGACCGTCTCGAACCCGCGGTTCTGAATGTCGAACAGTTTACTTAACCCGCCACCAGAGGTGGCGATCTTGTCGACTTCCGCGTCAGTGTGGCCGCACTTGGGACAGCCATTGTCGGCAGGGGTTTCAGGGGGCATACACCCGTGTGTCGTACCAGGAGACCTATCAGTTTTCCCCCGAAACGCGGCGGCCGAGCTTTTTCCCCCAGGGAGTCGTTGACACTCACATGGTGCACGCGCTCGTCATCGGGGGAACCGGGTTCGTCGGCCGGCACGCGGTCGCAGAACTCCGCGAGCACGGCTACGAGGTCACCGCGTTCAGCCGTGGGCAAAGCGAGGTCCCGTTCACTGACGAGGCCGTTACACACCTCCGCGGCGACCGCACTGACGAGCGCGAGTTGGCGGACGCGGCACAGGCCGCGGACCCGGACGTGGTCGTCGACTGCGCAGCGTTCCACCCGGGCGAGGTGCGGACGGCAACGCGGCTGTTCGCGGACGCGGACGCCTACGTCTACGTCTCCAGCGGTGCGGCCTACGCCGAGGAGGAGATACCGAAGCGGGAAGGCGAGACGTCCCTCCACGACTGCGCAGCCGAGGAGGCGCGCAACGCCTCGGCGGCGACGTACGGGCCGCGGAAGGCGGCGGGGGACCGGGCCGTGTTCGACGCAGCCGACGAGGGCGTCAGGGCCATGAGCGTCCGGCCGTCGAACGTGTACGGCCCGCACGACTACAGCGGCTACCTGGACTACTGGATCGACCGCGTCGAGCACTGCGACCGCGTGCTGGTCCCCGGCGACGGCACGAACATCTGGCACCGTGCCTACGTCGAGGACGTGGCCAGCGCGCTGCGGATCGTCGCCGAACGTGGCGCCCCAGGCGAGGCGTACAACGTCGCTGATCGACGAGCGACGACGCTCGGCCGACTCGTCGAACAGGTGGCCGCCGCGGTCGGAACTGAGATCGAACGAGTGTACGCCGGCCCATACGAACTCGACGCAGTGGACGTCGATCCCGGGGAGTTCCCCTACTATCGAGACGAACCGCATCTGTTGGCGACGGAGAAGCTCGCCGCCCTCGGCTGGGAGTCGACGCCACTGCGCGACGCGCTCGAAGCGACGATCGCAGAGTACCGGGAGAGCGAGCGAGACGGGAGCGATCACGGGCCGGACCGACAGGCAGCCAACAGGCTGCGCCAGCGGGTGACGAGCAGATAAGCGACCGCGGCGACCACGGGCGACCGGCGGAGGGATAAACCCTTACTCCATCGCACGAGAGGGGTGATTATGTTCGAGAAGTCGACGTGGATTCGCCTGCCCCGGAACGTGGTGGTGGGGCACGGCGTGTTGGACGAGACCGTCGACGCGGTCGCGGAGTTGCACCTCACGGGGCGACCGCTCGTCGTCACGAGTCCGACGCCCCGGGAAGTCGCCGGCACTCGGGTCGTCGAGGGGTTCGCCGCCGAAGGGACCGATCCGGAAACCGTACTGGTCGAGGAGGCCAGTTTCGAGGCCGTCCAGCGCGTCATCCGGGAAGCGGACGCCGCAGAGGCCGGCTTTCTCGTCGGCGTCGGCGGCGGCAAGGTCATCGACATCACGAAGATGGCGGCCGACGAGCTGGGTCTGGGGTTCGTGTCGGTCCCGACGGCGGCGAGTCACGACGGCATCGTGAGCGGGCGCGGGTCGGTTCCTGACGGCAACACTCGACACAGCGTCGCCGCGGAGCCGCCGCTGGCAGTCGTCGCAGACACCGAGATTCTGGCCGACGCACCGTGGCGACTGACGACGGCCGGCTGTGCCGACATCATCAGCAACTACACCGCGGTCAAAGACTGGGAACTCGCGAAGCGACTGAAAAACGTCGAGTACTCCGAGTACGCCGGCGCACTGTCGCGGATGACCGCAGAGATGCTCGTCGAGAACTCCGACTCGATCAAGAAGAACCTGGAAGAATCGGCGTGGATCGTCGTGAAGGCACTGGTGTCGTCGGGCGTCGCGATGTCGATCGCGGGCTCGTCGCGGCCGGCCAGCGGCGCTGAGCACCTCTTCTCACACCAGCTCGACCGGCTCGTCCCCGGGACGGCGCTCCACGGTCACCAGGTCGGAGTCGGCTCGATCATGACCGAGTACCTCCACAGCGGTGCGAAGGGTGAGTGGCGCTCCGTGCGGAACGCGCTCGCCAGTATCGGTGCGCCGACGACGGCCGAAGAACTGGGTATCGAGGACGAAACGATCATCCAGGCGCTGACGACGGCGCACGAGATCCGAGACCGCTACACGATCCTGGGGGACGGCGTGAACGAACCGGCAGCGCGCGAGGTCGCACGGGCGACCGGCGTCATATAACGAGTTCGCTCTCCGGGGGGTCTGCTTGCCACTGGCCCTCGGGGCCTGGCGTGCCGGAGACGAGACGGCCGGACAGGAGCACGACGAGACGATACACCGGCTCTGCGTCCGGATCGCTCTTGCTGTGGACGCCAGCGATCGTCGCCTCCTCGATGGTCTCGATCCGGCACTCGACGCCCGCAGCCTGCCGAACGGCGCGTTTGGCCCGCTGTTCGAGGGAGTCCTCGGCACTGATGATCTCACCGGGTGCGACGAGCCCGTCACCGGTTTCGACCAGCAGCACGTCGCCGTCGTCGTTGTGGACGTGGACGTCTGCCCTGGCAACCCCCTGTTGAGCCTGCTCGACGACCTGCTCGTAGTACTCTCCGGAGACAGAGACCGTCGTCTGATTCACCGGAAACGATTCGTACGCTGATTCGAGGTCGCCTAGCAGTGCCTCGACGTGGTCTCGCGACCGCCCAGCAACACCCATGTTGCGTCCCAGGAACTGACCAGATAAAAAGGGATGAGACATTTTTGTCCTCTGCCCGAGGACACAACCCCTGGTTGAACGAACGACGGCGAGGACGTCGTATCGAGCGGTGAGTCGACCGAAACTCGGGAGGAAAAGCCGACAGTACAGCCGCGCCGCGATTCAGACGTGCTCGTCGAGGAAGTCCACGACGGCGGTGTAGGCGTCGATCTGGTTCTCGCGCTTGGAGATGCCGTGGCCTTCGTCCTCGAAGATCAGTTTCTCGACGGGAATGCCCTGTGCCTCGACCTCCTCGGCGATCTGTTCCGCTTCGCCGACCGGGACGCGCGGGTCGTTGGCGCCGTGAAGGACGAACAGCGGCGCCTCAATCTCGTCGGCGTGGGTGAGCGGGCTGATCGATTCGAGGAACTCACGGTCGTCCTCGAGCGAGCCGTACTCCGCTTCGCGGTGCTCGCGGCGCCAGGCACCGGTGTTCTCCAGGAAGGTGACGAAGTTGGCGATGCCGACCACGTCGACGCCGGCCGCCCAGAGATCGGGGTACTCCGTGAGCGCGGCGAGCACCATGAAGCCACCGTAGGAGCCACCCTTGGCGACGATGCGGTCGGGGTCGACGCGGGGGTGGTCGTGGAGCCAGTCCACGCCCGCTTTGAGGTCTTTCACGGAGTCCATCCGCTGTCGCACGTCGTCGAGGTGCGTGTAGGCCTTCCCGTAGCCCGTGGACCCGCGGACGTTCGGCTCGAAGACAGCGTAGCCGCGTGAGAGCAGGTACTGCGTGAGTCCCGAAAAGGAGGGTCGCCGCTGACTCTCCGGGCCGCCGTGGACGTCGACGATGACCGGCGTCTCTCCCGCGGGTGCGTCGGCCGGGAGGGTGAAGTACGCGGGAATCTCGCGGCCGTCGAAGGACTCGACGTGGACCAGTTCCGGGCCGCGGAACGAGGACGGGGGAATCCCCGCGGTCGAGGCGCGCGTCCACCGAGTCGTCTCGCCCGTCTCGAAGTCGACCACGTGAACGTTGGTGTTCGTGGTCCGACTGGACGCCGAGAGCGCGAACGTCTCGGCGTCGGGGTCGAAGCTCACGCCGCCGGCGGTCCCGTCGGGGAGGTCCGGTGTCGGCCTGGTCTCGTACTCGGTCGGGCCAGTGAGTTCGCCGATCGTCAGTTCCGTGTAGCCGTCGACGTTCCGGGAGTAGGCGAACCGACCCGTTTCGTCGTCCAGCGCGATGCCGTCGACGTTCCACTCGTCCCCCGATTCGACCGTCTCGATCTCGTGAGAGTCCAGATCGATGCGACCTAAATAGAGCGTGTCGGTGTCGCGATCGGTACAGCAGTAGACGGCATCGCCGTCCGGTCCCCACGAGGGGCTGTTGTATCGGACGTCCCCGTCGTGTGGCGTAATGTGCGTGCGCTCGCCGGACTTGACGTCGAGAACGTAGAGGTCCTTGTCGAAGCTGGAGTGATGTTCTGAAACGATGAGTCGATCGTCGTCAGGGCTCCAGCCGGCGACCGCGAGCCAGCCGTCACCCTCGTAGATCAGGTCGGCCTCGTCGCCGCACTCGTCGCGATCCTGCACGTACACGTCGAAGACGGACTCGTCGCGGCGGTTGGCGGCGAAGGCAAACTGCTCGCCGTCGTGGGACCAGCCGCCCCAGTAGTGGATCGCGTCGGGCACGTCGGTCAGCGGGTGGATGGTTCCGTCGTCGGCGTCGAGTCGGAACAGTTGTGTGAACTCGTCGCCGCCCTCGTCCATGCCAAAGGCGAGCTCTCGGCGCTCGGGCGACCACGAGCAGAACGTGACGCGTTCGTCGTCGAAGGTCCGTTGCTCGGGCCAGGCGCCCGGTTCGTCGAGCGTCCAGATCTGTGGCGTGCCGGTCGTGTCCATCAGGAACGCGAGCGTGCCCACCGGGCCGACGGATGCGCCGTAGGCGCTCCGAATGTTGAGGTAGCGCTCTAAGTCGTGCATGGCGGGCGGACGGCCGGCGGAACCATAGGCGTTGTGCGCACACCGCGATGGCGGAACGAAAGCTCGGCCCCGACGGCTTTCACTCGCAAGGAAAGTCGTTTTTCACCTGCCGAGCCGTGTGGAGGTATGTCCGGTCGTGAGACAGACCGCGAGGAAGGCGTGGACTTCACCGACATCGATCCGATCCTCTCGGAGCTCGCCTATCCGACGACGAAAGACGAGTTCGTCAGCGAGTACGGAGACCAGTCGATAGCGCGGACGAACGCCGATCCGATCTCGGTCCACGAACTGTTCGACGGGACCGGCGAGGACACCTTCGAGTCGCCGACGGAAATCAGACAGAGCGTGCTCAACCTCATGCCCAGAGAGTCAGTCGGCCGACAGCGATACTCCGATCGCGGCGGCGCGATTCCCGAAGAAGGCCCGGAACTCACCGAGGGGGCGAACAACGAGTCGCTGTAGCAACCGGCACGACGCGGCCGGTCATGGCGTGCCCGCGGAACCGAGAGGCCGCCGGGGGCAGAAGGGCAGGGATTTTTGAGCGACCCACTCGTCCGCAGGGGTATGCGGGTCGCTTTCGTGACAGAACGGACGGTTTTCGACGACGCGACCGACGGTCGCGAGCGACTCCAGCGGATCGCGAGCGGACTGGCCGCCCGCGGCCACGACGTGACGGTGTTTTGCACGCAGTGGTGGGCCGGCTACGACGAGTCCCGGGAATACGATGGCGTCACGTATCGCGCCGTCACGGTGTCGGAAGCGACCCCGTCGTTTCTCACGCGACTCCCCGTCCTGCTGGCGCAGTATCGCCCGGACGTCGTTCACGCGACGCCAGAACCGCCGAAACTGGTCGCCGCGGCGAACCTGGGCGGCACGCTGGCGCGTGCGCCGCTCGTGGTGGAGTGGTTCGGCGACGAGGACGTCGATGAGTCCCGCTGGACGCGGTACGCGGCGCGCAAACCGGCGACGGTCATCACGCCGTCGGAACTCGTCCGCACCGTCGTCCGCGAACTCGGTGCGACCACGGACACCACGCAGGTCGTCCCCGAGAGCATCGACGCCTCGCTCGTGGAAACCACCGAGCCGAACCAGGACGCCGACATCGTGTACGCGCGCGAACTCGACGCGGACGCGAACGTCGAGACGTTACTGCTCGGGCTCGCAGAACTCAGACAGCGAGACTGGTCTGCGACGATCATCGGTGACGGCCCGAAGCGAGAGGAGTTCGAAGAACAGGCGGCCGACTTGCGCGTCGACGATAGAGTTTCCTTCGTGGGCGATATCTCACGGGAGGAGCGCGTGGCCACCTACAAGGGTGCACACACGTTCGTCCAGACCGCGTACCGCGAGAACTTCGCGACGGAACTGCTCTGGGCGCTCGCCTGTGGCTGCGTCGGCATCGTCGAGTACCAGGCCGAATCCAGCGCCCACGAACTGATCGAGCAGTACCCCCGGAGTTTCCGCGTCAGCGACGACGAAGGGATCACCGAAGCCATCGAAGACGCCACGAAATACGAGCGGCTGGACATGGATTCTGACGTCGCCGTCGCGTACGATCACAACGAGGTACTCGAACGGTACCTCGACATCTATCAGGACCTCCGCGAGGAACACGGGGTCTTCTAATCGTTCCTTCGAAGAAATAATCCCTCAGTCTTCGGCGTGCGTCGGCGGATCGTCGGCGGCGGCTACTGTCCGGACGGCGGCGACGTTCGCGTCCACGTCGTGAACGCGGACGATGTCGGCACCGCGCTCGGCCGCCAGCGTCGTGGCCGCGACCGTCGCGTGCAGTCGCTCGTCGGGCGCGCGATCGATGAGATCGAACATCGATTTGTGCGAGTGACCGACCAGAACCGGGCAGCCGAACGCCTGGAACTCGCCGATCCGTCCCAGCATCTCGAAGTTTTCGGCTTTGGACTTCCCGAATCCCAGCCCTGGATCGACGATGATCTGCTCGCGGTCGAGGCCGGCCTTCTCGGCGAGCAACACTCGTTCGGTGAGGTCGTCGACGACGTCTTCGACCACGTCGTCGTACTCGACGTCGGTGTCCGGGTCGACCGGCGTCTCGATGCTGTGCATGACGACGACGGGGACGTCGTACTCGGCAGCGACGAGTCGCATCTCGGGGTCCTCCAGCCCCGACACGTCGTTCAGGACGTCCGCGCCAGCGTCCAGTGCGGCGGCGGCGACCGCGGCCCGTCGCGTGTCAACCGAGATCATCGCGTCGAGCTCGCTGATCCGTTCGACGACCGGAACGACGCGGTCGCGTTCTTCGTCGACGGGGACCGGGTCGGCACCGGGCCGCGTCGACTCGCCGCCGACGTCGATGATGTCGACGCCCGCATCGACCATCTCTTCGGCACGCGCGACAGCGTCCTCGACGGCGTCGAACTCCCCGCCGTCGTGGAAGCTATCTGGCGTGACGTTGAGGATGCCCATCACGGCGGTGCCGTCCTCCCAGGGGTAGCCCCGCTGGTCGCGACCGTGGCCTTCGATGCCGAGCGCGGCGCGCAGTTCGTCGGCGAACGGGGAGAGGCCGTACGGCTGGCCGTCGAGTTTGCCGGCCAGTCGCTTGTACTGGGCGAGCGTCCCCATCAGGACCACGTCGAGGTTCTCCTGGTCCTGGTCGTTCAGGCCCGAGATGGCGCACTCGCCACCGAGCGAGAGCATCTCTTCTTTGAGGTACTGGGCCTGTCGAGGTTGCACCCGCGTCTTGAGCACGCGGTGAACGGCCTTCCCGCGCATCCGCCACGCGCCAGCTTCAGTGACGTGTGCGCCCTCGATCGTCGCTCGCGCTTCGGGGACGGTGTCGACGCGTTTCGGGATCTCGGTGCGCGTCCAGCGAGTCCGCGCCTCGGTGACGCAGTACAGCGATCCAGTCACGAGGACGCAGTCGTCCGGTGAGGCGGCGTCGAGCGCCATCTCGAAGGCGCCCGCGACGTCGCTCCGGGTCTCGACAGTCGCGTCCGGATAAGTGGACTCGAACGCACGGGCGACCACCGACTCTTCCTCGGCTCGGTCGAGGTCGGGCTCGCAGGCGATCACGTGCGCCGGGTCCGGCAGCGCCGCGGCGATCCCCCGGTGATCCTTGTCGCTCATCGCCCCGGCGACGACGTGAAGATCGTCGTACTCGAACGACGAGAGCGTCTTCGCGAGTTCGGCGGCGCCGCCCGGATTGTGTGCGCCGTCGAGCACGACCAGCGGGTCCTGGCCCATCACCTCGAACCGCCCGGGCCAGTGAGCGTTACGCAGTCCGCGTTCCAGATCGGCCCGAGACACGTCGGTCACCTGGCGTGCGAGTGCCGCCGCGATCCCGGCGTTCCGTGCCTGATGATCACCGAGCAGCGGGAGTTTCGTGTCCACGCTCCACCCGTTACCTTCGAGCGAAATATCAGATTCCAGTCCGTCGATGCCGCCGTATTCGACCTGCACGTCGCAGTCCCCAGTGTCGGCGACGGTAACGAGATCGCCAGCGACCGACCGAATCGCCGTCAGCGCCTCGTCGGTCGCACCGGTGACCAGCGGTGCGTCGGCCGGCGCGACGTGTGCTTTGTCGGTGGCGATCTCTTCGATCGTGTCGCCGAGCAGTGCCGTGTGTTCGAGCGTGACGGTGGTGACGGCGCTGGCCACCGGATCGACGACGCTCGTCGCGTCGTGTTTGCCGCCGATGCCGACCTCGAGGATCGCCACGTCGACGTCTGCACGCCGGAACGCCCAGAGGGCGAGGCCGGTGATCGTCTCGAAGAACGTCGGGGCGCCGCCGTCTGCGGCACAGTCCGTCACGTAGCCCCGGACCGCGTCGACGTACTCGACGAGCGCGCGTTCGGTGAGTTTCCGACCGTTGATCCGAACCCGCTCGCGAACGTCGTCGAGGTGCGGCGAGGTGTAGAGCCCGACGTCGAGGCCGGCTTCTCGGAGGACACGCTCTGTCATCCGCGCGGTGCTTCCCTTCCCGTTCGAGCCGGCGACCTGCACACACCGGTAGTCCTCGTGTGGGTCACCGAGATGCGCGAGGAGGTCCCGCGTGGCCGCGGTTCCAGGTCGCGGCGGATACCGACGAAGGTCGAACAGGAAGTTCGCCGCGTCGTGGAACTCCATACCCCGTCATCCGTGGCGGCGCGCTTTAGAGTGTCGAACTGGGCAGCAGCAACCAGTGGCTCACGACGGCCCGACTTCGGAGATGATGCGCGATTCGATCTTGCGGAGGTGTTCGCCGACGGTACTGGTCGAACAGTCCATGTTCTCTGCGATGTCTTCGTTCGTCGCCTGGCGGGGAATCTCGTAGTAGCCCTTCTCGGTGGCGACTTCGAGCACCTCCTGCTGACGGTCCGTCAACAGCGTCGTGATGTCGACCATGTCGACGCCCTCGCTGTCGGCCTCTTCGAGCTGAATGTCGATGCTCCCCGGCCTGTTCATCGCTGCCTTCCGTATCTTGTCCGGGTCGCCGGCGACGCTCATGTGGAGTCCGCCGTCCTCGTCGATCTTCAGCGGGGGATTGATAATGAGATCGTAGTTGTTCTTGAGCATGATGAGCGCCGTCACCATCGTGTCCGGCGTGAGGTGAACGTGCGCCCGAAGCCCGTCGTCTTCGATCTCGAAGACGTCGTAGGAGAGCGCGCTCTCTTCGGCGTCCAACAGTGCTTCGAGTTCGGCCGCGTCTCCAGTGATGTGATACAGCAGGACAGTCGTCCCATCGGACATCATATCAAAGTACTGAACGCCATGCCGAGTGAGCGCAGGACTCTCGATAATGGCTTCGTCGATGGGGTTATACGTGCCGTCCTCCGTCCGGACGACGATGTCGAACTCCCGCATGTCCTTCGATTCTCAATGAAAGAACAAAAACCGTTCGCCAGTATACTGAGGGACAACGACACCCGAGAGCACCGGGCAGCACGGTACGGTTCTACGGAATCAGTTCTGACAGCACTCGTGCCTCGATCTTCCGGAGGTGTTCACCGACCGTCCCCGCCGAGCAGTCCAGGTGGGCAGCGAGGTCCTCGTGGGTGGCCTGTCGCGGAATCGAGTAGTACCCCATCTCGACGGCCGTCTGGAGCACCTCCTGTTGCCTGTCGGTGAGCATGGTTACGAGACTGTCCCGCTGGGGCTCGTACTCACCGATGAGTTCCAGATACGCGTCCACGGTGTCCGGAATGTCGATGGCGGCCCGTCTGACCAGTTCCTGTGGCCCGGCAGCCGTCAATCGCAGCGCGCCCTCGTCGGTGTACTCCAGGGGCGGATCGATGTACAGTTTGTGTCGGTCGACGATCTGGAGCAGTTCCGTCGCCGGGTTGTCGGGTTCGAAATGAACGTGCGCGTGAAAGCCCGACTCCTCGCTGTCGAACACGTCGTACGAGAGCACCGACTCGTGTTCTTCGTATATCCCCTCCAGTGCTGCCGACTCCCCCTGCATGAGAAACAGCGCCACGCCCGTCCCGTCGTTGAGGAGGTTCAGGTGGAGGATCGCCTCCCGCTCGATCGCTGCGTGCTGGGCCGTCAGCGTATCGAGTTCGTGGAACCCCTCTTGCTCCTTCGGCGTCAGGAGCAACTGGAAATAGCGCATACTACTGTCTCCATTCGAACAGACCTAAATATTCGTTATGAATCGGGAAACAAAGGACAACAGCTGCCCGCTCGCGGCCACGGGGTATTAAAATTCCCTCACATGCAGGGAGCTATTTGTAATGGGAAGCACGTTGTAACAATGTTCAGGCATGGACGCCAGTGAGAGCACTGCCGAACTAGGGGCGGGGCGAATCGACAGGGAGAGTACGTACTACGAGTTGTACCAGAAGTCCGTCGAGTTGGGGACCTGGGACGCCGAGAAACTCGTCCAGAAGGTCGGATTCGAGGAGGACCGCGAAGTCTGGGAGTCGCTGGAAGACGACGAGAAAGAGCAGTGGGCGCGGATCATCTCTTATTTCATCGACGGGGAACACGCGGTCGCACAGGACGCCCGCCGCATCATGGCGACGGTGTCCTCGCCGTGGTTCGACCGGTCCATCGAGAAAGAGATGTTCGCCTCGGCGCTCGCGCTGGAGGAAGCCAAGCACACGCAGTTTTTCGACCTGTACCTCTCGAACGTGATGGTCGACAAGTTCCCGCAGTACGAGCTCGACACGCGTCGCGGAGGCATCCAGATCCCGCGGACGGAGGCCTGCGGTGCCGGGAAGATGTTCGAACGACAGGGAACGCTCCAGGCCCAGGCCGCCCACGGCGGCGATCCCGTCGACATCGCCCGCGCGGCGACGAACTATCACATCGGCGTCGAAGGCATCCTCGCCCGCGGCGGCTACTTCGCGAAGAACCGCATGATGCAGGAGACTCCGCTGCCGCTGTTGAACAAGGGCTTTCAGTTCATCAGCACGGACGAGGGGCGGCACATCACATTCGGACTGGAGTTGCTTCAGGAACTGATCGAGAAAGAGCGCGAGGGGATTCCGGAGTACCAGGGCGTCCAGAACGCCATCTGGGAGCAGTCCGTCGAGGACATCGGCTACATCACCGACACGGGGTATTTCATCACCGGCGACGTGGGCGATCCGCTCGACGTGGACTTCGACGACCTCGTCAACCGCGGTGCGCGACTGGCCGGCGACATGCTGTTCGACACGCTCGACCTGGACAACGCGGAGCCGCGCGATTACATGCAGGCGGCCGCGGACGCCATGGAGGAGGCGCGAGACAGCGACTACGGCGCAGTGATCGAGAAGTACGACCACATCTACGAGAAAAAACAGGCGGCAGGTGACTGACCATGACGAAACTCACAGAGATCGACGGCGCGGACTTCACTGCATCGGACGAGGAGATCGAAGCGGCCGTCGAGGAGACAGCCCAGGAACTCGGGATGGACCCGGAAACCGTCTCAGAGGAGGTCGCCTACATCCTCGATTCGGGGTCCGGCAGGGTGAACAACGAGGGCGTCGCGGGCGCGGCCGTCGGATCGAACGCCGACACGGCCGACGATCCGCGACTCGAAGCACTGGACGTGTTCAAACTCCGCCAGGAACTATGAGCGGTGCAACGTTCGACGACGGAACCGGCGAAGACGCCGAACACGAGGTGGAACTCGTCCACGACGGCGAGACGGTCTCGCTGTCCGTCTCAGGCGACGAGTACATCCTCGACGCCGCAGAGGACGCAGGGTTCGACCTCCCGTACTCCTGCCGCCAGGGGCAGTGTACGTCCTGCGTCGGCAAGGTCCTGGAGGGCGCGGTCGACCAGAGCGAAGGCACCGCACTCGATCCGATGCAGCAAGACGACGGCTACGCGCTGCTCTGTGTCTCCTATCCGACGTCTGACTGCCGAATCGAGACCGAGGCGCAAGGCGACATGTTCGGCGGTGATCTGGACGTCTTCTGACCGAACCACCGCTTGAGCAGCGCGCCATCCAGCACTTTCTCACGTAGGAAACGACAACGGCCGCCGAGATCGTGGCCGAATACGCCGGCGCCTCAAGAAGGAGACCGGAATAACACGGATACTTATAAAATACACATATAAACACCCTCAGATCACAGGGATAATTTCTTAACCGAGTGGGAGAAATTATGTTCGTACACCCGTTGCGACGCGAACGTGTGGCTGGGGGGACTCGACACCGTCGCGCGTGCCACAACGGGGGAGATTTACCATGAGTGCACAACAGGAAGAGGAAACGTACGAACTCGAAGAGTACTGGCCGACGACCGCCTGGCTCGACGTCTACCAGGAGGACCTGACCGCGAGCGAGGAGCTCTCCGAGAAGATGTCCGGGTGGGGACAGGGATTCAACGGCGACTTCGTCTTCGAGATCAACAACCTGCCCATCGAAGAGAACACGGTCGGTGACCTGCCCGAGGAAGTCTGGTCGGCACTGGACACTGGAATCCGCCAACTGCCCGATTCAGTCCTCGATACCGTGCTCGAGGACGCCCCTGAAGAGGTCCAGAACGGCATCGAAGAGCGCGAGGGACCGCTGGCAGAACGTGCAGCCAACGAACTCCTCGAGACGCGCATCGAGAACGCGCCCGACAAAGTGTGGCCGGGTCTGCGCCGCGTCATGCCCGAGATTCTCGATGGGTTGCTCGAGGAACTCGAAGAGAACGTCACCGACGAGGGCCACGTCTACGCCTGGATCGGCCTCGAAGACGGTGACTGCACCGGGACGGACACGCTGATGGAACTCGACGAGCGGGACAAGGGCTTCGTCCTCACCGGCGAGTACGAGCAGTGGGTCCGTCTGGTCACGGGCGAACTGGACGTCGTCGAGGGGATCATGTCCGGCGAACTCGAACTCGACGGCGACATGCAGAAGATCCTACAGTACTCCGACGCCGCTCTGCTGATGACCGACATCGCCTCCGAGACGGACAAGCGATTCCTCTTCTAACCGGGAAGCGGCCGTTTCCCGGACTGGTCGCTGTCTGACCCAACCGTCGCGTCCGCGCAGCGGCGGCCCGGAGACGGTCAATCTTTATCCAGGGTCGCGACGTTCTTTCCACCGATGGGGTTTTTCAATAATCTCGGGCGGAAGGTCGAGGAGTTCAAACGGGACGTGGACAGCGCGAAGGCGGACGAAGCCACACACCAGTGCACGGCGTGTGACCACCTGTACTTCGCCGCACGCGAGGAGTGCGACGAATGCGGCAGGGACGCCGTCGTCGAACGGTAGGGCTGCTGGTGTCTCGGCCTGCGTCGGATGATGGCGGACTGACTCCGCGGCTTGGTCGGCCGGACGCCGCGTTAGTGCACGCAGACGCAGGGTGGTGTGACGGTGAGCAGCGCGCCAGTCGGATCGGCCTTGCAAGTGGAGGCAGTGACCACTTCGGACCCACGAACGTACTGCCGCACATGGCAGGAGAAACCAGAGAACACGAGGTAGACACCGAGTACAACCCGAATCCGTCCGAGAGCGGCAAGTGGCTGTCGGCGGTCATCGCCCTGCTCGGGGCCTGGCTGATCGTCGAGGCGTTCCTGTTCGACCTCGTCGCGTCACAGTTCTGGAACGACATCATCGTCGGCGCGCTCCTGTTGATCGTCGGCGGATACAACTACTCCCGGCGGGCGAGCGAGCGAGTGGGCAGCATGTCCGCAGCAGTGCTCGCGGCGTTAGTCGGGCTGTGGCTCATCGCAGCACCGTTCATCTTCGGTGCCGATTTCGGACTCACCGAGACGGCGAACCCGCTCGGGTTCTGGAACGACATCGTCGTCGGCCTGATCGCGTTCGTCCTCGGCGCCTACAGCGCCTACGAGGTGCGCGACCAGCGTGAGGAAGTCCGCGAAGTCGCCGGCTGACACCGCCTGCCACGGTCCACCGACGTTTATTTTCCGAACCACCGCTCGCCGAGTTGCCGTCGCCGGTACGTGGCGAGTTGGTACCTGGTAAGCTGGGCAGAAAAGAGCACCATCAGCACGACGAACGCGCCGATAAGGGCGAGCGATCCCTGATGCACGTACCCGTTGACCAACTGCAAGAGCGCGAACACGGGAAGGCCGAACGTAAAGATGCCAGTCCTGACCGGGAAATCCCGGGCCATCTGGAAGAACGCTGTCGTGTCGTCGGGTAACTCGTCGTCCATGGTTGTCCTCGGAAGGATGCTCGCTTCCTCCTTCGATGAAGCGCGTATAGGCGCTTCGAAACCGACTGGACGGGGGTCTGTCCCACACCCAGAAATCATGGCCAGTCTTCCCGGTCGGTCAGCGGTCGCTACTGAAACCGCCAGACAGACACGAAATCAACCGGTGCCCTCCTTTTCTACGGGGTCTCGATGTTGTATATAAAACCACCTCACATCCGACGGAGTACGCTCAGGGCCGTTCCCGTACAACGAACTGGTAGCCATCGGCCACCAGCGGGGTGGCTCGGTGGGGAATGGGACAACGATGACGGACGAACTCGTAAACCGGATCGACGCATCGCTCGAGAAGGACGAAGCCCAGTTGAAGGAGGACCTTCCCGGACTGCTCGACGAGATCGCAGGCCAGGAACGCAGCTTGATCGCCGACAACCCGGAGGTGTTCTCGCGCGTCGTCGGCCGGATGGAGGCGATCGACATCGAGAGCTTCTACGCCGACGAACCCGAGGCGGCCGACCAGTTCCAGGACCTCCTGTGGACCGGTGTGAACCTCCTCGTCGAGAACGAACCCAGCATCCAGGAACAGATCACGACCGACATCGTGGCGAACTTCGAGGCCGACGACTGCCCGATGGCGGGCCACCTGCAGGTCGACGCCAGCGAGGAGACGGTCACCGGAGGCGCCGGGCTGGCAGACGACCCGGACCTGGTCCTGACGGGTCCCGCCGACACGCTGACGGCGCTCATCACCGGCGGCACCGACCCCATTCAGGGGTTCATGACCCAGGAGTACGAACTCGACGGGTCCGTCCAGAAGGGCACGCAACTGGCGTCCGTAATGGGAGAAATCACTGACTCGGTCCCGAACCAGCATGCAGCTGACTGAGTCCCAGACGGCGTTCCGGGACGAGCTGCGCAGCTATCTCGAACGCGAGGTCGAGCCGGTCGTCGACGAGGCTGACCAGGAGCCGTTCACGCGCGAGGAGATGGTGACGTACGTCAAGGACCTCCGGGAACTCGGCGTCGGCTTCGACCCCGAGACCGCCCAGCAGTTCTTCGGCGACCTGCGCCGCTTCGCCATCGTCTCCGAGGAGATCAGCTACGTCTGGCCCAGTCTCAACGTCGGCCTCCTGATGAGCTTCCCGGCCGTGTTCGTCGAGTACGCCGCCGAGGTGACTCAGGAGAACCAGCTCTCGAAACTCCAGACCGGCGAGTGCATCGGCTCGCTCGCGGTCACCGAACCCGAGGGCGGCTCCGACACCGCCCGCCCGCGGACGACCGCCCGGAGAGAGGGCGACGAGTACGTGCTGGAAGGCCAGAAGACCTGGGTCGGCAACGCACCCATCGCCGACGTCTCGCTGGTCGTCGCCGAAGACGAGGAGAGCGGCGCCCAGGACATGTTCCTGGTCGACCGCGCGTACTCCGACTACGAGGCCGAGACCCTCGACAAGCTCGGCTGGAAAGCGGTCAACAACGGCCGGATGTACTTAGACGGCGTGCGCGTGCCCGCAGAGAACAAGCTCTCGGCGATCATCGGGTCGGCGCTCCGCGACGGCAATCACCTGACCGACGTGGTGCCGTTCCCCGAATCCGTCGCCGAGTTGTTCTTCGAGCAGAAGGCGCTCAACGCGACGTTCTCGTTCATGCGCACCGGGATGGCGTACATGTCGGTCGGCATCATGCAGGCCGCCTTCGACGAGACCGTCGACTACGTCACCGAGCGCTCGACGTTCGGCAAACCCATCGCCGAACACCAGCTCGTCCAGGAGAAACTGTACGACATCCGCGTGAATCTCGAAACGTCACGACAGCTCTCGCGCCGCGCGCTCGAAGCGCTCGAACGCGGGTCCGAAGACGCTCGCCTCGTGTCCTCGATGGCGAAGGGGTACACCGCCGAGAAAGCCGTCGAAGCGACCTCCGACGCGATCCAGATCCACGGCGGCGAAGGGCTCAAGACCGAGAACCGCCTGGAGCGGTACTTCCGAGACGCGCGCGTAATGCCCATCCCCGACGGCACCACAGAGATCCAGAAGCTCATCGTCGGCAAGGAACTCACCGGCCACTCGGCGTACAAGTGACCCCGACTTCCCAACACCACAGCGAACTCACTCTCGTCGTTCGTCACCGTCGTCGTCACAGCACCCAGCAGAAAGAGACACGATCTGTTTCGCCCAGTCGCTTTTGCCTGTGGGAATCCAATCCCTGCGCATGAGTCCCACCATCGAGGTGAGCGAGGAGTTCCTCGAAGAGGTCGATCGCCACCTCTCGGAGGACGAATCGCGCGAAACGTTCCTCAGAGAGCTCGTCCACCACTACGAGTCGGAAGGGACCAGCCTCTGGGAGGGGTACGGCGGCCCGCCGTAGCTACGACCTGACGACGTCACCGTCGAGCCGGTCGACGAACAGCTTCATCCCGACGAGCGCAACCATTCCGACGAGCGGTGCGATCCGGGGATACTCCGCCGTCGTCGCCCGCGCGCGGGACAACCGGCTCGGTTCCTCCGTCGAGGCCGCGCCGGCTCCGGACGCGTCAGTGTCGGTATCGCGTTCGACGGTGGCGTCCAGTTCCGTCTCGGTCTCGACGGTCACCTCGTCGGCTTCGATCGTCGCCGCGTCCACGTCGATCGCTTGCTCCGGTTCAGTCTCTGTTTCCTGCGCTTCGTCCGCATCGTCACTGCTCCGGCGGTCGACGAGTACCCGTCCGAGAGCGCCCAGCGCGGCCACTCCGAGCCCCGCGAAGGTGAGCAGCGTCGTCGCCTTGCGGAGTTTCTCACCCGTCGAGGACTCCGTCTCGTCCCCATCAGCGGTCGGTTCGGACCCGGTGTCCGGCGTCCCGACCTGCTCGTCCGGCGGAACGTCGGGCGTCGTCTCCGGTGGTGCGTCCTGTCGCCCCCCGAGACGGCCGGGCAGGCGATCGCGGAGTGCGGCCGGGAAACGGCTCGTGAGTGTCGAGAGACCCATGCGCAACGATATGCCAGTCGCACTCATATCTCTTGGCCACGCACACCCAGATCACCGCGGCCGACTCACGACCGGTCGTACTCGTACGAACCGCGGTCGCGTTCGCGGGAGGCCTGCGTCTCGTCGAGTCGTCCCTGCTCGATGCGTCGTTCGAGTTCCCGCTCGAACTCGGGCTCGCTGATTCGGCCGGCGGCGTAGTCGTCTTTGAGGCGCTCCACGTCCCGTTCGGCCCGCTCGCGGTCGGTCGGCGTCACCTTCTCCGCGAGGTGCAGACGTCGCGCCCACTCGTTCTGGCGTTCGAGCAGTCGCGCGACGGACGCGACCGTCTCGTTGCGCACGAGACGGCTGTCGGTGTCGACCGCGCCGGTCGCGATCCGGTACAGCCCCCAGGCGACCGCCGCCAGTCCTGCGACGCCGGCGACGACCAGGGCCAGCACGTACGGGATCGCGGTCGACAAGAGCCCCACGAGCGTCGCGTCCGGACTCACGAGGGCGCCGAGCACGTCGAACACGCCGACCAGCGCGACGATCGCGAACGCGAGGGTCGATAGAACGACGCCGAGAATCGGCCCCTTGAGCTCTCCGAGCAGTCCCATCGGTCACTGATACGTCTGTCCGATACTTGAGACTGCGGTTCAACGGTCGAACTCGTCCGACGACCTACACGAGTTCCACCAGCACGAACAGCGCTTCCGTGGCGACCAGCAACAGGACGCCGACGACTAGCAGGGCTGCCGGCACCACGAGCAGGCCGGCGTCGGTGAACAACCAGAGACCGAGACCGGCCAGCACGAGCAGGAAGCCGACGGCGCGAAGCACCCAGGAGACGACGCCGTCGAGCCCGAACTGTTCGGCGACTTCGAGCACTTCGAGCGCTTCGTCCATGGCTACCAGTTAATTGCACGTCCTGTCTGAAAAACGTAATGACGCCGCCGGAGCGGCGGTGCGGCGCTCAGTCGTGGCGGAACGAGCGACTGCCCGTGAACATCATGGCCATGTCGTGTTCGTTCGCGGCCTCGATGACGTCCTCGTCGTTGACCGAGCCGCCGGGCTGGATGACCGCCTCGATGCCGGCCTCGGCAGCGGCCTCGATGCCGTCCGGGAACGGGAAGAACGCGTCGGACGCCATGACCGCGCCCTCGGCGGACTTGCCCTCGGCGTCTTTCTCCGCTTTCATCTTCGCGATCTCGACGGCGTCGACGCGGGAGACCTGCCCGGCGCCCACGCCCACCGTTTCAGTTCCTTTCGCGAACAGGATCGCGTTGGACTTGACGTGCTTGATGGTCTGCCAGGCGAACTGCATCGCCTCGAGCTGTTCGTCCGTCGGCTCGCGCTCGGTGACGACTTCCAGGTCCTCCGTGGTCGGGGCCTGGTCGTCGCGTTCCTGGACGAGCGTTCCGCCGACGAGGTCCTTCTCGGTCATCGGTTCGGTGGGCTCGAAGGAGCCGTCCACGTCCAGCACGCGGAGATTCTCCTTCTCGAACAGCGTGTCGAGGGCGTCGTCGGTGTAGCCCGGCGCGACGACGACCTCCTTGAACGAGTCGACGATCTGCTCGGCGGTGGCCTGGTCGCACTCGCGGTTCAGCGCGACGATGCCACCGAACGCGCTCTTGGCGTCGGTCGAGAGCGCGCGCTCGTAGGCCTCGGCCAGGGAGTCGGCCGTCGCACAGCCCGCCGGGTTGGTGTGTTTGATGACGGCTGCGGCCGGCTCGTCGAACTCCTTGATGAGATTGAGCGCACCGTTCGCGTCGTTGTAGTTGTTGTACGACAGCGCCTTCGCGCCCTCGTTCAGCTGGTCGGCGTGGACGACGCTGGCTTCGTCACAGGTCACGTCCGCGTACAGTGCGGCGTCCTGGTGTGGGTTCTCCCCGTAGCGCAGGTCGGCGTGGCGGTCCTCGCTCGTGATGCGACGCTGCGGGAGGTCGCCGCCCTCGTCGCCCTCGACGGAAACGTCGTTGTTCTCCCAGTCGACGTCGACGCGGCCCTCCGCGAACCAGCGAACGGCTCGCGGGTAGGCCTTCATTTCGCCCTGGTACAGCACGCGGTCCTGGAGGTCCTCCGTGGTGTCGCCCTCGTACACCGGGATCGGCTCCTGCGTGACGACGGGGCCGCCGTCGACCTCGTCCTCGATGAGCGAGCCGTCGTCGTCGACGGCGTTCGTGACTGCGTGGACGGTACACCCCACTACGTCGACGCCGTACTCCAGGGCGTCGCCCCAGGCGTCCATCCCGGGGAACGACGGGAGCAGCGACGGGTGGACGTTCAGCGTCGTCGGCATCGGGTCGAGGAACGTCTCCGAGAGGACGCGCATGTACCCGTCGAGACAGACGAGATCGAAGTCGTACGCGTCGAGCGCGTCGACGACGCGCTGTTCGTGGTCGCGGCGACTCTCGTCGTCGCCCTGGACGACGGTTTCGGTGGGAATCCCCCGCTTCTCGGCTTTCTCGACGACCGGGGCGTCCTCCGAGTTCGTGAGGACGACGGCGAGTTCGGCCCCGCCGGGTGCCAGGTCGTGAACGTTCATGAGATTGCGACCGCGGTTACTGGCCAGTCCCGCTACCTTCATACCCGGAGGGGAGCGTGCCGGGCGCAAATGCGTTGCGAATCGCCTAGGAATGCAGTACCCACGCGACGACCACGACAGCGCAGCAGCTCTCGAAACAACGTCGCGTCAAAAGCGGTGTGGGGAGAGGGACGGGTGTGAGAGGGAAAGTGCTCGATTGGGGGTGTGTGGTCGCCCCGACGGGAATTCGTGGTTGCTTCCTTATCATTGTTTCCATTTATGCTGGCAGTCTTAACAGCGTTGTGCGAGAGTGGCAGATCGCAAGCCCTGTAATGCACTCTCGCAGACATACGTGGGGCGAAACCGATGCGTTTCGCCAGGGAGAGTCCCCTGCAGGTGCAGGCCGTCTGTTATTCACCCGTGGCGTCCAACACCGAGCGTGGTTCATCTCAATCAGAACACGCTCACGGACGTCGGAATCGTCTCGACAATCGTCGACGCGGCGATGGAGTTCGCACGCGGACGACCGAAAAGCGGGGCGATGCTGCTCGGTGCTGCAGCACTCTCGAGCCGCGTTCCGGGCCTCGGCGTCGCCGTCTCGGCACTGCTGCGCGTGTACCGGCGCCTCCGATAGGACGCCCGCCACAGAACATGAAACGGGTCGCTCGGGGCGACGCGCAGGCGTCGCCCGTCTCGACGACGAAAGAGTGGTCTCTTCCTTGTGGAGGATAGATCTAAACCAATGCATCGTGACGACGATCCCCCACAGTCAGACGAGACGGATCTCGGAGCGTTGTTTCTCGCGCTCTCGCACGTGCATCGTCGGCGCGTCCTCCAGTGCCTGTGGGAACACGGAACCGAGCTCACGCTGGCCGACGTCGCCGAGGAGGTGACTGCCCAGCAGACCGAGACGTCCATTCAGAACATCGAACCCGAGACCGTGACGCGGACCTACCTCTCGCTGTATCACCAACACATCCCGCAGTTAGAGGAGGCAGACCTCGTCTCGTACGATCAGGAGAACGATCTCGTCATCGCGACGAGCGAGCGCGAGACCGTCAGATCCGCGGTCGACACCTTCCTCGACCCGACGGCGACGCACTCACCCGACGGCTGAGAGGGTCGCGCGAGCGAACCAACGCGTCCGGCCCTTCGATACTCTTTTTCGCCTCCTGTGCCCATCGAGACGTATGACTGATCGGAGTTCGCTCGACGCAGTCTCGCCACTGGACGGGCGCTACGCCCGGTACACGGAACCACTCGTTCCCTACGCCAGCGAGCGGGCGCTCATGCGCGCACGCACGCAGGTCGAAGTCGAGTACCTCATCGCGCTCGCCGACCTCGACGCCACGCCGCTACAGATCGACGACGCCCAGCGCGACCACCTCCGGGGGCTCTACGAGTCGTTCGACGTCGAAGACGCCGAGATCGTCAAACAGCTCGAAACTCAGGGCTGGAAGGACTACTCGGCGACCAACCACGACGTCAAGGCCATCGAGTACTTCGTCCGCGAGCACCTCCCCGACGGACTTGACGCGAGCCAGTGGATTCACTTCGGCCTCACCAGCGAGGACGTCAACAACCTCGCCTACCGGCTGCTCGTCAAGCCCGCGGCCGCGGAAGTCGTCGTCCCCGAACTCCGGGACCTGCGCGACACGCTCACCGAGATGGCACAGGCACACCGGGACCTCCCGATGCTCGCCCGCACGCACGGCCAGCCGGCGACCCCCACGACCTTCGGGAAGGAACTGGCCGTCTACGCTGCGCGTCTGGGCCGGGCCCTCGGTCGGGTGCAGGACGCCATCGACGGCATCGAAGGCAAACTCGCCGGTGCGAGCGGTACCTACGCCGCTCACCACGCCGCCTATCCCGACGTGGACTGGCAAGCGTTCGCCGCCGAGTTCGTCGACCGTCTCGGCCTCGAACACGCCTCAGTCACGACGCAGGTCAATCCCTGTGACGACCTGGCGGAGCTGTTCGACGCGCTCCGCGGGGCGAACAACGTCCTGCTCGACCTGGACCTGGACATGTGGCTGTACGTCTCCGACCGCTACCTCGGCCAGGAGACCGTCGAGGGCGAGACCGGCTCCTCGACGATGCCCCACAAGGTCAACCCCATCGACTTCGAGAACAGCGAAGGGAACCTCTCGAAGGCCAACTCCGATCTCGTCTTCCTCGGCGACTACGTGACGACGTCCCGTCTCCAGCGCGACCTCTCGGACTCGACGGTCAAGCGCAATATCGGCGCAGCCCTCTCGCACTGTCTCATCGGCTACCAGAAGTGCCAGAAGGGCCTCGGGAAGGTCGTCCCCAACGAGCACGTCATGCGCGACGAACTGGAGGACACGCCCGAGATCATCGGCGAGGCGGTCCAGACCATCCTCCGACGGGAGGGGCACGACGACGCCTACGAGCGGGTGAAGGCGCTGACGCGCGGCCAGCGCGTCACCATCGAGGACTTCCGCGATCTGTTCGACGACCTCGACGTGCGCGAGGACGTGCGCGAGGAACTCCACGCGTTGACGCCAGCCGGATACGTCGGCGTGGCGAGCGACCTCGTCGACGAGTCGACCGAGGAGTGACAACCAGTCGTGCCGCAAGTATAATCTGAAGAGGGCGTTTCCCTGTGCACGAATCACTTCTCATCTCATCTGCGACATAGAGGGCACATAGGCAGCAGATACCATCACGGCAATAGTGGGGCCGTCACGCAGAATCAGCGCGTCGAAGCGGGGCCACTCCTGATCTAGAGGGACCGAAGAATACGTTCCCCATTATCCGAGATTCGGGTCGGGTCAAACGACTGGTGTAAGAACTGATTTTGGCACTACAGGAGCAGCTGCGGCCGAACACGTGGACAAGTATGCAAACCACGCTACGAGACGTATTTTTTCAACGAACCCTGGATAAGCTGTAATTACCAAAGAGAGAGCGAGTCTATCGAAGGGCGAATAAACATGGAGAAAGCTTCGATAGTAGTTCCGGCGGCGTCGGCGGCGAGTTCGGTTGCGTTTCATCGCTCGCTCGGTCGCCGCGGCATACGAACGATCGCCGTCTCGGAGACCGAGACTGCCCCCTCGTTCCGATCTCGCTACTGTGATGAAACCGTATTGGTGAGCGATCCCAAGGAAGACATCACCGGCTACAAAGAGGCGCTGTTAGCCCTCGCAATGCGTCCCGACGTCGAGACGATTGTGCCACTCCGGGAAGAGGACATCTACGTGCTCTCGAAATACCGGCAAGAGTTTGCAGAGCACATTGCGACTCCTTGGCCGTCGTTCGAGACGTTACGGACTGTCCACGACCGAGAGAAGTTGTTCGATGCAGCTCGAAAGGCCAGCGTCCCCGTCCCAGAAACGAACACGCTCGACGATGTCGACGACTGGGGACGACGGCTCGTTGTCAAGTCCCGATACGCACTCTTGACGGGCGATTACCTCTCGGATAGCGCGGCCGAAGGGATCATCGAACCGAGAAGTGCGACGTTTCTCAAACCGGACGAGCGACCGGATAAGGAGCGGCTCCGATCTGAATTCAAACACAACCCCCACGTTCAGCAGTTCGTGGATGGAACCGAGTTTTCGCTCGGTGTGTTGTACGACGACGGCGAACCGGTCGTCGAAACCCAGAAACGGATCATCCGCGGAAAGAAATACTACTGCGGCCCAAGTGTCTATCACGAATCAGTAGATATCCGCGAACTCGAAGAGCTCGGACGCCGATTACTCACACAGCTCGATTGGCACGGCCCTGCCGATATCGATATCATCCGGGACGACAATTCTGGAGAGTACAAACTTCTGGAGATCAATCCCCGTTTCTGGGCCACCATCCAAATGGAGATTCACGCAGGCTTTGATTTTCCCCTCTATTATTGGCGGATGACACAGAACGACTCACGACAGTCGATTCCATCGCCAGAGCCCGGGATTGCGTCGCACTATTTACCGGGCGAACTGTCGTATATCCAGAGTGTGCTGACGGAGGACCACCCGTTGTGTGACCCTCCCTCGGTGTCATCTTCGGGATGGGAAATAACCAGGTCAATTATCGGGGATCACCGCTTCGATCTTCTGGATTTGGACGACCCTCTGCCGTTCGTCTCGCGCGTCGCCGACGAAGTGCGTGGGTGAGAACAGTTTGTCCGGTTTCTGACGCGAGTTATCGAACGTGGCACGACCGAGACGAGCGCTGAGCAGTGTCGTGGCACGGCCATGGCTGTCGCGAGTGCGTAGAAGCACACTTCAGCCACGTTTTGTCTGGGGAGGTTCCGCATCCAGCGCTGGCGAGTCAGGAAACCTGTCGCGGCAAACTGGGTGGCCCCAACATCTAAGCAGTTTGAAATTCATTTGTGAGTACATGCGATACGTGGAGGGGCAACTGACGCCGGACCGGGGGTGGTTCCATCCGATCGAACGGCGGATCCAGCAGGCACCGGGCATCGAGAACGAGCGCATCCTCCAGATGCAACTGCTCGACGACGGGACGGTGACGACGATGTACGAACTCAGCGGCGACCGCGAAGTCATCGAGTTCGCCGCCGAACACATGCCGGAGCTCATCACGTACCAGATCTCGCCGATGCAGGACCGCATCATCACCTACGCCCACGTCGAGGCAAACGAGATGCTGCAGGGACTGCTCGAGATTCCCCAGAAGTTCGAGGTCGTCCCGGACTTCCCAATCGAGTTCGTCGGCGACGGGAGCATCCGCCTGACGACCGTCGGCGACGAAGCGCAGATTCGCGAGGCGATGGCTGCCGTCCCGGACGGGATCACGGTCGAACTCGAGAAACTCGGCGACTACGCGCCCGAGAACGAGCGACTGCTGACGCGACTCACCGACCGCCAGCGCGAGGTCGCCCAGATCGCCGTCGAGATGGGGTACTACGACACGCCGCGGAAGGTCACGTACGACGACATCGCCGACGAAGTGAACGTCGCACCCGGCACCGTCGGCGAAATCCTCCGGAAGGTCGAATCGCGGCTCCTGAACGCGCTGCTGGGCTGACGAAACGGGCAGTCGACGACAAAACGCGACGCTCTGTCCGGGGGAACGACCCGCTAACCGAGCAACTGCTCGACGGCGGCAGTGACGATCTCGCCCGCCCGCTCGACGTCAGAGCGACGAACATATTCACGTTCTGCGTGGGCGACGGCACCCTCGTCGTCGGCCAGGACGCCCGGCCCGAACACGACCGTCGGCGCGTCCTGCGCGAAGTAGGACGCCTCGGTCGCCGCCCCGAACGGGCGAACCTCGCCGGCCCCGGCGTCCTGCATCGCCGCGACGACGTCGCTGTCGGCCGGCGTCGCGAAGGCTTCGAGGAACGGCGTCTCGCGGTCCGTGTACTCGAACGAGATCGACAGCGACTCCGGCAGCCAGGACTGGAGGTGCGCCTCCAGTTGCTCGCGGAAGCCCTGCTGCGTTTCCGGCGGGACGCTCCGGCGATCGACGGTGATCCGACACTCGGCCGGAATCTGGTTGGTCGCTTCACCGCCCTCGATGATCGTCGGTTCGAGCGTCGGGCGCCCGAGCGAGTCGTGTTCCGGCGGTCCGACGGTCTCGTCGTAGGACTCGATGGCCTGCAACACCGGCGATGCGGCCCGAATGGCGTTCGCCCCGCTGGCCGGTTCCGCAGCGTGCGCCGCGATTCCCTCGACGGTCACGGTCCCCTCGAAGCGTCCCTTCGCCGCGTTACAGACGTCGAGTCCCGTCGGCTCGCCGACGATGTACCCGTCGGCCCCTAAATCGAGGGCCGCCGCCCCCGTCGAGTAGACTTCCTCGTCGGGCGTGATCGCCAGCGTCAGTGTCCCCGTCTCGACGTCAGCACCGAAGAACGCGGTCAGCAGCGCGGCCAGCGGCCCCTTCGCGTCGCAGGACCCCCGACCGCGGACGACGTCGCCGTCACGTTCAAACGGGACGTGTGGCGGTACCGTGTCGATGTGCGTGTTCAAGACGAGATGCGGGCCGTCGGCGTCGCCCTCGCGGGTCGCGAGCGTGTTGCCGGCGTCGTCGACCTCGGGATCGGCGCCCTGTGCGTCGAGCGTCTCGACCAGCAGGTCGCGCATCTCGGACACGTCTTCGTGAGACGCGGTCTGAACGGCGGTTTCGTGGAAAGAGAGCGGATCGAAGTCCATCAGTCGTCACCGATCGCGTCGGCGTCGGTGTCCTGGTCGGTGTCGATCGGCTGCGAGTCCGGGAGTGCGGCCTGCCCGGCGAACTCGCGCTCGACCGGTCCCTGGAGCAGCGCGTCGTCCTCGGTCAACTGGACGACGAGGCGGCCGCCCGGCGGATGGACGGGAATGCGCTCGCCCTTCTCGACTTTCCCGAGGCGCTCGGCAGCCGCGGTGATGGCGACCGCGCCGGTGCCACAGGAGTCTGTTTCGGCCTCGACGCCGCGCTCGAAGGTCCGCTGATCGAATCCACCGTCCGGCCGTCGAGCCGCGAAGTTGACGTTCGCGCCCTCGGGGAAGACGTCGGCGTTGCGAACGGCCGGCGCGATGCCGTCGACGTCGACCGTCGTCACGTCGTCGACGAAGGCGACCGCGTGCGGCACGCCGGTGTTGACCACCGTGACCGACAGCCCTTCGACCGTCTCCTCGACGAGCGGTTCGTCGCTGTCGACGGGCACTCTGTCGGGGTCGAACGTCGGTTCGCCCATCTCGATGGTGACGCCCTGGTCGCCGATCTCGGCGCGACGGGTGCCTGCTTGCGTGTCGATCATGACGACGTCTGCGCCGGTTCGCTCTGCGACCCACTTGGCCGCACAGCGCGCGCCGTTGCCGCACATGGCCGCGACGCTGCCGTCCGGCTGGACCAGCGTCATGACGACTCGCGGCGGCGAGTACTCGTCTTCCAGCGCGAGGAAGAGAATGCCGTCGGCGCCCGTCTTGAGCGCGTCCGGATGTGTCAATCCCGTCTCGCGGTCACAGAGGTCCGCGGCGAACGCCCGCCGGTCCGGTACCTCCTCGTCCGCGTCGACGATGATGAAGTCGTTTCCTGTCCCGTGGTACTTCTCTACTCCGACCATTGTTCCTCCAGTGTAGTTACGTCAGCAAGCCGCTCGCGCCGGACAGCGAGGGTCGCCTCCTGTCCGTCGATGGCCACGACCGCCGGCCGCGGCCGGGAGTTGTACTGGCTACTCATCTCGTAGCCGTACGCACCCGCGTTCCCGACCGCCAGGACGTCGTTCCGTTCGGGAGCCGGCAGCGATCGATCCCTGCCGAGCACGTCCGCCGTCTCACAGATCGGCCCGGCGACCATCACCGAGACCACGTCCCTGTCGGCCGCGTCGGGCGCGAGCGAGCGCAGTTCGTGATACGAGTCGTACATCGCAGGACGGATAAGTGTCGTCATCCCCGCGTCGACGCCGACGACCGTCGTCTCGGCCGTCTCCTTGACCGTGTTGACCGTCGCGAGCAACACGCCCGCGTCGGCCACGAAGTACCGTCCCGGTTCGATTCCCAGCGTGGCGTCGAGCTCACCGAGCGCCGTCCGGGTCGCCTCGGCCACTGCGTCCAGATCGAGCGGCGGTTCCTCCTCGCGGTACGGCACGCCGAGACCGCCCCCGACGTTGACGAATTCCAACGCGGTCACGTCCGCGATGACGTCCCGCGCGAGGTCGCCCATCCGCGACACGAGTTCACGATGGGCGTCCAGGTCGTCGCCGGAGATGCCGCTCCCGGCGTGGGCGTGGAGGCCGACCAGTTCCATCTCGCGCTCGACGGCGTCGGCCGCGAGATCGGCGACCCGGTCGTACGGGACGCCGAACTTCGGTGCTGCGCCGGTCGAAACCTTCTCGTGGTGCCCGGCACCGACGCCCGGCAGGACGCGGATGCAAAGCCGTCCGTCGAAACCGCGGTCGGCGACGCGTTCCAGCGTGTCCGCTGAATCGATCGTGACCACGACGTCGTGCTCGTCGGCGACCTCCACGACGTGATCGAGGTCGCGGTCCGGCGGGTTGACTGCCGTGTACCGCACGGCTTCCGGATCGAAGCCCGCGTCGAGAGCGCGCTGCAGCTCGCCAGCGGAGGCACACTCGGCGCCGACGCCCGTGTCACGGACGGTTTCGAGTACCGGGCGCGTCGTGTTGGCCTTGACCGCGTAGCTGATCTCCTCTTCCGAAAAGGCGTCCTGCAGCCGGCGCGAGTTCTCGCGGACGCGCTCTACGTCGATCACGTACAGCGGCGTCTCGTACGCCGCGGCGAGGCCGCGCAGTCGCTCGGCGTCCCAGTCGGACAGCCTGCGGACTGCGGGTCCGGTGCTCATTCTCGGAGCGCGTCCTCGCGCTCGGTGCCTTCGAGGGTCTCGGTCTCGATGTCCGTCGCGACGACCGCCGGCTTGTAGGCCGCGCCCGGGATCAGGTCGTCGTCACTGACCGAGGATTCGACGTAGCGCGCGAAGGCCCGGCGTTCCGGCGGCAGTTCGCCGTACAGCACCTGATCCTCGACGAGGTCGTACACCGGAATGCGCGGCGTCAGCAGCGTGTTTTCGCCGACGACGCTGTTCTCGCCGACTTTGAACCCGGAGGTGACGCGGGTGCCGGCCCCGAGCGAGACGCCGTCCTCGACGATGACCGGGTCGTTCTCGACGGGTTCGAGGACGCCGCCGATGAGCGTGTTCGCACCGATCTTGACGTTCTCGCCGATCTGGGCGCACGACCCGACCGTGTCACAGGAGTCGACGAGCGTCCCGTCGCCGATGTACGCGCCGATGTTCACGAACGACGGGCTCATCATGATCGCGTCGCTGCCTACGTAGGCACCGCGTCGGATGACCGTGCCGTCCGGCGTGTTCCGGGAGCCGCGCTCGCCGATGTCGGCGGTCTCGCGGAGCGGCAGCACGTCGTGGTAGTCGACGCCGCCGTGGGTACGGGCCTCGATGTCGCGCAGGCCGAAGTTGAGCAGGATGCCCTGCTTGACCCACGCGTTGACCTGCCAGTCGTCCCCGTCCGGTTCGGCGGCGCGGACGATTCCCTGTTCGAGGGCTTCGAGGAAGGCGTCGAGGACGCCCAGGTCGTCGGCGGTGGCCTCGTCGGCGGTCAGTCCCTCGTCGTAGCGATTCCACAGTGACTCGATCTCGTATTGAAGGCTCATGGTGTTCCCGTCTCCTTACTGCGCGTCGATAACGTCTCCGAATTCGTACCAGTCGGCGTTCTGTCCGGCGAGCCAGGCCGCCGCGTCGAGGGCGCCGGCCGCGAACACGCTGCGGTCCTCGGCGTGGTGCGACAGCGAGAGCACTTCGTCGTTGCCCGCCGCGATGAGTTCGTGTTCGCCGCGGACGTCGCCGGCGCGGCGCGCGAACACGCCGATCTCGTCGTCGTCGCGGGGAGCGTGCCCCTCGCGCCCGTACACCGGTTCGACGTCGCGGTGTTCCTGGACGGTCTCCAGAATGGTCTTGGCGGTCCCCGACGGCGCGTCGATCTTCTGGTTGTGATGCGTTTCCATCAGTTCCAGGTCGTAGTCGGGCACGGCCTGCAGTGCCTCACCGATCGCTCGCAGGAGCGCCTGGATGCCGCGCGAGAAGTTCGTCGCCTTGAGGACCGGAACGGACTCGCTGGCTGCCTCAAGCGCCTCGAACCCCTCGTCGTCGAAGCCGGTGGTGCCGATGACCATCCCGGTCCCAGTCTCCACGCAGGCGTCTGCCAGCGCGACCGTCGACTCGGGTATCGTGAAATCGACGACGACGTCGGGTTCGTACTCGGCGAGGCCCTCGGTCACGTCGTCCGCGTGGACGACGGGGACGTCCTGCACTTGGTCGACGTCGTCGACGTCGAAGCCGACGACGGCCTCGACGTCGTCGCGGTCGTCCGCCGTCTCGATGACGGTCTGGCCCATCCGCCCTGCGGCACCGTTGACAGCGATTCTGGTCATTCCTCGGCCTCCGCGACCTGTGGGATCTCACCGTCCTCGAGGTCTGCCAGCACTTCGCGGAGGTGATCGAGGTCCTTCTCGTTCATCCGGTTGAGCGGCGAGCGCATCCGACCGGAGTCGTAGTGGCCGCGGATCTCCATGGCTTCCTTGATCGGGATCGGGTTCGAGACCATGAACAGCGCGCGGAACAGCGGGCCGAGTTCGTGGTGGTACTCGCGTGCGCGCTCGAAGTCGCCCGACACGGCGGCACCGACCAGTGCACAGGTCCGCTCGGGTTCGATGTTTGCGGAGACGCTGATGGTCCCGGTGCCGCCCGTGGCGATGATGGGCAGGGTCATCGCGTCGTCGCCCGAGAGGACGGAGAAGTTCTCGTTGCGGGTGCGCTCGATGACCTCGGTGATTCGGTTCATGTCGCCGCTGGCGGCCTTGTAACCGACGATGTTCTCGTGGTCGGCGAGGTTGACCGCGGTTTCGATGGCGATGTTGCGGCCCGTCCGGGACGGGACGTTGTAGATGATCTGCGGGAGGTCGATCTCGTCTGCGATCGCCCGGAAGTGCGCTTCCATCCCTTCCGGTTCGGGCTTGTTGTAGTACGGGGAGATCAGGAGGAGACCGTCGGCGCCGGCGTCGGCCGAGCGGCGGGAGAGTTCGAGCGCTTCGCGCGTGTTGTTGCTGCCCGAGCCGGCGATCACCGGGACGTCGTCGACGGCCTCGACGACTGCCTCGATGACCTCGATGTGTTCGTCGTGGGAGAGCGTTGCGCTCTCGCCGGTCGTCCCCATCGGGACGACGCCGTCGACGCCGGCCGCTTCGAGATACTGCGCGTGGTCCTGGAGGGTTTCGAAGTCGATGCTTTCGTCGTCGTGGAACGGCGTGGTCATCGCGGGGAACACGCCGGTGTAGGTGTCGTGTGTCATTGCTGTGGTGTGCGTGTGGCACTGATTTGAGCGTGGTGGTCTGGCGGTCCAACCGAAACCGGCCCGCGACGAGGGTGCTACGCCCGCCGGGAGCCCCTACTCGCGTTTGCGTTTCGGTTTCGCACGCTCGAGAAAACGACCTGCACCACAGTGGCGGCGCTCCAACCGTAGCGCACGCCGACCTGTGGTGCGGTGCATACGAAACACACCAACACGAGATAACTTAGGGTTTGCGACAACAGGTCGGCACCGAAACCAGTCGGGAGTGCGAGACGCAAAACCATATGGCGGACCGTCCGCAAAGAGCGAGCATGACGAACGTCCATCCGGGGCAGCGCGTGGCGATGCTCGCCGACGCGCAGAACCTCTATCACACGGCCCGGAGTCTCTACACCCGCAACATCGACTACAGCTCGCTCCTTGAAGAGGGGGTCCGCGGTCGCACACTGACCCGTGCCATCGCCTACGTGATTCGCGCCAACGCCGAAGACGAGGAGAGCTTCTTCGAGGCACTCGTCGACATCGGCTTCGAGGCGAAAACCAAGGAGATCAAAACCTTCGGCGACGGCTCGAAGAAGGCCGACTGGGACGTCGGGATGAGCCTCGACGCGGTCTCGCTGGCCAACCACGTAGACACCATCGTCCTCTGTACGGGAGACGGCGACTTCTCGCGGCTCTGCCGGCACCTGAAACACGAGGGATGCCGCGTCGAAGTGATGGCGTTCAAGGAGTCCACCGCCGAGGAACTCATCGAAGCAGCTGACGAGTTCGTCGACATGAGCGCGCAACAAGAGACCTTCTTGCTGTAGATTGTAGGAGGGAGCATCCGCCGAGCAGGGCGAGGCGGTTCACGCGAGCGGCTTTGCCGCTCGCGCCTTTTTAGTCCAGGTTTTTGCGAGGAGGGTTCCCGCAGGGCCGCGAAGCGGCCCGAGGAAACCCGAGTGAGTAAAAAGTGGGTTTAGACCGGCCGACCTTCTTCAGACGTCCCCACGAGCAGCGAGCCCGCAGCGAGACCGAGCGCAGCGATGCTCCCGGCCACGGCCGGCAGCGGAATCTCCTGCAGGCCCGCCCCCAGAATCAGGGCGCTGCTGACGAGCAGCAGCACCAAACCGACGCCGATCTTGGTTGAGTTTGTTCCCATATTGGGGCCATCTTTGCCCTAACCCAGTATAAATCCACCCAAACCACCCGACCTTGGCATGACGAATCACACCATGCATGACTATCGGGATGCGATACCATTGCACAGCAGCGCACGACGGTTGGAAGGTGTTTTGTCCGTGGCTCCGCTCGGTGTAGCCATGCAGACCGACGAGCGCCGGATGCTCCGGCGGGTGGCCGACTACCAGTTCGGCGCAGGGGCTGGCACAGCACTCTTTCCCGACGGCGAGGAGCTGACGGTGTATCGAACCACGTCGGGACGACCGAACCAGGTCGTCGCCGACGCCGGCCGGCTCATCACGTACGGCGTCGACGGCCGCTTCAGACTCGGCGTGACCGGCGGGAAACGCCTCCAGGCGGGGCTCGACGCCCCGACCCACCGAGTCGTGCTGGGCGACGAGAGCGAACCGTTCGTGCGAAAGGGGCGCAACGCCTTCGCGAAGTTCGTCCAGGCGGCAGACGAAGGTATCCGACCGGGCGACGAGGTGCTGGTCGTTCACGCGGACGGTCCGCTGCTGGGCGTCGGTCGCGCCGAACTCTCGGGCGCCGGCATGCGCGATTTCGAGAGCGGGATGGCAGTGTTCGTGCGAGACGGAGCCGGCCCCGCCGAAGGAGACTCGACCGCAGAACCCGCTGACAGCTGATCGCGGTCTGAGAAGTCGGATAGGAGATTTTTACTGCCTGCGACTGCTCGGAACGCTCAGATGGAGCGTGACAGACTCGGATACGCCCTGATCGTCGCCGCGATCGCGGGCCTCGCACTCGTCGTGGCCGCGAGCGCAGCGACGGCGCCCTCCCAGGAAGTCGCCAAGGAAAACACCACGGCGACGCTGGTGGGGATCCAGGGGGGAGGACTGGGGTATCACGACTACGGCAGCGTCCAGCTCGTCGACGAGAGCGGACAGCGCGTCTGGGGAATCGCGAACGCGGACAGCTACTTCGACGTCACCGGACTGGACAACGGGACCGTCATGGCCGGGTTCATGGACAGCGGCTACACCGACTGCGGCCCCTACGAGTCGCCGTGTACGCACACCGGGTTCCGCATCCTCGACCCGAACGCGACCGATCCGGTCGTCTTCGAGTACAGCTACCCGGTTCGGACCATGACCAACAGCGAAACGCACGACGTCGAGCAGCTGTCCTCCGGGGAGTTCCTCGTCTCCGACATGGATCACGAGCGGATCTACACCGTCACACGGAACGGTACGATCACCTGGCAGTGGAAGGCCAGTTCCTACTACGACGCTCCCGAAGACCCGACCAAAACTGACTGGCTCCACGTCAACGACGTCGACTACCTGGGGTCGGATCGCTTCCTGGTCAGCGTCCGGAACGCCAACCAGCTCGTCATCGTGGAACGCGGCGAGGGCGTCGTCGACGTGGTCAACGAGGACCGCGACCCCGACCTCCTCGACAAACAGCACAACCCGCAGTGGCTCGCCGAGAACGCCATCCTGGTCGCCGACAGCGAGAACGACCGCATCGTCGAACTCCACCGGAACGGGTCCGACGGCGAGTGGTTCGTCGCCTGGGGACTCCAAGCAGCAAACGGCCTCGAGTTCGAGTGGCCCCGCGACGCCGACCGCCTCGACAACGGGAACACGCTCATCACCGATTCGCGGAACAAACGCGTCGTCGAGGTCACGGAAAACGGCAGCGTCGTCTGGAGCACGACCTTCGAGTACATCCCGTACGAGGCCGAACGGCTCCCGGAGGGCGAGACAGTCGGCGGACAGGTGTACAACCCGGCAGCCGGGAACGTGCAACTCGATTCCGCGGGTGGCATTCCCGTCCTCACGTCGCTTTTGTCCCTCGTCCGCGCCGGCTATCCGATTCCCTTCTGGGTGAGCGAACTCCATCTGCTCGCGGTGCTCGTGGGACTCGGGATGCTCGTCGGTGGCAGCGGGCTGGTCCTGTCCGACCGGCGGGCCGACGAGGACGAAGCCGACGCCAACGGCTAGCGTCGAGCGGCCAAAACGCGGGGAACCGGTGGGGTTTTTTGTCCGGACCGCGACCGAACGGGTATGTTCGGAGGAGGCGGCGGTTTCGACCCACGGAAGATGCAACAGATGATGGACCAGTTCGGTATCGACCTGACCGAACTCGACGCCGAAGAGGTCGTCATTCGGACGCCCGACGAGGAACTCGTCTTCACAGACGCTGAAGTCCAGAAGATGGACGCACAGGGCCAGGCGACCTACCAGATCATCGGCTCGCCCGAGAGCCGCGACCGCGGCGAGGGCGACGCCGCCGGCGCAGTCGAGAGCGGCGACAGCGGTTCGAGCGGCATCCCCGACTCGGACGTCGAGATCGTCGCCGAGCGCGCCGGCGTCTCGGAGGACGACGCCCGCGAGGCACTCGAAGCGAACGACGGCGACCTCGCAGCGGCCATCGCCGACCTGGAGTAACGTGGCAGTTCTCCTGGTTCGCGACGACCGCGAGTACCTCCTACAGCGGGGTGAAACCTTAGAGACCGATCTGGGCATCCTGGAGGTCCCCGAGGACGCCCAGGCGGGCGAGGTGGTGACGACCCATCTCGACGAGGCGTTCACCGTCCGCGAGCTGCGCGGCCCCGACTGTTTCGCACACTTCGAACGCACCGGCGCGCCGATGATGCCCAGAGACATCGGGCTGGTGATGGGCCACACCGGGGCGTCCGGCGGTGACCGGGTCTTAGACGCCGGAACCGGCACGGGCGTCCTCTCGGCGTACCTCGGCCGGGCCGGCGCGAACGTCGTGACCTACGAGCGCGACGCCGACTTCGCCGAGGTCGCCCGCGAGAACATGGCACTGGCCGGGGTCGACGACCGCGTCGACGTCCGCGTCGGTGACATCACCGACGAGATCGACGACCTCACCGAGGAAGCGTTCGACGTGCTCACGCTCGACACCGAAGACGCCGCGACCGTCGTCGCGAGGGCGCCCGACCTGCTCGCGAAGGGCGGCTTCGTCGCGGTCTACTCTCCGTTCGTCGAACAGACGCGGGAGATCGTCGCGGCAGCACGGGAGGCCGGGCTCTCGGACGTCGAATCGCTGGAGACCATCCAGCGCGAGATGGACTTCGACGACCGCGGGTCCCGCCCGTCGACGGCGGGCGTCGGCCACACCGGCTATCTGACGTTCGCGCGATTGGAATAACCCGCGCACTGCTCGGGCACGACCACGACGATGTTCAAGACCATCGACACGCTGCTCACGGGCGTCGCATCCGGTCCCATGGAGACGGTGGCAAATCTCGTCGTCGCTCTCGACGGGGCACAGCTCAAACTCACGTCGATCACCGGGAAAGTCCGGATCGTCGTCGAGTCGCTCCGCGCGGCGATCCGGATCGTCCGGACGGAGCAGCAAACGCTTCTGAAACTCGACCAGGCACTCTCCGCGAGCGGAATCACTGCGCCGGTCTACGTTGCGGGGACGCGGATCGCCTTGCTCGGCGCCCACGCCGAGCCCGGCTGGCTGAGTCGCCGGATCGCCGACGGGCGGACCGAAGTCGACGGCTGGGGCGTCGTCAAAACGGCCCTTCGAGGCCTGCGGCGACGCGCTACGCGGCTCAGACCGCTGCGGTGTAAACGTCGGATTCAGGCTCGCTGGTCCGAATCCGGTCTCGAATCGCGCTTGCGGAGATAGCTCACTCGACGCCCCGGAGCAGCGCGATCAGCTCGCGTCGGCAGGTTCCCGGATCAGTCGACACGGTCGGGAGATCGATCCCGAGGAACGCGTCGAGCGGCCGGGCCGGATACGCACCGCCCGCGAGTCGGAACTCACCGTCGGTCGTCCAGACCGCGAGCCAGCCGTCGATCGGGAGTGCTCGCGTCCCGCCACCCGGAAGCAGTGCGTCGAGCGTCGCGCTGAACGCCCGGAGCCTGGCCCGGTCGCCGGTGTCGACGCGGACGCGCTGGCTGTTCCCCGGAGAGACGTCACGGAACCCGCGTTCGCGGAGGATGTCGACGAACTCCGACTCGGCCCTGGAACGGACCGTCGAGAAGACCGCCGCCGGGCCGATGGCCGGAGGCAGCGGCGGGGTAAAGGACAGGCGAGTGGCGAAGAAAAAGCGCCACATCCGGTCGAGGTCGCCGTCGGTCGCGGCTCGCACGGCTTCTCGGAGATCGCTGTCTTCGTAGACGAGCGTGTGACCGACGACTTTCGCGGTCGGGAGGCGGAAGACTGTTTCAGCCGTCGCCTCCGTCTGCGTCCAGCCCTCGAGGAGAGAGGCCGGAACGTCCGGCATCCCCTGCCCGCGCTCGTCGGGCATCCGTGGTCAGTGGTCGTCTTCGCGCCACTTGTGCTCGCACTCGGTGCAGGTGAAAAATCGCGTCTCGCTCTCGTCAGCAGCGCGGATCTGCTTCATCTCCCAGAAGGCGCGGTCGTTGCCACACTCCGGACAGCGGGCCTCGGTCGTCGGGCCCATGTCCTCGGCGTCGACGTCGGAGGTGTCGATGACCTCGCTTTCTTCCTGGGACTGTGTGGACGTCATCGCAGCCTCCTTCTGTTCGTCCCGCGGCGTCTCGTAGCCACAGCTGCCACAGACCCACATCCCGTCTTCGGTTTTCATCATCGAGCCGCATTCGTCACAGAACTGCATTGTGTTAGGTACCCTTACGGAAGGCCCAATAAAATCCCGTCGGATGCGGCCAGGATGTGACAGCGCCTCCCAGATTCGAGATGGAAACTGACATGGTCGCCGCGCAGGTGGACTGGATAGATGCTCGGGACAGACCGACGGGTCCTCGTGTTGGCGCTCGCGCGGATGGCCGACGCAGTCGCGAACTCCTTTCTCATCGTCGTCCTCCCGCTGTACATCGCGAGCGGCGCGATCTCGCTGGACGCACTGGTCGGCACCCGGGTGCCACTCCTCGGACTCGCCGTCACCGAGGAACTGCTCATCGGCGTCGTCCTCTCGCTGTTCGGGTTCCTGAACAGCCTCTCCCAGCCGTTCACCGGCCGCCTCTCCGACCGCACCGATCGGCGCAAGGTGTACATCGTGTTCGGCCTGGCACTGCTCGCCGTCGCGAGCGCGGCGTACGTCGTCGCGGACAGCTACCTCGCCGTCGTCTTCTTCAGAGGACTTCAGGGGCTTGGTGCGGCGTTCACCATCCCCTGTACGATCGCGCTGGTGAACGAACTCGCGACGAAGGGCAGCCGTGGTGGAAACTTCGGGGTGTTCAACGCGTTCCGCCTGCTCGGCTTCGGAATGGGGCCCATCGTCGCCGGCACCGTGGTCGCGGCCGGCCCGTACGCGCTCCCGATCGCGGGCGGAACCGAGCTCTCTGGGTTCGACGCTGCCTTCTTCGTGGCCGTCGTCGGCGCGTTGCTCAGCCTCGGGCTCGTGGCGCTGCTCATCAGTGACCCCGACGAAACCCGGGACAGCGCCGGTGAGGACCTCTCGATCGCGGTTCGCGATCGGGACGGCGACCACCTGCTCGACCCTGTCTTCACGCTCGCGGTCGCGACGCTGTGTATGGCCATCGGCATCGCGCTGTTCGCCACGCTGCAGGAGACCATCAACGCCAGACTGAACCAGCAGCCGGCGTTGTTCGGCGCGGAGTTCGCCGCGGTCGTCCTCGCGAACGTCGTCTTCCAGATCCCCATCGGCCGCGCGAGCGACCAGTACGGGCGGCGACCGTTCCTTCTCGTCGGCTTTCTGATCCTCGGTCCGTCGGTGCTCGCCCAGGGACTCGTGACGACCCCGGCCACGATGCTGGTGGCGCGGACGGTCCAGGGGATCGCCGTCGCGATGGTGTTCGCACCAGGCCTCGCGCTGGCGGGCGACATCGTCGGCACGGGCCAGTCCGGCACGCAACTCTCGCTGTTGACGATGGCGTTCGGGCTCGGGACCGCGCTCGGGCCGCTCGCGTCGGGCTATCTCGTTCGCTTCGGATTTGTCGTTCCGTTCGCGTTCGGCGCGATCCTGGCCGTGATCGGACTCGTTCTGATCGCCACGCAGATCGAAGAGACGCTGTCCGAGCCGGAGACAGCGACCGAGCGATCAGTTCCGCAGGATTGAATCGGAGCGCGAGAAGAGACCGTACCGCTCAGTTGTTGGCCGCCCAGTCGTCGCACGGTTCCATGTCGTCCATGACCTCCTTGTGGAGGGTACAGCCCGGCCGAATGTTGCCGTTGACGCGGACGTACTTGAAGTGCTCACAGTTGCCGCAGTACTGATCCGGCTGCCCGCGCGTGTTGACGGCCTCGACCACCTCGTCGGGGAGGGTTTCGACCGTCGCGTCCCCGTCGACCGACTGGGCCGCCGCACCGCCGTCACTGGCCGCCGTTCCGTTCTGGTCGCCGCGGTCGTACAGCACGTTCTCCTCGTCGACGTTGGTCTGGGTCTCGACCTCGCCCTCGGGATTGGTCCCGAACAGGCCGACGCCGCCAAAGCCGGGCACGGACCCGGAGACTTCGAGGATGCGCGTGGTGCCTTCCTCGGTGACTTCCATCTTGACCGTGCCGCCGGGGTCGTTACGGCGTTTGACGTTGGCGGCGGCCAGGAACAGACACCAGACCGTCGTGATGGCGCCGAGGAAGTACACCACGACCACCGGGAGCGTAAAGTCCGTGCTGCCGGCTGCACCGACCCACTGGTACGGGTAGGCTTCCCGGAAGAGGACGACGCCGAAGACCGCGAGGCTTCCGCCGATCACCGCCGCAGCCTGGGTCCGCCGGCTGGACGGCAGCAGTGCGAAACTCCCCAGGAACGCAGCCGGGACGCCGAGCCCGGCGAGCACGCCAGCGAGTTCACGAGCCTCGTAGACGGCGAGGCCGAACTGTTCACCCACACCCGTCGTCGCGAGGACGATGCCCGCGACGACCATGACCGCACCGACGCCGAACAGTGCCAGCCCGAAGTACCGTCGTCGACGGCTGGCAACCGCGCCGACGCCGTGTTCGTACACGTCCGTCAGACTGGTCATGTACGAACCTACGTTACCAGTCCACAAAACAACCCGTCAGACGCCTGGCAGACGAACGTTTGCTCCCTCGCCAGGCGGGCAGTACTGACCGGACTGCATCCGGCAGCCCAGCACGCTCAGGCCCCCGCAACGGTCCGTCCAGGGCCCGAGATGCGGACGGTCGCGCTGGCGCGTTCGGCGTCCGAGGGGACGAAGACGTCGGCGTCGACGGCTTTCGTGGCGCCAGGTCTGACGAGGCCCACGTCACAGGTTCGGCTGATGATCGCAGCGTCGTCGGCGTCGCGCAACGTGACGGTGGCCTCGACTTCGGCTGCTTCACCCTCGTTGGAGACCTCGAGTTCGACGTGTGCGAGTTGGTTTTTGAGTGCCGTGACATCGGCCTCGTTGCCGTCCCCGTCGTAGAACGTGACGCGGTCCAGCGTGAGCGGATCGCTCTTTGCGCTGATATATCGGAAGAGTCGGTCGGAGATGTCCTCGTAGATCCTGTCACCTTCCGAGCCGTCTTCGAAGAGGGTGCCGATCGGATTGAGGTCGGCACGCAGATCGCTGGCGATGGTTGCGCGGTTGTCCGTGTTGGTCTTCAGACGGAGATAGTCGCTGACGAACGGGTCGAACTCGCTCGGGAGGTCGCCCTCGTACATGTCGGCGTAGGCCCGGAGTTCGGCGTCGAAGTTTATCAACGGCGGCAGGGGAGCAGATCGTTCCTCGGCGGGAACCCACGGCCTGGCGGCCGGCCGACGGTCGACTGACTCCTCCGGGGCGGTCGCGCTGATCCGCTCGAAGTAGCCCAGGCTGTCGAGAAGCGACCCGAAGATGGCGCTGAGGACGGTGACGAAGATCACGCCGGCCGTGAGCAGGTGCGAGATCGGGGTCGGGAGCGTGAACTGGAACAGCGCGATGAACACGCAGGTCACGATCCCGACGACGAGGAGGAACGAGCCGAAATTGGGGTCCTTCCCCGTGAGGAACTCGATGCCGTCGAAGAACGTCGAGTCGGCCTTCGTTTCTGGGGTGGAATCAGCCTGGTCTCCGGGTGGTTCTTGCTGGCTCATTGGCCAGTCACCCCCGTGACGTCGGCGTTCTTCAGCTCAGCGGCACGCCGGAGTACCTGGACGAGGTGCGAAACCCAAAGGCCCGCAGTGAACCCGAACAGCGTTCCGACGGTCGTGATGCGGATGGTTTCTTCGAGCGGGGCGAACGCGACGCCGATACACAGCGCCCCGAAGATGAACATGAGGGCGTATTGGACGCGCGTCTCTCGATTCACGCGTCGTATCTCCTCGAGCATAACAGACCTCTAGAGGCCTCCGAACGCATTAACTCTGTTGTCTGACATAAGTTGCCGAGTATATATCACCAACTACACTCTGAGATGTTTTTATATCCAGGATAGAAGCGCCATGTTCCCCCAAAAGGCGACATTCCCGTTAACGAAGAGAGGACGTTTGACCCACGGGTAGTTATACTAAAATGTTTTACTATTCGCGTTCTGCAGGTCGTGATGCGGCCAGGCGGTCGCTGGCGCAGAAACCAGCGTGGCGGTGTAGCGACCCGGTTGCCGCCGACGGCGAATCCCGGGCGCCTGGAACGTCACCGGTCAGCCAGCGGTGGCTGCACTCCCGAGAAGTGAATTCACTCGCGACGTAGTGACCGGCGACAGACCGAAGGACCACGGGGATGAATCTACGTCCCAACCCGTTACAGGTTTCATTCGAACATGGTATCGGCATTAGTCGTCGTCGGCATTCTGGTTGCGGCGTTCGTCGGGTACAACATCGGCGGGTCCTCGACCGGTGTCGCGTTCGGGCCAGCAGTCGGTAGTCGAATCGTGCGGAAAGCGACTGCAGCGGCGCTTTTCACCGCGTTCGCGTTCTGGGGGGCCTGGACCGTCGGTCGGAACGTCATCGACACGATGAGCGACGGGATCGTCCCGGCAGCCCAGTACACGCCGACGGCCGCCGTCGGCGTGTTGTTTTTCGCCGGGTTCGGGCTCTTGCTGTCGAACCTCTACGGCGTTCCCGCCTCGACGTCCATGACGGCCGTCGGTGCCATCGTCGGCCTCGGACTCGCGACCGGGACGCTCAACGCGGCCCTGATGTTCACGATCGTCTCGGCGTGGATCGTCGCACCACTGATCGGGTTCTTCTCGGGAGCCATCATCGGGCGATACCTGTATCCCCATCTCGACGCGCGTCTCACGTTCGGGCGCCTGCAAACGCAACTCGTCCAGGTCGATCGGTCGGGGGCCGTCCCGCGCCCGCGGCTCAACGAGAACGCGTCGAGGCGGGACCTCTTCGGGTCGGTGCTGGTGCTCGCGATCGCCTGTTACATGGGATTCAGTGCCGGGGCTTCGAACGCCGCGAACGCGGTGGCACCGCTCGTCGGGAACGGGTCGATCACGATCGAGCAGGGGATCCTGCTCGCGGTCGTCTCGATCGGCCTCGGCGGATTCACGATCGCACGGCGAACGCTCGCGACGGTCGGGGACGACATCACGGACCTGCCCATCCTGGCAGCGCTCATCGTCTCGTCCATCGGGGCGACGATCATCACCGTTCTCTCGCAGTTAGGAATCCCGGCGAGTCTCGCAGTGAGCACGACCTGCTGTATCATCGGCCTCGGCTGGGGGCGGGCGAGTCGAGCGGCGACGCTCGCTGAACTCGCCACGCCGAGCGTCGAACCGCGACCCGAGGCGACCCCCACGACCGGCGCGCTCGCGACGCCGGCAGCCGAAGAAGAGGTTCCCCCGGGTCCGACCGTCGGCGAGTTGGCGAGCGGTGAGACCGAACAACAGGAGGCTCGCACCGAGAGCGACGTCTCCGTTCCGCAGATCGGCGAGGAGGAGTTCGAGGAACTCACGGCCGAGAGCCTGTTCGATCCCGCAGCCACGGCGCGAATCGTCTTCCTGTGGGTCTTCACACCCATCCTCGCCGTCATCGGATCGTACCTCCTGTTCTCGCTGGTCCTGTAGAGTCACTCCGGGTTTTATCCGACCGTCAACCGTAGAGGTCGCTATGATTTCCCGCGTTCTGGTGGCGATGGACGACTCCGAGATGGCAGAACAGGCGCTCAGGTACGCCCTCGAAGCGTTCCCGGACGCGTCGGTTACGGCCTTCACAGTCGTCGGCGAGCCGTCACCGATGTTCGGCCAAGCGACGTCGATCGCCCTGGCAGACGACGTCGAAGAAGCCGCCGAGGAACACGCCGCGACCGTGTTCGAGCGTGCGCGAGAGCTCGCTGCCGACTACGACACCGAGATCGATACGGACGTACAGCTGGGGAATCCGATCCGAGCGATCATCAATCGGGCCGAAGACTTCGATACGGTCGTCATCGGCAGCCACGGCGGCAATTTGAGCGACACCCTAGTCATCGGTAACGTCGCAGAGAAGGTGTTCCGGCGGTCGCCCGTCCCGGTGACGGTCGTGCGGTGACGGCTGGAGCGAGCCAGAAACCGAGTCAGGACGTCAGCAGGCTGGAGCCGTCGAACTCCGTCCGGTCGTAGTCGACTTCCAGCAGGTCGAGCATCGTGGGCGCGATGTCGAACAGGTCAGCGTCCTCGATGCGGGCGTCGGCGTCGTCGACGAACAGGCAGGCGTTATCGAAACTGTGCATGCCGTTGCGCGGGCCGACGCCGAACACGTCGTCGCTGCCCTTGAAGCCGGCCTTCAGGTCGAAACCGTGGTTCGGGATCACGACGAGGTCGGGCGCGATGTCGTCGTGGTCGCCGCGGAAGGCGTCTTCGTGGGTGACCACGCGGTCTGCGACCTTGTTGCCGTTCGGCCCTTCGAGGGCTTCGAGTTCGGCTTTGAGTTCGTCGCGGACCGCCTCGTACTCGTCCTCGGGGACCGAGCCGCGGGGCTCGCGGCCTTCGAGGTTGACGTAGAAGCGACCGGGGATGAGCGAGTACGCCTTCGTGTCGTCGGCGATGTCGCCCAGTTCCTCGTGGTCGTCGTCCTCGTAGGAGAGCCACCCGTTCTGTTCGAGCCACTCGTTGAAGTGGACCTCGTAGTCCAGGGAGGTGAAGCCATGATCGGACGCGACAACCAGGGTTACGTCGTCGGGGAGCAGCTCGCGGATCTCGCCCAGGTACCGGTCGACCTTGCGGTAGAAGTCGAGGAACTCCTCTTTGTACTCGCCGTCCTGCTCGTAGTCCTTGAACAGGAAGTGGTTAACTCGGTCGGTCGTCATGAAGACGCCGAAAAACAGGTCCCAGTCGTCCTGTTCGATGTACTGTTTGAACGCCTCGTGACGGCGGTCGAGCGTCTCGTGCGCGTCCTCGATGAACGCCGACTTGTCGTCGTCGTGGCCGAGCTTCGCGTTGACGTCGATCTTGTAGTCGATGCCGTCGAGGTACTCCGCGAACTCGTCGGGATAGGCCGCCTTGTCGATGCCCGGGGAGAGGAACCCGGACACCATGCGCTGGACGTCGCGCTGCGGCGGGAAGGTCACGGGTACGTTCATGACGGTCGCGCGACGGTCGGCGTCGTGGACGCGGTTCCAGATACGCGTCGCCTGAACGTCTCGGCCCATCGGCACGTACGTTTCGTAGGAACCGACTTCTCGATCCTGGAAGCCGTAGACTCCGGTTTCGCCGGGGTTGACGCCGGTCGTCAAGGCCGGCCAACAGGCGGACGATTCCGGCGGAACGATGCTGTCGATCGCCCCGGCACTCCCCTCCTCGGCGAGTGCCGCGAGGTTCTCGAACTCGTCGAAGTGCTCTGCGAGCATGCTGTACGGTACCCCGTCGATACCCACGAACGCGACGCGTGGACCATCGTCGCCACGTATCCGATCGAATAGACCCATATCCCCCGTTACCGGGACCGGGCACAAGAACCTTCTTTTCGCGGTGGATAACGCGTCTTCGTCCCAGAAACCAGCAACAAACGCCCCTAATCGGACCCGCAGCCACCGTCCTCGTCGTCCCCGCTGCGTGCTCGCTCCGGTTCGAAGTTCTCGGGGACCACTGTCACGTGGTACAGGCCGGTGGTGGATCGTTCGGTCGCCATCGTGTCTCTACGTACGGTCCTGGCACCCAAATAATTACCCATAATCATAATACATGGGACTGACGGGCGGTAATAACTGGGGAACATACGACGGAGAGGAGCTGTTGAGGAGGGTCGTTCTCGGCGCACGCGTACCCGCTGAAGAGTTCCTGCCTTCGAGCGAAAGTACCGGCTTCGAGCGGAATATCGTTAGTTTGGTGGCCATGCAACCAGTTACTCGAACGGAAGGTAGCTACTAAGTTACCGTTTCGGGACCGATACTGGCAGATCCGATCCAACGACCCACACCCCGCGGGCGGACAGGGTTCGGCCCGTGAAGAGGTGTCGTAAACCAGTCCTCTCAGGCGAGCGTTCGAACGAGCGGTTGTCATCTCACTCACAGGCGACTAATACTAATCCGGGTTGCCGTGCGGGACTGGGTATGGCCACCGGTAGTGTCCTCGTATTGACAACGCAGCAACAATCCGGGCTCGCCGTCGTCCGATCGCTCGGACAGCGTGGTCTCTCGGTCGTCGCAGGTGGGCCCTCACACCCCACCCTCGGAATGCTCTCGCGCTTCAGCGACGGACAGTACGTTCATCCCGACCCGCGAACGGATCGCGAGGCCTTCCTCGACCACCTGCTCTCGTATCTCCGCGACGAGGACCACGACTTCGTGTTCGGTCCGACCGACTGGATGACGTATCTCCTCTCGAAACACGGCGACGAGATCGAACGGACCGGGACCCAGGTCGCAGTCGAAGACTGGGACACGTTCCGGGAGGTGTTCGACAAGGCCCGCCTGTTCGAGCGCCTCGCCGACACTGACGTCCCCTGTCCAGAGACCCACGCACCGTCGAGTCTGGACGAGGTCGAGGCGGTGGCGTCCGAAATTTCGTATCCCGCCGTCGTGAAACCACGGAGCAAGACCTGCTGGAGCGACCAGGGTCAGTGCCAGACAGTGCTCGTCGAGGACCAGAACTACGCGGACACACCGACTGAACTCATCGACACGTACCGGACGGTCCTCGAAGAGACCCCGGACGGCGACGAGTGGGCGCCGCTCGTCCAGGAGTACGTCCCCGGGCAGACGACGACGACGGTCGTCCTCGCGGACGACGGAACGGTTCGCGCCCACTTCCAGGAGCGCCGGTTGCGAACGGTTCCGCCGTCGGGCGGGAGTTCAGCACTCCTCAGCGTCGTCGACGATCCGGAGATGTTGAGGTACGCAGAGCGGGTGATCGAGACGTTCGACTGGACCGGGCCGGCCCAGGTGGAGTTCATGGAACGGCCGGACGGCGAGTACGTCCTCATCGAAGTAAACGGCCGCTACTGGGGGTCGCTCCCCTTCGCGATCAACTGCGGCGTGGATTTCCCGTGGCTCCACTACCGGCAACTCCGCGGTGAGACGGTACGTCACGACGGCAACTACCGAACTGACGTAATCCAACGACGATCCGCCCAGGACATCAAGTGGTTCCGTCAACAACTCGCTGCGGGGAACCTCCGAGCCGCGAGCCAGTTCCTTGTGGACTTTCCGCGGGTGGATCACACGTTCGTCTCACTGTCGGACCCGCTGCCGACCGCCTGGGCGCTGTCGCAGATGCCAGCCGAGGCGCTCAGCGCGATCCGAAAGCTCTCGCAGCCGTGATGGAACCAGAGCCGTAAGACAGTCGGAGCGACCGCCCGCGAAAAAATCAGGCGTGGGGGATCAGAAGTTCTCTTCGTAGAGGTCCATCGCGTGCTCGATGGCGTCCTTCGCGGCGGCCTTGTCCTCCCAGCCCAGCGTCTCGACTTCCTTGCCCTCTTCTAAGTTCTTGTAGGTGGCGAAGAACTCGTCGATCTCGTCGAGTTGCTGCTGCGGAATGTCTTCGAGGTCCTGGATGTGGTCGTAGCGCGGGTCTTCGACGGGAACGGCGATGACCTTGTCGTCCTGCTCGCCGTCGTCGTCCATCTTCATCAGCGCGACCGGACGAGCCTCGATGACACAGCCCGGGAACGTCTGATCCTCGACGAGCACCAGCACGTCGAAGGGGTCCTCGTCGTCGTAGTACGACTGCGGGATGAACCCGTAGTCGGACGGATAGTGAACGTTCGAGTGAAGCACCCGGTCCAGCACCACGCCGGGGATGTCCTTGTCGTATTCGTACTTGTTTCGCTCGCCTTTGAGACACTCGACGACTGCGTAGATCTCTTCAGGCGGGTTCGGGCCAGTCTCGAGGTCTTCCCAGAGGTTCGCCATCACCCGCGTCTGCGATTGCATGCCAAAAAGTACTTTCGTAATCCGTCCTGAGTACGGAGAAGATCAGAAAACCGCTCAGTTCGCTGGGTGAAAACACCGTCGTCTGCCCACCGAACGTCCGCTTCGACGCCCACCGATCCGCCGTCCGAAACATACATAAAATATCATATACTTAAGCCCAGGTGTTGCGAAACGACGCAGCGAATTGTATTAGTTCCGAGAACACGGGAAAGATTGTATTCCCTGATTTATCGGGCACTATCGTCGGAAACTCGATCTGAGTTAACAAGGGTTAAATATCCTGATGACATTTAGCTAACTATGTCAGAGACACAAACTGTAGAAGCCAATCTGGACGTTGCACGTGAACTTACCGCGTTCCAGCAGAACATCCTCGTCATCCTGAGCGAGGAGCCCCGGTACGGGCTCGCGATCAAGCGAGAGCTCGAATCCTACTACGACTCGGAGGTCAACCACGGCCGGCTCTACCCCAACCTCGACGACCTCGTCGAGATGGGGCTCGTCGAGAAGAGCGAACTCGACAAGCGGACCAACCAGTACGCCCTCACCGAGAAGGGCAAAGAGGCCGTCCTCGATCAGCTCGCGTGGGTGTTCAACAAGTTCGTCACGGAAGACGAGCGAGCCGACGAGCTCGAAGCGCTCATCGAGCAGAGCCGGTAATCGACTCGCCAGTTTCTATCGCGAGTTGCACTGACTGTTCGACGACCGCTCGCTGGTCCTCGGACGGCCACGCGTTCCGCGGAAAGTACTCCGTCAGGAACTCTTCTTTCTCTTCGTCTGTCGCCGACTCGATCGCGCGAGCGTAGTGGTTGCTCATGAACTCGGCGAAGGCCGCCGCGTTCTGGCCGTGAACGTCACCGTGGGTCGCTTCGACCCGGTCGACGACCGCGCGGTTGTGTTCGTCGACGGTCTGCCAGTCGTCCGCCTCGCCCGGGCCCGAGAGCGGCCGTTCGATCCCCCGATCGACGTCCTCGACGCGATCCATCCGAACGAGTCCGTCTTCGAGCCACTCGTCGGGGTGTAACACGAGCACGTCGCGGGAATCGTCTTCGCGGACGCGAGCGCGGTAGTCGTGGTCGTCGAGCAACGACGCCCGACGGTCGCGGTAGGCGTCGGCCTCGCTGTCGTCGACGGCGTCCCGCGCCAGTCGGGTCAGCCGCTCGGCCTCCTCGACGACATCCGGAGGCAGGTCGCCGGTCTCCTCGTCACCCGTTTCCTCGTCCGCTCGGTGGTCGTCCGCACGTTCGTCTGCGGGGTCGCTGTTGGCTTCAGGCATCGTCAAGTGCGTCGTTTGCAAGTTCGTCGGCGCGTTCGTTTATCTCTCGCGGTACGTGCGTAAGCGACCAGTCGTCGAAATCCCTGAGGAGTTCGTGGACGGTCACGCGATACTCGCGAAGGTCGGGGTCGTTCGTGTCGTACTCGCCGCGGACCTGCTTGACGATCAGTTCGGAGTCGCCGCGCAGTTCGAGTGTGTCGAACCCGTAGTCACGGGCGACCCGGAGCGCCTGGACGAGCGCTTCGTACTCGGCCTGGTTGTTGGTCGTCCGCCCGATCGTCTTGTTCCCCTCGGTGACGATGCCGTCACTGGTGACGATGACCCAGCCGATAGCCGCTGGCCCCGGGTTCCCGCGAGACGCACCGTCGAAGTAGACGTGGGCCCGGCCACCGGCGTCACTGAGGATGGCTTCGATGGCTTCGGGGGACTCGCCCTGGACGACGACTTTGTCGTCGTAGGCCACGGCGGTCGCACCCCCGTGGGTCGCCCGCCAGCGTTCGTGGTCCGTGTTCCCGTCCTGGATGTCTACGCCGGCGTCCGCTAACCGCTCGCGGGCTGCTGCAACGTCGCACTCGATGACAGGCATTGGCTGGGGTTGGCCGACGAACCCGCTTATTCTTTCGGTCACGCCGCAGACGCCCGCTGTCCGACGTGAGGGAACGGCGAACCGGACTCAGTCCCACCCGGACCACCGTGGTAACACACCACACGGTTTTGCCCGAACCATAAAGTATTTGTCCAAGAGTTTAAGGTCAGGCGTGGGACTACTATAAAAATGCGATGACACGGTCCACCCGTCAGCGGGAACGTGAGCACGAGGCTGAGACCGAACGAGACCAGGATCAGGAGGGGGTTCGCGTCTGTCCGGAGTGTAACTCGGACAATCTGGTCAAGGACGCCGACCGCGGCGAGTTGATCTGTGACGACTGTGGGCTCGTCGTCGAGGAGGAGAACATCGATCCAGGGCCGGAGTGGCGCGCGTTCAATCACAGCGAGCGCCAGGAGAAGTCCCGCGTCGGGGCGCCGACGACCCAGACGATGCACGACAAGGGACTGACGACCACCATCGACTGGAAGGACAAAGACGCCTACGGGCGGTCGATCTCCTCGAAAAAGCGCAGTCAGATGCATCGGCTCCGGAAGTGGCAAGAGCGCATCCGCACCAAAGACGCCGGCGAGCGCAACCTCCAGTTCGCGCTCTCGGAGATCGACCGCATGGCCTCGGCCCTCGGCGTTCCCCGCGCCGTTCGTGAGGTCGCGTCGGTCATCTACCGCCGCGCGCTCAGCGACGACCTCATCCGCGGTCGCTCCATCGAGGGCGTCGCCACCAGCGCTCTGTACGCCGCCTGCCGAAAGGAAGGCATTCCCCGCAGTTTAGAAGAGATTTCAGATGTCTCGCGCGTCGAGCGCAAGGAAATCGGCCGAACCTACCGGTACATCTCCCAGGAACTGGGTCTGGAGATGGAACCGGTCGATCCCAAGAAGTACGTCCCCCGCTTCTGTTCAGAACTCGATTTGAGCGAGGAAGTACAGACCAAAGCCAACGAGATTATCGATACCACCGCCGAGAAAGGCCTCCTTTCCGGAAAATCGCCGACCGGTTACGCTGCAGCCGCTATTTACGCCGCGTCGTTGCTCTGTAACGAGAAAAAGACCCAGCGGGAAGTCGCCGACGTCGCCCAGGTGACGGAAGTCACCATCCGGAACCGCTATCAGGAACAGATCGAAGCGATGGGCATCCACAGTTAACTACTGGTTTTCGCCCCTCGGTTCTCCATCCGACAGGACGCCGCCAGCGGCAGGTTCATAGGTCGGGACCTCCCAGAACGGGATAGATGCGGCTCGACGACTTCATCGAGGACTTCCAGCGCGACGAGGCCGCCGACCTCCGGCGGTTGGCCGAGGAGAAGTCCTACGCCATCACGGAGTACCTGGACGACGTCGAGCAACAGCTCGACGAGCGCGTCCAGGGCGACGCCATCTTCGGGTCGACCGCGCCCTCGATCTTCGTCGGCCGGTCGAACTATCCAGAGGTGTCGACCGGCCTGCTCTCGCCCGTCGGCGGCCCCGACACCGATCCGACGGACTACGTCACCAGCGGCGAGTGGTACCAGCAGGGGTACTCCATCGACGACGTGTTCCAGCGTCGCACCGGCCTGCTCAACTCCACGCGGTCGGCGAGCGTCGACGTCAACGACGTCTGGGACGGCTTCGTCGGCGTCCAGCGGGAAGTGGCCATCGCCGACGAACCGGTCGACGTGGAGATCGGGCTCACCGACACGCCCGATCTGGACGTCGACCTCGACGACATCGGGGCGCCGCGCGGCCCGCGCGCTCGTGCGAACAACGCGATGCTCGCGGAGAACCCCTCTGTCCCCCGGGCCGTCGAGAAGACGCTCGAAGACGACGACTGGCAGGCCCAGGGCGCGATGACGTACCTCTACCGCCGTGGCTTCGACGTCTACGAGATTAACACCATCCTCTCGGCAGGTGCACTGGGACAGGGTGAGAACCGCCGGCTCGTCCCGACACGCTGGTCGATCACCGCCGTCGACGACACCGTCGGCCAGTACCTCCGCGGGACCATCCGAAACGCCCCCAGCATCGACCAGACCGAAGTCCGGGTCAACGAGTACATGGGCAACACCTACTGGGTCATCATGGCCCCGGGCAACTGGGAGTTCGAGCTGGTCGAACTGAAAGCGCCGGGGAGCATCTGGAACCCCGACCCCGACGGCGAGATGTACATGGCCGCCGACAGCGAGGGGTACGAAGGTCGCACCGAGTACGTCGACGAGACCTCCGGCGCGTACTACGCCTCGCGCCTGGGCGTCCTCGAACACCTCCAGGACCGAGGGCGGCAGGCCAAGTGTCTGGTCGTCCGCTATGCCTCCCCCGAGTACTGGGCACCGGTCGGCGTCTGGCAGATCCGCGAGGGCATCCGCGCCGCCTTCGAGCAGGACGAGATGGGCGAGGCCGAAACGTTCCACGACGCCGTCCGCGAACTCGCCCCGCACCTCCCGGTGTCGCTGGCCACGCTCCGCCGGAAATCCAATATGGTGTCCGGGATTCAGGCGCAACTCGGCGACTTCTAAACGCGGCAAAAGCGGACTAGGTGGAGAACTCGCATCCCGATGTCGGGTCGGCGGGCATTTATCCCCGACCTCCCTCATTCACTGCTATGATAGTCCCCCTCCAACTCGGCGTGCTGGGTGGTCCAGAGCTCCTCGTCATCTTACTCGTCGCCGTGATCCTCCTCGGCGTCCCGCTGCTGGTGCTCCTGGGGGTTGCGAGCGGGCTCTCGCTGCTCGGCGCTGACGAGGAAGAAATCGAGGAACTACAGCGCCGCGTCGCCGAGTTGGAAGCCCAGATCGCGGAAAAGAACGCGCAGCGTTACGAAGACGACGAACGAGAGTAAGCCGAGTCGAGGTTCGCGAACGCTTCTTCGACGTACTCGCCAGTCGTGTCGATGATGTCCTGCCACTCCTCGTCGTCCTCGGCCATCCCGAGCAGACGGGCGATCTTCATGATCGAGACGTGGTACACGCGCTGGCGGCCGGGTTCTTCTTCCCAGACGACGACGTTACACGGCATCAGCCCGCCGATTCCGATGCACTGGTCGAGCGCTCGATTGGCGACCTCGGGATTGCACGCACCGAGCACGTAGTAAGGGTCGCGGTCGGCGTCGATCTTCTCGGCGAGCATGTCCGAAACCGAGAACTCGACGGCCACGCCGAAGCCGGCGTCTTTGAACACTTCGCGCGTGTGTTCGATGGCCTCCTCGTGGTCCATCTCCAGAATTGCCTGATTCTCACCGTAATCGTCGGGATCGAGTTCCGCGGGGTCGATTGGAAGCGTCATTCAGGAGTCGTTACTCCACCCGGGGAGAAAAAGCCTGCTACAGAAGTGTCTGCTGGCTACAATACCCCTACTCGTTCGTCGGGATCGGACCGGTGCCGATGACGTCCTCGACGGCGTCCTCGAACTCCTGGCGCTTCTCGAAGTACGTCAGGTCGACCTCCTCGAGGACGTCTTTGAGTTTCCGCGGGCCCTCGGGCGTCCGGATGACGGTCTCGCCCTCGCGGCGGCGCACGTCGCTTTTCTCGATGCCCCACATCAGGCGGGCGGACACTCGCGCGAGGGGTGCGCCCTCGACGGGTTCGCCGTCACCGAGTTCGACGGCAGGTCCTTCCTCCTCATCGGATTCCTCGTCGTCAGCCATACGCGAGCGTTCTCGGGGCCGCTGATTAGTTGTTTCGAAGCGGGAGAGCCACTACTGCTCCCAGACCGTGTCGTCGTCGGTCAGGTTGACTTTGAACACCAGAATCCGGAACGCCTGGTCCGAGTCGTTGCGGACCTCGTGGACGTCGCCCGGCTCGCAGATGATGACGTCGCCCTCCGCCGGCGTGACATCTGTCTCGTCGATCGTGAGCGAGCCGCCCGCCTGGAGGACGTAGAACACTTCTTCGGTCTCACGGTGAAAGTGCGGTTCGACGTGTTCGCCCGGCGGAATCTCGACCACTTGCAGGAGGTTTCCGCCGTCGAATCCGATGTCCTCCTCCGTCGCGAGGATCTGTTTGCGGTAACTGTCCCGTTCTTTCCAGTCCGAGGGGTCCGGCTGTTTCATCACGAATGGGTTCCCGGACGAGGCGTTTGAATGTTCGCTCTACCACGAGCATCCGCGCGAGGCGAAGCCGAGCGCGGTTCACTCGGCGCGAGTGTAACGAGGGCCGAGCAGTTTTTAGCCCAGGTTTTTGCGTCGGGGGGTACCCGCAGCGAGCGGAGCGAGCGAGGATACCCCCCGACGTAAAAAAGTGGTTTAGAAGAGATCGTCCAGGTCGTCGTTCTCGAAGGCAGTGGCGGCGTCCTCGCCGGACTGCTGGCGCTGCTCCTCTGCTTCCCGGGCGCGATCCATGAACTCGGTGATGCGCTGGGAGCGCTCGACGCCACCCAGCAGAACGAGCGTGGCGATGCGGCCGCTGTTGAGCGGGAAGTCGCCGCCGCGGACTTCCAGACTGCCGGTCTCCTCTTCGAGCCACTTGCGGGCGCGCTCGACGCCTTTGCGCGCGATGCGGTCGGGGTGGCCGGCGACGATGAGGAGGGCTTTGTCGGCCTCGACGGCCTGGGGAAGGCTGGTGCCGGTCAGGAGGGCTTTGCGGGTCGCGGAGGTGATGACGTTGATGTTCTCCTCTGGGTCCTCGTCAGCCTTCGCGGAGGCGTAGCCCAGTGAGGCGACGCCGCCGCCTTTGAGCGTGTTGATGATCTCGCTGGAGTCGACGACGGACTCGCCGACGCCGTCGATGACCTCGCCGGCCGCGAGCAGGAGGCCGATGCGCTCGGCGATCCGCTCGTTGATCTGGTCGAATCCCTCCTCTAAGCTCTCGCCGGAGGACTTCCAGGCGTCGTTGTCGATGAGGAGGACGGAGTCGGACTCGCGGGAGAACGTCTTGAGCGAGCGGCCGGCGTTCGCCTGGTAGATACCTCCCTCGTCACGGCCCGGGAGGACGCCGATGCCGTAGACGGGGATCTCGTAGATGCGCTGGAGTTTCCGGGTGAGCATGGGCGCACCTCCGCTGCCCGTACCGCCGCCGAGACCGGCGACGACGAAGATGGCGTCGGCCTTGCTGGTGACGCGGCCGTCGAGTTCGTCCATCACCTCGGTGGCCTCGTCTTGCATGATCTCCGCGCCGAGTTCGTTGTCGCCGCCGACGCCGTGACCCTTCACCCGGTCCTGTCCGATGAGCATCGTGTCGATGTCGAGACTCTGCAGGTCAGTACGGGCGGTGTTGACCGCGAACGCGCCTTTGACCGCCTCGAAGCCGCGTTCGTAGTCGAACTCCGCCAGTGCCTGCGTAATCTTCCCACCTGCTTGACCGACACCAATCAGGACGACTTTCATACCGGGATAGTGGTAGTACCGACTATTTAACGTTGGGTGGACCGAACCTTCTTATCCGAAACCGCGGCCAGCGCCCCGTATGCCGGATACGGAGACACTGGACGAACGACTCCAGGCAGTTGAACGAACACTGACGGGTTCGGACCACGACCTCGCTGGGCTGGCCGACGCCGCCGACCTCGCAACCCGCCTCGAGAACTGCGAGGCACGTCTCGACGACGTCGAGTCCCAACTCACCGAGCTGGAAGCCAGCATGCAGGCCGTCCGCGGGTACGTCGGGAACGTCCGTGCGGTCGAACAGGACGTCGAACAGCGCGCCGACGCCGCGCTCGCGAAAGTCGAACGACTCGAACGGCGACTCGACGAGGAGACGGGTGCGAGAACCGCGACAGACCAGACCCAGGCCGATCGTTTGAAGCCGGACCAACGGAATCGCCAGCACGGCGCCGAACAGTCTGTCGGCGGCCGACGTGGGTCGAACGACGCGCCACGGTGGACGACCGAACGCACCTGCGACGCTGCAGAGACGGAACCACGGGAATCCCGAGTATCGCGGCAGCAACCGACCGGGCGACGGGACGGTACTGACGCGGACACGGACGCGGACACGGACGCGGACGGCGACGACGGCGGCTTCCTGTCGGGACTGACCGGGTCGCTGTGAATGCTCCGGGTCGTCGTGGCCGTCACGCTCTCGGTCGCGCTGTTGACAGTCACCCTCCCTGCGCTGGAAACGGCGAGACGCGACCGCAGTGACCGACGCGTCACTGCGGAACTCGACAGACTCGCAGCTGCGATCCAGGACGTCTACGCACGCGAGGCTGCCGTCAGTCCCGACGCGACGGGCGCACAGCGCATCGTCGCAGTTCGAATCCCGACGCGGTCCTGGACCGGCGCGGCGGTCGAGTACGTCGCCATCGGTGCCCATCCGGAGCGCGCGGAGGTCGACGAGCGCAACGAGACGACGTTCGGCTGGCAGGTCAGCGGCGCCCGGTCGCGGACCCGGCGACTCGCGGACGTGCCGGTGGAAGCCGCGACACCGGGCGACGGTGACTCACCGCTGGTCATCCGGGAGCCCGGACGCCACCGGCTGGCGCTCTCGCTGGTCGTCCGAGACGGGCAGCGAACCGTCGTCGTCCGGCGGGTGGACTGAATTTTAAATCGGAGTACGGGACGAGCCACGCCCATGCGAGCACTCTTCGAGCGCGTCAGGGGGAGTGAAACCGCCGCCGACTGCCGGTGTGAACCCACCTTCGAGGGAGACCGCCTGGTGGTCGACGCCACGGACTGTCCCGGCGACGGTCACCTGGCAACGGCTCCAGACTGTCGAGCGACGGTCATCGAACGGCTGCGAGAGCGGGACGTGGAGACGGTTACCACACGGTCGGCAGGTATGGAGCGGGCGTACGAACGCGACGCAGCCGCACTGCTGGTCGCTGCGGGTCGGTTCGCGGACGCAGTTGCGTTCCGCGACGAGGCGCTCGCGGCCCGCGCCGGCCGTGACCCACTCGGAGCCGCGAGGGAAGCCACGGGGCGTGCCGGTCCCATCGCAGACGTGGCCGCCGAGACCGGATTCGCCGAACTGGCCGCCCGTGCAGCGGAGTACGAAACTGCGCTGTCGCCGTCCGTCGGCCCTGTCATCAGCCGGGCGCGGATCGACGTCAGACCACCGACTGACGCCCGGTTCGAGTCCCGACGTGAACTCGATACCGGCGCCGTCGTCCGCATCTACGAGCAGCCAGACAGAGAGCGGCGACTCTACCACCTCGAACCGGTCGAGCACGACCTGGATGCGACGGACACCCGGACGCTGTCGGCGGCCTACGACCGACTCGCCAGCGGGGCAGTTACCGGTGGGACGCGGGCGCCGGCGCGAGCCGTCCGTCGGGTCGCGGGCGACGGCGAGCAGGTCCGGACGCTAGAGCGTGTGCTGCGGAAGCACACCCGCGGCTACGGGATTCTGGCGGATCTGTTCGCGGACGAGCGCGTCTCGGACGTGTTCGCGACGGCACCGACGGCGACGAATCGGCTGCGGGCACGGGTCGACAGCGAGATGATGCGGACGAACGTCCGGCTGACGACCGACGGCGTCGAAGCGCTGGCCTCCCGGTTCCGGCGCGAGAACGGCCGCGCGTTCTCGCGGGCGAGTCCCGTCTTGGACGCGACGGCGACGGTCGACGACCGCCGCGTCCGGGTCGCCGGCGTGACCGATCCGGTCAGCGAGGGGATCGCCTTCGCGTTCCGAGCCCACGACCGGGACGCCTGGACGCTCCCGGCGCTCGTCGCCAACGGCACGCTCCCGGCCGCAGCCGCAGCGTTCCTGTCGCTGGCGGTCGAGCGCGACGCGGCGACGCTGCTGGCTGGAACCCGCGGAGCCGGAAAGACGACGTTACTGGGGGCGCTTCTCTGGGAACTCCCGGCCCAGACGCGAACGGTAGTCATCGAGGACACGCCGGAACTGCCCGTCGAACACCTCCAGGCGGTCGACCGAGACGTGCAACGTCTGCAGACTGCGAGCGCCGACGATGGCACCGGCATCTCGCCGACCGACGCACTCAGAACGGCACTGCGATTGGGAGAGGGTGCGCTCGCCCTCGGCGAGGTTCGGGGCGAGGAGGCCGCCGTCCTCTACGAGGCGATGCGCGTCGGGGCGAGCGGGAGCGCCGTCCTCGGGACCATCCACGGCGACGGTGGCCAAGACGTCCGGGAGCGCGTGGTCTCGGACCTGGACGTGCCGGCCTCGTCGTTCGCCGCGACGGACCTGCTGGTGACCTGTGAGCCGTACCCGTCGCCCGAGGGTCGTGCCCGTCGGGTGAAAGCCATCGAGGAAGTCACGTTCGGGGCCGGGGAGATTCGCTTTCACTCGCTGTTCGAACTCGACGACGGCGAACTCGTTCCGACCGGACGGATCGCCCGCGGGAACAGCCGCCTGGTCGAGCGCTTCGCTCACTCCGGCGAGCAGTACGCGGCGGTCCGCGAGCACCTCGACGAGCGGGCGTCGTGGCTGTCGACGCTCGCCACGGCAGACCGGACCGAGCCGGAAGCGGTCTGTACCGCCCACGCGCGGCGTCGGGAGGGACCTTGATGCATCCCGTCGAGCGGGCTGTCGCAGGCCTGGCACGGCTCTACCCGTGGCCGGTCGAAACGAGCGAGGAACTGGACCGTGCGCTGGGATTTCTCGGGACGACAGTGACACCAGCGACCGTGGTTCGTGCCGGATACGGAACAGCCGTGCTCTGCATTCCGCTCGTCGTCGTCGGCGTCGTCCTGTCTCCGGCGTGGCTCCGCCCGCTCGCGGGAGTGGCTGGCCTAGCGACGCTGGTCGGACTGATCCACGTCGTACACACGGTCCCGAAAATACTGGCGACGGCGCGGCGCACGCGGGCACTCGGCGAGGCACCCGCGCTGGTCAGTCGGGCCGTCCTTCGGATGCGGATCACGCCGGCCACGGAGGCAGCGGCGGGCTTCGCTGCCGAGACCGGTCAGGGGCCGCTCGCAGCGAGTCTCCGCGAGCACGTCCGCCGTGCGGCTGGCACGCCAAGTTCTGGACTCGCTGATTTCACGACGGAGTGGAACGAGTGGTTTCCCGCACTCCGGCGGGCGCTCCTGCTGGTCGAGGCCGCTGGGACGGCACCGGCCGGAGAGCGCGAGCGAACGCTCGATCGGGGGATCGACGCGGTGCTCGACGGTGCTCGCGACGAGATGGGCGCGTTCGCCGCCAGTCTCCAGGGGCCGGCGGCCGCGCTGTACGCGTTCGGCGTCCTCCTCCCGCTCGCGCTCGTCGCGCTCCTCCCCGCTGTCGGAATGACTGGCGTCTCGGTGCCCGTCGCTGCGATCGTGCTCGTCTACGACCTCCTGTTGCCGGGCGTCCTGCTCGCAGCGAGCGCCTGGTTGCTCGTCCGACGACCCGTGACGTTTCCGCCGCCGCGCATCAGTCGGTCACATCCGGCCCTCCCGGACCGCCGGTGGCCGCCCGTCGTCGCTGGCATAGCGGCTGCAGCCGCGAGCGGTTCGCTCGTACCGACTGTGCTCGGCGACTGGACCGGGCCGCTCGCAGCCGTCGGCTGTGGCGTGAGCGTGACGCTGATCGGCCACTATCGACCCGTCAAAGCGATCCGCGACCGGGTGACGGCCGTCGAGGACGGTCTGGCCGACGCGCTGTATCACGTCGGTCGTCGCGTCGAGGAGGGACAGGCCGTCGAGACCGCCATCGCAGCAGCCGCCGAGGAGGTGAGCGACGCGACCGGGGAGGTGTTCGCCGACGCTGCACACCGACAACGGCAGTTGAAGGTCAGCGTCCGCGAGGCGTTCCTCGGCGAGTTCGGCGCACTGGCCACGCTCCCGAGCACCCGCGGACGGAGCACAGCGACACTCCTCGCACTCGCTGCCCGTGAAGGGAAACCCGCTGGCGGTGCGATCGTCGCGATGGCCGACCATCTCGAAGAGTTGGCTACAGTCGAGCGCGACGCGCGCCATCGCATCGGACAGGTGACGAGCACGCTCGCGAATACGGCAGCGATCTTCGCCCCGCTGGTCGCCGGCGCGACCGTGGCGCTGGCCGACGGTATGACGATGGACGGCGCGGGGACGATGGCGGCCAGCGGCCCCGGAACGGCAGGTCTCGGGCTGTCGGTCGGGATCTACGTGCTCGTGCTCGCCGCTTTGCTCACGACGCTCGCCACCGGACTCTCGCGGGGACTCGACCGCGCACTCGTCGGGTATCGCGTCGGCTGGGCGGTCCTCGCTGCGACGGCAACGTATCTCGCGTCGTTCTCCGCGACCGGTTTGCTCCTCTAAGTTTAAATCCGGAAACGCAGCCAGGCCCGCCCATGTTCGACGCACCGGCAGACACATGGTATCTCTGGCTCGGCGTCGCGACGACGAGCGTCCTGGCGCTCGGGGTCGCAGTCGCCCTTCCGTCGACGCCACCACCGGATGCGACGGCGGCCGCGAACACGATCGACGCCGTCGCGACGAGCCCACACGAAGCGACCGGCGAGCACGCACTGGACGCACGACAGTTCAAACTCGGCCCGCACAGGGTTGCCCTCCGCAACGACGCCGGGACCGCACACGCAGACGTCGCGTACGGACCCGTCACTCCGGTTCGTGAGGGATCGCCGCTGGCGTCCGTCCTCACCGGAACGCCGCCCGAGCGTACGTTTACGAACCAATCGGGGTTCCGGAAAGCGGCGAGACGCGCTCGCAACCAGTCCCAGCGGTGGGAACGGGTCGAGAGGAGCCTGCTCGTTCGCCGCGTCACCTGGGGGGACGTCGATGTCACACTCGTCGGAGCGTAGGGCCCAGGTCGAGCCGCTGGCGGCCATCGTCGCGGTGTTCGCGGTTGGTGCCGGCCTCACCATCTATGCGGGCGTGCTCGACGACGAACTTCCCGGGCAGGACCGGCAGCACGTCGCCGGCCCGACCGCCGACCGACTGACGGCAGCGATCCAGCACGGCGGCGTCGTCGAGCCGGGGAGGCTGTCACGTCGTTCCACGGCGGCTCCTGACGGGTACACGCTGAACGCGACGGTGAGTACGGCAACGTCCCGCTGGCACGCCGGCCCGACGCCGCCGGCACGGGCACAGACTGCGCGCGAACAGGTGAGCGTCCGCGTTGCACCGGGGCGGGTCCGGCCCGGCCGACTCACCGTACGGGTGTGGCGATGACCGGATCCAGAGCGACGAGTACGGTTCTGGACGCGGCACTGTTCCTCCTGCTCGTCGGCGCAGCCGTCGCGACGCTGACGGTCCCGACGGGATCGCTCCCGAGTGCAGACGCGGACGCAGCCGACGAGATGGCCGACGTGCTGGCGACCAGTACGGCCGACGTTCGCTACTCGCTGGCACCGGGCGCTCGGTGCGCCACGTCGGCAGTCCTCGCGTTTCCCCGAACCAGCGGCCCGCAGTTCGAGCGGACCGCTCACGGGACCCTCGCTGGCCATCTGGCGTCGGCTGCCCTCGGCAATCTCACCGTCGACGGGGTGCAGGTAACTCATACCAGGGACGACTACGAACGCGCAGTCGCGAACGCGACCCGGAACGCGACGCGACGGCGCGTTCACCTGACCCACGTTCGGGCAGTCTGGAAGCCGTACGACGACGCGCCACTCAGTGGCGAGGTGAGCGTCGGGCCTACACCGCCAGCGTCGGCCGCTGTGCACGCAGCCACTCTGACCGTGGCGAGCGGGCTGCCCGCCACCCGGTCCGAGGCGCGGGCGGCAGCGAACACCAGTGGTAACATGAGTGCCGTGGGAGACGTGGTCGCGAAGAACGTCGTCACGGGGCTGTTCCCGCCGGACGCGACGCGAGCGGCACTGCTCGGCGACTACCCCGTCGCACAACTCGTCACGTATCGGTACGAGCGGGTTGGTCGACTCGTCGGGACCAACGTGACGACCCGCGCGCGGGCGAACGACGCCACCGGCGCGAACGAGCGGCTGGCCGACAGTCTCGGCCGCAAACTGACGGCCGACATGCGGTCTCGCTTCGAGTCAGCCGACGCCGCAGCCGCGAACGTCAGCGTCGACACCGTTCGCCTCACCGTCAGGACGTGGTCACCGTGAGACTGTGCGACGACGAGCGTGGCCGGGTGCCGTTCGCACTCGTCGGGGTGGTCCTCCTGCTCGCCAGCGCGACGCTGACTGTCGGATTCCAGCCCGAGCAACCGACTCCGGAACCAGCCGTCGACGTGGTGATGGACCGGGCGACGGCGGCCACGAGCACGGAACTACGGACGGCCGTCGTGACGGCTAGTGCGGAAGCCGCCAGACAGCCAGTCCTCACCCGCTCGAACGCGGCTGCAGGTCGCGTTCTCGACGAGGACGACACGTTCCGGGACTGGCTTCGAATCCGCGTGTACCTCCGAGCGCGCGAGCGACTCACCAATCACCGGATCGAACAACACGGCGTTACCGCGACCGCCTCGCTGCCGTCGACGCCGAACGCGAGTGCGCTCCGGGCGGCCAAACGACGCGTCCACGTCGAGACGGTCGGTGGCAACGCGACGAAACTGCGGGTCCGCATCGAGAACGTCACCATCACCGCTCGACGCGGGAACCGGACCGTCGGGCGAAAGCGCGTCAGTCCGACGGTCACGGTCCGGACGCCGGTGCTGGCACTCCGCGAGCAGGTTAGACAGTTCGAGGCGCGACTCGATCGAGAGGTCGACGAACCGGGACTCGCCCAGCGACTGACCGGTCGGCTCTGGGCGCTGACCTGGGCGCGGGGGTACGCACAGTACGCCAGCGGTGGGCAGGCGATCACGAACGTCCTGGCGAACCGCCACGTCGAACTGCTGACCAACGGTGCGATCCTCCGTGAGCAGCGGGCGCTGTTCAATCGGAGCGACGCCGCGGGCCGCCGAGCCGTACGCGACGCCATGGCGTCAGTGAGCTTCAGGGACCTGCTCGCGGAGTCGCCGGTGGAAACGCGGTGGGTCGACGCAGTGTTTCCGCCGACGCCGCCGGGCGCGAACGTCCCCCAGCGAATCGCGCGGTACTCCCGGTCGAGCAGCGCACCGCGACCGGACGAGCCGTTGCGCGTCAGCGTCGACGGAACCGCAGACCGGGCGTTCGCCAACGCCGCCGACAGCTCGAATCTCACCCAGGTGCTCCAGTCCGTGTACAACGCCGAAGCGAAGGTCGTCGCGGAGATCGACCGCGGCGAGCGACGGCTCGCGTCCTGTCGCTCGGCCAGACCGAGCGGCGGCTACTACCTGGTGAGTAATTCGACCACGGCGAGGATCAACGAGACGGATTCGTTCGAGCCGGTCGATCCCCCGACGCCGGGATCGAGTTGGCACCCCATCGAGGCGGCCGGCCGAGCGTTCACGCTGACGGTGACGCGCACCTGCACCTGGCGGGACGGCCGGACGATCGAGACCAGGACGAACACGGAGACCGACCGCTACCGCGTCGAACTCTCGCTGGTGGGTCGCCACGGACACAGTTGGTACGCTCCGGACCGGCCCACCGTCTCCTACGAGAAAGGCGGTCGGTTCGAGGGGCTGAATCTCGGACAGCTCCACGGCCAGGCCGAAACACAGGCCGTCGAGAACAACGGCGGCTGGGAGACGCTGGCGAAACGGGCTGCGACCGGGGACCTCGACGTGACGCGGTCCGTCGACGCTGACCTCCCCGACGGACTGCGACAGCGGGCGCTGGCCGACCTCGTTGCCCTCAGAAACGAGCTCAGGAACGTCTCGGTAACCGTCGAGCGGGGTCGCGCCGGCGTCTACCAGGCGAATCCGGCGGGGAAGCTCCGGCGGAAACTTCGCAGAGAGCGAGGCACACTGCTCGACGTGCCGAGCGAGTACCAGACCGTCGGAGGGAAAGCGCGCGTCGCCGCCCGACGTGCGTACCTCTGGGAAGTGAGACAGCTGCTCGAAAACCGACGGGAGCAGCGAGCCCAGCGCGGACGCAACCTCGAATCACTTCTGCAGACGGTGAGCGGAGTAAACGACGTACTGACGAAAGCGCTCGCCCACCGACGCGGCGTGCAGCACGGGACACGAGCGGCCGACGGGCTTCGAGTCACTGCCGTCGACGGGTCACCGCCGTACCTGACGACGAAGTCGGTCGGATCGACGTACGTCGAATCCCTGCCCGAGGGGAGAAAGATCCATCCGGCAGCCGCCCGGAACTGGAACGTCTTCACGATTCCGCACGGCGACGCGACGGACGCCTTCCTCAGCAACCTCGGCCTCGGCACGGACGTTCGGTTCAGAGTTGCCGCGCGAACGCTCGCAGGTCTCGAAGCGACCCGGACGGTGATCGACGACGAGAAACTCGATCACAACCTGTCGACGCAGCAATCGAGGCTGCGGCCGACAGTCAGGCGGAAGTTGCGGCACATCGAGCGAACGTACCTCAGCAAAGCGCTCGAGCGCGCAAACGTCGGCACTGACCGGGCAGACCGGCTGGCCGTCATCGAAGAGGGACTGTCGACGTGGGACGCGACAGGGGCGCGGGCACTCGCCGTGACCAACGGGTCGGCAGTTGCCAGGATCACGGACGCTGCGGTCGACGGCAACGCGACCAAGCGCGCGTTCGTCAGTGCAGCCCTGCAGACGCAGTTGCGGCAGGCGGGCGCGGCGAGAGACACCCGAGTGCCACGCGAGAAAGTGAACAAAGCTTCTTCGCTGTTGCAACAGGAGATCGCGGCGAATCTGAGCGAACGTCTCAGAGCGCAACTGGACGCGAAGGCGAATCAGGTAGCCGACCGCATCGAGAATCGAATCGGCCGTTCGGTAAACAGAGTCCCGGCCGGCATGGCGATCGCGCCCGTCGGGCCGGCGTGGTGGGCGACGACGAACGTCTGGTACGTCGAAATCAAGGGCGGCTACGACCGGTTCGCAGTCCGAGCGCGCACCGGCGGTGCCGACAGCCCCGGACACTCGGTCACCTACGTCAGGGACGGGTCGAGTGTGCGACTCGATTACGACGAGGACGGGACCAGCGAGCCGTTCGGTCGCGCCGAGCGACTCTCCTTTACCGCTCGGACGGCGGTCGCCATTCTCGTCCCACCCGGGTCACAGGGCGTCGGCGACAAAGGCGGCAACATGGACGAGCGATCAGCGGGGTGGGCCGACTGGGAGAGTGTCACCACAGAGCAACCAGACGACACTGGTCGACCAGTCCCGGACGGATGGCCGACCCGAGAGTCAGAGTAACAGAGATTAGTACCGGGATACCATATCGGCGAGCATGCTCAGAGACGAGTTCGAGACGCCGGGCGAGCGCGACCCAGAGGAGTTGCAGACGGCGTACGAACAGGAACTCGCCGAGACGGTCGAGACGCAGGGAATCGACGCCGTGGCCGAGGCGACGGGCGTCGACGAGTCGACGCTCGAAGCTCTCGTCGACGGAGAGTCGCCCGAACTCACGCTGGAGGACGCAGCTGGGATCCTCGCGACGGACCCCGACCGGCCGGACGCAGATTTCATCCTCGCCGACGCGCGCGACATCCTGTTGATGGGGATGAGTACCGCCGTCCTCGACGTCGAAGCCATCCAGTCGGGCATCGACGGCCAGCTGGAAGCCAAGGAGATCCAGCAGAAGGTCGAAGGCCGCTATCCGATCACACTGGGCGAGTACGCCGTGCTCCACCAGTTCATCGAGAGCGAGAAGCGATAGCCATGCGAGTCGTCATCCTCGGCTGTGGATACGTCGGCCTCGAACTCGGGCGACAGCTGAACGACGACCACGAGGTCGTGGGCGTCCGCCGCTCAGCAGACGGCATCGCGGCCATCGAAGCCGCCGGGTTCGAGGCAGTACAGGCGGACGTCACCGATCCGGACGACCTCCAGTCGGTCCCGGACGCCGACGCCGTCGTCTTCGCGGCCAGCTCAGGCGGTCGCGGCGCGGACGCGGCCCGCGAGGTCTACGTCGAGGGACTGCGCACTGCCATCGAGCAGTTCGGCAGTCGGGCCGACCCGCCGGAACGACTTGTCTACACCTCCAGTACCGGGGTCTACGGGGATCACGACGGTAACTGGGTCGACGAGGGGACGGCTATCGATCCGACGACGGAGAAAACGAAGGTGCTGGCTGAAGCCGAACGCGTCGCCCGCGAAGTCGCTGCCGACCACGGCATCGACGGAACTGTCGCCCGCTTTGCCGGCCTGTACGGCCCCGATCGCTATCGGCTGACCCGCTACGTCGAGGGCCCGGTCACGGAGGGATACCTGAACATGGTCCACCGCGACGACGCCGCAGGGGCCGTGCGCTTCCTGTTGGAAGCAGACCTCGCGCGCGACGAGACCGTCCTCGTCGTCGACGACGAGCCGGTCTCGAAGTGGGCGTTCGCCGACTGGCTCGCCGACGAGTGTGGTGCCCCGGAGCCGCCGAAGCGGACGAAAGCCGAGCGACTGGCCGACGACGACCTCTCGGAACCAGCCCGTCGGCGCATCCAGACGAGCAAACGCTGCTCGAACGAGCGGCTCCGGGACCTCGGATACGAGTTGCGCTATCCGACCTACAAACAGGGGTATCGGGCGGCGATCGAGGCCTATCGTTCGGGGTCGGGCGAGTAACACTACGTCGTAGCGGATCTGAAACGGCCAGTCTCCCAAGATTGACAGATATCGGAGAGATGGGGTACATTCTTATTTCTCCGGGACGACAGCAGCCGAGTATGCCACTTGCAGCCGCAGGTGGTGGTGGCGTGCAAAACGCCGTCGACACCACCGCGGCATTCGCCCTGGAGAATCCCGAACTCGCGATCCTGGCCGTCGTCGCCCTGGCTGTGGCCGCCGTCAGCGCGAGCTGGGGCGTCCAGCGACTCCGACGTTCGAAGGGTCACCGGTTCAGACGCGCCCTGGCCAAACGCGACGAGATCGCCATTCTGATGCACCCCAACCCGGACCCGGACGCGATGTCGTGTGCGATGGCCGTCGACGCGATCGCGTCGGCAGTCGACACCGACGCGACGATGCACTACGCGGGCCAGATTCGCCACCAGGAAAATCGTGCGTTCGAGACGGTCCTCGACCTGAACTTCGACCGCGTCGTCGACGCGAGCGAACTGGCCGCCGACGACGTCGTCCTGGTCGACCACAACACGCCCCGCGGCTTCTCCGGCGCCGACAGCATCGACCCGTTCGCCGTCATCGACCACCACCCCGGCGGCGGCACCGGCACGGAGTTCACCGACGTGCGAACCGACAACGGGGCCTGTGCCACGATCTTCGCCGAGTACTGCCAGTCGATGGGCTGGACGCCCATCGATCCCGACGAGGAGGCCGGTCCCGACGAACTCCCGACCGACGTGGCCACGGGTCTCATCCACGGCATCCAGTCCGACACGAAGAGCCTCACGAAGGGCTGTTCGCCCGCCGAATTCCGGGCCGCAGCGTACCTCTACAGCGGCGTCGACCAGGACGCGCTCGACCGCATCGCCAACCCCGAGGTCGACGCCGAAGTACTGGAGGTGAAAGCGCGCGCCATCACCAACCGCGACGTCCGCACCGCCTTCGCTTTCTCCAACGTCGGCGACGTGAACAACGCCGACGCGATCCCGCAGGCCGCCGACGAACTCCTCCGGCTCGAGGGCGTGACCGCCGTCGTCGTCGCCGGCGAGAAAGACGGCACCATCCACCTCTCCGGACGCTCTCGGGACGACCGCGTCCACATGGGCAAGACGCTACGCTCGGCCGTCGACGACATCCCGATGGCCGAGGCCGGCGGCCACGCTCGCATGGGCGGCGGCCAGATCTCCATCGACCACATGGAGGGCATCGGTCCCTCGACCGGGATGACCATGCCCGAGCTGACCGATCGGCTGTTCGACGCGATGTCCGGCGACATATAGTCGAGGGTTCTCGGACTCCGGGAGGCCACCACGGACCGTGAGTTCATCCCACAGATCAGGCCTGATCGCGATGACCAGCCTGGCGTGAGAAAAAGGGTCGCTGAGCGAGTTACTCGACGAGTTCGTCGAATCGCTCGACGCCGGCCTCAGCGACTTCGACGTCCTGGCTGACCTCGCCGCCGCTCGAACCGACGGCACCCACCACGGCGCCGTCGTGCTCCAGCGGAATGCCGCCGCCGAACACGACGAGACGGCTTTCGTCGGTCACCTGGAGGCCCCACAGTGATTCGCCGGGGATCGTGACCTCAGCGAGGTCCTCGGTGGCCATCTCGAATCCGGCAGCGGTGTAAGCCTTGTTCAGGGAGATGTTCACGCTCGGTAACCAGGCGTTGTCCATCCGGCGCTGGGCGATGAAATTCCCTTCGGCGTCCGTCACGGCCATCACGCTCTGTAAACCGATGGTTTCGGACTGCTCTTCCATCGCGTCCAGGATCTCTTTCGCCATCTCCAGGGGTACCTGTTCAGTCGTGCGGAGTTCGGGATTCGGAGTCATTGTGTGTCGAGTGCTCGGCAGACGAACGCTGGCCGAGAGCAGGGGAGCACAGACTGCAGCCACATCAGACGGACGACGTGACCGGTCTCCAGCAGGCGAATCACAAACAGAGAGCAGCGAGACGGAATAAGGTACGGCGACCAGTTCCTTAACTTCCCCGTCGGTGGCATCGCCCGACATATCGAGTCCGAGACGGCACGAGCGTGCACGTGAGATCGACGGTCGTCTGTGTTTCGCCGAAACGAGGGGACGCTACTCTTCGCCGTCGTTCTCGTCGCGCTCGGTATGAGGAGACGTGCCGACGTAGATCAGTTCGACACGTCGGCTCAGATGGTGGAGAAACACCGTCCCTGTCAAGAAAGCGAAAAACGGCAGCATGAACCGTGTGAACGACGAGGGGTCGTCAGATCCTTCGAGATACACCCGGTAATACCGCCCGTCCTCGGGTCGTATCCGCCCGTCTTCGAGTCGGATCGGCGTCTCCGGGACTGGTACGTTGCGATGTGAGGTCGCGCTCCCTTCTCGTGCAGCCCTCGCGACGACTGGGGACGCGGACTCGACCGGAACAGAAACGTCCCGCAGCGCTCGCTCCGGCGAAACGGGTTCAAGGGTGAGAGCCACCGGGTACATGCCGTCGTCTCGTGGCGCAGACGTGTTCGTCACGTAGGCTGCCTCGTAGACGGTGTCGTTCAGCAATACGTAGCGGTATCGCGCGCCGAGTGCTCCCGGTTCGAGCGTGTTGTTGGGGGTACTGTGGGAGAACGAACTGGGAATCCGTCCCCGATCGAGCACCAATTGTTCGAGCGAACAGATACGAATCTCCGAGCCGCTCGAACACCCGACCTCGTGGCTGATCGGCAGCCTGGATTCCGTGACGTCGTCGGTAGCATACGCGATCCCGGAGGCATCCGCTGTGACACGGACGCGCTCGTACCGGTAGGTCGAATCACCGATATGGAGTGCAGCGAACCACAGCGGCGCCGTCAACAGTCCGACGCAGAGGAGCGCGAGAAACACATCGCGATACAGCACCGATCGACCGGAGGGCATGTAATTCGGCTTCGACCGGGGCCGTGGTCAAACTTTCTCCACAGTTGAACTATTCGGACGCCAGTTGTATCGACAGCCACCAGTCGGCGATGCCACGGACCACCGCGACCGCCCCGGTTTTACCGCCGGCTCTCCAACCCAGCGACATGGCCACACGAGAGGCGACCTGGGACTACCGTGACGACCATCACGAGCGATTCGCTCGCACGTACTATCGGGCGTTCTCCGACTGCGTCGTCTCCTCGATCGGCGTCGGCACCTACCTCGGCGAACCCACCGACGCCGCCGACGAGGGGTACCACGACGCCATCGTCCAGGCACTGGAGTCTGGCGTGAACGTCGTCGACACCGCCATCAACTACCGCTGTCAGCGCAGCGAGCGGGTCGTCGGCGACGCCATCGACGACGCCGACGTCGACCGCGAGGCCGTCCTCGTCGCGACGAAGGGCGGCTTCGTGGGCTTCGACGGCGACCGGCCGGCCGATCCCGGCCAGTACATCCGCGAGGAGTACCTCGATTCCGGCATCGTCGACCCCGACGACCTCGCGCTGGGTCAGCACTGCATCGCCCCGGATTACGTCGACGACCAGCTCGATCGCTCGCTCGACAACCTCGGTCTCGACGCCATCGACCTCTACTACATCCACAATCCCGAAACCCAGCTGGAGACCAAGAGCCGCGAAGACGTCTACGATCAGCTCGAGGCGACGTTCACGAGGCTGGAGGAGCGCGCCCAGGCCGGCGACGTCCGCCACTACGGGGTAGCGACCTGGGAGGCCTTCCGCGTCGGGCCTGACCACGAGAGCTATCTCTCGCTCCCGGAGGTCGTCTCGCGGGCGCGGGCAGCCTCGGACGCGGCCGGGACCGACGCGACGCATCTCAGAGCCATTCAGCTCCCGTTCAACGTCTACATGGCCGACGCGTTCACCGTCGAATCCCACGAGGGGGCCGACGGTCCGCAGAGCGCGCTCTGGTTCGCCAACGACGCGGGGCTGGACGTGTTCACGAGCGCGTCGATCATGCAAGGGAAACTCGCCGCCGAGATGCCGGACGAGGTCGAAGCGGAACTCGACGGGGAGACCCGCGCCCAGCGCGCGATCAACTTCGCGCGGAGCGCGCCCGGGGTGACCACGTCGCTGGTCGGGATGGGATCGCCTGCCCACGTTCAGGAAAACGTCGATGCGGGAACGTTCGAGCCGCTCGGTGCCGGGGCCTTCGACGCCGTCTTCGAGTAGCGCTACCCGATCCGCTGCCACTCTCGGTCGCACTCGGGACAGAACCGGACGGTTCCCAGTGCGTCCGGGTCGTTTCGCGTCCCGAGTTCCTCACCGCACTCCGCGCAGGTGAGCCGCTCGTAGGTGTCTTTCTCGATCGCCCCGGACCGCAGCCCCTTGCGAACGGATTCCATATCAGACGCTAAACACGGCGACGGTATAAATACCATGCCGGTCGTCTGACACGTGTTCGACGAGCGCGTCGCGGCGGCTCCCGGAAGGTTTGACTCGGCGGCGGCGGAAGGGCCGCCGTGGCACGACGAGAGGTGTTTGGGTCGCTCTGTTCGCTCGTCTTCCTCGTCAACCTCGGTCGCGTCGTCTTCGCCCCGCTGTTGGAGCCGCTCCGGACCGCGTTCGGCGCCAGCGGGACGACGTTGGGGCTGCTCGCGACGCTCGCCTGGCTCGGCAGCGCGCTCCCGCGCATTCCGACGGGCTATCTGCTGACGCACGTCCCGCGGCAGTACGTCGTCCTCGCGACCGGGGGCGTCCTGACGGCCGCGGCGTTGTTTACCGCCGCTGCACCGTCGATTCCGGCGCTCATGCTCGGGGCCTTCCTGATGGGGATGGCCAGCGGCGCGTACTTCATCGCGGCCAACCCGCTCGTCACCGAACTCTACCCCGAGCGAGTCGGCCGGGCGCTGGGGATTCACGGAATGGCCTCGCAACTGGCCGCCGCCGGTGCCCCACTGTTGGTCACCGCCGCGTTGCTCGTCGGTGACTGGCGAACCACCTTCCAGGGCATCGCCGTCGTCGCCGCGCTGGCCACCGCCGGCTTCGTCCTCGCCAGCAGGCAGACCGACCTGCCGAACGCGGGCGTCCACGACCGCGACCTGCTGGGCGCGGTCCGGCAGCAGTACCCGATCGTCCTCGCCGGCGTCGCCATCCTCGGGTTCGCCGGCTTCGTCTGGAACGGGCTGTTCAACTTCTACGTCACCTACCTCACCACGACGAAAGCCGTCTCCGGAACGATGGCCCGAAACCTGCTGACGGTCGTGTTCGCCGCCGGCGTCCCCGCTTTCTTCGTCTCCGGCCACCTCGCCGACCGCCTGCCGTTGGTGTCCTATCTCTTCGCCGTTCTCGTCGGCTTCGGTGGCGCGGTCCTCCTGGTGACCGTCTCGTCGGGACTGGTCACGCTGGCACTCGTGAGTGCGCTGTTGGGGTACGTCGTTCACAGCCTCTTCCCGGCGGTCGACACGCTCTTGCTCGGGTCGCTGCCCGATCGGCACCGCGCCAGCGCCTACGCCGCCTACAGCGGGAGCATGATGATCGTCCAGGCGACCGGGAGCTCCGCGGTCGGCGCACTCACCGACGCCGGCCTCGCCTTCGATTTCGTCTTCCGCGCGCTCGTCGCCGCGCTCTTCTGTCTCGTGGCCGTTCTCGTCGTCGTCCACCGACTCGGGCGGTTCCCGACGGGAGCCAGAGCATAACCGAGAACGGCGGACTTTTTCGGGGAGCATCCGTAGGTGCTGGCGATGGAATACGTCCAGGAGCGCGTGGCGACGCTCCACGCGTTCTCCGACCGGGTTCCCGACGCGCCCACGGAGAGCGCCGCCGTCGTCGTGCCGCTCACCGAGCGCGAACACGCCAGCCTCGCCGCCGAGCGCGTTCTCACCACGCTCGAACGGGTGGACCCGGCCCGCGTCATCGTCGCCCTGCGAGCCAGCGAGGACCACGTCGCCACCGTCACCCGGTGGCTCGACTCCTTCGAGCTCGCCCCCGACGTGCTGTGGTGCAACGCTCCCGAAGTCCGAGAGCGACTCGGCGAGGTCGGCCTGAACGGCCCCGCCGGGAAGGGCCGCGACGTCTGGCTCGCGCTCGGGCTGGCAGCCCAGGAGGAGTACGTCGTCGTCCACGACGCCGACGCGACGACGTACTCTCGCGCCCACGTCCCGCGGCTGCTCTTCCCGCTCGCAGAGGGCTACGACTTCTCGAAGGGCTACTACGCCCGCGTCGAGAACGACCGCCTCTACGGCCGCCTCTTTCGGCTCTTCTACACGCCGCTGGTGCGTGCGCTCGACGAAGGCCACGAGGACGACGTCGTCGATTACCTGGCGAGCTTCCGGTACGCCCTGGCCGGCGAGTTCGCCGCGACGAGCGAGCTCGTCCGGAGCTTGCGGGCCCAACGCGGCTGGGGCCTGGAGATCGGGACCCTGGGGGACGCCTTCGAGGGCGCCGGCTTCGACGGCTCCGCACAGGTCGACCTCGGCCAGCACGAACACGACCACCGCGCCGTCGGCGGGCCGCAGGGCCTGGGCGACATGTGCAGCGAGGTCGCCACGGCGCTGTTCCAGGTCGTCGAAGACGCGGGCCTGCAGCCGGCGTACGACCGGCTCCGCGAGCGATACCGAGCGGAAGCCGACCGCCTCGTCCGGCAGTACGAGACCGACGCGGCGTTCAACGGCCTCGAATTCGACGCCGCCGGCGAGCGCGAGCAGGTCGAGACCTACGCCGATGCCGTCCAGCCGCCGGCCGAGGACACTCGGCTCCCCGCCTGGCGGGACACCGACCTCGACCCGGCGGCGGTCAGGGACGCCTCCGACGAAGGGCTTGATCGAACGGGGAGCCGCTGACGGCCGCACGGGGAGCGGGCAGAAGCGTAAAGAGGGAGCCAGTCGCCCGACGGGACATGGACGTGACCGGCGACGAGCTGGCGGGCGTCGTCGACCTCTTCGGCGCGCTCACTCGCGAGGAACTCGGGCAGGCGCTCGTCGAACTGGCGTACAAACAGGGCGAGGACTGTGACCCCTCGGCGTTCGATCCGGACGTCGACGACGCAATCGGGACGTACCACCTCGTGTCCGTCGACGCCGACGACACCGACGAAGAGTGGCTGTTCCCGGGTCCCGTCGCGTTCCCGGAGTTGCTCGAGGGCGCGACGGACCTGCCACACATCATGGCCATCGAGCAGCGGTCGATCGACCGGGAGCGGCTGGGCGAGGCCGGCAAAGCGCAGTTCCAGCGTGACACGGACGCGGCCGTCGCGGCCGGCGACACCGAGCGCATCGAGCAACTGCTCGACGTGAGTTACGAACTCGAAGTGTGGGCGCCGGTCGATCTCGCGGCCGCACGCGACCGGCTCGACGAGGCCCTCTCATAAATCAGGGGACCCCGGGCAAATTAAGAGCGCCCGGTTCGACATGTAGTGTATGGACCTGGAGCGGGTGGTCGCGCACGACGCTGTCGGTATTTCCGACGAGGAGCGCGAGGCAGCCGTGCTCGCGCCGGTCATCACCCGCGACGGAGACCACTATCTCCTCTTCACCAAGCGTGCAGACCACCTCGGCGAACACCCCGGCCAGATGAGTTTCCCCGGCGGCGGCCGCGAGCCCAGCGACGACGGTCTCCAGGCGACCGCGCTCCGGGAAGCCAACGAGGAGATCAGTCTCGACCCGGCGGCTGCCGACATCGTCGGCCGACTCGACGACATCCGGACCGTCACCAGATACTCGGTGCGGCCGTACGTCGCTCGCGTTCCCGACGCGGAGTACACGCCCGACGAGCGGGAGGTCGCAGAGATCGCCATCCTCGCCGTCGAAGACCTGATCGACCTCGACAACTACGAGTCCGAACGCCGCGACCATCCCCACTACGGCGACATCCGCCTCCACTTTTTCACCGTCGACGGCTACACCGTCTGGGGCGCGACGGCGCGCATCCTCGTCCAGTTGCTGCAACTGGCGACCGACTGGCAGATGCCCGAGGAAGTCGATCGAGAGGTCGATCCGGATGCTGATCTCCCAGTGTAACCGTTTCATCGGTGAACCGAGAGCAGCGTCCGGAAGACGCTGATCTCCCAGTATAGCTGGTTCATCGGCGAACGGAGAGGGGCGGTAAACGACAGCGTTTTGCCGCGAGGGATCGGGATTCAGATAACTCGCGAGCGTGGCCGACGGCGGTCGCGGCCACGCGCTACTGGAGGAGACACGAATGTTAACCGAGGGCGTACTGGCGACGGCGGGTATCGACGCGATCGCGGTGAAACCGACGGAGTGTGACGTCTCGCGTGCGGGAGACCTCGCGGTCGAAACGGTGACGATCGACTACGAGGGCCGCGAACACCTCCCGGACGCCGAGACGCTGACGGACCTCGCCGACGACAAGACGGTCCGAGTAACGACGCCAGTCCGAGCCGACGGGTTCGACCCGCTCGGCGACGACGAGCGCTGGGAACGGCTCCCCGACTCCGTCGGACGGGTTCTCGTCGCGGGCCACCCGGCGTATCTGACCGACGAGGAGAAACAGCGGGCCGTCGCCCCGCGACTCGGGGCTGCCAGGGACCGCGCTCCGGACGCATGGGTCGGGACCGAGAGCGTCGAGCGGATCGCGCTCGCGGTCGGCGGCACCCAGTTCGAGTTGCTCTCGCGGTCGACCGAGCGCGATCTCCGCGCGCTCCGGGCGGCAGGCTTCGACGGCGAAATCGCCGTCTACGCGCCGCTGGTCGTGAGCGACGACGAGGACGCCATCCTCGACGCCGTCGGTGCCTACGCCGCACGCCGGAAACCCGTCCGAGAGGCACTGCCGGCCGACGCCGCGACGGACGCGACCGCAACTGGCCGAGCGCGGTCGGTCCTCTCGAAGGCCGTCCGGGACTACGCGCTCGTCGGCGACGAGGACAGCGTCCGAACGCAGACGGACCGGCTCCGAGACGCTGGCGTCGACACCGTCGTCGGCTACCCTGCTCGCGGGATCGACGCGGTCGCGGACTGATACGAGACCGATGGCATCCAAACGGGTTGCAGTCGTCGGTGGCGGCGCGGTGGGCGTGACCGCAGCGCGGGAACTCGCGGACGCCGGGGCAGCGGTGACGCTCTTCGAGCGGGGATCGGTCGCCGCCGGGAGTTCCGGCCGGGCCGCCGGCATCTGCTACGGCGCCGTCGCCGACCGCATCGACGCGGCCGTGGCCGCGGCGGCGATGGACCGCTTCCGCTCGCTCGCAGCCGAAACGCGCTTTTCGTTCACGGAACGCCCCTACGTCTGGCTGGCGCGCGACGGCGACGAGGGTCGCGCCGAGGCGATCGAAAAACAGGTCCCGCGGATGCGAAAACGGGGCCGTGACGTGGCGTTCGTCGAGCCAGCAGCTCTCGCGGATCGGTTCCCCGCGCTCCGGACCGACGACGTCGCGGTGGCCGCCATCGCCCACGACGCCGCCACAACTGACCCGGCGACCTACACCGAGGTCGTGGCAGCGCAGGCGCGGGCTGCCGGCGCGACCATCGAGACGGACACCGAGGTGGCCCTGGCGGAGGGACCAGCCGTCACGACGCCCGACCGCGTTCGGGAGTTCGACGCAGTCCTCGTCGCGGCCGGGGCCCACACCCGCAAGCTCCTCGCCGCGGTCGACGTTCCCGTTCCGGTCAAGGCCTACCGCGTGCAGGCGCTCGTGACCGAGCCGTCTCCGGCCAGCAGCGACGCACCCATCCTCTACGACGCGACGGCAGGGTTCTACTGCCGACCGCGCGACGGGGGATTCCTGGTGGGCGACGGGACTGAAGAACGGGACTTCGATCCGGACGACTGGGACCGAACGGCCGACGAGGCGTTCGTGACCTCGGCGTGTGACCGGTTCGGAGACGCGCTCGCTCGGGAAGTCGACGTGCCGGCAGTCGACCGGTCCTGGGCAGGCCTCTGTACGGCGACGCCCGACCGCGACCCGCTCGTGGGGGAAGTCGCTCCCGACCTGTTCGTCGCAGTCGGCTGGCACGGCCACGGGTTCATGCGAGCGCCCGCGCTGGGCGACGCGGTCGCACGGATGCTGCTAGAGAAAGACGTGGAGGGGGATAGTGACGGGTGGATCGGCGACGCGCTCGACGCGTTCGATCCGACCCGGTTCGACGGTGACGAGGAGTTCGCGGTCGTCGAGGGGATGACCGTCGAGTGATCAGGCCCCGTCGTCGGTCGCGTCTTCGCCCTCGGTGGTGTCGGTTTCCTCCGTGACGGGCATCTCGCTGGCGGTGTCTTCCTTGGGCACGCGAACTTCGAGCGTGCCGTTCTGTCGGAGGGTCGCGTCCGCCTCTTTCGGGTCGACGTCGGCGTCGGCGGGCAGCGTGATCTGTCCGTCGAGTGCGAGGCCGCGGCCGGGCAGGAGCATGTCGTAGCCCTCGTGGAAGTCGCGGAAGCGGTCGACGCGAACCTCGACGGTGTTGTCCTCGAACCGGACCTGAACGTCGCTACTGGTCGTGCCCGGCGCGTCGAAGACGGCGAGGTAGGCGTCCTCGCTCTCCAGGAGATCGACGGGCAGGGGACGGCGTTCCTGGACCGTGCTTGCCGCACGGCCGACGGTCTCCATCACGGCGTTACCGATCGAGCGGCCGAGTTCGCGGATCATAGTTCGATCGCTTCGAGGCAGTCGGTGCCACCGCACATCGGGCAGTTGAGGTCCGAGACGCTGAGATCGTCGGGGACGTCGTACGTATAGTGATTCTCGAACATGTCGAGTTCACAGTCCGGGGAGGTACACTTGATCTCCTCAGTCTTCGGCATACGTTCAGGTACGCCCGCGGACACCAAGAATGCCCCGGCTTTTTCTCTCTCGCTGCCCTCTCCTCGACCGTGACAGCGACCCTCCACGGCATCGACTTCAGCGGCGCTCGCCAGGCCGGCCACGGCATCTGGCTCGCCGAGGCGACCGTCGACGGCGACAGCCTTCGCGTGGAGAGTTGCGCGTCGGCCGCCGACCGCTTCGGCGTCGCCGAGCGCGCGCCATGTCTCGGCCGCCTGTGTGCGTTCCTCCGCGACGCCTCGGTCGTCGGACTGGACGTCTCGTTCGGCGTCCCGGCACCGGTCCACGGCCGCGACACCTGGGAGGACTCCCTGGAGTGGGTCGCGACCGCCGCGACAGACGTCGACGGCTTCGAGGAGGCGTGCGTCTCCCGTGCCGAGCAGACGGGGAGCGACCGGACGTACCTGCTCCGGGAAACCGACGGCCCCGTGGGGGCGCAGTCGCCGTACCACTGGCTCGTGGCCAGCCAGACGTTCCACGGCATCCGGGACGTTCTCGCACCATTGGCCCGGACCGACGACGTCTGCGTTCGGCCGATGCAGTCCCCGGCGGACGCGACGCCCGACGCGACCCAGCTCTGTGAGGTGTATCCGGCAGCCACCCTCGCGACCTGTTCGCTCCCCGCCCGCGAGTACAAGGACGACGACGGGCCAGCGCGGGAACGTCGCGAAGAGATCGTCGACGGCCTCGAAGCGGCGACTGCGATCGAGTTCGCCGCCGACGTCCGCGGCCAACTGATCGACGACGCGGGCGGCGACGCGCTCGATGCGGTCGTGGCGGCGCTCGCGACCCATCGCGCCCGTGAAGCCGACTTCGAGCCGGACCGGGCGTACGATCCCGTCGAGGGTCACATCTACGTGTAGTCAGTGGAGGTGCGGCAGGTCGTCGATGAGGATGGTCGCCGTCCCCTGAATGACGATGTCGTCGTCCTGGTTCTCGACGTGGGTCGCGACGCGGAACCGGTCGTTAGCGAGTCGATCGACGATCCGACACCGGGCGGTGAACGTGTCGCCGACGTCCGCGGGCGCGACGAACTCCAGTTCCTGGCTGAGGTAGATCGTCATTCCAGGGAACGCCGCCAGCGCCGCGCTGATGAGACCGGAAACGAGCGTCCCGTGGGCGATGCGCCGGCCGAACCGCGTGCGCTCGGCGAACTCGTCGTTGAGGTGGAGCGCGTTGGTGTCGCTCGTGATGCGGGCGAACTGACGGACCTCGTCGTCGGTGAGCGATCGCGTCAGGGAGACTTCGTCGCCGACGCCCAACTGTTCCTCGTCGGCGACCGAGAGTTCGAACTCGCCCCGGACCCCGCCGTAGGGCAGCCGCGGGGTCTGCATGTCCTCGATTTCGTTGAGAAACGGGAACGCCGCGGCCAGGAACTTCTGCGGGTCGGCCTGGAACTGCTCCTTACAACCTTCCGAGCAGAAGTAGTACTCCACGCCGTCGATCTCAGTGACGGCGCCGGGATCCTCGGGGTCGACCTCCATCCCGCACGCGATGTCGATTGCCATCGTCTCTAGGGACGGCGCTGAGTCCCGTAGTGGTGGTTCCGGACTGTGTGCGAGATGGTATCTCGGCCGCCGAGCCCGCACATCCACATCGTTTTACTCGTCGAGAGACAAGCGGCGTCCATGACAGACCCGGCAACCCTCGACGTGACCATCGTGGACGGCTACGTCGACGAGCCGGCTCACTTCGGCGTTCCTCCCTACGTCTCCACCTACCCTCGCTACACCGCCGGTGCGCTGGTCGATGCGGGCGTCCCGCCAGAACAGATCACCTACCACACCATCGACGCGCTCCGCGACGACAGCAGCCGCTGGCAGGACGTCGAAGAGGCCGACCTGTTCGTCTACGTCGGCGGCATGACCGTCCCCGGGAACTACGTCGGGGGCACCCCGGCCGAGCCCGACGAGGTCCGCCGGATGGCCTGGACCGCCGAAGGCACGTCGTTGATGGGCGGCCCCGTCCGCTTCGGCGTCGGCGAGGAGAACGCCGGCGCGCAGGACATGGAACGCGACGACCTGGACTACGACTTCGTCGCGAAAGGCGACGTGGAAGCCGCCGCCTACGACCTGGTCCACGGCGGCATGGAAGGGTTCGGCAACCGGATGCGCGACAACGAGGAGATCGCCCGGTGGGCTCGTGAGGGCGCGTTCATCATCGAACAGCACCCCAACCACCCCGACTACCTCATCTGCGAGATGGAGACCTCGCGGGGCTGTCCGTACCGGTGTTCGTTCTGCACGGAGCCGCTGTACGGCGACCCCTCCTTCCGCCCCACCGACACCGTCGTCGGCGAGGTCGAAGCCCTCTACGAGCGCGGTGCGCGGCACTTCCGCCTCGGTCGCCAGGCCGACATCCTCGCCTACGGCGGCGACGGCGAGAAACCGAACCCCGACGCGTTGCGGGACCTCTACGGCGGCATCCGCGAGGTGGCGCCCGACCTGGAGACGCTCCACCTCGACAACATGAATCCCATCACCATCGTCGAGTGGCCGGAGCTCTCCCGGGAGGGCATCCGGGTCATCGCCGAGCACAACACGCCCGGCGACACGGCCGCGTTCGGCCTCGAGTCGGCCGATCCCCTCGTCCAGGAGGAGAACAACCTCAACGTCTCCGCCGAGGAGTGTTTCCAGGCGGTCAAGATCGTCAACGAGGAGGGCGGCTGGCGACCCGGCGGTGACAAGGACACCGCGCCGAATCACGGCGAGGACGCAGCCCGGCGGCTGCCGAAGATCCTGCCGGGGATCAACCTCGTCCACGGGCTGATGGGCGAGCGGCCGGAAACCTACGAGCACAACAAGCAGTTCCTCCAGCGGGTGTACGACGAGGGGCTGATGCTCCGGCGGGTGAACATCCGCCAGGTCATGGCCTTCGCCGGGACGGACATGTCGGACACCGGCGCGGACATCGCCAAGGAGCACAAAAACCAGTTCAAGGCCTACAAGCGCGAGATTCGCGAGACCATCGACAACCCGATGCTCCAGCGAGTCGCGCCCCCGGGGACGGTCCTCCCGAACGTCCACCTCGAATACCACCAGGACGGGACGACCTTCGGTCGGCAACTCGGGACGTATCCGCTGCTGGTGGGCATTCCCGGCGAGCACGAACTCGGCCAGACGCTGGACGTGGCGGTCACCGACCACGGCTATCGCTCCGTGTCGGGGGTTCCCTATCCGCTCGACATCAACGCGGCGTCGATGGACGAACTCCAGGCGATTCCGGGGATCGGGAAGCAGACGGCGGGGAACATCGTCGTCAATCGGCCCTACGAGGCAGTCAGCGAGGTCGGAGAAATCGACGTGAGTGAGTTCGCAACCGTCAGCCAGTCCGAACGGGCGGACTAGCTCTGGAACTCTTTGAGGACTTCGAGGTCGCGGTCGGTTCGCATGAACTCGGCGGTGGGGCGCTGTTCGCCACAGTCCGGGCACGTGAACGACTCGCTCCGCGCCGGCAAGTCCATGGGTTTTGCCTCCCAGTCTTTGGTACACTCGGGACAGCGCAACTGAACGAACGCCTCGTTCATACTCCAGAATGCGCTGCCCGCATGTGAAAAACCTTCGGCGGTTCTCGTCCGGTGGGAGCGACCCGACAGGTCAAGTGCGTGGCTTGCAAACACGGCAGGTGAACGACCCATGTACGACGACATTCTCATCCCGACAGACGCCAGCCCCGGAGCCGAGGAAGCCATCAGCGAAGCCATCGAACTGGCAGCGCTGACCGACGCGACCGTTCACGCGCTCTACGTGGTGGACACGACGAACTACCCGACGCTGCCGGACGGAAAGTGGGCCACCGTCGAGGAGGCGCTCGAAGGCGAAGGCAAGCGAGCAGTCGACGCGATCGCCGACCGGGCAGCCGACGCCGGCCTCGACGCCGTCACCGCCGTCGAGACCGGGACGCCGCACAAGGAGATCCTCGACTACGCCGAGACCAACGACGTCGACCTCGTCGTCATGGGGACCCACGGCCAGACGGGGATCGACAAGGTGTTGCTCGGCAGCGTCACCGAAAACGTGCTGCGCGAGTCCGACCAGTCGGTGCTGGTCAAGAACATCGGCGACCGCGAGTAGTCGTCACCGCAGCCACTGTTCGCCCGATCAGAAACACGTCGGGAAGGGAACAGTCGACGCTGTAGCGAACAGAAGGTACTTTTGCACCCTACCGAAACAGTCGGGCAATGACCCAGGGCGTCGAGGTGAGCGTCGTCCTCCCGGCCTACAACGAGGCCGACACCATCGAGGAGACCGTGACGGTCACCCTCGAGACGCTCGCCGAGTTCCTCCCCGCACACAGCTACGAGGTCATCGTCGCCGAGGACGGCTGCGAAGACCGAACGCCGGCGATCGCCAGCCGACTCGCCGACGACGACGACCGCATCAGGCACGTCCACAGCGACGAGCGTCTGGGCCGCGGCGGCGCACTTGAGTACGCCTTCCGCGCCGCCGACGGCGAGACGCTGGTGTACTTCGACACCGACCTCGCGACGGACATGAAACACCTCGAAGAACTCGTCGAGAGCATCCGCTCCGACGGGTACGACTTCGCCACCGGCTCCCGCTGGGTGCCCGGCCAGCAGGCCGACCGCCCCGCGAAACGCGGGATTCCGAGCCGTGGCTACAACGGCCTCGTTCGACTGTTCCTGCGCTCGGAACTGCTCGACCACCAGTGTGGGTTCAAGGCGTTCGACCGCGAGGCGCTCTTCGCCCTCATCGGGGACGTCGAAGACGAACACTGGTTCTGGGACACGGAAGTCCTCGTCCGCGCGCAGAAGGACGGCTACCGCGTCAAGGAGTTCCCCGTCGAGTGGACGCCCAAGGGCGACTCGAAGGTCGACCTGGTCCGGGACGTGTTCGGGATGGGGAGCCAGATCCTCCGGACCTGGTGGCAACTGATCGTCAGCCCGCTCATCACCCGCCGGGTGACCCTGACCGCCGGGACGCTGCTGGTGGTGGTCGCGCTGGCGCTGATGACGGTGTATCTCGACCCGACGGCGGTCATCGACGAGATGGGCGCAGCCTGGAGCTCGAATCCCGCGCTCGTCGTCGCCGCCGCACTGGTGTACGTCGTTTCGTGGCCGCTCCGCGGGGCCCGCTACCGGGACATCCTGGCGGAGTTAGGGTATACAGAGCGCGTCGGTTTCCTCACGGGGGCGGTGTTCATTAGCCAGACGGGGAACCTCGTGTTCCCGGCACGGGCCGGTGACGCGGTCCGTGCGTACGTCGTAAAGGCTCGCCGTGGCATCCCGTATCCCTCCGGATTCGCGTCACTGGCCGTCGAACGCGTGTTCGACCTGTTGACGATCACTGCCCTGGCAGGGGCCGTGCTCGTCGGGTACGCGATCTTCGATCCAGCGAGTCTCTCGACGCTTGCGGCCGAGTTGACCGGCGCTCGTGAGAGCGGCCGTGTCGCCGTGTACGTGGCCATGGCGGTCGGGGCAGCGGCGCTCGCCGTCACGGCAGTCATCGTGGCGAGCGCTCGGAGCGACCGCAACTTCGTCAGGAGCGCCGTCCAGCGACTCTCGAACGATTCGTACGCCGATTACGTGGCAAGCGTCCTCGAAACCTTCACCGGCGACATCCAGCGCGTGGCGAGCCGGCCCGCAGCGTTCGCCCGAGTCGGGGCGAGTAGTCTCCTCATCTGGACGCTGGACGTCATCACCGCCGTCCTGGTGTTCGCCGCGTTCGAGGTGAACCTCTCGCTAGGCACGCTCCTGGCAGTCGGCTTCTTCGCCGTGAGCGTGGGCAACCTCGCGAAGGTCCTGCCGCTGTCCCCGGGCGGTATCGGCCTCTACGAGGGGGCGTTTTCCCTGCTGGTCGTCGCACTGACGCCGGTCACGTGGAGCGTCGCCATCGGTGCGGCGATCGTCGATCACGCCGTCAAGAACGTCGTCACGATCGCCGGCGGCGTCGCCTCGATGGGCTGGCTCAACGTCTCGCTCACCACCGCTGTAGAAGAGAGTCGGGAGGTCGACGGCGAAGCCGACGCAGCCGTCGATTCGAATTAGTAGAGGTCGGTGACGAACGGGCCGAGCGCGGCCGCGACCGCGTGGACCAGGGACGATTCCCGGTCGATGATGCCGTCCGAGAGTACGCCGGCCGCGCCCTGCTTCTCACCGAGGTCGTCGGTGCCGAGCAAGTCGTCGAACACGGGCCCGAGTTCCTCCCCGTCACGGACGCGGGCGGCGACGGTCTCGGGGAGTCGAATGCTGGGACCGCTTCCGCGCGTCGTCCGCGTCCCGTCGGAGACGGCAGCCCACATGACGAGATACAGGTCCGACGAGTCAGCGATTGGGGCGATGTCGGACGCCCACTCGCGGTCGCCGGTGCCTTCGCGGCGGAGTTCCGCCACGCCACCCTCGATGCCGATTCCGAGGTCGACTTCGGGGCCGAACGCCAGCGCGCTCTCGGCGCGGTTCTGGGCTCCTGCGATCGTCTGAGCGTGGCCGCGCGGCTGTTCGGGCACGTCCGAGTCGACGGCGACCGGATCGACGACGGCGTCGTAGTCGGCCAGCGCCCGTTCGGTCGCCGCGACCTTCACCGGATTCTCGCTCCCTACCGCAACGTGCATACCGGACCATTGTCTGAACTAGACTTGTGGCTTGCCATCGATTCACACTATATTAATCATTAACCACCGTTCGCAGAAACGGGCGGTATAGCGGGTGTGCGCGTCCCCCGCAGCAGCGAGCCGAAATATTTAAATAACTTTCGCTCTAATCAGTTTTTTACCGACAACCGTCCGGGGTTTTTCAGGACGTTTCCTGCCCGGATAGCATTCGCCTTGCCACAATGAGCGAGAACCAGAGAACACGCACGCGTACGGCGGTAGAGAGCAGTGAACGAGAAGAAGAGGACGAAAGCGAGCAGCTCGACTGTCCGGAGTGTGGGGGAAGCCTCGTCATGGACAACGAGCACGGCGAGACGGTCTGTGAAGACTGCGGGCTCGTCGTCGACGAAAACGAGATCGACCGCGGGCCGGAGTGGCGTGCGTTCGACGCCAGTGAGAAAGACGAGAAGTCCCGGGTCGGTGCCCCGACCACCAACATGATGCACGACAAGGGGCTCTCGACCAACATCGACTGGCGCGACAAGGACGCCTACGGCAACTCGCTGGGCTCCCGACAGCGCCAGAAGATGCAGCGCCTTCGGAAGTGGAACGAGCGCTTCCGCACCCGCGACTCCAAAGAACGCAACCTCAAGCAGGCCCTCGGCGAGATCGACCGCATGGCCTCAGCGCTCGGTCTCCCCGAGAACGTTCGAGAAACCGCCTCCGTCATCTATCGACGAGCACTCGACGAGGACCTGCTCCCCGGACGGTCGATCGAGGGCGTCGCCACGTCCTCGGTGTACGCGGCTGCACGGCAGGCAGGCGTCCCCCGGAGCCTCGACGAGATCACCGACGTTTCCCGCGTCGAGAAAAGCGAGATCGCCCGCACGTACCGCTACGTCGTCCGCGAACTCGGCCTCGAAGTGAAGCCGGCCGACCCCGAGAGCTACGTCCCGCGATTCGCCTCCTCGCTCGAACTCTCCGACGAGGCGGAACACCGCGCTCGCCAGCTCCTCCAGAACGCGAAAAAGCAGGGCGTCCACAGCGGCAAGTCACCCGTCGGCCTCGCGGCCGCCGCCGTCTACGCCGCCGCACTGCTGACCAACGAGAAGACCACGCAGGCCGCTGTCAGCGAAGTCGCAGACATCAGTGAGGTCACCATCCGCAACCGCTATCACGAACTGCTCGAAGCGGAGCAGGACCTCCCGATGGCCTGACCGGTCGACTGTTTCTGCGAACGGCGCTCGAACGCGACGCCAACGTCGCGGAACGCCCCCGATTGGTAACGAGTCGCATCGCCCGAATACGGGGGCCACACCCGGTCGAGAATCGCTTTTGAGAATTGCGGGGGTAGTCTTAATTTACGGGCAGTCGCCTGTGGCGATACCAATGACTTCAGGAACGGGTAACACGGGGCTCGCCGAGTCGGCCGGCGAGTACACCGCCGAGGAACTCGGCGCTGCCATCGACGAGTTGCTGGCGGCGACCGAGGAGGTCTCCGGCAGTTCTGACGAGATCAGTTCGCTCGCCAACGAACAGTCCGAGCGGATGCGAGACGTATCTAGCGAAGTGTCGAACCTCTCTGCGACCGTCGAGGAAGTCGCGTCTAGCGCCAGCGAGGTCAAGGCCGTCAGCGACCAGGCCCGAGAGCTCGCCGACGAGGGTCGCGAGTCGGCAGACGACGCCATCCAGGCCATGGAGAACGTCGACCAGGCCACCACGGATGTCGCCGGGGACGTCGACCAGCTACGAGGCCGGATCGACGAGATCGACGAGATCGTCGAGGTCATTAACGAGATCGCCGACCAGACGAACCTGCTCGCGCTGAACGCCTCGATCGAGGCCGCTCGCGCCGGGGAAGCCGGCGAAGGGTTCGCCGTCGTCGCCGACGAAGTCAAAGCGCTGGCCGAAGAGTCCAGGGAGAACGCCGCCGAGATCGAGGAGATGGTCGCCGAGATCAAAGCCGACACCGAGAACACGGTCGAGAGCATCGACGAGGCCAACGATCAGGTCGATACCGGGATCGAGCAGGTCGAAGGCGCAGTCAACACGCTCAAGCTCATCGACGACGCCGTCCAGGAGGCCGCCCAGGGCGCACAGGAAGTCGCCGACGCGACCGACGAACAGGCCGCCTCGACGGAGGAAGTCGCCAGCATGATCGACGAGGTCGCCGAGAGCGCGGACCGCGTCGCCACCGAGATCGACAACATCTCCGACACCAACGACGAGCAGGTCGAGCGCGTCGAGGAACTCAAGCGCATCGTCGAGGAACTCCGCGCCGACACCGTTTGAGCCGGGCTGTTTCTCTCTGTTCGTCCCGCGTCCGACCACAAGAGTCGAAAGGGGGCCGTCCGTGGGGACGGGCATGGAGACCGAACACAGGGTCGTCGTCGGGGACGCGCGGTCGATGGGTGCGATCGACGACGACGCGGTGGAACTCGTCGTCACCTCGCCGCCCTACCCCCTCATCGAGATGTGGGATGACACCTTCGCCGACCTGGACCCTGCCATCGGTGACGCGCTGGACGCCGGCGACGGCGATCGCGCCTTCGAGTTGATGCACGACGTGCTGGACGAGGTCTGGGCCGAAGTCGTCCGCGTCCTCGCCCCCGGTGGCGTCCTCTGTCTCAACGTCGGTGACGCTACGCGGACGGTCGACGGGGAGTTCCGCCTGTTCCCCAACCACGCCGAAATCACGAACCGGCTCACCGACCGGGGCCTGCGGTCGCTCCCCGACATCCTCTGGCGGAAGCCGACCAACAGCCCCAACAAGTTCCTGGGCTCGGGCATGCTCCCCCCGAACGCCTATCCGACGCTCGAACACGAGCACGTGCTGGTCTTCCGCAACGGGTCCACCCGCGGCTTTCCGCCCGGAGACGACCAGCGCTACGAGAGCGCGTACTTCTGGGAGGAGCGCAACGAGTGGTTCTCCGACCTCTGGGACGTCCCCGGCGAGGACCAGCACCTCGACGGCGTCGATGCTCGGGAGCGCTCCGGGGCCTTCCCGCTGGAGATTCCGCTCCGGCTGATCCGCATGTTCTCGGCGTACGGCGAGACCGTGCTCGACCCGTTCTGGGGCACCGGCACCACGACGCTCGCGGCGATGGTCGCCGGCCGCGATTCCGTCGGCTACGAGACCGACCCCGGCTTCCGCGACGCGTTCGACGACCTCGTCGAGACCGTGCCGACGCTCGCCGACGAACAGACCGAGGACCGTCTCGACCGCCACCGCGAGTTCGTCGCCGAGCGACGGGAGGCAGGGAATCCACCGAGTTACGAGGCCGCACACTACGACGTGCCCGTCGTCACCAAACAGGAACGGCAGATCCGCCTCTACACCGTCGCGGACGTTCAGGAGCGGACGGTCACCGACGGCGACTCGCCGGTCGACGCCACGTACGAGGTCACGCACGAACCCGTCCTGGACTGATCGGGCGCGATCGAACCGTCCCACCGAGAGAGATATTCTTTTATAATACACGAAGGAAGCGGCAATATGGACTTCGAGTCGTTCGTGTTGGCCGCCGCGACGGCCGACCTGCGCGACGAACCAGCCGCACGCGACCACGCCGACGCCGTCGAATTTCGCATGGACATGGCCGAGGAGCCGCTGACGGCCTTGGAGGAGTACGACGGCGAGTTACCGATCATCGCGACCAACCGCGTCGAGTGGGAGGGCGGTAACGCCCCCGACGAGGAGGCGCGGACGGAGGCGCTGTGTACCGCCGCCGAACACGACGCCGTCGAGGCGATCGACGTCGAACTCGAGGCGATCCTGGAGGGTGACGCCGCCTACGTCGTCAACTACGCCCACGACAACGGTGCCGACGTCATCGTCTCGACGCACGACTTCGAGAAAACGCCGGAACCGCCGAAGCTCCGGCAGTTGCTCGACCGGGCCGCCAAACACGGCGACGTCGGCAAGCTCGCGGTAACCGCCGAGACGATCGACGACGTGCTCGAACTGCTCGCCGCGACGCGCGCTTCCGACGCTGGTGGCGACCGCGTCGCGACGATGGCCATGGGAGAGGCGGGCCGACACTCGCGCGCCGTGGCACCGCTGTACGGGTCGAAGATCGGCTACGCGCCGGTGAAACCCGAGAGCGCGACCGCGCCCGGCCAGTACGACCTGGCGACGCTGCGCCGGCTGGTCACCGACCTCGCCTCCGGCGAGGGCGGCCCCGGCGAGTAATCCGTCACAGTCGGACCGAGACCGTCGGCGTCTCGACAGCGACTGTCACGAAGACGGAAGCTTAACAACGGCTCGTTCCTGATTTCGCGCATAGTGCAAGGGACTGCACGCAAGCGACCATGGCTGGCTGCGCTGCTCGCGTTCATCCACCCGGGACTCGGACACGTCTACCTGCGGGAGTGGCTGCGAGCACTGCTGTGGTTCGGGCTCGTGCTGACGACGGCGTCGTTCATGGTCCCCGAAGGGATCGTCCCCGAGACGGTGACCGTGGACTCGCTCATGCAGATGTCTCGGGCGCTGCCGGTGGAATCGGTGCTGGCGCTCGCGTCCATCACGATCATGAGCATGGTCGACGCCTACTGGATGGCCACGCAGCGCAACCAGCAGCGCGAACGAACCGAGGCCGGAGCGCGCTGTCCCAACTGCGGTCGCGACGTCGACGACGACCTCGATTTCTGCCACTGGTGTACGACGGAACTCGACGCGGCCGACAGCGAGGGATCGGACGAACCCAGTCGGGTGTGAGTGCGTTACTGGAACGTGATCAATTAGTATCCGGCTGTAGTGAGCACCGGACTTCTGTCAGCGGTAGATGATAGACTATTGGACGTCGCTGAAAAGAAGGGCAACTGACATTGCGGCAAGGAATGAGTGTTCGTCTGTGAACATCAGACGTGTCGGTAAGGCATCCGCTGGTCTGGGTGTATTATTTCTTGTCCTCGGTTTCATCACCACTCCATGGGTAGGGTCGCGAGAATTGGCACTCTGCCAGACGTACGGTTCTCCAGCGTTTCGTGGAATTCGGGTTTCGGATTGGGTTCTCGTTTGGTATGACGGGTGCAATGAGTGGACATTCTCGTTCTTTGCTGCTCTCGGACTCGTCTATCTGCTCGGAGCCGTCGTCGCGGGATTGGCTGTATTCTATCGCTCTGTATTCCGTCCGCAGACCTTCGGCACGGATTGAAATCAACTGCTCAGTACCGGTGCTGTAGTATCTAGTATCTGCCGAGCGCGAAGCGCGAGGCGGTTCACGCGAGCGGCTTGCCGCTCGCGCCTTTTTAGTCCAGGTTTTTGCTTCGTGGGGTGCCCGCAGGCCGAAGGCCGAGGACACCCCCGACGTAAAAAAGTGGGATTACAACGGGAAGCTTCGCGGTTCGCGCTGGACGGAGATCCACTTCGTTTCTGTCATCTCTCGCATGATGTACTCCCCGTTGTAGCGCCCCATTCCCGACGATTTCATGCCGCCGAACGGCACGTGGCCCTCGTCGTTGATCGGCTGGTCGTTGATGTGGACCATCCCCGCCTCGATGGCGTCGGCGACGTCCTCCGCGCGGTTCCGGTCCGAAGAGAACACCGACGCCGCGAGACCGAACTCGGTCGCGTTGGCCATCTCGATGGCTTCCTCGTCGTTCGAGAACGGAATCACGGGCGCGACGGGGCCGAAGTGCTCGTTACAGGAGGCAGTCATGTCGTTCGTCGCGTCCGAGAGCACCGTCGGCTCGACGACGAGCCCGTCGTGATCGCCGCCGGTTTCCAGCGTCGCGCCCTGCTCGACGGTCTCCTCGATGTAGTCGAGAATCTGGTCGCGCTGGGACTCGTTGATGATCGGGCCGACGAGGGTGCTCATGTCGTGGGCGCTGCCCGTGGGGACCATCTCGGCTTTCTGGACCAACTGCTCGACGTACTCGTCGTAGACCGACTCGTGGACGAGGTGGCGGTTGATCGAGATACACACCTGACCCTGGTGGGCGAACGTGCCGAAGGCGCCGGCGGAGGCGGCGTTGTCCACGTCCGCGTCTTCGAGGACGACCTGCGGGCCGTTCCCGCCGAGTTCGAGCGCCGGGAACGCGAGCGAGTCGACCGCTTGTTTCGCGACGTGGCGACCGACCTCCGTCGAGCCCGTGAAGGCCACCACGTCGGTGTCGGGGTGGCCGGCGACGCGGTCGCCGATCTCCGAGCCGTGGCCGGGGACGACGTTGATGAGGCCCGGCGGGAGGCCGGCTTCCTCGAACAGGCGGGCGACGAGCAGTCCGCTGGTGACCGGCGTGTCCGAGGCCGGTTTGAGCACGACGGCGTTACCCGTCGCGATGGCCGGCGCGACGGCGCGGATCGAGAGGTGGAACGGGAAGTTCCACGGCGGGATGACGGACACGACGCCCGCCGGTTCCTGCTTGACGAGGTTCTCCTTGCCCTCGATGAACGAGTCCTTGATCTCCCCGGACATCCGGTTCGGGAAGCTCCGCGCTTCGGAGACGATGCCCTCGGCCGTGTTGATCTCCATCTGGGCTTTCATGTGGCCGCTGCCCGATTCCGTCTTGAGCAGCTCCATGATTGCGTCCTCGTGCTCGTCGATGGCGTCGAGCACCTTGTCGATGACCAGCGCCTTCTGTTTCGGGTCCTTCTCGGCCCAGCCCGGCTGGCTGCGTGTCGCTGCCTCGAAGGCGGCGTCCACGTCGTCGACGGTCCCGGCGGGTACCTCTGCCCACTGTTCTCGTTTGGAGGGATCGCTGACCGAGATCGTGTCCCGATTCCCCGCCGATTCCCAGTTCCCACCCAGGAGAAGGGCGTTCCAGTCCGCATCCACCGCGATGTCCGGTGCCGAGCGCTTCGACCGTTCAGTCTGTTCCGACATACCTTACCAATGGAAGAGAAGGCGGAAAAACTCAGGGGTGGCGGTAACCGAAAAGAATTGTTCGCGTCGTGAAGGCCGTCCGCTCGTAACCGCGAGGGGTTACTTTTCGATGATCGACTCTTCGACGGCTTCGCCGAAGTGCCGGGCCGTGTCCTCGTAGTAGATCTTCACTTCATCGCCCGCTTCGAGGTCGGTGACGGCTTTGCGACCCTCGCTGGTCGGGACTTTGATGGTTTCTGCGTTCTGGAGGAGCGTCTCGATGCGGTCGCCGTTCTCGGTTTCGGCCTGCACGCGGAACATCGGGCGCTTTTCGATCTTGACGCGGCCGACGATGGCTTCGCGGGTGTTGCCCTCCAGATCGACGACCTGGACCTCGTCGCCGCTCTTGAGTTCCGAGAGGTACTTCGTCTCGCCGCCGGGCGTCCGGACGTACGCGTGGACGGCACCGGCGTTCACGCGGAAGGGACGCGAGGCGACGTACGGCGACTCGGCGGTCTCGGCGTGGACGAAGAAGAGACCGCGGGCCATCGAGCCGATGAGCATGCCCTCCTCGTGTTCCATCAGGTTGCCCGTGTCGATGCAGACGCGGTCGGCCGAGCCGGTCTGTTCGACGTCCGTGACCTCGGCCCACTGGAGATCAAGCGACTCGCGCTGGACCTCGTCGCGCACGTCGACGGTTTTGCGGATCTCGTCGGGGTCGTCCGTGTCGAGCAGGACGCCGTCGGCGCCGAGTTCCAGCGTCTCGAAGGCCGTGCGCGCCTCGGTGGCGTCCTGGACGCCAGCGATGAGGTCGGTCTCGGTACCGATGCGGGCGATCAGGTTCTCCAGCGGAATGATCTTCCAGTCCTCGCCGATGACGATGGTGAAGTCGGCTTCCTCGGCGACTTCTTCGGCGAAGGACTCGTAGTCCTTGTCGCGGATGTGAACGTACCCACCCTGGAGGCCGTCGCCGTCGGTCCGGAGCGTCGAGAGATCCGCAGAGCCAGAGAAGTCGGTGGGGAGATCGACGGTCCCGTCGCCCTCGCCGTCCTTCCCGACGATGATGGCGTCGGCGTCGATCTCGTCTTCTTCGGCTTCCATGACGTGGACGTCGCCGTTCGAGAAGGCGGCGACGTCGACCTGACCGAGCTCTCGGACCCGCTCGACGTCGTCGTCGTCGACCAGCACCCAGTCGACGCCGGCTTCCAGGCCGGCGGTGATGCGGCGTTTGCGAGCCTCCCAGTCGCCGACCTCGTCGTCGGCCTTCAACCACACGGAGCGTGTCATGTGTCAGGCGTCGCGGCCGCCGTGCTTGAACATGGCGGATTCGTCAGTACCTTTTTTCGACGGGGGTTTCCTCGCGCGCCGAAGGCGCGCTGTGGGAACCCAC
>NZ_JBHUDJ010000003.1:146364-170818 GCF_042678165.1 Halorientalis brevis | reverse complement strand
CGACTGCCTGCGGGACCTCGATCCCGCTCCGTTCGCGCGGATGCAGGTGGTCAGTACAGCCACCATTTTTATCGTCGAGTTACCCTCGCTCCACCCAGTCGCGTGAACCGCGCTTTTTTGACCCAGATTGTTTGTCCCGTGGGAGAGATCAACAAGGGGCGGAGACAGTATCACCGTGGACTCGTCGTACGCGTTCGTTCGTAACGAAGTACCGTGCGTCCGTCCCGCCATCGACCGAATCCTCCTCAAATCCGTACCAATATGGGTGGGAAACGTTCACGTAGACGCCATCGGCGGTGCCGCCGGTGATCGTCGCCGATTTAGAGTACGTCCCTCCCCATGCACCCCAGCTGTCGAGACACGAGGCGTTCTGTAGCCGCTCGACGATGTACTGTTTTTCCGCAGCGGGCGCCCGTCCCGTCGCGTTCGGTATATGAGGCGTCGAATCCGCTACCGGACTTGCCGTTGTGTCACTGTCAGAGATTGTCAAATTGGTTTCGGGAGTGTGGAGGCACCCTGCGAAACTCACAGAGATAATGAGAGCGAAAAGGAGGGCAGGACAAAGTTGTTGAGTGGCTTTCATATCCTCGCCTACCGCGTTCTGTACCAATAAAGACACTGAGAGAACGACTGTGTAGTGCCTGGGAACGAAGTACGGGAGTGGGACGAGCCTGGTCAGTGGTGATCGAAAACGAGACTGAAGCGAGTAGGTTCAGAATGGCTGCCAGCGGACCACCAGTTCCACGGAGTTGACGACAGGCAGCGGACGATACGACAACTGGCGATCAACGACTCCAGGCGGCGCGCTACTCCCCGTCGTCGAGGTGCATCGCGTCGAAGAACCGGCTCGTGACGCGCCGAGAGACCAGCGGCAGGAGTTCCGGTTCGTCCTCGCCGCGGTCCCCGAACAGTCCGAGCGGGATCTGGCCGCCGGCCATGTCGTTGTGGCCGCCGACCTGGCCGACGTCCTGGAACGCCTCCCTGAGCGAGTCTGCGATGTCGACGCGGGTGTCGATCGACCGCGCGCTCAACCGAACGGTGTCGGAAACGAGACCGAACACCAGCACCGTCGTGATCCCTTCCAGATTGAGGAGGTAATCGGCCGCCTGGGGGATGGCCCCGCTCTCGCCCGTCCGCCCGACCGTCGCGACGAGGCTCGACCCGCGGACGTTGCGGCTCTGGATCGCCGTCCCGATGGCGTCGAGCATCGCTGGCGTGAACGACGAGCCGTACATCTCCTCGACGAGCGGCACGTCGGCCCGCTGGAAGACCGTCAGCGCCGCCTGGTACTCGTCGATGGTCGGATGGCGGACGTAGTCCAGCCGCTCGCGATGGAGCGCGAACAGGAGCGCCGACGCCACCGAGTCCGAGATCTCCACGTTGCTCTCTTCGAGGTAGCCGACGAGGATCGACGACGTCGCGCCGCAGTTCACGCGAACGTCCTCGTAGTCCGCATCGAGCGGGTCCGGATAGTCGTGGTGGTCGATGACGATGTCGACCCTCGTCCCGACGGGGACGCTGTTGTTGACGCCGGGCACCGAATGATCGACGAAGGCGATCCGCTCGAAGGCGTCGAGATCGACGTCGTCGAGATGTTGCAGGTCCAGGTCGAGCAGGTTGACGAACGCCCGGTTCTGTTGGTGGGTGATCGAGCCGCCGTAGACGATCTCGACCTCGGAGACGTCCCAGGCCGACGCGAGCAGTTCCAGGGCGAGCGCGCTCGCGATCGAATCCGGGTCCGGGTTGTCGTGGCAGACGATCCCCAGCGAGTCCGTCTCCGAGAGAATGTCCGTCAACTCCTCGAGCCGCGTCATCGCTGGACGCCGCCGGTCGCTCGACTCGTCTGCGCCTGGACACGCGTCCCGGCCGTCCCGGGTGGCGAGAGTGCCATGGTATCACACGGCAGTCTCAGCGGTAAAAGCGTCTTCGCAGGATAACTACCGCTCGCTTACGACGTTCTCCTTCCCTGCCCAGGCAGGGCCGTCAGACGGCCGCAGGGCCGTCCGTGGAGGACGGGAGTCTCAGGCCTCGACGGCGAGACCGGCCTCACGAGCAGCCTCCTCAGCGGAGGCGTCGTCGTGGATGACAGCTGCGACGCCCTGGGTGATCGCTTCGGGATCGTCGTGCTGGAAGATCGAGCGACCCATCGAGACGCCGGCCGCACCCGCGTCCATCGCGCCGCGGACCATCTCCAGGGTCTCCTGGTCCGTTCCTTTGCTACCGCCGGCGATGACGACCGGCAGGCTCGTCGACTCGACGACGTGCTGGAAGGTCTCTGCGTCGCCGGTGTAGCCGGTCTTGACGACGTCCGCACCGAGTTCCTCGGCCAGGCGGACGGCGTGACCGGCAGCCTCGTTGTAGTCGGGGTCGTCCGGGTCGATGTCCGGCCCGCGCGCGTAGGCCATCGCCAGGACGGGCATCCCGTAGCGGTCGGCCTCGGTCGTCACCTCGGCGAGGTCTTCGATCTGCTTGGGTTCGTACGTGGAGCCGACGTTGATGTGGAAAGAGACGGCGTCGGCACCGACGCGGATGGCGTCCTCGACGGTGCCAGTCATGCGCTTGTCGTTCTCGTCCGGGCCGATGGCCGTCGAGCCGTTGAGGTGGACGATGTACCCCGCGTCGTTTTTGTTGCCGTGAACGCGACCCGCGATGCCCTTCTGGGTCAGAATAGAATCAGCGCCGCCCCGCGTGATCGCGTCGATCGTCGATTCGATGTCCTTGAGGCCCTTGACAGCCCCCAGTGTGATGCCGTGGTCCATCGGGACGACGAGATACCGTCCCTCTGTCCCGATCCGGTCCAGGCGTGCAGCTTTCCCGGTACTCATGGTATGAAATCCTGTAGCAAGTAACGGTTATGTGCGTTCCGGTCCCGGCCCGGGTTCGGCGACCGCGCCGGACCAGACGTCCGCCCATCTCGTAGCGTTTTTCATACCGCTCACAGGACTGTCCTACGTGCTCCGATCGCTCTGGGCCCCCGTCGATCGAGCGAAGTCGCAGGTGCTCGACGACCTGCGGGCCGACCCCCAGCTCCGTTACCTCCTCCTGTTCGCCGCGGTGCTGGCGGGCTTCTGGCTCTGGCACCGCCTCCCGAACTTCGCGACGCGCGACGAGCGGTGGCGGGTCCTCGACCCGATCCAGCCCGTCGGCTTCCTGCTCGAAGACTTCCGAATCGAGTCGATACGGGACGGCGTCACCTACTGGCGCAGCTACGGCGGCACGTTCTACCTCTACGGCCTCGTGTTCGTGCCGATCGTCGCGTTCCTGATCGGCACCGGCGACTCGTCGGTTCTCGTCGAGATGGGCAACTACGCCATCGGCGACCTCTGGGGCGACTGGCAGGCCGTTCCGGGCTGGGTCTGGACGGCGACGGTCCTGGCCGCACGAGTCGTCAACGTCCTGTTCGCCGTCGGCTCCGTCTACGTGATCTACCGGCTCGGGACGACGGTCCGCGACCGCGCGACCGGGCGCCTCGCGGCGCTCCTGTTGAGCCTGACCTGGGGTCTGCTCGTCCTGGCGCACGAGGCCGGCGAGGACGTCCCAGCGCTGTTTTTCTTCCTGCTCGCGGTGTACCTCGCGGTCGAGTACGTCGAGACCGGTTCGCGCCGAACGTTCTTCTGGGGCTGTCTCTTCGGGGGATTCGCGACCGGGCTCAAGTTCAACGCGGGCGTCAGCGCGCTGGTGCTCGGCGTGGCGTACCTATCGCACGCCCGCCAGACCGACGCGTCGTGGCGCGAAACGCTCGTCCAGCCGCGGTTTCTCGTGACGGGGGCCGCCATCGGCGCCGTCACCATCGGTCTCAGCTACCCCCAGCTGCTCGTCTTCGCACCCGAGTACATCGGGGGCCGTCTCAGCCGCGGCGTCGCCTCGAAAGGCGACCCGCACGGCTGGCTCGTCCAGCCGAGCTGGTGGTGGCTCGTCCGCGGCTATCTCAACGGGCTCGGACTCCCCTTCGCGGTCGCGTCGGTCGGCGGCGTACTGGGGAGCCTCGCCTGGGCCCGCGAGTCCTCCCGCGTCGGCGATCTCAGCCGATTGTCGCTGATCGCGCTGGGAGTGACGCTCCTCGTGTATTCCCGGTGGGCGTACGTCCGCACGCACCACCTGCTGCTCACCTTCCCGTTGCTCGCGCTGCTGGTCGCCGTCGGGAGTCGGCGCCTGCAGGACCGCCGGCCGAGAGTTGCGACGGTGCTCGTCGGTCTACTGCTCGTCTCGACGGGTGCCTACGCGATCGGCGGCGACCTAGGCTACGCGGCGCAGGGCCGTGACCAGGCGACCCAGTGGCTGGACAACCACGCGCCGCCGAACGCAACCATCGAAACCTACGCCAGGGACCCGCAGGACGCAGCAGTGCCTCACGACCGCACGGTCGTCAAGCCGCCCGTCCCGGAGGAGTTGCCCGCTCTCACCTCCAGGTGTCCCGACTACGTCGTGCTCAACTATCACCGCTCGCTGCTGTTCCTCGCACCCGAGAGCTACGGCATGCGCGCCGGGTCCCTCTCGGACCCGACCGGCAAAGAGTACGTGCGCGACCTCCTCGATGAGGACGAGTACCCCTACGAAACTGCCGGGAAATTCGGTCGGCGCCCCCGGTTCCTTGACGGGAAGCCACCGCGGGACCCGTGGTGGCGACTGCTGCGCGTCGGCGTGCAGCCTCGAACCATCCAGTACGGCGACCCACAGGACATGGGCGTCGATCAGTACACGATCGTCCTCGAACGGAGCGGCGCGTGTGAGAAGTCCACGTCAAGCGGCACCTCGGAGTGATCACTTGTAGCCGAGGTCTTTGAGCAGGCCGTCGATCTCTAGCTTCTCGCCGTCTCGTTCGCCTTCCTCGGGCAGTCGTGCCCGGAGCCGGGTCGCGATCCGGTCGTCCTCGATCGGATCGAGTTCCAGCGGATCCGCGTCCAGGTCGTACAGTTCGTCGTCCCACTCGCGGTTGGGATACTCGACGTACTTGTATCCGCCACGTCGGATCGCTCGCTGCCAGTTCGCCTCGCGCAGGAGCGACTTCCCGCAGGCGCGGACGTACGCGTCCCGGTCTTCGACCCGCCCGGGCGGGAGGAGCGACTCACCGTCGACCGACGCTTCGGGGTCCACGTCCAGCAGGTCCAGCAGCGTCGGCATGACGTCGATCTGTCTGACCTGCGCGTCGACGGTCGCGGCGTCGACGCCGGGACCCGCGAGCACGAAGGGGACGTTCGACGTGAAGTCGAAGACGTTCTCACCGTGTCCGTCTTCCATGAAGTGGTCGGGGATCGGCGGCTCGCGGTCGAACCGACGCTTGAGACGGCGTTCGAGCGGTCGCGTGTCCACGCCCAGGCCGTACCGCAGTCCGGTTCGGAAGAGTTTCGTAACCCAATGGAGGGAGCTGTCGCGGTAGGCGATCGCTTCCCCGTGGTCGCCGTGGAGCGCCACGATCGTGTCCTCGGGCAGCCGATCACAGAGGCGTTCGAGGGACCGATCCAGCGCCGAGAGCGTGCGGGCGTACGGATACTGCCCGTATTCCGGGTCGTCGTATTCGTCGGGAACGCGCACCGGGTCGTGAATCTCCCAGAGGTGGAGGTAACAGAAGAACGGGTCGTCGAGGCCGTCGAGGTGCGCCACGGCGTCGTCGAACCAGTCGCCGACGAGTTCCTCGCGGCGGTCCCGGTACGCGTAGGTGTCGAACCCGCGGTCGAGATCCGTGTCGGCGACGAGCGGGCCGGTGACGAGCGCCGTCGTCTCGTAGCCAGCCGCCGAGAGGTGTTCGGCCAGCGTGGGCACCGACTCGTCGAGTTTGGCCTCTTCGAGCGAGTACACGCCGTTGTGCTCGGAGTAGCGCCCGGTCATGAGGCTCGCCACGCAGGGCGTGGTCGTCGTCGCGGTCGCGTACATGTCCGTGTACGCGATCCCGTCGTCGACGAGACCGTCGAGAAACGGCGTGTCGGCGTGCTCGGACCCCACGAAATCCTCGCGCAGGCAGTCGACGCAGACGAACAGGAGGTTCGGTCCCATCATCCTGCGTCCGTGTAGCCGAGGTCTCGGAGCTGTTTCTGCACGTCGTCGGAGACGTCCGCGCTCTCGACGGACGCGGACTGATCGCCCTCGGTCATGGTCACGTCGGCGTCGCGGGCAACGAGCTTGCGCTCGAAGTCCTGCCAGGCGACGGTCGCGGTGTCGTGCCACGGTGCGACGGTGAGCGCTTCGTCAGTCGTCGTCGTCCGGAGGTCGTTGCCCTGCCACTCCTCGGGCGCGTCGACGTCGACCGCGCCCGCGAGCGTGGGCGCGAGGTCCAGCAGGCTACAGCGGTCGCCGACCGGTTCGACGCCGCGCAGAACGACCGGGACGCGAACGAGCGTGTCGGCGACCCGGCGGCGGTACCCCTGGTGGTAGTAGTAGCCGTCCTCGCCGAACTCCTCGCCGTGGTCGGCGGTGAAGGCGAAGACCGGGTCGTCGGCGTCGATCTCGGCGAGCAAGCGTCGCGTCCGGTCGTCGACGCGGCCGAGCGCGACGCGATACGCGTCCGTGATGCGCTCGCGCTCGCGCTCGGTGACCTCCGAAGAACCGAACCAGTGACGCCCGCCTGCGGCCTCGGCTTTCCGGTCGAGCGGCTTGGGAATGGCCTCGTCGCCGGTGCCGTACGGACGGTGGCTTCCCATCTGGTGGATCCACAGGAATCGCGGCGACTCGGCGGCGTTGAACCGCTCGATCGCCTCGTCGACGACGGTGCCGTCGTCGGGCAGGTCCGCCATGTTCGCCTCCATCGGATACAGGCGGCGGTACACCTGCCTGACGATGTCGAAGGAGCCGAGATACTCGCGGAAGCGGCTGCGCCGGTTCCGGGCCGGGTTGTCCCCGCCGCCGGTCATGTAGTTGTCGTAGTGGTCGAAGCCGGCGTCGAAGTCGAACGTGGGATCGGCCTGGGCGGTCGGCACGAGCCCGATCGTCGTATAGCCGGCGTCCGCGAGCACGTCCGCGAGCGTCGGTCGGAGGGCTTTCGACTCGACGGACGCACGGAGTCGCGAGGACTGGAGGGTCGCCAGGCTCGGCCGCGTGTAGTGGCCAGCCGCCACGCCGGTCAACACGTCGTGGTCGCTGACGAACGGCATCGCGTCGACGAAGTCGCGCCGAACCGAGTCGGCAGTGACGAGAACGATGTCCCGCATACAGGTCTTGGACGGCGGTTTCGCGTACTCACATACAATAACTTCGATACCGACGCCGCCCGGATTCCGATAGTCTTACCGATTCGCTTACCAAAGCCGCCACCGAACCGATGCGAGGGACAGCCTGAATGGCCGACGGAAAACGAGCGACCGCCGTTCGGATCGGACAGTACCTCCTCGCCCTGGGCGCGCTGGCGTGGCTCGCTCACGAATTCGATCTCCGGAGCGCCGGGCGAGCCCTGCTCTCGCTCGACCCGCTCGTTCTCGCGGCCATCGGCGGCCTGACCGCCGCGGAGTTCGCGTCCCGGTTCGGCATGTGGTACGCGCTGCTCCGCGAGCGCTGGCACACGTCGTTCGGAACCGTCGCGCGCGTCGACCTCGTCATCAAGTTCATCAATCACGTCATACCTTCGAAGGCAGCTGGGCACTCAGTCGCGCCGGTAGTGTTGCGCTACTACACGTCGCTCTCGTGGACGGAAGCCGCCACGATCGCCGGCCTCAATACCGGTCTGTATGGATTCCTCTACGGGACGGTCGCGGCCGCGGGCCTCGCACTGATCGCGGGTGCTCTCCCACACGCCCTGCTGGTCGTCCTGGTCCCGTCCATCGCGGTCTATCTCGTCGCGGGCACCCTGATCCTCCTCACCGGCCGGAACCTCGAACGGACGACGGGTCCCATCGGCCGGCTGGAGTCGGTGATAGGCCGACTGCCGGTCGTCGGTGACCGCATCGCTGGCCTCCTCTCCGCAGCGCCGTCGTTCACGACGGAGTCGGCGAGCCTCTTTCGGGCCGTGACCGGTCGCCCCTCCGCCGTCGTCCCGTACGCAATCGCGTGGTCCGGAACGATAGTCGTCGTTCCCGGACTCCGAACGATCCTGTTGCTCACTGCCGTCGGTGGGACGGTCGCGCCGCTGTGGGTCGTCCCGTTCGCGCTGGTGGTGGCCTACAGCGTCACGATCCTCCCCATCACACCTGGCGGCGTGGGGATCACCGAAGTGTCGGCGACGCTCGTGTTCGTCGCGCTCGGCGTCCCGGAAGAAACTGCAGTGGTGGTCATTCTGCTCGACCGGTCGCTCGGGGTCTATCTCCCCGCGCTGCTGGGCTGGCTCCCCGCCGCCAGAGTCGACCTCGCCGGGCTGTTAACTGACGAGTGACGGATTACTCCATGTAGCCGAGTTGCTGGAGGCGATCCGACACCGCGTCGGCGGTCTCCCGCCCGACGGCCTCGTCGATGGTGATCGGGTCACGCTCCTCCCAGTCGCGGTCGCCCGCGAGGATCGGCAGCACGTCGCCGTGCATGTCGGTCGGCACGTCACACCCGGCGGCGGCCAGCAGCGTCGGGGCGATGTCGGTGATCGAGATGCGATCGATCTCGCCCTGGGACTCGAAGTCGGGGCCGGTGGCCAGGAACATCCCGCTCCGGGTGTTCTCGGCGGCCCAGCGGTCGGGCGCAGTCGTCACCTCGCCGCCGCCGATGCCGTCGTTGACGTGGACGCCCGGGCGCTGGTCGACGACCACCTCGGGACCCTCATCGACGAACGGGCCGGCGTACACGTCCTCGCCGCGGTGGACACCCGTGAAGACCGGCCCGTGCTCGTCGGTCGCCGACTCGAGGTCGGCGATCAGTTCCTCCCGGACTGCGTCGGTATCGAAGTCGGGATTGAGGTAGATCGGTCCCTGCGAACTCGCGACGGCTTTCGTCCGGTCGAGGTCGAGCGCTTCGAGTTTCCGTCCGCGTTTGAGGCCGGCCTGCTGGGGAACGAGTTGCTGGAGGCGCTCGGGGATCGTCTCGGCGAGGAGGTCGACGACGCCGAGACGTTTGGCGACCCCGAGGGCGTTCTCGCGCGTGAGGCCGAGCGGCCGGAGGTAGTCCTCGACGGTTCGCTCCCGGGTCTGGTAGCCGTTCTCGGCCAGCCACTCGTTGACGTAGAATTCCGTCGTCGTCGCGGCGCTCCCGTGGTCGGACATGAGCACGAGATTCGTGTCCTCTAGGTCCTGAATGCGGCCGAGCCACTTGTCGACGCACTGCCAGCCGCGACGGGTCGGCTCCTCGTCCCAGAAGAAGTGGTGCAACACGTTGAGATAGAACAGCGTCAGGTGGACGAAGTCCAGGTCGCGCTCCTCGAACAGCGAGAGCGCGGCCTCGAACCTGGTGTCGAACAGGTCGACGATGGCGTCGACTTCCGCGCCGCGCTCGTCGTTCGAGGAGAGGAGCGGGTCCGGGTGGACGCGGTAGTCGAAGCGGTCTTCGAGTTCCGCTTCCAGGTCGGGCGGCCAGGTGTAGCCCGAATCGAGCGAGCGGTACTCGCCCTCCACGGCCCCCGGGCCGCCGGAGACGACGAACCCGTCGATCTCCCGGGGCGGGTACATCGTCGGCATGTTGACGACCCCCACGTCCCGTCCTTCGTCGCCGAGGTAGTCCCAGAGTTCGGCGGTGTGAAAGTCGCTGCTGTCGACGACGTCGATCCGTTCCTCGGCGAGGTCGACGGACTCGAACCAGAAGACGCCGAACCCGCCCGGGTCCTTCCCCGACGAGTAACACTTCCAGTTGGGAAACGTCACCGGGGGGAGACAGCTCTGACTCTCGGCCCACGTCCCGCGCTCGCGGAGCTCGGCCAGGTTCGGCAGCGTGCCGTCCTCGATCCAGGGATCGAGCAACCGCCAGCTCGCTCCGTCCAGCCCGACGACGAACGTTCGGCTCACGTCTCCAGGGTTCGCCGTGGGTCTCAATAGTCCTTCGACTTCGGCGACTCGGCGGTCCCCTCGACGACCGACTGCGCGGTGACGAACGCGAAGTCGGCCGAAAGCAGGCGGTCGAGCGCCCGCCACATCCACTCGCCCGACCGGAAATAGATCCGTCGCGGCACCCCCTCGATGGCTGGCAGGTCACAGAACTCCCAGGGGTGGACGTAGAGGACGGGCGTGATTCCTCGGCGCGCGAGCAGTCGCATGCCCAAAAGCGTGTAGTGGACGCCGAAGAACCGCAACCACGTCCCGGTCAGCGGCAGCCCCAGCCCCGGCATGACGGCCACCGGTAGCTCGCCGATCGCGTCCGGGGCACCCGCGACGACGTCGCTGGCCCGACAGGGCCGGTGGACCGACCACTCGCCGCCGTACCAGCCAGGGATCGACCGACAGGAGACGACGCTGGAATCGTAGCTGTAGCCGGCGGCGGCGAGTTCCGCGAAGTGCCCGTCGGGAACGTCGAACGACGGCGCACGGAATCCCGAGACCGTCGCGCCGGTGACCTCTTCGAGCGTTTTGCGCGAGGTTTCGAGTTCCTCGCGGCGCTCGCCCGCCGAGAGGTCCGTGAGGTGGGGATGAGTCTGCGTGTGGGAAGCGATCTCGTGGCCGGCGTCGGCGACGCGCCGAACCCGGTCGGGGTGGCGCTCCGCGAGGTCTGCGACGACGAAAAACGTCGTATCGGCGTCGTGAGCGTCGAACCGGTCGAGCAGTCGCCCGACGACGTCACTTCCGAGGTCCTGGCTGTCGGGGTGGGACCCCGCTGCGTTCCGGTAGGCCGGGGTCTGGGCGAACGACTCGAAATCGACGGAGAGGACGGCCTGTGGCGAGGTCATGTGTCTTACAGAGGAGTGTCACCGCCCAGCGAGTGCGGTTCGCGGGCTGGCGAGACAGTCGGTAGTTGTGACTGGGGAGAAGGCACAACGCATATAGTTGTTGTCTTGAAACCGATGGCCTGAATGCAGCTCACCGGGTGGACGTTGCAGGCGACGGGACTCGACAGCACGACGCTCACGGGCGTGCTCGTGGCGCTGTCGGTGCTGACGTTCCTGTGGGGTTTCAAGCGCTATCGAACGGGGTTCTCGAAGACCGAGTTCGGACTGGCGACGGCGCTGTCGATCGGGATCTTGCTCGTCGCCGTGGTCCCGGACCTGTTCGCGGCCCTCGGCACGGTGCTCCACATCGAGCGTCGGCCGCTGGTGATCGCGCTGATCGCGAACGTCGCCCTGGCCGCGCTGTTCCTGTATACGCTCGGGCGAACGCGCGATCAGGCGATGGCGCTCACCAGACTCACCCGGAATCTCACGCTCGAACAGGCGCCGACCGAAGCCGACGCGAACGAACCGACGATCACCGTCGTCATTCCGGCGTACAACGAAGCAGAGAACGTCGGTGACGTCGTCGAATCGCTCCCAGCGACGGTCTGCGACCACGCGATCGAGCCGCTCGTCGTGTCCGACGGCTCCGCCGACGCGACCGCGCAGCGAGCCGAGGCTGCCGGCGCAACGGTCGTCGAGCACCCGATCAACCAGGGGCAGGGCGGCGCACTGAAAACCGGCTTCGAGATCGCCCGACGGAACGGCGCCGACGTCGTCGTGACGATCGACGCCGACGGTCAACACCCGATCGACCAACTCGACGACCTCGTCTCGCCGATCATCGGCGGCGAGGCCGACTACGTCGTCGGCTCGCGGTATCTCGGGACCGACCAGTCGAACAACAGCGCCGTCCGTGGCGCCGGCATTCGCGTGTTCACGGCGCTCATTAACCTCATCGCCGATACCGACATCACCGACTGCACCAACGGGTTCCGGGCGATCCGCGGCTCGCGGCTCGACGACATGACCCTCGTCGAAGAACGCTTCAGCGCCCCCGAGATGCTCATCGAAGCCCGGAAGAACCAGCTCCGGATCCTCGAAATTCCGGTCACGATCACTCAGCGCCAGGAAGGCGAAACGAAGAAACCCCAGCTCGGGTACGCGATCGGCCTCGCGCGAACGATCTTCGTCACCTGGATCCGGTGACCGGGCTCAGGCCCCGTCAGCTTCTGCGGGCTCGCTGGCGCCGCGCAGCGCACCGTCTTTGAGTTCCCGCGCCTTCGCTTCGAGTCGGTCGGCCACGTCCGCGACGGGCTCGTCGTTCGCCGTCCCCTCGGCGACGATGTCGACGAGTGCCGAGCCGACGATGATGCCGTCCGCCCCCGCCCGGACGATCCGCGCCGCGTGGTCGCCTTCTTTGATCCCGAAGCCGACGGCCTTGGGCACGTCCCAGTCGTCGATCCGCGCCAGGCTCTCGTCGGTCTGATCGCTCACGTCGTCACGCGCGCCCGTCGTGCCGAGGCGTGCCTGCACGTAGACGTACCCGGACACCTGTTCCTGCATGCGTTCGAGGCGGTCGCCCCGAGTCGTCGGCGCGACGATGAAGACGAGGTCCAGGCCGAACTCGTCACAGGCCGCTCGCAGTGGCCCGGACTCTTCGGCCGGGAGATCGGGGACGACGAACCCCGTCAGTCCGACCTCGGCAGCCTTCTCGACGAACGGCCGCGGTCCCTCCTCCGATCCGTACTGGTAGATGAGGTTGTAGTAGGTCATACAGACGAGGGGGACGCCCACATCGAGGTCCTCGACGAACTCGAAAAAGCGGTCGGGCGTCATCCCGCTCTCCAGCGCGCGAACGATGGCGTTCTGGATCGTCGGCCCCTCCGCGATGGGTTCGGAAAAGGGCAGGCCGAGTTCGATGACGTCCGCGCCGCCGCGGGCCAGCGCCTCGACGTACTCCTTGGAGGCCTCGTAGTTCGGGTCGCCCGCCGCGAGATAGGGGATGAAGGCCGGTTCGTCCCGCTCGAAGACCGCCTGAAGCTGCTCGTTCTCGGCCATCTACATCGCCCCCTCGTCTCGCGGCTCATCGCCGCTCGACTTTTCGGCGGCCCGAGGGGCCGCCCCCTCGAATACCGACATATCGACGTCCACGTCCAGATCGCGCTGTTCGGTCTCCTCGATGACGGTTTCGAGGTCCTTGTCGCCGCGGCCGGAGACGTTCACGATGGTCACGTCGCCGACCTCGTCGGGGTGCTCGTGGAGGTAGCCGAAGGCGTGGGCCGTCTCCAGCGCCGGGATGATGCCCTCGTCCTGGGAGAGGCGGTGGAACGCCTCCAGTGCAGCGGCGTCGTCGACGTTCGCGGGCGTGACGCGGCCCTCGTCGACGAGGTGGGCGAGTTCCGGCCCGACGCCGGCGTAGTCAAGTCCCGCCGAGACGCTGTGAGACTCCATGATCTGGCCGTCCGAGTCCTGCAGGAGTTTCGTCCGCGCACCGTGGAGGACGCCCTCGTTCCCGGTCGACAGCGTCGCCGAGTTTGGCGCGACGCCTTGCTCCTCGTCCACCGAGAGCGAGGAACCGCCAGCTTCGACGGCGATGAGGTCCGTTTCCTCGTCGTCCACGAAGTTCGCGAACGCGCCCATGGTGTTCGAGCCGCCGCCCGCGCAGGCGACGACCGAATCCGGCAGTCGGCCAGCCCGGTCCTGTATCTGCTGACGGGCCTCCTCGGAAATCACCGACTGGAAGTCACGGACCATCCGGGGGAACGGGTCAGGGCCGACGACGGAACCGATGACGTAGTGGGTGTCCTCGACGGTCGTCGCCCAGTCGCGCATCGTCTCGCTGATGGCCTCTTTGAGCGTGCCGCGGCCGACGGTGACGGGATTGACCTCCGCGCCGTTGAGGCGCATCCGGAACACGTTGGGCCGCTGCCGGTTGATGTCGGTCTTGCCCATGTAGATCTCGCAGGGCATGTCGAGGTGGGCGGCCGCCATCGCCGTCGCGGTGCCGTGCTGGCCGGCCCCGGTCTCAGCGATGATGCGCTCTTTGCCCATGTACTTCGCGAGCAGCACCTGCCCGAGCGCGTTGTTCAGCTTGTGTGCGCCGCCGTGAACCAGGTCCTCGCGCTTGAGGTACACGTCGGTGTCGTACCGATCCGAGAGTTGCTCGGCGTACTGCAGCGGCGTGGTTCGACCACCGAAGTCCCGAAGACGGTCCTGGAACTCGTTCATGAAGCCGTCCTCGTTTTCCAGCACGTATCGCTCGTAGGCGTCTGTCAGCTCCTCGATCGCCGGCATCAACGCCTCGGGCACGTACTGACCGCCGTACCGCCCGAACTTCCCCGCGTGCGCGTCACTCATGTGTCTTCCACCTGGGACCCCGCGCGTGTCAGGCTTTCCGTATTCTCTCGCACTGACCCGTCCATGATCGCGCTCCCGACGAGCAGGCCGTCGGCGCCCGCCTCGCGCATGCGAACCACGTCGTCGGGCGTCGAGATGCCGCTCTCGGCGATCAGCGTCACGTCCTCGGGCACCGCGGGCGCGACCTCCTCGAACGTCGCGAGATCGACCTCCAGTTTCGTGAGGTCGCGGTTGTTCACGCCGACGACGGCCGCGCCGGCGTCGAGCGCGCGGGTCAGTTCGTCGCGGTCGTGAACCTCGACGAGCACCTGAAAGCCGCGGTCGCGTGCAGCGGCGAGCAGGTCCGCCAGGTCGTCGCCGACGAAGCGCGCGATCAGCAGGACGACGTCCGCTTCGACGGTGTCGAGCTGTTCCTCGCGCAGGACGAAGTCCTTCCGGAGCACGGGCACGTCCACGGCTTCTCGGATCTTCGTCAGGTTCTCCGGCGAACCACCGAAGTGCTCGGGTTCGGTCAGCACGGACAGCGCCGCCGCGCCGCCCTCGACCATCTGTTCGGCGAGCGCGACCGGGTCGTCGGTCCGTTCGCCCTCGGTCGTCGGACTCGTCGGTTTGACTTCCGCGATGACCGGCACGCGACCGTCGGCTTCGGCGTCTGCGAACGCCGCAGGCAGCGACTCCGCGTCGACTGCGACGCGCTCGTCGCCGCCACCGCGCTCCCGCGCAGCCGACAGAATCGACTGTACCGCTGGTGCGACTTCCTCACTAGCGTCCATTGATGTACATTAACTGACTGATTTGCACATAAGACTTGCGTCACGCGGCCGAGCCGACAGGAAGAGCCACCACCGGGACCGATCTGTCTCACCGACCGACAAGGAGACGACGCTGACCGTTCCCGAAGCCGCCGGCTGGTGCGGGTCGGTCACCCACGGGAGTTCTGCAGTTCGGTCACACCGACAGTAATATATTTCTAACTGATACTTCCCAGACATGGCACGTCGGCGCACCGTACTCCGGACGGCACTGGCAGCGACGACACTGGGGATCGCAGGATGCAACGCGCTCACACTCGGCCGAGAGGACGACGAGGACGTCGTAGAGGAGGAAACGGACACCGACGACGAAACGGAGAGTGACGAGAACGAGGACCACGAGAGCGTCGGCGAACAGCGGGGCGAACGAGTGATGAAGCAACTGCAGGTGCTCCAGGCCAGGGGGGTGAAGACGGCCGCGGACGGCGCAAGGGAAGTCGGCGGCGTGATGCTGATCGCAACGAAGGCACCGGGTGCCGAAGACATCGACCTGACCGGCATGACGTTTCAGTGGGTCGACGACACCGGCGCCTACGACGTCGTTCACGAAGCAGTCTACGACGAGCGCGCCGACGGCGCGTTCGCACACGAGGCGCTCACGGACGAAGACGACTCGCTCTCCGGCGAGGCGACGCCGACGATAACCAGTAGCGACGACCGGGTCATGATCGTGATCGACATCGGCGCTGCGGAGCCGGCTGACGGCAACCAGATCGCTGGCGCGTACGACACGTCGGGACGCGCACCCGCGACCATTCGCGAGGGCAAGGGCGGGCTCGCGGAAGGAGAGACGGCGTCGATTCGCATCACGACTGCGTCCGGGACGGCTTCGACGGTCCAGCTCGTCGTTCCGGAATCGCTGAGCGGTACGACGGCCGTTCGACTGTAACCCGCCGAAACCATAAAGGCCGCATCGACGGACTCATCGGTATGGACGACACCGCCGGCATCTACGCGCGCGAGGTCCCCTTTCTCGACCGCTACGTCCAACTCGGCATCGCCCAGGGTCGCGTCATCTCCGTCTCCTTTCCGGACGCGCCCGACGGAGACGCCGACGAGGAACACGAACTCCTCGACCGCATCGACGCCTACCTGGAGGGCGTCGAAGAGGACTTCACCGACATCACGGTCGCACTGACGGTTCCGACCGACCAGCGGAACGTGTTAGAGACGGTCCGCGGCATCCCCTACGGGTCACAGATCGGCGTCGAGAAGATCGCCCAGATGGCGGCCGGACTCGACCCCGAAGACGACGGAGACCGACGGCTCGTCCGGGAGGCGCTCCAGGCGAACCCGACCCCGCTCCTCATCCCGGACCACCGCGTTCGCGACGGGCCGAGCGCCGCGCCGGCCGACGTCGCCCAGAAGCTCCGGTCCGTGGAAGGCCTCTGACCACCCCGTGGCTATTTGTTACTCGTTCGTCAATTAGGCGTATGCCCTCTCTGAAAGTCGTCGAACAGGCGAGCGGTGCAGTGACCGACGAGTCAGGTCCCACAGAGACGGACGTGCTCGTCCTCGTTGGGGCCGACCGTGGGGGCGATCCGATAGTGAAACTCGAAGCCGCGTCCGACGACCGACCGGACGCGATCGAAGCGAGCCTGTCGCCAGCGCAGGTCGACGAACTCTGCGACGGCCTCAGAAGACTGCTCGGCGACTGACGCCGCGGTTCACTCGGACGATCGCTCCGGAGACGAGTTGTCTCTGCCGGCGACTTCCCGCTGGTAGAGATACGCCCCGAGCGCGATCAACAGCGCCACGTCGCCCGCTGGCTCCAGCAGTTCGAACGACGGCACGACGCGCAGCGCCGCGAGCCCGCTGTACCCGATCGCCAGTCCGGCGAGCAGGTAGCCCGCCGCCGCAACTCTGAGCAGTTCCGTACCCGTCCCCGTGACGGCGACGGCGAACCCGACGGCGACGAGCAGTACCGCGCCGACGAGGACCTGCGCAAGTGCGAACGCGGCCGCGCTTCCAGCGATCGCCCCGTACCCCATGAGTCCGGCGTACGCGAGCAGCGCGAGCACCAGAAACCCGACTCGCGTGCGCCGACTCGTGACCGCAGCGTGAACGTCCATATCCGTGCCTGACGGCCAGCGGGCTAAAGACGTTCGTTACTCACCGTTGAAAACGGAGACTGAGAACTGCGCCAGACGAGCGTCGCAAACTGGAGTGAACCTCACTCGCGACTTCGGCGCTCGTTGCGGGAACCACTCTCTGCTCACGGGCGGAAGGCTCGTTCGCATTAGTCGCAAAACCAGAACGAGGAACACGAGGTTTTGCGTCTGTCCTCAGGCGCTACAGATGTCGTGGAGGTCGTCGAGGGAGTCGATGTCCCAGGTGGGCCACACATTGAGATCCCAGTCGCTGCGGTGTGGACGACGAATGAATGCCGAGTCGATACCGGCGTTCTCGGCAGCCCTGATGTCAGACTCGTTGTCGCCGACGTACAGTGCAGACTCCGCATCGAGGTCGGCCAGCGCACGCTCGAGGTAGTGGGGATTCGGCTTTCGAAGGGTGAGGCTTTCGATGGTCGCCTCACGACCGTACGCAGTGTCGAACAGACCCGAGATCTCGAAGTGATCCAGGAGGAAATCGACCGTCTCCTGCTGGTTCGAACTCACGATCCCCATCGGGACGTCGAGGTCGGCGAGCGAGTCGAGATCCCCGTACGGGGTTTTCCGGCCGGCGCGAGCTTCTTCCTGCTGTGCCACGGACACCGTCCGATCACGAGTGCGCCAGAACTGCTCCGGTTCGAAATCGTAGACGTCACTGACGGTGGCGACCTCGCTGGGCGTTGCTCCAATGGTCATATCCTCGACGTGGTCGGGGTCCGGATCGGTCACACCGAACTGCGCGAACGTCTCTTCAGTAGCCTCCCGAAGGACGTCGAAGCGCGTTCGACCGACGAGGACACCGTCGTTGTCGAAAACGACGGTATCATAAGTCATATTTGTGATTGTGAGGTCAGTGTAATAAGGTTTTCAGTCGGGACATATTCAGCGAAAAACGGATTCTACGCTGCACGCATCCTGTGATCTCGCACGTCGTTCAACACGGATGACAGACAGGGAGGAAACCGATCGTGCGACATTGGCGATCGCTACTGAGCAACAACCGGACCGAACCGTGACTGGTCAGTCCGTCCTCGCCCAGTCGATCCCCAGCAGTTCGTGGACGGCGAACTCCAGGGCGTTCACGAGGTAGTGAGCGACGAACACGACCAGGAAACTCCCGGTGACGATGAACGCCCCGGCGAGCACGAATCCGAGGCCGCCGGTGACGACGATTCCCAGTCGGCCCTGAGCGCCATGCCCGAGTGCGAACGCGAGCGAGGAGACGACCGCCAGCACCCACGGTGAGGTGCCAAAGCCAGCCGTCGTCGCGCCGATGATCGCCGCCCGGAAGATGAACTCCTCGACCCCGGCGATGATCGGCAAGACGAGTCCGAACAGCGTCAGCCAGCCCAGCGCCGTGTCCGGCGCGAGCATGCTCCGGAGCCGCTCGTCGTACTCGACGCCCATGGCGTCCGCGCTGGCCGCGCCGAGTTCGTTGGCGACGTACAGCCCCACGCCGAGGGCGGTCCCGACGAGTAGCGCGGGCAGGCCAGTACTCATCTGTTCGCCGGTGATGCCGAACGCCCACGCCGGAATCTCCGTGTACCAGGCCGCCGCGAGCAGAAGACCACCGAACAGTCCCTGGGTGAACGCGACGTTGACCAGCAGCGCCCCCGTCGAGAGACTGCGCTCGTCGGCGCCGACGGGAGCGGCCTGCGTCCCGCCGTCAGCGCCGGCCGAGACGTGGTGGCCCTCGGCGTCGCCCGTGACCACCGGCTCGGAGAGCGTGTACTCGGCGTCGGTATCGAGGGGACACTCGAACGAGTCCTCGTCGGCGACCGACGCCAGTCGACCCGGCGGGTCGACGTCGTCGCGGACGGCAGACTGGGAGAGTCGAGCGAGCGCGAGTAAAAGGGTGAGAACGACGCCCGTCAAGCCGACGAACGTCGCCCAGTCGGGGGCGGACGAGCCCGCGTCCGCGACGCGAAGCGCGGACGTCGTCCACTCCGACACGGGTTACTGCGGGCTCGGGCTGCCGCTGCCCGCGCCGACCTGGCGCTCCAGCGCCGAGCCGGTGATGTTCTTGAGGCGATCGACCAGCGAGTCCTTCTCCGGTTCGCCCGAGAGGGAGACCTCCAGCACTTCGCTGATGTGGGAGACGGGGATGATCTCGATCATCTCCTCGTACTCCTCTTCGATCATGACGTCCTGCTCGTTGGCCTTCGGGATGATGACCTTGTCGAGGCCGGCCTTCGCGGCCGCCTCGATCTTGTGAGTCACACCGCCGACGGGCAGCACGTCGCCGCGGACCGACAGCGAACCGGTCATGGCGATGTTCTGTTCGACGGGCACGTCCTCCAGCGCGGAGATGACGGCCGTCGCGACGGTGATGGAGGCGGAGTCGCCGTCGACGCCGCCCTCACCGGCCTGGACGAACTGGATGTGCACGTCCCGTTCGGTGATGTCCTCGTCGGAGAACTTCTTGATGATGGCGGAGACGTTCTGGACTGCTTCCTGGGCCATCTCCTTCAGCTGGCCGGTGGCGATGACCTCGCCCGGCCCCTGAGAGGGCGTGACCTCGGCCATCACGGGCAGGACGATACCGGAGTCCTCGCCCATGACCGCCAGGCCGTTGACTCGACCCACGACGTCGCCCTGGGCGACGGTGAGTTCGTAGTCCTTCCGGCGCTCGATGTAGTTGTCCGCGAGTTGCTGCTCGATGGAGCGCGAGCGGCGCTTTGCCTGCAGCACGTCCTCGCGGTCGGTGAACTGCTTGTCCTCGGCGCGGGCGATGTCGCCAGCGACGCGGACGAGCCCGCCCAGGTCACGCAGTTTGAGGGTGAGGTGACCCTTCCGGCCGGCGCGGCGCCGGGCTTCGAGGATGACCTCTTCGACGGCCTCCTCGGTGAAGTGCGGGAGGCGGCCGTCTTTCTCGACTTCCTGGGCGACGAACCGGGCGTACTTCCGGCGCATCTCGGGTTCGTCCTCGATGGTGTCGTCCATGTACACCTCGTACCCGTACCCCTTGATGCGGGAGCGGAGCGCGGGGTGCATGTTCTCCATCGCGTCCAGGTTCCCGGCCGCGATGAAGATGAAGTCACAGGGGACGGGTTCGGTCTGGACCATCGCGCCCGAGGAGCGCTCGGACTGGCCCGTGATGGAGAACTTCCCTTCCTGGATGGCCGTCATCAGCTTCTGCTGTGAGCGGATGTCCAGGGTGTTGATCTCGTCGACGAACAGGACGCCCTTGTTGGCCTTGTGGATCGCGCCGGGCTCGACGCGGTCGTGGCTCGGCGTCTCCATCCCACCGGACTGGAACGGGTCGTGGCGAACGTCGCCCAGCAGCGCACCGGCGTGGGCGCCGGTGGCGTCCTCGAACGGAGCGGTCTTCTGCTCGGCGTTGTTGACGAGCAGGTTCGGGATCATCGCGTCGTTGCCCCGCGAACCGTAGCGGAACGCGAGGTAGATGACGCCGGCCGCCAGGATGCCCAGCAGCGGTTGCTGGACGATCAACAGGGCGTACCCGATGACGATCGCGATGATGATCCACATCAGGAAACTGCGCATCTGGTTGCGCTTGCGGGCTTCCTCCTTGTGGGCGTCGACGATCTGGTCACCTTTGCCGGCGGGGACCGTCCGCACTTTCGGCTCGTTGCCGTCGTCGGGGTTGTGATAGACGAGAACGTCTTGCAGCTCCTCTTTCGGGAGGAGCTGGCTCATCGCTTTGGCCAGCATGGACTTCCCGGTCCCGGGCGAACCGATCATCATCACGTGGCGGCGCTGCTTTGCCGCCTTCTTGACGATGTCCCGGGCGTGATCCTGGCCGATCACCTGATCGACCAGACGGTCGGGGACCTTGATGTCCTTGGTGGACTCGACCTCGAGCCCGCCCAGGAGGTCCTCTTCGGCGACCTCCTCGTTGACCTCGGCCTCGATCTCGACGTCACTACCGAGATCGTCGAGCGTTCCACGGTCGTCCGCGGGGACGCCCGCCTCCTCGTCTGTCTCGTCGCCAGTGTCGTCGACCAGCTCAGAGGCGTGGTCGTCGACGTCGTCGGCGACGTCCTCGGTGGAGTCACTCACCCCGTCCTGGGGGTCGTCGTCAGTGTCCGTATCGTTGCTCATAGAACCGTTGCTGTTGCCAAAACCGAAGGGCTGTCGACTGATATACTTTCTCCCCTCCAGGGACCAGAAGTGGCCAGAGAACCGCAAGACAGCGGCCCGACGATCGACTGGCAGGTCGGTGTCAACTCGTCGCCTTTATGAAACTGCTCGTTTACTATCCAGTATGACTCGGGGGTTCTACATCGGCCGCTTCCAACCGTATCACAGCGGCCACCACGCGCTCGTCGAACAGATCGCCGAAGAAGTAGACGAAGTCGTCGTCGGGATCGGCAGCGCGGGCGACTCACACACTGCGCGCGACCCGTTCACGGCCGGCGAGCGCGTGATGATGATTACGAAAGCGCTGGAGGCGCTCGATCTCACGTCCTACGTCGTGCCCATCGAGGACCTGAACCGCAACTCTGTCTGGGTGAGCCACGTCCAGAGCATGTCCCCACGGTTCGACGTCGCCTACTCGAACAACCCGCTCGTCATCCAGCTCTTCGAGGAGGCCGGCGTCGAGGTCAGACAGTCGAAGATGTTCAACCGGGAGGAGCTCAAGGGCAGCGAGATTCGCGAACGGATGATCGCCGGCGACGCCTGGGAGCCGTACGTTCCGGACGCCGTCGTCGACGTCATCCACGAGGTCGACGGCGTCGAACGCATCCAGCGCGTCAACAGCGTCGACGACGCCCCCACGGAATGATCACGCTCAGTTCCGACTTCGGGACGCCGTATCCCGCCGCGATGAAAGGCGTCATCCTCCAGGAGAGCGACGCCCGCCTCGTGGACGTTGCCCACGATTTCCCCCGACAGGACGTTCGAGCGAGCGCGTTCTGGCTCCGGGAAGTCCTCCCGCACTTTCCGCCCGCCGTCCACCTCGTCGTCGTCGACCCCGGCGTCGGCACGGACCGCGACGCCCTCGTGGTTCGGAGCGGCGACCACGCTCTCGTCGGCCCCGACAACGGCGTCCTGGTCCCGGTCGCCCGAGAACTGGGCCCGGACGAATCGTTCGAGGCGTTCACTATCGCGGTAGATGACCCCGCGAGTGCGACGTTCCACGGACGGGACGTCTTCGCGCCCGCGGCCGCGACGGTCCACGAGGCGGGCGTCGAATCGTTCGACGGCCTGGACGGCTTCGAAGCGACCGACGAGGTCGTCGACCTCGCGTTCCCGGCCCCCAGCGTCACCGCGGACGCGGCGAGCGGCGAGGTGTTGGTCGTCGACGGCTTCGGCAACGCGATCACGAACGTCCCCGGGAACGCCCTGACCGACCACTTCGGCACTCGGGTCACGGTAAACGACGAGTCGGTCCCGGCACGTCGGACGTACGCGGCCGTCGACCCGGGCGACCGTCTGGCCACCGTGGGCAGTCACGGCAACGTCGAACTTGCCGTCAACCAGGGCCGTGGGGACGAAGCGTTCGGCCTCGCCGCCGGAGACGAAGTCGTGCTGTCGCCGGATACGTAACGGGGTCAGGCCTGCTCTTCGACCGCAGCGAGCAGGTCTTCGAGCGCCTGGCGTGCGATCTGTTCTTTGATCTCGGTCCGAGTGCCGTCGAACTCGTAGCGTTCGACCGACGTCGTCGAGGACTGGGTGCCCCACTCGCCGGCGAAGGACACGCCGATGAACACCGTCCCGACCGGTTTCGCCTCGGTTCCGCCCTCCGGCCCCGCGATGCCGGTCGTCGAGACGCCCCAGGTCGTGCCTGCGGAATCCCTGACGCCCCGAGCCATCTGCCGGGCGACCGGTGCCGAGACGGCGCCATCCTCGTCGAGGACTTCACGGTTCACTGCCAGTAGTTGCAGTTTGGCGTCGTACGAGTACGTCGTCAGCGAGCGGTCGAAGTAGTCGGACGATCCTGGCACGTCGGTCAGCAGCGACCCGATGAGACCGCCGGTACAGGACTCGGCGACGGCGACCGTCGCGTCCGTCTTCCGGAGCGGGTCCCCGACCTGCTCTTCGATCGGTGGACTCGAAGCGAACTCGCGCATACCTCCCGTGCGCGCGTCTCGACAATCAAAGCGACGGTCGCAGTGAACCAGCAGAGATATACACGTTTCTGCACCCGTTTCATAGAGGTCGAGTTTTAGGCCACCCAAAAATCGACGGGTTTTTGTATTTTTAGGCGAGCCTAAAACCTGATGCGACCAAATCGACGTCAACTCCTCCGCTCGGCGGGTCTCGCGGCCGCCGCGGTGGGACTCGCGGGGTGTAACAGCACGACTGGGAACGAGAGTACGTCGCCGGGGACCGACACCCCCTCGGGGACGACGACCGACGACGATTCGTCCGAGAGCGCGTCCGTCTCCGTCGATGCGGCAGTCGCGGCCGAGTGGACCGCGATGCGGAGTCGCCTGGACGACGCGTACGCGCTCGGTCTGGCAGGACTGGGCGGCGAGGGAGCGAGCGTCGCCGGCCGCACGTTCGAGCGCTTCGAGAACGCCAGCGGCGAGTACGGCGCTCACGAATATCTCGAGCACACGAGCACTGCCAACTACGAGGGCTTCGAGACCGCTATCGTCGACCTGCAGGAGTCGCTCTCCGAGGGCGACGCGGAGGGTGCCGCCGAGGGGTGGCGCAGCGCTCACCAGCACCTCCGGGAAGCGCAGATCGCCGCCGTCGGCGAGTCCGGTGCGAACGCGCTCGGCGTCCTCCGCTTCGGCGCTGCCGTGAACAACGTCGAACTGCTGGCGGCTGCCGGGGAGTCCGAGGCAGCAGCCACGGTTGCAGGCGAAATCACGGCGTGGTGGCACGACGTCCCCGAGCACGACGCGATCGAAGCGGCCGATCACGAGGCCTACGGGAACCTCGAAGAGGCGATGGCGGCGGCACGGAGCGCGGCCCAGAACGGCGATCTGGCCGGCGTCCGGAGTGCGAGCGACGCCGCTGTCAACGCGACCGTGTCCGGCGCGGCGGCCATCGCGAACGAGAAACTGGCGAGCGCCGGCCACCTGGCTGCCTACCAGGCACAGGGCTGGGACGCCGCGGCGCTCGCGTCGCTCGGCGGTCCGTCGACGAACTACGCGCACGCGGCCGTCCTCAACAGCTACCGGACGCGAGTCTACGACGCCCACTGGCTCGCCGCGCGCGGCGCGGCCGACACTGCGCAGACGATGGTCGACGACGTCTTCGAGCACTTCGAGACGGACGAGCGGGGCTACCACGAAGCGCTCGAAGAGGCGAACGCCGAGGCCTACGAAGGGTTCGAGAGCGGTCTGAGCTCCACGTCGACGGCCGTCGGCAACGGCAACGCCTCGGGCGTCGACTCGGCGATCGAGACCGTCGACGACAACCTCGTGACCGGGATCGAGGCGCTCGCGGGCGCGACCGGCGCGACCCTCCTCCAGGCGTCGTTCTTCCGGTCGCGCATCGGCGACGCTCGGGAACTCTACCGGCTCGGGGCCACCGATGCCGCCGCCGGCGTT
>NZ_JBHUDJ010000003.1:0-146346 GCF_042678165.1 Halorientalis brevis | reverse complement strand
CGACGTCTTCGAGCGGTTCGAGGCCGACGAGGCCGGCCTCCACGAGGCCGTCGAGTCGACCGACGAGGAGATCTACGAGTCCTTCGAGTCGGCGATCTCTTCGCTGCAGACGGCCATGTCGAACGGCAACGACGGCGCCGTCGAGACCAACGCGACGAAGGTCATGGACGAACTCCTCGGCTACATGACGACCGCGGGGTCGGCCGCACAGGTCGGTGCCGCGGAATCCAGCTACATGGCCGCTCGCGGGTTCGACGCGGCCGCGCTGGCCGCCCTCGACGAGGGAAGCCGCGGGAAGGCGATCACCCAGTCGGCACTCCAGTACTTCGAGGGGGGCGCCGGCGGCTTCCACGAGGCGCTCGAAGAAGCAGACCGCGCGACCTACGAGAGCTTCGAGTCCGACCTGAGCGCGGTCGGCTCTGCCGCCCAGAGCGGCGGTGACGCGTACGGGGCCGCGACGACGTTCTACGGCGACGCGGTCGCTGCCGCGTACGCCGTCGTGAACGCAGCCGGCGGCTCGTTCGGCGGCGCGGCCGCGACGGTCGTCGACGACGTGTTCAAGAGCTTCGAAGCCAACGACGGTGGTATCCACGAGACGCTCGAAGAAGCCGACAAGGGCGCATACGAGACCTTCGAGAGCAAGCTCGATGCGTTCTCGACCGCTCTCGGCGAGAACGGTGACGTTCGCGGGACCGCCAGCGCCTTCGCGAACGCCACGCAGCGCGGGCAGTTCGCCGTCGTCGGAGCGCTCGGGAAGTCGCCGATCAGCGAGAGCGGCGAGAGGAGCGGCCACGAGACGACCTACGAGGGTGGTCCGAACGTCCAGAAAGGCGTACCGAGCGACGCCGACCACGTCGTCAAATCCAAGCCGATCTCCTTCGAGCCGAAGGAACTCACCGTCGAGAAGGGCGACACGGTCGCCTTCGAGTTTGCCGGCGGCGAACCGCACTCGGTCACCGCCTACGAGGACGAGATCCCGTCGGGCGCCGAGTACTGGGCCTCGGGCGGCTTCGACTCGGAGTCGGCAGCCCGCGAGGGGTGGGACGAGGACAGCGGTACGGTGAAGGGCGCGATTTCGACCGGACAGTCCTACGTCCACACCTTCGAGACGACGGGCACGCACGAGTACTTCTGCATCCCTCACGAGGGAATGGGGATGAAAGGCACCATCGTCGTCGAAGCGTAACCGTTCGGTTTCCTTTCCTGCTGGTTTGGATCGATTTTACGGGCAGGGTTCCTGCAGAACGCCGCCGTCGTCGTCGAGGGCGTCCATGATCTGCTCGACGGTCGAGAGCATCCGATCAGGTCGGATCAGCCGCTCTTCCGTATCGTACTTGATGACGTTCGCATCAGCGAGTTTCGGCAGGTGAACGTGATGTAATCGGTGTTCGATATCGCCGGTCCGAACAGACGGCGATCCGACGTCGTCCACGGCGTCCCGGGCCTCCGTCTCCAGATGCGTCAGGGCCTCTTCGTAAGTGTACAGCTCGTCCGACCTGTTCAGGAGGTACTCACAGAGGGTTCGGCGCTGCCAGTCGGCGAGTGCTTCGAGGGCAGCATCGAAGTTCGACATCGAGAGAGTGTTGGCCGTCAGTACAAGTAGGCCCCATGCCTGACTAGTTTGGGCCGAGCCGATGGGCCGGCGAGACATCGCGGTCGTCAGGGTCGAGGGAACTCGGACTCCAGGGTGGGGAAAACCGTCTCGATGGTTGCGAGTGCAGGCCCGGGCCTGACGAGATTCGCGTTCCGATCGTACTCGATGACGTCTTCGCTGGCGAGTCGCGGGAGGTACTCGCTGCGCAATCGACGCGCCAGGTCGGCGCGTCTCGTCGACGGGGGCCGCACGTCGGCGGGCGCTGTCCGAGCTTCGGTCACGAGATGCGTGAGAAGTTCCTCGAACGTAAACAGGTCCTCCGAACTGTTCAGCAGGTACGCACAGATCGTGCGTCGCGGCCACGCTGCGACAGCTTCGATGAAGGAATCGATCTTCGCCATCCCCGTCGCTATCGCTCGCGGCACGTGTAGGCAGCGTGCCTGCCTATGCAGGCTCGCGGCGACAACGCTCAGAAACCAGTAACTGCAAAAAACGAAGTGGACTTCGGCCGGTTACTCCGCGGAGATGACGTCGTCGATGCGGACGATCATCGTCGCCGCTTCGGTCGCGGACTCGACGGCTTCCTGCTTGACGGCGGCGGGGTCGAGGATGCCGTGCTCGATCGGGTTCCCGACGACACCGGTCTGACCCTCGGAGATGAGGCCGGCGATGCCTTCACTCTCGTACTCGGAGCGGAGGTCGACCAGCGCGTCGATGGGGTCCATACCCGTGTTCGCGGCGAGCGTGCGCGGGAGCACGTCGACGGCGTCGGCGAAGGCCTCGACGGCGAGCTGCTTGCGACCCTCGATGCTGGCCGCCCTGTTGCGGATCTGATCGGCGATGGCGATCTCGGTCGCGCCGGCGCCGGGGACGACGCCGCCCATGTCCAGGGCGGCGGTGACGACGTCCAGCGAGTCGTTGAGAGCGCGCTCCAGTTCGTCGGTGACGTGTTCGGTGCCACCGCGAGCGAAGACAGTGACGGACTCAGCGGCCGTGCCGCCCTCGATGAAGGCGAGTTCGTCGTCGCCGAACTTCTCGACGTGCGCTTCGTCTGCCTCGCCGAGGTCGTCCTCGTCGAGATCCTCGACGGAGCCGGCGCGGGACGCACCGGTCGCGCTGGCGATGGATTTGGCGTCGTCGTCGCCGACGCTCTCGAACGCGAGGATGCCCTCTTTCGCGAGGTAGGCCGCCGCGCGGTCCTCGATGTCACCGGTGACGAACACGACGTCGACGTCGAGGTCGGCGAGCGCGTCCGCGTAGCCGCGCAGTTCCTCTTCCTCGGCCGAGATGGCCTGGTCGAGCTGGTCGACGTCGGTGATGTTGTACTCGGCGTCGATCGAGGACTCCTTCAGGTCGATGTCGTTGTCGACGACCGCGATGGTCGCGTCTTCGACCGAGCGGGGCATGTTCTCGTGAGCGGGCTCCTCGTCGACGATGACGCCCTCGACGAGCTCCGTCGCGGAGGAGGAGCCGCCGGTCTGGGTCCGGACGGTGATGTTGTCGCGGACGACGCCGGAGTCGGCTTCGACGTGCTGAACGGCGCCGACGACGGTCTTGGCGAGGTCCTCGGCGGCGACGTCGCCGGTCCCTTTGCCGGTCATGGAGGTTTCGGCGACTTTCAGGAGCGTCTCCTCGTCGACGTCGGCGTCGAGGACTCCCTCGTCGATGGAGTCCTGGGCCAGCTGTGCGGCTTCGTGATACCCCTCGACGATAGTCGTCGGGTGGACGTCGTCGTCGAGCAGGTCCTCGGCCTGCTTGAGGAGTTCGCCCGCCAGGACCGAGGCCGTCGTGGTCCCGTCACCGACCTCGTCTTCCTGGGTCTGGGCGACCTCGACGATCATCTGGGCCGCGGGGTGCTCGATCTCCATCTCGTCGAGAATCGTGGCGCCGTCGTTCGTGATGACGACGTCGCCAGCGTCGGAGACGAGCATCTTGTCCATCCCGCGCGGCCCGAGCGTCGTCCGTACGGACTCCGAGACCGCCTTGCCGGCTGCGATGTTCGATGTCTGTGCGTCCTTCCCCTCGGTCCGCTGGGAATCCTCGTTGAGAATGAACATGGGCTGGCCGCCCATCCGTCGCTGTTGGGACATAGTCATAAGATGATGGTAAGCGGTTCTATATAAAAGTTACTAACCCACTGAAACTGAGAGACGGCGACGGGATACGACAGAGTTCGGGAGGGCGCCGTTTCAGGCTTGGGGTCGGCCAGAGCCAGGTGACAGCGGTGAAGCAACCGTTATTACAGGACCACTCCATGCCACGGGTGGATGCTCGAACTGGAGCACGGGTTTCGCGTCGTCGACGTCCACACCCGCCTGGAACCGGACGAGACCAGGCGGCCGGACCGCCAGACCGGCGACCCCGAAACCATCGAACGGGAGATGCACCAGGCCGGCGTCGTCCGGTCCGTGGTGTTCCCCGGCCCGCGCGAGGGGAGTTATCTCAAGGCAAACAACGCCGTCGCCAGAATGAGCGTCGGCCGGCCGTTCGTCGCCTTCGCACGCATCAACGGCGTCCGCGACCCGGGGTCGAGCCCCGGCGCACGCCTCCGAAACCTCGCGTCCTCGCGCGACGAGGAACACACCTCTCCCGCGGACATCGAGCAGTACGCGTACGACGACCGGTTCGCCGGGTTCAAACTGCACCCGGCCGCCGACGGCCTCCCGGACGAGACGGTCCTCGAAGAACTGGCAGCGGTCGGCCTACCGGTGCTGGTTCACGGCGGCGAGCGGTTCCCGCCCAGTGCCGTCGCCGACCACCTGCTGGGCTACGACTTCCCGGTCGTCATCGAACACTTCGGCAGCTATCCGCTGAATCGCGACCTGGCCGAACGCGCCATCGACCTGCTCGACGACCACGAGGCCTGCTATCTCGACACGAGTTTCGTCAGGTTTCGCGACCCGATGGAACGAGCTATCATGGAACACCCCGACCGCGTCCTCTTCGGCAGCGGCGCGCCCAACACGCACCCCGACGTCGCCGTGATGGAGATCCTGACCCTGGACGTACCCGAGGACTCCATGCGCAAGGTCTTCTCGAAGAACCCGTCCCGCGTCATCGAGGAGCTCGGGCCGTCCGGCGGCGAGTAGCACCGAGTGATTTCGGAACTGACATCACGGTGACTGGCAGACCGACAATTCGTGCGCGACGACACGGCTCGGATCGACCGGCACCTGCTCGCGGTTGCGGCAGTCGTGCTGGTCGGCTCGCTGTTACGGTTGTACGCCCTGGGTGCCGAGAGCCTGTGGGTGGACGAGATCATCACCCTCCGGTTCGCCACGACGTACGGGTTTCCCGAGTTGCTGTGGGTCATTCCGGCGAAACAACCACACCTCCCGCTGTACTACGTCCTTCTCCACGGCTGGACGGCCGTCGCCGGCACGTCCGAGACGGCCCTCCGCGCACCCTCGGCCGTCTTCGGCATCATCTCGCTGCCGCTCATCTATCTCGTGGGACGGCACATGTTCGACCGGGAGACCGGCCTGGTGGCGACGGTCGTGCTCGCCGTCTCGCCGTTCCACCTCTACTACGCTCAGGAGACGCGGATGTACAGTTTCCTGACCGCGACGACGTTGCTGTCGTTCCTGTTTCTGCTCCGCCTCCGCGAGACGCCCTCCCGTGCCAACGTCGCCGGGTACGTCACGGGAACGATGCTGACGGTGGCGCTCCACCCCTTCGGGTTTCTGGTCGTCGTCGCCCAGGGGCTCGCTCTCGTGGCTGACCGCTGGCGGTCCGGCGGTGGCTGGCGTCCCGGGGAGTTCTCGACGCTGGAGCGGACCCATCTCGCGTGCTGGGGCCTGCTCACGCCGGTCCTCGCGCTCGGCGTCCTGAAAGCCCGGAGCGCCGTCGACGGCTTCGACTTCATCGCCCCGCCGACGCCGGCGGACGTCGTCTGGACGGTCCACGAGTACTTCTCGACGACCGCCACGCCCGCCGCGATGCTCGTCGGCGTCCTCGTGGTCGTCGCCGTCCTGCTCGCGTTCCGGACGCTGGACCGCGACCGCGTCCTCCTCGTGGCCTGGATGCTCGTGCCCGTCCTCGCGCTCGTGGCGGTCTCGTACCTCCTGACGCCGCTGTTCTGGGACCGCTACACGATCGCGGCCTCGCCCGCGTGGTTCCTCGCCGTCGCGCTCGGAATTACGAGCCTCGAACGCCGGCACGCGCGATACGCCCTCGCCGGACTGCTGATCGCCGCGATGGTGCCGGCAGTCGGCCACTACTACACGACCCCGCAGAAAGAGGAGTGGGACGCGGTGACCGCCGAGATCGAGACACACGCCGAGCCCGGCGACGTCGTCATCGTGACAGACGACGTCGGCCGTCAGGCGTTCGATCACTACTGGTCGCGGTCAGACGTCACAGTCGAGGACGCGGTGGCCGGCCCCGCGCCGGGCGGTGGGCCGGTTACGAACGCGACGGAGTTCCAGCGGCTGACACACGGCAGCGACCGCGTCTGGCTCGTCCTCACCCACATCTGGTTCCATCCCGGCGAGAAACAGCGCGTACTCGACGCCGTGGACGACGGTCGAGACGTGGTCCGGCACCGCGACTACTTCGGCGTCGAACTGTACCTGTTCGCCAACGAGTCGGACGACAGAAGTTAGCGCCAGTCGTAGACGGTCACCGCTCGATCCGACCGGCGTGAGCGCCCGCGCGGGTTGCGTCGCGACGACCGGTCCGTGAACCGCGCGACGAGGCCGTCCTTCAGACCCGTCCCCATGCCAGTCAGCACGTCGCGACCGTTTCCGAACCACGAGGACGGAGTCGCGTTCCCCTTGGCTACGTCACGGAGCGTGCTGCCGGCGTCACGCACGCCGTGACCGATCATCCGGGCGACGACAGTCGGTCGCAGTCCGTAGTTCTTCGCGAGCCGATACGCCAGCGCTCGGTACTTCCAGTTCCAGTCGGTCTCGGCGACGCCGCCGTCGGTCCCGTACTCGCTTCGGACGCACATGTCGCTCTCCCAGACCACCTCGTAGTCTATCCCTGCCAGCCGATGTGCGGCGTCTCTGGAGCCGCCGGTCTGAAGGTACTCGTCGAACCCGTCGAGCGCGTCGAGCGCCGCCCGGGAGAACGCAGCGTTGTCGCCGTTGAAGTACGTGACCGTTCGCCCCTTGATCGTCCGCGTCTCGACGCTCTCGGTAGTCAGTCCGGTTTTGAGTTCGCGGTGGGTCGGTCCCGAAACGACGTCGGCCTCCGCGATGGCGGAGACGAGGGCGTCCGTCCAGCCCTCCTCGACGGAGAGGCCGTGATTGAGCAGCGCGACGACGTCGCCGGTGGCGCGGTCGATCCCGGCGTTGCGAGCCACGTTGAGTCCGCGGTCGGCGATCTCGACGAGGACGTCCACGTCGTCACGGTCGCGGACCATGCCCGTGGTGCCGTCGGCCGACGGTCCGTTGACGACGACCACTTCGGCGTCCGGCGCGTGCTCGGCGAGCGCGTCCAGACAGCCCGCTAACTGGTCCCTGCCGTTGAGCGTCGGGACGACCACCGAGAGCTTCATACCCCTCGATACCCCTCCGGAACCCTAAAAAACTCGCGACGTGCTCGCGCGAAACGATAGCATACGTACCGGTCGGTCACGGAACCTGCGCGTTCCAGTACGACACGGATGCGAGCCGCTTGCCGAGCGGCGATTTGATGAGCGTCCTGTCGATGTCGCGGAACGTACTCGCGAGCTGGTTCGGGATCTGACGGTACAGCCCGTACGGGAAGGCGAAGTCGTGATCGGCCTCCTTCAGCGACAGGCCCGCGCTGTCGAGCAGCCGGGACACTTCCCACCGCGAGTAGAGGCGCGATCCCATCGGGAGCGCCCAGTTGTACAGCGACCGCGTCGTGAACCGGTTGAACGTGTCGAAGAACACCTGGTCACGGGAGACGCGGCGCATCTCAGAGAGGAACGACGCCGGCTGGTCTGCCAGGTGGAAAAACCGCATCGCCATGACGGTGTCGAAGCTGTCGTCCGGGAACGGCAGTCGCCCGGCGTCACCGCGCATGAACTCCAGATGGTCGGCCACGCCGGCGTGGCGTGCCTTCTGTCGCCCCTGCTGGAGCATCGGTCCGGAGATGTCCAGGCCGACCACGTCGGCACCGCGCTCGGCCAGCATGACCGTGAACCGACCGGTCCCGCAGGCAATCTCCAGTACGTCCTTGTCCTGGACCGGCCCGATCGCGTCGAGCACGGCCTGTTTTTCACGCCGGTCGATCAACCGGCCGCCCCGGGAGAACCGCTTCTCCTCGTACTCCTCGGCGATGTCGTCTTCCTGATACCACTCCTGGCCCTTCACGCTCTTATGGTAGTTCCGACCCCGGGGGAATAAAACGATACTGAAACGAACTGGTGACCACTTCGGGAGTCACTGCCAAGAACTGGTTTGCGGACCTGGCCCGTCTGTAGGAATGGAATGCCGACCTGCAAGCACTGCGGCTGTGAGTTCAGTCCCGCGGAGCTCGTCCGCCACGAAACCGACCGCCTGCTGCTGGTTCACTGTCCGGAGTGTGAGTCCCCGCTGGGAAGTTATCGCCGCCACGGACAGCGAGAACCGTCTGCGAGGACCGATTAGCTCGTCACGACCCGCTCGGGCTCGATGCGGACGATGACCCGAGCCCCCTCTTCGGTGTCCAGGTTCGGATACTCATCGACGTCCATGTACCGCCGGGCGAGGTCGTTGATGTGATCGACGGCACCGTCCTCGGTCAACTCGACGGCCTCGCCCAGGACTGAGAGGAACCGGTACGGATCGTCCGGATCGGTCATGCTGACGGCGACGTCCGGGTTCGCCCGGAGGTTGCGCTCCTTGCGCCGCCCGCGCGTCGTGTTGAACAGCAGGTGCCCGGCGTCCTCGTCGTAGTCGATCCACACTGGCGTGACGTGTGGCGACCCGTCCGGCAGGATCGTCGAGACGTGGGCGAATGTTTGCTTATCGAACAGGTCACGGAACGAGTCAGGGACCTGCATACCGGAACCAACGGAAGCCAGCGGGTTATCGGTTCCGGCAAATTATGTCACCCATGTTTGTATAAGGAGGCATAATATGCACTTATTTATTCGTATTGTTTTGTCACACATGTAGCCAAGATTTACCAGTACCGGGGTGAAATGTGGGAATATGAGCACGACGCCAGAGGATGGCTCGAATCAGGGGAAGGGTGAAGACAGTCCGCTCGCGGACCCGGACTTCAGAAATCAGCTCCGCGAACTACCGCCGAGCGCGAAGCTCGTCGCGAAGGTGCTCGAAGGGAGTTCGCCGCTGTCGCAGGGGCAGCTCGCCGAGGAGTCCCTGCTCCCGGACCGCACAGTCCGGTACGCGCTGAACCGGCTCGAAGAGTCGGACCTCGTCGGGTCGCGCTACAGCTTCCACGACGCGCGCAAGCAGGTCTACTACCTGAACAGCTGACCGGCTCACTCACGCGGACGGTGACCTGACCGCCGGACATTTGCCCGGCGCACCCATGGGGGTGGGTATGGACGTCACCCGGGTACCCGTCGAGACCACGACGCGCGGTCCCGGCGGCCGGACGAACGCGTATCTCCTCGGCAGCGACAGCGCGCTGCTGGTCGATCCTGCCGACAGCACGGACCCCCTCGACGACGCCGTCAGCGACTGCGCTGTGACCCACGTCGCGGTCACGCACCACCACCCGGACCACGTCGGCGCCGTCGCGACCTACGCCGACCGCTGCGACGCGACCGTCTGGGCACACGCGGCCCACGCCGACCGGTTCGAATCGACAACGGGCGTCAGTCCCGACCGGACCTTCCGACACGGCACCACGATCGACACCGACCAGGGAGCGGTGCGCGTCCGTGGCACGCCCGGCCACGCACCCGAGCACGTCACCTTCGAGTGCGACGCCGGCGCGGTCGTCGGCGATCTGGCCGTCGCCGCCGGCAGCGTCGTCGTGGGTGGGCCGGACGCCGACATGCGCGCCTACCTGACTAGCCTCCGGCGAGTGCACGCCCAGAACCCCGAGGCGCTCTATCCCGGCCACGGGCCGACCATCGAGGACGCCCGGGGAACGCTCGAACGGCTCGTCGTTCATCGGATCGAGCGCGAGGCGCGCATCCTGGCCGCCGTCGAGAGCGGCGCCGAAACGATCGACGAGATCCTGGACGCGGCCTACGACAAGGACCTCGGCGGCGTCCGTGACCTGGCACGGGCGACCGTCCGGTGTCACCTCCAGAAGCTGGCAGTCGAGGGCGACCTGGTGTGGGACGGCGATCGGGCCGCTCTCGCGTAGCCGGCGGTCGCCGCGATCAGACGGTGGGGACCGGAATCTCGTCGAGCACATCGGCGATGATCGCGGTCGGATCGACGTTGTCCACGCGTGCGTCGGGCGTGAGCACTAGCCGGTGCGCCAACACCGACCCGACGACCACCTTGACGTCGTCCGGCGTCACGAAGTCCCGGCCGACGATCACCGCACGGGCGCGCGACGCCTCGAACAGCCGCTGGGTCCCGCGCGGGGAGACGCCCACGTCGACGCGGCGATCCTCTCGCGTACCGCGGGCGATCGCCGCCATGTACTCCAGCAGGTCGTCTTCGACGTGGACGTCCTCCGGCGTCGTCCGGAGCGCGCGCACCTCCTCGGGGCTGAGCACGGCGTTCACGGAGGGACTTTTCGACTCCCGGCTGCGGCGACGCCGGAGGAGTTCGACCTCGCCGTCCTCGTCGGGGTAGCCGATCGCCGTCTTCACCGCAAAGCGGTCGACCTGTGCCTCGGGCAACTCGAAGGTGCCCTCCATCTCGACGGGGTTCTGCGTGGCCATCACGAAGAAGGGCCGCGGCAGCTCGTGGGTCTCGCCGTCGACGGTGACCTGGCCTTCGCCCATGGCTTCGAGGAGGGCGCTCTGGGTCTTGGGCGGGGCGCGGTTGATCTCGTCGGCCAGCACGACGTTGGCGAAGATCGGCCCTTCCGAGAACTGGAAGGTGCCGTCGCGTTCGTTGTAGATGTTCGTCCCGGTCACGTCGGCCGGGAGGAGGTCCGGCGTGAACTGGATGCGCGAGAAGGACAGCCCGAGCGCGGCGGCGACGCTCCGGGCGGTGAGAGTCTTTCCGGTACCGGGAACGTCCTCGAGGAGGACGTGCCCGCGGCTGGTGATTCCGAGGAGGACGGTTTCGAGGAACTCGCGGTCGGCGACGACGGCCGACCCGACTTCGTCGAGGACCGATTCGAGGGCGGAACTCGCATCTGCGACTTCCATACCCGCTTGTCCACGACCAGCCGTATATGGGATTCGACTAGGGGCATTTTGCGTACCTGTCGGTCGGAACCGTAACCTACAAACCACCCACCGTCGTACGATTTGATGAGCCGAGGTAGCCTAGCCTGGCCAAGGCGGTTGCCTCGAAAGCAACTGTCCTCACGGACTCAGGAGTTCAAATCTCCTCCTCGGCGTTTTTCCACAAGCCACCCGGCAAGTGGAAACGCAGTCGAGAGATTTGAACGAGAGAACACGCACGCTCGACCGAAGGGAGAGAGCATGTTCGCGTAGTTCAAATCTCCTCCTCGGCGCTTCTCAGCGAACCAGAGTCCGAGCGACCGCTCTGCGTGTCGCTCGTTCGGTGAACTGTGAGCGACAGCAAGAGATTTGAATGAGACCAGACGCGCGCAGTGAAACGAGCACGTCTGGGCGTAGTTCACAATCTCCTCCTCGGCGCTTCTCAGCGAACTACATTACGAGCGACCGCTCTGCGTGTCGCTCGTTCGGTGAGCTGTGTGCGACAGCAAGAGATTTGAATGAGAGGAGTCGCAGCGTGCGAACGGAGCGAGCACGATCGTCTCCGCGTAGTTCATAATCTCCTCCTCGGCGCTTCTCAGCGAACCACCTGTCGAGTGGAGACTCCGTCGAGAGATACGAACGAGCGGAGCCACAGCACGAGCGTAGCGAGTGACCGTCTCCGCGTGGTTCGAATCCCGCACCGGTCGGCCGAGCCGGTTGAGGCGGTTCCGGAAAGGCGGTGCGCGCCTATCGCTGGTTCGCCTCGGGGTTCACGTCGCCCGTCCGGTCCCGGGCGAACCCGGACCGGAAGGCGATGTACGCCAGGACGCAGATGAAGAGGATCGGCGGGAGGATGAGGAATCCCCAGAGCGCGTCCAGTCCCCAGGCGAGGATGAGCCCGAGACATGAGAGTCCGATGAACAGGAACGGCAGCACCGCGAGCACGGCCTGCTTCCGGTTGAGTTCCTCGTCCGCTGTCACCGATTCGGTCATACCACGGATTCGGCGTCCGCATAGAAAAACACCGCGTTGTCGCACTCGCGACATCCGCCTTCGAGAACCGACCATCGCGAACCGTCCCGACAGAGACCGCGCCGAGTTATTAACTCACGAGTCAGCCGATGCTAGCGACAGACATCAAATCCCGCGATTGTAACAGCGATATTAATAACTCGGGAGTTGGTAGAGTGGGATAATGAGCGCCGAAGATGGACGTGCGGAGTCGGACGACAGCCCCGAGCCGCCGGACGGGGCAGAGCTCCAGCTCCAGGTCCCGAGCATGGACTGTCCCTCGTGCGCCGGGAAAGTGGAGAACGCCCTCGACGGGGTCGAAGGGGCGCAGGAGACGGATCTCAGTCCCGCGACCGGTCGGGTCACAGTCGGCTACGACGGGAGCGACGAGGTGCGCACGGCGGCCGTCGACGCCGTCGAGAACGCTGGCTACGACGTGACGGGTGTGACGGCAGACGACGAGGAGATGGCTGCCGGCCCCGCGCCGGCGGAACCAGTCTGGCGAACGCCGAGAGCGATCAAGACGGCCGTCAGCGCCGTGTTGCTCGTGGTCGCGCTCGTCGTTCGGTTCCTGGTCCCGGGCCTCAACGAGGTAGTCGCGAGTCCGTTCGGCCAGGGGCTGACGGTCGCCGACGGGGTCCTGCTGGTCGCGATCGCCGTCGGTGCACAGGTCATCCTCCGGAACGGCTACTACTCCGCGAAGAACCTGAGTCTCGACATCGACTTCCTGATGAGCGTGGCAGTGCTGGGCGCCACGGGCGTCTCGCTGTTCACCGCAGAGCAGTTGTTCATCGAGGCGGCGTCGCTCGCGGTGCTGTTCAACGTCGCCGAACTGCTGGAACGCTACGCCGTCGACCGGGCGCGCAACTCACTGGGTGAACTGCTGGAACTCTCGCCCGAGACCGCGCTGGTCAGGCGCGAGGGCGACCTCACCGAGGTCCCGGCCGACGACGTCGCGGTGGGCGAAACCGTCGTCGTCGAACCAGGCGAGAAGGTGCCGCTCGACGGCGACGTGATCGAGGGCGAGAGCGCGGTCAACGAGGCCCCGATCACCGGCGAGAGCGTTCCGGTGGACAAGGCGGTGGGCGACGAGGTGTACGCCGGCAGCATCAACGAGAACGGCTACCTGGAGATCGAGGTGACTGCGGCCGCGGACGACAGCACGCTCGCGCGCGTCATCGAACTCGTCGAGGGCGCCCAGGAGCGCAAGACCAAACGCGAGCAGTTCGTCGACCGGTTCGCGAGCTACTACACGCCGGTCGTGGTCGCCGCGGCGATCCTGACCGCCGCAGTCCCGCCGCTCCTCTTTGGCCTCTCGGCCGTCGAGTGGTTCGTGCGGGGCATTACGTTCCTCGTCATCGCCTGTCCCTGCGCGTTCGTCATCAGCACGCCCGTCACGGTGGTGTCTGGCATCACGAGCGCGGCCCGCAACGGCGTGCTCATCAAGGGCGGCGACCACCTCGAACGGATGGGCGAGGTCGACGCCGTCGCGCTGGACAAGACGGGGACTCTGACCACGGGGGAGCTTCGCGTGACCGACGTGGTCCCGCTGAACGGCAACGACCAAGGCGACGTGCTCCAGTGCGCGCGCGGCCTCGAAACCCGGAGCGAACATCCCATCGCCGAGGCCATCGTCGGCCACGCCGACGCCGAGGGCGTTTCCGACGGGGACCGCGACGTGGACGGCTTCGAGAGCCTCACCGGTCAGGGCGTGCGCGCGGAGCTGGGCGGCCACACCCACTACGCGGGGAAGCCCGCGCTGTTCGACGAGTTGGGCTTCGATCTGAGCCACGTCCACTTCACCACGAGTGCGGGCGAGTTGCCGGAAGACGCGCGACGGCTGTGCGACCGCGAGGGCTGTCTGGACCTCGTCGAGGACACAATCCCGCGGCTCCAGGCCGAAGGGAAGACCGTCGTCGTGGTGGGTACCGAAGACGAGGTCGAGGGGCTCATCGCCGTCGGCGACACGGTCCGGCCGGACGCCACCCGAGCGGTCGAGGCGCTCGAAGAGCGCGGGCTGACCACCGTCATGCTCACCGGCGACAACGAGGGGACTGCTCGCGCCGTCGCCGAGGAGGTCGGCGTCTCGGAGTTCAAGGCCGGGCTGCTCCCCGAGCAGAAAGTCGACGCGATCGAGGAACTCCAGGCGGCGTACGGCACGGTCGCGATGGTCGGCGACGGGATCAACGACGCTCCGGCGCTGGCGACGGCCGACGTGGGCGTCGCGATGGGCGCGGCCGGCTCGGACACGGCCATCGAGACGGCCGACGTCGGACTGCTGGGCGACGACCTCTCGCGACTCCCGTATCTGGCCGACCTCTCCCAGACCGGCAACGGCGTCATCCGCCAGAACATCTGGGGGTCGCTCGGCGTGAAGGCGTTGCTCGCGCTCGGCATTCCGGTCGGCCTGGTCGGCGTCATCCACGCCGTCCTCATCGGCGACGTGGGAATGACCACCGCGATCACGGGCAACGCGATGCGGCTCGCCCGACTGGAACCCGACGACGTGCTGGAGTGAGGCCCGACGAGATCACTCGCGCGGGACGCTGAGGTCGGCCATCTGCCCGCCGCAGTCCGGGCAGAACTCCGGTTGGTGCTCGGCACGGAGCCGGATCGCACAGGCCGTACACTCGTAGACGTAGGGTGGCTCGGGATGGTAGGGGTCTGGAACGTGCATCGCTAGCACTTCACGGTGGACGCGTTTTAATCGCGCGTGGGTCACGGGACTGACAACACGACCAGACAGAGCCGTCAGTACCGAGCGAGTTCCGCCTGTGCTGCGGTGTCGCCTCCTGCGCGTGGGCGTCCGCGGCGGTCACCGCCCACGAGATAGCCGTCGACGTCGCGGTCGTCGGTCGGGGCGGCGTCCTGAATCCAGACGGTCGCGTGGGGACCGCTGACCGTCCGCGCCCACGCTCGTGCGAGGGGTTTCGTCTCGAAGCGGCGCACTGACCCCTGCGTGTTGACCCACGTCCCCACCGCGGGGCAACTCCGCCGCGCGGAAGGCTTGATCTCGACGACGTACCCCGAGCCAGTCACGAGCGTCGCTACGAACTCCACATACTTCGGACGCTCGGTGACACGCCCGGAGGGGCGCGGGGTATCTTTTCATACCTTCCCGACGTACTGTGTTCCATGAACGAGGCCACCGTCGAGGGTGTCGGTGTTGGCGTCGGCGAGGAGGGATCGGGTGCGCCGGTCGTCGTCCTGCGCGCTCGCGACGAACTGCTTCCGATCTTCGTCAGCAGCGACCAGGCACAGTCGATGCAACTGGCGCTCGACGGCGAGCCGTTCGACCGCCCGCTCACCCACGACCTGTTCGTCCAGATGGTCGCAGAGTTCGGCGGTGCCATCGACCGCGTCCGGATCGACGACCTCGCCGACGGCACCTTCTACGCGAAGATCGACGCCGAGCAGTATCACGGCGGCGAGCGCAAGGAACTGGTCTTCGACGGCCGCCCGAGCGACGGCATCGCCCTCGCCCTCCGGGTCGACTGCCCGATCCTCGTCTCGGACGAGGTGCTCGACGACGCCGGACGGTCCCCCGAGGAGTTCGACGTCGAGGGCGCCGAGTGAGTCACTGACGCAGGTTCCCGTGTTCGTCGATCTCGCCGTTGACGATTCGCGTCGAGGAGATGCGTTCGCCGTCCGCGGCAAGGACGTACGGTGCCACGATGCCCTCCAGCGGTTCGAATCCTCTGGCTCGCCGCCGTTCGTTGATCGCTGCGAGCTCTACGGCCGTCTCCGGCGAGACGACCAGCGCGTCGACGGCCGGTTCCTCCGTGACGATCCCGTGTTCGCTCGTCAGCTCCCGGATCTCCCACTCCCGGCCCCACTCGTCCTGTTCCCGGAGCGCCGTCTCGACGGCGGTCGTCCGGTCCTCGAATGCCGGGACCGCACGCGTTCGGGACGACCGCGCGAACTCGTCGCTGGTCACGCCGACGACGAGTCCCCCGTCACCGTATTTCAGTGCCGTCCGCAGGAGCGTTCGGTGTCCATCGTGAAGCGGGCCGAAGGTTCCCGCAACCGCGACACGCGTCTCGGTCATGGCAGACGATGGGCCGGCCACTCACTTCAACAGGGGTCTTCCAACGGGGCGTCCCCCTCCCAGCCTGACGGAGACGGGTGACTAGCGTCTCTCTTCTGTGCGGAACGGCGCGCATGACCCGGGTACCGTGTCGCTAACCGGAGCGAAGCGAGCGCATACTAACGGGCGTCCTGAGACAGGTCCCACGCAATCAATGGTTTCAGGCACAGTCCTCGGAGTCGACTCCGTCCACCGTGACGGCCGGTGCCCTCCCCGTCGGTCGAGGCTCCGAGCGATCGTGTCGAATCGCCAGTGCGTACCAGACACTGCCATTCGGGTGCCGCCACACCCCGCCGCAAACGGCGGGCGTGGGTGACGGCCACCAGGATGGACCGCATCCCCACGTTCGTCGTCCTGCTGGTGATCGTGGCTAACGCGGTCGGCCTCGCCGTCACAGCGACCCAGACTAACGTGTTCGGCGGCGACGAGGGTCACGGCGAGAAACACGGCACCGAACACACCGAGGAACACGCCACCACCAGCGTCGAGAGCGGGAAACCGGGAACCGACGGTCCGGTCTCGACCACCATCGAGACAGGAGCGACGACAGGGACGAGCGAGCACGCTGGCGACGACCGAGAAACCGGAAACGGCGAGAAGCCGACGACAGGAGTTGGAGACGAGAGAACACCCGAAGACAGCCAGGGAACGACGACGCAAGGGGCACCATCGACAGCGACGGCAGACGAGCGAACGCCAGGACGAGGAACGGACGCGGCAACGCCGTCGACAGGTGCTCCTGACAGCGCTCAGACCACGACTGCGACTCGGACCGACGACGGCGGAACCACTGGCGACCGGGGAGGTGACGACGGGACTGGTGATGCCGAGAACGGCAACGGAGACACCGGCGACGACGGGGCAGCCGACGGAAACGGGACCGGAGACGCGGCTGAAGAAGAAACAGCGGATGGGAACGGCGACGCGGGAGATGACAACGGCAACGGCTACGCTGCGGACGACAACGGCAACGGCTACGCTGCGGACGACAACGGCAACGGCGACGCGGGAGATGACAACGGCAACGGCGACGCGGGAGATGACAACGGCAACGGCGACGCTGCGGACGACAACGGCAATGGCGCCGCGGGGGATGGCAGGGAGGACGACAATGGCAACGGCGACGCGGGAGATGACGGGGGAGACGACAACGGCGAAACTGACGAAGAAGGGGAGGAACCGACGGTCGTCGAGGGTGAGCCGGACATCTCGGTGTTCGCTCCCAACCGGACGGCAGCCCCGGGCGACCGACGGCAGTTCGCGGTGCAGGTCGTCAATTCGGGCGAGTTAGACGTCACCGACGCGAACGCCGACCCCGCGGACGAAGACCGCGTCAGAACCGCCAGTAACGTGCAGGTGACGCTCGAAGACGGCGGGTCACCGATCGAGGTTCGCGGGGGAACGGTCGGACTGGGTGCCCTCCAGAGCGGCGACACAGCCCAGGCGGGTTTCGAGATCGTCGTGCCGGGCGACGCAGACGCGGACACGTACGATCTGGACGTCGAGGTCGAGTACGAGTACGTCGACGAATCCGGCGATGACGCCGCCGACACGGAGACCGAGACGATCTCCGAAACGGTCGAGCTGGTGGTCACCGAGGAAGCCAGATTCGAAGTGGACTCGGTCGACGCAGACGTCCAGCCCGGCGAGACGGACACCGTCGAGGTTGACATCGAAAACGTCGGCGACGAGGACGTGACCGACGCGGCAGTCCGGTTCATCTCCCGCAACAGGAAGCTCCGCGTCGACAGCTCAAACCGGACCGTCCGCTACGTGGGCGACTGGGACGCCGGCGACGAGGAGGAGGTCTCCTTCCAGGTGACGGCGAGGAACGGCTCAGTCCCTCAAGACTACGCGATCACCGCGGTCGTTCGCTACACGGACGACGACGGGAACCGTCGGCGCTCCCAGCGGTTCGCGTTCGGCGTGACGCCGGACGACGAGCAGGAGTTCGAACTCGACGACGTGGAGGGGCCGCTCAGCGTCGGCGAGACGGGGACGATCACCGGCGAACTCTCGAACGAGGGACCCGAGGCCGCGACCGACGCCGTCCTGCGCATCGAATCGCCGGACGACGACGTCGTCCCCCAGCGGGACGAGTTCGTCCTGGGCGACCTCGACGACGGCGACGACGAGGAGTTTACCTTCCCCGTGCGCGTCGCCGAGAACGCCGAGCCGGGCGCGCGGCAGTTCGAGTTCGTCGTCCAGTATCTCGACGAGAACGGCGACCCGCGGGGGAGCGAGACGCTCCTGGCGTCTGTCGACGTCGAGGACGAGGACGCCGCGTTCGACTTCGACGACGTCGAGCAGACCCTGCAGGTCGGCATGGACGGCACGATCGACCTCACTCTGACCAACGAACTCGACGAGGACCTCACGGACGCGCGCGTCTCGATCCGATCGCCGAACGAGGACCTGACGATCGGCGATGGCGAGAACGCCTCCCGGTTCGTCGGCGACTGGGACGACGGCGACGACGAAACCGTCACGGTCCCCGCCGAACTCGGCGCCGACGCGACCGCCGACTCCTACCCGCTGGTCGCCACCGTCGGCTACACCGACGAGGACGGCGACACGAACCGCTCTGACCCGATACGGTTCGGCGTCACACCGGCCCAAGAGCAGGAGTTCCGCATCGGAAACGTGACGAGCACCCTCAGCGTCAGCGAAGAGGGCGTCGTCCGCGGCCGACTGACGAACGTCGGCCCCCGGAACGTCACGAACGGCGTCCTCAGACTGCAAAACGGCTCCCAGAACGTCGATCCGCGTGAGGCGGAGTTCGCCGTCGACGGGCTGGCCGCCGGCAGTTCGACCCGGTTTTCCTTCCCCATCGACGTTCGCGAGAACGCCGAGCCCGGACCCAGGCAGCTGGCGTTTCGGGTCAGCTACCGCGACGCCGACGACGATCGCCGACAGAGCGACACGATCCCGGTTCGGGTGGTGGTCGGCCCCGAAACCGACGAGTTCGACGTCGCACCGGCCAGCGCGACTGTCCGAGCCGGATCGACCGGGACCGTGACGCTCGTGATCAGCAACAACCGCGACTACACGCTTCGGAACGTCAACGCGAAGGTGTTCGTCACGGAGCCGCTGAGCAGCGACGACGACCAGGCGTTCGTCTCCAGGCTCGGCCCGAACGAGACAGTTCGGCTGTCGTTCGACGTCAGCGCCAGCGGCGACGCGAGTCCCAAGACCTTCCCGCTCAAGATCGACTTCCAGTACGAGGAACCGGACGGCGAGACGAAGCTCTCCGACACCTACCAGGTCGGCGTGAACGTGACCGAGTCCGACGGGGGACTGCTCGGCGACGTGCTGTCGGTGACCGCCGCAGTGATGGGCGTCCTCCTCCCGATCGCCGGCGGATACCTCTGGCACCGCCAGCAGTAGCGCCATGGCGGACGGCAGTCAATCCCTGGACCGGGTCGCAACCTGGGTCGTCGAGCGCTCTCGCACCGTCGTCGCTGCGTTCCTCGTCGTGACGGTCGTGTTCGCGCTCGGCCTCGGGGCGGTCTCGACCGAAGCGGGCACCAGCCAGTTCACCCAGGCGACCCCCGCACAGGAGGCGTTCGACGCCGTGACCGAGAACTTCGAGCCCGCGTTCAGTTCCGGGAACGAGACGACGCAACTCGTCCAGCGCGGCCGGAACGTCCTCACGAAAGCGGAGCTGCTGGCGATGCTCCGGGCGATCGACCGCCTGGAGCGAGAGGAGTCGCTCCGCGTCGCCTCGACGGGGAGTGCTGCCGGGACGGTCGCGACTACGATCGACCCCACGGCGCGGACGACCGAGGACGAGATCGACGTCATCGAGAACGCGACCGCGGCCGAGATCAGGGCCGCAGTCCGGACGGCGGCTGCGACCGATCCGGCCTTTCGGAGCCGACTGAGCGACGACTTCAATCCCCGATCCGCGAGCGCGTCGGCGACCATCGCGGTTGTCACTCACGAACTCCCGGTGAGCACCGACGCGTCGTCGGGCGCCAGCGAGACCGACCCGTTGCAGCCGATCCAGGTGCGTGCGCGGACCGCCGTCGCCCCGGTCGACGCGGCCATCACGGTGTTCGGGTCGGGAATCGTCGCCGAGGAGTTCTCGACCGTCGTCGGGGACTCGCTGCTGCTCGTCGTGCCCGCCGCGCTAGCCCTCATTCTCCTCTTTCTCGTCCTCTCGTTTCGCGACCCGATCGACCTCCTGTTGTCGGTCCTGGCGCTCGCGATGGCGCTGGTGTGGACGTTCGGTTTCATGGGTCTGGCCAGCGTCCCGTTCACGCAGTTGCTCATCGCTGTGCCGCCGCTCATCCTCGCGGTCGGGATCGACTTCGGCATCCACACGATCAACCGCTACCGGGAAGAGCGAGTGGCCGGCGTGGACGCCGCACGCGCGCTGCGGACTGCCTTCGAGCAGTTGCTCATGGCCTTCGCGATCGTCACCGGCACCACCGTCGTCGGGTTCAGCGCCAACCTCACCAGCGCCCTCGCGCCGATCCGCGACTTCGGCCTGGTCGCAGCCGTCAGCATCGTCTTCACGTTCCTGATCTTCGGGCTCTTTCTGCCCGCGCTGAAGGCGCTCGCCGACCGAGCGCGGGAGCGACGGTCGCTCCCGGCGTTCAGCGACGAACCGCTCGGCCAGGAGGGGTCGCGCCTCGCTCGCGTGCTCACCGGTGGCGTCGCGATCGCGAAACGCCAGCCGGTCGCGTTCCTGCTAGTGCTGGCGGTCGTTTCGACCGGCGTGGCCGCCTACGCCACCGGCGTCGACACCTCCTTCTCCGACGAGGACTTCCTGCCGCCGGCGGAGACGCCAGCGGTCTACGACTCGCTGCCGGAACCGTTCGCGCCGTCGGAGTACACGGTGACGGGAACCATCGATTTCCTGGAAGAAAACTTCGACTTCGCAGCCGAGGACAGAGTGACGATCTACGTCGAAGGCCCCCTCGAGCAGGACTTCGCGCTCGAGTCGTTCCAGCGAGCGCAGCGCGACCCACCGGACGCCATCGTCGCCGCGAACCGCACGGCCCAGACCGAGAGCGTCGTCACCGTCATCCGCCAGTACGCCGACCAGTCGAACTCGTTCGCGCGGCTCGTCGCCCGGAACGACCCCGACGCCGACGGCGTTCCCGAAGACAACCTGGCGACGGTGTACGACGCGCTGCTCACCTCGCCAGTTCGCGACCGGGCGCTCCGCTACATCACCGACGACCGCCGGAGCGCCCGCGTCGTCTACACCACGGAGGCCGACGCGGCGCAGTCCGACGTGACGGCCGACGCGAGACGCGTGGCCGACCGCTACCGGTTCGAGGCGACCGCGACCGGCGAGACCGTCGTCTTTCAGTCCATCTCGGACATCATCTTCCGCTCTGCCATCCAGAGCCTCGCCGTGGCGCTGCTGTTGACCGCGCTCTTTCTCCTCGCGGTGTACAAGCTCCTCGTCGACGACGCGACGCTCGGTCTCGTCAACCTCGTCCCGATCCTCGTGGCCGTGACGTTCATCGCCGGGTCGATGCGACTGTTCGGCGTCCCGTTCAACGCGCTGACCGCGACGATCCTCTCGATCACCATCGGCCTGGGCATCGACTACTCGGCGCACATCGTCCACCGGTTCACTGACGAGTACGACCCGAGCGGCCAGGGGGACGTGATCCCGGCCCTGGAACGGACAGTGCGCGGGACCGGGGGCGCGGTGACCGGGAGCATGCTCACGACGACCAGCGGCATCGGCGTGTTGGTCCTGGCGTTCACGCCTGTGCTCGGCCAGTTCGGACTGATTACTGCACTGAGCGTGTTCTACTCGTACGTGGCCGCCATGCTCGTCACACCCTCTGTCGTCGTTGTCTGGGCCCGTCTCACGGGCTGAAACGACCGGGCCGACTCGCAACCGCGTTCGATCTTCTTCTCGTAGGACCCGCTCCGGCCGCCCACGATGTCGCGGATACCGGCCGCGAAGTCGCTGACCACGTTCGCGCCGATGACCGCTTCCCCGGAGACGATGCCGAGGTACTCCGTGACTGATTCCCCTTTCAGACCGTCTGTCGTCGTGATCGTGACGTCGTCCATGCGAGTTTCCCTTCCGCCGACGTGAGCGTAAAAAGGCAGGCAGAGTTACAGCGACAGAACGTCGGCCACGCGGGACGCTTCGCTGGCCGCAAAGACCGCGCACACGTCCGACAGCGAGACGCTAAAAGGCCGCAAATCGACGACACGGGCGAGACGCTGAAGTGTCCGGATAGCGGAACAGGTGCCATGATCGCAGCCGATTCGACGGCGCCCAAACAGTCCGCAACGCCATCGACGCATCACGTCCGGTGACCGATGGCACTGTTCAAGTATCTCCGTCGGTTGCGAGGGTGGGCACCGATCCCGACGCGGAGAGGGTTCAAACCTGGTCGGTGGCTCCTGTTAGAAGGGAACAGGTACGCCGTCACACTCGCGCTCCTCCTCGTCACGTTCGGGACGATTCTCTCGGTCGGGTCCGTCTGGACCTTCGAGATGCAGGTGCTGCTCACCGAGACCGAGGCCGTCCAGACGTTACTCAACAGCCTTCTCAGCGGGATCATCCTGCTCGTGTCCATCGTCGTTTCGATCAACTCGATCATCCTCTCCTACGACATCACGTCCGTCGGGGAGCAGGAGGATCGCATCGAGAGCGCGCTGCGGTTCCGCCGCGAAGTGGGCCGCCTGTCCGACGTCGAGCAGACCCCGACGAATCCGAGCGGCTTCCTGACGGTGATGGCGGAGGTCATCAGACAGCGCGCTCGTGACCTCGAAGAAGTCGCCGAAGGTGCCGACGAGGAGTTCGCCCAGGACATCCAGGAACACATCGAATCAACCACGAACACAGCCGAACACCTCGAACAGTCACTCGAACGCGTCGGTGGCGCCGAATTCGGCGTCCTCTGGCTGGGGCTGGAGTTGGATTACGACGAACTCATCGACCGCTCACGCCTGCTCAGATCGACACACGGCAACGGGTTTGGAGAGAGCACCGAAGAGCTGTTTGAAGAGCTCAGACAGGCGTTCGAGCTATTTGCGACCGGACGGCAGTACTTCAAGACGCTGTACTACAGCCGCGAGATTTCCCAGTTGTCACGGACGCTCCTGCTCATCTCCCTCCCGGCCATCCTGATCACTGCGACGACGATCCTCGCAATCAACGCACAGCTCCTGCCCGACGTCTGGATGTTCGGACTGCCCCCGTTGCTGACGTTCGTCTCCCTGACGTTCACGATCTCGCTCGCCCCGTTCCTCGTCCTCACCTCGTACATGCTCCGGGTCGCCACGGTCGCCCACCGAACCGCCGCTGCCGGGCCGTTCACCGTCAGTTCCTGAGCGACGGTCGGCCAGCCACCCCTGCCGGCAGCGTGTCACCGGGACGGCGTCAGTTGGGCACTCTCGTTCTCGACGACGAACGCCGCGAGGACGTACCGGTACGGCGTCGGCCCCTTCGAACACTCGTGGTCGTACTCGAAGCTCTGATTTCGCCAGACCACCTCCACGCGACTCCCGTTCGGAAGACCCGAGAGGACGACCGAATCACCGATGTCGACGGACGAATCCCGGACGTCCTGAGTGTTGTAGGACGCGAACGACGTGTTCGTCCCCGGTGCCTCGACGTAGAGGTCGTCCGCGGGAATCGAGTCGCCGCCGGTCTGGGTCACGGTCACCCGGACGCCGTCGGGCGTCGGCGTGGAATTGACGGCGTAGGACGCCATTGGGCGTTCGTACACCGGCGCACAGCCAGTGGGGTAGTAGACGTACGCGAAAAACAGTGGCACGACGAGCACCAGGGCGACGACGGCGATTGCAAACGCGATGAGGACGGGATTCTCGCGAAGCCGAGCGCGCACTCGCGAGCGGAGCCCCGGGCCCATGTGATGGTGACATTACAGATACGGCGAGATATGTATTTCGGCCGTTCTGTCGCTCGGTGAGCGTGAAGGGGCAGTGTAATGCGGAAGAAGACGAGCGTCCGCGCCGCGAAGCGGCGCGGTTCACTCCAGACGAGCGTAGCGAGGCGTGAACGAAGTGAACGCCTCGGAAGGGCGAACGGCGTAGCCGTGAGCCAGCGAGTCTGGAGCAGTTTTTAGTCCAGGTTTTTGCAACAGGGGATTCCCGCAGGCCGCTTCGCGGCCGAGGACACCCCTGGAAGTAAAAGAGTGGGGTTCAGTCGTCGGCTGCTCGCCGATGATCGCGGTTCGAGCCGACGCCCTCACCGATCAATCATCGGCGAGGACCTGATCGGGTTCGTTGGCGATCAGGCGGTCGATGGCGTCGACCATCGCCTCGACGGAGGCGCGCGTGATGTCGGCGTCGGAGATAGCGACGGTCACGGAGTTGTCGCCGCGGGACATCACGACCTCGACGGTGACGACTGCGTCCGTCCCACCAGTGATCGCGTCGACGTGGTAGGAGTCCAGCGAGGCGTCGGCAGCGTGGCCGAGCGCCTCCTGGACCGCCTGGACGGCGGCGTCGACCGGGCCGGAGCCGGTGCCGGAGGCGACGCGTTCCTCGCCGTCGATCTCGATGCGAACGCTGGCAGTCGGGGTGCCAGAGCCGCTGGCAGCGGTCATCTCGACGAGTTCGACGCGGCGGTCGCGGTCCTGGCCGATGACCTCCTCGGCGATCGTCAGGAGGTCGGCGTCGGTGACGCGCTTGCCGCGGTCGCCGATAGCCTTGACGCGCTGGACGATCTCGTGAATCTCGTCGTCGTCGGCGTCGAAGCCGTGTTCGTCGAGTGCGGCCTCCACGCCGGCGCGGCCAGCGTGCTTGCCCAGGGCGAGGCGACGTTCACGGCCGACCTTCTCGGGCGGGTACGGCTCGTACATCGTGTCGTCCTTGAGCGTGCCGTCGGTGTGGATGCCCGACTCGTGGGTGAAGGCGTTCTCGCCGATGACGGCCTTGTTCGGGGCCAGCGGCACGCCGGTCGTGTTCGAGATGAGTTCGGCGAGGGGGTACACTTCGGTGAGGTCCATCGGCTGGACGTCGTACCCGTGGTCGAGCGCGATGGCGACCTCTTCGAGCGCGACGTTGCCCGCGCGTTCGCCGATGCCGTTGATCGTGCCGTGGACGAGGTCCGCACCCGCGGCGACGCTGACGAGGGCGTTCGTGACCGCCATCCCCAGGTCGTCGTGGGTGTGGGTGCTCGTCGGCCCGAGTTCGGTCATCGGTTTGATGCGTTCGAGCGTGTCGTCGGGCGTCGCGTGGCCGACGGTGTCGGCGTAGCAGATGCGGTCCGCGCCGGCATCCATCGACGCGGCCATCAGCTCCGTAAGGTAGTCCGGGTCCGCACGGGAGCCGTCCTCGCCGATGACTTCGACCCACAGGTCGTGGTCCTTGGCGTACTCGACCAGTTCCTGCGTGTTCTGGACGTTGTCTTCGTGAGTGGTCCCGACCTTCTCCTCGATGTGTTTGTCGCTGCCAGGGACGACGATGGTCACGCCGTCGACGTCACAGTCGAGTGCGAGGTCGATGTCGTTCTGGATGCCACGAGAGAAACTCGTGATCGTCGCGTCCAGGTCCAGGTCGGTGACGCGCTTGATCGTGTCGCGCTCACCGGGCCCGGTGCAGGCGCTGCCGGCCTCGATGAAGTCGATCTCGGCCTCGTCGAGCTTGCGGGCGATGCGCGCCTTCTCGTCGGGCGTCAGCGAGACGCCCGGGGCTTGCTCGCCGTCGCGCAGCGTCGTGTCCAAGAACTGTACGTCGTCGACCTCTGCGAGGTCCGTCGTATCGGGATGCCTACCGAAGAAACTGTTCTCTGTCACCGTTAGTCCACTTCCATCAGTTACAACCGAGAATTTCACGGCCAGCCGCCTTGCGGCGACTTCCTCTATCCTCCGTGTCGTATTCCGACATGGTAGCTGGGAATAGGGCAATGCGTCCTGATTAATCTATCTCTTTGGCAGTGACGAGCTGACTACTCGAGCAGTCGTCAGTTCGGGGTCGTCACGCCTCAGTCTCGCCGGACTCGGCGCCAGCGGTGGCCCGGTCGTCCCCGCTGGGTCCGTCCTCGATGACGACGGTATCGCCAACCTCGACGCCCTCGGCGGCACCCGCGGGGAGTTCGACGATGGTGTCGGCTCTGGCGGCACCCAGCCCGACCCACGGTGAGAGCGTCTCCGTCTTGACCACCTCGTCCTCGCGGAGCCAGAGCACGTCCAGCGGCGTCCGCACGAACAACATGTGGATGTACTGCCGGGGAATGGTGTCGAACAGCCTGTGGAGGAAGTCCGGTTCGCCGAAGGTGAACACCAGCGCGTACTCGTCGGGAATCGACGACTTCCCCATCAATCCGAGCGTCTTGGTGACGAACGTGTCGGCGATCTCGACGTCCGTCGCGAGCGCCCGGCGGTCACCGTCCGGGTCGTGCACGACGCGCATACCTCGGTCGTCGACCCGACCTGTCAAAAACATTTGGTCGATTAGTCGTCAGTTGGTGGGCTCGCCTGCCCGGGGCCGGTGACGGCGGTCTTCTCGGCCACGTCGGTGCCCGGCAACTGGAACCGTTCGACGAGCGCCTGCAACTCGTCGGCTTCGCCGGCGAGCGCGTGGACCTGGTCAGTCGCGGTCGAGACCGACGCGGTCTGTTCTTCGGCGGCGGCGGCGACGTTGTCGGCCTCGGCGGCCGTTTCCTCGCTGATGGTGGCGACCTCGTCGACCATTCCGACGACCTGCTGGGTCGTTTCGGCCTGTTCGTCGGTCGCCGTCGAGATTTCCTGGACGCTCGTGTTGAGATCACCGACCACGTCGACGATGTCCTCGAAGTCACGGAGCGTGTCCTCGATCGTCGCGATGCTACCGGAGACCTGCTCGTTCATCGCCCGGACCTCGTCGACGGCCTCGCGGGACTCGGACTGGATCTCGGTGATGAGGTCGGACACCTCGTCGGCCGACGCGCGGGTCTCGTCGGCCAGGTTCTTCACCTCGTCGGCGACGACGGCGAACCCGTCGCTGCCGTCGGCCGCCCGGGCGGCCTCGATCGAGGCGTTCAGCGCGAGCAGGTTCGTCTCCTCGGCGATCTCCTCGATAAAGGAGACGATCCCGTCGATCTCGTCGATCCGACCCACGAGCGCCTCGACCTCGTCTGCGGTCTGGTCGATCCGGCTCTCCACGTCGTCGAGTTCGTCGATGGCGTCAACGGCGGCGTCGCGGCCGGACCGCCCGCGTTCGGCGGCCTCCTCCGCAGTCGTGGCCACCTCGTCGGCGGAGGCGGCGATCTGTTCGACCGTCGCGGAGAGGGTGTTCATCTCCGTGGCGATGGCCTGAAGCTGCTCGCTCTGTTGGGCCGCCCCGTCGGAGATCTCGTTGGTCGAGCCGGCGACTTCCTGACTGGCAGAGTCGATCTCGTCCATCGAGATCCGGAGGTCCCCGCTCGCGTCAGCGACCGAGTGAGCGAACTCGGCCACGTCGCCGATGGTCGATCCCAGCGTCGCGAGCAGGTCGTTGTAGTTCTCGACGACGGCGTCGTGGCGGTCGTTCTCGGCGTCGATGTCGAGCGTCGCGGTCAGATCGCCGTCGCGCGCCTTTTCGGTCGCCTCGCCGAACGAGGCGGCCATCGCCTCCAGGTTCTGGGATCGCTGTTCCAGCTCGGTCGTCATCGACTCCAGTTCCTCGGTGTACTCGGCCAGGTTGTCGGCCATCCGGTCCAGGGACTCGCCGAACTCGCCGGGGACGTCCTCGTCGAGCACCGGGTCGTCGAACTCCTGGCGAGAGAGCGCAGCGGCCTGTCGGTCGACGACGTTCAGGTACTCGCCCATGTCAGCGAACGCGTCGACCAGCCGGCCGATCTCGTCGTGCTGGTCCAGTCGCTGGATGGCGACGTCGAGGTTTCCCCCCGCGATGGCCGTCGCGTTTCGTTCGAGCTTCTTGATCGGATCGATGAAGTCCTGGCGCGTGATCAACAGCGTGTTCGCGAACGCGACCACAGCGCCGAGGAGCAGCGCCCCGAGGAGGACCAATCGGAGCGTTCCCGAGAAGAGAAACGGAAGGACTGCCTGTCCGAGCGAGACCGCGAACTGAATCCCGACGGCGACCAGGATTTTTCGCTCGACAGACTTGTCGACGCCGAGGGCCGACATCATCCCCCGGAGCAGCGATTCGTATCGACGAACCAGTAGGTGCATACTCCCACTTATCGAGTATCCCCCAATAAATCGACTGTCAGATTCTCAAATACTGAAAAGAAATGCCAAATAAACGGAAATTACACACGATGCAGCCGGGTTAAATTTTCACACGGGAGAACAGAACGGGCACACCCCCGCCGTCTCCGAGTGACCGTGAGGTTTGAGAGGGACGCTCCCAAACGGGGCGGCATGGAGAAGACCCCCTCGGGCACGTCGGTCGGCGTCGACGATCCCTACGGGTTCGTCGGTCGGTGTGACCACCTCACAGACGAGGGGCGCTGTCGGTTCGCGGTCGAGCACGGTGACCGTGACCCGGCGTTCGCCGACGCCCGGAGCGCCGACGAGTTCCGGTGTCCAGTCGCCGGCGATCCCGACGAACCCGACCCGACGGGACCCTGGGAGTGGGACGACTGTCCCCACTTCCGGTGTCGGAACCGCGACCGGGAGTGCGTCCGGTGTGGACTCGAAGAACGGCGGATGGCCCACTCCGACGAACGACCGCTGCTGGAAGAACATCACCTCTCGTACCGTTCGCAGTCGACGCACGGGGACGGAGATCCGAGTCACGAGATCACGGTGTACCTCTGTCGGTGGTGTCACGCCAAGGTGCACGATTCCTGGGCGCGCGTCGACGACGACGCCGCGCCCGACCCGGAAGCGCTCGCCGAGCAGGAAGCACGCCGATCCCGCGAGCAGGACGAACTGGGATTCCAGTCGGCCGCCGATCGGTTCGACCGCGACGGCGAGTGAGCGCAGCAAAGACGGGAACCGCTGCTCGACGTGTTTTAGTATCATACATGATAATAGAATGGTCGGTACTAAGTGGGCAAGCGGTCGATCCGAAAACGATTCCAGTTCGTGAGCATGCGCGTGACGAAGCGGAGCCTGGGCGTCAACTACGTAGCCGGAACTGGGCTCGTTCTGAGCGGACTACTGTTGAGCAAACTGGCGCTCAGTCCGCCTCGTGACTGGCTCTGGTCGGTCACTGGCCTCGTTCCGGCGGTCGCGCTCGGCTCGGCAGTGTACTGGTTGCCACGGATCAACCTCGACGACGAACAGATCTGGTGGGTCGCCCAGTGCGGGGCACTCGGTCTAGAGATCACGACGGCGTTCGTCGTCGGACACCTTCTGTTCTCAAAGCTGGTACTCGGATCGACAGCGATCCAGGTCGGCGTCGCCGCGAACAACGTCGCGGCGGGTGCGATCGTGGGCGTGTTGGGCGGCGCGCTCTGGGCGGTGCACAACGCGAACGAGCGAATGGGGGTTCGGACTGACGTCCTCAACCGCGTCCTCCGGCACAACCTCCGCAACGACATGACCGTCGTCTTCGGTCATCTGGAGAACGTCCGCGCCAAGGTCGACGATCCCCAGCAGGCACAGATCGACATCACGCTGCGGAAACTCGACGGCCTGATCGAGTTGACAGAACAGGTTCGCGCCGTCGATACCGCCCTGGACCGGGGCCGCCAGACGCACCGTCCGGTCAACGTGGTCGCCGTCATCGACCGCCAGGTCGACGAGCTGACGACCACACACACCGACGTCACGATTCAGACCGACTGCCCGGCGGAAGCGTGGGTGGTCGCGGACGGGATGCTCGGGATGTTGCTGGACAACATCGTCATGAGCGCCGTCGACCACGGCAACGGTGCCCCCACGTTAGAGGTCGAGGTGACGACGAGCACCCGATGGGTCGAGCTGCGGATCGAAGACGCCAGTCACACGCTCCCCACGGCGGACCTCGCGGTGGTTTCGGCCGGCGAGGAGACGAAACTGGACCACGGCTGTGGCATCGAGCTCTGGCTCGTCGACTGGCTCGTCGAGAAGTACGACGGCGAACTCACCATCGACGACGCCGACGACAGCCGCAGCGTCATCGACATCAGGCTCCCACGTGCCGGCACGCACAGCCGTCTCGGATTTTGACGCGCGTCGAACGCCGCTCCGTTTCAGCGGATATATACACGCCCGCCAACTGCAAGTGACCAAATGACTCGTATCGACGTGGTTGACAACCACGGCCAGTTCACCCACCTGGAACAGCGGGCCCTGCGGGACATGGGCGTCGACGTTGAACTCATCGACAACACCACCCCACCGGAGGACGTCACGGCCGACGGCCTCGTCCTCTCCGGCGGCCCGGACATGGACGACATCGGTCGCTGTCCGGACTACCTCGACCTCGACGTTCCGGTGTTCGGCATCTGTCTCGGCATGCAACTCATCGCGGCGGAACTCGGCGGCCGCGTCGGCTCCGGCGACTACGGGGGCTATGCGGACGTGACCGTCGAGATCACCGACGAGGACGACCCGCTCGTCGGGTCGCTGGCGCCCGAAACGCGCGTGTGGGCCAGTCACGCCGACGAGGTCAAGGAAGTCCCCGAGGGGTTCACCCGCACCGGAACGAGCGACGTCTGCGGCGTCGAAGCGATGAGCGACACCGACCGCGATCTCTACGGCGTCCAGTGGCACCCCGAGGTCTCACACACCGCCGAAGGCGAAGAAGTGTTCGAGAACTTCCTGGCCATCTGCGAGTAGCGATCTCTCCCAGCGGTTTCTCGCGGCGGTGCGGTTTCACCAAGCCATCAGTTCGCGAGCGGAGCGACCGCGCGGTCTCCCGAGCGCAACGTGTGGCTACGTTCCCCTCACGTCGCAAAATTGTCAAAAGTTATAGACCGGGGCAGGGGAAAGAACGGTACGATGACAGCCACACAGGGTGACCTGGCTAGCCTCTCTCGGTTCATCTTTCGCGCGCCCAGTTGGTATTCCAGTCTCGCCTTTGCGCTCTGTATCGCTGCGGTCAGCGGTGTCGCGGCGTTCGACTCCACGTTCGTCCTCGGTGACGCCTGGGAGGGCGTGTTCTTCATCGGACTCCCGACGATCGCGGCGAGCGCGCTGACGCCGTACGTCGACGGCCGACTGGGCGGCCAGTTGACGCCGAACCGCGCGTCGCTGCTGGCGCTCACCTGTGAACTCGTCACCATCGGGTTCCTGACCGTGGCGGGCGTCATCGCGGTGGTCACCGGCTTCGGCCAGGAGTTCGTCTTCGACGTGCTCATCGCCGCGCTGGGCGCGATCTTCGCGCTCAGGCTGTTCGTCGTCATGGCCGTCTCTCGGCACTCGCTGCCTGTCGCGGCAATCCCCGCGAGCCTCCAGACCGCCGCAGCAGCGCTGCTGTTGTTCATCTACAGCGGAACGCTGCGCTACTTCGAGATCGGCGGCCCGCTCACCCGATCGTACCTCTCGCGCCCGGAGGAGGCCCCGGCGGAGTTGCTCGTCGTCACCCCAGAGGACTTCGTCATGCTCGTCGTCGTCTGTGCGCTCTACGCGACTGCCGTCTGGCTGTTCCTGCTCGCGATCGACCAGCCGTGGCGCCGCAGTCTCGACGTCTCCGTGCTGGATTTCATCCGCGGGTTCATCGGCCACATCGCCGAGGGCACCCGCGAACTGGAGGACTTCTTCGAGGAGATCGGCGAGGAGGCTGTCGTCCCCGTGACCGTCCTCATCTTCCGCACGCCCGGGGGAACGGAGAAAGCGCGCTTCGTCCTGCCGATGATACACCCCGGCCCGATGGGCGAGATCGGCGGGGGGAACCTCCCCGAGCGAGTCGCCAAGAGCGCCGAAGGATTGGCGTTCCCACCGCACGCGACCGCTGGTCACGACTTCAACCTCGTCACCGAGCGCGAGGTCGACACGATCATCGACGCCGCCGAACGCGCCGCCGCCGAGATCGACTTCCAGGACGAAGCGACCGTCAGCGTCCGCACAGACGAGGGGGAAGCCAGTCTCGTCGGCCAGGCCTTCGGTGACGACGCACTCGTCGTCACGACCTACGCACCGGGATTCGCCGACGACGTGGAGTACGCCGTCGGCCTCTCGGCCGCCGCAGAGGCTCGCTCGGCCGGCCTGGACGACGTGATGCTCGTCGACGCGCACAACTGCAACAACGGACTCCAGGGCGAGGACCTGGGCCACGTCACCCCGGGAAGCAAGCGGTCGTTCGACATGATCCACGGTGCGAGCGAACTCGGCGCGTCCGTCGTCGAAGCCCGACGAGGCCAGCCGAAGCTCGGCGTCGCCTGGGACGAGACCCCCTGGGAACCGCAGGAGGGAATCGGTCCGCTGGGAATTCGCGTCGCCGTCCTCGACGTCGAGGGCCACCGCACCGCCTACGTGCTCGTCGACGGCAACAACATGGAACCGGGGCTCCGCGAGCAGCTCGTCAGCACCGTCCGCGCGGACGACGACGTCGACGAAACAGAGGTGATGACGACCGACACCCACATCGTCAACACCATCGAGGCGGACAACCAGGTCGGGGCAGCCATCCCCGACGCTGACCTCGTGAGCCTCGTCGACGACCTCGTCGACCGCGCGATCGACGACCTCGAACCCGTCGAGGCCGGCATGGCGAGCGAACGCGCCGAGGTCACCGTCTTCGGTAACGACCGCACGGAGACGCTCGCCTCGCACGCCAACGCGATGGTGTCGATGGGTGGCGCCCTGGCAGTCGTGTTCATCCTCGCCGTCTTCACTGTCTCCGCACTCCTATTTTTCCTCACCTGACGATCTCGTATAAAATTCAGTCACAGTTAGTTGCACAGTTAGGGCAGATAAAATCCCCGATAGATATAGATAGCTGGCCCGGCAACCTCCTGCGAACGTAATCTCTTTCCCGACATGTCATCCAACGCCCACTGGTCGCACGTCCTCCGTCTGTCGACGCCCGTCTTGGCGCTCTGTTTCGTCGTGGTTTTTCTGGCTCTCACGCCGTCGGTTGCTGCCGCGGACCGAGCAGCAGCGAATGGGACGAACGCGACTGCCTCGCCACAGATCGATCTGTCCCTGAACGGCCACTCCGTCGACGGCGGCTGGGAGGTAGTCCAGAACAACCCGAAGTTGGCCATCGACGTTGCAGTCGGACCGTACGCTGGCGTCGACACGACAGTACAGGAAGTCGTCGTCAGGAGAGACGGGCAGACGATTCGGAGTTCCAGTCCCGAGAAAGCGCAGGCGAACGTGACGATGGACCTGCCGCTCAATCGCGGGAACAACACTATCACCGTCATCGCGACGGACAGCGACGAGAGCATCAACTCACGGACGTTCAGGATCAGCAAGGATACCATACCACCGTGGGTCGGACTCACGTCACCGTACGAATCTGACCTCAACGGCCCGATCCCGGACGGCAACGTCAGTGACGCCGATGTTACGCTCTCGTTTTTGGCGGCTGATTTCAACAGGATCGTCTCGGGGGAAGTCTGGCACACCTACAACGGAACCCTGGAAACGGTCTCCCTGGAGGACCCCGGAACGCAATTTAACCAGTCGTTCCTTCTCGGCCCGGGAACCAACGACATGCGAGTCTCGCTCACAGACGTGGCCGGGAACACCCGAACGTGGGACTTCAACCTCACACTCGAAGACACGACGGGAGCGAAGATCGGAGTGACGCCGAACAAGTACGGGGACGTGCCACCGCCGACCGCCGAGCCCATCCCGATCAAAGACTCGGCACCGACGAGCGAAATCACGCTCTCGGGCACGATTACAGACAACGTCTGGGTCCACAACGCGTCGATTCTGGTCAAACACGTCAACGCGAACAGCAAGACCGGTCGAACGAGTTACACTCGCCAGATTCGCGAGTGGACGCCGTACGAGCACCAGCGGTCCGGCCGTTCGATCACGTTCAGCGAACGGCTCCCGCTTCGACTCGCCGACAGGGACAAGAAAAACAGGACGGGAATCAATCTCATATACGTTCGCGCCCAGGACTATTCCGGGCAAGTGATAAATCAGACGATCAACGTCACTCGCCTCCCTGGCCCTGCCCCAACCACCGTCCGCCGCAACTCGCCGCCCGCTGTCCGAATCAGTGAACGGCGGACGCATCTCCGAGACGACGGCCACGTCCAAGTCGTGGCGACGGCCTCCGATTCGGACCGTGACATCGACGTTATCGAAATCGAATCCGAGACCGGGGCTGGCAGCGTCACCGGGTACAAACGTTTCACTAACCTGAGTAGTCTCCAGACGTTGTCGTTCAACACGTCGCTGCAGGCGTCCGAGAAACCGGTGATCGTCACCGTTCGCGTGCGTGATGAGAACGGCGGACGAGCGATTGACAAGTATCGGCTAGACGGGGACGACGCCGACGCGATCCCGCCTCAGTCGACGCCACCCAGGACAAGTGCCCCACCGCAGACCACGACAGCACCGCCCACAGTAACGACAGCCCCGCAGCCAGCGACGACCGAGAGACCGACGGCAGCCACCAATACCACCGTCGCCCCGGACAGTTCAGGTGGTCTACTGGGTGGCGTACTCGGTGGCGTACTCGGATTCGCTGGGGCGATCATCCCCTTCGTCATCGGGGGCATCGTCTTCGTCACCGTCTCGTATTTCGCCCTCCAGCAGGTCCAGGGCAGCGAAGACGCTGCTTAAAGGAACTGCAGTGAGACGACGGCGAGGGCCGTGAAAAACAGATACACGCCGATCATGAACTCTCGGGCGAACGGCCGACCGAGGGGACGACCCAACAGCCGGCGAGTCGGGGGCAAGACGAGAATGCCACTGAACAGCAACAGTTTCCCTTCGAGGGTCGCACGCAACGACAGCCCGACGACGACGGTGAGGTAGCCGACGACGTAGCTGATACGGTCCCACAGCTCGCGACGACCGCTGGACTGTCCGCTGCCAGTTCGATCCTGCAACTCGGCCGACTCGAGTTGCCGTTTGACGTACCGTTCCAACTGCTCGGCCGCTTTTTCGGTCTGTGGCGCACCGCAGAACGGACAGAAGCGAGATGAATCGTCGATCTCAGTGTCACACCGTCGACAGCGGCCCATACCGCAACCAAAATGTACGGAGATATAAAATTTAGTCCATTGTCAGGGCTGTCGAGAACGGACAGTCGGCCTCATTCCAGATATTAATAATACGTGGGATACGTTTATTGTCTAGCCACCAATTCGTATACGTATCAGAACCAGTGACGCCGTAAGTGACATCAAAGGCGGCTGGTGACTCTCACAACCCCTAACAATGACAATGGCTGGCATCTCGACTGAAGTCGAAAACGCGACGGACGGCCAGCAACTGACTCGCGCTCTGTACAGCGTTGGGCTAGCGGTTCTCGTTTTTCTGAGTCTGGTGACACTGGCAAGCGCGGGCGCCACAGCAGCCCCCGTCGAAGGGGACGATTGCTACCCGGAGGGAGGACCGTTCGAGGGGAACGCAAGTGACATCGTCGAAGTGACGCAGACATGCGAGGGGTACGTCATCATCGGCGGGGACGAGATGCAGCGGACGTCATCGAACCAGAACTACCTCGACATCCTCTACGTGACGGGGAATTTCCGAATCAACACGCGGCTCCTCGGGACTGACGCTCCGAAAGCGCAAGTGTACGGCGGCGGTGTCCAGTGGAGTTACGCGTACGACAATGGGCTTGACAGTCCATCAAACAGAGTCAATTTCGACGTTGATGGCGTGAACACGCTCGCGGACCTCCGCGACAAAATCGGCGTCACCCAACTCCCGCGGCCAGTACAGCCCGGGCGGTATCAGTTGGTCGCCGGACACAACGAGACGGTCGTGTTGCGAGACGGCGCGCCCAGTTTCGAGAACCCACGCGACCGGCAGAACCTCAGGCTCAGTCGACCGGGCAAACCCGGAGATCTCACGACGTACATCGCCCCTGCAGACCGCGCAGACAAGGACAGTGGGCAAGGCGAGTGGACCGAGCGCAACACCGTCGCGTGGGGGAAACTAAACGACGACAGTTACAGAATCGGCGATCGAGTCATCGTCGACGGGTTCGATACGACCGGCATCAGAGGCGCGCTGTGGCACCTGAACGACCGACAAGCCAGCGACACGTCACTGTTCGGCGATGGTTCAGGGACGTCACCGGAATTATTCGAACGACTGATCGACGAATCGGAAGGCGTCTCCATTACTATCGAGCAGACGAACCCCAAGGCGAACAAAGAGCCGAAACGAATCACGTACGACGATGTAACCGCCGACGTAGCCGCCGATGAGAACCCCGAGAAGGCGATGTTCTTCCAGTACGACAACGGAGAGTTCGATCTCGTCATCAACACCGGACACGAGTCCTTACGAGACGACTTCGCACCCGGTGACAAGTTCCGGGTGGAGTACACCTACGAGTCGGACGACGGCCGGTGGTTCCACTTCAGCGACAGTGGTGGAATGCCGGGACCGTTCGAGATCAAGTCGGACGACCAGTACCCGTACTTCGACAAGGGTGACACGAACCACACGGTCTCGACGACGTTCAAACTCAAACGCCCGAAAATCCAGTACGACCGAGTCACCAACAACGGCGCGCTCCTGCTGAAAAACGACGGAACGACGACGATCTCGGGAACCACGAACCTCGCACCCGGGACGCCAATCGAGTTGCAGCTGGTGTCACAGACGGCGTCGCCACCAGAGACGGTGACCATCGAGGACGTCGAGATCAACGACGACGGAACCTTCAGTACGACCGCGGACACCGCCGTGTTCGACGAGGGTGCGAACGTCGAAGCCGAGCTCTACGTCTGGGAACGGGTCGTGCACACGAAAGACTCCGTGTTCGTCGGCAATCCGGAAGACCCGAAGCGGTTCCAGATCACCAAACACAACAACGTCACGGTCTCGGTCGGTGACTCGCTGGGCGATCTCAGAGCCACCGTCGTCAACAGCGGGTCCCTGGCCGACACCCAGGCGCTGGAACTCAGTATCGCGGGAACGGTCGAGAGCGAGCAATCGATCCACCTCGAGCCGGGCCAGGAGGACACGATCAGGTTCGACGGAACGACGGTCCAGTACCCGGCGGGTGAGTACACGTACACGCTTTCGTCCGACGACGACAGCGTCACCGGCACGATCACGGTCGAAAACGCCACGACGCCGACGACGGCGACGCCGCCCGATCTGACGCCGATACCGACGACGCCGACGGTGACCCAATCGACCCCACCGACGGCCACGCCGACCGAGTCGTCATCGACGCCGACCCCCGAGCGGACGCCGGCACCGGACGATTCCGGCGGGGTAAACGGACTCGGTGGGAACGTCCTCGCACTCGGCGTCACCACCCGCGAAGCGCTCGGCGCAGGAGCTCTCGTCGGTGGCGTCTACGTTCTCGGCGCTCTCTCCTGACTGCCGAAAAAATTAGTCGTCGAACAGGTCGTCGACCGCACTGCGCGCGGTGAGCGCCGCGTCGTCAGCGACCTGTTCGGGATCGCGGGTGTCGTCGGGTGCGTTCAGGTAGACGTCGACGTCGAGGACGCCGTCCTCGAAGGTGACCGTCACGTCGAGGTCGGTGACCTCGGATTGCTTGTACCGCGAGAAGACGAGGCCTTCAGCTGCCTGCGCCGCGGTCTGAACGACTTCTTCGTCGGTCGGTTCGGCCATCCCTGCTCAGGCACCGCCAGCGCCCGGCCCCATCGGCCCGCCGCCTGCGCCGCCAGGTCCGCCGCCGAGCAGCTGCTGGAGCTCCTGCTGGAGTTCCTCGAACTGCTCCTGGACGCGCTCTTCCTGCTTTTCGAGGGTGTCGACGCGAACGCCGAGGTTCTCGACTTTCTCTTCGAGGTCCTCTTTGGCTTCCGCGTACTCGGTCTTGACGAGCAGTTCGCCGACTTCGCGGTACATCGTCGCGTCCTCGTCGACGTCCTCGAGCTCTTCGAGGGCCGTCTCGGACTCGGTGAGCTGGGTCTCGGCCTGCTGTTTCTGGGCCGCGACCTGCTGGGCCGTCTCCTGAAGGTCCTGCAGTTCCTCGATTTTCTCCTGTGCTTCCGGCGGCAGATTACCCTGCATACCCGGACCCTCGGCATCCGGAGTGAAAAACCCACGCATCTGGGGAGCCGACCGGACCAGACGGCCACGATCGCACCAGGGCGACCGAGCCGGTCCCGCCGTCGGCGGAGTACGCCAGGGTGCACCGTTTAAGAACGCGCCGCCCGTGGCTCAGCCTGTATGGCAGAGAGGGTGACCGCCTACGACGGCACGACAGTCGAGGTCGAGCACGTAAAGCCACTCGCGAACGGCGGCGCACGCTTCGACATCGAAAGCGAGGACGGACGGAAGTGGCGCGTCGACCTCACCCGGGAGGGCGACACCGAACTCGTGACCAGCTGGCGAGACGGCGAACTGGCCGACCTCGAAATCCCGGACTGGCTGGACGACATCCTCGAACGCCTCCGCATGGCCGGCTGAGCGTCGTTTGCGGGGAGCACGGAAAAAGAACACCTCGGCACGGCTCGCAGAGATCAGGTACCAGCCTCAGAGGCGACTCGGCAGTCAGGGGGCGGACCGGGAACTCCGGTTCTGCTCGTCGATCGATTGGACGTGTTCCGCCCACTTCTCGACCGTCGGTTGCCCCCAGTACCGAGTCGTGTTCGACCGGGCGTCGTATTCGACGATCCCCGCGTCCGCGAGCTTCGGGAGATGGCGGTGGTGGAGGTCGATCGCGAGCCGTTCCTGGTCGTCGTCCTCGTCGGCCAGAATCTCGACGAGATCGTCGACGGTGACGACGGTCTGGTCCGAGCGCATCAGATACAGGCAGATGCGCCGGCGGTCGACGTCTGCGAGCAGCTCGAACACCGTATCGATCTCCGGGGTCACTGGCGCGCGCCGCGTTCCCAGCGGATTGTCAGCCGCTGGCGGAGCGCTGCCGCGATGGGGCTGGTGATCGTCGTTCATTGAAACTCACTACACACAGTCGACGGCCCGCCCCCATGAGCGTCATGCCTAGATACATAGGTTGGTCAGGATCGGCTCGGCTCGTCGGCGACGTACGCTCCGATGAGTTTCCGCTCGGCGTGCCGGAGGTGCTGGTGAAGCGTGGCCGAGGAGATATCGAGCGAGGCAGCGATCTCTTCGGCGGTGCTTTCCCGTGGCCAGTCGAAGTACCCACCGAAGTACGCCGCATCGAGGACGGCCTGCTGGCGGTCGGTGAGGTCGTTCCGGAGTTCGTCACGAATGGTTCCGGACGAGTCGTCCCACCCGTGAATCTCCCGTTTCGAGACGAGCGTGACGTCACCGTAGGTCTCGAGGCGGTCGGTAACCGTCCGGAGGTCGGTGTCCTGTGGCGCTTCCGCGACGATCCGCACCTCGCCGTCCTCGGCCACGATGTCGAGCGGTTTGACGCCCGAGTTGAGGAGGACCAGCGGGATCGACTCGTCGTGTCGAACCTCCATGACCATCTCCTCCTCGTCGGCCCGGACGGTCCGGATCTCCCCCGTCGAGAACGCGCTGTCTCTCGCGGCCGCCTCGAACTCCTCGGGGTCACTGTTCGTGACAGACACGTAGTGGAGGAGCCCGTCGTCGGAGGCCTCCGCGGTCCCGAGCAAGCGACAGGTACAGCCCGCCTTCGTCGAGAGATCGGCCGCCAGCGTGTCGGTGCCTGTGAGACTGAAGGTCACCTCCAGGTGGCGATCGGACTCGATGAACCGACGGTTCTGGGTCGCGCTGATCGCGAACCCGACCATGTCGCCGAGCACGTCGAACGCCTGGATCTCCCGCTGGCTGAACGCGCCCGGCCTGTCGGCGTACACTGCGAGTATACCGTGGGTGACGCCACCGTAAGTGAACGGAACGGCAGCGACCGACCGGAAGCCGTGGTCGCGCGCTGCGTCGCGATACGGCTCGAACAGGGGATCGGTCAGCACGTCGTCCGCGACGGTAATCTCCCCCGTTTCGAGCGCTGTGGCCGCGGGACCGGCGTCGTCGTCTCCCGCGTTTGCCGAGATCCGGACGGCGTCGACGTACGCGGCGCCCTCGTCGGGAGCGGCTTCACACTCGAAGGACTCGGTCCCCGGGTGGTGTTTCCCAGTGAGAACGAATCGGTACAGCGAGGACTTCGCCAGCCGTTCGCGGACCGTTCGCTCGATCTCCTCGCGGGTCGCTGCGGACGCCAGCGCGCCGATTGTCTCCTGGACGAGCTTGTTGATGCGATTGAGTCGTTCGAGTTCGTCGCGCTGTCTTTTCAACCGGTCTTCGCGCGCCCGCTGCTCGGTGATGTCCCGGATGACGCCGACCGTCCCCTGAAAGTCTCCATCGCTCGGGAGCGCCGCGAACCGCGTCTCGACCGGGACGGGCTCGCCGTCGGCGGTCCTGAGATCCCCGGCGAACTTGCCGACCGACACCTCGCCGGCGAGGAGTCGCTCGCGCTCGCGACGGCCGCGCTCGGCGACCGCCTCGTCCCACGGGTCGCTGATCTCCATCCCGAGCAGTTCCTCGCGGGCGTAGCCGGTCAACTCCTGCAGCGCGTCGTTGACCATCGTGATGGTATGGGTCTCGTCGGTGATGTAGACGCCGTCGCTCATGGTCTCGACGAGCGTCTCGTACTTTTCGAGGTCGCGTTTGCGAGTTCGCAGTTGCTCTTCGCGGTCCGCCTGCTCGAAGGCCGCCTCTAAGTCAGCGACGAACAGTCGTCCGAGTTCGAGGTCGGTCTCGTCGAACGCGTCCGGTTCGGTGGCCGCGACGTTTATCATCCCGTACCCGTCGATCGGCAACAGCATTGCACTCCGAACGGGATCGTACTCGACCGGCGTTTCGATCTCGTCCAGGTCGTCGTAGCGGATCGGCTCTCCTCGCTCGTAGGCCTCGCCGACGAACCCCTCGCCGACCTCGTATCCCGGCAACCGATCGGCGAGTCGCTCCTCGTCGGTCTCCATGGCGACGAGCTCCAGCGTGTCGTTCCGAAGCAGTCGCACCGCCGTCGAGACGGAGTCGAAGTGGTCACCGATGACGTCGGCGGCCCGCACCGCGACCTCCGTCACCGTCTCGGCGTCCATCAGGTCGCGCATTCCCTCGTGGAGGCTCTCGAACAGCGTTGCGCGTTCCTTGCGGGTCCTGAGATCGCGCACCAGGCCGATCGTCTTCCCGTCGTCGTCGGGCGACAGCAGCGAGTACCGCCCCTCGACCGGAATCGGTTCACCGTCCTGTCGGACGACGTCGGCTTCGATCGAGACGACCGTCGACTCCCGCTCGTGGAGGGATTCGCGTACTTCCCGACTCATCTCGTCGAGATCGCCAGCCACGAGTGCCGAGACGGGCGTTCCTTCGAGTTCCGATCGCTCGTAGCCGAGCATCGACGCGAACGCGTCGTTACACCTGACCAGCCGCCGATCGTCGTCGATGACGACCACGCCGTCACCGACGGCATCGACGAGCTCTTCGTACCGTTCGAGGTTCCGCTGACGACGCTTGCGCTCGGTGATGTCCGTGACGAATCCCTCCAACACCACTGGGCCGCCGTCGGGGGCTTCGACGCAGCGCCCCTGCTCCCAGCACCATCGCTCGGTGCCGTCGGCGGTGGTGATGCGATATCTGACTGTGAACGGCTCCCCGTCGTCGACCGCCGTCTGGACGGCGTCTAACACTCGCTCGCGGTCGTCCGGATGCAGCACGTCCTCGCCCCAGGAGATCTCCCCGGCTTCGAGCTGGCGGGAGTCATACCCCGTCAACTCGGCGCAGCCGTCGCTGACGAACTCCATCGGCCAGCTGGGTTCGTTCCGAGAGCGATACACGATCCCGGGGAGGTTACTCACGAGCGTCGAGAACCGCCGTTCGCGCTCTCGCAGTTCGTCCTGCGTCTGCAACAGCTCGGAGATGTCCCGCGCTGTACCGACCATTCCCCACACGTCGCCGGCCTCGTCGGTGAGTGGTGACGCGGTGAACTCGTGGTATACTTCTTCGCCGCCCTTGGTCACGAGCGGCGCCCGCAGCGTGGCTTCCTCGCCCTCTGCGACCGACGCGAGCAGTCTGCGGGCCTCGGCTTCGTACGAATCGGGGATGATATCGAACTCGTGTAACTCGGACACTTCTTCGTCAGTGTATCCGGTCACCTCGCAGAACCGCTCGTTCCAGTCCAGGAACTGTCCCCGCCTGTCGACGACGTAGAGGGCGTCCGAAATCGAATCGAGGATCGTCTTCGTTCGCATCACGTCGTCGCTCTCCGGCCACTCATCGCGGCTGTCGCCGTCGAGGAACCACTCTGTCGTGTTACTCATGAAAACCGTTCACCACCATCTGGCCTGTTACTGCGTAAACGGGTCGCGCTTGACCGGAATAAGCGTACTGCTGCCGTCACTCGGCGACACTACACCGTTCTGCCACCGAAATCAGGGTCACCCAGGTGTTCAGCCCCGCGCGGAGGGCCACGAGATCGTCGGCCAGCACGGTCACTGCAACGACCGCCCCGTCGCGCGCGATCGTCGCTCGGGTCCTGTCGCCGGAGATCTCGCCGACTTCCCGGCTGACGCTTCGCTCGACGATCCGCGCGCGTCGGACGTCTTCGTACTCGAACTCGAGAACAGCGTCGTGAACCGCTGACTCCGGCACCGCTCTAGTTCACGTCGACTTCTTTGACGTCGCGACTCCGCTCTTTCAGGAGCACGCGATGTCCACAGTACGGACAGCGGACGCCGCCGTAACTGTCCAGTTCGACGTCGCGCTTACATCGGGAACACTTGTAGCTCATAGCTGTGAAATAGCGACGGTGTGCACTTAGTCTTCGTCCTCGGCGAGTGCGGCGCGGATCGACCGAGTGACGGTCTTGCCACCGGGCGTCTCCGGGCGGTAGGTCCCGCCGGCGAACTTGTAGCCGCAGTTGCCACACTGCCAGATGCCAGTGCCCTGGCGCTCGACACCGTCTTCACCGCACTCGGGACACTCGTGCTCGTCCCGCATGTCCTTCTCGATCTCCGCGACGCGGCGTCGCGCGACGCGACCGTAGCGAGCGCCGAATCGACCCGCGCTCCCCGTGCGTGCATCTTTAGCCATAGTACCGTACCATCGGCACACCCCACACATAAGCGCTACGAACTACAGCCCCGCTGTGACGCCGTCACGGTCGCTCACCCGCGTTTCGCCAGGGTACTGTCTTGCTCCCCTAGCGCAACGAGATCAGGGTCGCAGGTACGCGTACCCCTCGGTCTGGAGCCGGATCACCTCGACGGCGCCCTCCGGAACGACGTCCACGCCGTCCACCAGGTCCGATTCGTCCAGATCCATCGTGTCGAGCGTGTTCCGGCACGCCACGAACGAGACGCCGGCGTCGAGCAGTGACCGCACCTTGTGTTCCGTCTCCCCGCCCGCGGTTACGGCCTCGATTCCCTGCGACTGGGCGACGACCACCAGCTCGTCGATGTCAGCGTCGGCGTCCAGCAGGTTCTCGACGATGGCGAACGACGTGTCCTGTTCCCCGCCGATGCCCGAGATCAGGTGCACGACAACGTCCATGCCACGCTGTACGGAATCCCACGAGGAATACTAGCTGCCTGCACGTTCCAGCAGGCGCCGGGGAGACGTGTGTGACCTCGTCCGAACTGACGCTCTGGGTCAGTCCTTCAGTTCGGCCTCGACGAGCGCCTGGTTGATGTCTTCACGCACCTGCTCGCCGAGTTCGCGATCGCCCGCCGTCGTCACCACGCGATTCTCCTGGACGCTCGACCCGTCGCGGATGAGCAACCGGACGTTCCCGTTGGCGTCGGCCCGGGTCGCTTTCGCGCGAACGCCCGTCCGCGACCCCGACCCGCCGGCGTCGATCGGTCCCGGAATGATCTTCTTGACGTGGGGGTGGCTCGCCACGGTCTCCAGTGCGCGCTTGCCCGCTCGCTCGCCGATGAGCGTCGTGTGTGACCCGCCCAGTTTCTCGGCCATCGACCCCTCGACGACCTCCAGCGCCGGGCGACCGCGCCGCTCGATGACCGCCGTCACGGGATCGTCGGCGGAGACGCGGTAGAACTCGTAGTGCAGTTGGCCCCTGACCGCCCGGAGCACCTCGCGATCGCCTGTCGCGTACACCTCCTCGGGCCGCTTGCGGCGGACCTCGTCGGCGACGAGGCCGGCGAAGTTGCGCAGTTCGACGACGTCCGACTCGCCGTCGGGCTCCTCCGGCGTCGTCGTCTCCGTCCGCGCGCCGACCACCTCGTCCTCGTACAGTGTCGTGATGGTCGCGCGGTCGCGGGCGAGGTCCAAGACCACAGTGTCGGCGTTGGCGGACCGGCAGACCAGGCAGTAGTCTCCCGGTCGTTCGAGCGCGGACGCGCACTGCCGACAGTCCATGTCTCCCCCTCGGAACGTCTGTCGGATAAGCGAGACGGTTTTTAGCTGAGCGCCTCGGGATCTCGCTTCAGATACTCCCGCAACAGCACCGTGGCGTAGCTCCCCTTGGGCAACCGGAACGCGAAGGTGAGCGGGTCGCGCTCGACGTCCAGTGCGGTCCGCACCGCCACGGCCCGCCGCGTCCCCGCCGAGTGGAACTCGCCCGGCAGGTCGAAGTCCGCCGGCTCGATCCCCACGTCGTCCAGTACTGCTCGCTCGATCTCGCCCGGTTCGCCGTCGCCCAGCTCCGTCTCGGTCCCGACGAGCGGCGCGGTGACGAACGCGCGGCCGCGTTCGCAGTGACGCGTGACGGTGTCTACCCGGTCCGCGTCGACGCGCTGCGTGCGATCGGTGTCAGGCAACGGCAGTTCCTTCGGCGCGTCCCGGTCGGCGAAACAGACCACGTCGCCCGCCACGGGGCGGTCGAAGGGCAGCCCGCGGGCCAGCCGCTCGGAGAGAATCCGGTTGAACACGTACGACTGGGCGGCGTTGACGAACAACTGCTGGAGGTTCGTCGGCAGTCGCTCCAGCGCCGCGCGGAAGTCCGCGGGCTCGTCGGCCCCGTCCTCGGCCAGGCGGTGACACATCGACCGCTCGTAGCGCAGCCAGCCGGGCAACCGGTCGAGCGTGCCTTCCCAGTCCTCGGTCTCGTCGGCGTACGCGCGTGCCTCGCGGGTCTCCTCGGGCTCGCGCTCCGACGGACTGCCCACGTAGGCGAGGACCGCGCCCTTCCAGTTCCCGCGGAGGATTTCCAGGCCGACCTCGTGGGTGACCGGGCGTTTGCTGCCGAAGCGCTGCTGGCCGAAGAAGTTCGGGACCGCGACGGTCACCTCGTCGGCGTCGGGGTCGTGGCCGCCGAACGCGCACAGGTCGGCGGTGATCGCGTCGACGTTGTCGGGGTGAGCCGGATCGCGGACGACCACCTCGAAGGCGTTGCCGGCGAGGTCGCCGAAGAGGATCGGCCGGCCGGTCCGGCCGAGGACGTCGACGTCCGCGTCCGAGAGGTCGACGTCGGCGACCGCGTCGGGGTCGGCGCTCTTGACGGAGAACAGTTGGGTCGTGACGGCGTGTTTGTCTTTCGTGCCGGCCCAGGAGACGCGCTCGCGGCTGATTCCCAGGTCGTCCGAGAGGGCGCTGGCGAAGTCGTTGGTGTCCCAGCCGTGGAGCGTCGCGCGAAAGAGCACGTGGGGGTACGCGCCCGGGTCGGCGTCGACCGGCTCCGGGTCGAAGGCTTCGAGTTCCTCGACGCGGAAATCGGCGGGATCGGTCCGGAGCTGTCCGCCGATCCCGTCGGTGTCGCTGACGTAGTACTCCATCCCCACGGCCCGCTCGATGGGGTGTGCCTCGCGCATCTCGCCGTCCGGCCCCTCGTCGGTCATCGCTCCGGCGTTCGGGGCGGGCACGTAAAAGGCTGGACATCGGCAGGTGGTCCGCCGTCGACAGACCAGCGGAAGGCGCTGCCGCTATCGACACTCAATCTTGAAGAGTGAGAACAACGAACGTCCTTTTTGGGTGTGCCCGTCGACTGTTCAGATGTAGGGGCCACACAGACCGATTCGACGTATCGGCGTTCGAACAGCAGTTTCCACCCTTCCAACGATGGACATCACAGATATCGTCTCAACTGACTACGTAGAATTTCAGGCCGACCAGCGCGTCTCGAAACTCGTCGGCGCCTTCGAGGACCCGGACGTCAAAGGCGTCGTCGTCGCCGACGACGGAGAGTTCGAGGGCGTCGTCACGCGCCGCCAACTCGCCGCCTCTCACCACAATCCCGAAGAGAAAGTCCGGTCGCTGGTGTGGTCGGTGCCCCGATTGGCACCGGGCGAGGACATCCGCGAGGCCGCGCGCCTGATGATCGACAGCAACGCGAAGGTGCTCCCGGTGTTCGAGGGGGACAACCTGCGCGGCGTCGTCACGGCCGACAGCATCATCGGGAAGGTCCAGCCCAACCTCTCGGAAGCGACCGTCGGCCAGGCGTCCAGCGACGACCTCGTCACGGTCGGCCCGGAGGCGACCTTCGGCGAGGCCATCCACGACATGCGCGAACAGCGCATCACGCACCTCCCAGTGGTGGAGAGCGAGTCACGAAGTGACTCGGAACGTTCGAGCGGGGAGCGAAGCGACCCGCGAGACAGCGAGGTCGTGGGCATCCTCAGCCTGTACGACGTCATCGGCCTCGCCGCCCGAGCGATGACGAAGAGCCAGGGAGGCAACGCCAACGGTCCGGAACAGGGCATGGGGACGACCCACGGCGGCTTCGGCGCCCGCGAGGGCGAGAGCCAGCGGATGCTCGACCTCCCGGTCCGTGACGTGATGGTCTCGCCCGTGCGCACCATCACGTCCGACGAGACGCTCCAGGCGGCCGTCGAGGAGATGGACAACGTCAACGGCTCCGCGCTGGTCGTGACCGACGGGGACGACACGCCCACGGGCATCCTCACGAAGACGGACGTACTGGAGTCGCTAACCTGGGGTGCCGAAGGGTCCCGCGCCGTCGAGATCTACGGTGCGGACTACCTCGACGACATGACCTTCGAGGACGTCAAGGACGTGATCGACGGTCTCGAAGGCCGCGACAGCGACCTCTCCGTCCTCGACGCGAAGGTCGCGCTCCACCAGCACGACGAGAAGTTGCGGGGAACGCCCCTGCTGCAGGCTCGCATCCGGCTGTACACCGACGACGGCCTGTTCATGGCCACCGGCGAAGGCTACGGTGCGAAAGCCGCGATCAGCGAGGCCCGCGAAGCGCTCGATCGTCGCATCCGCGACAACAAGACCTACGGTCAGTCGAAAAAGCACCCGGACGAAGCCTTCTGGCAGAAACGCTTCGGCTGGATGCTCGAAGAGTGATCGGGGCGAACCGGCGGGCGACAACTCTTCTTTCGTTGTTTTGCGTGGGCAAGACCTAAGCTGACCGCCACGGTCAGTATGCGTGACATGGTCTTGCAAGGAAAGGAGGGGTTCGCACCGCCCTTCGACGCGTCGCTGTACGGGGTGTCAGAGTCACCGCGCACACGGGGAGTGGAGTACGAGATCGAGTACAAGGACTGCGAGGCGGTCGCTGCCTTCTTCACCATCGACGGGTCGGTCGACCACCTGTTGCCCGAGGGGATCGAGCCGTTCTCGGAGCCGGCGAAGGGCGGCGTCCTCGTCGCCAGGTATCCGTTCAGTAACCTGGGGGCGTATCACGAGGAGATTTCGATCGTCCAGGTGGCCGACGACGCGGGGAACATGGCCTACTACATCCCCTACATCTACGTCACCAACGACGCGGCGATGGCCGCCGGCCGCGAACTCATCGGCGCGCCGAAGAAGATCGCCGACGTCGACCTCCAGTCCCGGGCCGACACGATCCAGGGGACGCTCAGCCGCCCGGAAGACACCCGGCTGCTCTCGGTGTCCCACAAGCCCGAGAAGCGCGCGCAGGGCGGGATCGTCGACGCGATCCTCCCGACGCCGACGCCGCTGCTCTCGGTCCGGCACGTCCCGCCCATCGAGGGCGGTGACGGGCTCACGCAACTGGTCAAGTGGTACGCCGAGATGGAGTTCCACGAGGACGACGACGGCCGGGAGATGTGGGTCGGCCCGACGGACGTGACCTACGACGCCGAGTCGGTGATCGATCCCGTCCACTCGCTGTCGGTCGACGAGGTACTGACCGGCTTCTCCGCGAACTTCGACATGAAACTGGGCGTCACCGGCGTCGAACGCGACCTCACCGTCGAGCGATGAGCTACCTGAACCTCGATACGGAGTACGAGAGCGGCGACGTCGAGCGGTTGCGGAAAGAAGTCCACGAGATCGCCCGCGAGGAACTCCGGCCGGTGGGACGGGAGATCGACCGGATGAGCGACGACGAGTATCAGCGGATCGCAGCCGACGACTCCCCGTACTGGGACGTCATGCGGACGCTGAAGTCACACGGTTATCACCGCGCGATCATCCCCGAGGCGGTCGGCGGCGGCGGGCAGTTCTCCGGTCGGGAGTTCCACGTCCTCCTGGAGGAACTGGCCTGGGGCGACCCCGGCCTGGCGATGGCCTTCGGCGTCGATCTGATCCCCGCGATCTTCGCCTCGCTCCCCTTCCAGAACGGGCTCGACGAGACGTATCTCCAGCCGTATCTCGAGGACGAGGACGCCGCCGTCCAGGGCTGTTGGGGCGTCACCGAACCCGACCACGGCTCGGAACTGGTCATGCCCAACAGCCTGCTCAGCGAGGGCGTCACCGACGGCGGGTCGATCGCCCGGACCCAGGCCCGCGCCGAGCAGGACGGCGACACCTGGATTCTCAACGGGGAGAAGGCCCGCTGGCTCTCGGCCGGCCCGATGGCGACCCACTGCGCCCTCCACGTCAACATGGACCCCGACGGCGGGAGTCCGGGCCTGCTCTGTCTGGTCGAGCTCGACCAGCCGGGCGTCGAGCAGGGCGACCCCATCGGCAAACTCGGCCAGCGCGGCTGCCCCCAGGGGAACCTGGTCTTCGACGACGTGGAGATCCCCCCCGAGAACGTGATCCTCACGCCGGAGATGCTCCACCCCGACACGGGGTACGTCTCGATGGATCAGATCCTCTGTATCACCAGCGCGGGCATGGCCGCGGCCTGTACCGGGCTGGCCCGGGCCGCCTTCGAGGAAGCGCTCGCGTACGCCCGCGAGCGAGCGCAGGGTGGGAAACCGATCTGTGAACACCAGTCGGTGAAACTCCAGCTGTACGAACTGTTCGAGACCGTCGAGACGATGCGCACCTACTCGCGGGCCGTCGTCGAACACGTCTGGGAGCGCAACCTGGAGACCTTCGAGTTCGACGCTTCCAGCCAGCACGCGCTGGCCGCACAGGTTTACTGCAAGCGAGCGGCGTTCGAAGTCGCCAACACGGCCGTCCAGATCCACGGCGGCAACGGCATCACGCACGACTACCTCGTCGAGAAACTGTTCCGCGACGCCCGCGTCAAGCTCATCGAGGACGGCACGACCGAGGTGCTGAGTCTCGAAGCCGCCGAGGACGTCGTCGAGAACTACGAGATCGAGTAGGTAGCTACGCAACGTCGCCGACGTTGACCGCCACCACCGGGACCGGCGACGACCGAATCACTTTCTCCGTGACGCTGCCGATGATCTCCCGTTCGGCCCCTTCTCGGCCAGCCGTGGCCATGACCACGATGTCGACGTCGTTCTCGTCGAGATAGTCGAGGATGGCCTCGTGTGGGACGCCCCTGACGATCGACGACTCGATGCGGTCGATGTCAGCACGCTGTGCTCTTTCGACGACGTCGTCGACCGCCTGGCGCCCAGCGTCCTCGAGTCGAGCGTAGACGTCCGACTCGGTGAAATCCTCGATCGCGTCGGCCACCTGGACCGACTCGATCACGTACTGCGTGTGCAAGGTCGCGTCGTACCGTTCCGCGAGTTCGATCGCGTGGTCGAGAGCGATAGCAGAGTCGTCGGACCCGTCAGTGGGGGCGAACACGGCATCGTACATTCCAGCGAGCTCCTCGGTCTCTCGAATGGCGGTCGATGATTTATGTTTCACGTCACACTCGACGGGCGATAGTCGGGACGCCGCTGCCCCGTCGTGCCGACAGAATCGACTGGTGTGCGTCGGCTCCCGCAACTAGCAGGCGTCAACGCTTCTATCACGAATACAAACACGTATAGTAAGAAGATATATCCGTATTTAATCGAATGCTAGAGCTATCATAAGCCTAGAAACCTGGGACTAGGTCTGCATGAGGAACCAGCGCTTCCCCATACATGTCACCAAAAAATCTATTCCAGACATTCGGAACTGTAACGCTGGCGGTTCTCCTGGTTCTATCTTCACTGGTGACAGTGGGAATCGCGCATCCCGTGGGATCGACGGCCACGCCTGCAGTCCGGGGAGACGCAGTCGACACGAACGAAAGCACCGGATCGAGCGCAGAGCGCCCACATCCGGCCGTCGATCCACGACTGTTGGAAGACGAGCCGGAGAGCAGTCGGGGAGTGACGACGAGCGGCGTCGAGCTGGTTCAGGCGATCGTCGTCGTCCGCGAGGGGCGACGTGACGAGGGTGCGGCGGCAGTGACGAACGCTGGCGGCCGGATCACCGGGCAGGCCGGGACGATGATCGAAACGACGCTGCCACAACCTGCGTTGTCGAGTGTCGCGTCGTCGCCGGCGGTTCGGGTCGTCCGCCCGCCAGTCGCGGCTGCGGTGACCGAGACGACGAGCGAGGGACTATCGAACGTGAACGCGACGGCCATGCACGACGCGGGCTACACCGGTGACGGCGTCACGGTCGCCGTCATCGATCTGCAGGGGTTCGACACGTCGAACCCGTCGATCTCCGATCAGGTCGTCCAGACGAAAGACTTCTCCGGCAAGGAGATCGAAGGATCGTCAGACGAGCACGGGAGCAAGACCGCGGAACTGGTCGCCGAGACGGCCCCCGACGCGAACCTCGTCCTCGTCCGCGTCAGTACCCTAACTGACCTTCACAACGCGATCGATTATCTCGACAGTTCGACACAAACGGATGTCGTCTCGATGTCCGTCGGCTGGGCGAACATCGCCGGCCCGCTCGACGGCACGGCTGGCATCAACCAGCGTATCGACACATTTACTTCGAAAGGTCGGGTGTGGGTCAACTCCGCGGGGAACTCCGGCGACGGCCAGCACTGGAACGGGACCTGGGAGGACAGTGACGACGACGGGTTCCTCGACGTGACCGACAGTAGCGAGCGGATCGACGTCACGAACGAGCGATCAGAGCTGTACGTCACGTGGAACGACTGGGACGCCGGCGGCTCCGACGAGGACTACGACGTCCAGGAACTCGACGAGAACGGGAACGTCGTCGACACGTCCTCGTACACCCAAGACGGCAACACGTACGACCCGTACGAGATTATCACCGTCGACGCGGGCCACTCGATCCGTATCAAAAACGTCAGTGGCGAGGCGCCGACGAAATTCAACGTCTTCTCGTTCGACAACCCGAAACTCAGTCCGTCGACGAAAACCCAGAGTCTCTTGATCCCCGCCGTCGGCAAGTCGGTCACGACCGTCGGCGCGACCTACCACAGAGACAACAGTCTCGAACCGTTCTCGTCACAGGGGCCGACCATCGACGGGCGACGCAAGCCGGACGTGACAGCACCCGACGGCGTCACCGTCGAGAGCGATCAGCTCTCGTACACGTACTTCTACGGCACGTCGGCCGCGGCGCCACACGCCGCCGGTGTGGCCGCACTCACGTTTGAAGCCGACGACGCGCTCACCAACGGCGAACTCAAGGGTCTCGCCCACTCGGAGGCGACCTCGCTGCGCGGGACGGAACCCAACAACCAGACCGGCTGGGGCCTCATCAACGCGACGGGGATGATCGCACAGGTCGAGAGCGATCCCCCGTCCACCACGAGCGCGACGGTCACGGACCTCACCGACGGCGACGGGACCGTCACGGACGGAGACGCCGTCGCGATTTCGGCGTCGGTCTCGGACAACGTGGCCGTCTCGACCGTCACGGCGGACGCGTCGGCGTTCGACGCCAGCATCGTGACGCTGACCGACGGGAACGACGACGGCACCTACGACGCCGAAGTGACCGTCGCCGCGAGCGCACCGGCGGGCGATCAGTCAGTAACTGTCACCGGCGAGGACGTCGCCGGCAACACCGACACGGCCACGAGCAACTCCATCACCGTCGACACCGATGCACCGACGATAGAGACGCCGACGGTCACCGACGGGGACGGCAACCGCGTCGTCGGCGACGGCGACGCGGTCACCGTGAGCGCGGACGTGACGGACAGCGCGGAAATCACCTCCGTGACAGCGGACCTCTCGAACTTCGGCGCCGGCACCGTGACGCTCACCGACACCGACGGCGACGGGACCTACGAGAAAACGGCTACCGTCGACGCTTCGACGGCAGCGACAGACGGCGGGTACGCCGTTTCGGTCACGGCCACCGACGAGAGCGGCAACACCGCGAGTGCGACGACGGGATCGCTCACGCTCGATACGACCGCACCGACCGTCTCGGCGGCCACGCTCTCGGCCGACGGCGACGGCGCGGTCGGCGACGGCGAGAGCCTTACTGTTTCCGCTGACGCGTCCGACGCAGGCAGCGCCGTCACCGTCACGGCGGACCTCTCGGCGTTCGGCGCCGACACCGTGACGCTCACCGACACCGACGGCGACGGGACATACGAGAAAACGGCCACCGTCGACGGGTCGGCGGCCGCGTCCGACGGTGGACACGACGTGACAGTCACTGCCACTGATCGAGGGGGCAACGCGGCGACCGACACCACGGGGACGGTGACGCTCGATACGACGGCGCCGACCGTCTCGTCGGCCACCGTGACTGACAACGACGGGAACGGCGTCGTGAGCGACGGTGAGAGCCTCACCGTCTCCGCCGACGCGTCCGACCAGACGAGCGGCGTCACCGTGACGGCTGACCTCTCACAGTTCGGTGCCGGCACGATCACGCTGACAGACGACGACGGCGACGGGAGCTACGACGGCACCGGGACTGCCAGCGACTCCGAGACGACCGACGGGAGCTACGCCGCGACGGTTACGGCCACGGACGACGGGGGCAACACCGCGAGCGAAACGACTGGCACGCTCACGCTCGATACGAGCACACCGACGATCTCGAACTTCGCGTTGACGAATCCCTCGGGAACCACGCTCCGCGTCGCGTTCGACAGTTCGGAGTCGCTGTCGGAGATTTCGGTGGACGTCACGGGTCCGGTGGACGCGACGCTCTCGACGGGGGACTTCTCGTCGACCGCGACGGGGTACGAAGCGACGACCGACCTGAACACCGAAGGAACGTACACCGCGACGGCCACGACGGCCACGGACGCCGCTGGCAACGACATCACGTCGTCGCCGTCCGACGACGCGACGGTCGACACCAGTGCGCCAACGGTGTCGAACGTCGCACTCACTGACGCCGACGACGACGGCGTAGTCGCTGGGTCCACGGATCTGACCGTCAGCGCTGACGTGACGGACGCCGATACGATCACCGCCGTGGAGGCGGACCTTTCGGCGTTCGGGAACGGGACGGTGACGCTGGAAGATGCGGACGGCGACGACACGTATCAGGCGACCGTCACCGTCCAGGCCAGCGAGACGACGGACGGACCGCACGACGCGACCGTGACGGCCACCGACGACACGTCGGCGTCACGGACTGTCAACACGGGGACAGTCACGGTCGATACGACGGCGCCCGCTGTCTCGGCGGTCTCGTTCACCGACGACGACTCGGACGGCATCGTCGTCGGCGGGGACGACGTCACCGTCACTGCCGACGCGAGCGACCAGACGACGAGCGTCACCGTCACGGCCGACCTCTCGAACTTCGGCGCCGGCACTGTGACGCTCAGTGACGCCGACGGCGACGAGACATACGAGGCGACCCCCGGTGTCAGTGCGTCCGGGACGACCGACGGTGCGTATGCCGTATCAGTCACGGCGACCGACGAGGGCGACAACGCGGCGAGCGAGACGACGGGACCGCTCACGCTCGACACGACGGCGCCCACCGTTTCGTCGCTCTCGCTCACCGACGACGACGGCGACGGCGTTGTCGCTGACGGCGACGAAGTCACGGTCAGCGCGGACGTGACTGATCAGGCCAGCAGCGTCGACGCCGTAACGGCGGACCTCTCACAGTTCGGGGCTGGCACCGTCGAGCTCAGTGACGCCGACGGCGACGGGACCTACGAGCAAACCACGGCGGTCAGCGCGTCCGGCACGACCGACGGAAGCTACGCCGCGACGGTTACGGCCACCGACGCGGCGTCTCACTCGGCGAGCGGGACCACCTCGACGCTCGAACTCGACACCACGCCGCCTGCCGACCCGTCTGGGACGGTGTTCGCAGTGCCGGCGATCGGCGGGGCGAACGAAACCAGCGTCGACGTGACGGTCACCTATTCTGCGGTGCCCGAGGCCGCGACCGTCGAGGTCCGGCTCACCGATTCGAACGGGGCGACGGCGACTGCGACGGCCGCCGCAGCCGACGCGACGAGCCAGACCGTCTCGGTCGACGCCAGTTCGCTCGCCGACGGTGAGGTGACAGCCGCAGCGTCGCTCGTCGACGAGGCAGGGCATCGCAATCCCAGCGGGTTCGTCCCCGCTGCGACCGGGGTCACCAAGGACGCGACGGAGCCGGCCGTCACCCGGTTCGACCTCACGAACCCCAGCGGACAGACCCTCCAACTCACCGCCGAGTTCAGCGAGCGGCTCGCCGCGCTGACCGTCCCCGTCGACGGTCCGGACGGCAGGACGCTCGTCCTGTCCGATTTCAGCCGCACCGGGACGACCTACACGGCGAGCTACGACGCCGGAAGCGACGGCACCTACACGGCCACTCTCGACGCCGCCACAGACGCATACGAGAACGTCCAGAGCGGTGACACGGATCGCGTGACGATCGACACTGAACAGAACTCTGGCGGTGGTGGCGGCGGTGGTGGCGGTGGCGGCGGCAGTGCCGGCGGTGGTGGTGCCTCCGCTGCCCTGGTGTTCACGGCGTCGGTGTCGGACCAGCCGGTCGCCGTCGGCGAGCCAGCCACGTTCAGGATCACGGTCACCAACTACGGCGACGCGAGCGGGAGCTACAGGGGCGCCATGAAGATCGGCGGCAACATCATGGGTCGAGAGTCAGTCACCGTCCCGGCGAAAGCGTCCCGGACGCTGACGTACAATCAGACGTTCGACACGCCCGGGGAGTACCTGATCGAGTTCGGCGACAGGTTGTCCGAGCCGTTCACCGTAAGCGAGGGGCCGGGCACGCCCAGCGATCCGGCGCCCTACACGCGGACCACGCCGGAGGGGAAGGCGACGAGCGTCACCGTCAACAACGCGGCAGCCGGCGAACCGGTCAAGATCGACCTCGACCGAGACACCGGCCCCGTCGACGTGGACCGACTCAGCGTCGCCTTCGAGCGCAGCGGCGACTACTCGCTCAAGACACAGAGTTCGACGGCACCGCCTGCCGGAGAGCAGGCACGCAAGGACTCGTTCGGGTACATCACGGTCGACCACGACACGCCCGACCAGAACGTCCGAAACGTGACGTTTCGCTTCCGGGTCGACACCGAGAGGCTCAAAGCGCGTGACGTGGCGCCAGACGAGGTGGTGCTCCGCCGGTATCACGACGGCGACTGGCAGACGTTGCCGACCAACGTCGTCGGACGAGACGGTTCGGAGACGATCTTCGCAGCGACCTCGCCCGGCCTGTCCACGTTCGCGATCGGCAGCAGCGATTCGGGAATCGTGGTCACGGACGCCCGACTCGACGCGAAGACGGTCGACCTCGGTGCGACTTCGACGGTCACCGTGACCGTGGAGAACCGCGGTGAGACGACGGCGACCCGGACGCTCGGGCTGCGAGCCGACGGTGAGGTCGTCGAAACCGCGTCGGTGACGTTCGCCGGCGGAGAGTCGGCCACCGTTGCGCTCTCGCACAGATTCCCGCGCGGCCAGCACGAGGTCTCGATGAACGGCACGATCGCCGGTACGCTCAGCGTTCAGGTGCCAGCGACCGTCGGCGGAGCGTCACCGGACGGCAGCGGAACCAGAGCCGCGAGGCCGCGGAACGCGACCGCGTCCGGCACGGCCACGACGACCGACGGGAGCGGCCCCGGATTCACCGTCTCCGCGCCCGTCGCAGCACTCCTCGCGAGCGCGCTGTTCGCCCGGCGGCGGCAGAGAGAGTTAGAACAGTGAAAGTTCGCCGGTCACGCGATCGATCGCGCCCTCGTCGCCGGGGCCGACGGCCAGGGCCGTGACGGTCCCTGGGTCCAGTTGCGTGTGGCCCGCGTCGCGGATGATCGCGTTGGGCAGCCCCTCGCGTTCGGCCTTGTCGGCGAGTTCGAAGAGCTGCTGTTCGCTCTCGCCTTTCAGGACGACTTTCTTCTGGCCCTCGCCCTTCCAGGCGCGTTTGGTCTTCGTCGAGGTGTCTTCGTAGGCCGACAGCGACGCGTGGGCGACCTGGGCGGCGAGTTTTCCCTTCCCCATCCCGATGTCGGTGCGCGCGACGATTGCCTGTTTCATATCCAAACGGAACGAACCGGCGATTATAGGTCTGCCCGTTACCGTCGCTCGAGCCGACCCGGTTCCTTTTAATCCGGTGGCCCCGGTGATTCTGGTATGATACTCTCGGACGCGGACATTCTCGCGCGGCTGGAAGAAGGGGACCTCGTCATCGATCCCCTGGAGGACCCCGAGATCCAGGTCCAGCCGGCCAGCGTCGACCTCAGACTGGGGCGTGAGTTCCTGGAGTTCCAGCACGCCAACATCCCCTGTATCCACCCCAACAGCGAACAGGAAGTCGAAGAGTACGTCGACGAAACGTACGTCGAGGAGGGCGACGAGTACATCCTCCACCCCGGCGACTTCGTGCTCGGCACGACCGTCGAGCGCGTCGAGATTCCCGCCGACCTCATCGCGCACGTCGAGGGTCGCTCGTCGCTGGGTCGACTGGCCATCGTCGTCCACGCCACGGCGGGCCTCTGTGATCCGGGCTACGAGGGCCAGATCACGCTCGAACTGTCGAACCTCGGGACCGCCCCGGTGGCGCTGACCCCTGGCATGCGCATCTCACAGCTCACCTTCACCGAACTCAAGACGCCCGCCGAACGGCCCTACGGTGAGGAACGCGGCTCGAAATACCAGGGCCAGACCGGCCCGCAGGCCTCGAAGATCCAGGGCGACCACGAGTTCCACGGGACCCAGAAATGAGGTTCATCGAGGAGGTCGTCGTCGACGAGTTCCTGCCGACGTTCCGGTCGATGCTCGCAGAAGCGCTCCGCGAACGCGAACTGACTCAGAGCGAGGTGGCGGACCTCCTGGGAATCAGCCAGAGCGCCGTCTCGAAGTACGTCCACAGCGAGGTGACGGTCAACGAACGGCTCGAAGACGACGAGCGCGTGGTCGAACTCGTCGAGCGCCTCGCCGACGGCCTCACGGGCGGGGAGATGAGTCCAGTCCAGGCCCTCGTCGAAGCCGAGGTCGTCATCCGCCAACTCGAACAGGGTGACGTGCTGGCACAGCTCCACCAGGAGGCCGTCCCGGAACTCGCCGAATACGGCGGCGCGTTCGCGGTTCACGATCCCGACAGCGACGTCCGCATCGCAGAGCAGGCGCTCGCGTCGGTCCGCCGCGGCCTCGCGATCGTCGAGAACACGACCGAGTTCGCCAGGCACATCCCGGCCGTCGGCACTAACCTCGTCGAGGCGCTGCCCGACGCCGACAGCATCGAGGACGTCGTCGCGGTGCCGGGCCGCATCATCGACCTGAAGGGACGCCCCGAGGTCCCGGCGGAACCCGAGTTCGGCGTCAGCGAGTACGTCGCGAACGTCCTGTTGACCGCGCGCGCCAACGGCAGCGACGCCCGCGCCGCGCTGAACGTGAGTTACGATTCGAGCCTGCTGGAGGCGCTCGAAGCCAGCGGGTACGACACCGTGGAGTTCGACGCCGACCAGGGTGTCGAGGACGGGGTCGCCGCCGCACTGGACGCAGAACCGAACGCCGGCGTGATCTATCAGACCGGTGGGTTCGGCCTCGAACCCATCATCTACGTCCTCGGTCCCGACGCGCCGACCGTCGCCGGAGCAGTCCGGGACGCGCTCTGAGATGGATTCGGTCACCGCGACACAGTCGTTCTACGGTCGCTGGGCCAGCCTCTACGACGCGCTCGCGAGGGCGCCCGGCGTGACCTCGTGGCGCCGGCGGGCCGCAGACGCACTCGAACTTACCTCCGGCGACACCGTCGTCGATATGGGCTGTGGCACGGGCGCCAACCTCCCGCACCTCCGCGAGCGCGTCGGCCCAGACGGCGCCGTCGTGGGCCTCGACGTGACGCCCGAACTACTGGATCGCGCCCGCGAGCGCGTCGACCGCGAGGGGTGGCAGAACGTCCACCTCGTCCAGGCGGACGCGACACAACCGCCCATCGACGGGCCGGTCGACGCCGTTCTGGGGACGTTCGTCGTCGGGATGTTTCCGGACCCAGCGTCGGCCGTCGCGGACTGGTGTGCGCTCTGTCCGGGCGGCCGCGTCGCCCTGCTCAACTTCCAGCGCAGCGACCGGCTGCTGGCCCAGCCGCTGAACCTCGCCTTCGAGGCGTTCGTCTGGGCGTCGGCCCCCGGCTGGCGACTGCCGGACGAACCCCCGGCCGCCGCGTTCCAGCGCCGCGTCGCCGCCGCCCGTGACGCGCTGACCGAGCGAACCGTCGACCGGCGCTACGAGGAGTTCTCGGGTGGCTATCTCGGTTTGATCGCCGGGCAGGTCGAGCGCGGCCACTGACCGAACAGGAACGTTTTTTGCAGTCATGACGGCACCACAACCTATGTTGGCCGCTAACCGCTTGGCGCCAGTGGCGCTCGCCCTCCTGATCGTCCTTGCAGGCTGTGGGGGCGCTCCTGGGAATGGAACGGCGACGAACGACGCGGCGGGAACGCCGACCGCGAACGGAACAGCGACGACGACTGGCGACGCGTCCGGGACTGTCACGCCGGAGCGAGCGTCACAGGACGGCGCTGTCGCGGTCGAGAACGGGACGCTCCGGGTCAACGCAACCAGGACCTTTGCACGAGTTCAGTCGCTCATGGGGACTGACGTGGACCCGCGACCAGTCGAACTCAGAAATCTCAGCGAGTGGCGCAGTTCACTCCCCAGGGTCGCGGCCGCGCCGATCAACGACGCGCTCGGGTTCGAGAACGTCTCCGCGAACTGGAGCGAACCCACCGGCGTCACGAAGTTCACTGGGTACGTGTACGTCCATCCGGGCGAGGGTTCGCCCCAGGAGGTCGAACGCGTGCTCGCCCACGAGTTCACGCACAGCATCCAGTTCCAGGCGAACATGTTCCCCTGGCTCGACGAACTGCGAACCGGGCGCGTGACCACGGACGAGGCCAAGACGCTCCGGGCACTCCAGGAAGGCGGCGCCGTCTACGTGACTGACGCGTACACACAGCAGTATCTCGACGTGCAGCGCAACTCGGCGTTCGCCCGGGAGTACATGTCGAAAAGCCCCACGCACTGGAGCGCGCTGGCCCCCTACTACTTCGGCAGCCAGTACGTCGCCTCCCGAATCGACTCGCCGCAGCAACTCTCGAACGTCTACGACAACCGACCCAACACCACCGAGCAGATCCTGCACAACGAGACGCGACGCGAGGAACCGCCGGCGGACCTCGCCGTCGAATCGACCGTCTCGGCCTCCCAGTGGCAGTACCTCGGGAACAACACGCTCGGCGAGATGACGACGCGGGGCGCGCTCGGCACCGAGTTGACCCAGTCCAGAGCCGCAGAGGCAGCCGCCGGCTGGGGGAGAGACGAGATCGCGATCTTCCGGCACACCGGCGGTGACGAGCGCTACGGCTGGGCCTGGGTCCACCGGTGGGACGACGCGAGCGAAGCCGACGAGGCCGCGAGCGCGCTCCGAACCTTCGCCGAGCGACGCAACGACGCCTCGACGTACGAGTTCGCGGTCACTCGCGTCAGCGACGGCACGACCGCGCTCGTGTTCGGCGACGATGCCTTCGTGGCCAACGCGACCGTGACCGGAACGACCAGCAACGTTTCTGTCGCCGTCGGCGCCTGACGTCCCGGCTACGTGCCGTACAGTTCTTCGTGCACCTCGCAGAACTCGGGCTCCCTGAGCTGTGCCTCGACGACGCCCGGCTGGCGGTGTGGATTCGCCAGCCGACAGGACGCGTCGTCGCAGAACGCCTCGCCGGTGTCGAGATAGTGGTAGGCCTGCAACACGTAGCCACACAGCGCCTCGGTCGTCCGCGGATCGCCCTCGACGAGGAACTCCCCCTCGACCGCAGATTCGAGGACCTCGCGTGGCGGCGCGTCGCCCGAGAGCAGCGCGTGTTTCTGCTGTTCCTCGTAGTACTGCTCGGGTTTGGCCGGCGCCTCGTAGAGGCCCGGCACCGACACGAGCGCCGGCTGGCCGAGGACCGTCACGCGTTTGTGCCACCGCCCATCGTGGTCGCCCCAGGTTCCGAGAACGCGATCCAGAATCGGCACGTGCAGGTGGTCGAGCGTGCGCTCGTCGTCGGGGAGCCGGTCTCGAAGCGCCTCCTGGACCTGCAGTCCGTCGTAGATGACGCCGCCGGCGCGCTCGGGGTGCTCCATCGCTCGCTCCTCGTAGCGGACGATCCCGAGCATCGCGTTGCCGGTCTCACGCTCGTACGGACTGAGCACGCGCGCCTCCGCGAACGCCGTCGGGAGTTCCTCGTCGGCGACGCGCTGGAGAAACCGGTCGCGAACCTCGACGTCGGCGTCGACGCGGTCGCGGAGCCAGTCGGCGATGGCGGAGGCGTCGGCCGCCGCGGTCGGCGCGCGATAGAGCGTGACCCGTTCGACCATATTCTCCAGTGGTACCGCCCAGTGAAACTGCTTGCGGTCGTCGACCGAGCGGGGCCGGTCGCGGACGACGGCCGGTAGTGCTTACCCCCTCACACGGGCGGCCAGGGACGCCAGTACGACCAGGGCCGCCACGCCCGCGCCGAAGCCGGGGCCACTACCGGCCGTCGACCCCTGGGTGGCGTCGCTCGCCGTCGGTGGCTGCCGGACCGTCACCGTCAGATTCCGGTCGCCGAGCCGGTAACGGGAGGTGCCCGCGGTGTCAGGGGTCCGCTCGAACGCCAGGGTTCGGTTCTCGCCCGGCCCGAGCACGACTCGACGCGTCTCGACCGGTGACCCGTCCTCGAAGAGCGTGAGGTTCGACGCGGCCGGCACCGCGTCGGCGTTCCGGACCGTCGCAGTCAGCACGAGTCGGTCCCCGACGATCGGGTCTGCCGTGTCGGACGAGAACCGCGAGACGGTCGGCGTCGCGGGGGGACTGACGACCACGTCGACCATCGATTCGCCGACCTGGAGCGCGTACTCACCGGGGCTGGTGAACGCGTGCTGCACCTGCCAGCGCTTCGTCTCGTTGGCAGCGAGGGTCCCCTCGTCACGAGCGACCGTCGCTCCGTTGACTCGCGCGCGGGCCTCGTACTCCCCGGTCCCAGCCCCGGTGTTCGAGACGAGGATGGTCGCCGTGAGCGTCTCTCCCGTCGCGAGCCGTATCGGCCCGGTCGCACCGATCGCCCCCGTTCGATAGGGGCCGCTCACGCTGAACGCCGAATCGGTGCCAGGATCCGCGAACGCGTACCCGACGTTCGGGAGGGGAGTGTCGAACGTCCGCTGGTGTTCGGCCCGGCCCCACATCGACGGGGTCGCTGCGGACGCCGTGTACTCGTCCGACAGGGCCGCCACCCGGGAGCCAGCGGTGGCCCGGATCATCGCGCGCAGGTCGGCGCGCGTGACCGGCCCGTCGTGGGCGTTCATTCGCCTGAACACGGTTTGCAGGGAGGCGTCCGTCGTCGCGAGCCGCGTCGCGCGGTCGAGTTCGCCGGCCACCAGGGCGCCTTTCGTGTAGGGAGCGACGCCGTTCCAGGTCGACGGGGTCGTCAGGATCGCCTCGGCGTCGGTGGCGCGTTCGCCGAGCGCCAGCCGTGAGCGGAACGTCTCGTAGTCGATCGAGCCCTGTTCGAGCGCGAACAGCGCCGCGTAGTAGGTGGCGCTGGCTTCCGTGAACCAGCGGGTTTCGGGCGTCAGTTCGTGATCCTGTCGGGTGTGGACGTACTCGTGGATCCAGACGTTGTTCGCCGCGTCGAGCCGCGACCGGTCGCGCACCCAGAAGGCCGACTCGCCGCTCTGGAGCCCGTCGACCGCCCACTCGACGCTCCCGGTCGGTGCTGCGACCATGAACACCTCTGGATCGCGATCGCCCACGCGGAGCGCGTCCGCCGACGCCGCCAGAGCGTCGAACACGTCGGCCGGTCGCTCCGCCAACGAGGCCGACGCCGGGACGACGAGCCGGAACGTCTGGCCGTGGGCCGTCCGCTGGTACTCCCTGGCCTCGCCGAGGTACATGATCCCGTCGCCGACTGCGCCCGGCCCCGCGACAGTGGTCGACCGCGACAGGGAGATCTCGCTGCGGCCGGTCCAGCTCATTCCCACCTGCGGCGTCCTGACGAGCGCCCACGGCCCGGCGTCGGCGAAGAGATAGTCGCCGTCTCTCGCGATCGGGCCGGCCGACTCGCTCGTCTCGTTGACCGACAGGCGGTAGGTCAGCGTCGGCGTCCTCGTCCGTCCGTCCCAGACGTATCGCCCGTCACCCTCGGAGAATCCCCGGCCGGCCATCGCCGTCCCCGATTCGGGGAGTTCGACCCGAAGTCCAGTCAGATCGGTGGGCGTCTCGTAGCGAAGCGTGACCGTGATCTCGCCCGGTCGGTCCGGCGTCAGCCGCACTTCCTTCGTCAGCACCAGCTCGCGCGTCGGAGTCGTCTCGGTCGGCCCACTGACCGCGTGCGCCGTTTCGACGGTCGCACCCGGACTGCCAGCCGTCACGGCCGCGCCGACGGCCCCGCCGGTCGCAGTCAGCGGGAGCAGCCAAACGAGGAGCACCGCGACTCCGACGGAACAGCGTCGTCTTCTCATCGCGATATGTCACGGATGCGTCGCTCTTAGTTCCAGTGGCACAGCGGCACGGAACGGCCGGCAGAGCAGGGTCCGCCGAAACCTGTCGAGCGCTAGTCGTCAGCCGGGCTCGCGCGGCTCGTCATCTCCACGTCCTCGGCGTCGACGCCGAGTTCATCGATAGCGGCCTGCGCTGCGCGCTTCCCGGAGAGCAACATCGCGCCGAAGGTCGGTCCCATCCGCGGCAGGCCGTAGGTCGTCGCCGTCGCCATCCCGGTGACGACGAGCCCGTCGTGGGCGAGTCCGGTGTGCTCGACGACCGCGTCCTCGCTCTTGCCGACCCACATCGAGTCGTGGCCGGGCGAGTCGTGGCCGGGCGCACCGTAGGAGTCGTCGCCGGTCTGGTCCATCCCGGCGTTCTCCTTCGCGTCCTCGATGCCGGGCGCGTCGAGCACGCCCCGCTCGTCGAGTTTCTTGACGGCCATCGCGTCGTGGCCGGTCGCGTCGATCACCAGGTCGGCTTCGACGGCGATCGGGTCGACGCAGGTAATCTCGCGGGGCAGCGCGTGGACCGGCGTCCAGTTCATCACGATGCCGCCGACGCGGTGGTCCTCGCGAATGACGATGTCGGTGAACTCCGTCATGTTCTGCATCTTCGCGCCCGCGTCGCAGGCGGCCTTGATGAGCCCGGAACATGCCTCGGGGCCGTTCGCCACGAAGAGCCCCTCGCTGTCCTGGGATTGCTTGTAATCGACGTCGAGGTCGTCCAGCACGTGGTGGGCCGGGCCGCGCACGGTGACTTTGTTCATCAGGAAGCCGCCGAGCCAGAACCCGCCGCCGAGGTAGTTGTTCTTCTCGACGACCATCGTCTGGACGCCGCGCTCGGACAGTTCCTTCGCCGCCATCAGCCCGGAGGGACCGCCACCGACGACGATGACGTCGCTGTCGGAGAAATCCATGAACTCCTCGGTCCACTCCTGGCCGATGGCGCGGGTGACTTCCGCCTCGCCGACCTCGCTGAACTGCTCGAATCCGGACATAGTAGTCGGTAATATTACCCAGTTATTGAAAGAACTTCCGGTCGTTCGTGCCGCGGGGAAAACGCGCTCGAAATGCCGAATATCAAAATCGAATGTGCAAATATCAAAAAGTGATAAGGCACCCCAGTGAGAAGAGATGCCAGACAGACTACATGCCCTGGCAGTACACGCCGTTAACCACCCCGGTAGTCGTCGCCGCCGGGGCAGTCGCGCTCGCCGCCTTCTACGTGGTGCGTCAGCAGCGGGCGTACGCGCCAGTGCCCGGGGGATACGTCGCTGTGGTTCTCTCGATCGCGATTTCGCTGACGCTGTTCGGCTACGCGACGCAGCTCGCGCACGTCGAGCGGGCGGCGAAGCTCAACTGGAACCAGCTCCAGCTCGTCTGGGCGATGCCGGTTCCAGCATTACTTTTGATATTCACGCTCAGGTACACCGGGAACGAGCGATACCTCTCCTGGTGGAGCGTCTCGCTAGCGTTTCTCGCGCCCATCGCGATGATCGCTCTCGTGTTCACCCACAGCACCCATTCGCTGCTCTGGACGGACGTAACGATAGATGCGAGCGGGGGCTTCGCGGCGCTCGTCACCGAGCCCGGCCCCGCCATGTACGTTTTCGCGGGCTACGCGTACCTGGTCGTGGGCATTAGCGTCGTCCTCCTCGTCGGTCGCGCCCTCGATTCGGCAGGGATCTATCGCCGACAGGCGCTCTTGCTCATCGCGGGGTCGGTGGTTCCGATTCTGGCCGGCAGCCTCTACCTCACCGACCTCAACCCGTACCCGAAACTGGACGTGACGATCGTCTCGCTCGCCGTGACGGGGCTCGCCTTCTCCTGGGGCGTCGCCCGGCACGGGCTGTTCACGCTCGTTCCCATCGCGAGTCAGGCCGCCGTCGAGCAGATGGACGACGCGGTCATCGTCATCGACGTCCGCGGTCTCGTGGTCAACGTCAACCCACAGAGTACGCCCTTCCTCACGACGAACGTCGAGCACGCCGTCGGGCAGTCCGTCGAGGACGTCCTGCGACCGTTCGCGGTCCCACCGGGACCGAACGAGAACCGGACCGAGAGCGACCGCGAGGTCGTCACGGATCCGGACACCGGCCGGTACTACCAGCGCATCGGCACGCCGCTGACCGACGACGACGGCGTCCTGATGGGCCAGCTCGTCGTCCTCCAGGACATCACCGAGCGCTACCGCCGCGAGAAGCGCCTCCGCCAGCAGAACGAACAGTTAGAGGAGTTCGCCAGCGTCGTCTCCCACGACCTGCGCAATCCGCTGAACGTCATCAGCGCCCGGTCGCAGCTCGCCCGCGAGACCGGCGACGACGAACACTTCGACGCGCTGGACCGCGCCAGCGACAGGATGGACCAGCTCATCGACGACCTCCTCCAGCTCGCCCGACAGGGCCAGACAGTCAGCGAGACCACCCAGGTAGACCTCCGGATCGTCGCCGAGGAAGCCTGGAGCCTCGTCGAAGCCCCCGAGGCCAGCCTCACGGTCGAAGGGGAGATGGCCGTCGAGGCCGACCGCGACCGGCTCCAACAGGCGCTGGAGAACCTCTTCCGGAACGCGACCGACCACGTCGGCGAGGACGTTTCGCTCCTGGTCGAGCCGCTCGAAGACGGCTTCGCCGTCGAGGACGACGGCCCCGGCATCCCCGTCGAAGAGCAGGACCAGGTGTTCGAGTACGGCCACACCACCGAGGACGACGGGACCGGGTTCGGACTGGCGATCGTCAAGGAGATCGTCGAAGCCCACGGCTGGGACGTTCGCGTCATGAACGGCGACATGGCGCGCAGTTCCCGGGACGGCGAGGGAATCGAGTACGGCGGCGCCCGCTTCGAGATCACCGGCGTCACGACCGCCCGCAGTTTCTCCTTCGGCACGGACGACAGCCCGTTCGGGTCCGGTGAGAGCGAGTTCGAACTCGGCGACCAGGGGTTCGAGTTCGGCTGAGTCGACGCGACCCGGCGCTCAGCCGTCCGCGGACGGGACGGCACAGGTCCGGGGGTCACCAGTCCGCGCGAGATAGCCCACGAGCAGCAGTATCCCGCCGAGTCGAAGTAAGTTTCCTTCGAAGGGAAGAATCGCGACTGCGCCCGCGAATCCGAGGAGACCGAGCACCCCGGTGCCGCAACTGGCACAGCCGGACGCGACGAGCGCCGGAACGAGGCTCGTCAGTCCGCCCGCGCCGGCCCGCCGCTGCGTTCGGAGCTGGGTCCCGGCGACGACGAGCGCGACGCCGGTCAGCATCGAGTACGCGACCATCAGCCCGACGCCCACCCAGCCCGTCGACGCGTAGGTGTTCGCCGTCAACGCCAGCACCGCGTCGTCCGCGTAGGCGAGGCTCGTTTCGAGCATCTGCACCGTGTATCCCGGAAACGCGCTCAACACGAGCACCACGTAGGTCAGGACGGCGCCGACGGTCGCGACCGCTGCCCGCCGACCCGTCGTGAGCGGATACACGAGCGCTGCCAGGAACCGCTCGGCGTGGCGCGTCAGCAACTCGTCGGTCATTGGTTCGCGAGCTGTTCCATTCCCTTCTGGAAGTTCTCGTACGGCTGTGCGCCGACGAGTTTCCCCGCCCGGCCCGCTTCGAGGTCTGCGATGACGAACGACGGCGTCCCCTGGAAGCGGAATCGCTGTGCCCGGCGCGCTTCGGCGTCGATCTTCGACTCGATCTCCGACCGATGGTCGCTCATGCACGACTCGACGGCGCTGCTGTCGACCCCGTCGACCGTGTCGGTCAGCGAGAGGAGGTTCTCCTTCGAGGCCCAGCCCGAGTTCTTGTCTCCCTGGTTCTCGAAGATCGTCTTCCGCCACTGCCAGTAGCGGCCCGGCTCGGCGTCGCGAACCTGTCGCCAGACGCAGCGATCCATCACCGCTGCCGTCGTCGACGCCTCGCCCATGTACGGGAACTCTAGGAAGGCGACGCGGAGTCGCCCGGGACGCACGTCGTTCTCGATGAGTTTCGGCAGCGTCTCCGCCTCGAACTGCCTGCAGAAGGGACACTGGTACTCGCTCCAGTAGAACATGGTGAACGTCGCATCGGGCTTGCCCATGATGGGGGTCCCGGACAGGTCGACGTCGAGTTGCGTCTCCGTGCTCTGATGGAACGGGGGCGCCTGCGTCTCGTTACCTGCAGCCGGCTCGGAACCGCTGAGTGTGGAAGCGCCGTACACGACACCGCCGCCGGCACCGAGGGCAGCGAGCCCACCAACGAGGGCACGGCGTCGGGTTACTGAATCAGGGGTCTCCATTCGGTCTTGTATACGAGAGACACGGAAGTTAAACGTTGGTCACTGGATCGCCACCGACGGACAGGCTGAAGTGCGGGCACTGGTACGGGAGCGATCACGGATACATCTATTCCACAGTTAGAGACCAGCCAACTCGCCACGTGGTTTCTATAACCTGCCGGCCGTCAGTGCGCCCAACGTGAAACCGAACCGCAGCGAGCGATCAGGGAAACAGGCCGGAACGCCGTCACCGCGCGAGGTCGGGCGGGCGGTCGCCGTCGTCTTCCTCTGTCTCCTCGGGATCACCGCGAGCGTCGTCCCGGCTGCAGCAGGGACAGTCTCGAACCAGTCCGCAGTCGAAACGGGCCGGCACGACGTGACGGCGACGGTTCCCCCGGACCCGCCGAGCGACCGACTCGGCTGGGAGAACGGCGTCTGGTACAACGAGAGTCTCGATATCACGCGGTCCGACGGGTACAACGACAGCGAACTGGACGCCGTCGTCGCCCGGACGATGGCTCGTATCGAGCAGGTCCGCGGGCTCGAATTCGAGCGAACGCCACCAGTCAGACTGATCTCGCAGGGCCAGCAGCGCACCGAGACGCAAGAACAGTTCACGGACGTCAACAGAACGAGCCGGATCGCACTGAACACCCAGTACGAAGCGCTGCTGTTGATCAACGAATCGACGAACGCCGTCGAATCGCAACAGGCGCTGTTCGGCGGCGGCGTCAGCGGCTACTACAACACGAGCGGACGGAACATCACCTTGGTCTCGCCGGCCAACGGGACACTGCAACTCCAGGAACCGGTGCTCGCCCAGGAGCTGTTCCACGCCCAGCAAGACCAGTATTTCAACCTCTCGACGAACATTTCGACGATCGAGGAGCGGAACGCACGGAACGGTATCGTCGAAGGCGACGCCAACTACGTCCAGTACCTGTACGAACAGCGGTGTCAAAACGAGTGGAACGGAACCTGCCTGGGGTACAACGGGAGTGACCAACAGCAGGCTCAGGAACCGCCGGCGAACCTCAGCATCGGGATGGTGCAACTGTACCTTCAGCCGTACCACTCGGGCGTGGCCTTCGTGCGCGAACGCCAGCAGACCGGCGGCTGGGAGAGCGTGACCGACGTCTACGACCAGCCTCCGAACAGCACCGAACAGACCATCCACCCTGACAAGTACCCCACGGACGAACCGACGAACCTGACCGTGCCGGACCGCAGCAGCGATAGCTGGGAGCCGCTGCGCGAGAACGGTGAGCGCATCACCGGCTCCGTCGGCGAGGCCGGCCTGTTCGTCTCGCTGTGGCTGCCCAGTTTCGAGAGCCGAATGCAAGCGAGGACAGACCAGGAGACCATCATCCCCTTCCGGACGCACCTCAGGGTCAACCCGGTCACCGGCGAACCCAAGCGGCCGGTCACGTACAACTACGACCATCCGGTCACCGCGGGCTGGGACGACGACAAACTCGTCCCGTACGTCTCGCCCGGATCGAACGAGACGGGCTACGTCTACGAGACGGCGTGGGACTCGGCAGCCGACGCACGCGAGTTCCGCGACGGCTACGTCCAACTCCTCGAGTACCACGACGCGAACGCGGTCGAGGGCCGCGCCAACACCTACCGGATTCCCGAAGGGTCGGAGTTCGCCGACGCCTTCCGCGTCGTCCAGCACGGAACGGAGGTGACCATCGTGAACGCGCCGACCGTCGACGCGCTCTCTGACGTGCGAAAGCCGAGCGACGACGCCACGACCGGGTCGTCGGTCGACTCGTCGAGGCCGACCGCAACCGAGAACGAATCGAACGCGACGGCAAACGGAACGGAGGACCCCGACACAACGACGAGCGAGTCCGGCCCCGGATTCGGCCTCGGGAGCGCGCTCGTCGCGCTTGCCGTGTTGATCGGCGGCCGGTTCGGCCGGTCGCGCCGGTAATGCAGTAGTTTCTTTCGAGGGAAAATTCACCTCGGTGTAGACGACAGAAATTCGTCTCAGTCGAGTCGACCGCCCCTGATTGCGTCTTCGGCCGCGGCGAGCGCTGCCTCCCTGTCGAACGAGTCGGTGATCCCCTCCAGTTCGTCGCGCGAGGCGTCCTGCAACTCGCGTGCGTGGGCCGTGATCGTCGGCACCGCGCGGATGATGTTGTCGACGATCGGGACCGTCGCCGTTTGCGCCGACCGCGACAGCGGGTTCAGGTCGATCACCAGCTCGGTTTTGCCCATCGCCGCGAGCGCCTCCGCCCGGTCGCCGTCCTCCAGCGGGACGAGGACCACGTCGGCGTCGCCGATGCCGTCGGCGTCGACTTTCGCGCGCTCGTGGTCCAGGCCCGGAATGCGGCCGTCGGCTTCCAGCCCCAGGACGTCCTCGGCGCCGTGCTCGCGGAGGTGCTCGGCGATGGCTTCCATCCGCTCTTCCGTGCGGTTGAACAGGTTGACCTCGACGTCTGCCCCAGTGGCTTCCGCCAACTCGACGAGTTCGCCCGGCACGAGCGCGGCGGCGTTGCCGTTGACCGACAGCACCGCGTGGTCGGCCAGCAGAAGGTGTGCGGCCGCGGCCCGAGCGGCTTCGTCGGCGGTGTCGATCGTCTCCTCGCCGAGAAGGTAGTCGTACGCCTCGCCCCGGCCCTGGGCGATGAGCCCCTGCTGGGACGTGATGCCCTTCTCGACGCCCGCCTCGATCCGGTGACGAGTCAGGAGCGACTCGTAGCGCGGGTGACTCTCCGGAATCTCGATGTCGTCCATATAGGGACAGAACGGTGCGCCCTGAAAAATCCCGCTGTCGCCGGGCGGACAACGGGGCCAGCCGCCGGCACGCCTTACGGCGCGAGTTCGGTCGCGGCGTCGGGTCCGTACTCACGGAGGCTGTCGAGCGCGTCACGGACCTCTCGACGCGTCGGATACTGGCGCATGCTCTCGGCGATGGTCGACCCGTCCGTGTCGACGAGGCGCCAGCGCCAGTCCCCGTCCTCGGCGTGGAGTTCGAACGCGGGCGACTCGATTTCGATGACGCTCGCGTCGGTCAGGCGGTCACGGACCTCGGCCAGGGCTCGCTCTGCCGCTGGTCGGGTATCGAACGACGGGCCGCTGACGCCGAGGACGGTCCCGGCAGTATCGACGAACTGCCACTCCCAGCCGCCCTCGCGCTGGACGAACTCGAACCCGGCCAGGTCGAACCCGAGCAAGCCCGCCCCGCTGGCGAGGTCGCGGACGCGGTCGAGTTCCGCCCTGGCGCTCTCGCGGGTGTCGTGCGTCCGGTCACCGACGGCCAGCGTCGTCCGGTCGGCGTCGATCAGTCGCCAGCGCCAGTTGCCGTCCTCGTCGTCGACGCCGTCCAGCCGGAACGCCGCGGGGTCGATCTCGAACACGCTCGCGGCGCTGGCGTGGTCGCGGACCAGGCGCGCGGTCGCAGCGACGGCGTCTCGCGACGGAAACTGCTCGGTGCCGACCGCCAGTCGCTCGCGGTCGCTGTCGATGAGGTCCCAGTACCAGCGCTCGTCCGGGGGAGCGGCAGCGCCCTCGGACTCGCTCGCCGTCGTGTCGAACCGGATCGCCAGGTCGGCGATCGTGTGGACGGTCGCGTCGGCCGCGTACTCGGCGACGGCGTCGGCGGCGTCGGTGACCGCCTCCTGGCTCGGGTACCCCTCGACGCTCCGCGCGACGACGGTGCCGTCCGGGTGGACGAGTTGCCAGCGCCACCGGCGTGGCTCCGTGTCGCTGACGTACACGTGGAACAGGCCGGCGTCCATCGTCCGGACCGGCGCGTCCGGCGCGAGCAGTGCCAGCGCGTCCACGACCTCGTGGACCGCCTCGTTGCTGTCGTGACGACCCGGACTCGTCGCCAGCGTGTCGCCCGTCGCGTCGACGAGTCGCCAGTGCCACTCCGACGCGGCCTCGTAACACTCCAGGACCGGACTGTCGATCTCTACCATGTCCGCCTCCGGCGCGTGCTCTTTCATCGTGTTCATCGCAGACGCGGCGTCCTCCCGGGAGGCGTGTTGCTGGCCGCTGTCGGAGACGACCCGCCCGTCGGCGTCGACTAATCGCCAGTTCCAGGCGCCCCCGTCGGCCTCGTAGAGGTGGAAGGCGGAACTGTCGAACGTCACGCGTTCGGCCCGTTCGATCTCCTCGCTGACGCGGTCGACGGCCGCGCTCGCGGCCTCCGGCGTCTCGAAGTGGTCGCTCGGCGGGCTGCGAGCCAGCGCCCGTCGGTCCTCGGTGACCAGCCGCCAGGCCCAGCCGTCTCCCTCCTGGAACAGTTCGTACTCGGCGTCGTCGAGGACCGCCACCGTCGGGTCCGCGACGATGTCTTTCACCCGGCTCACCACGGAGCGGCCGCTCTCCTCGGAGGGAACGGCCTGCTCGCTGCGAGCGACGACCTCGTCTGTGTCGTCGACCAGCCGCCAGGTCCAGCCCCCGTTCTCGGTCTGGACGATCTCGTAGCCCGGGGCCGTGGCGGTGACGAACGGCACGTCGATGGCGCCTTCGACGACCCGACTGATCGCGTCCGTCACCGACGCCCGGCTCTGATAGCTGCCGGTCGCCTCCGCGACGGTCGTGTCGGCCGCGTCGAGCAGCCGCCACGTCCAGCCGTCCTCGCGCTCGACGCGTTCGAACCCGACCTGCTCGACGTCCATCACCGGGGCCGACTGGATCGCCTCGCGAACGGCGACGACCGCCGACTCGGCCGTCGCCCGGTCCTCGTACTCGGTGGCGCCGGTGCCGAGCACGCCGCGGGTCTCGTCGACTAACCGCCACTGCCAGGCCGAGCCGTTCCCGTACACCTCGAAGGCTCCGTCGTCGGCGTCGAGTAACGCCGCACCCGGGCCGTGCTCTTTCAGCAGGTTGACCGCCTCCTCGGCGCGTTCGCCGTCGGTGGCGTCGGCGCTCTCGGCCAGGACGACGCCGTCGTCGTCGACCAGGGACCACCGGACGGCGTCGCCGTCCGTGTAGAGGCGAATAGCAGCGTGTGTGACTTCGAGCAATCCCGCCGTCTGGACGGTGGCCCTGACGTCTTCGAGGGCCGTCTCGGCGGCCCGCGGCGTCTCGAACTGACACTGCCCGTCCGCGACAGCGGTCTGTTCGACGAACCACCAGCGCCAGCCGGTCTCACCCCGAAACACGGCGAACACGCCGTCACGCGTCTCCTCCCCGTGCAGGACTGCCGAGACGTTCGGGTCGGTGTCGTCCTCGGCGGTCCAGGCCAGGGTCTCGATCGGCTCCTCGGCCAGCAGCAGGCTTCGGCGCCCGGTGACGACCGGAACGAGGGCTGCGACGAGCGCGACGACGCCCAGGCCACCGACGTAGGCGACGACCACGGCGACGCTCTCGGTCGTCGTCCCGAACGCCCACGCTTCCGGATAGATCTGGACGAACACGAGCGTCGCGACGAGCGAACAGACAGCCCCCGCCACGGCAACGGTGATTGCCTGTCGCCTGAGCGGTAACTGCAGGACCGAACCCAGCAACAGCCCCACGCCACCGCTCGCACCGAGCCCGATTGCCCATTTGCGGAGCGCGGCCGCCGAGACGCCGACGTCGACCGCGCGTCCGGTCAGGAAGAGGCCGACCCCGCCGACCACCGCGAGCAGTCCGAGAACGAGTATCCAGTAGCCGTAGACCTCGGGTTTCGTGCGCGCTTCCCCCACGTACTTGTCGTAAACCCCGTAGAAGATGCTGTCCGGTTGAGACCCGGTTGCCATAGTATCACTGTCCGTCGATAGGCTACCTTCGCATGTTAAACGTGGTGAACGTTAAGCGATATGAGAGGTTGCTTACCTGTCGAGGCGCGCACCGGCCGCGTCGATTTCACAGACCACGGGGTCGTAGCCGGCGTCGGACAGACCCGTGCCGAGCGCGAACACGGTCTTGCCCAGCATCGCCATCGAGGCCTGGCCGTCGGCTTCGGTTACGTCGAGGATGACGTCCCTGATTTCGGGGGTCAACAGCTCGGCCTCGCGAGCGAACTGCCGGGAGGCGCGCATGAACGAGTCCATCGTCGGCTCCTTGACGACTCGCGAGAGGCTCCGCTTGCCGGCCTGCGTGAGGAGGTCCGTGTCACCGGAGATGACGTCCTCGGTCGAGAGTTCACCGAGCGTGTGATACTCGATGCGCGGGCGGGCGGGGATGCCGTCGAGCAGGTTGTCCTGTGGGCCGCCGGGTTCGAGCCTGATCGGGACGCCGCCGCGGGCCTGTGCGACCACGTCGCCGAGTCCGGTGTCGGCCTGGACCTCCGCGCCGTGAGCGATGGTAAGCAGTTCGTTCTCCGAGAGGCGGCGGTCGAACGCCTGGTTGGCTGCCAGCGCAGTCCCGAGCGCCATGCCGCCCGAGACGCCGAACCCGGAGCCGACGGGCAGCGGCGTCTCGGCGTCGACGCGGGCGGTCGCCTGGAGCGTCGAGAGGACGGTCTCGACGGCGTCCATCTCGATCGGCACGTCGTTGAGGCGAACGGACGTCTCCTCGGCGGGGCGGACGGTGACCGTCACACCGTCGGAGAGCGCCAGTCCACCGCCGCGCGACCCGGTCTTCGTCGGATCGTCGTCCCGGTGGATCGTGAAAAAGCCAGTTACGTGACCCGGAACGAACGCCGCCACTTCAGTCATATCGTGCACTCTATCGCCTGTCGGATAAATGGTTGTTGTCCCGCCGACAGGCGCGGGCGATCAACGTCGCAGCCGAACGCTGCGAGCCACGTCCGCCAGCACTTTTCTACGTCGCGCGTGACACCTCGGGTAATGGCTCGGCCGTCCCGTCTCGTCGTCGACCCTACCACGCCGCTCGTCGACGAGCGATTCACCGTTCGACTGGCGGGATTCCCCCCGAACCGTCGCGTGACCGTTCGGGCGCGGATGCCGCTCGACGGCGCCGTCTGGGAGTCCCGCGCCGTCGTCAGGACCGACGACGAGGGGCGCACCGACCTGGACGAACAGACGCCGCTCGACGGGACCTACGACCGGGCCGACGCGATGGGGCTGGTCTGGGCCGCACGCCGCACCGGCGACCGGCCGACCGCCGCGAACCGGACGAAGACCGACGGGAACGTCTCCATCACCGCTGCCCTCGAAGGCACCGTCGTCGCAACGGCCACGGTCGAGCGTCGGTTCGCCGCTGACGGCGTCACCAGCGAGTCCGTCGCCGATCCGGAACTCGTCGCCGAATTGTACCAGCCGCCGGGCGACGGCCCGCATCCGGGCGTTCTCCTGCTCGGCGGATCGAGCGGCGGCTTCCCCTCGCGGCGGGCGGCGTCGCTGCTGGCCTCGCGTGGGTTCGCCGTCCTCGCGCTGGCGTACTTCGGCGTGTCGAGTCGCCCGCGAAACCTATTGGGTCTCCCGCTGGAGTACGTCGACCGCGCCGTCGACTGGCTGGTCGCCGACGAGCGCGTGCGGGACCTGCCGCTGGGCGTCGTCGGCTGGTCACGCGGCGGCGAACTCGCGCTGCTGACGGGCGCGCGACGTGACCCCGTCCAGACGGTCGTCGCCTACGTCCCCAGTACCGTCGTGTTCCAGGGGAACGCGCTGACCGGTGATCCCGGCAGTGCCTGGACCGTGAACGGTGAGGGGCACCCATACGTTCCGCTGGAGCAGCCGCCGGGGTTCAGAACGCGGGCGGCACTCCGCTGGCTCCGCGGTCGGCCGCTCTCCGTGCGGCCGCTGTTCGAGCGCGGACTCGACGCGGCACCGGCGGCCCGACTCGCGGCCGCGACGATCCCGATCGAGGAGACCGGCGGGCCGATCCTGCTGGTCACCGGCGACGACGACCGGGTCTGGCCGGCCGACCGACTCGCCACGCGGGCGATGGCCAGGCTGGACGCCCACGAGTATCCCCACGACTACACCCACCTCCAGTTACCGGGCGCCGGCCACGACGTCAAGGTGCCCTTCCATCCCACGAGCGAGCGAGCCACCCGACCGATGCGGTTCCCGGGCCGCTCGCTCGGACTCGACATGGGCGGAACGCCGGCCGGCTACGCTAGCGCCGACGAGCAGGCCTGGAACGCCATGCTCGAGACGCTCCGAACTGGGCTCGACGCAGCACAGTGACGAGCAGTTGTGGAACGTTCCGCGACCACAGGATGGGTCAGTTCGTCGGTGGTGACGCGCCGTCGCACTGCGCCGAGATCGTCGCCGCGACGTCCGCCGGGTCGGAGACGTGCCGCAAGACGAACTCGCCGTCCGGCGACGCCAGGTGCACGCGTCCGTACGAGAACAGATCACCGGGCATCGGCTGAGCTACCGTCACGCTTCGGACGCGGTCGGTGTTACAGGACTCGACAGAGCCGAAGAGGAGGCCGCGTTTCCGGTACACCGCCTCGTCAGTCACCAGGTACCCGACGCCGGCCCAGCCGAGCAGCGGTGTGACGGCACCCATCACGCCGATCCCCGCGAGGAGGGATCCAATGAGCGTCGCAGGAGCACTCGCCGGCATCGACGGCCCGACCGCGACGTACCCTTCGCCGGCGAGCCAGACGCCGAGTCCGATCGCAGCCACGGCGAGCGCTTTCGCGACCGTCGAGAGCGCGGGGTAGACGACTGGTCGGCCGGTCCACTGGATCGTCTCCTCCGCCTCCAGTGACGCCCAGCCCGGTCGCTCGACCATAGGTACGCTGGAACAGCGAGTGCAAAAAACGCCTCGCTCCCGGTTCGGCGATCCGCGACGCGTCTCGAAACAGCCGACACGTTCAATGTATGCGGCTTAATATCCTGCAAACATGCCGACCATCAGCGCGCGCCTCTCCGAGGCGGAACTCGAGGAACTGGAGACGGTCGCCGACCTGCTCGAAGACGACCGGAGCACGACGATCAGGAAGGCGCTGGAGGAGGGACTGCAGGAGTTACGGATTCGGGAAGCCGTCGGCCGCTACCAGCAGGGCGACGTCGCCGTCAACGAGGCCGCCCGACTCGCCGGCCTCTCGGTGGCCGAGTGGCTGGACGTGGCCCGAGAACGCAACCTCACCACGCAACTGAGCGCCGCCGACCTCCGGCGCGACGCCGACAACGCCCAGGAGCTATGACGCGCATCTACGTCGACGCGACGGCACTCGTAGGCCTGGGGCAGGTCGGTGAGCTCGAACTCCTGGATGCCTTCGAAGGCACAGTCGTCGTCCCGGACGCCGTCCGCGCGGAGGTGACGACGGACCCCTCGCGCACGAACTTAGACCGGTTCCTCGACGAGAAGCCGGCCGTCACCGAGACGGTCGAGACGGAGTGGACCGACCAGGCGATGAGCGTGCTCGGCGCCGAAGCGCCCACGAGCGACGTGCGCGTCGTCGAGGGCATCCTCGAAGCGACCGACGAGGGACGCGACGAGCCTGACGCGGAGCCAGCGGCTGGACTGGTGTCGGACGATCGCCGGCTCCGGACCGTCGCGGAGGGGTTCGGCGCGACCGTGACCGGGACCTTCGGCGTCGTCGTCCGGGCCGCCACGGACGATAAGTACCTCACGACCAGTCAGGCAAAGCGCATCGTCCGTCGCATCGACAGCCACGGCCTCCACCTCACCGGCGAGTTGCGCGAACAGGCCGTCGGCGCGACCGACTAAGTTCTCACCGCTGGACGCCATACTCTCAGTCTCGGTCCGGCGAAAGAAAATCCTCTTCGTAATCGTGCGATCGGCCTTCCTGTCCGACGGTCGCCCTATGGGCTCAGACGCTGCCGGTCTGACGAGACTCGCTTCGCTCGTCTCGTTAGCTCCCAACGTCTTCGTCAGGGACTCAGACGTTGGCGATCCCGCGGGAACAGAACGGCTTCACGGATGTTGCCCAGCCCGAGCATCGTCATGATGAGGCGCTCGCCACCGAGGCCCCAGCCGGCGTGGGGCGGCATGCCGTACTTGAACATCTTCGTGTAGTACTCGAACGCCTCGGGGTCGAGGCCCTGCTGTTCGAAGCCTTCGACCAGGCGGTCGTAGCGGTGTTCACGCTGGCCGCCCGAGACCAGTTCCATCGACGGGTGCATCATGTCGAAGCCCGTCGAGATCTCCTCGTCGTCGTCGTGGTCCTTGATGTAGAACGGCTTGATCTCGCTGGGCCAGTCGGTGATGAAGTAGTGCTCGCCGACGTCCTGGCCGAGCGCGTGTTCGGCCTCCGTCGAGAGGTCGTCGCCGAACACGAGCGGCTCGTCGAGTTCGCCCGTCGCGTTGATGCGCTCGATGGCGTCCTCGTAGCTGATGCGCGGGAAGTCGCCCTCCGGCGGCTCGAACTCGTCCTGCAGGTCCAGGGCTTCGAGCTGCTCCTGGCAGTTCTCGGCGACGCCCTCGTAGGCGGCTTTCACGACGGCCTCGCAGGCGTCCATCGCCTCGGTGTGGTCGTAGAAGGCCGACTCGAAGTCGATGGAGGTCGCCTCGTTGAGGTGGCGCGGCGTGTTGTGTTCCTCGGCGCGGAAGATCGGGCCGATCTCGAAGACGCGCTCCAGGCCGGAGCCGACCATCAGCTGCTTGAACAGCTGCGGGCTCTGGTTCATGAACGCTTCCTGACCGAAGTACGTGATCGGGAACAGCTCCGTTCCGCCCTCGGTCCCCGTGGCGACGATCTTCGGCGTGTTGATCTCGGTGCTGCCGAGTTCGCGGAACTTCTCGCGGACTGCGCGCAGCGCCTCGGCGCGGATCTCGAAGATGGCCTTGACCTCGTCCTTGCGGAGGTCGAGCGTCCGGTTGTCCAGGCGCGTCGGGAGTTCTGCGTCGACCTTTCCGGAGGGGTCGAGCGGCAGTTCCGGGTCGGCCTCGGCGACGACGTCGATCGACTCGGGGACGATCTCGACGCCCGTCGGAGCGCGCTCTTCTTCGTCGACTTCGCCGGTGACGGCGACCACGCTCTCGCGGTGGACGCTTAATCCTGTGTCGACGAGGTCGTCGTCCATCTCGTCTTTCTCGAACTTGACCTGGATCTTGCCGGTCGTGTCTCGAATGATGATGAAAGCGATCCCCCCGAGGTCGCGAATCTCGTGGACCCAGCCGGCGACCGTGACGTGGTCACCTGGCTCGGCATCCGCTGTGTAGGTGCGGTCGTCCATGGAGCCAGGTATTGATGCCCGGGACTTAAGCACAGTCGTTTGCCATCGGTGTCAGCAGCCCTGGACGAACCGGCGTCTGCGCCCGGGCGATCAGTGCCGACCCCGGGCACAGCAACGGGGACCGGCCGGTCGCGACGGTACACTTTTTAATGGGTACGCAGTTGGCCCGCTATGAGCGACCGCGACGACACCATCGAACTGGACGAGCTCGACCGGCACATCATCTACCGACTGCAGCACGACGCCCGCAACACCTCGGCGAGCACCATCGCCGAAGAGATGGACGTCGCCGCCAGCACCGTTCGCAACCGCATCAATCGGTTGGAGGACGCGGGCGTCATCAACGGCTACTATCTCGACGTCGATTACGAACGGACCGGGTTCCAGTTACACACGCTCATCATCTGCAACGCCGAGATTCCCGACAGAGAGGAGTTGTCCAGAGCGGCGCTCGACATCGAGGGCGTCGTCGCGGTCCGGGAGGTGATGACTGGGAGTGAGAACGTTCACGTCGAAGTGGTCGGCCGCGACGGCGACGATCTCAGTCGCATCGGTCGCGAACTCGACGCGCTCGGCCTCGACGTCCTCGACGAGGACCTCATCCGGAACGAGTACGTCCATCCCTACGAGGGATTCGCCCCGAACGAGTGACGAGACGCTGTCGAAAACGAACGTCGGATCACGCGAGAAATGTAGAAATTCTGCGGTTCCAACAAAATAACCGGTTGTTTTATGCGGAATCAGCATCGACTAGCGATCACGTAGCGGACGAAAACCCCTGCCACCGGACGTGAGGCCCGTCCGATAGCGGCGGGTGTATCGTACAGGACCAACCAATGACGCTCGTAAAAAAAGGCCGTCCGTCCCTCGGTTGTTCGGGAGACAGCCCGACCGTCGTGGTCGTCGGTAGGAGGGCAGCCAAAGCACTCGCGGTCCACCTCGACGAAACCACAACGGTCCGATACGCCAGCAGTGACCAGCAGTTAGTTCGGCAAGCGACGAACGCCGGCCTCGACGCCGGTTGCGTCGACGAGACCGATGCCGGTAGCCTCTGTCCCGTGACCGAACACGCCGACGCAGCAGTCGTGGTCTTCGATTCCAACCGATCGACACTGCTGACTGCACAGTTGCTCCGCGTCTGTTGTAACGTCGAGGACGTGTTCGCCACCGTCACCGAACCGGCACACGTAGATGCCTTCGAAGGTACCGGAATTCGACTTCTCGATACGCAGTCGTGGCTCGCCGGGATCGTGCGCGAAGAACTCGCGCTCTCGGCGGTCGATGCCTGACGAGGCGGCTCCCGCTTTCTCTCACATATGCCAAAAGAACTCGAACGCGACCTCGGACTTGCATCGGTGTTCGCGATCAGCGTCGGCGCCATGGTCGGCAGCGGCATCTTCATCCTCCCGGCTCTGGCGCTGAAATTAGCGGGCCCAGCCGTCGTCCTCGCGTACTTCCTGGCCGCACTGATCGTGCTGCCTGCCGCACTGAGCAAAGCCGAGATGGCGACAGCCATGCCGGAAGCGGGCGGCACGTACGTCTACATCGAACGCAGTATGGGGCCGCTCCTCGGGACGATCGCGGGCGTCGGAACCTGGTTCTCGCTGACGTTCAAAGGGGCGCTCGCCCTGGTCGGTGGCGCGCCGTACATCGTCTTGCTGCTCGATCTACCCGTGTTGCCCGTCGCCGTCGGCCTCGCCAGCGCCCTCGTCGCCATCAATCTGTTCGGTGCGAAACAGACCGGGCGGATGCAGGTCGCCATCGTGGCGATCATGCTCGCTGCGATGGGGTGGTTCCTCGCCGGGTCGGTGGGGACCGTCGAGAGCGCGGGCTTCGACGGGTTCTACGCCAATGGAACCGGCGGCCTCCTGGCTGCTGCGGGGTTCGTGTTCGTCTCCTACGCCGGCGTGACCAAGGTCGCCAGCGTCGCCGAGGAGATCGAAAACCCCAGCCGGAACATCCCGCTGGGAATGCTCGGGTCGCTGGCGTTCACCACGCTGCTCTACGTGCTGGTCGTGTTCGTCCTGGTCGGCGTCACGCCGTCGCTGGACCTCGCGGGGTCTGCGACGCCGATCGCCGACGTAGCACAACTCACGCTCGCCGAACCGGGCGTCATCGCGGTCGTCGTCGCGGCGGTGCTGGCGCTCGTCAGCACGGCGAACGCGGGCATCCTGTCCTCGTCGCGGTATCCCTTCGCGATGAGCCGCGACGAGCTCGCCCCGCCGCGGCTCGCGCACGTCAGCGACCGGTTCGACACGCCGACAGTCGCGATCACGCTGACCGGTATCGTCACGATCCTGCTCATCGTCGGCGTCCCGATCATGGAGATCGCCAAGCTCGGCAGTGCATTCCAGATTCTGGTGTTCATCCTGGTCAACGTCGCGCTGGTCGCATTCCGGGAAAGCGGTGTCGACGGATACGACCCAGACTTCACCGACCCGCTGTACCCCTGGACGCAGGCGTTCGGCATCGTCGGCGGAGTCGTCTTGCTCACGCAGATGGGCTGGCTGCCCGTGGTTGGCGCAGTCTTCATCATCGGCGGCAGCACGCTCTGGTACCTCGGGTACGTGCGACCGCGCGTGCGCCGGGAAGGCGTCGCTCGCGACGCACTGCGCCGGCGGATCGGCAAGCGCGCCGTCGAACGGACCCGCTCGACGTTCGAGGCGAGTCCGGAGTACGACGTCCTCGTCGCCGTCACCGAGGAGACCTGCCGGAAACAGGAAGCAGCACTCACGGGACTCGCGACTGACGTCGCTGCGCAACGAGACGGGAGCGTCACGGTCGTCCGGTTCGATGAGGTTCCCCAGCAGTTACCGCTGGCTTCCGTGACGGACATGCAATCGCCCAGCGACGAGGCGTTCGAGAACCGCATGGAATCCGTCGCCGCGGCGACATCGGTCCCCGTCGAATACGGCGAGATCGTCAGCCACGACCCCCGACACGCGGTCGTCAACTTCGCCGACCACCACGACGCGGACCTGCTCGTGGTCGGCGAGGCCTCGCGCGGTCTCTGGTCCCGGCTGTTTGGCAGCGACACCGACTGGATGCTCCAGCACACGCCCTGTGACGTCCTGCTCGTAGACGCCGACGACGTGACCGCCGACGGCGAGGTCGCACTCGTCACCGACGAGGGGCCTTTCGAACCGGTCAAGGTCGAACTCGCCGACGCGCTCGCGAGCGCGACGGGTGCCAGCCTCGCACTGATTCAGGGGATCCCTGCAGATGCGACGGACGAACAACGAACCGCGGTTCGGACGTATCACGAGAAGTTGTGTGAGCTGTGTGACGGACCCGTGGATTCGCGCGTCGTCGAGAGCCAGAGTCCGGCCGACCTGGCGTCGTGCGCCGACAGTGCCGACCTGGTCGTCGTTCAAACGAGCGGCTCGCCGACGACCGCCCGCCGCCGAGAGCGACTGCTCGACGCCGTCGAGTCACCAACCGTGATCGTCCGCCCCAAACGTGAGAACCAGTCCGGTCTGATCGGTCGGCTGTTCGAGCGCGTCGCGTTCTAGGCGTCTTTCGCGCCCTCGACCGTCCTGCGAACGGCGTCGACGCCCTCGTCGTGGACGAGGTCGCCGACGACCACCACGTCGGCGTCCTGGGCCATCTGGTGGGCCGAATCGTAGTCGTGGATGCCGCCGCCGTAGAACAGCGTCGCGTCGTCGAGTTCGTTCTGTGCCGCAGCGACCTTCTCGGGGTCGCCGAGCATCCCGGAGTACTCGATGTAGACGATGTCCTGCCCGAACATCTGCTCGGCGACCTCGGCGTAGGCCGCGACCTCTTCGGCGTCCAGGTCGCAGTCGGCCTGCGTGTACTCCGCCACCGACGAGTCCGGGTTGAGGACGATGTAGCCTTCGGTGAAGGTCCGCGCCCAGTCGATGTCGTCGTCGAGTCGCGCCCACTCCTTGTGTGCGCCGGTCACCCAGGAGATGTCGCCGGCGTTGAACACGATCGGAATGAGATAGCCGTCGAGCGAGTCGTCGTGCACCACGGCGTTCGAGTGGCTCGGCTCGATGTAGAGATCGACGTCGTACTTGCCGCAGGCCTCGACGACGGTGGCCATTTTCTCCTCGGTCATACCGGTCGTCCCACCGACGGCGATCGCGTCGGTCCCGGTCTGACAGACGTCCTCGAAGGTCTCGCCGTCGACCAGGGTCTTGTCCGGGTCCACCTTCAACAGGTGGTCCCACTCCGTCCAGGGGCCGCTCATACGCGGTGATTCCTACCGACAGTGAAAACACTTCGGAAACGACACTGCCCCTCAGTCCGCCGCTTCCGCGCCGAGTTGGGCCTGCCACTCGCGGATCTGGTCTGCGCTGACGCCCTGGACGTCAGTCGCTACCTCGTCGGCGTCGACCCGCTGGAGGTCCTGCAGCGTCTCGACTTCCACGTCGGCCAGTTTCTCTGCGGTCCGTTCGCCCAGTCCGTCGAGGTCCACGAGGTCGTCCACCGACTGGCGCGCCTGGTACTCCTCGTAGTTGCAGATCGGACAGCCCAGTTCCCACGGCTCGTCGCCGTTGTGCACCGTCAGTTCCGGCAGGTCGTGTTCCGCACACCGCTCGTCTTCGATCTCGATGTCGCCCCGGCGCGGCAGCGGCAGCGAGTACTCGCAGTCCGGATAGCGCGTGCAGCCGACGAGGCGCGACCCGCTGCGGAGTTGCTTGATGGCGAGTTCGCCGCCATCCTCCTCGCCGCACTCCGGGCAGTCACCGATGACCTCGTCCTCGCTCTCGTCTGCCTCGTCGGCCCGGCACTGCGGGCAGCCGTGGGTGAACGTGTCCCGCCCGGCGAGCAGTTTGACGTGTTTGAGGTCGTGCTCCTCGCATTTCTCGTCGATGACCGTCGGTTCGCCCTTGCTCGGCAGCGGCAGCGTGTACCGGCAATCGGGGAAGCCGTCACAGCCCACGAAGTGCGAGCCGTGCCGGCTCTTCCTGATGAGCAGGTCTTCGCCGCACTCCGGACACGGACCGAGCGTCCGGTCGGCCTTCAGTGACTCCTGGAGGTGGTCGCCCACTTCCTCGCGCGACTCGTGGAGCGCGTCGAACACCTTCTCTAACATCTCACGGGACTCGTCGGTCACGTCGTCAAGCGTCGCCTCGCCGCTGGCGATCGCGGCCATGTCTTCCTCCAGTTCGGCCGTCATCTCCTCGCTGACGATGAGGTCCGCGAACTCTTCGGCGGCCTCGACGACGGCTTTCGCGAGCGTCGTCGGCCGCGGCGGATCCTGCTCGATGTAGCCTCGGTCGTACAGTTTCTCGATAGTGTTGTGACGCGTCGCCTTCGTCCCCAGGCCCAGCGACTCCATCTTCTCGATGAGTCGCGACTGGCCGTAGCGCCGCGGCGGCTGGGTCTGCTTGGCTTCGAGTTCGACGTCGTCGATGACTAGGTCCTCGCCCTCCTCGACGTCGGGGACGTGGTTCTCGCTGGCGCTGGAGTAGGGATACACGTCGTGGTACCCGGGTTCGACCAGACGCTTGCCGTTTGCCTTCAGCTGGCAGTCGTTGGCCTCTGCGACGACGCGCAGGTGTTCCCAGGTCGCTGGCTCCGCGACGGTCGCGAAGAAGCGCCGAACGACGAGTTCGAAGATCTCCCACTCGTCCTCGTCGAGTTCGCTCCGGTTCGGGAGTTCGCCCGTCGGATGGATCGGCGGGTGGTCGGTCGTCTCGTCGTCGCCCTCCGTGGGTTCGATATCGTCCTGTTCGAGCAGGGACGCCGCCTCCTCGTCGAACGTCGTCCCGGTGAACGCGTCCAGGAGTTCCTCGGGATCGAGATCGTCGGGGTACACCGTGTTGTCCGTCCGCGGATAGGTCATGTAGCCGGCGGTGTACAGCTCCTCGGCGATGGACATCGCGCGCTGGGCCGAATACCCCAGCGAGCCGGCGGCGCTGATGAAGGCCGTCGTGTTGAACGGGTCCGGCGGGTTGTCAGTGCGCGTCCGGCGACGGACCTGCGTGACCGTCGCGGCGGACGCTTCCTGCAGCCGCTCGAACGCCTCGTTGGCAGCCTCCTCGTCCCAGACGCGCTCGGCCTCGCTACCGTCGTCGTCGTAGAAGTACTGGGCTTCGAAGCCGTCCCCGTCCTTCAGGAGGTCGGCGAACAGCTCCCAGTAGTCCTCGGGATCGAACGCTTCGATCTCGCGCTCGCGGTCGACGATGAGCTTCAGCGTCGGCGACTGGACGCGCCCGACGGAGATGAAGTCGTCACCGAGCTGACGCGCAGACAGCGAGAGGAAGCGCGTCAGCGCCGCGCCCCAGATGAGGTCGATGACTTGCCGGGCCTCCCCCGCGGCGGCGAGGTCGAAGTCCAGATCGTCGGGATTGGCGAACGCGTCGCGAACCTCGCGTTCGGTGATCGAGGAGAAACGGACGCGCTTGATCGGGACGTCCGTCTCGTCGTCGATGATCTCGTAGGCCTCCTTCCCGATGAGTTCGCCCTCGCGGTCGTAGTCGGTCGCGATGACCGCCTCGTCGGCCCGGCGCGAGAGTTCACGCAGCGTCTGGACGATGTTTTCCTTCGTGGGCGATTTCGTGATGTCCGCGTCGATGAGTTCGACGGGCTGGACGTCGCGCCAGTCGTTGTACTCGGGGGGAAAGTCGACGCCGACGACGTGGCCGGAGAGCCCGACGACGCGCTTGTCGCCCCAGCGATAGACGTTGACGCCGTTGCGTCGCTCGGCCTCGGCGCTCCCTTCGCTCAGAATCTCGGCGATGCGCCGCGCGGCGTTGTCCTTCTCGGTGATGATCAACTCCACGGCGGCCCACCTCCCGGTACGCGGGTGGTCATTGCCAGTTCGTAGGCGGACCCAGTTTCTAAAGGTTTCGCCGGCGAAAACCGCCGTACTGCGCGGATGCGCGCCCGCGCAGGGCGCCCCCGCGGGCGCGCTCGACTACCCAGCGTACCCCCGAACGGCCACCAGCAGCGGCACGAGCGCGACGACCGCCAGTATCGCAAAGAGCGTCGGGAGCGCGGGGGCGAAGACGCCCGCCAGCGACCAACTCGCGACGACCAGGTACACTGCCACCAGAAACACGATCCACTCGCGCGTGGCCTCCCTGATCGCGGGCTGCGTCGCCGAGAGCGCCACGAGTGCGACCACGAGGACGACCAGATCGACGACCAGTGCCACCGCCGTCGTCTGCAGGACCGGCGCAGTGAGGAGCCAGCGGACGGCGAAGTCCACGACGAGTACCCCCGGCAGGGCACTCAGCGCTGCAGCGAAGACCCCCATCGAGGACAGCGGCGGGACGAGCACCGACACGACGTAACCGGCCCCGAGCACGTACAACACGAGGAGGACGACCACGCCGACCACTCCGAGTAACCCGGCGAGTTCGAGACTGACGACGAGCGGCGCGGCCGCGAACCCGCCGGCGAGGAGGGAAATCCCCGCGAACACGCCGCCGGCGAAGCGAAGATTACTGCGCTCCGCAGCCGAGAAGGACGGACGCGGGACGAGCGGCAACGAGGTCCGCCCGCCGACGCTCACCGCGAGACAGAGGAGGCCGCTCGCGAAATGACCGGCCAGGACAGCAGCCACGAGAAAGGCCGGTCCGACGATCGCTTCCGTCGGCAAATTGAGTAGCTCCAGGGGGTCCGTCGTCAACGGCGGCGCGTCCTGGAGGATCGAGTACGCGCGATAGGTGACGTAGCCGGTCCCGACGTAGGCCGCGACCGCGAGCAGGCTCACCAGCGTCCTGACTATCGCCCCCCGAGAGACGCGACCGTCTGCCCCCATTGCCAGGAGCTATCAACAGTTGAGAGTATAAAATTCGCTCATCGAACAGACCGAAACCGATTCTCAGAAGCGACCCGCGACAGTGGCTACTCGTCCAGTTCCGCTCGCAACAGCTGGTCCACGACCACCTTTTTCCACTCGGGTTCGCTCACGTTCCTCGCGAACCGCTCGTGCAAAAACGTGGGCGAAAAAGCCGCTCGTTCCTGTCGTCGCTCACGGCTGACGCCGTCCTCGTTTGCCGAGACACGTCCCGGTCGTGTCTCGCATCCCGCGCGCGAGTTAGTCGTCCAGTTCCGCTCGCAGCAATTGATTGACGTCGCCGGGATCTGCACTCCCGCCGGTCTTCTGCATCACCTGGCCGACGAGGAAGTTGATCGCCCCGCCCTCGCCGTCGTAGTAGTCCTCGACGGCGTCGGGGTTCTCCTCGATCGCTTCGGTGACGGCCGCCGCCACCTCGTCCTCGTCGGTCTTACCCAGTCCCTCCTGGTCGACGATGGTATCGGGGTCAGCGCCGTCGTCGAGCATCGAGCGCAGGACCGTCTCGCGGGCGTTCTTCGCGGTGATCTCGTCGGTGGCGACGAGTTCGACCAGGCGCATGACCTCGTCGAGGCGGTCCGCGATCGCCGTGATCTCCATGTCGCGGTAGTTCAGCTCGCCGAGGAGGTTGTCCGCGACCCACGTGGCCGCCAGGTCCGGGTCGTACTCGCCCGCGACGTCCTCGAAGAAGTCCGCGACCTGCTTCGTGGAGGTGAGCTTCGAGGCCGCCTCCTCGCTCAGGCCGTACTCCTCGCGGAAGCGCTCGCGGCGGGCGTCCGGGAGTTCCGGGATGGGGATCGTCTCCTTCCAGTCCGACACCTGCAGCGCCGGCAGGTCCGCCTCGCGGAAGTAGCGGTAGTCCTTCTCCTCCTCTTTCGAGCGCATCGAGACCGTGTTGCCGTGCGTCTCGTTGAAGTGGCGGGTCTCCTGCTCGACGGCGCGACCGGACTCGATGAGCTTCTTCTGGCGGGACTTCTCGAAGGCCAGCGCCTTCTCGGCGCCCTTGTGGCTGGAGATGTTCTTGACCTCCGTGCGGTTAGCGTCTTCGAGGACCGCATCGTCGATGGAGCCGTCGTCGGCGACCTCCTCGGCGGGCACCATCGAGAGGTTGGCGTCGATCCGGAGCGACCCGTCGCGCGTCGGGTCGAAGATGCCCAGGTACTCCAGCACCTCTTCGAGCTTTTCGAGGAACGCGCGCACCTCGCTGGGGTCGCGGAAGTCCGGTTCCGTGACGATCTCCATCAGCGGCGTGCCGGCGCGGTTGTAGTCGACGAGCGTGTAGTCGGCGCGCTCGATGGAGCAGGTCCGCGTCTCGATGTCCTCGGTCCCCTCGCGGACGTGGCGGATGCTCCCCGGGTCCTCTTCGAGGTGCGCGCGACGGATCGTCACCTGTCGACGATCGCCCGCGACGGCGAACTCCAGGGTCCCGTCCTGGCAGATGGGCGCGTCGTACTGGGTGATCTGGAAGTTCTTCGGCAGGTCCGGGTAGTAGTAGTTCTTCCGGTGGAACGTCGTCTCTTCGGGGATCTCGGCGTCGATGGCTTTCCCGACCTTGACGGCGGCCTCGACGGCGCCCTCGTTGAGCACCGGGAGCGCGCCGGGCAGCCCGAGACAGACCGGGCAGGTGTGGGTGTTCGGCTCCGCTGCCTGCTCGGTCGAACAGCCACAGAAGATCTTCGTCGCCGTCTCGAGCTGGACGTGTACCTCCAGTCCGATGACGGCGACGAGATCCCCCGTTTCGGCAGCCTGTGCAGTCATTACCCGGAGTTTGCGACCCGCCGGCTAAAGACTAACGACCCGACACGGACGGTACGGTCAGACCCGCCGACGGCGACCGCCTCGCAACAGTGAGCGGATCTGCCGCATCGGTTACTTAAAAGCCCATACATAGCAGAGAAAATCATTCCCCCGTGACTCGTCTGGTTCGTACTGGAGGCGCTCCCGCGGCAGTCCCACTCTCTTCGACGGCCAGGAGCGTTCCCCGAATCCCCCCGTCTCCCCACGGATTCAACCGTTCTCACCCCCATCGAAAAGAATGGGCGTCGTCGAACAGCCACGCCCCGTGTTTGATACTCGTCCACGTCGTATGGCAGCCGTGCTCACTGATCGACTTCGCCGCGTCGGCTACGGGTGGCTCGTCGTGCAGGGTCTGCTGGCCGCGATTGCGCCCGAACGGAGCATCGACGTGAAATTCAAACTGTGGGGAGCGGGCGTCGAGAACGTCGGTGCCCTCGAACCGAAGGACTGGTACGTCAGAAGCGTCCGGGCGGCCGGCGTCGGCATGATCGCCGCCGGAATCACGGGCCTGCTGTTCGAGCGCAACGCAGGCGTCGAGGAGGACGACGCAGGCCGCGAGCAGGACTGAACAGGTCGGACTACTGGTGCTCTGGCGACAGGGACGCGCGGTCACGGGCGAACCGCTGGAAGTTCTCGAAGAGGCGGGTGACCTGTGCCGTCTCGGCGTGGCGGGACGCAGTCGCGGCCGAGAGCACGGCGTCGACGCGCTCGTCGTCGACCTCCCCGCGTTTGTTCTCAGTCACCCAGCGGGCGGTGTCTCTGTCGTACTCGGGGTGGAACTGGACGCCGACGGCGTTCCTAACGCGGAACGCCTGGACGCAACAGTCGTTCTCGGCGAGTCTGGTCGCCCCGGGCGGGAGCTCGGACACCACGTCCGAGTGGGTCTCGAACGCGACGAACTCCTCACTGATTCCCGCGAACAGGTCGGAGTCGGCACACTGGCGAACCGTCCGGTAGCCGAGTTCGTAGTCGTCCATGGCCGACACTGTTCCGCCGAGTGCGGCAGCCAGAAGCTGGTGCCCCCAGCAGACGCCCAGGACTGGCACGCCACAGTCGACGGCGTCCTGCACCCAGCCTTCGACGTCGTCGATCCACGGCTCGTCCCAGTAGACGGAGGTCTGCGAGCCCGAGATGACAGCGCCGTCGTACGGAAAATCCCTGTAGCCACCGGCGGCCGAAACGTCCGGAAACGCCCCCTCGCTCACCTTGAACACGTCTAGTTCTACGTCGAACTCCCGCCGGAAGTTCCGCTCCGCCGGCGTGTCACCGAGAGATGCGTCGAGCAACGCGAGTTTGCCGACCATATTGTATGCTAGGCACACAACTATGAAATACTATGTGGTCGGCCCGGATCGAGTCGTGTGACGACGACTGTCGTGTGGGGCCAGTTACTCGTTCTGGTATTCCTTCTCGAACCCGCGGAACTCGGTTCGGTGTGCCTCTTCGTCCGCGAGGATGGTGACGGCGAGGTCCTCGGTCACGGGATCGTTCGCGTCCTCCGCGGCGTCGACGAGGTTGCGGTACGTCTCGATGGCGTCCTCTTCGGCGTCGAGGACGCCCCGAATCACCGAGATGACGTCCGTCGAGTCCTCGGGCGGCTGGAGCGAGTCCTGCCGGGACGAGAACTCCGCGGAACCGGGCGGCCGAGCGTCGAGTTGCTTGAGTCGCTGTCCGAGCTGATTGGCGTGATTCAACTCTTCCTGAATGTCCTGCTGCAGACTCTCCTTGATCTCTTCGGCGCGCACGCCGTCGAGCACGATCGCGTTCGTCTGGTAGTTCATCACGGTCTCCATCTCGTCGATGTACGCCTTTTCGAGGATTTCGATGACGCGGTCAGAAGACATCGCCTGAGTGTACGCGTTCCGAGACAATGGGTTTTCTGCCGAACGTGAGACGTCGTGTCACGATTGGCCGGTCGATGAGTCCCAGCTAGGGTCGACCGCTCACTCCGTGACGATCTGGCCGTCGAGATACGCCCTGATTTTGTCGTTCGTCGACTGGGTGATCTTCCGAAAGGTCACGACGCGGTCGCCGTCTTCGCGTCGGTCCTCGACGACGTCGAGTTTCAGTCCCATGTCGTCGAAGTGGTCGAACAACTGCTCGACGACCCGTGGCGGCGCCCGTACTGTGTGTTCCTCCCCGACGGTCTCTCCGTCGTCGATCCGTTCGATCGTCTCGATCATCGGCGACAGAACGGACTCCCCGAGGTCGTGTGCGCGATCGCGACGCTCCTGCTCGTCCTCGGCGAACTCGACCGACTGGAACGCCTCGCGGATGATCCGCCGGAACATGAACGGTTGGCCGTAGTCGAACGGCAGCGAGAAAGCGTACGCGAGGTCGTCCTGGTTCGCCGCCGACGTGGTGTACTTGAGCTGCTGGGTCACGTCGAGTGACTTCATCACGACGCCCTCGCCGCCGGCGTCGTCGAGGTCATCGACGAGCGCTGGCAGGGTCTCGACCGCCTCCTCGGGCACGTAGACGCCGTGGAACGGAACCTGCGGGATGTCGTACTGCTCACAGAGGTCGCGGCGCTCCGGGACGGGGACCGACTCGCCGGTCTCGCGCTCGCGGACGTCGAACACGCGGAAGGCGAGCGACTCGACGCCGGAGTAGTCGTGGGTCGTATAGGGGTTCTCCGGCCCGACCATCTCACCACAGAGCATCAGATCCGGATGGTCGGCGAAGAACGACTCGACGGGCAGTAACTCTCTGGCTTTGTAGGTCGTGAACGGACAGACGATGCCGCTGCGCGTGAACGCCAGCGGTTCCGCTGCGGGGTCGCCGGCGACGCGAGCGACCCGAACGTTGAACCCGTCGAGTTTCTCCTCGATCGCGATCTCGTCCTCGAAGTGGCGGGGCACGCCCTCCTCGACGACGAGCGTGCGCGGGACTTTCGGGAACCCGTCGACGACGGTGTCTTCCATGAGGACGACGCCACGATTGAGGTCGCTCCGGTAGTCGGGGAGGTACTCGTACTCCCGGCCGCGAAAGGTGCGAGTCTCGAAGTGCTCGCGTAACTCCGCGAACCGCGACGCCGAAAGTCCGAGGCGCTCGTGGTACTCCATGACAGGGGCAACGGCGCGACGGGACAAGAAAGCACGACCCCGTTCCCAGCGCCCGGGACCGACGTCACGCCTCGTCGCCGTCGGCAGTCCCCGCAGGATCGGGACGGACGACCAGGACGGCACCCAGCGCCGCCTCGGCGACGCGTTCCTCGAAGTCGCCGAAGACGAGTTCCCGCCAGTCGGGCGCGCGTTCGCCGAGCGCGATGGCGTCCACGTCACGCGCCGCCTCGGCGATCGCCTGCACCGGGCTGTCAGACTGGACGCGATCGGTCCTGATCCGGGCTGGATCGATCTCCGCGTCGTCCAACGCTCGCTCGGCGCGGTCCAGCAGGTTCAGCGTGTCGGCGTCCGGCCCGGCCACCTCCAGCAGGTGGATCGTCGTGTCCGTGGTGCTGAGGAGGTCCGCGACGACGGTACCGATCCGTTCGGCGGCGACGGCGCCGTGGAGCGCGACGAGCAGATCGTCGGCCGCCATCGCCGGGTTGAGGTGGACGATGAGGTCCGCCTCGGTCTCGCCGGCGACGCGATCGAACGTCTGGGCCTCGTCGTGCGTGAACACGAGCCTCGTCTCGACCGTCGCACCGGCGTCCGCGAACGCCTCCGCGATGGCGTCGAGTTTGGCGGCCCCCTGCTCCTCGAAGGACAGTCGCGCCTGGTTGGGCGTCGTCTGCTCTGGGATGACGTGATAGCCGAGGACGACCACCTCGGCGGCCCCGAGCAGGTCCAGAACGCCCGGCGGGACCGTCTCACCTTCGAGGACTTCGACGGGGACGAGTGCGCGGACCATCAGATCTCACCTTTGAGAGAGACGTCGCGGGCATAGTAATAATACCACCCGGCCGCCGCGACCATCAGCGCCAGACCGACGACCTGCGAGAGGACCTGCATGAAGCCGATGAGCGCGAAACTCGCGAGCGCACCCAGGACGGGCACGACCGGGTACCCCGGGACGCGAAAGGTCGGGTCGTACCAGTCGGGTTCGTCGCGGCGCAGCGCCAGCAGCGCGACGCAGAGCAGTCCGTACATGACCAGATGGAGGAACGACGCGACCTCGGCCAGCACCTCGACGGCACCGCTCGCGACCAGCAGGATCACCGGCACGCCCGCTAGCAGGAGCGCGACGTGCGGCGTTCCGTATCGGAGGTTGACGACGCCGGCGCGCTTGGGAAAGAGCGCGTCACGCGAGAGCGCGAACAGCGCCCGGGAAGAACTGAGAATCGACGCGTTCGCGGACGACACCGTCGCCAGCAGGCCGGCGACGAGGATCGCAACTGCGCCGAGCGGCCCGACGAACGACCGGGCCACTTCGACCATCGCCGTCTCGCCGAAGCCGGCCAACTGCTCGCTGGGGAACGCGCTCGTCGCGACGAAGATCGTCAGGACGTAGAAGACGCCGACGACGAGCACCGACCCGACCATCGCCAGCGGCAGGTTTCGGCCGGGGTCTTTGATCTCGCCGGCGACGGTCGCGACCTGTGCGAAGCCCAGATACGACGTAAAGACGAGCGCGGCCGTCGTGAACACCGGCATCGTCCCGAACGGCATGAACGTCTCGGGCGTCTGGCGACCGCCGAAGACGCCGAGCGCGTCGAGGCCGCCGTAGGAGAGGAACACCGTCAGGATCACCAGAAGGAGGCCGACGACGCCGTTCTGGAGCTTCGCGGCGTTCTCGGTCCCGGTCATCGAGAGGGCCGTGAGAAAGACGCCGAACGCGAGGCCGAACGCGAGCACGGGGTCGAACCCGAGCGAGAGCCCGAGTTCCGACAGCACCGCCGCGGCGTAACTGCCGAAACCGACGAGGTAGAACGCGGACGCGAACACCAGGCCGAGCCAGAGGCTGATCCCGACGACGGTCCCCGCGAGCGTCCCGAGCCCGCGGGAGATGAAGTAGTAGCCCCCGCCGCTCCGGGGCATCGCCGTCGCGAGTTCGGAGGCGGGGAGCGCGACCAGTAACGCCACGACCGCGCCGATCGCGAACGAGAGGGCCGCGGCCGGGCCGGCGCGACCGGCAGCGATCCCCGGAAACACGAAGATGCCGGCGCCGATCATCGTCCCGATCCCGATCGAGAGCCCACCGGAGAGCGAGAGCGTCCGCTCCAGTTCGACGCCGGAGACCTCGTCGACGGTCGCCTCCGCCTCGACGACCCCGTCGGTCCCTTCCGGCCGTTCACCGTCACGATTGACCCCCGACGCGTCCGGTGGGCTCGTGGGCATTGCCAAAGGGTGCACCCGGCGTGCTCATAGTAGTGTGGGAGACAGGTCGAGATCGGCACGCCGCGTCCCGTCCGTTCCGCGACGCACCGGGCGCGAACGGCTGGTACCTATTTCATCCTGGGCGGCCGTAGCACCCAGTATGCCCGATCATCCGCTCAAGCAGCGGTTCGTCATCGACACCTCCGCGGTCCTCACCGAAGAGATCCGACGGGGAGACGAAGAACTCAACGAGGCCGCCAACCGGCTGTTCGACCTGATCGCGGAGGCGAAACTCGGGCTCAACATCTCCTGTTACATGCCGCCCTCGATCTACGAGGAGTTGCGGCTGATGCTCGAAAACCGCGACGTCGACGACGAAGTGTACTCGAAACTGAACACCTGGGTCATCAAGAAAAACCCCGCCCGCTTCGAGGTGATGATCCCCGCCGAGATCGTGTACGGCTTCATCGACGAGATGTCCGATCGCGTGGATCGGGGCCTCCGCGTCTCCGAAAAGGCCGTCCGCAAAGCCGAGGAGTCCCGCGCCAAGGACGTCGAGGAACACGAGTACATGACCGAAGTCGACGCCGTCATCTCCGACCTGCGCGACGAGTACCGGAAGACGCTCCGCCAGGGCGTCCTCGACTCCCGGGAGGACTTCGACCTACTCGTGCTCGCGCGGGAACTCGACGCCGGCGTCGTCACCGAAGACCAGGGCATCATCAACTGGGCCGAAGACTTCGGCCTGCGCTATCTGAAGGGACGGGACTTCCCGACGCTCCTGGAGGAGTATCTGGCCGCCTCGGATCACGAAGGGTGGTGAAAAAACGAGTGCTCAGGCCGAGTGAACGGTCACGTCGGGATCGTTGGGCTGTGCGTCGGTGATGAGGCGGTACACCGGCGAGCGCTGCGGGTACTCGGCGATCTTCGCTTTGTCCTCGTCGCTCAGGCTCTCGCCCGTCACCTCGACCTCGATGCGCGGTGCCTCGTACATCTCGTCGGCCCTGTCTACGTCGTGGATGCCGAGGAACACTCGCAGGTCCGTCGGGATACTGGCGTGGGTGGTGACGTCCTCGACGTCGATGCCCTCGCGGATGGCGTTGCAGACGATTGTCCCGTTGACACACGCCGTCAGCGCCGCGAGCGCGCCCTCGATAGCCTCGTAGCGGTCCATCGTGTCCTCGTAGCCCATCGCCTCTTCGAGTTCCGGCGCGAGACCGAATTCCAGCGTGTGCTCGCGGTCCTCGGCCATCTCCTCGCCGCCGAGTCCGAAACCGCGTATGGTGGCTGTCGTGCGGTTCGCGACGTCCTCGGCGACCCCAGCAGCCCTGAACTCTACTATGGCGTCTTCGGGGTTCTCGGCGACCCAGTCGATGAATTCCAGGTGGTCTTGGACGTTGACGCCGTGTTTGGTTTCAGGTGTGGTTACTTCTGCTCCCATGCAAGAGAGGAGGCCACCGGACCGGTTAGTTATGAACTGGCCACCAGATATCCCAATCTGGTAGGATACCCCCGCAGAAGGTGGTTCTGAGTGGCAACCGAGACGACCGGGGATCGCAGGAGTGCGCACTGGTGGTCCGGTAAGCCCGACCGCGCTGGCGGTAGGGTCAGCGCGTGAGGAGAATGTTCGGCGACACAACACGACCACGCCGAGACCGCCGGGTCGGCCGTGATAATCCCGTCGGGATACCTATCAGAAACAATGTGAATGTCTGACGTAAGTTTATGATGGCAGAGAAGACCTGTATTGATATGGCGAGCGGCAATCGAGTCGAAGAACTCGAATCGAGGGTCAAAGAACTGGAGGCGACGGTCGACGGGTTGACGGACGAACTCGTCGAGTGCAAGGTTCGCATCCGCGAACTGGAGAACGTCGTCGACGCTGCCGGCGGACTGGACGCCATCGAAGGCATGGCCGAGGGCGACTCGGCGACCCAGCCCGAACCCGAGCAGACGGCAGAAACCACCACGGCAGACGCCGAGACGGAGGAACCAGCCGACACGACTAAATCGGAGGCACCCGACGATGCGGACGAGACGGAGTCCGAATCGAGCGACATCATCATCGCGTAACGGGCTCCGGTCACGAGCACCCCCATGCATATAAAAGAGCTCGTCCTTGACAACTTCAAGAGCTTCGGCCGCAAGACGCGGATTCCGTTTTTCGAGGACTTCACCGTCGTCACCGGCCCGAACGGCTCCGGCAAATCGAACATCATCGACAGCGTCCTCTTCGCGCTCGGTCTCGCCCGGACCTCCGGCATCCGCGCCGAGAAACTGACCGACCTCATCTACAACCCCGGTCACCAGGACGGCGACGGCGAGAGCGACGAGGAACGCGAAGCCAGCGTCGAGGTCATCCTCGACAACTCCGACCACACGTTAGAGCGGTCGGCGGTCATCAACGCCGCCGGCACCGAGGACGTCGGCGACGTCGAGGAGATCAGCATTCGACGCCGGGTCAAAGAGACCGAGGACAACTACTACTCCTACTACTACATCAACGGTCGCTCGGTCAACCTCGGCGACATCCAGGACCTGCTCGCGCAGGCCGGGATCACCCCCGAGGGGTACAACGTCGTCATGCAGGGCGACGTGACCGAGATCATCAACATGACCCCGCACGCGCGCCGGCAGATCATCGACGAGATCGCCGGCGTCGCGCAGTTCGACGCCAAGAAAGAGGACGCCTTCGAGGAGTTAGAGGTCGTCGAGGAACGCATCGAGGAAGCGCAACTCCGCATCGAGGAGAAACAGGACCGACTCGACCAGCTCGAAGACGAGCGGGAGACGGCCCTGCAGTATCAGGACCTCCGCGACGAGAAAGAGGAGTACGAGTCCTTCCGGAAAGCCGCGGAGTTGGAGGACAAACGCGCCGCGCTCGACGGCCTCGACGAGGAGATCGAGGAGCTGGACGACGAACTGCAGGACCTCCAGCGCGAACTCGACGAGCGCCAGGGGAAAGTCGTCAGGCTCGAAGAGGACCTCGAAGACTTAAACGCCGAGATCGAGCGCAAAGGCGAGGACGAGCAGCTCCGCATCAAACGCGAGATCGAGGAGGTCAAAGGCGAGATCTCTCGGCTCGAAGACGCCGTCGAGAGCGCGGAAGCGAAGATCGAAGACGCGGAGAACGAGCGCCGGCAGGCGTTCGTCCAGATCGACCGCAAGCAGGAGCAGATCGACGACCTGGAGGACGACATCCGCGAAAAGAAGGTCGCCAAGTCCTCCATCAAGGCCGACATCCAGGGCAAAGAGAGCGACCTCGAAGACCTGGAAGCGCGCATCGACGAGATCGGCGAGGAGTTCGAGGAAGTCAAGGCCGAACTCGACGAGAAACGCGCCACCCTGGAGGAAGCCAAATCAGAGAAAAACGACCTCCAGCGCGAGCAGGACCGCCTGCTCGACGAGGCGCGTCGGCGCTCGAACCAGCAACGCGAGAAAGAGGAGGCCATCGAGGAGGCCAAAGAGCGCGTTCCCGAAATCCAGGCCGAGATCGACGACCTCGAAGCCGAACTGGAGAAGGCCGAACAGAACCGCGAGACCATCTCCGGCGTCGTCGAGGACCTCAAACGCGAGAAGCGGCAGTTGCAGTCCGACCTCGACGACATCGAGGACACGATTTCGGCGAAACAGCAGGAGTACGCCGAACTCGAAGCGAAGGCGGGCCAGGACGGCGACTCCTCGTACGGGCGCGCGGTGACGACGATCCTCAACGGCGGTATCGAGGGCGTCCACGGCACCGTCGGCCAGCTCGGCGGCGTCAGCGCCGAGTACGCGACGGCCTGTGAGACCGCCGCCGGCGGCCGCCTGGCCCACGTCGTCGTCGACGACGACAGCATCGGTCAGCACTGTATCGAGTACCTCAAATCTCGGCAAGCCGGGCGAGCGACCTTCCTGCCGATCACGAAGATGCAGTCACGGTCGCTCCCTTCGCTGCCGAGCCACGACGGCGTGATCGACTTCGCCTACAACCTCGTTGACTTCGACTCGCAGTACCGCGGCATCTTTTCGTACGTACTCGGCGACACGCTCATCGTCGAGGACATGAACACCGCCCGTGACCTGATGGGCGACTTCCGGATGGTCACGCTCGACGGCGACCTCGTCGAGAAGTCCGGCGCGATGACCGGCGGGTCCTCCAAGGGGACCCGCTACTCGTTCTCGGGCGGCAAAGGCCAGCTCGAACGGGTCGCTCAGCGCATCAACGAACTCGAAGACGAGCGCCAGTCGATCCGATCTGATCTGCGCGACGTCGAGGACCGACTCGACGACGCCCGCGACCGGAAGTCCGACGCCACGGACCAGGTCCGCGAGATCGAGTCGGACATCGAGAAACTCGAAGCCGAACGCGAGGAGATCGACGACCGCGTCGACCGCCTCGAGGACGAACTCGAAGAGATCGAAGCGGAGCGCGAGGAGGTCTCCGACCGGATGGACGACCTCGAAGGCGAGATCGCCGAGCAGACCCAGCGCATCGAGGCCGTCGAGGCCGACATCGACGAGCTCGAAACGGAGATCGAAGACTCGGAGATTCCGCGGCTCACGAGCGAGGCCGACGAGATCCGCGCAGAGATCGACGAACTGGAAGACCAGCTCGACGACTTCGACGCGGACCTGAACGAACTCCAGCTCGAAAAGCAGTACGCGGAGGAGGCCATCGAGGACCTCCACGACGACATCGAGCAGGCACAGAACCGCAAGGCCGAACAGGAAGAGAAGATCGCCGACCTCGAAGAGAACGTCGCCGAGCAGGAGGACCTGCTCGAAGCGAAAGAGGAGGCCGTCGCGGACCTGGAAGACGAACTCGCGGACCTCAAAGACGAACGGAGCGACCTCCAGGCCGAACTCAAGGAGGCCAAGGAGGCGCGCGACGAACAAGAGCGGGAGGTCACGGACGTCGAGGAGGAACTCGACGAACTCCGCGAGGAGCGCGACCGCCTCGAATGGGAGGTCGACGAACTCGAGAGCGAGGTCGGCGACTACGACCCCGAAGACGTGCCCGACCACGACGAGGTCGAGCGCGAGATCGACCGGCTCGAAACGGAGATGGAGAAGCTCGAACCGGTCAACATGCTGGCCATCAAGGAGTACGACGACGTCGCCGACGACCTCGAAGACTTAGAGGACAAGAAGGCGACGCTGGTCGAGGAGGCCGACGGCATCCGGGACCGCATCGAGTCCTACGAGGCCAAGAAGAAGGCCACGTTCATGGACGCCTACACGGCCATCAACGAGCAGTTCGAGGACATCTTCGAGCGGCTCTCGAACGGCTCCGGTACTCTTCACCTCGAAGACGAAGACGACCCCTTCGAGGGCGGCCTGACGATGAAGGCCCAGCCGAAGGACAAGCCGATCCAACGCCTGGCGGCGATGTCCGGCGGCGAGAAGTCGCTGACGGCGCTGGCCTTTATCTTCGCCATCCAGCGGTACAACCCCGCCCCGTTCTACGCGCTGGACGAGGTCGACGCGTTCCTCGACGCGAAGAACGCCGAACTAGTCGGCGAGATGGTCGACGAACTCGCGGGCGACGCGCAGTTCGTCGTCGTCTCCCACCGCTCGGCGCTGCTGGACCGTTCGGAACGAGCGATCGGTGTAACCATGCAGGAGAACAACATCTCCGCCGTGACCGGTATCGATCTGAGTTCAGACGACGCCGACGAGGAGGTGCCGGCCGATGACTGATGGGGAGTCGCGGAGCGACTCCGAAATGCGAGCGGGGAGCGAAGCGACCCGTGAGCAGAGCGAGGACGGCGAGGACGGCGAGGACGACCGAAGGGAGTCTTCGGAATCGGGAACGGCGAACGAAGTGAGCCGTGACCGCAGGGAGTCCTCGGAACAGTCGAGCGGGGAGGAGCGAAGCGACGACCCGCGAGACGACGACATCCCACTCAATATCTCGGGCCACGAGGACCGCGAGCGCCCGAACGGCGCGAAGTCGATGCTCGGGTCCGGCGAGAGCGAGGGGGCAAGCGACGAAGCCGACGCAGAGCCGGACGACGACGAAGAAGACGTCCAGGAAGTTGAGTACCGCAACCACTACGGGCCCGAACTTCCTGGCGAGGGAGACGACGACGACGAGGTCCAGCCCGTCGAGGTGCTGGTGCAACTCGCCAAGGACGGCGAGATCGAGCCGTGGGACATCGACATCGTAACGGTCACGGACAAGTTCCTCGACCGCCTGGACGAGGCTGACCTCCGGACCTCCGGGCGTGCGCTGTTCTACGCGTCGGTGCTCCTGCGGATGAAAAGCGACGCGATGCTCTCGGAGGACGAGGACGAAGAGCCCGAGCCCGAGCCGTGGGAGGCCGCGGCGATGGGCGAGGAGACGCCGATCGATCCCGAGGCCGACCCGTTCGCGACGCTGGAACAGGAGATGGACCGACGGCTCGAGCGCAAACGCGCCCGCGGAATGCCACAGACCCTGGACGAACTCGTCCGGGACCTCCGGGACGCAGAGCGGGACTCCTGGTGGAAAGAGTCCCGCGAGTACGACACCAGCGGCTCGCCAAGCAGCTATCAGCGCGGGACGCAGGAACTCGACTACCGGAGCGGCGACGACTTCCGGATGGACGACGAGCCGACCGAGGCAGACGTGACCGACACGGCCCACGGCGAGGACATCGACGCCGTCATCGACGACGTGTACGGCGCGTGTCTCGAACGCTGGGACACCGGCCGCGAGGAGGTGCTGTTCTCCGAGATCGTCGACGCCGGCGGCTCGCGCGTCGAGACGTTCCTCGGGCTGCTGTTTCTCGCCCACCGCGGGCAGGTGCGACTCCAACAGGACGACCTGTTCGGCGACCTCTGGGTGCAGGACCCCAACGCCGCGACCGGGTCGGAAGAAGTCGCCGCGGACTGATTTTCTAGCGGAGTCAAATTAGGGGCTCGTCATCTCACGCGCCCAAGAATGGGTGCTTACCCACGTCCAATGCCATGGGACAAACGGGATGACAGACAACAGCATCGGTCCGTTCGGTTGGTTCTCGGCCGCAGGTTTCGTGGTCCTGAGTCTGTTGTACGTCGTCGACGTGCAGGGAATCGCGGAGTGGCCAGTGTCCGCAACGGTCACCGGCGCGATCGCGATCCTGGCCGGCATCGGTGCCGCGCTGTTGTGGGCCGGGAACGACCCGACGAGCTCCGAGCCGCACCGGGCGACCCGAACAGACTGACGAGGCGACCCCATTTTTCAGCGGCGCGCTGACCCGACCGCCCAGTACGCGGACCGAAACGCGGCGAAAGAGCTATGTATGCCAAGGCGCATGTTAACAATATACATGACCCCCACCAAACTCCAGGAGCGAATGACCGAGATGGAAGGCCGGGTCGACACCGAGCAGATCGTCGACGCCCTGATGTACGTCCGCGACGACGGCCGTCGCTGACGCGACTTTTTCGTGGCGACGAGCGCGTCCGAGTAGCGACGTCTATGAAATTACTACCAACTCACGACTGCCGTGACGGGATCGCCCCCGAGCAGTGAGAACGTTTAACAGCGGGTCGGGCGATGCCGACGGTATGCACGACACCCGCCAGGTCTACCTCGTGGACGCGTTCACCGACGAGCCGCTGTCGGGGAACCCCGCAGGCGTGGTTCCCGAGGCCGACGATCTCGACGAGACACAGATGCAGGCCATCGCCTCGGAGCTGGGCGCCAGCGAGACCGTCTTCCTGCGCTCCTCGGACGACGCGGACCGTCGACTCCGGTATTTCACGCCGACGAACGAAGTCGATCTCTGCGGCCACGCGACGGTCGCTAGCCACGCATGGCTGGTCGAGCGCGACCACATCGACGCCGGCGAGCACACGTTCGAGACGAACACGGGCGTCCTGGACGTCACGATCGAGGACGACGGGACGGTGTGGATGACCCAGAACCAGCCCGAGATCCGGCGCGTCGACGTGGAGTACGAGACCGTCGCGGACGCGCTCGGCGTGGACGTGGCCGCGCTGGAAGACGTGGGCGCGGACCTGCCCCTGGCCGTGAGTTCGACCGGGCTCCCGTTCCTGATGGTGCCGGTGAACTTCCTCGAACACGTCTCGAACATGAACCCGCAGCTGGGCGCTATCGAGGAGGTGAGTCGCGAGGTCGACGCGGCGGGCGTCTACGCGTTCACCTTCGACGCGCTCGACGCCGACTCGACGCTGCACGGGCGCATGTTCGCCCCGAAAGAGGGCGTGCCCGAGGACCCGGTGACGGGGACGGCAAGCGGTGCCGCGGGCGCGTACGTCCGCGAGTACGACGCCTTCGATTCGGTCCCCGAGGAGATGGTGTTCGAGCAGGGCCATTTCGTCGACCGGCCGGGCAGGGTTCGCGTCCGGGTCGGCGCCGAGATCGAAGTCGGCGGGCGCGCGGTGACCGCACTGGACGGCAACCTGGTCGTCCCCGAGAGCGACGAAGACGACATCATCGAAGCGTGACATGATTTCCCTCCCAGAGGCAGTTTGCCGGACGGCCGGCAGCGAGACGGAGATCGGTGGGAGCGGCGGGGTAACGCCTGTATAACAATCCACCACCCGGCAGTGGGGTTTCGCATGGGAAGACACACCCACGATTCGGGCGAGGCCACGCGGTTTGGTCTGCGTCGTGTCGGCAAACGCAGCACGATTGACGCGGTTCGGAACCCTTTTTATCAGGGTTCTGCACCCTACAGGTGAGGACATGGCTGTACTCTGGCTGGACGAAATCGGGGCAGACGACCTCGAATCAGTTGGCGGGAAGGCGGCCTCGTTAGGGGAACTGACGGCCGCAGGCCTGCCGGTTCCCCCGGGGTTCGTCGTCACGGCGGGGACCTACCGACGATTCATCGAGGACACGGGCATCGACGAGGAGTTGTTCGAGGCTGTCGACGTCGACGCCGATGACTCCAAGGCGCTCGCGGAAGCGGAAGCGCGCGCAAAGGAACTCATTCTCGAGACGGAGATACCCGAGGATCTCAAAGAGGAGATCCTCGCCTCCTACGAGGAGGTCGGCGACGAGGCGTTCGTCGCCGTGCGTTCCTCCGCGACCGCCGAGGACCTGCCCGACGCATCGTTCGCGGGACAGCAGGAGACGTTCCTGAACGTCACCGGCGAAGACCTGCTCGACCGCGTGAAACGCTGCTGGGCCTCCCTGTTCACCCAGCGGGCGACCTACTACCGAGAGCAGCAGGGGTTCGACCACGACGTCGTCGACATCGCCGTGGTCGTCCAGCAGATGGTCGCCGCCGAGAAATCCGGCGTCATGTTCACCAGTCACCCCTCGACCGGTGAACCCAAGATCATCATCGAGGCCGCGTGGGGCCTCGGCGAGGGCGTCGTCTCCGGCTCCGTGACCCCCGACAACTACGTCATCGACCGTGCGAGCGGCGAGGTCACAGACGTCGAGGTCGCGGACAAGAAGACGATGTACGACAAGGACCCCGAAACCGGGGAGACCGACGAGATCGAGGTTCCCGAGGACAAGCGCACCGAGCGCGTCCTCTCGGAGGCCGAGATCGACCGGCTCTGTGAACTCGGCGAGCAGGTCGAGGACCACTACGACACGCCACAGGACGTCGAGTGGGCGATCTTCGAGGGCGAGGTCTACATGCTCCAGTCCCGACCGATCACCACCATCGCCGACAGCGACGGCGAGGCCGCGACCGCCGACGGCAGCGGTGCCAAACAGGCGAGCAAGTCCGACGAGGACGGCGACGTCCTCCTCTCGGGCCTGGGCGCGAGCCCGGGCATCGCCTCCGGCGCCGTGCGCATCGTCGACAAGCTCGACCAGCTCGACAAGGTCGGCGAGGGCGACATCATCGTCACCGAGATGACGACGCCGGACATGGTGCCGGCGATGAAACGCGCCGCCGGCATCGTCACGAGCGAAGGCGGAATGACGTCCCACGCCGCGATCGTCGCACGCGAACTCGGCGCCCCCGCCGTCGTCGGGACGGGCGGTGCGACCGAGACGCTCAGCGACGACCAGATGGTCACGCTCGACGGCGACAAGGGAACCATCCGCGAGGGCGTCGAGACCAGCGAGGAGACCGAGCCCATCGAGGAAGCCCGACCGAAGACGCCGGTCAAGCCCATGACCGCGACCGAGGTCAAGGTCAACGTCTCTATCCCGGAGGCCGCAGAGCGCGCGGCCGCGACGGGTGCCGACGGGGTCGGACTGCTCCGCATCGAGCACATGATCCTCTCGACGAACAAGACGCCCGAGCGCTACATCGAGGATCACGGCGAGGAAGCCTACGTCCAGGAGATCATCGACGGCGTCCGAAACGTCGCCGACGAGTTCTACCCGCGCCCGGTGCGCGTGCGAACGCTGGACGCGCCGACGGACGAGTTCCGTCAGCTGGAAGGCGGCGAGGACGAGCCACACGAACACAACCCCATGCTGGGGTACCGTGGCATCCGTCGCAGCCTCGACCGGCCGGAACTGTTCAAACACGAACTGGAGGCGTTCCGCCAGCTGTGGGAGATGGGCTACGACAACGTCGAGCTCATGCTGCCGCTGGTCAACGACGTCGAAGACGTCACGCGCGCGAAAGCGCTGATGAAAGAGGTCGGCATCGACCCCGCGAAGCGCCGCTGGGGCGTGATGATCGAGACCCCCGCCGCCGCGCTCGGAGTCGAGAAGATGGCCCAGACCGGCATCGACTTCGCCTCCTTCGGGACGAACGACCTCACGCAGTACACGCTCGCGGTCGACCGCAACAACGAGAACGTCGCCGGCCGCTTCGACGAACTCCATCCGGGTGTGCTCGAACTCATCAGCCAGACCATACAGACCTGCCGCGAGTACGACGTCGACACGTCGATCTGCGGCCAGGCCGGCTCGAAGCCGCGGATGGTCAACCACCTCGTCAACGAGGGTGCCACGTCCATCTCGGCGAACATCGACGCCGTCCGCGACGTCCAGCACGAGGTCAAGCGCATCGAGCAGAAGCTCATCCTCGATTCGGTGCGCTGACTACGGACGATTTCGTCCGTCGAACTCACGCCAATCCTTTTTGACGTATACGGGAAAGACGGCGAGTAATGCCGACCGGGGAGCGACCCACGATTCTCATCGTCGAAGACGAGGAGAACGTCGCCGAGTCGTATCAACTCTATCTGGATTCGGACTACGAGATCCTGCTCGCTTCGAGCGGTGGTGAAGCGCTCGTCACGCTCGATTCGAGCATCGACGTCGTGTTGCTCGACCGTCGCATGCCCGGGCTGTCGGGCGACGAGGTGCTCGAGCACATCCAGGACATGGAGTACGACTGCCGGGTCGTGATGGTGACCGCAGTCGACCCGGCGGGAGAGATCGTCGAAATGCCCTTCGACGATTACCTCACCAAACCAGTGTCACAGGAGGCGCTCGCCGACACCGTTGAGGAACTGCTGTTACTGGACGAGTACGAGGAGTTGCTGTCTGAGTACAACGCGGTCGTCAAGACGTACGCGACGCTCAAGTCTCAGCTCAGCCAGCACGGACTCGAGGAGACGCAGGAAGTCGACGAACTCGAACAGCGCAAAGAGGCCCTCCGCGGGCAGATCAACGACGTCATCGACGGGCTCGACGAGGAGATGGCGGCCGTGTTCCGCGAGGCGCACCACGCCGGCTGACGGTGACAGGCCCGCAGTACGGCGACCGGGTGCTGTGCCAGCAGTCCACAGAGCGAACGCAACGGCTAAACCACTGTGGCACATGCTGTCTGACATATGCAGCGGGTCGAACCGCAGGATTTCAGTCGGGTTCTTTCTTCGATGTGTACCAGGCCACACCCCAGGGCACGCGAGGCCGCAGAGCGGTTCCTCGCGACGAATCCTGGTGACCCTGGCACGTACGAAGCCGTCTCCGAGCTAGAGACCGAGGCCGTCGAGATGTTGGGGACGATCACCGGCCTCCCGAATCCCGAGGGGTACATCGCCAGTGGGGGCACCGAAGCGAACATTCAGGCGGTTCGGATCGCGCGCAACCGGGCCGACACCGACCGGCCGAACATGGTCGCGCCCGAGAGCGCCCACTTCAGTTTCAACAAGGCGGCCGACCTGCTCAACGTCGAGTTGCGGACGGCGCCGACCGACGCCGACCACCGCGCCGACATGGAAGCGATGGCGGAACTCGTCGACGACGACACCGTGGTCGTCATCGGCGTCGCCGGCTCGACCGAGTACGGCCGCGTCGATCCCATCCCGGCGATCGCCGACCTCGCGCGGGACAACGACGCGCTCTGTCACGTCGACGCCGCCTGGGGCGGGTTCGTGCTGCCGTTCACCGAGAAGCGGTGGCACTTCGGCCACGCCGACGTCGACACCATCACCATCGACCCGCACAAGATGGGGCAGGCTGCCGTCCCGGCTGGCGGGCTGCTCACCCACTCGCAGGCGTTGCTCGACGAACTCGCCGTCGACACGCCGTATCTGGAGTCGAAATCACAGGCGACGCTGACGGGCACCCGGAGCGGCGCGGGCGTCGCCAGCGCCGTCGCCGCGATGGAGGAACTGTGGCCCATGGGCTACCGCAGGCAGTACTACGAGTCGATGGAGAACGCCGAGTGGCTGGCCGAGCAACTGGCCGCGCGCGGGCACGACGTCGTCGAACCGGAACTCCCGATCGTCGCCGCCGACATGACGATGCCGGTCACGGAGGACCTGCGTCGCCGCGGCTGGCGGATCTCCAAGACCGGCGCCGACGAGATGCGCGTGGTCTGTATGCCCCACGTGACGAAGTCGATGCTCCGGTCGTTCGTCGCGGACCTGGACTGGTTCTGACCTGTCAATTTGTTCCTATAGAGAGAAAATATTAACGCTTACACCACCGGGTGAAGAAAACTGGGTACGTGGCGTCAGCGTTGGTCCTCGCACTCGACGGCGTCCTCCAGGGGACGATGCACACCCTGGAAGCAGCAGTCCGAACCGCGACTGGACCGGCAGGACTGGGAATTATCGCCGTCTACTCGTTTCTCATCGCTGCCGTCCTCCCGCTGCCCAGTGAAGTCGTCCTCCTCCCTGTCACCCACCTCCAGCTGGGACTGCCCCACGAAGTGAATCTCGTGCTGGTGATCCTCATCAGCGGGGCGGCGAAAGCGGCCGGCAGCGTCATGGCGTTCCATCTCGGCCAGAAGGCCAAACAGTCCGGGCCGATCATCAGCGCCCTCCGCAGCTCGCGCATCGACGTCGTGGCCTGGTCCGAGCGCAAGACCGTGCAGTTGGCACAGCAGTACGGCTACGTCGGCCTCGCCCTGGCGCTCTGCGTCCCTGGCTTCCCGGACACGCTCTCGATCTACGCGTTCACCGTCCTGGAAGAGGATCACGTGTTGTTCGGACTGGCGACGTTCGTCGGCAGCGTCGGCCGACTCATCGTCACGCTGTTCCTGTTCGGCCTCGGTGCGGTTGCGATCGTCTGAGGCCGACCAGTCGGACCTGACACACCGAAACCTATTCCTGAGCCAACAACTAACGTCGACACAGAGGTTGGGGGATGGAAACACACGCAACACGAGCGTTGCGCGAGCAGTCGCGGGTGCTGCTTCTCGCATCGCCGACCGAAATCGAGCGGAGTGGACTCTGTTTCGACACGCTGTCGACAGCGACGCCAGCACAACAACACGCCCTGACGATCGCGTACAAGCGACGACCGAGGGACATCGTCGAGGGGTGGCGCGATCACAACGACGCTCTCCCGGCGTCACTGGCGATCATCTGCCCGGAGAGTCAGGCGACGCCGGACGAGACGCTCCCCGAGGGCGTCCACGAGACCCACGTCGCTGCCGGTGATCTGACCGGAGTCGGCATCGCCGTCTCGCGCTATCTCGACCGCTGGGCGGACGACGACGCGCCGATCACGGCCTGTCTGGACTCGCTGACAGTACTGTTACAGTACACGGAGACGGATCGAGTGTTCCGCTTCCTGCACACGCTCACCGGACGATTCATGGCCGCCGGGGCGAGCGCGCACGTCCACCTCGACCCGAGGGCCCATGACGACCAGACCATCGCGACGCTGACGACCCTGTTTGACGCGGTCGTCGAGCGGGACGGGGACGAGTGGCTGGTTAGACAGAGCTGACTGGTGGCCGGTCCGCTCAGTGGTCGGCAGCCAGTAGCGAGTCGACGTAGGCGTCGACGCGGTCGCGGAGCCGATTGCCGGCGTCGTCCATGCCGAGCGCCAGGTAGAATCCGGTCGACCCGTTCGCGGCGGCGAGGATGAACGCGGCCGTCCCGCGGGGATCGACCTCGCGGAAGACGCCCTGGTCGACGCCTGCGGAGATGATGCCTTCGAGATGGTCGAGGGTGTTCCCCTCGAGTTCCAGCAGCGGCTCACGGAGGGTCTCGTTGTACGGGGCGTGCGAGAGCAGTTCCATGACGGCGATGTTGACGCCGCTGGCTTCCTCGTTCTCCCGGCTGACGAAGAGGCGGTCGCAGGCCGCGCGGAGTTGCGTCTCCGGATCGGCGGCGTCATCGGCCGCCAGCGCCTCGGCGAGGTACGCCGTCGTGGTCTCGAGGAACGCGGCGATCATCTCGTCTTTCGAGTCGTAGTAGTAGTACAGTCCCGCCTCGCTCTTCTCGCTCTGGGCGGCGATCTTCTGCGTCGTGAGCCGGGCGTAGCCGTGGTCGGCGAGGGCCTGGCGCACGGCCGCGGCGATCTCCGCCTTGGCGTCGGGCGGCACCGTCTCGTCGCTCATACCGGCGAGTGAGCGGTCACTCGTATCGGTCTTTCGCTCGGCCCGGCCCCGGTGTCGAACCAGCGGATTTTAGGTCTGTATGGCGGTACGGAGACACACATGAGCCACGAGCCATTTCCGACGGACACTCCCGCCGTCGTGACGGTGGGGTTGCCCTACGCCAACGGCGATCTCCACGTCGGTCACCTGCGAGGATACGTGACCGGCGACACCATCGCCCGCGCGCTCCGGCGCGTCGGCCAGCAGACTGCCTTCGTCTGCGGGTCCGACATGCACGGGACGCCCATCGCCGTCAACGCCGCCAAGGAGGGCGTCTCCCCCGAGGAGTTCGCCCTCGAGTACCACGAACAGTACGAGCGAACCTTCCCGCAGTTCAACGTCGAGTTCGACAACTACGGCCACACCCACGACGAGACCAACGTCGAAACGACCCAGGAGTTCGTCCGGGAGTGGATCGACGGCGACCACGTCATCGAGAAAGAGATCCAGGTCGCCTACGACCCCGAGGCCGACCAGTGGCTGCCCGACCGCCTCGTCGAGGGCACCTGCCCGTACTGCGGCGAGCACGCCCGCGGCGACGAGTGCGACGAGGGGTGTCAGCGCCACCTCGAACCCGGCGAGGTCGAAGACCCCGTCTCGACGCTCACCGGAAACGACGCCGAGTACCGCGAGCGCGAGCACAAGTTCCTCCGGCTCGCTGACTTCCAGGACTACCTTCAGGAGTTCATCGACCGCGTCGAGGGGACTGACAACGCCAAGAACCAGCCCCGCGAGTGGATCGAAGGAGAGCTGCAGGACCTCTGTATCACCCGCGACATGGACTGGGGGATCGACTACCCAGGTGACGACGACGAAGCCGAGGACCTCGTCCTGTACGTGTGGGTCGACGCGCCCATCGAGTACGTCTCCTCGACCAAGAAGTACACCGACCGCGTGGGTCCCGAGGAGTACGACTGGGAGGAGGTCTGGACGGTCGACAGCGAGGACGAACTCGCGAGTGCAGAGAGCGGGGAGATCGTCCACGTCATCGGTCGGGACATCATCCAGCACCACGCCGTGTTCTGGCCCGCGATGCTCCGCGGGGCAGGCTACAACGAACCGCGCGCGATTCTGGCGACGGGCTTCGTCGGCATCGACGGGAAGGCCCTCTCGACCTCCCGAAATCGGGCGGTGTGGGCAGACGAGTACCTCGAGGAAGGGTTCCACCCGGACCTGTTCCGGTACTACATGGTCAACGGCAGCGGCCTGGAGACGGACGTGGACTTCTCCTGGGACCGCTTCGCCGAGCGCGTCAACGGCGAACTCGTGGGCAACCTCGGGAACTTCTGTTACCGCTCGCTGCTGTTCGCCGTGCGCAACTACGAGGGCACACCGGACGCGGAGGTGAGCGACGAGGTCCGCGAGCGCATCGAGGAGTCCATCGCGGAGTTCGAGGACGCGCTCAACGAGTACCGCATCCGTGACGTCGGTGCGGTCGCGATCGACCTGGCCGACTACGGCAACGAGTACATCCAGCGCAACGAGCCCTGGAAGCTCACCGACGACGAGCCCGAAAAGGCAGCCCAGGTCATCCGCGACTGCGTCCAGCTCGCGAAGGCCATCGCCGTACTGATGCAGCCGGTCATGCCCGAGAAGGCCGAAGCCCTCTGGGACCAGCTCGGCGAGGACGGCGCCGTCGCCACAGCGGAACTGGACGAGGCGCTCGCGACGCCGCCCGCGACCTTCGACGAGCCCGAGGAGCTGTTCGGCAAGATCGAGGACGAACGTATCGCGGAACTGAACGAGAAACTCCAGGAGCGCGTCGCGGAAGCGACTGAAGACGAGGACGAAGAAGACGACACAGAATCCATGGACTTCGAACCCGAATCACTGACTGAGGAACGGATCAGCTTCGACGACTTCGGCGACCTCGACATGCGCGTCGGGGAGATCGAGACGGCAGAACCGATCGAGGACTCGGACAAGCTCGCCCGCCTCGAAGTCGACATCGGCGTCGAGACCCGCCAGGTCGTCGCCGGCATCAAACAGCTGCACGACCTGGACGAACTGCCAGGCACGCGCGTGGTCTTGCTGGCGAACATGGAGAAAGCGGAGCTGTTCGGTGTCGAATCCAACGGCATGATCCTGGCCGCCGGCGACGAGGCGGACCTGCTGACGACCCACGAGGACGCCCCGCTCGGCTCGAAGATCCAGTAGGACCGCGGGCCGTGGGCTTTTGGTCGTGAGGCTCCTACACTGACGCATGTCCGACGACGAACAGTGGCGCTACTCGGTCGACGAGTTCCCTGACGACGGCCCGGGAACGGCCGAGCGCAGGGGCAACGGCGAAGGTGACGTGACCGGTACCGACGACGACGCGCCGGAACAGGAGTCGAGTGGCAACGTCGCCGGCCAGATCGGTGGCCTCGACGACGAACTGGAACCGGGCTCGCCCACGATGGAAAACGCGGTGTTCGTCGTCCTGGGGGCGACGACGACGGTCGTCTTCTTCATGGTGGTCGCAGGCCTCATCTGACGAGCGGCGATTTCGGGGCGAGCAGACCCCAACCCCGAAGCTTAACCCCGGGGCGCACTTACCAGAGAGCATGGCAGAGCCCGTCCTTGGAGAGAGTCTCTCACTGCTGCTCGTGGTCGCGGGGGCGCTTCTCGTCATCGGCGAGGCCCTCGCACCGGGCGCGCACTTCATCGTCCTCGGCGTGGCGTTGCTGGTGGCGGGGCTGGCCGGGCTGCTCTTGCCTCCGGGCCTGGGCATTTTCGCCCCGCTGATCCTCGCAGCCCTCGTCATCGTCGTGGGCGGGATCACCCTCTACGGCTACCGCCAGTTCGACTTCTACGGCGGCAAAGGCACCGGCCAGACCAGCGACTCGGACTCCCTGCGTGGCAAGACCGGTCGCGTCACCGAGCGCGTCACCGAGACCAGCGGCGAGGTGAAACTCGACAGTGGCGGCTTCAATCCCCACTACCGCGCTCGCTGCGTCGACGGCGAGATCGCCGAAGGCGTCGAGGTCATCGTCATCGACCCCGGCGGCGGCAACGTCGTAACCGTCGAAGCCATCGACGACATCGAAGACGACATCGACCGCGAACTCGCCCGCGAGAGCGCGAAAGCCGCAGACACCGAGAGCGCGACCGAACGCGACCCGGACGCCGACGCCGCCTGATTTCGCTGCGCCGATTTTCCGTCAGACGTCACAGTCCCCGTCCGACAGCCACCGATATTCTTTTCGATCGTCCACGCGATCCGAGAAACACACCACAATCGACCAGATCGGGCCCGATTCAGAACACAGACCCATGGTAATATCTTATATTACTTCCCTTATACCCAACACTTATCACCATCCCTGGCCATACGTGTAGATGTAATGTACAACAGGCGATGGTCGTACAGTGTTCGAGGGACTTTCCGCGATGATCGTCCAGTAATGGGCGTCTCGGGCGGGAAACCAGAACTGAAACGAGCGGGCGAAGGCCCTGCCCGGGAGAGGTGGTAAGACGACAGCCCACAGACGAATCATCGGCTCCGGGTCAGCGAATGCTGGCGTGAACGTGGCTGTTCACCACTGGTGTCAAGCCCAGTTCGTTGTCCACAACCTGACGGGCCGGTTAGTGTGTCCGGCCCGTCGACTTTCCTTGCACTCTCGTCCCAACCATCACGACGAGGGACACTCCCTACCGAATGCTTTTCTGTCGGTCGCGCTAATCTCGAAACAATGCACCCCGTGATACCACTGCAGACTGGCGGCCCGATCGGACTGGTCGTCATCATCCTGCTCCTGATCGCCGTCGTCACCGTCTACAAGATGGTCGAGATCGTCAACGCCTACGAGAAGCGGGCGCTGACGGTCTTCGGCGAGTACCGCAAACTGCTCGAACCCGGGATCAACTTCGTCCCACCGTTCGTCTCGCGCACCTACGCGTTCGACATGCGCACACAGACGCTCGACGTCCCGCGCCAGGAAGCGATCACCCGGGACAACTCCCCCGTCACCGCGGACGCCGTCGTCTACATCAAGGTCATGGACGCCCGGAAGGCGTTCCTCGAAGTCGACGACTACAAGCGCGCCGTCTCGAACCTCGCGCAGACCACGCTCCGCGCCGTGCTGGGCGACATGGAACTCGACGACACGCTCAACAAGCGCCAGGAGATCAACGCGCGCATCCGCAAGGAACTGGACGAGCCCACCGACGAGTGGGGCGTCCGCGTCGAGAGCGTCGAGGTCCGCGAGGTCAACCCCTCCCAGGACGTCCAGCAGGCGATGGAACAGCAGACCTCCGCCGAGCGTCGCCGCCGCGCGATGATCCTGGAAGCCCAGGGTGAACGCCGCTCCGCCGTCGAGACCGCGGAGGGTGACAAGCAGTCCAACATCATCCGCGCCCAGGGTGAAAAGCAGAGCCAGATCCTCGAAGCGCAGGGTGACGCCATCTCCACGGTCCTACGCGCGAAGTCCGCCGAGTCGATGGGCGAACGCGCAGTCATCGAGAAAGGGATGGAGACGCTCTCGGAGATCGGCCAGGGCGAGTCCACGACGTTCGTCCTCCCGCAGGAACTGTCCTCGCTGGTGGGTCGCTACGGCAAGCACCTCACCGGCAGCGACGTGAAGGCCAACGGCGAATCGCTCGACAGCCTGGACTTCGACGAGTCGACCCGCGAGATGCTCGGCCTCGACGACATCGAGGAGATCCTCGGCCAGATCGACGAGGAAGCCGAAGTCGACGTCGAAGCCATGGAGGAACAGGCCCAGGCGATCAAAGCCGGCGAGGACCCGGCGGACATCAAAGATCCCGACGACGTGATCGACGAGATGGACGCGGAGATGGAGTCCCCGGACGACACCGGGTCGGACGGCGCCGGTGGATCCGACGGACAATCGAGTGGCAAGTAGCGGGTAGCTACCCGTAGCCGAAGCGGTTTTACGCGTCTCTATTCTATTGTTGGATATGGTAAAGGAGGGGGTGGACGAGTCCAAGCGAGCGACCCTCCGTCGCTTCGCCGCCCTTGGTGCAGCGAGTCCACTCGCGAAGTTCCGCGCAGAGAGCGACAGCGAGGGCAGCAGCGACGCTCGGGACGCACTCGCGGGGTACGTCGCCGCGACCCCCGGCGCACACTTCTCGAAGATCCGGGACGATCTCCAGCTGGGAACCGGCGAAACGCAGCATCACTTGCGCCGGCTCAAACGCGCCGGTGCGGTCGAGAGCCGGAAGGACGGGGACTACAGCCGCTTTTTCCCGGCCGACCGCTTCTCCGAGTTCGAGCAGGTCGCGCTGGGCTATCTCCGGCGCGAGACGCCGCGCGGGATGCTCACGACGCTGTTGGCGAATCCGGACGCGACGGCCGGCGAACTGGCCGACGAGATCGGCGTCTCTGCGCCGACGATCAGCAAATACGCGAACGAACTCGAAAACTCCGGCCTCCTCTCGCGCGAGGACGGGTACGCGGTCCAGAACCCCGAAGTCGTCTTGCTCCTGCTGGTTCGCTACGCGGACTCGTTCGACGAAGACGCCACGGCGTTGGCCGCGAACGCCGCCGAGTTAGTCCAGTACGACCCCTAACGTCCCCAGTTCACACCCTCGAACACGAGTAGAGCCGGCCGCTGGTTGGTCAGCGCTGGCGGAGGACCGCGATCACGTCGTGACTTTCCAGGTCGTCGAGGAGGAGTAGCCCCACTTCTCGACGTCGACGTCGAACTCGCCGTTCTGGAGGGCAGGCATGTTGGTGCCGACCTCTTTGGCCGACATGTCGAGTTCGTCGCCGATGAGACGAGATTTGAAGTAGGTCTGCGTGTCGGCGTTCGCTCTGAGGTACTCGAGGATGCGCTGTTGTTTCTCCGAGAGGGCCGCGTCCGACTGTGCGCCGGTCGTCGCTACTGTCGTGCTCATATATTCCCGTACCACGACCTGTTCCTTAGCGGGTTTGGTAGAGTGAGTTAATCGGCTGCCGTCGTGCGGTTTTGCGGATCAAAGTCAGTCCAGATCGGGGACGGACGACGGTGTCGGGCCGCTGTTGGTACGTGCGGATAACGAGATCAGATGTCCTCTTCGATGATTTCGCCGACGGCGAAGTTCGACTTGACCTCGGTGATTTCGACCTTGACGCGTTCGCCGATGTCGGCGCCGGGGACGATGATGACGTAGCCCCGTTCGACCCGAGCGATGCCGTCGCCCTGTTTGCCGATGTCTTCGATCTCGACGTAGCGGATCTCACCGGCTTCGACGGGCGGCTGTGGCTCACCGGACGGCTCCTCCGTCTCGGCCGTCTCGGTGGGTTCCTCCCGTTCGCTGGCGATGAGCGCGACCCGATAGGTCTCGCCGGGGTCGATGGACCCCGTTTCGATCTCCCGTTGCGGGACCTCGATCGTGTACGTGTCGTCCGCGTCGTCGACCTCAGCACTGAACAGACACAGCAGTTTCTCAGAGATTTCCAAGGTTAGACCTCCATTCGGCGTCATAGAACCCCGCTATTAAAGAACTTGCCCGTCCCTCGGCCGTTCGAAGTCGAACTCGGCGGGTTCGCCCCGGTTCAGCGGTCCAGCGGCGTCCCGTCGGGTCGCTTCTGCCCCTCCGAGTCGTGGACGACCACCTCGCCCGGTTCCGGTTCGACGGGGTCGTAGTTGTCCCTGACCGCGATCGCTTCTTCGAGTTCGCGGACGGCTCGCTCTTTGAGCGCTTCGGCGAGCGACTCCGCTTCGGCGCGGTCGATCTCCCGCCCGAGCCCCTCGCACTCGTGGGCGCGGACCATCCCTTCCCGGTCGACGGCCTCTCCCATCGGCTGGCTCGTCCCGCCGAGGGCGACGCTGAACGGATAGGTCCGGCAGATGAGCGGGCGATCACCGTGGACCGAGCAGGCGCCCATCCCGTCTTCGTCTTCGGTGTAGAACGTGCAGTCGCCGCAGTCGTCGGTCTGGAGTGACCACTCGAACGTCTCGCCCTCCGGCCCGTCCGCGCCCTCGGAGAGACCGTAAGGCATCGGCCGGGCGACGTCGCGGAAGTCGTACTCGTCGTCGGCTCCCTGGAGACGGCGGATTTCGTCGGGGAACACCGTGGCTGTGTGTTCGTCCGCCGCTCCGTCCCCGGCGTCTTCGTCGCCGCACTCGATGGCCTTGCAGCACGCCCCACAGCGCGTGCACTCGAAGCCGATCGACTCGATGGCGTCCGCGATCGCCGTCACGTCGAGGTCGCGCGCGTCGGCGAGTTCGGCTTCGAGACTCTTCATACCGAACGCAGGAACGGGAGCGAGAAAAGCGGCACGTCTCGGAACCCACGCGGGATCGTCGGCGCGGCTGACAGCGCGACCCCCGACAGGCGGTCCTCGCGCACCGACCCCGCTCCGAACGAGGAGAAGGAGGTACCTACTGTTCGCTGTCCGGAATAACGACGACCTTACCGAAGCCCTCGCGGTTTTCGAGCAGTTCGTGGGCGCGGGATGCCTCGCTCATCGGAAGCGTCTCGCGGATGCGCGGCTCGAACGTGCCGTCCCAGACGAGTTCGAGCGCTTCCTCGGCCTGGCCGGGCGTCGCCATCGTCGACCCGATGACCGAGAGCTGGTTCCAGAAGATGCGGTTGATGTCCGTTTCGGGGTTGCCGCCCGTCGTCGCGCCGCACGTGACGACGCGTCCGCCTTTGGCGAGGCTCTTGAGCGAGGACTGCCAGGTCTGTGCGCCGACGTGGTCGACGACCATGTCGACGCCGCGGCCGTCAGTCAGGTCGCGGATCTCGCTCGCGAAGTCCTCCTCCTCGTAGTTGATGGTGTGGTCTGCGCCGAGTTCCTCCGCGTAGCTGAGCTTCTCCTCGGAGCTCGCGGTCGCGAACACCTCCGCCCCGGCGTGGTCGGCGACCTGGACGGCAGCGTGGCCGACGCCGCCGGACGCCCCGAGGACGAGGACGGACTCGCCGGCCTTCAGGTCGCCGCGGTCTCGGAGCATGCGCCAGGCAGTCTGGAACACGAGCGGCGCGGCCGCGGCCGTCTCCCAGTCGACGCCCTCGGGAACGGGCGCGAGGTTCGCTTCCGGCAGTGCAGCGTACTCGCTGTGAACGCCGCGGACGTGTTCGCCGATGATGTGGAAATCCGGCGCCAGCGTCGGGTCGCCTTTCCGGCTGAACTCGTCGTTCCCGCTGCTCTTCCCGGCAATCACGCACACCCGATCGCCGGGTTCGAATCGCGTGACGTCCTCGCCGACTTCCTCGACGACCCCGGCGGCGTCACTCCCCGGGATGTGGGGCATGTCGAGGTCGATCCCCGGCAGCCCTCGGCGAGTCCAGATATCCAGGTGGTTCAGCGCGCCGGCCTTCACGTCGACCAGTACTTCGTCTCGATCGACGTCTGGGTCGGAAAACTCACTGTATTCGAGAACGTCGCGGTCTCCGTGCGACTTGAATTGAACGGCTTTCATCGTGCATGCCGACTCCCTCGACGATAATAAAACTCGGTCTCGACACTTGACGAACTAGAGAGGGGTGAAACGATCAATGGTCCCACACGTCTCGAACGGAGGGCTCGCCGCCGACAGTAGGGGACGTCAGACCCGGAGATTGCCTGGAGCGGGACATACCACCGGTGTATACGATTGCCGAACACCCCGACCGACGACCGGCAGGTGCACGGTCGTCCCTGCCGACTCCGGGACGCCGCCGTCGAGCGGTGACAGGTCCGGTTCGCCTCACTCCTCGAACGGGCCGCGGGCGCTGTCGGGTTCGTCGCCGGGTCTGGCGACCAGGTTCTCCCGGCCGAGGCGAATCTTGCGGATCTGATCGGCCTCGGCCATGGCAGAGAGCACGCGACTGACCTTCGATTTCGACCAGTCGGTGCGGGCGACGATCTCGGATTGGGGGAGCCGTCCGCCGTGTGCCTCGAGGAGGCGGATGACGCGCCACGCGTCGGGATGGCCGAGCGACTCGCCAGCGGGGTCCGTCGGGACGGCCTCGCCGTTAGCTTGCCGTGATCGTGGGGCCACCGCGGGCGACGCGTGACGTGCTCGCCAGAGGACGGCGCCGACGCCCGCGAGGAAGCCCACGACGAGGAGGCCGGCGAACAGCGTCAGTCCGGACACCGGTACCCAGGCCGGGAGCAGTTCCGTCGGGAGCGCGTTCTCGGCCGGCGTCTGGGAGCGTGGCTCCGGCCGGCCGTCGACGGCCGCGTTCGGTCGCGTCGGATTCGTCCCGTAGCGGTTCACTTCCGGACCGTCGGCGAACCCGTCGCCGTCCGTGTCCGCCGCGGTGGGGTCCGTGCCGTACTCGTTGACCTCCGGCCCGTCGTCGAGGCCGTCCCCGTCGGTGTCGCGTCGGAGCGGATCCGTGTTGTGGACGTTCACTTCCGGTCCGTCCGCCAGGCCGTCCTCGTCCGTGTCTGCCTTGGTCGGGTTCGTGCCGTAGCGGTTCACCTCGACGCTGTCACCCACGCCGTCGTCGTCCGTGTCGGGGTCCGTCGGATCTGTCCCGTAAGTAGTCACTTCGGTGCCGTCGGCGAGGCCGTCGCCGTCGGTATCGGCTTGCTTCGGGTTCGTCCCGTAGCGGTTCACTTCCACCCCGTCGGCGAGGCCGTCGCCGTCCGTGTCGGTCGCGTTCGGGTCCGTTCTGTAGGTGCGCTGTTCTCGCCCGTCAGCGAGCCCGTCCCGGTCGGTGTCCGCGACGAACAGTTTCGTCCCGAGCTCGCGTTCCCGGCGGTTGTCGAGGCCGTCGTCGTCCCAATCGCCGTCAGGGGAAAACAGGAACACGGAGCTGGTGGTCCGGGACTGGACGGTTCCGTTCCGCGAGCGGGTGGCGACGAGGGTCGCACGCCCGGAGCGGTTCGCTGGCCACTCGGACACGGAGAACGCGACCGACTGGTTCACGCCGGGGCTCACCAGCCGTTGGCAGGAGAGGAACCGCGACCGAGAAGACGTGTTCACGCGGAGGCAGACGGTGGTGGGCGTAGATGGCACGTCGACCGAGAGCTCGACGGTCGTCGGCTGCCACGTCGCGATCAGGGTCTGGTTGCCGTCGGCCGCGATGACGCCGGCCCCGGAGAGCGTCACGTTCGGGCCAGCGTCGACGACACTTCCGCTGGCCGCCGGAGCAGTTCCCACGAGCGCGACAGTTGCGAGGATCAAACCGACGCGGAGAGGGCACATCGTCCGTGTATGGCAGGCCACGCGTGTGCCCTTAGTGGTCCTTGCGGGGTTGAGGCCAGTTGAGTAAGCGCAGCCAACTCGCCTTGAAACAGTTCGAAACAGTTGTTACCGCCGGGGGCGGCCAGCAACGACCGGGCCGGTTTATCCCTGCGTTCGTGGTACGCCTGGGTGCATTATGCACGACAGGCTCTCGAGACGACGTGTCATCACAGGTCTCGCCGCTGCCAGTGCTGCCGCGATCGCCGGCTGTGGAAGCCCAGGCGGGAACGAAACGAGCCCCGGCGAGGGAGAAAGCCCGGCCGACGGCGAAAGTCCGGCCGACGGCGAAAGTCCGGCCGAGTCACCCGCGGGTGGCGAGGGAGAAAGCCCGATGGACTCACCCGAGGAGAGTCCGATGGGTTCGCCCGAGGAAAGCCCGATGGGATCGCCGGAAGAGAGTCCCATGGGTAACGAGACGGGGAACATGACGGGCACTGAGACGATGGACGGAAACATGACCGGCAACGAAACGATGACCGGCAACGAGACGACGGCCGGCAACGAAACCGACGGCGGCGGCCTCCTGGAATAACGTTCCGTCGCACTCGCTCGCTTTTTTCTCGGCTCGTCAGTTCAGGTTCTCGACGTTCGTCGTCACGGTCTCCATCATCTGGGCGAACGTCATCGCCTCGTCGACGGGCCCCTGGAGTTCGAAGCTGCCGCCCATGAACGCCGTCACAGGGTTGAAATCGGGGTCGTTGAGCATGCTGAACAGGACGTCGGTCTCCCCCTTGAACGACAGCGTCGAGTTCTCCAGCAGGCCCGGTCCACCGGACACAGTGCCCGGGTCCGGGTGCGACGTCATGTGGAAGGTCACGGCCGAGTCGACGGCCTCCCAGTCGACCGAGAACTCGTCGGTCACCTCCTCCTGTACCTCGGGGACGTTCTCCGAGATGAGTTCGAGGCCGCCCCACAGCACCGTCAAGAAGCGATCGACCGTCTCGGGCTCGTTCCCGGCGTATTCGGCGATCCCGTCGAGCGTGCTCAGCCGCCGGGAAAGATCCTCGAAGCAGTCCGGGTGCTCCAGGAGGAGCGTATCGAGTTCCTGCTCGGTGCCAGCGAGCACGTCCGGGAGGTCGTTTTTGAGGTCGTCGTCGTCCTGTTCGAGCACCGTCGCGAGTCTGTCGAAGTTCACGTCTGTCATGGTCGGGAATCGAACGGGATCGCGACCGCCAGTCTCCGCCGCACGTCCGGGTCGCCGGCTGCGATCCGCGCGTTCTTACTCTGTGAGTAACTGGCGACCCACCTGAAACTACCTCATCGCATTAGTGGTGTTTTAACTACCACGTGGCACGGATCGGACGGTCACGTCGTGTCCGTCCGCACCGACCAGCCGACACCCCTCGCGCCCGATGAATCCGTGCCGCCGGTCACCAGGAGTTCCAGAGGCGCTGTTCCACGCCGATGCCAAAGTTCGTTCCCACGGGCCGGGAACGGAGAGGTAATTAACCGTCGCGCCCGGATACATTTCCCAATGAGTGACCAGACCACGCCTCGCCTTCGACGACGCGCGTTCCTCGCCGGCTCGGCCGCGGCCGCCTCGCTCGCGACCGCTGGCTGTCTCGGCGGCGGCGGCCAGGAACAGCAGACGCTCGAGACGCCCGCGACCGGGACCGACACGACGACGGGTGACCTGCTGCCGACGCCGGTCCGCGGCGATCCGAACGCGGACGTGACGGTCATCGTCTTCGAGGACTACGCCTGCTCGCACTGCCGTGACTACTCGCTGAACGTCGCGCCGGAGATCATCTCGAAGTACGCCGAGCCGGGGGACATCCGCTACGAGTTCCACGACTTCCCCATTCCGGTCGACGCGACGGCCTCGTGGGAAGCCGCCTGCGCCGCGCGCGCCGTCCAGGCCACCGAGGGACAGGACGCGTTCTTCGAGTTCTCGAAGGCGCTCTTCGAGGCCCAGTCCGACCTCGGTGCGGACACCTACGAGCGACTCGCGAACGACGCCGGGTTCGACGGGAGCGCGATCAGAACCGCCGCGCTGCAACGGACGCACGAGCCGACGGTCCGTGCCGACCGGCAACTGGGCCAGCAGGCCGGCGTCACCGGGACGCCGACCGTCGCCGTCAACCGGCAGGTCGTCCGCCCGACCGTGTCCGACATCAGCTCGGCGATCGACGGCGAACTGGCCTGAGCCAGCCGACCGGCCAACGCACAGCACTCAAAAGGGGGCCGACGATTCCCGCACTGTGAGAACGGAACGTAGGTTGATTACGATTTTGTACGTTTACCCCACTATGGGTGCACAAACGACACCTGGTCAGAGTCAGCAGTCGCTAGTAACTATGCCATCGAGCGCACTGGGATACGTCGCAGTGCTCGCGGCGCTCGTGACGGGTGTTCTCCACCTCGCGCTCGCGCCTCGCGTGATGGGATTCAGTCAAACGATGGGAATTCTCTTCGTCCTGAACGGGCTCGGGTTCCTCGGTGGGCTCCTCGTGTACCTGACCCGGTACTGGCGACGCCCGCTGTATCTCGTCGCTGCCGTCTACTCCGTCGCGACGATCCTCGCGCTGTTCGTCTTCCAGGGCTTCAGCGTCGAAGCGTTCTACATGCAAGGGAGCATCAACCCGATGGCCGTCATCACGAAAGTGGCAGAGCTCGTCCTGGCAGTCGTCGCCGTGGTCCTTTACGGCAACGCCGACGCGTAGTCGAGACGCGACGCCGTCGCGCGGACTCAATTTTTCCAGCCTTCCGAGGACAGCCAGCCGCCGGTGTGACAGTATCGAGCGGAGCTAGCGCACGTCGTCGAGCCACCCGAACGCGGCGTCGGCCGACGCCGGGACCGATCGGACGTACGGTTTGACGTCCAACACGGGCGTCCCGTCGACGAGGTCGAGGCCGCGGACGCGGAGCGTCGTGCCCTCCCGGTCGACCAGCTCCACGGTCGTCTGTGCGATCGGATTCGGGCGATGTGGGCTTCGAGTGGCGAACAGGCCGACTTCCAGGTCGTCCGCGTGCGGCGGGTGCGCTCGAAGGCGGGTGTCGTCGATGTCGTCGAGGTGCGCCAGGACGACGACGTGAGAGAACTCGTCGAGGTCGGTCAGTCCCCGGCTGTATTCGTCGTCGAGGACGATCCGGCCCTCGGTCTCGCTGACCGCGTCGTGGACGACTTCGTCGGGCGATTCGAACGGTGAACGAACGTGTCCGATTGGTGTGTAGGTGATTGTCATTGGTGGGTTCCGAGTCGGGACACTGCGATTACTGCGGTCGCTGCGAACAGGGGAAAGAGCGCGAGGACGCCGAAGAGCAGCGGGTAGGTGTTGCTGGAGAGGATCCAGCCCGCCAGGGAGGCGCCCAGAGCACCGATCCCGAAGTTGACGGTGAAGACGATGCCGAAGCCGATCCCCTGACCGGCGTCGGGCGTGTGTTTGGCGACGAGCGCGGACTGCAGCGGCGCGAGCGTGAACAGGAGCGCCCCGAACGCGAGGCCCGCGGCGATCACGGCCGTGCCGGAGAGCATCCCCAGCGCAACGAGCGCGACGCTCGTCGTGACGAACACGCCGAGCAGGACGCGTTCGACCTCGAAGCGTTCGCCGAGCTGGCCGCCGACGATCTGGCCGACCGATCCCATAAGGAGGATCACCGAGTAGAGCCACTGGCCGGCTCCGACCGACGACCCGGCGATCGACAGCGTCGGGAGATCCCCGATCGTATCGATGAACTGCGGGAGGAAGGTGAGCGTCCCGCGGTAGTAGATGCCGGCAAACACGTACATGCCGACGATCGCGGCGAAGACGGGCACGGCAAGTCCCCGGAGTTGGCCGACGACGTCGGCGAGCGAGTGGTCAGCGGCCGAGTGGTCGTTCGCGTCGGTCGGGCCGCGAACGGCGAAGAGTACGCCGAATCCGAGTAGCGGGACCGCGAGCAGTCCGAGAACGGTTCGCCAGTCGGTGACAGCGAGCCCAGCCGTGATGAGCAGCGGGCCGATACCGATCCCGAGGTTCGCGCCGATGCCGTGATAGGCGAATCCCGCACTCGGCGCGCTCGCCTCACGGCTGATGAACGCGAGCGCCGGCGCGTGGTAGAAGCCGGCACCGATCCCAGCGAGCGCCACGACGAGCGCTAACGCGAAGAACGAGCGGACGAACGGCGCGACGAGGAAGACGGCGCCCGTCAGCAACAGGAAGCCAGTGATGACGGTGTCTGCGCCGTACCGATCGCTCAAAATTCCTGACGGGAGCGACATAACGCCGTAGAGACCGGTCATCAGCGTCACGAGCAGTCCCAGTTCGTAGGTCGTGACCGCGAACTCCTCGAGCCAGATGGGGATGAAGAGCGGGATCGACAGCACCACGAGGTGGTCGAGCGCGTGCGCCCCCATCGTGTACCCGATCAATCGCTGGTCAGTCGCCGGGACACCGCGCCGTTGGAGAAAGTCGCGTATCGCGTGCGTAGTGGCCATAGTATTGGTGGTCGTGTACAATATAACCCCAGTCCGAGCCGCGAATATATGCTTCGTTATCGGCGAGAAGGTCGCTAGCCGCGCCCGGTTGACGCGGTTTTCTCCGCTACCGCTGTCGGTGCCGCACTCAGTCGCTCGCCTTCCGCTCGCGCGTGACTTCGCCGATACCGGCGTTCGCCGAACAGGCGGGGCAGGCGTACACGTCGCCCGCGCTGTCGCCGAACACGCGGCTGAACTGTTCCGAAACGTGTTCCCCGCAATTGTTACATCGTGGCATGAGTGTCGAGAGTGGGTCGCGTCGTCGGTGGTGTTACCGCGCGATTCCCCGGGTCTGTCGTCCATTCACTGCGAGCGCGCCGGCCGTCTCGCGGGCGCCCCCGGTGAGCGAACGCGTCCCCGCTCGGTCGCGGGCGCTCATCGGTCGACCCCCGTCGCTTCGATCTGCACGGCGGCGTCGTTCGGCAGCGCCTCGACGCCGACGACGGTCATCGTCGGCCGGCGGTCGTCGAAGAACTCGTCGTAGGCCGACTGCACCTCCGGCTGTCGCTCCATCTCCGTGAGATACACGGTCGTTCGCATGAGGTCGTCGGCCTCGACCCCGGACTCCGCGGCGACGTCGGTGACGTGACTCAGGGCGTCGAGGGTCTGTTCTTTCACGCCGCGCTGCACCGCCGTCTTTTCGTCCGGGACTTGCCCGTCGAAGAAGACGAGTTGCAGCGAGCGTTTCCGGACGCCGTACCCGGCGAGCGCTGACAGTCGATCGCTTTCGTATCGTGTTACGTTCTGGCTCATGGTTTTGAGTCGCGAGTTCTCGGGTGGTCGCTCGTATCTCGACGTTGACGCGACGACTGCATCACAGTTTCTTTAGCATTAGCTAACTCGCCTTTCGGACGCGAATCCGGCTGTAGAAACAGCTTTATTCCATCCCTTCATATCTGATTGGCAGTAGCCAAATGACTGCGTCACCCAGTTTCGCGGACGAGATGCGCGAGTTCGAGTTCGTCGTGGAGTTCGAGCACGGCGTCGACGACCTGATGGACGTCTTCCAGCAGTACGACAGTCTCTCAGTCTGGTCGTCGGCCGTCTTCACGACCGAGCAGACGATGTGGCGCCTCGACCACGCGAAGGGGACGAGCGAGGCGCTCGACGCGTTCGACGCCGTGTTTCTGGACGAGACCCGGTGTAACGAGTGTCTGGACGTGCCGAGTTGCGACACGGCGCGGTCGTATCACGTTCTGGATCGGCGGGCCACGGCGCGGACGATCTACACGCTCCGGCACGAGGTCAGCCGCTGTCACTCGATCCCGTATTTCGTGCTGGACCACGTGCGCGAAGGCGTCCTGTTCGAGTCGCGGCGGACCGGCACCGAGTACCGCTGGCGCGTCCTCTATCCCGGGACGCAGCCGATCGGGGAACTGTTCGACACCATCGAAACGCACCTCCGCGACGGCGTCTCGCTGTCGATCTCGCACCTCACCAGTGCCGGCAACTGGCAGGCCACGGCGAGCATCAACGCCGACCTCTCGCCGGCACACTGGACGACACTGGAGGCTGCCGTTGCGCACGGCTACTACGAGCGGCCGCGAGCGGTGTCGGTGTCCGATCTGGCGACGATTCTCGACGAGCCGCGCTCGACGGTGCAGTATCGGCTCCGCACGGCCGAGGACTGCATCGTCTCGCAGTTCGTCGAATCGGCGCTTTGAACCCTACAGAAGCCGCCAGAGCAGCGATCGGAGCTTGTAGCCGAGCGTGTCGTGCTGGTAGCCGTGCCAGCCGCCCATACCGCCTTTGAGCGTCGTTGCGTCGTAGCCTTCGTCGTCGAGGATCTTCGTCGCCCGCTTGGCGACGACGCCCTGCTTGCAGACAGTCACGACCTCCCGATCGTCGGGAATCTCGTCGAGTCGGTCCCGGAGGGCGGCCTCGTCGCCTGACCGGAGGTCACCGTACACGGGGACGTTGGTACTGCCCTCGATACGACGGTCGTCGTAGCTCTTCCGGGGTCGAATGTCGAGCAGAAACGGCCCGTCGTCGCCGAGCCGCGCCGCCAGTTCGTCGGGACGGATCGTACTCATCAGGTCCCTCTTCGAGACCCTACAGGAACTTCTTGCGATACTGCGTCGCGACGTCGCGCGTGAACGCCTGGTAGCGGATCACGTCGTCGCTCGAGAGGTCGTCGTACTGGTCGACGTACGCCTGGGCGTCGGCCTCGCTCGCGTAGGGGAGCGGGTTGCCCATCATCGCCATCGGCCCTTTGCTCCGGTCGGCGTTCGTCTCCAACACGTAGTAGGCGGTCGTCCCGTCGATCTGTGCTTTCGATTTCACGCAGTGTGCCCAGACGCCCACGATGCTGTCCTGCGTCTGTCCCGACGAGAAGTGGCCGGGGTCGGCGCTGTAGGCCGCCAGACAGCCCGGCGAGCAGAAATGGGCCCGCTCGCCGTCCTCGTGGGAGAGCTGGGCGTTCCAGTCCGGGAACTTCGCGGGCATCATGTTACAGACGGCGCACTCCTCGTCGTCCGGCACGGAGACCGGTTCGACGATCGCCGTCTCGTCGGTGTCGGGGAGGAAAGACGGTCGGAAGCGTCGCGCCAGCGCCACGTCGAACGCCGACAGCGGGACGGCGTCGTTGCTCGTGAGCGAGTCGTACTGGTCGACGTAGCTCTGGACGTCCGCGGCGTCCGCGAACGGCACCGGGTTCTTCCCCATCGGCGCCTCGATGTGGGCTTCAGTTTCCTCCAGGACGTACTGGGCCGTCGTCGCGTCGGTGTACTCTTTCGAGGTGTAGTCGCGGACCCAGGCGTGGGCCACGTCGTCCTGCGAGTGGGCCTCGTCGAAGTGGGACGGCACCGCGTGGTACGCCGTTAGACACCCCGGCGAGCAGAAGTGCTTGCGGTCGCCGTTCTCGTGGGTCAACTGGGCGTTCCACTCCGGGAACTTCGCGGCGTACATGTTGCACACCGCACAGCGCGCCTCCTCGGGGACCGGCTCGACGGGCGACGCGAGGTCCTGTTGCCCCGCCGTCGTCGGTGCGTCTGTCGCCGTTCCAGCGTCCGTCTCGGCGGGACTGGTCGCGGTGCCGTCACCGCTCTCGGAACAGCCAGCGAGCGCCAGGGCAGTCACGCTGGCACCGCTCGCCAGGAGCGCCCGTCGCGTCAGCGGCCGTCCGGTGTCGTCGTCCGCGTGTCGGGTCATACCAGAACCTGACGCACCGCCGAGACAAATAACGCCTGGCACGATTCTCGAAAGCAGGAAGCCAGTGCGACCGACTGGATCGGCGCAGGCACAGGGGGAGATCGGCCGGACTCAGCGTGGGTTCGATTCGGACGGGGAGACGGCGCTCGGGACGCGAAGCGTGACGATCGACCCCCGCGGCGCGTTGGCGTCGAACCCCAGCGTCCCGCCGAGGGCCGTGACGATCCAGTGACTCACGTAGAGGCCGAGGCCGCTCAGGTGTTCGACCTGCGAGCGGTCGCGCTCGCCGGTGAGAATCTCATATTCGGCGGGCGGAATCCCCGGCCCGTCGTCGGCGACCCGCACGTCGACGTACCGGCCGTCGAGGCTCTCGACCGCCGTGATCTCCACGGACGGCTCCGGCCTGTCGTTGTGGGCGACGGCGTTCTCGACGACGTTCTCCAGGGCGATTCCGAGCGCTGCCGACCCCGTCACCCAGACCGGCTCGGACGGCTCGGTGGTGAACGAACAGTCCGGATAGGCGTCCTGGAGGTCCGAGACCACGTCCGCGACCAGTCGCGTCACGTCGATGGGTCGACGTGCAGTGTCGGTCGCGATCACCTCTTCGACGCGACGGATCTGCTCACAGGTGTCACGGAACTCCGCGGCCGCCGTCACGGCCTGCTCGGCCTGTGCCCGCGTCTCCTCGTCGACCGAGTCGGCCAGCATCGACGCCATCCCCGTGACGACGTTCAACTGATTGCGACTGTCGTGTCGGAGGACGCGCGAGACGACCGCCAGTCGCTCCCGCTGGTGGTGCTCCGTGGTCCTGTCGACGAGGTACACGACGGTGTGGTCGGCACCGGCTCCCCGATCGAAGCGGTAGAACTCCCGCTGCCCGAACCGGGTGTCCAGCGTGACTGAGGTCGGGTCACCGTCTAGCGTGCTCGCCTGGTCGACCACGCTGGGCCCGGCGTCGGCGTCCTCGTCGGCCGGCGCGAGCACGTCCTCGATCGGCTGGGCGGGCAGTTCGTCGGCAGTGTAGCCGAACAGCTCCTCGAAGGCTGGATTGACCGCGTCGACGGTCGGCTCGGGACCGGCCGACTGCACGACGATCGGGATCGGTGCGTGCTCGAACACCGCTGCGTCCGGCTCACGCGGCGGGCCGCGGTCGTCGCTTCCGCGGTCGGGGTCGCGCTGCTCGGAGCGGTCCGGATGGCGTCGTTCGTTGGAGTGGCCCGTCATGGTTCGGTGCTCACGGGCGATCGACGTCCCGGAACTCGAAGCGCGCGCCGCCGTCGCTCCCGTCAGTGATCGAGACCGTCCAGTCGTGGGCGTCGGCGATCTGGGTGACGATCGCCAGCCCGAATCCGGTGCCGTCTTTCGAGGTCGTGAACCCGGATTTGAGGACGGCGTCGCGCTTGTCCGGCGGGATCCCCGGACCGGTGTCCTCGACGTAGAACCCGTCGGGGAGGGTGCCGACGCGAACGGTCGCGTCCGCACCGCCGTGTTCCCTGGCGTTCCGGAAGAGATTCTCGAACAGCTGGACGACGCGGCCGTCGTCCATCATGAGTTGGTCGTCGTCGACGACGTCCAGTTGCATTCGGGCCGTGTCGACGTGTGCCCACGCGGTCACGGCGACGTCTTCCAGCGACGCGGGCGCGGGATCGAGCACGGTCTTGCCCTGTTCGGCCAGCGCGAGGAGTTCCTCGATCAGTTCCTCCATGCGATCGACGGCGGTCTGGATCTCGTCGAGCGCCGCACACGGATCGTCCGCCTGTCGGGCGACGTCCAGATACCCCTCCATGACGCTCAGCGGGTTCCGGAGGTCGTGGGCGACCGTCCGCCCGAACGTTTCGAGGCGGTCGTTCTGCCGTTTGAGCTCGCGTTTCTGTCGTTTGCGCTCGGTGACGTCGTGATTGATCGCGACGAAGTGGGCGATCTCACCGTCTTCCGTGATGGGCGAGATCGTCTGCTCGATGACGAGTTCGTCCCCGTTCTTGCGCTCGTCGACGATCTCGCCCTTCCAGACCTCGCCGTCGAGGATCGTCGCCCAGAGGTCCTGGTAGAACTCCTGATCGTGTTCGCCGGACTTGAGCAGCTCCGGCGTCTCGCCGAGGGCTTCCTCGCGATCGTAGCCGGTGATCTCCTCGAAAGCGGGATTGACGTATTCGATGGTCCCGTCCGTGTCCGTGACGACGACAGCGTGTCCTGCCTGCTCGACGGCCTCGCGGAACATCTGGAGCGCCTGTTCGCGCTCCTTGCGCTCGGTGATGTCCTGGATCGTGCCGACGTGTAACTCCTCGCCGTCGACGGTGATGTTCGTCGTAACCGTGTCGACGGGGAACGTCTCGTCCGTGTCGAGTCGTTGATGGATGGATTCAGCGCGGCGCGTCTCGCCGACGTCGAACGAGTCCCAGTACGCCGCGAAGCGGTCGGCGTCGAGATCCGGATTCACGTCCACGATGGGGCGGCCCATCAGCTCCTCGATGGTCGTGCCAAGCATGTCGGCGTAGGCCTCGTTGGCGTACTGAACTGTTCCGTCCTCGTCGTAGGCGGCGATCCCCGTGCCGACCTGGTCGAACGCCTGCGCGAAGAACTCGAGTTCCCGCTCGTGGGCCTTCTGTTCAGTGATGTCCCGGTTGATGGCGACGAAGCCCGTGATCGCCCCCTCGCTGGTGATCGGCGAGATCGTCTGGTCGATGACGTAGCGCTCGCCGGTCTTGCGTTCGTTGACGACCTCGCCCTCCCAGACCTCGCCGTCGAGGATCGTGCCCCAGAGCTCCTGGTAGAACGCCCGGTCGTGTTCGCCGGACTTGAGCAGCGCCGGCGTCTCGCCCACCAACTCCTCGCTCGTGTAGCCGGAGATGGCTTCCATCGACGGGTTGACGTACGTGATCGTCCCGTCGGTGTCCGTGACGAGCATCGCGTGGCCCGCGTCCTCGATGGCTGCGTACAGGTCCCGGAGTTTCTGCTGTTGGCGCGAGATCGTCACGCAGCTGTCGATCCGGGTCGCGAGCAGCTCGTAGCGCGTCTCCCCGGTGTCCTTTTCGAGGTAGTCGTCGGCGCCGAGCTGGATCGCCCTGCTCGCGACGCGTTCGGACCCCTGGCCGGCGAACATGATGAACGGCAGGTTCGGGAACCGCTCGTCGACCTCCTGGAGGAGCTCCAGCCCGTCCATGCCGGGCATCGCGTAGTCACTGACGACGCAGCTGATCTGGGGCGCCGTTTCGAGGCGATCGAGCGCGTCCTCGGCGCTCGACTCGGTGGCGACGTCGTAGCCGTGTTCCGCCTCGAGATACTCCCCGACGACCGAGCCGAACCGGTCGTCGTCGTCGACGAGGAGGACGGACGGCGCCGCGTTCTCCAGCCCGTCTCCCGACGGTTGCCACGACTGTGACAGCTGTGAGAACGACGACGTCATCGGCACACCTCCTGTTTAGAATCCGTGATTTCTGAGAACGGCGAACATGACATGTGAGCAATCATTTGGAGCCACCACACAGACGACCGCGGCGAGTCGCGGGTTGGTCCCGGCGCAGTCGCACAGTTCGCTGCAGACGACCGAACGCACTCGACAGGCGGCCGCCGAGCGATCGCTGCCGCGACGACTCGGGACGGGTGAGCGAGCGTCTTCTTACGAGGCTGTCACTATTGATAGCATAAGTATCACCTTCATTTACAAGCTCACTAGCATGTTCGACCATCTTATCAGAAGAGTGGCCATAAGGATAATAAACTACGAACGGGATTCCCAGAGTTTGAGAATGGTTGGTGTAAAACGTCCAACCATACCAAAGAGGATTAAATCCGACTGCAGTGTGAGAGCCGGCCGATGTCGAACTGTCCTGTCGAAACAGCAGCGGCTGTTTTCACATGTTGAGAACGTCCACCACGCATTCACCCCACCTTATCGAACACGGATTTGTCACGGGGCGCGTGCAGGGCTTGTGTCTGTTCGGGATTGCCGCTGTCCCGTGATCCAGGGTCCATCACGAAGCTCCCTTCCCCCCACGTGGATCCTTTTTCACCACAAAGACACGCCCAGTCTGCGGTCTGCTGGTTCGCGTACCGGTCAGTGCAGGAGCTGACAGAGACAGCTAGTATCCGTGAGCAAACCCACTACCGCTTTAGACGGCGGTTCGGTCACCCTGGGCTGAGGGCTGCAGCAGCGAGTCCAGCGTTCCGAGGAGCGCGTCTCGCCGGAACGGTTTCTCCAGGAACGCGTCGACGCCGTGGTCCGAGAGGTCGATCCGCGGTTCGATGCCGGAGATGACCACGAGCGCGGGATCGAACTGCGACTCGGCGATCTGCGACAGCAGGTCGTGTCGCTGTGTTCCCGGGGTCCGCCAGTCAGTCACGATCGCATCCGTCGCCTGATCCAGCGACGCCAGGAGTCCGTCACCGGTGTCGACGTGCTCGACCGCGTAGGTGTCGCCCAACCACGTCGTGTAGATCTCGCCCAGTTTGGGATTGTCCTCACAGAGGATAACCGTTCGCTCAGCCATCATTTTGGAGTGTGAACCATTCCCAAGTAAAACTTACTAATGTTTTACTATACTAATATGTAGAGATTTGGAGCCGTCAGTTCGGCTCTCGAAAATACTGATCGCCGGACGCCGCGTCGCGAAGGGGAGTCATCGACCTGCTGACGACGCCTGTCCGCGGCCTTCGAGGACGGCACCGGAGACGCCCCCGGCGGCGGCACACAGCGCTGGATAGACGATGCCAGCGAGGAAGACGCCGGCCAGCCGATCGGGCGCGCCGGTCGCGCTGCCGACGCTCACCGCGAAGAGGAACACCCCGGCGATCGAGAGCGCCAGATACCCCGGCAGGGCCGTCGCGCCCACGAGCGCGCCGCGGGTCGTGTCCGCCGTTCCGTCGGCGCGTGCGAGGGCCAGCCCCGCAGCGAACAGCAGCGCGATCGGGAGTCCGTAGAGGAGCGCCGTGAACCCGCCCTCGCCGCCGACGTAGGATACCGACCCGCCACCGACGAAGGGGATGTCCTGGAACACGGTGCTCACGAAGTGGGCGTTATAGAACACCCAGCCGACCATCTCGTAGGTCGCCGGCGCCCCGTCGAACGCCTCGATGATGCGGTTGAGTGAAGAGTTGCGGAGATCCGGCGCCACGAGCACGTACGTGAGGAGATAGCCGAGCACCCAGGCGGCGGCCCCCGTTGCTGCACCGCGAACGACCGGCAGCGTGTCACGTTGTATAGACATAGTCGAGTGACTCCTCATCCGGGCGTCTATTGAAAGCCCCCGTCGGTGAAGCCGATTTTCACCAGATTACGCCAGATTTTGGCCGTCGAACGGATTTCGAGCCCCCGAGACGAGGGTATCAGCGGGGAAATTGGCGTTCTAGGGAGTCACTAAGTCGGTACTGAGTTCGGCGCGCACACATACCGGTCGGTTCGTCTTTTGAAAAGGGAGATCCGTTCACGACGAATCGACATCCACCCGAGATGGGCATCCGCTACCAGCCGTCACCGCTGGCTGTAGCGGCATCTTGCGGGTTCATGCGCTGTTCGTTGGGATTTTCCGGGGCGTCTCTGGCCGAACGCCGTTGAGCGGAGTCCGTCGAACCCGCGCTCGCGGGTTCGTGTGGACGCCACTCGTGATTGTCCCACTTGAACCGCATGGGCCGTGCCGTCGGCCCTGCTATCGAGTTCTCGGTCGCTTGAGTCAGGAGGTTCCGTGATGCAGCGAGGTCAGCGTGGCCATCGAAGCCGCAGGCACACGTGAGCGTCCGCTGATGACGCGTCGTCGTTTCAATCCGGCCACAGTCGGGACACGACTGTGACGTCCCCGCTTCGGAGTGGACGACCACCTCCATGCCGTACTCTTCACAGACAGCTTGCAACTGGTTGGTGAACTTCCGGTACGTCCAGAAGTTGTGAACCATCTCGTTCACCTCGGCAGTCCATTTAGCCTCGAAGCCACCGGAGAGGTCGCCAACGATCACCGTAGCAACCCCCTGCTGATGTAATCTGGAAACGAGATCACGAACGAGTGCCTTGACAGCGTGATCCCGCCGTCGGGTTCGCTTCCGATACAGTCGTCGAATACGCCGGCTCGTCGGCTGGTCGTCCGGTAGTTTGGCTCGCAGGTCGGCGATGTGTTCGGTCGTCTCGCGAAACCGCTCGAACAACGGTTTGCCGTTGTATCGGTACTGCTGTCCGCCGCTGGTCGTACAGGCGACGAGCGTGTTGACACCGAGGTCCAGGGCAGCCGTCTGGTGGGCTAGTGGTGAATCCTGTCGGTCGTCGGGGACCGTCACAGGCTGTGATGCCCTGAACGTCTCGGAGAGTTCGTCGTATTCGATCACCAATCGGCCGGGGTCGCCTTCCCAGTGTGGCTCGCCACGGACTTCGAGTGACAGCCGCTCGTAGTACCCCAGTCCGTACTCGTCTTTGAGGTCTTGACCGATTCTGATCTCCAGCCGGGAGCGGTCTCCCCACTGGATGTCGTAGGCATCGTTTCGCACGTACGTGCGCAGCTCACGGCCGTCGTCCTCGTTCCCCCAGTATCCCGGCGGGGACGGACTCTCGTCGGGATTCTCACAGAGCGCGAAGAACGACTTCCAGGCTTCGCTATTCCGTCGGATGACCGTCTGGGCGGATGCACCACCGAGGACGCCGACGTACCTGTCGTAGAACTTCTCGGTCTCCCAGATGTTCTCGTCGTCGAAGAACCGTTGGCGACGGGCGTAATTCACTTCGTTCCAAAGACTCGCCGACGCGTCGAGCATCCGGCGGAGTATCTCCGCGTCGCGATCAGTCCGTGGGACGACCTCGAAGGTATTCGTGCGAATCATCTCTTGGAGGTGCCGACCGTCGCAGGACTGGATGGTGCCGTCTTCACTGATAAGGATCAGCCGCTAACTCCCGACACATTCGATTTCATCCATTTACTGGAGTTCTACTGACAGCCGGCGCCCATTGACGGCTGATATAAATCCCCATCTGAATCCAGTGGGGGCTAACTGGCGGTTGGCTCCGAACTCAACGCTAATACCCCGAGCACGCAGGTGAACCTCCAACGGGAGACGAATAAGGAGGTCCTCTGTTGTGCCGGTGCGCTGCCGGCCATCAGCGAGTGTAACGACTGTGCAGTATAAGTCAGAGATAGGTCGTGGCTGCCGGCCGCTTGCGGCCGGGAGCGGAGGGTGGGGACGTGGGGTGGGTTGGTGGCTCGGTGAAGCGAAAAAGGGGTGGAGCAGCGCTTCGCCGGCCAGCCGCCGTCTACTCCGGCATCGCCTTTCGGCCGGTGCGGACGCACTCCCAGCAGGGGAACTCGCCCGGCAGCTCCCCACAGTCACAGTCGATCTCCGGGCCGGCATTTTCGGATCCATCGCTCGCCTGGCCACCGTCAGCCGCCACCGGGGTCGTCCGGGCTGCGTCCAGCACTGGGCTACGGATCGCCACCGCCACCCGATGCTTGCAGGCGCCGTCGAATCGCTCGTCAGCCGGACAGGTGCAGGCCGTCGGCAGGCCGTCCTGGACAGTCACCGTGTACTCGTGGTCTGCAGGGTCCGCGTGACTGCAGTTGCGCACGCGGACACCGTCGTCGATCACTGCGAACTCGAAGGCTTCGTACTGGGCACGCTTTGCGACGCGGGTCGGGAAGTCGAGTCGGTCCAGTGGATGCATACGTAGATCGAGCGCCCGCGCGTGAGCGCTCGCCCATCAGCGCGCAACAAAACGACCTGCGAGAGCGACTCGAAAGGAAGGACGGCCCGCCCCTACCGCGAGTCCCCACGAGGAATCTCGTACCGGGCGATACTCCGACGGTCACAGCACGGACAGACGTCGACGGCCGGCTCGACGGTCACGCCACAGACCCGACACTCGTGGACGACCGTGAGCGACCGGCGTGGGAGGAACGGGAGCAGCCGCGAGCGGATCATCGCGAGCACGCCACCTCGGACCTCCGCAACGCGTCGCGGTGTGCCCGCACCGTCACGGGCGTGACGGCAGCGGCGTCCGCGAGATCGGCCTGTCGCACGTCCACCTCCTGCTCTGCTGCCGCGACTTCCAGACACGCCGCCGCGAACCCCGCCGGGTGTGCACCGATACTGAGCGTGGCCTGGTGTGCTCGTTCCGCGAGTGTCCGGGCGAATCGCTCCGTTTCCACGGGAAGGTCGACCGCCGACGCCAGAGCCGGAATGAACGCTCGGGGACGGCGCGGCGGCACAGGCAGGTCCAATTCTCGGTTGCAGACGGTGTAGGCGTTCGCCACGCGACTGCGTGAACACCGTGCCACCGGGGCGACGTCGTCGAGCGTCATCGGTCGCTCCGTGACCCGGCAGGTCGCGTACACGCAGGCCGCCGCCACCGACTCGATCGCGCGCCCCGGCAGGAGCCCCTCGGTCTGGGCCGTCCGGAAGAGGGTACATGCTTGTTCGCGTGCGTCGCGCGCAAGGCCGAGTGCTGCAGTGATGCGTCTGATCTCCGTACAGCCGTGGCCGAGGTTGCGTTCGGCCTTCGAACCCCATTTCCCGCGGCTGTGTTCCCGCCGGAGTCGCGCTAGCTGGCGGCGCTTCGACTGCGAGAGTGTGTTGCCGTTCGCGTCCGTCCCCGCGCCGATCTCCGTCGACAGCCCGCGGTCGTGCCGCGTTGCTGTGAGAGGCGCGCCAGTGCGTTCTCGCTGGGCCTCGTCCTCCGGGAACGTGCGTGGTCCCCTGTGGTCGAAGCGATACTCGTCGAGGATCAAGCCACACTCAGTGCAGGTCGTCTCCCCGGCCTCCGTTCGGAGGGTGCCATCGCACTCGGGGCAGTCGTCCGTCGGCGGCCGTTTGTCGGTCTGTTCGTCGAAGCCATGGGCGTAGACGTCGCTCGATGCCATGTCGAATCAGCGCGAGGCCGAGGATGGCCCCGCACCCCTTCGGGGGGCATATAATGATGAATATCGAGAGAGGGTCTCTGCGGGAGAGCGTGGGATCGCTGCATCACAAACTCCGCGTTGGTGTTGGAGTTCGCAACAACGCTTATGACGTTGTGGCCGATACCAACACCCATGGGCGGGGATGATGAGGCACAGCAGGTCATCAACGTCACGAAGGACTTTGGCGATCACTACGCCGAGATCAGTGCCTTTCGCGTCCCCACATCTGACCGCTATCCCGAGGGCATCAAGTACTCGATGCAGTACGGGAACGCAGCAGGAGAGACCATCATCCGCTACGATAACTTTCCCGACCATCCAGATGCAGCCCACCATCACAAACACCGGGCTGATGGCAGCGTCGAGGACGTCGACTTCGACGGATTGCAGGCCCTCTTCCAGCGGTTCAAATCCGAGGTGATCGAGCATGGACACGACTGGTGATACTGACGACACGGCTGATCGCACGCTGCACGTTCGCTTCCGTGAGGGAGACGACGAGAAACTGGAAGAAACGCTCGCTGCGCTGGATCGCGGGGAGACGCCGGAGCCACATCTCGAGGTGGTCTACCACGATCCAGCCGATGTCCATCGCGTCACACGACCGAAGTCACTGGAGTTACTGCGAGCGATCGTCCAACATAAACCGGCGAGCATCCGGGAGACGGCACGGCTCGTCGACAGGGATGTCAGTCAGGTCCATCGTAACCTGACCGAACTCGAGGAGTTACATCTGATCAACCTCGTCGACGACGGGCACGCGAAACGACCAGATGTCTGGTACACGGCCATCGATATCGATCTGCCACTCGTCACTCCGGTGGTCGATTCCGACGAAGCAACGGCATGACGTCCCGCCTCGCTGTTCACTGACATTCGAGGAGAAAGGCTAGGGATGTCGTAGCATCGGTGAGGGAAATCACCGCAGAAGCGCAGGTGGCAGGAGAACCCTCACCAAGCCACCGTGTTTTCGACCGTGTCGATAATTGATGCAGCCGTCGTGCTGATCCGCCCGAGTCGCTCCGCGATCGTGTCCGTGTCGTCACCTGCCCACGTCGCAAGGTAGAACGCCGAGTTGCTCGTGTCCAGCCCGAAGTATCGCCCGACGACGTACGCGACGGCCTCCGCCTCAACCTCTCGCTTGGCCCGTTCGGTGTCGTCGTCGACGCCGACGTGCAACAGTGCATGGGCGTACTCGTGGACGAGCGTTCGTGCAAGGTCGGCCCGGTTCGACCGGTCGACGGCTTCGACGCGTGGCCGATCAGCACTCGGTGACTGTTTGCAGATGCCCCGGGCGTCACCGTGGGTCCATCGACTCGGTGGGATGATCCGGGCTTCGATATCGAAGGTGTCGGCCGTCGACCGGAGTGCCGGGACGAGGTCCTCACCCTCACCCTGTGCCGCCGTGTCGAGGTCCGGCAGCGGCTCACCCTCAGTCTGGGAGATGTCGAACACCGGCGCGGGTTTGAAGCCGACCAGGCCTTCCGACCACTCCTCTGGCGGCGTCTCGTCGTACTCGCAGTCGCTCTCCTCATGGTACGACAGCGAGTTCTCGCACTCCGGGCAGCGCGTCGTGATGATCGGTGCCCAGATCCAGATGGCCGACTCGCCCTCTGTGACGTGCCTGTCGAACTCTTCTTGCCACGTTCGGTAGCCAGCAACCTTCGTCGCTTCCGGACACTGCTCTTTGATCAGTAGCGTATTCCGGTGGGAGTAGTCGTGGAACCGACTCTGAACGTCGAGCCATTCCTGGAACTCCGCGCTGGCCACTGCCTCGTCGGTGAGTTGCGTGAGATCCTCGATCCAGTCGGTGATCGTACTGCGCATCTCGTCGTCGCGCGTCTCCCGGTCGCCGAAGGAGACGTGCGTGCTATCGCTCTGTGACATTGGGTTCACACGGGCCACTGCAGTGTGCCCCGCACCCCTGTCGGGGCAGAAAAAACGCCGTTCGGCCCAGTAGCCAACGCAGTCTCTGCGAGCAGTGGTGGTTACTCACCGGACGGTCACTGCGAAGGGATTCGGTGACGCACGAGAAGCAGTGAGTGCTGGGTACGAACCGACTGGTGGGGTTACTCTGAGAGTGGCGTGAACTCGCGAGCGTCGCGCTTGACCGGGGCGTCGTCGGGGACGCCCTCGTGGTTGAGGAGGTCCTCCGGATAGGCAGCGTTGGCCAGGCCGATGAGCAGCGGTTCCGCCTCCGCCAAGTAGGCGTCGTACCCGTAAGGACCGGGGTACGCCGCAGGATCCCAGGCCCGAATCCAGAGATAGACGTCGTCTGATAGGGTCCGCGTCCCCTGCTCGAAGAGGGCGTTCGCCCAGGCGCGTTTCTTCTGGCTCTCACCGAACACCGTGTTCGTGAGTTCGCCCACGTGCCAGTAATCGCCATCGCCCCAGCGGGCAAAGCTCCGGGTCGCGTTCCGGTCCTTGGCGATCTCGGTGAAGTTCGCACTCAACTCGTTTTTCTTCCCGTACGCTTCCGCCTTCCCGATGTACCGTGGGATAATGTCGGTCGACTTTGATGGCGTGCCGTCTTCGGCGATCTGATACATGACGTACAACAGCCCGTCCGGGCTCTCTGATCGGACGCCGGTCTCGTGGACGCACGTCCGTCCCTCCTGGCGAATGCGTTCGTCGATCGCCGCACTGCGTTTGAGCCGATCATTTTCTGTGAGCTGGACCTGCCCATCGTCGGTCGTCGCGAACAGTGGGATCGGATCAGTCGGTGTGTCCTGGATATCCTGCAGGATCGTCTGCTCGACCCACGCGTGCCAGAGTTCGGCCTTCGTCCGATCGTCAGCCGGTGGCTCGCCAGTGTGTGGGAGCGTCGTCGGGTCGTACTCGTCGGCCCCGGTGAGCCAGTCCGGACCAACTTTCCCGATCTCGTGGATCACGCGATTCGGTACGAACTCGCGGTTGGCGAACACCCGCTCGAACCGTGGCATCGAGTGAACCAGGCCGACGAGTTTCGCCTCCAGTTCCTGCCGGTAGGTCGGATAGCCGTACGGCCCCTGATCGAGCGTGTCGACGTCACAGATCCAGGCGTACAGCGGCCCCGCAGCCTGCTCGGAGACGCTGGCCATGTGATCGTATTTCGACCAGCTGCCCCACGAGCCGTCGTCTGCCCACTCGTCGACCGGCAGCGCGTCCCGGATTTTCTTGAAATGCTGGTGGAGGCGGGACGTGATGCTGTTCGTCTCCCCGATGTAGACGGGCGTGATATCGCCGGCGTCGGTCGCTGGCTCGTCCAGCAGATAGAGGAGGTACAGATACGCCCCGTCGCCACGGCCGTAGCGATAGCTGTCGAACGCGTCGGTCGTGTCGCGCTCCGTCCCGCCCGCATCGATCATCGGAACTGGATCCGGCGTTCCAGACGCCTGGACATCGGCGAGGAGCGTCTGCGCGATCCAGTCGTCCCACAGCTCGGCTTTCCTAGCCATCAGTTATTACTGAGTATAAATTCCCACTGGGAACAAATTTCGGTTAAATTACGGTCAACAGAGGAGAAATGAGAGGATGTAGCTCCGAAAAGCAAGCGGATTACTCAATTCTCATCATCCTCCTCAGACGCCTGAAACCGAGGGTCAATTGCTGGGTCACGGTTCTGAGATCGAGCCATCTTTTTCGCATTTCCGACCGCAGAGTCTTGCTCCTCTTCCTGTACCGTGAATTCCTTATCTCCGATCATTTCTGCAGCAATTTCGTGAAGGTTCTCAGACGATGAGGAAGCCCAATTTCGGTACGACCGCTGACTACTAGACAGGCGAGTATCAGAGGAGGAACGACCGTCCCTTGCTGAAGGCCACGCAGTTCCTTTCTCAATGAAGTCCGTTTGTTTCGTGATCTGTACTTGTATTTGATCATCCTTCCGATAATAATGGTCCCTCACCCGGCGAAACTCGAACATTTTCCCGACCTCAAGATATGGATGAGACACCCCGTTCTCCACAATAAACACGACTTTCTCGGATCCATCTTCGGTCGTGAGTGATCCTTTGACATCCGGACCCGTAGATGACTTCATAACCCAAGAAACGTTATTGACAACGGCCTCAACCGAAACATACTCACCAGTTCCGCTCAGTTCGGAGAGGGTGCGTCGGGGGAGTGTATCTTCAGAACTAGACTGGCTTGACGTAGAATGGTGGGTTTCTTTGGATTCATGGGATGACGAGTCCTCACTCGCCGGTTCGTAATCGATCGGAGTGAACATCAGATAATTTGGATCATCTCCCCCACTGATCGTGTATCTCGAGACTTCTCCCTTAATTTGAATCGGACTATTTGACGCTGGAATCTCATTATCTCCTAAAAATAGACAGACGACATTGTCATCCACAGCTGGCTCTTTGAGCTGCCAGTTATCATCCGTGTAGCTGACGGTAACTGTCCCAACCTTCCCCTGCTCTGTGATCCAGGGACTCGACATATTATATTATTACCAAATCAGCAATTAATCATTTTGCAAAAGTGCATTCTGTATGCGGTTAATACAAATTCAGAGTTAGATGATGTCGGTTGAATTCACAGGCGGTTCGAGTGACCCAGACATACCAGCTATGCAGCATGGTCGCCATCTATACCACTACTAAAAGATTGCAACAAGGCCATCTCACTCGAACTGCTCTAACGTGGTGGCCATCGAGTCGTCCGACGCGATCTCCTTTTCCAGATCGTGTGGGTTCGGCGCCGGGAACTCGACGACCGGGTCGGGTTGATTGACGCTCTCGATGAGCGAGGAGAGTTCATCGAACAGCGGCAGATCGGCCCCGGTGCCGGTGATCTCACACCAGGCACGTGATCGGGTGACGCCGACGAACGCGGCGTTGCGTGCCTGGACGCGTGAGTCACGCCAGTCTGCACGTGCGATCCGTTCGGCGTTCACCAGATAGACGGAGGCCGCTTCGTTCCCCTTGGCCCGTCTGATTCGGGAGATCGTCACTTTCCCGTCCTCTTTGAACACGCTTCGGTCACCGTTCCAGACGAGGTTGGCATCGATCCCGTCCGCGGCGAGCTGGTCTGCGATGAACTCGCCTGCTGACCGCCCGGTGTCGTAGCCACCGAACGGAATGACCATGACTTCCTCCGGCGCCAGGCCCTGCCGCTCGATGTCACCTTTGATGCGTTCGGCGACGTACTCGAGCTCGGCCTCTTTCCCCTCGAAGGACATGAACCCCAGGAAGGGGGCGGCCTCCGGTTCATCCTGCAGTGGGTGTGGTGAGTACTCCGGCGGGCGCGTGATCCGAACGGGATCGCCAGGCGTCCTGAAATCACCGTCGAGCACCTCGTAGCCGATGTCTTCCCAGCCCTTCTGGGTGGTAATCGCCTGAACGGGGCCATCCGCACTCTTCAGCCCCATTCCCAGCACGTGGGCAACCATCAGCACCTCCCGAGGCGTGCGGTAGGACTTGCGCATGATGCGGCTTTTCTGGATCCCACCCTGGTACGTGCCGCGCAGGTCGACGCGGGGGTCACCGTTCTCATCAGTCCCGAAGACGTTCTTCGGGCTGGGTGCCTGCAGGCTCGTCAGATTTTGTGCCTCGTCGTAGGCCCAGATGAGCCGCTTTGGCTCTGTGAGGGCGGCGTAACACATCTGGTAGAACGCCGGCTGCATGTCCTGGGCCTCGTCGATCAGGATCGCATCGAACTCCTGCTGGATATTCCCGTCTTCGAGGACTTCCTCACAGCAGGCCGCGAACACGTCGTCACGATCGCCAAACGCCGCCTTGGCCTCGTCGTAGGTTTTGGGCGTGAGTCCCGCCTGTTGGGCGATTTTATAATAAATGCCGTGTTCGCGTTTGCCGCCCCAGCCGTGGAGCACTTCAAGCCGCCCCCAGTCGGGATCGTCACCGCCGAAATCGGCATAGAACCGCCGCACGTGTGACCGGATCGTCTCGTAGAGACTCCGCGTGTAGAAGGTCACGGCGATCGTCCAGTCCGGGTGCTTTGCGTGCATCGCCGCGGCTTTCCGTGCGATCAGCACCGTCTTGCCCGACCCGGCGATGCCACGGATCTGCTGTGGACCATCGGGGATTTCGAGGCCGATCCGCTCCTGTTTCTCATCGAGCGTCTGGAGACCCTTTTCGATCTGCTCGTAGTGAGCGGCTTTCGTCGCTGCATCCGCGAGGATGGGGCCGCGCTCCCCGCTGATGGCCTGGCCACCGCTGAGAACCGCCCGTGCACTGAGATACTCGTCGACGCTCAGCTCCGTCTCCCCCAGGACATCCGCCAGGCGCTCACGCAGTGATTGGGGCGTCAGATCGTCCTGGCAGAGCACCCGTGGACTGGAGGGCAGGTCAGCAAACCCGTGGGCTTCCCACTCGTCACGCGTAATATTTGGTAGGGCGACGATCGGGGTCAGGACGACCGAACACTGGCCCTGGTCGTCCATCAGCTCGGTTTCGCGCATCATCTGCGAGCGCACGCGAAAGCCCTGATCACGTGCCTGGGAGTACGGAGCTGCTCGGTCCTGTCCCATGTTCTGGAGGATCCACGTCGCGCCTTCGATCCGATCGAGATGCTCGATCCGATAGCCCTTGCACTCGATGACGATCAGGCCGTAGTCTTTGTGGAGGAGGAGAAAATCCGCTTCGCGATCGAGATCCTCGTTGTGTTCGTCGATGATTGGAAACCGATAGTAGGCGACGCCGACGTCAGCCGGCCCAAAACAGCGTTTGAGACGGTCCCAGACGTCCCGCTCTGCGTCGGTTCCCGAGTTAGAGTCGTCAAACTCCGACGCGATAAACTCCATACCGGAGCCGTAAACAAGGCTACATGATATGTCTTATCGATCGACAATCAGTTTCGATACGCGGTTGTTATCTGGCAGTCTGGATATTCCTCTCAGACTGATACAAATTCCAATCACGCAAATGGTACTGCAAGCCGCAGATCGGATGCGTGAATAGTGAATCAGGGCTCTGTTTGCGAAGCAGAGCAGACTTCCGAATATTCGCAGGATCGGCATTTCGCTGGTTTCATCGTTGGTTTCGGGTCACGCTCGTTTCGCCAGTAGCCAAGTGCCCACTCCAGATCGTCGATGAAATCAGCCGTCGCGTACTCCGAGAGATGCAGACCGGCTTCGGGCTCAGCGTGCAATTCGGTGTACCCCAGATCCCACGCGTCGTATTCGCGAATCACCTCCCGTTGCAGATTCTTCGCAGCTATCGGATCAAGCGACTGCTCATGGCGAAGAATCGCAATGGTCAGGGAATCCGTCTCTAACCCTAAACTGTCCAGAATATACCCGTAGAGCCATGCCTGAACGCGCTGGTCTTTAAACAGGTAATCAAGACGGGAGGTCGTTTTGTGCTCGACCACGAGCTGCGGGCGTTGGTCCTCAAACAGCACGGCATCGGGGGACCCACCGAGGAGGAACTCGTCCACTTCACCGAGGAACGGACTTTCGAGGACGACCTGTCGTTCGCCACGTTCCAGGGCCGCCCAGAACTCGTCCTCGTCGCTCGGTTCAGCATCGTCGGCTACCGTCTCGTGTATCTCTGATCCACGGGCTGTGGCTAGCGTCTCGATATCACCGACTTCCCGTTCGAGGGCGACCTTCTTCTCACAGAAGAACTGGCGCGCAATTGTGCTCGGGGCAAGGGGAAGCCGCTCGGACTCCTGCAGGGCAGTGAATAACTTCTCGTACCTGGCACGGACGTCCTCGATCATCGTACTTCCACCTGTTCGTTGCACTTCGGACAGTGATAGTACTCGATCGTCACGCCATGCATTCCTTCTTCGTAATGAGCACCCATCTTGGCAGCGAGTTGTTCGGCGAGTTGGCCGTCAGTCATCGTCTCAGGATCCGGCTCGAAGATGCGACGCTCGTTGCCTTGGTACTCCATTCCTGTGCCACACTCCGGACAGGGTTGTGTTCGTGGCATCATACATACCAAAGAAGGGATGTAATAAAAATATTCTGTACGTTTGTATACTTTACTCAGTGATTCACCCACATTGTTCACCATCAAGCACATCTTTCAACCAATTCCAGTACTGGTCGCATTCACCACTCACGTGAGTGGCAGTCTCACGTCTTGGTGTGAGCTTGGAGTTGTCCGCCAGACGAGGACTGCGTTACCTCTTGGTGAACCTGGCTAGCACCAGTTGCTAATGCTTTCTGCGGCCTGACTCAGCGAGTGCGAAGGAGACAGCTAGGAACAGGTGACAAAGATAGCTCAATAAGAAAACGTGCGGCCACGCTTGCACGTTGCAGATCTCGAAGAAAGTGTACGAGACGGCAGGTCCGTGAGTGAGAAATTACAATTGCCAAGAGGAATTCCTGCTGCCACACGGTGTCCGAATGATGAGCTCGTTACGGGAAGCAACCGTCTCCACCAGCTTTGCCTGCATGTACTCGAGCGCGTGCTCAGGTGAGAACACATCGCGATCGATCAGGTCACCACAGATGTCTTTCAGTGCCTGAAACTCCCCGCGTGCGTAGCCGTCACCGACGGGTTCGCCGTCGGACCACCGCACAGTCCGGAGCGCCCCATTGCCGACCGTTGGCGACTCAGTGATCGTCTCGCAGTCGTACTGCAACCCGAACCAGTGGGTTCTGTACGCTGTCACCTGAAAGTCGGGATCGACGACGTAGAACGCCTCGTGGTGCAGGAAATCTAGGTACTCGGTGAGGATCTCCTCTTTGGTGATAGCGATCGCCAACGGGTCGTGATCGACCTGTCCGGCGAGCATGTCCGCCGCAGTGACGTGTGTCGACGCCGTCTCCTCGTCATAGGCTTCGACGAGGGCATCGAACAGAATGCGTGGAGTATCATCGCCTGGCTCGTCACCACCGAAGGGTGTCACCGGGGTGATGGCGTGTTTCAGTCTGAGGTCCGCTGCTCCCCAGTGGCTGTAGTGGAGGTTGTAGAGACTATCCGGTCGTTCGTACGCAATGAGTGCTCGATGTCCCATTGGAGTCACGCGGGGACGGTGTGTCGCCCCGCACCCCGTCGGGGGCAACAAACCAACACCATGGTCGAGATAGTGTGAGATCCGCCTGCCACGGACACACCTGCTTCGAAGTTAAATCTTGACACAATACGATTTCTTTATTCAAGGTCCAGTGAGTTTATCTCGGACGATCCACTGTCATTCGTGGGGTGACATACGAGTGTCCCTAGTCCTCTTTCGTTCTTGAGATAGTGCAGCGATCGGCTTAACGCGAATCTCTCCGAAGCCGTATCGGGAATGGGAACCGATTCGCTGGAGGCCGTTTTTCGCCGTCTCCACTGGACGGTCACCGGTGTACTTCACGACCTGCCCGTGGTCAACCGTCTGGAGGCGGTACACCTCGCACTGTTCCAGCACCTTCTCTTCTCGTTCCCGGAGATCCTCACGATCTTCGGCCCACCACCACGGCACCGGCACGTCGTCGGCGTTCGGGTAGTCCGACCCCAACACGAACGGCGTCACTAACTCGATAAGCCATGCTTCACTGCCCTCCAATCGGGAGTAATCCAGCGCATCGAGGGAAACCATCTGTGTGTCCTGCAGCGCGACTTCACCGTAGCCGTAGTTGCGCTTCCCGCCGAACTGGAGACCATCAAGCACCTCCTCACCCAGTGGTAGCGTATCGGGGTCATCGGCGTACAGGTAGCTGTGAATGTGCCACTCCGTCGTCTGATATTGCTTTCGCTGGTCTGGCCGGCGACCCATAATCGTCTCGTGGGCCAGCGTTGGATGGCCAGCCTGAACCCGCAGATCGTGCGTGTTCAGCGCAGCCCGAGCCCGACTATCGAGGAGCCACGGGTGGACGGCCTCCCGCTGGAGAAACAGATCGTCATAGGCCTCCACGTCCGGCAGCCCGCTCCCGAGGTACGGACGAACACCACTCTGTGTGTGTTCGTCAGGAAACGTGCCAAACTGGCCAGGAACGAACACGCCATGACTTGCTGACAGTTCTCTGTGTGTCTCCGGCGGAAGTTGTTGTCCAAGGGCGTGGAGGATAGCGTTACCCGAGACGTAGTACGGATGGCCAATGTAGTCCATCCGGAGCTTCCACAAAACTTGCTGAATCTTCATAGTGATACTGCAGTTTCGTCAGCTAGATCAGTTGGCCCGTAGTCCCAGTGCTCGAAGTCCTCGATGTACTGGAGTGCTGTACTCCACGACTGGATCCGTCGGAGGTTCGCATCGAGCGCCATGTCCCACTTCTCGCTGTCCGTGTCGAGTGGGTGGGCTGTCAGTCGCGTCCACACCGATGCCCACGACCGCCACGGACGACTGCCAAGCCGGGCGCTGGGCATTCCATCGGCCTTGCCATCGATACGGAACGCAAAGCGTTCACCGTCGAAGATAGTGCGGAACGGGACGACCGTACCCGCCGAGTCGACGATGAGCCGAAGGTCAGTGAACTCATGTCCAGCCTGGTAGTTGTCGAGCAAGGCCGCAACGAGCAACGTGTGGTACTTCAGGCTCGTGTACGGGTGATACACCGACTCGTTGAACGCCGCTGCCACGTCGGACCCCAGCCATCGCTCGTGGGCGATCTCGGCATTCGCAACAGCGATCAGGTCGTGGACCTCGCTCTGGATGGTCGCCCGTGAGAACTCCCCGGGGTCGTAGGCAGTCTCGCCAGTGAGCAGTGACAGTCGGTAGTGATTGTCGTGTGTCGGAACGGTCCGCTCTTGCGTCTGTTGAGCCCGCGAGAGCGCCGCTGCATCGCCGTCTGCCCCCTTGGGAACCGGCTGGTTCACGGCTACGCCAGCGAACTCCTCGCGAGCGTTATCATGGCTCTCGCCGGTGAACTTGTGCGCGTCGTGACGGAATGCCGCCAGCATATCATCAACCATTATTTATTGTCATTTGACTACTCGATTCTCGATCTTACCCCTCAACACGGTCTTCGAGGGCTGATTCGAACTCGGAGAGGTGTTTGTCCTCCCACGTCTGGTCTTTCTCCTCCATCGTCTGCGTCTTCCCCCGTCCCCGGTCGAACACTCGGGCGAGTTCCCGCTCCTCGTAGAGGGGATTCACGAGGGCACACTCGACGATCCCGGCACCGAAGTTCCTGGCCCCACCTAACTGGTGCATGAAGTCCGTGCAGTTCTCGTTGAGGTACCTGATTGCTGCATCGAGGAGTCCGAGGAACTCGGGTTTCAGCTCGCGGAAGGAGAGGTGCCAGGCCCCGTCCAGGTTGGCCACGGCATCGACCTCAACGTTCCGGAGCGGTTCCCGATTGTCCGCTTCGTTCCGCGACACGACGTTGCGATTCAGCCGCCGGTAATGGCCCTCCGCCTGGCCGCGGGTGTAGTCGACGCTCGACCGGACGGGCGAGAACTGGATCGGCCGCCGCATCACCTTCCCTGGAACGCCGCCGAAGCCGCCGAAGAGGTCGAACACTAGACAGCCGTCGTCGGCTGTCGGGTCCTCCACGCAGTCACCCTTCGGGTGGTACCCGGCGTCCAGGTCGCGTTCGTAGACGTCGTCCTTTCGGAAGTTGGCGTTCGACTCGCCGGGGTGGCAGGCCGTCCCGCCGTGTTGCTGAACGACACGTTCCATGCCGTGGCGGAGCCAGCCCGACAGGGAGAACGACGGGATGATGCCGCCGATCTGATTCTGGGGGTCGTCGGGGTCGTAGTTGCCACTGCTCGCGTGGTGGCGGTCCGTGATGATCGAGTCGCCGATGACCAGCAGGTCGGTCTGGATGCGTACGTACACGTCCGGGCCGACAGAGTCCAGCAGGGCCGCATCGGCCATGCTACGGTTCACCCCCTTCGACCATGGGACTGTACGCGACCGGCTCAACCTCGTGGCGACAGCCTGCACAGAAGGTGCGGTCGCTGGTGGCGAGTGGATATCCTTCGAAGAGTTGTTCCATTATCAACATTTTATTTCTTTATTGGTCAATCCTCACGATCCACCGACTGGAAGTGCTGATAGATTCCATCGAGTCTGCGGGACTCTGTACGTCGCCCCGCACCCTTCAGGGGCGACAGAAAAACCGTGCTGTGCAGTCCGGTGTCTTACCCTACAACCGAGTGCGTAGTGGCGAAGTCGGCAGTTCCAGCTTTGGTTATCAGATAATTGTCATAATTCGACTGCTGAATACAGGGCGCGTATCTCGAAGGATTCTTTCCCACCGGTTTGGCGAAAAAGGTTCAAATCTATATTCCGAGTCCAGTGTATAAAAGAGGATTTTACCGCCCACTCAGGTGCCGTCGGTTTGAGCGTCTTAGATAGCGTCAGATACTTTTATCAAATACTCTTACCATTCTCAGATAATGAGTGGATCTACGGGTCGTGTAATTGGGAAATTGGGCTCTGGTGAATCGCTGGACAGCGTCGGCTTCGACCGTCAGAACTAGGAGTAAGAAGCGGGA